>CAVOXY010000025.1:0-287804 GCA_963700515.1 uncultured Planctomycetota bacterium | reverse complement strand
GTCCAGGTTTGACCGAGGTCGGAGGAAATGCTCATCGGCATATGGCCGTCAATCGTGTCACCACGCCGACCGCGCGGGCGGACACGACCATCCGACAATTCCACGATTCCGGCGTGAATTCCCGCGATCCAGCCCCGTCGCCGAAAAATTCGGTGCGGGTCCTCCTCGGCCGGATCCTTCCATGTCTCTCCGGCATCACGGCTGATGAGAACCGCCGTTCCGCCATCGCCGCCGGTGACGTAGCAGGGGATCAGCATGGCACCTTCCCGCGTGCCGATCACCGACTCGACGGGCATGTGGTGCAATCCGTGCTCCGGCATGATCAGGCGGGCTTTGGACCAGGTCGCTCCGCTGTCGCGGGCGAGGTCTCTGGCGCATCACCGTGGCCAGGCTTCCCCAGGTGGCCGCTGCTGAGAGGCCATTGAAATGGTAAATCGTGCATGACCGTCAACCCAGACCGCCGAGGCGTGATCGTCACGGTCCGGCGCGTCCAGAATCCGGAAGCGACCTGCCATTGGGTCTCGGAGCCGTATGGGAGTCGACTGGCAACGATTCCCAATTCTCGACCGGGTTCTGTGCGACAGGTGTACCAGACAGCCAACAAGTCACCGTTGGGGCAATTGACCAGGGCAGGGCAGTGGTTGTGGCGGTTGAACACCGGGCAGGCATCCGCGGCAGGTTGCTTGACGTATTGGCACGGGCCGGTGAAATAAGGTTGCGTTGATCGGGGCCCTGTGTGATGTCCGGTGGTACGTCTTGCGAAACCTGGCGGGCATTCAAGGCGCTGGCGGTACTGGCAGCCTCGGCCTGGTCGTCGGCATTTCCGCTGGACGATGCGCAGTCCGATGAGCCAGCTCTTGTCCGCCGGAAGCGTGCCACTCCGATTGGCCGATCGCAGGTAGTCCAGCGTAGTCGAATGGCTGCCGCCACGAGTCGCGCGGAAATCACCATCCACTCGGCCCACTGGATCAAGCTGCTCGCCAGCTACATAAGGCCGATACCAATCGAGACACCACTCCTCGACATTGCCATGCATGTCGTAAATCCCCAGGCGTTGGGTGGAGTCCGAGCAACGTGCAAGGCGACCATATCCTTGTCCGATTTCCTGCCGGGATACCAACTCTCCACGGCATTCTTCCGAAACGCTTCTGGCAACGACTCGCCAGTGTGATAACGAGTGTCTGTGCCGGCCGGCATGCATACTCCCACTCGGCCTCCGTCGGCAACCGGTACGGTTTTCTTCCTGCTGGCTGAGCCACGCACAGAACGCCGCCGCCTCGTCCCAGGAGACAAATATGACCGCTTCGTCATCTTCCTTGGAGTACCCCAGTTTGCCACGCAGCGCTCGATGTGCCGGATCGAACTGTTCGTATTGACGGTTCGTCACCTCCGTAGCTGCCATGAAAAACGGTTGGCTGATCGTGACTCGATGCACGGGCCGCTCGTCCCAGTTGTCCTGCCGCGACCCCATCGTGAACGAGCCCGCTTCCACCCGCACCATCTGCCATTCCCAAGGCATTCGTGAACGACTCGTTGCCGAGTTGCTCATCAGCCGACGACAGGCCAGGCACTAGAATCCAAAGAATCATCTGTGAGGTAAAGCGTCTCATGGAAAGTTGTCCTGGAGCAGGTATTTCTCGGTGGCAGGCAGTTACTTTACGTTGGTCATTGGTCATTGGTCATTGGTCATTGGTCACTTGTATTTATCATCTGTTCTCGCATCGGCTTGGACGTGGCCAGAGCGATGACCCGGCCCTGATCTCCCACCGCACAGTAGAAGTGGTATACGACCCCCTCGTGCTTAAGCAGCCAGGGCTTATGCGCGTATTGTTGGTCCCACGGTTCGCTCGGCTTGATCAAGTCCGGTCCGGTCCATTTGGTCCAGTGCACCAGGTCATGGGAGCAGGCGAAAGTATCGAAAGCGCCCGGTTTCCAGAACGCGCCGAAATAGAACATCACCCACAGGTCATCCATCCGCACTAACTGCGGATCCCCGCTGATCACGGAGCTTGTCTTGTCGGGCGCCGAGTTTTCCAGCACGAACGTGTCGCCGTATCGCTTCCAATGGGTCATGTCGTCTGAAACGGCCACCCCAATTCGTTCGCTCCCCTGCGGCTGCCGAGCGTTGTAGAACATGACGAATTGCGTGCCGAGTGTTTTGTGGGGGTCGCGAATAATGTGGGTTTTGAACAATGTGTCGCGTTCAAATGGGCGCGCGTCGGGATCGTTGGGACGCAGCACCGGCTCGGGAAGCTTCTGCCACGGCTTTGCCAACTGGGGCTGGGTGGTCCAGGCCAGCGAGACGGAAAGGGGGGGCGTTTCGTAGCCAGGCTGATGGCCGCCCAGATAGGACAGCCAATACTTGTCGTCAAACGCTTGCAGGCGATTACCACCGCCCCAAGTCGTGTCACAGAGCGCAGGCCACCGGCGGCCTGGCACTGGTCCCAACTGCCTGAGTCACCGCGTGGCAGGATCGTCCCCAGCGGCTTCCAGTCGAGCAGGTCGTCGCTGCTCGCCAACTGAGTCGTATAACCGACCGGATCATCCTCCAGCTGAATGTAGATCATGTACCAGTGACGGTCGTACTGGAACACGTTGGGGCAATCGATCATCTTTCCAGGAGGCGCTGTGATGATTACTCCGTACTTGTGCGGCGTTTGCACCTCGTCGTAGACCGCTTGCATGCGTTGCTGGGGGATGGAACTGTCGCTGGACGGCGAATCGCCTTCAGACAATCGAGCGGACTGCGTCCCGAAAACAGACCAGAAGAAAATCACCGCGAGGTATAACGGATGCGGCTTCATAGGGCGTCTCGCTTCTTTTCGAATTGGTCATTGGTCACTGGTCATTGGTCATTGGTCATTGGTTGCGGGCATTTCGTTCCTTCCCGGTCGGAGATCGCAATTGGACCACCCGACCCCGCTTCCGCACTGCTTGAATGGAGCGTGTCGCGATGGCCGAGCCGACAGTGGCGTAACGCGTCTGCCAATGGATTCTTGTGCGATCCAGCGGTGGCACGGCCGCACGCCCGTGGGGACCTGGGCTCGAGTTCCACCGTCCTCACCAGAATACACCACCGGTGGAGCGACCGACAGCAGTCTGCGCGGCCACCTTGCTGAGCGGGAATCGACGACCGCGCGGGAAAGTCGACGACGACATATGCCTGCAAAATGGTGTCAGTGGGAGTTTGACAGGGGGATGTTCGGTGCGCGAAATGGGATCCGGAAGTGGTTGAGAACCACCGTTTGATGCTGTTGATGATTCACACAAGGAACCTGCGGATGATCGGTCGGGCAATTCTCCTGTGCACCTGCTGGAGCGTGGCGAGTGCCGTCATCGCTCAACAAACGACTGACGCGGCCGGCCAGGCAACCGCCACGAATCCAAGTACGACAACCAGGTGGAAGCTCGTGTGGAGTGACGAATTTGACTACACGGGACCTCCCGCCGCGGAGAAGTGGGACTATGAGACGGGAATGGTCCGTAATCGCGAGGCGCAATACTACACGAAAGCACGCAGCGAGAATGCTCGCGTCGAAGCAGGACAGCTGATCATGGAAGCCCACAAGGAGGACTTTCAACGGGCGAAGTACACTGCCGGCAGTTTAAATTCCCGGGCGAACTGGCAGTATGGTCGCGTCGAAGTGCGGGCCAAGATTCCCACGGGACGCGGGATGTGGCCGGCCATTTGGATGATGCCGGCAGAAATGACCGGTGGTTGGCCCGCGTGCGGCGAAATAGACATCATGGAAAATGTCGGTTTCGACCCCGATGTGATCCATGCCACCGTGCACACGAAGAGCTACAACCACATGATTGGCACCCAGAAGGGCGATACCATCAAAATCGACAAGCCGTACGCCGACTTCCACGTTTATGCCATGGAGTGGAACGAAGAAAAGATTGATTTCTTCCTGGACGACACGAAGTACTTCACCTTCCAAAACGAGAGGTCTGGCACGGCTACGTGGCCCTTCGACAAGGCCTTTCACCTCAAGTTGAATATTGCCGTGGGGGGCGCGTGGGGAGGACAGAAAGGAATCGATGACAACATATTTCCGCAGCAACTGGTCATCGATTTCGTGCGAGTGTATCAGTCGACGCGTAGCTGAAGCCGCGGAGGCTTCAGCGCAAGGGGACGCGACCAGCTGCGGCTGAACCCTGGCGGGTCCAGCTACGGTAGCGTAGCTGAAGCCGCGGAGGCTTCAGCGGAAAGGGGGGCGCGACCAGCTGCGGCTGAACCCTGGCGGGTCCAGCTACGGTAGCGTAGCTGAAGCCGCGGAGGCTTCAGCGGAAAGGGCGAGCGCGACCAGCTGCGGCTGAACCCTGGCGGGTCCAGCCTACGTAGCTGAAGCCGCGGAGGCTTCAGCGGAAAGGGCGGCGCGACCAGCTGCGGCTGAACCCTGGCGGGTCCAGCTACGGCGGCGTAGCTGAAGCCGCGGAGGCTTCAGCGGAAAGGGCGGCACGTTTCCAGCTGCGGCTGAACCCTGGCGGGTCCAGCTACGCGTCAATCGCTATCCAGTTGCAGCACCATCTCGGAGGTGTCCGAGCGGAAACCGAGCGCGTGATAGACACGGGTGGCCCCCACCGTCGTGTTGAGCCGAATGCAAGTGACGCCCGCGTCGACGACAAACCGGCGAATGGCTTCGAGCAGTGCCGTGGCCACACCCTGCCGCCGGTACTGCGGGATCGTGTACATGTTCATGACGTGTGCCTCTCGGCCGGTGAGATTGCGACCGTGAGGCGGTTTTCGGACGAAGACAAGTCCGCTGGTGCCGACGATCTGGCCGCCGCGCTGAGCCAGCCAGGCGACGAATTCACCCGTCGGCACGCTGTGCTCAAAATACTCGCGCACCGCGTCGCTGACGTCATCGCCTCCGTAGCCGATTTCCTGAAGAAAACGGAGCCGCAGGGCCGTCAAAGCTTCCGTGTCACCGACGTTCGCTTGTCTTATCGTCCACATGTTCGATACTCCGAACTGCCTGCCGTAGAGCGTCGTTCGTCAACCCTTCCCGGAGAGGCACGACACGATATTGAGTGCCTGGGTTCGCGGCGGCACTCGGTTTCTCATGCGTTTAACGCGAGGCACGCGGGCAGAGTGAGATGGATGCTCCAGGGCAGGCCCGCCAGCGCGGTCTCATGATTCTGCGCCCCATAGACAAGACGCCTGATCGGCGACGTTGCCATTCGCATCCAATCCCGCCGTTGTCAACGCAGTTTCCACCGCCGACTGGGATGGTTTCTTGCCGTCCAGGTAAACCAATCCCCAGACAACGGTGGGCCCTCCATGCATGTGCCGACCTGTCGCGACGCGGGTCACAATCAGCTTGGGATTCAATCGCGTCAGCAGGTGCTGGATGGGGAAGAACTCGTTTTCATCTCGGACCGAGAACGCTTGCGGCAGATCAATCGATGTTTGCATATCATGCTTCTCCTAGGCGAACGAGATCTCACGAGAGGCTCGAAATGTGGGTGCCTAATACTCCGTGGCAAACGATGTTCCCAGACGGGGACCATCCCGCACGACATGGTGAGCGACTTCAGCGTTGGATGACTCTTCAACTTCTGGCCGTTTCCTTGCCAACCCGCAACGCTGGGGTCCACGCCATTATTCTAGGGATTCCCGGTTTCTTTTTCGACCCACCTTTGACGGGAATGAAGGGTGAGGGACAGAACCGTGTGCCGACCCGTTCTGGGGCGGGGTTCGTCCAGCCGGGGCGGGCCGGCGGTCCCGCGGTCAAACCGCACCGCTCGCGGCCGCCAAGGGGCGATTCCACGCCACGCAATGGGCTGGACTGATAGGGGACCGACTGGGCGGAGGGAAAGAGTGAGGTGGCACGGAGGTGTAACTGGCGCCAGATTTGCCCGCCCGCCGCTTCTCGGTCCTGGGCCGTCGCATCGCCCCACCGCAAAACGCGTTCTCAGAGGCCGTGAGTCGCTGGCTGGAAGTACAGACGATACAGGTGACCGGAGCGCCGGGAAGCGTCGGGCAAAGTCCCGAGCCATTCCAGGAATTGCCGTTCGTCGCCGGGGAAGGTCGATCCCGACAAGACCGCTCTGTTTTGCGCGGGAGACGGGACCTCTGATTCTGTCGGGAACCCGTTGACCGGAAACCAACTCTGCACGCGTCGATTCCGCCCTGGCCGCCTTGTTCCCCGTTGCCTCTCAACCGGTGCTTGACACGACCTGTGGCATTTTCTAGGTTGGTAGGGAGTAATACGATAAGACTATACGTAATACTCCCGCCTGTCGCGGGAAGCTTGCCAAGACACTCCGCATTACTTGCCCCTGAGGAGCTGTTGTATGAGTCGCCGGCGATGTCACGGCGCCCCACGCCGTGGGAAATGGGATTGCCGTGTGATGGGCGAGCGGGATTCTCGGGGATTCACGCTGGTGGAGTTGTTGGTTGTCATTGCGATTATCGGAATACTTGTCTCCTTGTTGCTGCCGGCGGTTCAGGCGGCGCGGGAAGCTGCTCGTCGCATGCAGTGCGCCAATCGGATGCGGCAACTTGCTCTGGCAGCGCACAACTATCACGACGCACTCAATACGTTTCCTCCCGGTGTGTTGCAGCGCAGGTTTCCCACCGGCCGGCCGGGAGTGCGCGGACCGTCGCTCTTCGTATTCCTGTTGCCTTACATCGAGCAGAGTCCGCTGCAGGATCGGCTGGACCTGGTGGATCCGCTGAATAACACGGTCGGTGGTCGAGACTCCGTGTCCGCCACAATTCTGCCGTTCTTTCTCTGTCCATCCGATGTGGTTCAGGACAATCCGGTGCAGAATGGTACGAGCGATCGCTGGTTTGGCCTGACCAGTTACGGCGGTTGCAGTGGCACCAGGTCCTATCATCCCCAGTCGGGGTGTCTGCAGACCGATGGTGTTTTCTTCATGTGCGGTCCGGCGAGTCTCCCGTTGCCGAATCAGCATCCGGTGAGGATGGCGGACATCAAAGATGGTACGAGCAGCACGTTGTTGTTTGGCGAGCGGAGCCATTTTGACCCGAACTATGACAGCTTTGCTCAGCAGGGTTGGGATCAGCAGATCGGCGCCTACGGTTGGTGGCACACCTGTGGCGGGTTTGCCGTAGGAGATGTAACGCTCAGTAGCTACGCCCCGATCAATTACCGTATGCCAGTCCCGTTCGACCAGCGGGACCTGGCAGTTCCGCCAGCCAGCGATCTGGTTGCATTCCAATACTATATCGACTTGCGGATATCCGCCTTTGGCAGCCAGCACCCCGGCGGTGCGCTCTTCGCGCTGGCGGACGGTTCGGTGCGGTTCATTTCCGAGTCGATTCCAGTGCTCACGTTGCGGGCCTTGAGCACGCGGTGGGGCAACGAAGTCGTGGAGTTGCCGTGAGTGTCGGGGTACTGCCGGAGGTATTTTATCAACGGGTTTCTGTTTCGTATTTGGTGCTGCGGATTTCGGATTTGGAGTATGCACGCACGTTGCGAGCTTCTCACACGCTAAAACCTGATTGATGCGAGTTGCGTTCGTGAGCCCCCTACGCTGCAAGTCTGTTTCGTCTGTCTGGGGAGTATTCATCTGCGCGATGATGGCCGGCTGTGGAGACGGTCCTCCACCCGCCCAAGTGGAAGGTACCCTCTGGCAGCATGGCAAGCCGCTGGAGCGATGTTTGGTGACATTTTTGCTTGAGCCGGGGCAGCAGCCGGGTGTTCCCCGAGCGGTCGGGGTGACGGACGAACGAGGCTACTACCAGCTGCATTTCGACGATCAGCGGAGTGGCGCTTCCATCGGTTGGCATCGTGTTCTGTTGTACGACACGCAGGCTTCGTCGGGCATCGTTCGCGTCGATCGCGGAACCGTTCAGGCTGGACAGACGGGCATGCCGACCAAGAGAATACCACCGCGGTTCGGGCCACACTACAACTCGGAACGCTCGACACCGTTGAAGTTTGAAGTGAAACCTGGCGTACAGCGAATTGACATCAGGATTGAGTGACTCGCGAGGTAAGACCTCGTGTCAATTACAGGATATTGCTGGACTCGATCCACTCGCCGTGCGCCGGTCGCGAGAAGTTGACTCAAGATAATCACGTATTACACCATTAAATGCATGCCGCGTGCTGGCAGCCACGGCAGGAGAGTCACCATGCGAACTCTGTTCTGCGCTCTGGCACTGCTGTGTGGGTCATCCGTTCTGTGGGCTCACGACGAAGAGTGTCCGCAGTGTGGTGCCAAAGTCGGCCCGGTCGAGAGGCCAGGTCTGCTGCTTGTCGGCAACACCATGGGGCAGACGATCACGCTGTCGCCCGAGCAGTTCGCGGCGTTACCGCAAACCAAAGTGGAAGCGAAAACTGAAGACGGTGCGACGCTCGTTTATGAGGGAGTCCCGTTGGGAGTGCTACTGCAGCAGGCGGGTGTGCGGTTCGAGGAGATTTGCAGGAAGCCGACGGAGGGCCCGCACCTGTTGTCGACGTACGTGCTGGTGGATGCCGCGGATGGCTATCGCACGGCATTCTCGATTCCTGAAGTGGAACCAAATGGGGCCGAGCCGCCGGTGTTGGTGGCGCGGCGGAAGAACGGCCAGCCCCTGGGTAGCGCCGGGCCCTACCAGATTATCGAGCCGCAAAGCAAGTATCATGGCCGTTGGGTGCGGCAGGTGGCACGCATCTTGGTGCGGCCGATCGAAGCGGCGTCAGGCCACGCAGACACGAGCCACGCGGATACAAGCCACGCAGACACGAGCCACGCAGATACAAGCCATGCGGATACTCTGCCACAGGCTTCCGAATTGCAGCACGTGCGGCAGCGTGGCAGACTCTACCTGGTCGGCATCGGCCCGGGCGATCCCCAGCTGGTGACGGTTCGCGCCAGCCAGGTACTGCGCGACGCGGACCGCGTCTATTGCTACCATTGGCTCAAAGACGAAGTGCTGGCCTGGGCCCACAGTCAGGCGGTCGTCGTGGCATCGCCGTTATTGATTGGTGGCCAGTTCATCGGTCGCGAACCGGCCGAGGTGGAGGCATCGCAACGCGAGAGGGTGCGGCAAACGAATCACGCCTTTGAGCAGTTCCGCAACGACGTGCGAGAGATGCTGCAGGCAGGCAAGACCGTGGCCGTGGCCGCCGCGGGGGACCCCACGATTTATTCGCCGTGGGGCTGGATTCCCGAGCAGCTGGCCGCCCTCGATCCGACCGTCGTGCCCGGCATCAGCTCCTTCAATGCGGGGAACGCCGCTTTGAAACACGGTGCCGTCGGTGCCAGCTACTATATGCTTTCGGCCGGGCGCGAATTGCCAGCGCCCGACGCCAGCGGCCGATTGAGCGGTGTGGTGGTGCTCTTCACACACACCTCCAAGTTCTTGGAACAGGTGTCCCGCTTGCGCGAGAAATATCCGGCCGACACGCCGCTGGCGATCGTGTGTGACGCCAGCTATCCGACAGAGCGAGTCTTTCAAGAAACCTTGGGGACCGTGCTTGCCGAAGTGGACGTCGAGAAATTGCCGCATCTCTACTTGATCTATGTGGGCGATGGTCTGCAGCGCAAGCACAATGCGCGATGAAGACCCGAGCGTGAGTACCCCTGTGCGCTGACCTGCGGCCGCACTGCACTGGTTTGTCAACCGACCTGCAGCCGGTATATTACAGGGCGAGGCGATGCGCTTTATCATACAGGAGAACCGGCCATGACCACCACGGCGTCTCGCGCACCCGAAGTCGAGCAGTTTCTCTCGAGAAAACCTCTGGCGGCCATGATCAGTGGTCAGGAAGTTCTTTCCTCCCAGGGGGCGACATTCACGACCTGCGACCCGGGCACCGGCGAGCCGTTGGCTGAGGTGAGTGCCATGCAGGAGGCAGATGTGAACCGGGCGGTCCAGGCAGCAGCAGACGCCTTCGCCAACTCCGGGTGGGCCACGCTGCCGGTCAATCAGCGAGGCGTGATGTTGCATCGGCTGGCGGACGCCGTAGAGAGTCGCCGCGACACAATCGCTCAACTTGAAGCATTGGATTGCGGCAAGGTGTATTACCAGGCCGATGGGGATGTGCAGAACTTTGTAGCCACCGTGCGCTACTATGCGGACGTCGCGTTGTACATCGCTGACCGCAGCCCGCTGGCTGTGGCCAGGCACGAGGCCTGGACCGTGCGTCATCCCTGGGGCCCCTGCGGTTTCATCTTCCCCTGGAATTTTCCCATCTTGTTGGCCGGCTGGGGCATCGCGCCCGCACTGGCAGCCGGCAACACCGTGGTGATCAAACCGGCCGAAGACACGCCGCTGTCGACAATCTATCTGGCTCATGTGGCCAAGGAAGTCGGAATCCCTGACGGCGTGATCAATGTTGTGCCGGGCTTGGGTGAAGTGGCCGGCGCCGCGCTGGCGGCTCACCCCGGTATCAAGCGGATGTCATTTACCGGATCGCCCGAAGTCGGCCGTCTGGTGGCCCAGGCGTGCGGAAGAAATCTCGTCCCGGTCAAGCTGGAATTGGGCGGCAAGGGAGCGGCGGTCGTGTTCGAGGACGTGAAGATCCCCGATACAGTCGACAAGCTGGCCCAGGCAATTACCTTCCACACCGGCCAGGTCTGCTGCGACGCCACACGCTGGCTCGTCCACGAATCGATTTACGATCAGTTTGTGGCAGGATGTGTGAAGCGGCTCGCTCAGGTCGTCGTCGGTTACCAGATGGACGAGGGGACGCAGATGGGACCGGTGGTCAGTGGCAAACAACGAGATCGGATCCTCGGCTACCTGCAGCGCGGCCAGGCAGAAGGAGCCGAGTTGGTGTTGGAAGGGGGCCCGGCAGAGGTGCCCGGCCGCCACGGCTTCTACGTGAAACCGGCCTTGCTGGCTGGGTCACTCGATAACGTCGCGGCGCGCGAGGAGATCTTCGGCCCGGTGGCCTACCTGGCTGCGTTCCATGACGAAGAGGAAGCGGTGCGAATGGCCAATGACACCGACTATGGCCTGGCCAATAGTGTGTGGACCAGTGATCCGAGCAGGGCGAGTCGCGTCGCGGAAGCCATGGTGTCGGGCAACAGCTGGATCAATTCCCACAACCTGTTCCCGCACGGCGTCCCCTACGCCGGGGTCAACAAGAGCGGGATGGGAGGCGGCGTCCTGTCGGTCCATACCCTGTTCGACTACTGGCGCAGTACGTCCGTGGTCCGGCCGCTGTGAGGCGATTCACCCGAGAAGACGCTCGCGGATGGTAGGAACGAATAGGGTCTGGTGACGGAGTGGCCGGCCCAGAAACCATCGACCGCGCCTGAGAGCAAATGCTGGTCAAATACCTGCCGCAGCCGCCCAACAGCCGCGGGGTGAAAAACAGCGTCAGAAGAAAGTCGCAAGAATCGTTCTCGGACAGTTGCTTCCGGGGCGGCGCGGAATTAGAACTTCTTTTAGTTGCCTGTTGCCGGCGCGGTCGTTGTGACTGCACTCGCTCGTTATTCGTATTCACCGCTGGGAGAGCATCATGAGCAATCAGAGTAGGTTCTTAGCGTTTTTGGCCGCGTTGTTGTTGACCAGCGGAGTGTCGGCGGCGCCGCCGATTCTCTCCGGACAGTTGAAGCCTGGGGCGGTTCAGCAGTTCACGCCGGGCGACGGCTCAACCTACAATGCGCGAATCTTTGGCGACGACAATTACGTGACCCAGATTGGTGCAAGCCCCGCATCCATCGCGAGATTTCCTGCCAACGGCACGGCGGCAGTCCAGGAGTCGGCCCACGGGGCTCCCGAACATCGCATGAATGCACCGTTTCCGGGCGACAGCCCTGACTACGTACTGGCTAGCGGCGGAGCGAGCAACACAAATCTATCGCGCTATGATTTTTCGAATTACGCCAATAGATCGGATGTCCTGGCTCCTTCGGGTGTCGGAATTGTCGAATCGTTCGACTGGATCGACGCGGACACGATCATCGCGAATAGCTACACAAGTGGGAATCGAACGAACCTCTACTTGATGGACATCAACGCCGATCCGTTTACGGCAGCAACCAACACGTTATGGAATGCCAACGGCTACGTGACGACGGCGGCTACTACGAGGATTCGGAATGTCCGGGTTGGACAGACGTATACCGATTATGCCTACTACGGTGATGCGGGAGTGAATGCGGACCCCAATTTCTATGCCATCGATTTGGCGACAGGAGCCTCTACGCTCCTGGGCAACGCGGGAACCTTGACAGGAGACGGCTCGTATGGCCTGTGGACGGTCGTCGAGTCGGGCGGGTATCTCTACGTGCAGACGACGGATAACGGTGTGCAGGTCTACAATATGACCGGTGCGACAGGGTTGGGCTCGCTTTACACGAGCTATTCCAAGGCCGAGATCGATGGCCTTTTTGGCAGCCCGAGCGCGCAATACTGGGGCTTTGACGTGAGCGTCGACGGGTCCCGCATGGTCTTTAGCGGCAGCAACGGAAACACGTACGAAGTCGTTCCCGAGCCAAGCTCGCTCGTCCTGGCGACGTTGGGCCTGCTCTGCGCCATTGGGATGGTGCGCATCCAGCGACGTCGACGAGCGTCCACACCTTGCTTATAAAGCGGGTTGACACGTTCGACAAACAGCTCAAGTGGCGGCGGGGCGACTCCGGTCAGCCCCGCCGCTTTCATTGGATCAGCAAGAAACGCGGGCCCTTGCTGCGTCCTCCGAGATTCCTATTCCAGATGCGTCTAGCCAAGGACCGGCAGTGCATCAGGCTCATCAGCTGCGAGTAGGTCGCCAGCGGCCACCAGCGAACTTCTCCTGTCGCCATCTTGACGAGGGAAGGTGTCCCATTTTCAGCCACGACGAAGTCGGTAGACCCGAAACACAAATCTGATGGTTACTCCGTCGTCGTGGCTTCCAATTCCTGCTGGATACCGCTGAGCACATCCGCATCGCTGGGATAGTGAGTCGGCAGCAGCGGGCGGAGCGGGATCGGCACTTCATCCATGCGATAGGCGGTACCGGGCAGATGAATGCCATAGACGGCCGTCGTGAAGCGAACGGTTGGCGTCAAGGCCGACGAAACGGTCGGGTGGTCCAATACGATGGACGGAATATTTTGCAGATGCGCCGTGGCACGTGGCGACATCTGCCACACTCCTTCACTGCCCAGGAAGAGGCACGCATCAACTTCGCCGCGTTCCAGCAGCTCATTGGCCGAATATTCTCCGGGGTTGTAGCGGGGATAACCGCGGCTCAGATTCACCGCAAACGGATAGCCCGTCTGCCAGCAGAGGACCGTGTCGGCGCCCGTGACATCGCCTGCGATGCGCATCCGTCTGGCATGGAAACGTGTGTGCGCATTCAAGTCGGCGACCAATCGCAGCAGCGCCTCGACGTTCCGGTGACCCAGTTGCGTTTGAGCCAATCCCAATCCGAAGAACACGACACCGCAGCGGCACGACTTCATCCGCTGGGCGAGCTGTTCGAGTATGGCCAGTGGAATTCCCGTGCAATCGGTTGGCTGCGGCCGAATACCTTTCACGAGGCACCGCAAGATCCAGATCGCTTCGAAGTCGTGACCTGGTTCAACCGGCACGAACAGATCGGCGGCTGCACTGCTGTCGGAAGGCGCCGTATCGACCACGATCACGGTCCGGTCGCTGCGCCCGCGAGGCACGAACTGTCCGGCTGGATCGACGCTATATCGCTCGAAATGCCGCGGATGGCTGCGGGCCGGATCGACACCCCAGAAGATCACCAGATCGGCTCGGTTGCGGATCTCCCCCAACGTACAGGTCGACTCGCCCACTTCCTGGATGGCCATGATACTGGGGGCATGGCAAAGGGAAGCGGTCGTGTCGATATTCGCTCCGATCCGGTCGGCCAGCCGCACTGCGGCTCGTTGCCCGTCGGTACTGCTGCGGGACAGCCCGAAGATCAATGGCCAGCGAGCGGCGGCGAGGATTTCGGCGCTCCGCCGGATCGCCGACGGAAGATCGACAGATTGTCCAGCCATTTCGGCCACCGGAGGCTGCTGCGTATCCTGCTGCAGAAACCAGTTTTCCGATAGACGGCAGGATCCTTCGGCACTGTGTGATGCGCCCGTTCTCGACGGTCACACGCAAGTCGTCGCAGACGCATCCGCAGACGGTGCAGGCAACGTCCTGGATCACTCGAGCCGTGGATGGATGGTGGCGGCGACTGTTCATGGTGTCCATACCGTAGCGGACGAAATGGCGGCGTCAACGGGGACAATCCCCTAGCGCCGCCTGCGGCCGCAACCAAAGCGGGGGATGTAGTACGTGCGCTCGCCTGATTCGATTTGCACGCGTATCGGCCACGAATCGGGAATGCGGAGTGCGGAATACGCAATGCGGAATGGAATCCAGTACTCCAGCACTGCGACACGCTGATCTCTGGCCCCTCTCAGAGGCCTTCCGCATACCATCGCTTTGCCGGCGGTTGTTGACTTGATGGAGCCGTGGCGGATTTCGTGGTAGGATCATCAGCCAAGGAGTGCCGTGCTATGAGATACCGCAGTGTCGTCTGCTCGCTGGTGATCGGTTTGGTCTCGCTACCTATTGGCCATTCCCGAGCGGAGGAAAGACCGCTGGAGCTGGCCGGTCCCGGATACCGGGCGGTGATGAGTGGAGATACCGGGGCGATGCTCGCGATCTATCGGCCTGGACTGGAGCAGCCGGTATTTCAAACTGGCGAACAGGGATTGTGGCTAGTGAAGTTCGCCGATGGTAGTGCCATTTCGGCCGCCGATTTTCAGGCTGAGTCGGCAGCTCGGCGTTTTTCGTCAACACAATCGGAGGACAGATCAACGCTGCGCATGGCGTTTGAATCGGCCGAGTTGAATCTCGTGGTGATTGCCGTCGCACAGGGTTCGGGGGTCGATCTGTCGGCCGAAATCGCACCGCGCGAGAAGACTGTCCTCGAAGTCAATTTGCCTGGCCGCATTCGCTTCGCACCAGATCAGACTGAAGCGATTCATCTCGCCGCTCACTCCACATTTGGGTGTGGGAGTGGCGTTGAACAAGTTTTTTTTCCAGGCTCAGAGCTTCGGCACTCCGACCGGTTGGGAAGCGAACGAGCGGGGCGGCGAAGGATACAGGGCGCTGCTGGGGCAAGGTCCCACGATGCACGACTGGAATGCGCCGACCACTCGTCTGCGCGTGACCGATACCGGGCGAGACTGGCTGGGGTCGGAGTTGTCGCAACGACTGGGTGCTGGCTCCGCTCGCGTGAACCGCCCATTTGCACGGTCCCAAGCCGACATCGTGCTCCTGGATTCTGAAGCCGGCCCTTACCTGGCGGCCAGCCATCTGGGCGGCACCGGTCAATTGTGGCGGGTGGGCGGGCGCGTGGACGAGTCGGAAGCGGCCGATACGCTTGCCGCGGTCATTGCCGTCATCGACAAGTTGGCCACTGCGCCCGGCTCGCGACGACGACTGGCAGTCGTCAATCTGACGAGCGGCCCGGCACGGGGGCAAGGATGTGCGGTAACGGTCTCAGCATGGCGCGACGCGCTGCGCAAGACGGCCCAGGCGCGATCGCTGCAGTTGGAGGAGCTGAACACGGTTGAGGCGATGACTGAGGCCACGGCCAGCGACAATTATCTGGCGATCCTCAATCCGTACGGTGAATGGCTGCCGGTGTCCAAAGGTGTTTCGATTGTGCAAGCGGTGCAGGCCATCGGACGCTATGTGCGTGGTGGTGGCAACTGGTTTGAAGTGGGCGGCTATTCGTTTTTCGCCGCGATGCGGCCGGTCGAGTATCTGCAGTTTGAAGGTGCGTACCCGCCACTGTTTGCCGACTTCTTTCACCTGGATACGGCGGTCGGCTCAGCGTCCGTTTACCGTGTGGAGCCGCGCACGTGGCGCCCGTGGGAAGGACGACACAACCGTGACGCCATTTTCGTTCCCGGCCGGCTATCGTTTGGCGGTGATGAAGATGGTGGTTGGTGTGAGCGATCGTTTGCCACCTTCGTGGCCGCGGGTCAGAAATGGGTGACTCCCAAAGTTCGGATCGTCGTCGACGTCTTACCAGACGAGTCGCTGCGGCAATATTGTCGCGAGAACTCGATCACGCGATCGCTCGACGACAAGTTGCCCACGTCACTGCGCAAGTCATTTCGGCAGGCGGTACTAGTGAAATTTGATGGCCCGGCCGGCGAACTGATGGCATCGCTCGACAAGCTGCCCGTACCGACAGTGATCCACATTTCCGATTATCTGCAGGGTGGTTTTGACAAGGAGTATCCCGATCACTTGCCGCCGTCGTCGAGGTTCGGTACGCCACGGGAGATGCGCGCGTTGTTTGACCGCGCGCATGAACTGGGGCATCTCATGATGCCGTACACGAATCCAACATGGTGGTGTGACCATCCGCGCGCCCCACTTTTGTGGCAGCGGGCGAAATACCTTTGCTGCGAGGCCTGGATGGGAATCTGGCGTACGAACGCTACGGCAACAACGACGGTTATACGACGTGTCTGTGGCATGAAGCGGTCCAGGCCGTGAATCGGAAGACGGTCCGGCAGTTCACGGAGGACTATCCGGTCGACATCCTGTTCCAGGACCAGTGTGGTGCTCGCACGTGGCGTTATGACACGAACCCTGCCTCGCCAACTCCGTACGCCTACGCCGAGGGGATGATCTCGATGGTCGAGGAAGATGCGCAGCACAAGCCGCTCGGCACCGAGGATGGCTTCGACCGCATCGTGAATTCCGAGGTACAGCTGTGCGGTTTTACGTTCGGTCTGGTGCCGGGTGGAAATCCCGCGTGGGCGCGTCCGCTCAAACAGGTCTATCCGCCCAGTACCTGGCGGCTGTATCCCGTGGCGCAGCAGATTGCCCACGACAAAACGGCCATGCTGCACCACGATCTGGGAAAATTTGTCACCGATCGGGCCACCATGAGCTGGACGTTGGGGTTGGGGTTTTCCATGAGCGATCGGGTTCGCGCACGCCATCTCGCGGATCCCGCGCGGCTGGCATGGCTGCGGTGGTTGGATCGCATTCAGAAATCGGTATGCGCTCGCTATGTCGGCGAGCCGGTGTTGGCCTTTGAGCACGAGCAGCCGGCCGAGCCATCCGCCGATGACGGCCTGATCCATGCAACCTATGGGCCAGTACGATTGTCCGCCAACCTGGGCCCGGATGCCAAAACGGACGATACACGGCAGCTCGCAGGTTTCGGGTTTCTTGCCCAATCGCCCCGCATGGTCGCCGGGAATTTGCAGCAGCTGGCGGGACTCGACTTCGGCGAGGACGGTATCAGCTTCGTTAGCGAAGCCAACGGCACCGGCATCGATATCTGGGTCTATGCGGCAGGCGGCACGGACGTGGCGGTGGAGATTCCATCCGCCGTGGACGCGACTTACTCATTGACCATCGAGAGCGGCACGCCGATCCGTGTCCACTCAGACCGTGCGGCAATTCGCTTCCGCCTCCCCGGCGACGATCCCGCACCGGGACATCGAACCACCAAACAACTCTGGCACGCTCAGCTCGTGGCTGAAGCGGGTACCTAGTCGCTTCGGCCGAGACATCGACAAGGAATTGTGAGGCTTTAGGATTTCTCTTGACTACACGTGGACGCGCGACCATCTCCAAGACAGCAACATGCGAACACCCGTGGCGTTAGTGGGCGGGCACTTTCCTTCCCCTTGGGGAGACGTCCCCGCGAACGAATGCGGAGTGCGGAATGCGGAATGCGGAATGACGCGGTGGGAATTGCCGGCGGGATGTCAGCTACGGTGTGTCCACAGATGACCTTTGAGGTCAGTATCAGCCATCCCGGTTTCGTGAACGTCTGGGTGACCTATCTGTTGCGACAATGAGCCCCTTCCCCGGGTGACGCAGATTCATCGCCAACGTGGCTCCTTGGCACACGGCGCTGGAAAGTAAGTCCGCCTTGGTTGTCACATTCCGCAATCCGCCATCCCGATTCGTTTTCAAGAGGGCGTGAGCGTTTCTTTTGGCGAGCGGCCCAGCCGGGGGCCAACATGGTTGCCCCCTGGTCTTGCCGGTAATTCCTGGCATGAAGAACCCCGTCGAGCCGAAATTGTCGATATTGGCGCGGGCCACGGACGAAGTCACCACAGGAAGGCGTCTCGCCGCCTGCATTTTCTTGTCAGCCGATCTTTTTGTCCCTCTCATTGCCGCAAAGCGATGTCGACTTCCTGGCGTTGTCCGAGTCGTTGCCTCAGTGGAACTGCGGGCCAAGGGGCTGGTCAGGTTCTGACGGGCCAGCAGGCGTAGAAGGCAGTCTTCAGGTCACTGGCCAACCGGTTAACACCGAGTCCGCCTACCGCACGTGCTCTGTTCGTTCTTCGGGCAAAATGCAATAATCCCTCTCTCCCAGGGGAAAATCTTCCGTAAGTGTAGGACATTCGCGGTACGCGGCGGATTGTGTCTTGATGAGTGCAGGCCAAGGGGGCCAGGCTCTGCTCGTGGTGGCCAAAACCCCGTGTTAGCCAAAGCCAGGAGTAAGCGGCACCGGACCGAAGTGGCGCCCCGGGAGATGGCCCGTGGATACCAGCTTCAGCACTTGTCAGGAAAGTGGTACCCGGCACCGCGGTTCCCTGCAGAGAGGAAATCTATGAGCATTGACGCATGGATGACACTGGGTATCGTGACCGTCTTGTTCGCCGCTCTGGTGACGAATCGGGCTCCCACCGATCTGCTCTTCTTGGGTGCCACGGCGCTGCTGGCGGCCTTGAAGATTATCACGCCCACTGAGGCGTTCGCCGGCTTCTCTAACTCCGGTATGCTCACCGTGGCCTTGTTATTCGTGGTTGCTGCAGGTTTGCGAGATACTGGGGTATTGGACTATATTGGCCACCACATGCTGGGACGCGCAAGGACGGTGAATAGCGCTCTCGGACGACTTGCGGCGGTGGTGCTGCCGATGTCGGCCTTTCTGAACAACACACCCATCGTCGCGATGTTCATGCCCGTGGTCATGGATTGGGGACGGCGGCATCGTGTGTCCCCCTCCAAGCTTCTGATACCTTTGTCTTATCTGGCCATTCTCGGCGGCACTTGCACGCTGATTGGCACCTCCACGAACCTGGTCGTGAACGGGTTGATCGTCGAACACGGCTTGCCGGGACTGTCTCTCTTCGAGATTGGCAAGGTCGGTCTCCCCTATGCGTTGGTCGGGCTCGCCTACCTGTTTTTGGTGGGCCGAAAGCTCCTACCCGATCGGAAGGAACTGCTGGAACAGCTGGGCGATTCACGACGCGAGTACCTGACGGAAATGCTGGTACAGCCAGGATGCCGCCTCGCTGGTGAGACGGTGGAATCGGCTGGCCTGCGGCAGTTGCCAGGCCTCTTCTTGATCGAAATCGACCGCCATGACCGGCTGCTTGCCCCCGTCAGTCCGGAGGAGGTCATCGAGAAGAACGACCGGCTGGTCTTCACGGGGATCGTCAGCAGCATTATCGACCTGGAAAAGATTCCCGGTCTGGTACCGATCACCGATCCCAACTATGAAGTATCGGCGAAGCAGCAACGGGGGCGCCGGTTGTGCGAGGCCGTCATTTCGGAGAGCTCACCGCTGATCAACAAGACGATTCGCGACTGCCGACTTTCGGGCGACGTATGGCGCGGCGGTGGTGGCCGTCCACCGAGGTGGAAAGCGGGTGGAGAAGAAGATTGGCGACATTACGCTGAGACCGGGTGACACCTTGCTGCTGCAAGTTCAACCGCACTTCCTGCGCGCGTATCGGCATGATCTCGCCTTTCACCTGATCAGTGATGTGGACCAGTGGCGTCCGTTGCGGCGAGATCGCGCATGGATCGCTTTGTTGCTGTTCATGACGCTGATCATCTTGATGACCACGGGACTGGTCCCCATCGTGATTGCGGCAACGCTGGTGGCCGCGCTCATGGTTGCCGTGGGGTGCATCTCGTCGAGCGATGCCCGCCGCAGCGTGGAATGGCAGGTTCTCGTGACCATTGCCGCGTCGTTTGGCGTCGGCACAGCCCTGCAGAACTCGGGGGCGGCAACCGCCATTGCCACGGCGCTCGTTGATTCGACCACAACACTCGGCCCGATTGCGGCGCTGGCCGTGATCTACCTATTGGCCTCGATGATGACGGAGTTGATTACGAACAACGCGGCGGCGGTGTTGATGTTTCCTTTCTGCCTGGAGACCGCTCGGCTCTGCAGCGTCAGTCCACGGCCCTTTCTGATCGCCCTCATTCTCGCGGCCTCGGCCAGTTTCATGACCCCTGTCGGCTACCAGACCAACATGATGGTCTATGGGCCTGGGGGGTATCGATTCACCGATTTTTTGCGAGTGGGTGGGCCATTGAATCTGTTGCTCTGGATCGTGGCAGTCGCCTTGATACCGCTCTTCTGGCCGTTCTGACAGGTTATCGAGATGCCAAAACCAAAACGCAAATTGACGAAAGCCGAGAAGGAAGCGCGACGCGAACGGAGGAAGAAGTTCATGACGATCTTCGTCCATGGCAAGCAGAAGAGCGTCCCACGCCCACCGGAGATTGACGGTCTTCCGGTCGACGAGTTCATTGCCAGAAACCGTGAGCGGTTGTAAGGTTTTTACGGGCAGTTTGCGATTCAGATTGATAGTGAGAGTATGAATACGATCGAGACAGGGCGGCCAGGGGGGATTGAGCGTTGTCTGTTCCACAATTTGACCATGAGAAGTTGAACGTCTATCAAACAGCCATAGCATTCGTGGCTTGGTCATCCGAGGTACTGAACGAGATTCCGAAGAACACCGCGATTTACGGACAGTTTGATCGGGCGGCGACATCGATTCCACTGAACATCGCTGAGGGAAATGGCAAATACACACCGGCGGACCGATGTCGATATTTCGACATCGCGCGTGGATCGGCACTTGAAAGTGCGGCTTGTCTGGATGTTCTCTGTCGCCAAAACGATGATCGGCAAATCGATGGCCGACAACGGGAAGGGGATGCTGATTGACACGGTCAATATGCTCATCGGGCTGATTCGATCGATCTCACCGACCCGCGACGCTTAGCAATTTTCGTCGTATTCGCGTGCGCTGTGGTAAGAATGGGAGGGTGTTTCCATACCATACTCCCACTCCTTCTCATACTCATTACTCTTACTCTTACTCTTACTCATACTCCTCTTCGCAGCTTGCCAAGCCCGAGCCCAGTGCCGGAGCCCACTGCCCAGCATCAGCACACATGTAAGGGGCTAAGAGAGTAAGAGTAAGAGTAAGAGTATGAGTATGAGTATGAATACGAATAGGAGTGTGCAGTTACCGAGCCCCGCACGGTCGGGACTCCGTGAACGGTTACAATTGAGAAGATGCACGGCCAATGAGTCGAGCATCGCTCGATCGTGTGCAAGTTCTCGGGATGGAGGAGTCGTGGGCCGCATCCGCTACAGATCCCATTGATCCGTCGGACGGTCGTCCGGGGACACGAACTGAGCCAGGAGCTCCTCGAAGTCTTCATCCGTCCAATGTGCTGCGATATCGTCCCACAGTTGCTCGCTCTTCCAGGCTGTCCTCCACTTCACGATGCTGCCAATTGACAATTCGGATGATATGTCCGTCAATGGAAATCTCTCCGACGTCACCCACCTGTATGGAATAGTCAACCAATCTGCGCTGCCGTTTTCCAGGATAAACTGCTGCGGTGCGCCACACGAGTCGCCGAAGCTGATGCCCTCCCGTGGCAATGGGTTGCCGCCGGAGAGATCCACGCGCAATTGGGAAACTTGTACGTTTCCAGTGAAGTCCAGAAACGTAATCTCGTCCCGCGGTGCGCGCAGTATTTCGGCGTCTGCTTCTCTCACAACCAACTCGCCATTCTCCAGCAGCAGCTCGACCTGGCCCCCATCTTGTGTCAAGGCAACTTCCGTGGAAGCGACGGGAAATCGCCATGTCTCGTGTCCATAGTTCGGATGAGTTGCCGCGAATACCAGGGTCCCATCCTGGTAGGCGAATTCCGCGGGATTGGCCCTGGCATATCTTCCCGGCGCGATTTCAGTGGCGAAGGTGCCCGCGTCCGTTCCGTCGGATCTCCACAGCTCGCCTTCGTCCGAGGCGGTGAAAAACACTTCGTTGCCCACACCGTACAGCGGATCTGAGTATCTTACCGCAAAGTACCGGTCAGCAGTTGGCGGTGCGATCACGCGGGTGTTGACAGCGGATCCATCACTGACCCACAGCTGACTCTGACCGCTATCATCTTTGGCCGTGAAGAACAAATTGTCACCCGCCACCGCAAGGTTCGACGTGCGGTAGGAAGATGGCGGCAACTCCAAAACCAGCTGTGTCTGTTCTGGTGTGCCGTCTGTTTGCCACAGGCCAGGGACGCCGTCACTGATCCAGCAATAGTAGTAGATCTCGTCATTCAGCAAGACGTGTGACCAGTCGTACGTACCCGCATACAGCTCGGTGACGAGCCGCGTTGTTTCCGGGGTTCCTCCGCTGCGCCACAAGTCGTAACCGCTCCCATCTTTTGCCAAGAAGAGAAGTGTGTCATGGAGCACGGCAAACTGCTTAGGATACGTTCCGGCCGCTCCGGGAGTGAGGTCCGCGACGAGAGTCGTGCCTTGCGCCGTGCCATCACTTCTCCAGAGCTCCCTGCCATGGGTGCCATCATTGGCTTCAAACAGCAGTTCGCTTCCGACTTGTGCAATTTCGTATCGAAATCCGATTCCGTCGCCCGTTGGGTTGATGTCGGCCATGATATGTGTGCCGGTGGGTGTGCCGTCGGACACCCAGAGTTCTCGGCCGTGAATTCCGTCGTCGGCTGAAAACCACAATTTCCCGTTGGCGGCCAATACTAATTGGGGTGCGGAGTCAGCAGCACCTTCGTTCATGTCACGCAGCATGACCGTCCCTGCCGACGTTCCGTCGGTCGTCCAGAGTTCGCTGCCATAATCGGGATCGTTCGCCACAAAGAACAACCGGCCGTTATAGAGAGCGGTCTGGTCGGAAGCCAGGTAGGGGACACCGCCGCCCGATCCTGGAGAGATGTCTTGCAGTACCTGGGTTCCACCTGGCGTTCCATCGGTTGTCCAAAGTTCAAAGCCGTAATTCACGTTACTGGCGAGAAAAACGACGTGGCCACCGACGTCCATCGCCTTGCCGTAAACCAGCTCACCCGATCCCAACGCTTGCGTGCCCTGCGTGGTCCCGTCGCTCCGCCATAGGCCCATGGGGCCGGTAAAATATAACGCTCCGCCAATACTCGCCAAACCGGTAACGTTGGCGCTGTTGTGACCCTCTCCAACTTCTTTTACGAGTTGCGTTCCGCCAAGCGAGCCGTCCGCCTTCCACAAATGGCGTCCGAAGGACTCGCTGCCCGTCAGAAAGTACATGTCGCCGCCAAGTTCGACCACGTCGGAACTGGGCGGACGCTGAGCAATGTCGGCAACCAGCCGAGGGACAGCTGTCAGCATGAGACGGGGCTCAAGCGGTTCCAGTCCCCTGAGTCGGCGTGCAACCTGGTGCTGTCGTTGTCTGCGAATACAACCCATCGAATGGTCCCCTGGCAAGCGAGTACAAACGAGAACTCCATTGTATTTGCCGACTCGTACTTTTGCATCAGGAAGTCTCCAATTCAATCATATCGCTCAGGAAGGGCTTGGGATCGATCGCGCAGAAATTGGGCAGCGAACTAATCGTGGTGCGTGTGCTCGGGAACACTGGCCGGTCGATCAGCGTGCATACTTGTTGGAGCTTAGTTCGCACGCTCATGCCCACCCTCCCATACATGGCCCCTTTCTGTCGGCTATTCCGGTGGTTGTTGATTGTTTGCTGCCCGAGTGTTTAATGGAGCCGCAGTCGACTTCGTGGTAGGATCATCGGCCTGGCACGTTCTGGGACAAGGCTCCACTGGTGGCGGGTACATGCCGATGAATTAATGGCCGTCTGCAATGACACAGCCCACCGAAACGGAACAGCCGGCTGGCGACAGGTGAAAACCGCCAGTAGATCTCAGTTAACCTCTTCGTTTCAGTGTTTCGCGTGCGAGATGCGCACAGTGTGCACGCGCGTTCGTGGCACACGTGCGCGGCACTGCGACTCTCGGATCGCAACCACAATTAGTTGTGGCATGCCGCGTAAAGGTCTTCCTCGGCCAGATGTGCGCACCGTGCGCGCACATTTGTGACACCGACCGCTCGATGAACACGAATCGGGAATGCGGAATGCGCAATCCGGCAGGAGAAACCGCGTGAAGGGTGCAATTTCGATTCCGCATTCCGCATTCCGCATTCCGCACTCCCTAATCGTTCCGGTCGTCCAAGTCAGCGGAACCAGACGGCAGAACTAATCGTTCCGGTCGTCCAAGTCAGCGGAACCAGACAGCAGAACTAGACACTGTGGCGCCCATTTTGGTGGCGGCCACGGGCCGCGTTAGGGAAGTACGGGCCGCAGCGGTGTGATGCCGTCCTGGTCCACAGGATAGAGGGCGTCCTGTTTCTCCATGGCGGCGATCAACTCCTGCATCATCTCGCGGAGTTGATCGGGTTGGGATGCGGCGAGGTTCGTCGACTCGAAAGGGTCTTGGGCCAGATTGTAGAGCTGGTAGTGCGAGTTTTCGGAGGCTTCGGAGGGGAAGTAGTGATAGATGACCTTCCAATCCCCGTGTCGATAGCAGGTGAAGTAGTCGCTGCGATGCGGTGCATGCGGGTAGTGCATGAGAAACGCTTCCTCGCGCGTGCTGTCTCTCTTGCCGGCCAACAGCGTATCGAGACGCGCGCCGTCCACGACGTGGCCTGCTGGCGAGGGGATGTCGACGAGGGCCAGGATCGTGGGGAACAGGTCCGTAAACGGCAGCCTGCTGGCTCTGGATCACTCCGGCGGCAATGGGGAGGCGCTGTTGGTAGGAGTTGTCGCCGCTCGACTTGGCCCAGGCGGCGATGAAGGGCACTCGCATGCCGCCTTCGTAGTGCGAACCTTTCTTGCCGCGCAGCGGCGCGGCGCAGGCGACGGCGTGCGGATGTCCCAGCGGCGCATCGGTGCCGTTGTCGCCGAGGAAGAAGATGACCGTGTTTTCGGCGACACCGAGCGTGTCGAGATGATCGAGTACGTCGCCCAGCGACTTGTCCATGCCTTCGATCAGCGTGGCAAAGGCCTGCGCGGGAGCTGGTTTGCCGGAGTCCTTGTAGTGGTCGGCGAAACGGGGATCGGAATTGAACGGCGCATGCACGGCGTAGTGCGCGAAGTAGAGGAAGAAGGGTTTGCCCGCTTTCACCGCGTCGCTGACGTGCGACTTCGCCTCGATCGTCAGGGCCTCCGAGAGAAACGTGTCGGTGCCGTGATATTTCTGCAAGCCGGGCACGGCACTGGGTGACGGCTGGGGGCCGTTGCCGTAGTTCTGCCTGCCGTAATAGCTGGCCGGTGCCCCAATGGAACAGCCGGCGACATTGACATCGAACCCGAGGTTCTTCGGCTCGGCCCCCTCGAACGCACGCGGTCCGAAGTGACCTTTGCCGACGTGGATGGTGCGATAGCCGGCGCGCTGAAGCAGTCGTGGCAGCGTCACGTCGCTTTGCTTCAAGCCGGTCCAATTCCATTGCGGCGGGCCGAAGGGACCGCGGTTGTCCTGGTCGGGATTGATCCAGTTGGTCGTGTGATGCCGGGCTGCATTCTGTCCGGTCAAGATCGAGATGCGTGTGGGCGAGCAGACGCTCATGGCGCAGAAATTGTTGAAGCGGATCCCGCGGTCCGCCAGCCGTTCCATGCTGGGCGTGCGGTAGTAATCGTTCAGCGGATAGCGTTTCGGCTGTCCCGCCTCGTCGGTGAGAAACGGCACCGAGGTGTCCATGACGCCCATGTCATCGACAAGGAATATGACGATATTCGGCGCGGTGCCGGGTTGGGTGGGATGGGCTGCGGCAACTTGTGCCGCGGCCAGCGGTACCAGCATGAGAAGGGCGAGGGTGAGAAACATCTGTTTCATGGTGGAAATCCTTGCAGTCCAAAGGGAGTTCACTCTTCAGCCGATTCACCGCGTCGTCCAAGGACTCAATGTTGATGACCCTGACCTTGCCTTTCCCGAATGAAACCGCAGTCCCATCCCAAGACGGTGTTCGGCAAACGGGCACCTGCTCGATCCGCTGCGATGTCGTCAGGCAGCGGTGACCGGAATGGTGCAGCTTGCCGAGCTCAGCGGCAGGGCACAAGTCGTCTTCAGCTGCCCGGTTGGTGGAGTCCAGATTCGTCAACGCCGTCCTGCGGCGGCGATGCCGATTGCACGCTCGCGTCCTGGATCGCCTTCGCGCGCCAGCGTGCTCAGGGTCCATGCCCAGCGCCGCCGTGAACCAGCTTTGCGCCAGTTCCGGTTCGTCCAACTGACCGGCGACCACTCCCAGTTGGTATCGGGTTTCCACGTTGTCAGGTTCGGTGATCGCTTGCTTGTGGAGTTCGCGTGAAATGCTGGCGCAGCGTCCGGAGTTCCTGCATCGTGGCGAGTTGCTCTTGCGCTAGTTCCGGCTCGCCGAGTCGTTGGTAGGCTCGGGCCAGTCGATAGCGTAGCCGGAAATCCTTCGGATGATCCTCGACCGCCTGGCGGAGGATGCGCACCGCCGACTCGAGCGTCGTTCGCCTCCAGGTCCAAGGTGGCTCGCAATTGCATCGCCTCCAGGTGTTTCGGCTCGAGCTCAAGCGCCTCGTCGACCAGCTTTCCCGCGCCCGCCGCGTCCCCTTGGGCGTAGCGGCACTCGGCCTCCAATGTCAGCACGCGCCCCGAACGAGGACAGTTCTCTGAGCGTCTCCTGCGCCTCGACGTGACGACGCTCGAGAATCAGGCACTCGGCCAACTCGACCTGTATTTGCGGCTCGTCCGGCTGATCCGGATGGCGTTTGAGCGACTCACGGTACTCGTCAATGGCCTTTCCGTACGCTTCGAAATCCTTGTGGATCAGGCCCATCAGTCGATGCGGACGTGGATCCTTCGGCGCCTGCTCGGCGACCACCACCAGTTGCTTGATCGCATCGTCCATGGCGCCGATATCGTGGTAGGTCGCGGCCAGCCAGCGTCGGGCGTCGGTCTGCGAAGGGTCGAGCTTGATCGCGGTGGTCAGAATCCGCTCCGCATCGCGGAACTGCCGCGCTTTGTACAACACTTCACCGGACAGAGTATAAGCCAAAACGCGGGTGTCGGGGTGATCTTTCCCTTCGCCAAATTTGCGGATGGCGTCCCACAGCTGTCCGGTGCGCAAGAGCATCACACCTTCCAGCAACGCCAGATGCGGTTTGTATGGTTCCACGTTGCGCAGAGCTTCGGCGGCCGTTTGCACCGCGTCGAAGATCGCCCTTGGCACAGGCTTCCAGTCCCACGCGGAAATGCCCTTCGGCAGCCAACAGCTCGCGCGTCTTGCGGTGGTTGGGATCGCATTTCAAAGCGCTCGCCAGCCAACCCACCGCTTCGCTTTTGAGTCCCTGCGCCAGGAGGATCGAGCCGGCCTCATACCGCAAGTCGGCATCCTCGGGCGAGTCGATCACACGGCCAGTGATCTCGCTCATGCGTTCGAAATCGGCTTTGATTTGGCGGACGCGATCGGCGTGATATTGAGCCAGGCCGCGTTCGCCGTCGATCGCCAGCGCCTTAGCGAGGGCGTAATGCACGGAGCTTTCCGCGGGAGTCAACCGAACGGCTTGCATCAGCACGTCGACCGCCTCGCCGGCCTTGCCTTCGCCCAGCAAAAGCCGGCCCTCTTCCACCAGTCCCTCCGCCCTCTGCTGGGGAGTCAAGTCTTGTTGAAACGCTGCTTCCAGATGACCGACGGGCCTCGTCCGTGGCTCCCAGACGACTCTCGCACTGGGCCATGCCCAGCAGGGCGTCGGCGTCGACGGGTGTGGCCGCCAAGCACGTTCGAAACTGTTTACGGGCCTCTTCAATCTCGTTCCTCCGGAACAAGATTTGGCCGAGCTTGACGATCGATTCGCGGTGTTCAGGAAGCTGCTCCAGCACGGCGCGATAGTCGTCGATGGCCGCAGGCAGTTCTCCCATCCGTTCGTAGATGTCGGCTCGCAGCATCCTCGCCTGCGGTGCGTTGGGGCGCCAAGGAGCCAGAAATCGAGGGATTTCCAGGCGTCGCGGAGCCGATAGGAAGCGAGGTGTCCTTTGGCCAGTGCCTCGTAAATCTCTTCGGCCGCGGCATCCGGGGTCGCCGCCGTCGAGGGTTTCCATCAACGGACGCTCCGCAGCCTTGACGTCCCCCTTCTGCACTCGGGCGAGCCACTGCTGGCGCTGGACGTCGTCGTCGGACCAACCTAACTGCTCGGCGCGGAGGAGGTGAAAATCGAATCGATCGAGCCGTCCCGCACGGCGGTTGCCCACCGCCAGCAAGTACTGGACTTCGGCCCGGTCGGGCCCCATCCGCTCGGCAATGGCCAGTGACTCGAGAGCGGCGGAAATGTCACCCCGGTCCAGCGCACTGCCGCGCAGCGCGCAACATACCCGCTGACCCGCACCCGAGGCCAGAAGACGGCCGTTGTGGCGATCACCAGGAGGGAGCCGATGGCCAGCGACGCGAGCAGCGATATGCGGCGAGACTTGAACATCAGGTTCGGCACTGCGCACATCTCACACCGCCTCGGGGAGCGAGCCTGCCCACGAGCATCGCTCCTGGAAGAGGCTCTAGTCGACCAACGAAAATTCAAACTCGTTTTTCGACACGTCGCTGCTGACCATGGCGGTCAGACCGCTGGTCTTGGGATTGGCGTATTTCGAGGGAATCTCGCTCTTGGGAGCCGCCGGGGTTGCACCGCCCGCATCCCATCTGCCATTTTCCTCATGTCGTCGGGCGTCGGGGCGGCCTGCTCGCCGCGGCTTCGTGACCGCTGACATCTTCACAACGGTAACTTTGTGCTCTCCCAGGGCCGCGCCCGGCCGCCCACCCGTGCTGATCGTGAACTCCCCGTTGGAATCGGTTGTTCCCGTGGCGAGGCCACCGTCGCTGGCGATGAAGTTAACGTCGCCCCAGCTAACGGCTGGCTATTGTAGAGCACCTTTCCCTTGACCCGCGCCAGGTCGGCCCCACCCTTCTCGCCGCACCCCAGCAGGATAACGCTCAATGCACCCAGAATGCTGATACTGACTATCCGACGGAACACGTGCTGGCCCTCCCTTACACTACGAAGTTACCCCTGTTTCCACTCAATCGACTTCTCCACTCAACAACGCGGTGAACGAAGACCAACCACCCTGGCGTGGCAAGACCAGGGTGGTCATCGTCGCTTACACGCGAGTTCAGTCCGCAGCCCAACGTGGCCGCGACGTCCCGTCACAGCAGCTGCGGCAGGATGCCGCAGCCACGAACATGCACGCTCGGCGCGCGCATGCCACAGAGCCAGACTCTAGTAGTCGCCCAACTGGATTTCCTTCGCGACGCCCGCCAAGGTTCTGGTAGGTGCGGTAATTGATACGTTTCCGTGATGAAGTGTACGCTGCCATCGGCAAAGAGGAACTGAGCACCTGAGGCGTGGTTCGAGCGGAACCCCCAAGTGAGATTCCAGTCGCTCTGGACGCAGCCGGGGAAGTTTGGGTTCGGGTTACCGATACAAGTGGTCATCTCGTTGATGGGTACGGAAGTGGAGGCATGCGCGTTTCCCATGCCGTTGTAGTGCCACCAACCATTGGTGTGGTCCTGGCACATCGGGAGAATCTCGCCCACATGAATCGTGTTCGAAGTGCCGTCCTTCACGTCGCCAAAAGCGATGTTCACCCCCAGCCGCCCGAACATCCCCGAAATGTTGGTCTTAACTGTCGTATTCCCGTGATCGGCGTCTCCACCCGGATTCTCGTAGTTCACGCCAGGGACCAGGTACGGTGCACATGCGCCGTTGTTGGAAGGTGTGCGCTGAGAGCCCAAGCTACCGGAATAGTTGGTTTGAGCCCAATTCGCGTCGCGATCCTGGCCCTCACCGTCCGAGGGACAGACCGTGTAAGGGACCTGCTTGTAACGCAGATCGTTGATGCTCCAAGCCGGATCACCCGGGTCCACGCTGTCGACCTGCCACCAGGGCACACCCAGTCTGTCACCCATCTTGGCACGCTCGAACAGCGGTTCTTGCTCCACAAACGGCAAGACTTGTACTTGCCAACCGACCTGAGGATTTGCCCAATTCGCTCCGGCCGTGGGGAACTGCTTGTACGTGTCGTGATAGTTGTGCAGTGCCAAGCCGAACTGCTTCAAGTTGTTCGAGCAGCTCATGCGCCTGGCGGCCTCGCGGGCGGCTTGAACAGCCGGCAAGAGCAGCGCGACCAATATGCCAATGATGGCAATCACCACCAACAGCTCCACCAGAGTGAATCCCCTGCGTTTCCAGAATGATAACCAGCTCATACATCTCTCCTTCCAAGAATCGAATAAGAAAGCAGACCGATGAGAACCGCTCAGAAGCCGAACGGAATCGTTCAGCTCAACCATCTCGCTCTTAGAAAAACCAAAATAGATTAGCAGAGACAGGACTAAAATGTAAATCACCACAACGGTAGGGGTTCAATGCCACCCGAAAGATGTGGTCCCGGTTGGTGGAGGTCCGCGCGGCTCGAGTTGGGACGTGCAACGTGGCAGGCGAAGGGGCCAAAGCGATCGCTGCTTGACGGCAGATTATCCTGGGATTAACGTGACCGCGTCCGGTGAAACGGAAGCGGCCCATGCTCAAGAGCAACGCGACGAGGGGTGGCTCGATGGAGTGCGATCGATCATCTTCGGACTCCCAGCCCCCTACAATACAATGTTTCACAGTTCCCCGCTTGGTCCTGGGGGCTCATCAGAGAAAGACTGCATCGGATCGGCTTCCTTTTCCTTTTTTGGCCGGCGATGGTAACGTAGCCGCCGTCGTGTCGCGGGATTCCCGGACCACACAGAGCGAAGAGTCAGCATTCCATGCCAGGCACGGAACCGAGGAGACGGCATGTTGCCGTTCGTGTTGGTTGGGCGTTTCTGGGCCTGGCGGTTGCCGCGGGGCTGGTCGCGGCTTGGATCGGCCATCACCGGGGGCGACCGGCGGAGATGGTGACGCAGCCTGGCTCGGGTGACGCTACGACCGGCAGGCTGTCTCGGGCTGAGAGTCCCATCCAGCTTCGCGACGTGACCCAGGCCACGGGCATCACGTTTCGGCACACCGACGGAAGCTCCGGCCAACGGTACATCGTGGAGACGGTGACCGCCGGTTTGGCCCTGTTCGATTACGACGCCGACGGATGGATCGACATCTATTTTCTGAACGGGGCCCCGCTGCCGGGCACGCAACACGTCGGCAATCCGCCGCGGAACGCCCTTTATCGGAACGAGGGCGGTGGGAAATTCGTCGACGTGACCGCGCAGGCCGGCGTGGGAGACACGGGATTCGGCTTGGGGGTGGCGATTGCCGACTACGACAACGACGGGGACGCGGACATCTTTGTCAACAACTACGGTCCGAACGTGCTCTACCGGAACAACGGGGACGGCACTTTTGACAACCAGGCCGAGGAAGCGGGAGTGTCGGGGGGCGAAAAGGTCGGCGCTGGGGCTTGCTTTCTCGACATCGACGCGGACGGTGACCTGGATCTCTATGTCGCCAATTACGTCAAATTCACTTACTCCACGCACATCGTTACCTTCCGAGACGGCTTCCCTCAATATGTAGGACCTCGGGAGTATCCTTTCGAACCCGATTTCCTGTATCGCAACAACGGTGACGGCACGTTTACCGACGTGAGCAGCGAGTCCGGCGTGGGGCAACATGCGGGGTCGGGTATGGGAGTCGTATGCGGGGATTACGACGACGACGGCGACACCGATATATTCGTGCTCAACGACGTTGCCGCCAACTTCCTTTTCGAAAACAACGGCACCGGCGAGTTCGAAGAAGTCGGCTTGATGACGGGAGCCGCCTTTAACGGAGCCGGCTACGAACTCGGAAGTATGGGAATCGACTGCGGCGATTACAACAATGACGGTCGCCTCGACTTCTTCATGACCTCCTATCAGAACGAGTTGCCTGTCCTGTACAGGAACTTGGGGGGCGGCGTGCTGGAGGACGTCACCGTGTCGAGCGGCGCCGGCGCCGGGACCTTTCCGTACGTCAACTGGGGAACCGGGTTTGTTGACTTTGACGGGGACGGTCACCGCGACCTCTTCGTCGCCAACGGCCATCTACAGGACAACATCGATGCGTTCGATGCGACTTCGGCCTACCAGGTTCGCAACGTCCTCCTGCGAAACAAGGGGGACGGCACGTTCGTCGACGAGTCGGATGCCAGTGGCGACGGCCTCCTGCCGGAGTTGAGCAGTCGGGGAGCGGCGTTCGATGACCTGGATAATGACGGTGACGTCGACGTCGTGATCCTCAACTCGCGACGCGAGTCAACGATTCTTCGAAACGACTCCCAGACCGGCAGTCATTGGATTCAGATCCTTCTGCGCGGCGTGACGAGCAACCGGGACGGCGTCGGCGCCCGTGTCAAAGTCGTCGCTGGAAACCTGGTCCAAATCGATGAAGTCCACAGCGGCCGCGGCTATCAGAGCCACTGGGGCTCGCGCCTCCATTTCGGCCTCGGCCCCCACGACCACGTCGACCGCGTCGAGGTCCGCTGGCTCGGCGGCGGCGTCGACACGGTCGAGAACGTCCACGTGGACCAATTGCTGACCATCACGGAAGGACAGGGAAAGTGAAGAGAAACCTCGACGAGCTCTATCCCCCGCGATCCCCGCGTTTGCCCCCGCGCCATGCTCGCCAATGACCAATGACCAATGACCAATGACGAATGACCAATGACGAATGACCAATGACGAATGACCAATGACGAATGACCAATGACGAATAACCACTCGATCGAATACTCCACCGCCGGGCGTGTGGACGCCTGGCTCGACCGCTGGTGATTGGTTAGTTTTCGTCTGGGTTCCTGTCCCAGCGAATGGGTGTACAGGGCCAGCGCGATCATATCCTCCCGCGTCAGGCTGACATTGGCCGGGTGCGGGCTGCCGGGCATACCGAGTAGCGTGCGCAGGTAGATCGACGGCGGCGTGTTGCCGCCTTTAAAGACTTCATGGACCAGGTCCCGCGGAAAGGCAGGTCTTCCCAAGTCGTCGAACAGGGGCGTATTGACATCACCCACCCCGGTCTCGCCGTGACACGAATGGCAACTCTGCTTGCTGTACAGTTCCTTACCGAGTTGGAGCAGGGAGTCGTCTGGGGCAGGCATCGGAGGAGCCGTCACGATGCCTTCGGGGGTTGTCTGGATGGCGACGACTTCGTCGACTTCGTCCGAGTCGACTTCTTCATCATCAGCTTGGAGCAGGGCCACGTACTTCTCGCGTGCACCGTCACGCTGCATTTGCTGCACCACGTCGGTCAATTGTTCCAGCTGGTCGTCTGGCAGTCCTTCCAGCGGCGCCATGGCCGTACCGGGAACACCTTGCCGGATGACCTGCATGACGTCGTTGCGGGTGGGAACGCCATTGCGGGTGGAGACCAGCCGCATTCTCTCGCTCCGCAGGTTGCGTGGCCGCGGATAGACAAACCGAGCGGCGTGGCCGTCGCCTTGTCCGTTGGTGCCGTGACACACGAGGCAGTGCTTGACGTAGAGTAGCCTGCCGGGCGGTTCGCTCCACGCCGACGCGTCCTCGGTAGTGGCCAGTGCCAATGGATTGATGTCCGCCCGCCTGGTGGCCAGCTGTCGCATCAGTTGTTGCAGCTCTCCGGCGGTTTCCCGATCCTGCGGATCCAATTCCAGACGCGTCCTCAGGTCGCCCAGGACGGTCGCGGTCGTCGCATCATTGGCGATCCAAGCATACGCTCGCTGGGATTGAGGGATTTCCCCGAGCATCGATAATGCGGTGGCGGCGGCGGACAGTGTGGTGCGGTTTCTCATTTCCTTGGCGGGACTGCGGAGGAACCATCGCAGAGCGGCTTGGAAGTTCGCCGACTCCAGTTCAATTTGTCCGGCTTCAACCATCACGGCGGGAAGCGGGTCCGGTTGAGACATCGCCGGAGTGAGTATTTGGCGAGCCAGTTCGATGCGACCGAGCTGACGCAGCGTCTGGGCCAGTTCCGCCAATACATTATCGTTGGCTGGATGGTTCCGCGCCAGACGAACATAGAGCTGCACAGCCTGGTCGTACTGGCTGGTTTCTTTGTACAGACGAGCCATGGCGATCAGTGCCAGTTCGTGGCGTGGTTGGAGAATGAGCGTCCGTTCGAAGTCCTCTCGCGCTCGACTCATATCGCCGCCACGCAACGCTAACATGCCGTGGATAAATTGGACATGCGGTTCGTCGGGAAATTCGGCGGCCCAGGCCTGCCACAACAGGTCAGCTTGCCGCAGGTCCTGGTGCACCAGGCGGCCTTCGATGAAAGACGCGGCAATATCGGCAGGAGCGATGCCGGACCCGGTCAATTCTCCCAGTTCATTCCCGGTTCCCCCCGACAATTCTCCCGATTGGATTTCTCCCAACGTGACCTCGTTCCGCAAATCGAGCACGTCGACCCCTTGCCTCGCGGCCAGTTTCAGCGACTCAGCGCGTCGACCCCATTGCTCCAGATGACGGTAACACTTCGCACGCAGCAACTCGGTGTTCCCGTCTGCCGGGTCGATCCGATCGGCCCGATCGAGCCAGCGCTGAGCATCGCTAATCGCCCAGATGTCCAAATCGCGCGTGGCGCGGTGGCGGGCCCATTGACCGAACATGTCGCGACCAAGAAAGAGGATCGCCAGAACCGCCATGATCGCGGCAGCCCACAGCCACCAAACCACCCGTGGCTTGCCGGCAGATCGCTGATTGATGTCGGAATCACGAGCTGTTGCACACACGTTTTCTGCCTCAGAGCTGGCGTGTTACCGCGCCGATCGCTTTCTCGACCACCGCCACCCAATCGTTCCCCTCTAGAGCGGTCGACTTGACAAGGATGCGCGGACAGAGCGGGCCAGGGGCGCTGGTTCCGCGCCTGGTTCGCGCGGGAGCATTGTAGCAGATTCCGCCAGTCTCTGACGGTTTTCCACCTTTGCAGCGGCCGCCCATAGGAAGCACCCGCCGATTGTGCTACAAGTAGCTAAGGGACGACTCAAAAATAACTTCGGCAGTTCTCCAATCGGGTGGCACTTTCCTGAGCGAGCGGAAAGAGTTTTGCCATCCTCAGAGAGACTTCCATCGCGAGCGGAGCCAGTGTGCCGGAGACTGAAACAGACGTCGAATCACCGAAGTTATTTATGAGCGGTGTGATCGCTATGTGGCGGTCACGTTGCGGTGGAGTTGGCCGTCCAACAGCCGGCAGCTTCTGTACGTTCGGATGTGTATGAATGCTGTACGACAACGCGGCTCGATGCGGATCACTTTGTTTGTGGTGATGGCCGCCGTTGCTGCCGCCATGGCGGCCTGCTTTGGGTGGCGCCGACCTGCAGAGCAAGAAGACGCGCAGCCAATTTGCCGCGCTATTGAGTAGCGTGGAACAGAACAGCGCCGACGTCGCCGTCCCCGATGATACGGTGAAGACGCGTATTGAAGCGTTTTGTGGAGACTGCCACGCGGTACCCAAACCGAGCAGCTTTCCGCGCTACGCGTGGCACAAGGAAGTGCGAGCCGGCTACGAGTTCTACGCCAATTCCGGGCGCACCGATCTCGATCCCCCACCGATTGCCGAAACGGTTGCCTATTACCGTAGCCATGCTCCCGAGACCTTGACGTTCCCCGATCCTCCGGAGGCCGACCAGCCCCTGAGCGTGACATTCAAAGTCGACAAGCTGAAGTCCGACTCGGCGCAACGTGCTGCTCCGGCCGTGTCGCACCTGAACTGGCTGCCACTCCAGCCGGACTCCCGGAGCGTGCTGGTCACCACCGACATGCGCAGCGGACTGGTGATGGCCGTCGACCTGCACAACACCGCGGACCGACCCAAGAGCCTGGCCAGGCTGCGGTACCCTTGTCACGCTGAGCCCTGTGATCTGGATGGAAATGGCACACTCGATCTGTTGGTGGCGGACCTTGGCAGTTATCCTCCCAGCGACCACCTACTGGGACGCGTGGTCTGGCTAAGCCGCCGAGTGGACGACGATGCCTATGAGCCCATTGTCATTGCCGCGGGTCTGGGGCGTGTGGCGGACGCGCGCCCTGCCGATTTCGACGGCGATGGTGATCTCGATGTGATTGTGGCCGTGTTCGGTCTGGACCGCACCGGCGGCATCGTCTTGCTGCGCAACGTGGCCGCACCGGGCGAAGTCTGTCGGTTCGATATGGAGACGGTGGATCCTCGCCCGGGCGGGATTCACGTCCCGCCGATCGACCTGAACGGAGACGGCTATCCGGACTTTGTGGCGCTGATCAGCCAGGAATACGAACAGGTGGCGGTCTTCATCAACCAATTTGGATCCAACCAGCAGAAAGGGGCGTTTCATGTTCAAACGTTGTGGGAAGGTCCCGATTTGACCTATGGCTCCAGTGGCCTCGAGTTGACGGATTTGGATGCCGATGGCGATATCGACATTCTGTACACCAACGGTGATGCCTTCGACAACGGCTTCGTCAATCCCAGTCACGGTGTGCAATGGCTGGAGAACCAGGGCCAGCTGAAGTTCGCCTTCCACCGCTTGACCGATCTCACCGGCGCCTACGTCGCCTCGGCGGGCGATCTCGACCTGGATGGCGATCTGGATATCGTCGCCCTCTCCTGGTTGCCCAGCGGCGTGAAACCGGCGAACGTCCTCGACAAGCCGCGGGCTTCCGTCATCTGTCTGGAGCAAGTTGCACCGGGCCAGTTCGTGCGGCACACACTCGAACAGAATGAAACGTTTCACGCGGCGATGGAACTGGCCGACTTCGACGGCGATGGAGATCTGGATTTTGCCATTGGATCGCACTTTCTCAGCCCTACCGAACCAGCGCCCTATTGGTTGGCCCTCTGGTGGAACCAGACGCGATCACCGGCGAAATGAGGGGACTGACACGCATGAAGACCACTTGACGCTACTTATGATTCTGCTCTGGAATCCGGTGCGCTGGAAACGGGTTGTCTCTTGAATCGGAAGCGTCGGCTGACATTTGCCCACGTGCCGGATTTTCGCCGGGGTTCGCCCTCCGCTTCGGCCGAATCCAGCTGGCGCACTCTTCGCAGGAGCAAATGCATGATCAGGCCCATCATGCCGAGGCCGAGCACAAACGGTAACACCGCTTTGGGAGCGGGTGCGAGTTGCGGACGGAACCAGTGGGCGTCTAACACGAGCCAGAGATATCCCGTCAGAGAGAGTCCGGTTACGAACCAGACCAGCGAGATACGAAAACGAAGGGCGGTTCCGGCCACCAGCAACAGATAGCCGACCAGGATCGTGCTCCTGGGTCCATCGGCGACGCACAGTAGAGCCGTGAACAGAATGACGTCCATGCCGGCCCAACTGTAGATGACGACCGGGTTGGAACGCGTCTCTCGCGCCAGGTACTGAAACACCACCGCTCCCGCGAGCCAGAGTAACAGGAGACCGGTTACGAACCGATGGAATATTCCCGCCTCGTCGGGTCTTTTCCACACGTACAGGCTGACCAAATGATTCACATAAAACAGGCCGAGGGCGGCCACGGTCACTGCCAGGGCCGGGCGACGTCGTGCCCAACGACGGACTCGCCCCACCGGCCCAAGTGGTCGGGCGACAATCGGCTCGCGCCGTAAATAACGGTCCAGGTCTTCTGCCAATTCCTGGGCCGAGGCGTAACGCCGCTGGGGTTCCTTCTCCAAGCACTTCAGGCAGATCGTCTCCAGGTCGCGGTCCACTGCGCGGTTCCGACTGCGGGGGGAAACGGGTTCCCTATCGAGGACTTGCAGAATCGTGTCCAAGTCCCTGCTGGCCTTGAAAGGGGGACCGCCGGTCAACAGTGTGTAGAGGATGGCGCCGAGGGAATAGATGTCGGTGGCCGGCCCCACTTCTTTTGTTCCCGCCGCTTGCTCGGGAGACATAAAACTGGGGGTTCCCAAGACAACGCCGGTAGCGGTCAAGCCACCCTCTTCTTCAACTCGCTTGGCCAGGCCAAAGTCGGTCACGCGTGGCTGTCCATCTTCGCCCAACAAGATGTTGGCTGGTTTCAAGTCGCGGTGGATGACACCGTGCTGGTGAGCGTATTGGATCGCTTCGGTCACGGCACCCACCAGCGCTGCGGCCTCCCGTGGCGGCAGTGGCCCAGCGTCCAATTTCGCAGCCAGGCTCTCCCCTTGAACGTAGCTCATCGAGAAGTAGTGCTGGCCCTCGTGGCAACCGACCTCATGGATCGGCACGATACCCGAATGATCCAGTCTGGCGGCGGCTTCCGCCTCGGTATGGAAGCGTTTCACGTCTGTCTCGCTGGCCAGCTGTCCGGCCAGGATCATCTTGAGCGCGACAATCCGATTCAGACCGACCTGGCGGGCTTTGTAGACCACGCCCATTCCACCCCGGGCGATTTCTTCCAGTAGCTCGTAATCGCCGAAGTAGCGAACCTCGCTACCGATCTCCAATGTACTCCTGGCATCGGGTGGCAATGTGGCTAGTTCGGATGGCTCGTCTGACGGGGGGATCGTCACATCCTCACTCGGTGCGGCCAAGTTTTCTCGCGCTCCTTGACCAGCGGTACCAGGCACGGCATTCTGCAGCCGATCATGCGCACTGAGAAACTCCTGTAGCGGTTCAGCCAGGTCCGGATGTCGAGCCAGGAGTTGCTGGTGACTTGGCGGCTGGCCATTCTCAACCGCCTGCAGATACTCAGCGATGATCTGGTTGAGGACTTCGCTGAGCGGATTAAGGTCGCCCGTCATGACTGCGGTTCTCCGGCTGGTGGCAGCGGTCCGTGGACCCCTTGCTAGAACAGAGCCCATCGCGCAAATCCGGGGGCATGGCGTCGGCGTTTTCCACTGCAGCAAGCTGCCGCAAACAGACATTCTACCTCCGCGACCCTTACTTGACGTCCCCCTGCCCGCGCTTCGCTGCCCGGTATTCACCATTCATGAATAGCCAAGTTGAGACCGTGGCGACGATCCCGACGACGATGAGCAACGTCATAAAGCTGGTCCAACCACCCGCGCCCGCTGCCAGGCGACCGCCCAGAAAGCCAAACGAAGCACTGGCCGCAAAGCCGCACATGTCGATCAAGCAGACCAGGGTGGCAGAATGAGGACCACCAAATTCGATGGAAAATATGCTCATCGGAATATAGTACGCCGGCGACGTCATGACTCCGAACAGCAGGATCAATCCTTCCACAATGCGCAGGTTCCAAGTGGGAGCGATGCTCAGTAGCGGCAAGAACTGCAGTGTCACGATACACAGCGTCGCCGTGGCGAGGGTGGCAGTCAGTACGGCTCGTAAGTGCTTTTTCGAGAACCGATCGTAGCACGCGATCGAAATCAAAAGGCCAATCAGGGATCCGAGTGGCATGTAGGACGAGGCCATCGAAGCTTGGGATGGGGTCCGCCCAAAATTCGCCATCAAGTAGGCCGGCAAGAAGTCCAAGAACGCCATGGCACACGTCAGGGCCATGAGCATGACGATGACAAACCAGACGCGGCTGCTGTTGGCAAAGACCCACAGACCGGCCCGGAGTGAAGTACCGTCGAGTGGATGTTGTCGTTTGTCGGCCTGGGCTGCGGCAGCCTCCTCGTCACCTTTCCAGAAACCTGGATCTGTCGGTTTGTCGTGCAAGAAGAAGCGACAGACGGCATAGACTAACAAGGCCATTCCAGTCGACAGGAAGGCGACGGTTCGCCAGTCAAAGAAGGCGAGTAGCCAACCGAAGAAGACGGTCCCGAGCACCACGCTTGCTCGCGAACTGGTTGATAAAATCGACCAGACACGTCCGTATTGTCGCGGCAGATACCAGTGGCCGACGATTTTTGTCATGCCGGGCCAGCCGGCTGACTTGGTGCAGTAGAGCAGTGCCGAGCAGACGGTGAACGCCACGACGTTTTGCGAGAGCCCGAAGGTGGCCACCAACAGCGCCGTCAGCACAATCCCGATCAGAAATGTGAGTCGCCCGCCGAACTTATCGGCCAAGGGCCCCCAAATCAACTTGCCGACCATGGCACCGACTGTTCCCGAGGCCAGAATGTCACCGGTCTCCTTGACGGTGAAGCCTAATTCCGGATCCGCCAGCAAAGCAGGGCTGAGGATCGTCACCATTTGCCGGCTGATCATCATCGCTCCATAGCCGGCGTACATGCAGCTGAGAATGGTCAGCTGCTGGCGAAACGTGCGGTCGTGGAAATAGTCCTTCACCGAATATCTCCTAACGTAGAACGGAATTCATTCCGTTTGTGAAGTACCCAACGCTCCCCACTTCCCCACTTCCTCGACGCACAACGAAATTCCGTCCTTCCATATATGCTCACCTTACGCGCATGTTATCGACAAGCACTCTAGCCGACGTCTCGGACTGCGCCAGGAAGTCGAGGCGGCTTTCCGGCGGTGATGGGGGACAAAGAGATTTGATGATAAGAAAACGAGTGAGCGAGTCACCTTCCAGTCGTCAATGCCATCGCTGCTTCCGCTCTTTCGGAGCGTCGTCAACATTGACAATTCTTGGCGCTGCTTCGCTCACTTGCCTGAGTTGACCGCGACGCGAGTCACACGGAGGACTCCGCGAGTGCGATTCCTGCGCGAGCGGAGCGACTCATGGTCGAGCGGAGGCCAGTTCATTGAGCATGGAACGTAGACTCGCTTCCACGGCCGACATGAGGGGGTCTTCGGTCGCCGATCGGTCTCGCTTGGCACGGACGGGAATCGCTTCCCCCACCTGCACGGTGACGGTCATGGGGGAGTGGATGCGGCAGACGTCCGTGAGATCTTCCTCAAACCGCTCCACTGTCTCCAGCATCCGCTCCGGGGTCGGATTCGACTTGATGTAGTCGGGCGGATAATGAGACATTTGCTGGACAATATACATATCGGCCAACTGCCGCCACCGCTGTTCACGCTCGGTGTCGGAGATTTCTCCCCGAATCATGTCGGGGAGCATCGCGGTGCGCAGCATCTTCACGCGCGCGACAACATTGTCCCCACGTTGTCCGTCGAGCCACTGCTGCTCCAGCGGTACCAACACCTGGTCAATGAGGCGTTCCAGCCGTTCATGAATCGGACCTGTTTGCGATTGTCCCAGGTACTCCAACTCCTTGAGGCCGAGGAGTGCTTCACCGAGAAGGTAGATTCGCTGGTAGAGGTCCAGCTCCCGTTTGGCCCGCCAGGACAGCCGTTGTTCGATCTCATCGAGCACGGGTTGCAGCGTTTTTTCGACGTTGCCGTGGAAGAAGTAGCGGATGGCGACTGGATGGATCACGACCTGGCCGGGCGGGTCATTGTCATTTCTGCGTTTGGCCGCCGCCCGTCCAATAAATGAAGCACCTTCCATCAGGGCCGCAAGTCGATCGTTCGTGCGCGTGATGACGCCCTCGGGAAAGACGACCAGCGGACGTTTGGCCTGGTGCAGGATATCGATCGCTGTTTGCAGTGCCTGGCGATCCATACCTTCGCGATAGACAGAGAAAGCACCGACACGCCGCAACAAGAACGCCTTCCACCGGCTTTCCAGAAAGACGTGCCAGCTCAGCCATGACCAATGGCGCGGCGCCGACGCGGCGGCTCAATTCGCCGATGATCAGCGGATCGCTCGGCCGGCAGTGGTTGGGGGTCAGCATGATCCCATGCCCGGCGGAAAGCGAGTCGCTCAGTCGCTGCAGCTGACGACATTGGATGTCCACGATCCCGTACTCGCGCCGCAGCTTTCGCCGTCCGAACAGCTGCAGAAAACGAGGCCACCACGTTCCCAGGTGAGGCGGGACAAACGAATACGGTTTGTCGATAACGACGGGATGCATCTCGTTCGGACTTCCACTTTCAGGACGGTGGCTGGCAGTTTGCAGGTACCTGCCGAGACTGCGGCCGCTCTCTGCCAGTACGGTGCCCACTCCCAGAGAATGTCCAGGTATGTTCTGTTCCAGCATCGTGAAACAGTTTTCAGCGCCATCGCAGGATGCTGACTCGTTCAGCTCACGGCCCCATGTCTTGGCGCAGCTCATACATCGGTTGCTGGTTCAATTTCAACCAGCCCTCGGGGCCCCGGTCAAGATCGAAGATGAGCGATGCTACGACCGAGAATGAACATGCGAGCATCAAAGCGACGGCCCAGTTGGCCACACCCGACTGAACTCCAAAATTGTATCCCAAGGACATCGTCGCAAGAATGGTCAAAGTGACGAATGCCAGCCAGACGACGCCCGGAATACGGTAATTGCCGACCGTGATTCGCTTGGTCTGCAAGTCGATGGTTTGATTAAGGGCGTCGATAAACAGCGCTGCGATGGGCGGGTTCTTGAGATCGGCGGCCGCCAGATTCTCGGCGTGCGTCCAGAGTATTTGTTGCAGCAATTTGGCCTCGGCTATGTCCGCCGCGAGATTCTCTGGGTGTTCGGCGATGTCCAGCCGCAAGTCAACATACTGTCGTAACGCCTGCCGTACCTCGCGGCAGTGAGGTTCGGGTATCAGTCCGGCGCGAAGAAAAGTAGTGCCAATCGAGTTGACTTCCTCGAGCAACAGATCTTTGCGGACTTCGCGTCGGGTGGCCGCCAAGCCAAACGTAAACGCCAGCATGAAGGCCAACAGGCCAAACAGAGCGCCGACCACGGCGCCGATTCCTTCCACTTTCGCCTGCTCGCCGCTCGTGCTCGCCCGGCGCCGCATCGCCAGGCGGAAACCGGCTTGCACCGACAGCAGCACCACAGCTACCGCCACCAGAGAAAGCACCAAGACCGGAAGTTGCTCGAACAGTGACTGGTGGATCATAGGTCCTTCACGTAATGCACGTCGCTGAAACGTAAGCGTTGTCCAGCCGCGAGCAGTTGGTGCTCGGCATCTGATACCATTATCGGCGACTGAAAGAAACGCCGACAAGTTTAACTGTCACGCGACATGCGACCGTCATCACGTGACTTCACTCGCGCTCACCGAAATTGCCGGCTTCATCGCTACAGGCGGAATAGAGCATCGAATCGCCAGTGATCGGGCTCCCGCGGAGGGTGGACTGCGGCGTACGGGTGCTGGATAGCCGAGCTGTTTTGGTGTTCGGGTACCCACGTCGGCCGCTACTGGCCGCTGGCTGCAGCGGCGGGAAACAGGCTGTCATGCCAAGGGAAAGCGTACGTCGGTTGGTTCACATAACGGTCCAAGTCAATCTCCAGACGCCCGACGGCTCCTGGGGGCAAGTGAATCTGCACGTGCTTGTTCTGGATCGTGTAGAACTCGTAGGGGTAATGAATCACCTGTTTGATCCGGGAGAAATTGTGCTCGCCAAACATGCCGGCCTGCAGTATCACGTCGCGTGATTCACTCGGATGAAGGTTGACCAACTGAACCCGAAATCCGCTGGGAGTAAGACGTTCGACCAGCGCGGCAACATCGTCGGGAATGCCAGAACGTTGCTGGGCGGGATCGAAATACCGGACGCTCGTATGCAGTAAGCCGCCATGATAGATATGGTTGGGCGCGCCGAGCATCAACTGCACAAGTCCCTCGAGAATCACGGGGTTTCTCTGCTGCCAATGGTGCACGTCCTGGTGGTCGGGATCGGAGTGATCACCGCGGATCATCTGTAGCCGGTGGAGCATGGATGCGTAGGTAGCCTGCAGGATCTGCAGGGGGTACGCATCATTGTGGCCCGTGACGTAAGCGTACCAAGGGCCCGGATGGTTGGAGTCTCTCTTGTTGCGGTCATACTTGAGTCTGTTCCACTGACTCGTATCGAACACTTTGTTCAACCGCGCTCGATCTTCGTCGGCACGTGAAACACAATAGAGATGCAGAATGAATTGCGGATCCATGGGACGATAGTCATACCACCCTTGATCACCATGACGGTGGGGAACCTGCAATCGCCCGTTCGTGACTTTGCCCTGTTTCCAAACCAAATCGATGACGGAGCGGGGCAATTCGAAATACTTGGGATCACCGGTGACCAGGTAGGCGTTGCTCGCGGCAATGGTGGTCGATTCGATTTGATTAAACAGACCATGAGGCCACCGCCAGCCATAGTAGCCGCCCCACCACTTGCCTTGCATGTTCTCGCCGATCTCGCCCGATAGCCCAATATTGTCGGGGAGGATGCCGTGGTTCTCATGCAAGCGATCGAGCCAGGCACCGGTGTACTCCTCAATCCACTGCTTGTACTTCGAATCGCCCGTGTACATGTAGGCGTTCAGCACGATGCTGGTCGCGGTCAGATTCAACGGCACGTCGCCCTGCATCATCCGGTCATTCATGGCCTGGAGGATGAAAGAAAACTTCTCGTCGTCGTTCCAGTCCGCGCTCGAAGTGACGTGCGGGATATCCTCAAAGGGGAGCGGGTACTCCGCCAAGATCGGTCGGTGGGTAACCCAGTCCTCGGCCGTATTCACATAGTGAGGCCCGCGGCTGCCATTGATCGGAGAGCGGATCAGCTTCTTTGCGGAGTCGTAGTTTAGATCGCCGGTATACAGATTGGCAAACCGAAGCGACCGCTCAAGATTCGACGGTCGCGTGGGATCGCACAGTCCGAAAAAGTAAAAGTTGGTGTACGATTCACCGTGATGCATCCAGTCATAATGGGCATCAAACTCCTCGTGGACCTGGCCGTATTGAGTGAATTGGTTGGTGATGCCGTTCCAGACCTTGTGCGAGATCGCTTCGATCTCTGGCGGGCCTCCCAGCGCATAGTACAGAGGAAAATTATAGAAGCTCTCGTACCCATCGTCGGATCCATCCATGCCGGGCCATTCATCCCGCCAAATAATGGATCCGTCCGGACGCGTGTACTTGTTCACGAATTCCACTGCCCCCGCGTACAAGCTGTCCAATACGTGCCGCTCGTAAATCGCCCACTCCGGAGGCACGTCGGTTGTCGCGATCGTGATCGTTTCCATCTCGAGCCGAGACGGCGCAGGCTGGTCCGCCATCACGGTCACCGCCGCCGGGATCGCGATGAGCGCTGAAGCCAGCACGAAAGAGATGGACATTGTGCGGATGAACGGTGGTTTTGTGCAGTGCATTGGCGTGTCCTCGCGCGATAGACTCAGCGGGGCAGGTAATCGCGCCTACCATTATGGCCACAAAAACGCGCTGTTGAAAGTTGCTCCCGGCGAATCGAGCGAACGGGAACTCATTGTCCCCACACGGGAGCGGCCTCGCCGGTGATTGCCGTGCCTGCACCAGATGGGTCCGCCCACTATGTTCCCGTTCCCTTGTGCTTGGTGATTGCCAACCTTGATCGGCATCGGTACTGTGGAGGTTCGCCCGGTATATGGACCAGACGAGATACTACAATGACCTCCGAGAGGAATCCAACGTCGCTTGCCGTCGTGTTGTCCCTGTTGTTGGGCGCTATTTGTACGGTGGTGCGGGCCCACGACGCGCCCTACACCCAGTTCCTTTCCGAATTGCTCTCGGATCGGATGATTTCCTGCACGCAAGGCTGGGGCGAATTGAGATTCGATGCGTCGGTGGGAGCGACGGGCCACGCGTCCCCGAAACTTCGCATTAAGGACAAGTAGTACGCGCACGGACTGGGCCATCATGCCAACGGCCAGATTGTGTTGGACTTGCGCGGAGAGTTCAAGTCGTTCCGGGCCGAGGTTGGCGTCCAGTGGTATGATGGAAAGAACGCGGGCTCGGTGGAAACGTGAGGTTGACGCTGGACTGTAGCTGGCCAGTTGTCGTCCCACCGAGGCGGGCTCGGTGGAAACGTGAGGTTGACGCTGGACTGTAGCTGGCCAGTTGTCGTCCCACCGAGACGGGCTCGGTGGAAACGTGAGGTTGACGCCGGACTGTAGCTGGCCAGTTGTCGTCCCACCGAGGCGGGCTCGGTGGAAACGTGAGGTTGACGCCGGACTGTAGCTGGCCAGTTGTCGTCCCACCGAGGCGGGCTCGGTGGAAACGTGAGGTTGACGCTGGACTGTAGCTGGCCAGTTGTCGTCCCACCGAGACGGGCTCGGTGGAAACGTGAGGTTGACGCCGGACTGTAGCTGGCCAGTTGTCGTCCCACCGAGGCGGGCTCGGTGGAAACGTGAGGTTGACGCCGGACTGTAGCTGGCCAGTTGTCGTCCCACCGAGGCGGGCTCGGTGGAAACGTGAGGTTGACGCTGGACTGTAGCTGGCCAGTTGTCGTCCCACCGAGGCGGGCTCGGTGGAAACGTGAGGTTGACGCTGGACTGTTGCTCATGCCTGCTGAAATGCTGGGCAGCAGGAATTGACTCCAGGATCACGAACAGCTATTTAGTTGCTGTCGAATCGTGCGAATCAGGGCCTCGTCCTGGAAAGGCTTCGTGACGTAAGCAGAAGCGCCCAGACTGAGGGCCTGTTGGCGGTGTTTATCACCGGAGCGGGATGTAATCATGATGATGGGCGTGTGTGCGAACATCTCCTCCTGTCGCAGGATACGCAATAGTCCGAAGCCGTCCATTCGCGGCATCTCGACGTCCAGCAGAAACACATCGGGCGGCCGCCGCAGAGTGGCAAGTGTCTCGAGTGCATCTATGCCATCACGGGCCGCAATCGTCGACCAACCGGCATGTTCCAGGACGTTCTGCAGCACGCTCCGCACGCTCACGGAATCATCCACGATCATGACAGACGTCATGCGCGGTGCGCCGGATCGATCCGCGGCGTTGGCGGTCGCCGCGAACGTTTCCGTATCGGCACCGGCAACTAAATCCGTTGGATCAAGAATCGGCACGACCGTCCCGTCGTCGAGGATCGTGGCGCCAAGCAATCCCGCCGCGGTGGCGAGAGAGTTTTCCACAGGTTTGACCACAATATCGCGACCGGGCAGGATTCCGTCCACGAGCAGGGCAACTTGCCGTGTACCGATGTCGAGAATTGCGACAAGCAACGTGTCGGGCAACGGATCAGCGGGCGTTTCGAGTCCCAAGTAGTCGCGTAAGCGGATGAGGGGACGCGCGGTTCCGTCGATACGGATCTGTTGCGTTCGGCGGCCGTCTTGAGCATCGCCGTCTTCAACATCGCCCTTCGCCACCCTGACGATAGAGTGGACCGCTTTCTGCGGAAGGGCATACAGTTCATCATCGACCGTTAGCATCAGCGCTCGCGTGACGGCCAGTCTGACCGGCAGTCGGATGGTGAAACAGGTGCCGCGATCAGGGGCGGAGTCGACATCGATCCTGCCTCGAAGTTCTTCTATCTTGCTGTGCACGACGTCCATTCCAACCCCCCGACCGGAGATTTCACTAATGGACGAAGCCGTGCTGAATCCGGGCAGGAAGATGTGGCGATAGAGTTCGTGAGAGGTTAGCGAATCCGCCTCCCCTTGTTGGACATAGCCTCCTTTGACGGCCGTGGCTCGGATTTTCTCTGCGTCGAGTCCTCGGCCATCATCGCGCACTTGGATGACGACTTGCGTGCCCACATTCGAGAGGCTGATGCGGACGCCTGCCCCGGCCGGTTTACCTTTCGCCGCACGTTGTTCCGCCGATTCGATACCATGATCCACGGCGTTGCGGATCAGGTGCAGCAGCGGTTCCACCATTTCCTCCAAGACGGTCTTGTCAAGCTCGACATCGTCTCCCTCGACAAGCAATTCGACCGCCTTATTTTCCCGCTTGGCGACTTCACGCAGTGCGCGGTGGAGGCGCGGCAGAATCGTGCTTAATGAGACCATCTGGATTCGAAACAGGCGATCCTGTGTTTCCAGAGTCAGGCGGCTTTGGTGAGCCAGCAGCGAATCGCATTCGTCGACCAGCGACCTCAGGTCATGCCGGACGGCAGCGACCGCACAGGCGGCTTCGGTGAGCGACTGCGACCACAGATCAAAGTTGGTGTAGCGGTCGAATTCCAAGTCATCGAAGTCGGTGACGTCTTCCTGGCGGTTGGCAAGTTGCGGGCGATCGAGAATCCCTGTGCCCTTGGCAGCCCCCCACATGTCGCGTAAGCCGCTCACCTCACGCAGGCGCTCCATGTCCCGGCATACGTCGTGGAGCATATCGAGCACGGGTTGCAGCTCCGCCACGCAGCGGCCAAACCGGGCGATTCCCTGTTGTGTCGAGGTTCGAGTTACGATCAACTCGCTCACGACGCGGCGCAGACCATCCAACCGGCTCGTCGGTACACGCACGAAACTCGGTTGCCGAGGATTCTGCGAGGGAGCGATCGCACCACTCGATCCTGGCGGCCCTGGCGCTGCGGGCGTCACAGGCTTCATATCCAAGGAAAGTGCTTGCCGGCCCTCTGATTCGGTTCCGCCCGCCGACTCGCTGACAGCATGCTCGTCGGTCGCCCTTCCGCATTGCACGTCATATGCGGCGTAGAGGTCTCGTAGTTTCCGCTGCTCCGCCTCGGCGTCCTTACCTGGTTGGTCTTTGCCCGCGAATAGGTCGTGGAGCGTATCGGTTGTGGCGGTCAGCAGGCTGAGCAGTCCGGCGTTCAGTCGGACGGCTCCCGCATAGATCGCATCGAGCAGATCTTCCATGCGATGCGCGAGCTGGGTGACGCCCCGCAGTCCCACCGCTCCCGCGGCTCCCTTGAGAGTGTGCGCGGAACGGCGAATTGTCTGCACCAATTCGCGATCGCCGTGGTTGTTTTTCAGCTGCTTCAAGGCCGCATCGATTCGATCGACATGGTCGTTCGCCTCCTCCTGAAACACCTCCCACAGTTCGGGAGATATCTCGTGCTGGCGAAAGAAGTCCGCCGCGAGCGCGTCGTGTGCACTCGTTTCGTCCGTATCGTGCGCAACAACTCCCGCGCCGGCGACCGGTGGTCCACTCTCTCCGGCGGGCAACTCGGTCTCACGCAGTGCGGCTGGAAAGTGGACCCCCTCGACGTCGGCGAAAGCCGGGGACGTCGAGAACAGGCTGGAGATGGCCTGATGGTCACCTTCCTCCGGAAGATCGCGAAATCGACGGAAGGCCTTGACGGCCGCAATCAGTTCCTGTTGGTCGTCCGCGGTCAGCCGGGACGACTGCTTGATGCGAGACTCGAAGCGGAGCGTGTACGAATCCATCGATTCGAGCATCGTCAGCAGCATTGGCAGCGCGTGATCGTCGAGGGAGTACTGCTGGTTGGCGATCGATTCCAGGACCTCCTCCAGCAAGGAGGCCACGCGGTGGAGCGCATAGGAACCGATCAGCGACGTGGCTGATTGCATCGTCCGAGTCAGGCGAATGGCTTCATCAAGCTCTTCCGTTCGGTCCGCGTCAAGATGGAAGTTCCTGATATCAGCCCGAATCGCGTCGGTGTACTTGCGGTGTGCGCACCAAGACGACCAACGTCGCCGTTCGATTTCGCGAGTTCCACATGATCGGGGCTCTCGTGGGGTGTTGCTGTGTGTCGTGCGTCGGCACGGATGCCTGGGTCTCGTCAGGAGCACGTGATCCCGACATGATCTCTGACGGCGGTCGCCGATCGACTCAAGCGGCGTTGCTTGTCCATGGGGCTCTTCACTTCACTTCACTCCCCACCCCATCTCGCTGACGGATGCTCGATCAGGACCACACCCGGCGCGGCTGGGCTGGTGATGCACTCACCTGGTGGCTGATCCGGTGACGACTGGTGGCGACCACTCGACGCCTGGTTGCGTCAGAGGAGCTGGAGGCATGTGTCCGTCGCGCATGTCTGGAGTCGGTGTGCCTGATGCGGCCGAATCCCCAGATAGAGGCTGCATGCCATTCGAGCCTTGCCACCGCTCGACCGTAGCGAACAATTCACCGGCCAGGGAGGCTAGTTGGGTGACGGCTTGCGCCGCTTGTTTCGTACCGAGGGCCTTATCGTGAATGACGGCGGATATTTCACTCATCGACCGGGAGGCCAGTAGCCCGCCGCGAACCTGCTGTTTCGCCGCAGTGGAAATCGTATTAATCAACTCAGCAAGACGATCCGACACGGCATCGATGTCCGCTAGTGCCTCACCTGCCTGGCTCGCTAGTTTCGATCCTTCGACGACTTCCGCGATGCTCTCTTCCATCCCGGCGATGGCCTCCGATGTTTCCGACTGGACACTCTTCACGAGCTTGGCTATCTGTTTCGTGGCCTCGTTACAGCGTTGCGAAAGACGTTCGACTTCTTCGGCGACGACGCCGAATCCTTGCCCCGCCTCGCCGGCCATGGCGGCCTGAATGGAGGCATTTAACGCCAGGAGGCTCGTTCGATCGGCGACATCGCTGATAAGTTGGACGATCTCGCCGATCTGCTGCGTGCTTTCCCCCAACTGTTTGATCCGTTTGGAAGTTGACTGCACCTGGTTCCTGATGCGCTGCATACCCTTCATGGTATTCGACACGGCTTGCGACCCGATGATGGCCGTCTCGCGGGCTTCTGCCGCCACCTTGGCCGACGTGGAAGTATTCTCGGCGACTTGACGGATGGATTCCACGATTTCGTCTACCGCCGAGGAGGTGTCGTTGATTTGTGCCAAATCAGACTCGCTGTCCTGCGACAGCTTCTCGGTGCTCGTCTGGAGTTCGTTGGCTGACATGCTCAGACGCAGCGCCGCATCGATGAGCTGTCTTGGCGAGCCGTGGACGCGGCCGCTTGGCTGCGACGATATCGACGGGTTGGCTACTGCATCGCGCCAACGGTTCAAGGCAATGGCGATTGCCCCCAATTCGTCATCGCTCAAGACTTCCGCCCGCGCGCGCGCATTTCCGGCGGCCAACGTGTCCAGCGTTGTCTTGATCGAGGCGGCCTGCTTTCCCCATCCGCGGGCAATGTACAGAGACAACGCGAGGGCCACGGCCAGCATCATGGGCAACGTGATCAACAGCCGGAGGGCCGCTTGCCGCTGGTCTGCCTGGCCCACCTGCAAATGCTGCACTACCTCCAGCAGAAAGATGGTGCCGAGTACCAGGAGAAACATGGTGAAAACCAGTTTGTTTCGGATCCGGCCGCCACTTTCGATGGGACTTGATTGTGACACTGAGCGTGACGGAGTTAAGTGGGAGATCATGATCTACTACACCTCACTTGCAGCTAGGCAACTTGAAACTATCTCATCTCGCTCGAAAGCAGTAGTCTTTCCACATCCAGCACCGTGATTGACTCACCTTCGCCTTCGATCATTCCAACGACAAAATCGTCCGTCCGGCTGGCGGTCGCCGCAGTCTTCTTGATCGCGTCCGAGGTGACAACACGAAGCCTCGACACGTTGTCGACGATCAGGCCGGTATCTTTAGGCGATCGCACGACGATCAGGCGGCCGCCATCTCGACGGGGTACCGGCGACTCGTGGAGCAAGAGCTGCAGATCGACGACCGAGATGATCGTGCCGCGCAAATTGACCAGGCCGCGGAGCCATTTCGGGCCGCGCATGATGCGCGTTATGCGGGGCACTTGTTGGATCTCGACGACGTTGGCAAGAGAGACGCAAAACGCGCCTCCGCCAGTTCGAACAACAACAGAGTCTGCTGTTCCGGTTCCCTCGGCTCCGCTCTCGGCTGCTCCGCTTGTGGTGGCTGCGGTTGTGGCTGCTCGGAGACCCGCTTCCCCACGGCGACACCCTGACCCGCCGCACGGGATGGCGGCCAGGGCGACGCGACGGTCGTGGCCACAGTCGCGGCGATTCCCGCTGTGTGTGTGCCTGCGCCGAGTTCCTCGAGCGCCGTCATTTCCGCGGCTTCCATTTCGGCGATCAGCTCGAAGGCCCCCGGTCCGAAGGCGGCCTCCACGGCATCGATTACGTCCCGATCATCCGGCATTATCGAATCCAAGGTTGGCGGTGTTTCACAAAGCGTGCATCCCTCGATTCCAGGCCGGCGGCGGCCGCACTTGCTGGGTCGACTACCAGCTGCTCGTTGAACTCGCTGAGAAATGTCGCCACGCTCGCCAGAAACTGTTCTCGGATGACTGAGTCTTCCGGGAACCGTTTGGCACAGATTAAGAAGAAGTCGTTGTACAAATCCATGTAGTCGCTGCGAAGTTGTTCGTGCGTGTGGCGCATTGCCTCGTCGGTGGGAACGGTCATGCCAACCATCCGCCTCAGGAACCTGAACGATTTCGCGACCAGCATCTTCTCGTAGTCACTTGTTCGCTGATTCACGGTATACAGCCGTTGTCCAACGCATCGAAACTGTATCGTATCAAAATGCGACTCGGCAAAATCGAGGAATGACAGGATCATCTTCTTGGCGAGGTCCAACGATTCCAAGACGCGTTGCCTGTTGCTCGCTTCGCCGAGGAGGGAAAGCGTGTTTTCCTGCTTGCACAACAGATCGATACACTCGTCTTCAAATCTGCCGCCGGCATCGGCGTTGGGGGACGCCGGCAGGTCGTGCAGGCCAGTAATTGTTTGTGTTTCGGCCATGACATTCTTCTCGTTCAGCGGCCTGTGTGCGTTTTCCCAGACGAGCGGCGTATCAGGCATGCGCCATCACTCCGGTCAGAAAGGCAGACACTTTTCGCACAAGATCGGCCGACTCAAAGGGTTTGGTAATGTAATCGTCGCATCCACACATATTGCCACGGAGCTTGTCAAATACGCCGTCCTTGCCGGAGAGCATAATCACGGGTATCGTGCGCATGTCTTTGTGCTTCTTCAGCAGCTTGCACAATTGGTAGCCGTTGAGCCGAGGCATATTGACGTCCATCAGAATCAGTGCCGGTGTGCACGACTTGAGTCGATCTAGTGCATCCACTCCGTCGGTGGCCGTCACCACGTGGTAGCCGCACTTCTGCAAAGTTATCGAAACGAGGCTGCGCACCGTGGGACTGTCATCAATCGCGAGGATCGTCGGCAGGTCGTCAGGTGGGGTCGCAGCGATGGAACTGGGCGACCTATCCTCGACGGCGGTCTGGTCATCCATCGAAGGGGTCTCGGAAACCCTCTGGTTCGGTTGATCGCCGGACCGTTCGGCCACCGATGGTGGACTGCCGGACGTCTGACTGCTGTCCGTGTCCGGAGCAGTCAAGTCCTGGGTGGGATTCATGCCAGAGAGGAACTCGGCTGACTCGCTTCCTCCAAATGCGATGGTCATACCACAGTCAGGGGCCGACGACTCGGCCGACATGTGGGAACTGGGGGTCGCCATCGCGTTGTGAGGGGAGCTTTCGTCACGTTCGGCGGACCCTGTGCCACCGTCGTGCTTGATCGCTGGCCGGCCCGACAGCTTGGCGGGCGCGGTCTCTTGGTCCAGCGGAAAGGTCTGGCTCGGCGTGGCTTCTGCCCGCGTCGTCCCAGGATCTCGCGGCCCGCACTCCGCGACAGGGAGCACACAGTGCGTGGACTCGACCGCTGTTGTCGCCGGCTCTGTTTCTTTCGCGAATTCGAGCAGTTGCGTGGCGGGGCCAGGATGAACTGTCCCCGCACAGCGATCCTCGAGACGTTTTTCATCCAGTGGATCGGAACTTGTGCATTCCGCGGTCGGTACGGGGCTCTCACGATCTCCGGCAGGGTGTTCCAAGCCCGATAGGTCGAGCGGGAACTCCTGCATGCCTCGCGCCCAAGCCAGGCCGTGCTCGAGAAGAGCTGGGTTCGGACAACCGAGCCGTGCCTGTTCCAGTGCCGAGACGGCGGCGGCGGGCGAATCGGACACCCAGGCGAGCCAGAGCCAGCCGACCGGATTATCGGGATTCGATGCTACCGCCTGTTCGAGGTGCAGGCGTGCCAGTACCTTGTTACCACTCTGCGCGGCGGCGATGGCTTTCGTAAGCAAGTCGAGCGGATGCTCGCTATTCTGTTGTTGCCGAAAGTCACGATGCTCCGATTGCGCGGTCATCGCCGCCGTCATCGCGACCTGCTGACAGTGCCCCGACGTGGGGGACATGGCCGGCGGCCCATCGACGGCGTGGTCAGATAACGGCGCTTCCTCCAGCGACAACGTCGAGTGTGGCGGAGGGTCATTGCCTGTCGGCACAGTCGGATCATCCCCGCAGTCCAGCAGCACCGTCTGGCCAGCTCGTGACGGATCCTCGGCCCGTAAGGCCTGTTCACTGCCATGATGCCTTTGGGTAGCATTCAATTTGGACGAGGATCCAGTCATCGGCTCTTCCCTTTCCGCTGTCGACACTCACTTTGCCCGGAAACCGTAGACCATTTCGGCGGCATGCAACAAACGTAGCTTCATTTTGGTGCGCGGCCAAACTCTAAACTACACTTTCGATATTGGCAGATCCGGTGCGTGAAAAGCTTTCCCTGGCCATGAAGGTAGGGCGACAATGGCAACTTGTGACCATTTCGGACCGGCGAATTCTGTCCGAAACAACCGCGGGAGGGATTACAGGGATCGTGCGGGTCGCGGCGACCCCAGGAGCCACGCCCTGCGGCAACGACGATGGGACGGGGTTGCCTGAAGGATGAATTGACCTTGAGATGGCCGCGGACCGGTCTTGTCAGCACGTGTCAGCACTTGGCCTCACGAACGCGTGGCATGTGCGCGTGTACTGTCGCCGACATTTGAAAAGCACGGGTGCGGTCGGAGCACAAATCGATGGGCAATGAGCAGCAGAGTCTGGTGATGGGGTCCACGATGGGGGAATCGTCCTCTCATTGGTACCTCACTGGCCAATTGACGGATTATGATTCGGTCCAAGTCATCAATATCGACTGCTCGCCCTTCCAGATCGGCCGCAAGGAGGGTTTGTCACTGACGCTGCCGAGCCTAGCTGTCTCCTATCTGCATGCCGAAATTCTCATCGAGCACGGAGCGTTGCTGATCCGGGATCTCGACAGCACGAATGGTACATTCAAGAACGGTGCGCGTCTCTCCAAGACAGAACTGCTCAAAGAGGGAGATCAGCTCAAGCTTGCGGATATTCTGCTACGGGTCAATCGGACGTTGGCGGAAGTAGCCATTCAACCCCGAGTGGAGATGCCGCAGCCGGCCGATGCGGAGCAATCGCTTTCCGACTTCGACCGGTTTCTCAGAATGCGGACGGTGGTTCCGTATTTTCAGCCGATCATCGCTTTGAAAGACCTGACGATAGTGGGATGCGAGATTCTCGCCCGCAGTAGCGTCGAGAACCTCCGGACACCCAACGAGATGTTCCAGGCTGCTTCGCGGCTGAACCTCGAAGCAGAACTGAGCCGCACTTTGCGACTGATCGGTTTCGAAAAAGGCTCGAAGATGTGGCAAACGCCCAGCCTGTTTATCAATACGCACGCCCATGAACTCGCCACGCTTGACCTGTTTGAATCCTTGCGCAGAATTCGCGACATCAACCAAGACACTCCCCATCACACTGGAGATCTGCGAGCCTGCCGCGCACGATAAAGACCTTGTCTATCGCTTCCGGCAGATCTTGACAAGCTTGAACATGCGACTCGCCTATGATCATTTCGGCATGGGCCAGACGCGTCGGTCGGAACTCGCTGCTGTGCGGCCCGATTATGTGAAATTTGACATGCATCTGATCAGGGAAATCGACGTCGCTTCAACGTCGCAGCGAGCGCTCTTGGCGAATTTCGTGCAGATGGTTCGCGATTTGGGCATCGTCCCCGTGGCGATGGGAGTCGAGAGTGAATCGGAGCACGCCTGCTGTCGCGACGTCGGCTTCGAACTGGGACAGGGTTTCTTCTATGGGAAGCCGTCCGCCAGCGTGCCGACGTCAGTCAACGCGACGCCAAGTGGCGACAACATCCGAGTTGCCCGCCGGAATTAGGTGAGACGACCTGCCGCCTTGAGTGCCAAATAGGATGGGCTCAAGAGAATCACGGGGTTTCCCTACCGCCCACGGTGCACGTCTTTGGTGATTGGGATCGGAGTGATCGCTGCGGTCCGCTACCACAACGCGCGCAACACCCGGTTTCCGCCGGGCTCGCCCCGGCGGGACCACAACTGGTCAGCTACCGCTGCGCGGCACACACCCAGGTTTCCGTCGGGCTCGCCCCGGCGGGACCACAACTGGTCAGCTACCGCGTGCGCGGACACCACACGGTTTCCGTCGGGCTCGCCCCGGCGGGACCACAACTGGTGAGCTACCCATGCGCGGACACCAAAAAGGTTTCCGTCGGGCTCGCCCCGGCGGGACCACAACTGGTGAGCTACCCATGCGCGGACACCAAAAAGGTTTCCGTCGGGCTCGCCCCGGCGGGACCACAACTGGTGAGCTACCCATGCGCGGACACTCAAAAAGGTTTCCGTCGGGCTCGCCCCGGCGGGACCACAACTGGTGAGCTACCCATGCGCGGACACTAAAAAGGTTTCCGTCGGGCTCGCCCCGGCGGCGCCACAACTGGTCAGCTACCCATGCAACTCCGTTCCATTCATGCAGACTATGCAGGTGCTGGGCTGTAGCTGGCCAGTTGTCGTCCCACCGAGGCGGGCTCGGTGGAAACGTGCGATGGGCGTGTCGAGATCATCCCGCCAGCAGTTGTCTGTACGGCGCTTCGTACCGATCGACGATCGACTCGATCGAATACTGTTGGCAGATAATTCGCCGCGCGGAGGCACCGCAGCGTTGACGAAGTGAGGGGTCGCCGAACATTCGAGTGAGCTGGTTGGCCAGATCGAGCGGTGTCGTGGCGTCGGCCACCAGGCCGGCTTGACCATCCTGAATCAAGTCGATGTTTCCTCCCGCTGACGATACGACGCTAGGAAGCCCGCACGCCATGGCTTCCAGCAGGCTATTGCTCATGCCTTCTGAAATGCTGGGCAAGACGAAGAGGTCAGAGGCTTGCAGGTAGGGGAGGGGATTGCTGAGCGCCGCGAGGAAATGGACGCTGTGGTTCAGCTTCAGCTGGTCGACCAGGTGTTCCAGTTCTTGACGCTGCGGTCCGTCTCCGGCCAGCAGAAGATTGGCGGTGGGGCAGTGGCTGCGGACCATTTGCCAGGCCCGCAAGAGCACGGCAAGGTTCTTCTGAGGATGCAATCGACCGAGGAATATCGCGCGCGGCCGTGAAGGTAATTGGGACTCCAAGGGCGATACACCGGGCGCGAATTCATCGACATCAACGCCACTTGCGAATCGGTCCAGTCGCTCGCTGGGAACTCCCCATCCGCGGAGCTCCTCTTCGATCTGTTGGGAGATCGCCACGAAGTGAGAATTGCCGTGTATCAGCGACCGAACCAGGCGCTGGCCTCGTGTCTCACTCATCAACCGGACCTCACCATAAGGTCCGCCGGCAGCGGGCTGTATCAGCGTCGGCAGGCCGGTTCGTCGGTGAATCCAACCGGCGGCCACGGCTTCCCAGGACGCTTGATGGCAGTGGACAAGATCCAGTTGGCGACGGTCCCGCCACAACCGCCAGGCGAGACTGGTCAAGAACGTAGCACCAAACAGCGGGCCGACGTTACAGGTGCGAATGGCCCGGCAGATGTTCACGCCTCCATTGCGTTCGCACACGGGACGCCCGCTGACGCGGCGCGTGTACACCGTGACTTGATGCCCGCGGCGGACCAACTCCCGAGCTTGACGCCGCGCCTGCCGTTCGGCACCGCTTTCGATGGGCCAGTACAGGCTCAGGCAGATGCCGATCCTCAATCGATTGCCGATTCTCGATCCTTCATCGTGGGTGGGTCTGGTAGACGCTTGCTTCATGGACACTCGTCCCCCGCGGTCGGTGATGGGTGCCGACGTCGCTCAACATCCCGCAGGGCGTGGACGAGCTGACGATAGCAAATCTCGGTGGTAAACGACTCACGAATCGTCTGGAGGCCCGCCACGGCCAGCCGTTTACGTTCTTCAGGATGCGTCACGAGCCAGTCCAGCTTCTCCAGCCATTGTCGGCCGTTGTCCGCCAGCAATCCGTTGTGGCCGTCACGAATGAGATGCCGGTTTTCCCCTAAGTTCTGGCACACCGCGACGGCTCCGCCGCTCATGTAGATCTTGGCTTTCAAAGAGCCACGATTGAGCGATTCCTCGACGTCGAATTGGGGAAAGAGCCCAATCTGCATGCCCAGGACTTCCCGCGCCATATCCGCTTGATTGTAAACAGGCCGTACCGAAAAGCGTACATGTGCGAACCGAGGCAAGCGGTCGGCCGGTGCGCCGAGAATTCGCAGGTGCAGATTGGCATGCTTGGCGAAGAGCCGTTCGAGTGGTTCGTATATCGCGTATAAGGCATCGACGGAGTCCTTACCACCGATCCAACCCAGTACAATCTGTTCGTCATCCCCCCGGCACACTTCGTTGCGCAGTTGGTCGAATTGCTCCAACTGTGGCGAATCGGAAACAATGTGCACGACGTCACAATACTGTCGCACATAATCGGCTGTGTAGCCATTTTCGCAGACAATACCGTCGGCCGTCGCCAGCAGGTGCTCGAGATGGGCCCAGCCGAACTGCCGAAACCAGGGTAGCCAGAGCGCGTCCACCACATCCATAATCACAGCCGCTCCCGATTGCCGAAGCGACTCCTGGAGGCGGGCCGAGGGTGTGGTGATGGCGTACACCAGATCGGACGATTTCCCGAGGCGGCGAATCCGCCGGTCGGAACCGTAGAGCACGACGCTCTCCAACGCGTCGACGATCCATCGGAGCCAGCGGCGTTGGGGCCACGCTTGGCGAAGCTTCACCAGCCAGACGGGGATCCGAATGACAAAATGTGCGTCAAAGTCGGGGTCGGCGTCGAACAGCGGCTTGTACTGCAGCGCGCACGATCGCCGTGACGACATCGGGACGATGGATGACCACCACCAATCGAAGCGGCTGGGACTTGGTTTCGGGCTGAGTCACGGGCGTTCGTGGATCACACGTCCTTTAAGGTTTGTCTCGAAGCAGCTGCACCACTTCGTGCGGAAACGAATACCAGGGAATGGGGCGTGCGCAGAACTGCACGCGCGGAGTGGCAAAGGCCGAGCACTCCCGTAGTGGTACCTGGTGACCTCGGTACGGATCCATCACAATTCCGCAATCCGCATTCCGCATTCCCTATTCGTTCCCGATACGCGGGAGAGTCGACGCAGATAAGCCCAAGCAAGTGTATGGCCCACTCGGGCCGCGGCCCTGGGCCGCGTTAGATTGTTATTCGGTAACATACGCGCACGGTGGCGCATGTTTGTGAGACCGACTGCTCGATGGGGAGCGAATCGGGATTGCGCAATGCGGAATGAGAAACTGCGTGAAACGTGCAATTCCGATTCCGCACTCCGCATTGCGCATTCCGCATTCCCTAATCGTTCCGGCCCTCCAAGTCAGCAAACCAGTCTCGTTGACACCCACTTTGGTTGAGGCCAATGGCCGCATAAGGGGTCAATTCCTTTATCGTGTCGTCTGATCAGCCGCTTTCCTGGGCGTGCCACTGTCGCCGGGTTACCAGCCACACCCAAAACACTCCTGGCATCGTCACAAATGTAACCACCATGGTGAATCCAAGACCGGCGGCCCACGGTCCGTACCAGCTGCCTAGCCAGAATACGACCAGTCCAATCAGCGTGTTGGAAACGACCATGATACCTAACAATGGATCCTGTCGATGGGCGCGCATGTAAATCGACAGGCACTGCGTGATATGGATGGGGATCAGGCCCACGGCAAAAATCAGCAGCGTGGATGGTTCCAGGAAACGCTGAGCGATGGACCGCAGCAGGGGATTTCCGCAGTGGGGCAGGCCGGTGACGGTTAACGCCAGAAGGATCAACGCCGACACCATGGCGAGCAACGACACGCGGAAACCTCGAAAGAACTCGCGGTCCAGCGTATCGTAGTCGCGTCGTGCGATGAGTTCACCGTAACGAGGAGCGCGGGTACGGATCCAGGCAAAGGCGGCGAGCTGAATGTTCGTCATGATACTCCACGTCATCCCCATGCGACCGGCCACATCCGCACCGTGAAATGCGAACATGACCGGCGTGAATAAGTAGAAGGCGAAATACCGCACGGCGGACTGAACACCCATCCGCCACTGTAGCGGCCACACCTCGATTTGCCAGTCGAGTTTGGGCGCACGGCGTAACAGCGAGCGAAAGAACGAACGATACGAACCCCACAGCAACTGGATCTCCCAGGCCAACTGGATGCCCGCCGCCACAACAACTGCCCACAGTCCGGCTCCCGCCAGCATCGCCCCCCACACGGCGAGACTTCCGGTCACCGCTTGCCACAGGCGAGTACGATTGACGGCCAGGACCTGTTGGCAACCTTCCAACGTGGCGATGCGCGGCGACAGTGCCAACGAATTGGCAGCCAGCAGAATCACGCCACACCCGGGAAGCAGCCAGGATACATCATGCGCGGCACGCCCAAACAGCCAACCGCCCGAGAGTCCCGCCGCACAGGCGAAAATCAGCGCCGCCCAACAAAACCACCGCGTCGAGAATACGACGAGCCCGGCCAGTCGCTGACCGGCCACTTCGTCGCCCGTGACCTGCCCCTGATCGCCCAATTGCAGTAACGACCATTCGTGACTGGCGAAGTGCAGGATCGACCAACGGCAACCCCAGATCGACCAGCGTCTGCAGCGCCAGCAGCGTGGAAATCGTGTAGTAGTAGCCCTGCAATTCAGGCGTGAAACACAACGCGATCAGGATCGTGGTGACCAGACCCGCCGGGAACTGCCAACACCGCGTGGCCAACGCATACGCCACGGGCCGGTCAAGGTCCAAGTGCCGCAGCCAGTCAGCGATCTTTGCATCCGCCACGTCTTTTGCTCACTACGTAGAACGGAATTCATTCCGTTTATGCAGCTCCCCAATCGCTCCCCACTTCCGCAACGCCAAGAAAATCCGCTCGAGTGCCCTGGCAGAGCCGGTGGCATCTCGTGGCACAGCGGAATCCGATACATGTCAGGTCGCGGAGTGACCAGATGCTCACTTTCGGCCCAGCATGGCATAGTATAACGGTCCGAACAGCTCCTTGAACCGCCGCTTGGCCTTTTCACATCGCCAGCGCGTTTCGGACCAGTCTTGCGTTCCAATCCGATCGGTTTTGACGGTTGCCCGGACCCGCCGTTGCGCGTCTTCATCGAAGGGGAGTTCCAGGAACTCGAATACCGGCTCTGCCGTGGGCACCGGTTCGCGGCATAACCGCTCGTACTCCACTTCATGAAAGGGATGGCCTGCCGAGTACTCCTGGACGCGAGCGAGATGCGCCAAGGTCAGCGACTTCCAGTGTTGCGGTTCGTTCTTGATTCCCACGCCCGGTTTGTGGCGGTGTGCGAGCGACGCGGCGACGTCATCCGGATCGCGCCGAATCAACAACAGCTTGGCGCCGGGAAACAGCTCGAGATAAAGAGGCAGTAACAGGCACAGACGAGGGTCCTTGATGCCCCAGGGTCCGCTGCCGTTGTAGCCCCATTGGATGTAGTCCAATCGCCAATTCCGCTTCACCAGCGGCTCAATCACGTCGCGCTGGGCGAGCACTTGCTCAACCGTTATGACGGGAAGCTCTGCCCAGGCGGTCCCCCCTCCCATGATCAATCGGTCATTGATGAACAACGAGAAGAAATGCGACTCGCAATGGGCCGCGTTGTTCGCCAGAAAACATCCGCTGTGATGGAGGATCTGAGCGAGCATGGTCGTGCCCGAGTTGTGCATCCCCAGTATCAAGACCGGTGGCGGTGGCTCAGTGGCGCACTTCCCACGGCAGAACCATTGCATGACTCCTTCGTTCAAGACCTTGGCGCGTCACCATCCCTGGCCGATCACATCGCAAATCCGTTGCACGTCGGACTCGCGCAGCTTCGTATGCAATGGCAGCACGAGATATCGGCTTTCGACGGCATCCATGTTCGGATAGGCATCCGGCTCCACAAATTCGCGAAAGATTGAGTACCGGTCGTTTCGATAGTGGACCTGTCCCGCTTCGATATGCGCTTCCCGCAACTTCCGCACCAGATCCTCACGTCGTGGTACGTCCACCGTGCAAAGCCAGCCGGCATGCTCGCGATCGTCATGGCGAGCGCCGATCAACTTCACGTCCGGGTGATTGTGGAATGCCCGCCGATAAAGGTTGAACAAGTGGCGACGGTGCGCGAGCACCTGCGGCAGTTCATCGATGCCGGCGAGTCCAATCGCCGCTGCGATGTCGTTCATCTGGTACTTGTAGCCGACTTCGACAATATCATTCTGCCAGTGGCCCTCCTGTTTCGCGCGGCGGTCGATACCAAACCAGCGCAAACGCTTGGCCTTTTCGACGAGCTGTTCATCGTGGATGACCAGCAGCCCTCCCTCGCCGGTCGTGAGGTGCTTAATGGCTTGAAAGGAAAACATCGTGAAGGGCGACAAGTTTCCAATTGCGTCACCGTGGTAGGTGGCACCCACGGCATGGGCAGCATCCTCGATCACGGGAATTCCCAGTTCGCGGCCAACCTGTCGCAACTCATCCATGTCGCATGGCAGCCCGCCGTAATGGACGCAGACGATGGCCTTGACGCGCTCATTGGCCAGTCGCCGCACGTGGTCCACATCAATATTGAGCGTGTCCGGCTGGATGTCCGCGAACCGAATACGGATGTTGTGGTATAACAGCGGGATGTTGGTCGCCGTACAGGTGAAGACCGGGACGATCACCTCGTCCCCTGGTCGTAGATCGGCCAGCAGATAAGCCAGATGCAGGGCATCGGTCCCTGCTCCCACGGCCACACCTGGGAAGCGGATTCCGACCGCCTCGACAAATCGCCGCTCAAACTGCTCCACCTTGGGCCCCTGCCCAATCCAGCGAGATTGCAACGTGTCAGCCACCGCTTCTGCCGCACCAGCGGGCACGTGCGGATGAAAGAGAACGAGGTTGTCTCCCTCCTTCTTCATCAAGGGTAAATCGCATTCAGGCTTGCTGTGTGTCATCAATGGACCGATCATTCCAGACTGATAATCGCCACCCGAACCAGGAGCCAGACAACAGGACACTCGGCACGGCCGGCTCTCCATCTCCCACGACTCAACTACATTATGCACTCTACTCAACAATTGCGGTAAAAGGGGATCCCGCTTCCCTGTGCGGACGACGATGTCAACGGGCCGTTCGAGCAGATCTCCCTGGACCGAGCGAAGGGGTGGCGTGGCCGAGGGAGAGCGGGATATCGTCCGCAAAGCGGTCCTGTCGCCCTTTCCTTTGACTCCGTGCGCCGTATAATCGACCTGTCACGAGGGTCGTGACGAGCAGAGACAAGATTTAGATCTGAACGCTTTCGAGTTGTTCTCCTTCTCCCGCCCCATTCTGCGTAGCAGAGCTTCTCCGTAAGTTCCCGCTTCGGTTTTTTGTGGCTCCATCTGCTTTCTTTTTCAGGGCCACGGTCTGCCGCACTGCAAGTGCCACCGTGTGCCAGAGGTTTTTACGTTGGAGAGCAGAAATGCCACAAGGTAAAATCAAGAAGTTGGTTTCGGATCGAGGTTTTGGGTTCGTCGAAGGGGATCGGGGTGACGACCTGTTCTTCCATCACTCGGAGGTCCAAGGAATGTCCATCGAGGACCTACAGGAAGGTCAGGCCGTCGAGTACGAAATTGGTCAAGGTCGCAAGGGGCCCTGTGCTACTTCCGTCCGAGTCGCAGTCGCGAACGGTGTAGTCTCGCCCACTCCGGACGACAATTTCGGTGACAAATCACCAGCAGACGCCCCGCGGGTCCCCGATCCGCGGGGCGTGTCTGTTGGTATGCCCCGCCATATATGGCGCCAATCACCGTTACCGCGAGTGATCAGCCGGGCTGTCGTTCTTTATCTGTCGGTCCCGTCGCGACACCCTGCGGACGGAACGGGGTTCAATACCAGGGTCCGATGTTGTGGTGCAGGCGATGAGCGCCGAGGAGCCAGTCTCCGCAACAGATCCTGTCTGAGTTTGCGCCAGCGAAGAGAAGAGCACGAGAAAATCGAGCCAATGCCGGATGACATCTGCCCGCAGGTAGCCCGAGGCTGTTGCGGGAAGTCTGAATCATCAGAGATTAGGGCCGCGCTCGGCGACGGGAGCGGCGAACAGGCGAGTGGCTCGATCGGCACGCGATCGAAGGAATAGCACCGTGGCCCCAGACCGATCCGCTGCCCGTACTTGTTCGGCGGCGGATCCCCAGCCACTTGCCGACCGCCGGCTTTTCCGGCGTTGGAAACGGATCATCCCGTGGCCCGAAATCGCCTTCTTAGCGGTTCTGGGCCTGTACCTTGACCGCTGCGTGAACATGCGGCTGGTCTTTTGGAATCAGAATGATCTGTTTCTCTGGAACCTTCATTTTGCCCGCGACTTCTTCGTGGCTTCCGGCCAGCCGTGTCAATGGCTGGGGAAGCTGTTGCTACAACCGTGCCACCTCGGCTGGCCCGGTGCGTTGGCCGTAGCGGCGATGGCCGCGCTGGTGCTCTTCTCAGCCAGAGCGGTCCTGATGCGGATCGTTCCCTTGGCGCAGCTCCGTCGGACGTGGATCGTCACGGCCATGCTGCTGTTCGTGCTCCACAGCCAGTACAGTTACAACCTCTCCCTGACGGTAGCCTTGGCGCTGGCTCTGACCGGAGCCGGCCTTTACATGCGCGCGACGTGCGGTGGAGCGCGGCACCGTGTGGCCATCTTTGTCGTGGAGTCGATAGTCCTCTACTATCTTGCCGGTGAAGCGTACTGGACGTTTGCCGCCCTCTGCCTGATCTACGAGTGGCTGGTCGCACGACGGCGCCGCTCTGGCGCTGGCTTTGCTGCCGGTGGCGGCGGCGGTCACGCTGGGCATTGATGGTGCCTTGTCGTATCTCAACGCCACCTGGTGGCATTTCGAGATGCCTGAGACTTCGTACTTGATTCCAGGCAAGTGGAGCGTGTGGTTCCGAGCGATCCTCTATGCATATTTCCCGGCGTGCATGCTACTGCTGCTGGCCCTCAGGCGACACGGCGCAGTGCGGGGCCGTCAAGGGCCGCCGGGGGAAGCGTACGTGGCGACGGATTCCGTTCCATCACGTGACGACGTGGCGGATATCGCAGCAATGGCTAACTCGTGGGGGGATCCGCAGCCGTCGGTCGAGCGAAACCGCCCCGGGCAGGCTTCACGGTTGCGGCCGTCGCGCTGCGGACAGCGGCTTGGGTCCTGCTGGTGATCACCGCGCTGAAGATGTCTGCCCCCCAAGTAACCAAGTCGCTCCTGGAGATTGATTTCGCATCCAACAATCACCAATGGGAAACGGTACTCCGAGCGGCGTCTGGCCTCCCCGCCCAACTGTATGCCGATTATGCGAATCAAGACGTCAACCAGGCCCTCTATCATTTGGGCCGCCTTCCCGACGAAATGTTCTCCTATCCGCAGTGGCGGCTGTTCTGCGACCATGGTTTCGGGGCACGCGGGCGTATGTTTTCGCGGAAAGCATTCGACTTGTTGCTGGAACTGGGACGCGTGAACGAGGCGGAAGTGATTGCGCACAACGACTTCGAAGGACACCCTTCCGCCGTGTTTCTGATGCGGATCGCGCGGACCAAGATTGTCAAAGGAGAGAACGATGCCGCACGACTGTATCTCAATGTCCTGCGCGACGACCTGTGCTATGGAAGTTGGGCCGCAGGACTGCTTGCGGCGGATCCGGGAGGGCCAGGAGCTGTGCGAACCGGAACTGGAGGAGGTGAGGTCGCGGATGATCACGGAGGACGACGCGTGACGGACCCAGGTCAAGCTGCCCGATGGTTCCTGGTCCATCTCCGCGGAAGACACGCTGCTGAGTCTGCTGCGAGCGCAACCCGCGGAATCGCATGGCGTTTGAATACCTGATGTCGCTCCATCTGCTGAAGCGAGATTATGCCGCAGTGGTCGAAGAGTTGTCCCGTCTGCAGTTGTTTTCCTACCCGAAGACTCCGCTGACGTACGAGGAAGCGGCACTGCTGCACGCCGGCAATCAGCGTGAAATACCGCAAATGACGTCCTCCGGCGTCGCTGGTCAACGGTTGCCCGATCCGCCGGGAAACGATGAATCGATTTCTGCGTCTCTATGCGATCGGCGATGAGTACCACGGCTTCGCGAATCCGGCGGCACAGGCTGCCATCGAGCAGGATCTGGGCAGCTCGTACTTCACTTACGTTTTCTGTGCGGGAGGCCAGGACGATGAATAGGCGCCGGGGGACATTCTTGTTCAGCTTGCGTCGTGTCGCTGCTGACCGCCGGCGCTGCCTGTTCGGCTGCTCGGGGACGGGAGTATTCCCAGACACGTGGGTCGCCGTGGAGCGAACGCCCCGCATCCGACCCGACTACGTCGACACGGTCATTCCGCCCAACATCGCGCCATTGAACTTTGCGGTCCAAGAGCCCGGCGTGGCGTATCGCGTGCGGCTCCATGCGGCCAACAGCGAAGACATCGACATTGCTTCCACTTCGCCATCCATAATCATTCCACAGTGCGCGTGGCGGACATTGCTGGAAGAGAATCGCGGCGGCCGTCTGGGTATGGACGTCTATGTACAACAACCGTCTGGTTCCTGGAGCCGTTTCGCCACGATTGAAAACGTGATCGCCCGAGAAGACATCGACAGTCACCTCGTCGTACCGATTGCTGGGGGCCGTGTTCGTCAATTGGGGCCACATCGGCATCTATCAGCGCGACTTGCAGTCGTACGACGAACAGCCGATCTTGCGCAATGCGTCGTTCGAGAACGGTTGCGTAAACTGCCATGCCTTCTCCGGCGGCCGTCCGGAAAACTTCTCGCTGCACGTCCGCCCGCCCAGCAAGAAGCCGTTTGCCGGCGGCATGATCGCGGGTCACGGCGGACAGGCGCGTCGGATTGTGTCGCGGTCCAAGGCGGTTCCGACGCTGCCGACCTATACTGCTTGGCATCCCAACGCCCCTTTGGCTGCCGTTTCGCTCACCCGCTCGGAGCAGTTCATGCACGGCGGCGGCAAAGAAGTCCGGGAAGTCTATGATCGCAGCTCGGACCTGGCGCTCGTCAATGTGAACACCGGCGAGGTTTCCTCCATCAGCGCGATTTCCGACCCAGACCGCTTGGAGACGTTTCCGTGCTGGTCGGCCGACGGGCAATACCTCTACTTCTGCAGCGCTCCGTCGCGCGACCTCGACCCGTCGCTGCCGCCCTTCGTCGGCTGCGAAACGGTCCGCTATGATCTGATGCGGATCCGCTATGACGTCGACACGAATGTCTGGGGACCGTTGCAGGGAGTCTTGACGGCCGAGCAAACTGGGCTGAGCATCAGCGAACCACGCATCTCACCCGATGGGCGATTTCTCCTGTTCTGCATGGCTGACCACGGCGCCTTTCCCGTGCTGCAGGCGGATTGCGATCTGTATCTCATGGATCTGACGCAAGGGGACCGTTTCCCGTTCCGGCCGCTGGCCAAAGCGAATAGTCCCTCTGCCGATTCATGGCACTGCTGGTCGAGCAACTCCCGTTGGATCGTCTTCAGTAGCAAACGGGGCAACGGCCTGTTTGCCAGACCCCAATTCTGCTACATCGATCAGGAGGGAAATGAACACAAGCCGTTTGTCCTGCCGCAGCAAGATCCGTTGTTCTACGATTCGTACTTGAAGACGTACAACGTCCCCGAGTTGCTGTGCGGTCCGGTCCGAGTGAAAGAAGAGCAACTGGTCCAAGCCATCTTATCGACCGCGACCGTGGCCGCTGACGACAAGGCACGGACCGATTACGCCGCCCCCAATTGATCGGCATCGCCAGGGGTGTTTGTTGCTTACCGTCAAGGGCCCCTGTCTGCTCATGCTATCATCTCTTACTCTTACTCATATACTCTTACTCATACTCTTCTTCATCGCTGGTCCAGTTTCGTGCTGAGTGGAGCCGAGGTGTCTGCGAGTGCAGCGGAGGGGATTGGGATTATGATTGTGATTATGACTGAGAAAAGGCGTCTGAAACGATCCGACAATGCTCCCGATGAATAATATGGAGTGAGGTGATTGGCCAGTGAAAATGTCCCGTCGGGTGGGCTTCCAGCCTGTCGCTGATCCACGACAATGACACGCTGGAAGCCTATCCCGCGGGTAAGGCAAGTCTGGCCGATCGCCGAAGCGTAAGTTGTGGATAGTTGCCGAGCTTCGGCGGTCTGCATTCCGGGAACGGCACGTTTTCTTGTTCCGCGTCGAACCAGCCTCCTGGCTGGCCCGTACAGCACCCGTATGGTGACACATCATTGGTGCGATTTCTGAACCGCATGTTCTGCCCACACAGCTCTAAGAATTGGCTAGGCATCCAGGCAGGCGTTGTGCTGCGCCGCGAGAGCCCCGTTGCACTCGTCTGGGCGTGCGTGCTGCTTTCGTCGGGCTGCGGCGGTGACAAAACGGATCGGCAGCCGCAGCCTGAAACAAGTTCTCCCTTTGTCTTGGCACCGCTCGAGCGTGCGGCGTCGAGTCCGGCAGGGAGTCCGGCCATGGAGAATGTACGTGCGGGCCGATTTCGCGACGTGCACCAGGACGTCCACCTGGAGCACGTTTACGAGAATGGCGAGCGGGGCGCGCCTTGTTGATGGAAACCACCGGCGGGGCGCCGGCTGGTTGGATTATGATGCCGACGGAAACTGGGATCTCTACCTGAACCAGGCCGGGGATGCGACCGCCAACGCCGATGCCCCGCAGCCGCTCGACAAGCTCTTTCGCAAGCTCGACGACGGCACCTTCCAGGACGTGACGGCGTATGCCGGGATCGTCGAGCCGCGCTACAGTCAGGCGGTGGCCGTCGGGGACTATGACAACGATGGGTTTGACGACATCTATGTGACGAACCTGGGCCGCAATACGCTCCTTCACAATCAGGGCGACGGCACCTTCCTGGATGTCACTCAACAGGCGAGGGTGGGTGACGAGCGATGGAGTACTTCCGCGGCTTGGGCCGATCTGGACCTGGACGGCGACCTGGACCTCTATGTCTGCAATTACTGTGTCTTCGACCCGCATCGCCCGTTGGAAGCCCACAACGAGCAGGGGGAGCCCCGGATTGTCCACCCCAGCGTTGTTCCAGCCTGGCCCGATGAGTGCTACTTCAACTTGGGTGACGGAACGTTTGCCGCGGAAACAAGCAGCCGGGGACTGGCGGTGGCCGTCGCCGGTCGAGGGCTGGGGGTGGCCGTGGCGGACCTCAACAACGACGGGTGGCCGGATCTCTTCGTGACCAACGATACGACGGCGAACTTCTACTTTGTCAACCAGGGCCAGGGGCAGTTCGAGGAGTCGGCCATGATTCAGGGATGTGCCACCGACGCCAATGGCAACCAGATGGCCAACATGGGTGTGGCCGTCCAGGATCTCGACGGCAACGGCTTCCTGGACCTTTACGTGACCCATTTTCACATGGAAGCGGACTCGTTATATTGCAACTACGAGTTGGGCGGCTTTCGCGACGAAAGCTCGATGATGGGGCTGGTCCCGCTGACGATGGATCGGCTGGCCTTCGGTGTGGCCATGGCGGACTTCAATCAGGACGGATCGATGGAAGTGTTCACCGCCTGTGGGCACATCGAAAATTCTCCCGGGTTCCCACTCTATCGTATGGCCCCCCAGTTATTCGCCTTCGATGGTCGGCGCTGGCACAACGACAGCCAGAGAGCGGGTGAGTATTTCGGCGGTAAGTACGTGGGGCGGGCAGTCGCCGCTTGCGACTACGACGAGGATGGAGATTGGGACCTGGCAGTGGCGCACGAAAACGATCCTGCGGCGCTGCTGCGCAACGAGTCCGAGCGAGGCCATTGGCTGAAGTTCTTCCTGCGCGGTGAAGAGAGCAATCGTCGCGGCATTGGCAGCCGCATCACGGTCCGTAGCGGTGACATGACGCAGATCCAGGAACTGTGCGGTGGGACGAGCTATGCTGCGACCCATCAGCCCGCGCTCATCTTCGGGTTCGGAGAGCGCCGTGGCCCCTGGGAGGTGACAGTCCGATGGCCGAGCGGCCGGACGCAGACGCTGCAGGAAGTCGCCGTCGACCAGACGCTGGTGCTGGAGGAATCACGGGCCCGTCCCACCCTGGACACCTCGTTACTTCCGGGGAAAGCAGCGGGCCACTGACCAGGGCCACTGCCAACCAGGGCCATTGACCAGAAGGGCGAGACGGCGCATGGCAAGACTCCTGTTCGGACCGAAGGCAACGTGGCTTGTCCCAGCATCCCTGGTTGGGTCGGTCGCCGTGCTGACCCTGCTCGCCTGTCGCCCTTCCCCGCCTGAAACGCCCCGCGAAAGCCGACCTGCCAATCCTTTCACCATCGACGACACTCCCCGCAAGACTGCGCCGCAGCCCCAGCGGCACCCGGAATCACCTGCCTGCGCCATTCAATTGCACGATGTCAGTGACTCAACGGGCATCACCTTCACGCATAGCGACGGCAGCAGCGGACTGCGGTACGTTGTCGAAGCGATGTCGACCGGCATCGCCACTTTCGACTACGACGGTGACGGCCTGATCGACATCTATTTCCCCAGCGGGGCGCCGCTGCCGGGAACCAAGACCGAGGAAGTTCCCCGGCACGCGCTCTATCGAAACCTGGGCGACTGGAAGTTCCAGGACGTGACGCTGCCAGCGGGGCTCCTGTGCACGGCCTACGGGATGGGAATCACTGTCGGCGATTTCGATGACGACGGCTTTCCGGATATTTATCTGAGCAACTTCGGCCCGAATATCCTCTACCGCAACAATGGCGATGGGACCTTCCGTGATGTGACCAGTGAGATGGGGGTCGGCCGCGAGGAGGTCAGCGACACGATCGGCGCCGGTGTCTCGTTCCTGGATATGGACGGAGACGGCGACCTCGATCTCTACGTCGGCAACTATATCCGCCTGGACTGCGCGGCCCACAAACCCCACACCGACAACGGCTTTCCCGCCCTCCCGTCCCCCCGCGAGTACGAGCCGATCCCCGATACGCTCTACCGCAATGACGGCCAGGCGTTCACCGACGTTAGCGACGTCCTCAGGGGTCGCGTCGCATTCCGGGCGCAGTATGGGCTTGACGTCCGCCGACATCGATAACGATGGCGATACGGACGTGTTCATCTGCAACGATGTCATGGAGAATTTCCTGATGGTCAACGACGGGAGCGGTTTCTTCCAAGAGACCGCTCTGACCGCCGGCACGGCACTCAACTCGCAGGGTGAAATGGTAGCCAATATGGCGGTCGACTCGGCGGACTTCGACCACGATGGCTGGCTCGACTTCTACACGACCAACTATCAGGGCCAGCTACCCATGCTGTTTCACAATATCGGCCACGGGATGTTCGACGAGATGGCTTCCGCCGCGGGGGCGAACGCCGGTTGCTATCCGTACGTTAACTGGGGGTGCGGATTCGTCGACTTCGACAACGACGGAAACAGCGACCTGTTCATCGTCAACGGTCATACGGAAGACAACATCGAGCAGCGCGACCGAGGCGCCACGTATCGCTGTCCCAACCTCCTCCTGCGGAACCTCGGAAACGGCCGATTTGCCGACGTATCGGCCACGGCTGGTGACGGGCTGGCGCCGGTGGAAGCCAGTCGCGGCACGGCCTTCGACGACTTGGACAACGATGGTGATCTCGATGTCGTGATTCTCAATTCCCGTGTCCGCCCCTCGATACTGCGAAACATGCTGCAGGAATCGTCCTGTGACCACCACTGGCTGGAGATCCGCCTCCGAGGGAGAACGATCAACCGGGACGGCGTCGGCAGCCACGTCGTGGTGGTCACGGGCGCCCTTGCGCCAGCGGGACGAAGTGCATAGCGGCTGCGGCTACCAGAGCCATTGGGGAACCCAATTGCACTTCGGACTCGGCCAGCATGACCACGTGGACAGTGTGGAAGTCCACTGGCACGGGGCGGCGGCGGAAATCTTTGAGAACGTGGGCGTGGACCGGCTCGTCAGCCTTGTCCAGGGGACCGGCCGGCCCCTACCCCTGTCGCCACCGGTCAATCCCTCGCGCGGCCTGCGGCCGCCACCAAAAAGGGTTTGAAAGCGTCCGGTTCTGCTGACTTGGTTCACCGGAATAATTAGGGAAAGTGGATGAGAAGGCCAATCATCGGGCCGTTCCGCTGCGGTGCAAGAACAGAAAAAGGCGCATCACGAACTTCACCATTCACCATTAACTATTCACCATTAATTATTGACTCGGGAGCCATGCAGCGTGCATCCGGTACCGTCAGCTCAGAAATCTCCCTCGGTTTCTTCGCTGTCCTTACTGCCAACGGCTAAACAATTACGAATTTGGTATTACGTAGGAGGAAGCTGATGGCGGCTGTGCGGATGGGAGCTGCACAAACGGAATGAATTCCGTTCTACGTAGGGCTGTCAGTCGTGTCGGGTGGCTGCGAGGGCTCGGTATCCAGTGCCGGGGCGTCACCGCCGGGCGATGCGGCTCCCGGGCCAGGTGCCGGTCGGCCCGAGCGGGGAGGAATGCGCTGAGCCTCCGGTGGTGTCGGGGGTCGCAGCGCTTCGGGGGCCCAGTCCTTAAGACGCACCATCAATCTCTCCGCCACCAATTCGTCCCCTGCCTCCGCGGCGTACTCGGCAATGCGTTTCAGGATGTCGGGAGGCACCGTATCGATGCGATCCATGATCAGGATATCTCGCCGCAGCGAAGTCCCCTGCCGCGACAAGTTCTCGAGTTTTTCCACTCGGTCAAACTGCCGCAGCGCGCGCTTCACGCCGGCCAATTGGTGCTGGCTTCGGTAGTCGTAGGGGTTGATTTCCAACGCTTTTTCGTAAGCCGCTTCGGCGTCGCGACTCTCGCCCCGCTGCGCCAGTGCCCAACCCTTAATCCGCCAGAACCGGTTGTCCTGCGCGGCAGACTCCGGTGCGCAGCCCAGTAGCCGCACCACTTCGTCCTGTATCCCCTTTTGTCAGAGCCATTTCGAGGTGATACACCAGGAGCTCCAGATTCTCCGGAAATCGTTCGAAGTACGCGGCGATCACTTGCTGGTGATAGGGGGTGCCGCCGGAGCCCTCGGGCTGGTCTGTCGGATCCTCCGAGTAGTCCAGTCCTCCGGTCAAGACGCGGTAGATCGCTCGCGCAACCAGGAATAGCTCCTCATCGGGATTGCCCAGCGACCACTTCGTGTTCTCCGCGTAGGCATTCGAGAAGGACAGCCAGTCGCGCTCCACGAGGTAGACATACACCTCGGGTGGATCGCAGCCCTGCCGAATGGCCTCGTAAATGTGGTCCACCATCTTCTGCCGTTGGAGCGTGAAGGCGTAAAAGAAAATCAGGCGGCGGCGAGCTTCCGTGTTCTGGGGGTCCAGACGCACGGCCCGCTCCAGAACTTCGGCGCCCTTGATCGGGCGGTTGAGCGGGCCGAAGAGAATCGAAGATTGCTCCACGATCGCTGGCGGCGTCAGCGGGTCGTTGTCCGGCAGCAGGTCGAGCAGATGCACGGCGTGCTCGAGAGCACCCTTCTGGTATGCCACTTCCGCCAAGTAGATCATCGGAGCGGCATTGTGGCGGTCCCACCAGCGCCAGCGCGTGGCAAGTTCGTCGAGCCGTTTCCAGTCTTCACTGCGGAATGCGGTGCGACAAGACTCCGAGAGGGACTCGATGCTGGTGCGCTGCAGGTGGAGGAACCATCCACCGCCGGCCAACAGCAAGACACAAATCGCGCCGCCGAGGTACCAGCGGCCCATGCTGCCAGCGCCGCGGCTGGGCGAATCGGGCAGCGGCTCTCCCCAGGCGTCATACTTAGCCCCGTCATCTTGCATCGAGTAGCCTTCTCTGTGGAGGGGTAGAATGCCGTAACTCACTCCAGCGCCGTGGATTCAGCAGCCTGCCGTGGGTCCCATTTCATTCCAATTAGACAGTCTATCACCGATGACTCGGGGATCAAAGTGATGGTTCCTTTGTTGGGGTATCATGCACTCCTAAAGTGGGTGACGGCGGACCGCCAGTCGCCACTTACGGCGTGCGGCCACCAGGGAGAAGTCAACTCTGGCGTCAGATCAAGACGCGCTCCCATACCAACGTCGGACCAAGACACGCTCCCATACGGGCCCCAAATTCGTTTCAACCGGTGTAACCGTGAGAATCGCACGCTTTTTCGCTGAGCGCTTGACTTACGACGATTCCGTTGCTACGCTTTGGGAGTACTTCACAGGCGCGATTTGTCTGCGCGATCCCCATCGCAAAGTCGGCTGACGGTGGGTTTTCTTGAGTCTGGCTGTATCAGGAGGGTATCTTCGTGAGGCGCACTTTCTGTGGCTTGGTTTTCCTGGGGGTAGCATGCTGTGTGGCAATTGTCGGCTGTGGCCCTCCGGGACCCAAAACGGTGCCTGTGACGGGAACCCTGACGATCGACGGCCAGCCTGCTGATCACATCGTGATTACATTGACTCCGGTGGAGGATACCAACCTGCCTGTTGCTACGGGTAATGTTACCAACGGTTCGTTTGAACTTTACTCCGGCATTCAGGGCGAGGCTGGTGCGGTCCCAGGAAAGTACAAGGTCATGCTGGCGGCCTCCGCTGAGACCTCGAAAGAGGCGGCGATGGCACGCTATTCCAGTGGTGCCAAGACGAACGTCGCGCCTGACGCTGACGCAAAAAAGTCGCTGCCGTTTGCCACGAAATATGCTAGTTCTGCGACCTCGGACAAAGAGGTGGAAATCACAAAAGGCAAGAACGATCTGAAGATTGACGTGAGCAGCAAGTAGCTGGCATTGACCACAGGTTGGAGGTGGGCCGTCTGAGAGGGCTCGCTGGTCTTGTGTTGACGATTTGACGGACTTCTTTTTTTTATTCAAGATTTGTGAGGTGATGTATGTGGAGAGCGAAGTGGTACGAAAAAGGCGTACGGCGACATGCCTTTACGCTAGTCGAATTGCTGGTGGTCATTGCGATCATCGGAATTTTGGTGGCGCTGCTTCTGCCGGCCGTGCAGGCTGCCCGAGAAGCTGCGCGACGCACCCAGTGCTCGAACAATCTCAAGCAGCTTGGGTTGGCCTGTCATAACTACGCCGACACGTATAAAGAGCGGTTTCCGTGGAACGGTTGGAATGGAAGTGGCGAGGACTTTGGTACCGCCGCGAACCGGCCGCAGCCAGGCGATCTGAGCCAGTCTCCTGGTTATACGTACTCGTGGATCGTGGCAGCCTTACCTTACATCGAACAGATTGCGCTGCGTGATTCGCTCAACTTCAAGGACCTACAAGGAAATACCGGGACCATCGTCGGGGCCCTTGGCTACAACAATCTCACGCTGCGCACCACGGTCATTCCCGGTTTGCAGTGCCCCTCGAACGACCAAGAAGCGGTCGTGCCTGGGACGAATCGCGTGAATATGGAATCCAGTGTGCCCGGAGCAAGGTTGGACTATGTGGGCAACTTGGGCCATATCTGGGGCGGCTGGCGTGACCTGCAAGGGCTGCCTGAATTCATCGACCCGACCACCGGGACGGCCGGTTGCTTCCTGCGGGGCTCGGATCGCCAAAGCGAAACGCCGTGGGTGAATCAAAACTGGCTCGTGGATCAGCCGCGCTGCCAAGGCATGTTCACCTACCACGGTTCGGCCAAGTTGGGTCAAGTCGTGGACGGAACGAGCCACACGATCGCCGTTTTCGAAGATTACCACTGGAGAGGTGGCAACCGCTTTAATTACGCTGAGAAATTCGACAAGAGGCCGAACTCGGACTGTGCCTGGATCGATCCACTGGCCGCAGTTGGCAACCTCCGGAATCCCGTTGAACAACAGGAATCCGGCTTGGCAGGGCGACTGGGTTGGCGATCCTCGGTATCACGGCTGGAGCAGCAATCATGCGGCTGGCGCTCAGGCATGTCGAGCTGATGGTAGCGTGCAGTTCTACTCCGAGTCGATGGATCATTACGTCCGCTACGCCTTGGCCACTCGGTCCAACGGCGAAACGGTCCAGTATCCGTAAGTAAATCGCCGTCTCGACGGCGGTGCCAAGCACCGCCGCGAGACGGGCCTGTTGGAGCCCAAGACAGGCTTGGGGTTCACTCTAACATCCTATGAATTGAGATCATCATCACGAGCGCCGTCCGTCGGGACGGCGCTTTTTTTGGTTTGAGTTTCCACCACCTTGGTGCCACTGGCTGAGCGAGCGCGAAAGACATGACCCACAACAAAAAACACTGACCGCGAGCGGAGCCAGTGCTGCAGCGAACCCCCGCTCACCACTTCCTCCGGTGCCACTGGCTGAGCGAGCGCGAAAGACATGACCCACAACAAAAGAACACTGACCGCGAGCGGAGCCAGTGCTGCAGCAAACCCCCGCTCACCACTTCCTCCGGTGCCACTGGCTGAGCGAGCGCGAAGACATGACCCGCATCAAAAGAAACTGACCGCGAGCGGAGCCAGTGCTGCAGCAAACCCCCGCTCACCACTTCCTCCGGTGCCACTGGCTGAGCGAGCGCGAAGACATGACCCACATCAAGAGACACTGACCGCGAGCGGAGCCAGTGCTGCAGCAAACCCCCGCTCACCACTTCCTCCGGTGCCACTGGCTGAGCGAGCGCGAAAGACATGACCCACATCAAAAGAAACTGACCGCGAGCGGAGCCAGTGCTGCAGCAAACCCCCGCTCACCACTTCCTCCGGAGCCAGTGCTGCAGCAAACCCCCGCTCACCACTTCCTCCGGTGCCACTGGCTGAGCGAGCGCGAAGACATGACCCTCAAAAGAAACTGACCGCGAGCGAGCCAGCTGCAGCGAACCCCCGCTCACCACTTCCCGGAGCCAGTGCTGCAGCAAACCCCCGCTCACCACTTCCTCCGGTGCCACTGGCTGAGCGAGCGCAAAGACATGACCCACATCAAAAGACACTGACCGCGAGCGGAGCCAGTGCTGCAGCGAACCCCCGCTCACCACTTCCTCCGGTGCCACTGGCTGAGCGAGCGCAAAGACATGACCCACAACAAAAAACACTGACCGCGAGCGGAGCCAGTGCTGCAGCAAACCCCCGCTCACCACTTCCTCCGGTGCTCTGGTGCTCGCCGTTATCATCGCGGACGAAGTGACACGAACTCCGGCGAGCTTGTCACACCCTTTTGAAAGCACGAAGCTCGAAATACCCAAGCCCGAAGGAATGACGAAGTTCGAAGCACGAGGTGATGACGAAATCGCTGGCTGAAGACGTCGCTCAGAAAGGTTCTACTGGGTCCTTCGAGCTTCCTTCGTGCTTGGGTATTTCGTCCTTCGTCCTTCGTACCGGGGTGACCTGGCGGCTATTTTCCGACCCGACGAGTATTGTACTTCTGCCGATACTCGCGAGTTTTCGCGGTGTCTGGGTATGCCTCGTGCTCCGCGTAGGGATAACCGCTCATCCCATGGAAGGGGAGCGGCGTGACCGTGTCGGGAAACGCCGTGTAGAGATCCATGTCTTTGCAGTAGGCATCGGACTTGAGAAGGAAGGTGCGGCGGTGGCCCGCGGGTACGGGTCCGAAGGCAGCGACGGGAAATCGCAGGGTGAGTTGCTCGCCTCGGCCCATGATCACGTAGCAGTCGTCCGCTTCACCCAACAAATCGCCGACTGCCCCGTACCGCGTGTAGTCGCCTGTCATGAGCTTCCAGCCCATGGCGCGGTCAACGTTCTGGTAGTCGTAAAGATTAGGCAGCAATCCGTCGGGCGAATATTCGCGCGGATAGCCGAAGAATTCGAGGTTGGCCGAAGCGACGGGGACCTCCTGCACGTGCAGTGGCAGCTCTTGATCGACAGCCAGGTAGATGCGATCCCAGTAGAGTTCCATGTTGGATGTGACACGAACCCGGCGGTCACCGGGCAGAATCGCACCGGTCACATCAAGCGTCATCACGTGCTGCAAACCGGCCGGATAGCCGACCTCGGTGAGCACGTTCACCCACTGGCCCTCACGCTGGACCTGGATCGTCGGCGCTTGGAGTGACAGGCCGGCCTGGTAGGCGGCGAAATTGGTTGACGAATAGCCGTACTCGACCCAGCCGAACAGATACATGATCAGCCGCGCGTCGGCGGCCAGGTCCTGGAGTCGATGGTCGAAATCGAGTTCCACGTAGTGGGGTGCGGCAAACCCGAGGAATCGCGGATCGACCTTGGTCGTGCCCGCGTACCGCCGATCGACCGCAGCGAGCCGGTCGGTCACGTCAGTTCCCTCATGATCCACGGCGCGAACCGCTTCAATCTTCTCCCGCGTGCGGAACAGCTCGAAGGGGGGCGGTGGTCCGTTGACCGGCATCATCTCATGGGGCCAGACCTCGGTACCGAGCGGATGGTCGACGGCCAGGAGTTTTGCCTCGTCGAAGTAGACGGTCTCTTCGAGCGGTTCGAGCACCCGCAGCACGTACTGCCCGTCCTGTGGTTCAAGCACCGGTATGGGAAGATACTCGGTCGGATCGGGCGCGGCATATCGGCCGGGCGAGAGGAAGAACCCCAGGCCACCCACTCCGGCGAAATCGGCCACGAGACGATAGCTGGAACCATCCCAGGCGAACAGCGTCGGGCAAGACGAGATCTTCCGCGGAAGCTCTTCGATCTTCATCACCTGATTGCCGGCCAGTTCCAGCTCGGCCTGCAAAACGGCGTCGGGCCAATAGATGCGCAGCCAGTCGACTTTCTCGAACGGTCCCAAACCGGCGTGAACCCGCAGCGGCGGCGTGACGCCCGGCCCGGTCGGTACACCCACGGTGAATTGCTGCAGGACCGTTCCCGTCTTGATCTCGACACGAGCTCCGATCGCCGAGTTGTTCGACCGCCCCATGCCGTCCTGCGGCCGCACACCCAGCAGGTCGACGGCCAGCCAATGCCCGCCCGACGATAGATTTTCAAACAGAACCGGCTCCTCGCCGCTGGGCAGCAGGAGGAGGTCGCAACATCCGTTGCCAGTAAAATCGGCCAACAGGCACGCCGCGTCGCCGCTGGTCTGGACGGCACTGAGAACAAAGCCTGGATCGACGTCTGCCGCATTGCGGAACTTGCCGGTGCCGTCGCTCGTTGAGCAGCAGAACCGGGCCGCGCGAGCCTTCCCGCCGCGCGTCGGCAATGAGCAGGTCCAGGTCGCCGTCGTTGTCGACGTCGACGGCCTGGCCGTTGGTTCCCCCGAGCGCTGAGAACTGGGAGGCGAAAGTTTCATCCCGCACAAAACGAAACCGGCCGTGGTTCAGAAACAGGTGGAGTTGACTGTCGGCGAAGACGAGCAGGTCCTGCCAGCCGTCCTTGTTCACGTCGGCCGATGTTGCGCCGACCACCCGCTCGACGTCCAGGCCGGTGGCCTCGACGCCGGGGAGGTGGTAACGCCACACGCGATCGTTGGCCCACGCCAGCGTTTTTCCCCCCAAGGCCGGGAAAGCGATCATGTCGAGGTCGTGGTCGTTGTCGAAGTCGTCCTGGATGACCGTGCCGACGGTAAAGTCGGCCAGTTGGAGCCCCAGACGCTCGGCAATGTCCTCATAGGAGCCGTCACGATTGTTGTTCAGCACGAGACTCGCCGCCGGCCGGGTCGACTGATCGGCTGGCAGCGCGCCGCCGCTCACGCGAAAGGCGAGGAGGTCGAGGTCACCGTCGCTGTCGACATCGGCCAGCCGGCGCAGACCGTGAGTCCCGGGCTGTCGAGCGGCTGGTCCGTATACTGCAGCGGGCTGAACTTCCCGGCGCCGTCGTTGAGCAACAGCAGCGGCGCACCCGCCCTACCAAGCCAGAGGTCGAGATCGCCGTCATTGTCCACGTCGCCGAAACCCGCCGAGCTCACCTGTGTGGCCACGTCGTCGCCACGCTGGAAATTCCCGCTGCCGTCGTTGATCCACAGAGCGCCTGTGCCGTCTTCACCCATCCCGCCCAGGCACAGGTCGAGGTCGCCGTCGCCATCGATATCGCCCGCGGCCGCCACCGCTTGGGCCACCTTGCCGCCGTCGTAATTCCACGGTTGGAGACGCGCGTCGAGGGTCCGCGGAGCTGGCGAGAAGGCTACTTTGGGGGGGGCTGTCTGGCTAGGCTCGCCGCGAGGCAGGCTGTCGGCATCCAGCACTTGGTAGTATTTGCCCGCCGAACCGTACACTTTGGCGATCGCGAAAGACCCGCCGGTCCGTTCGGCCGATTGGAGCGCTGCAAAACGCTCCAGAAGTTCCTTGGCTTTCTCGATTTCGCCCGTTTTCCGATAGAGCATCGCCAGTCGGTAAACGGAGGAGATCATGCCCGGGTCGATCTCAATCGACTTCGCCAGGTCTTTCATTCCCTCGTCTTCCTGGCCGGTATCGATCAGCGCCAAGGCGTATTTGTACAGTACGTAAGGGTCCGTGGGGTCGATCTCGGCCACCACTTTGTAGTGCGCTACGGCCTGGTCCGCTTCGCCCTGATGTTCGAAGAGGATTCCGAGGCAGTAGTGGGCGTAGGGATCTCGCGGGTCCGTGGCGAGGAGTTGCTCGAACTGCTCGCGAGCCAGGTCGAGACTGGCCTGGGCCCCCTCGGTGCCCTGCATGTTGAGGTAGGCCAAGCCGAGATTGAATCGCGCGGCCGGCCACTCCGGAAGGGCCTCGACCACCTCGGTGAATAACCGGGCTGCCTCCGAGTAGCGATACTGCTCCATCAGGCGCAGCCGCGATTGAAGACTCCCAACAGCGCGAAGCGATCGGCGTCGGCCAACGGCGGGACGGGCGCGGCGGATTTCGACGTGGCGGAGCCGGTCGGCGAGGGGGCCGTGACCTGCTGGGGCGGGTCCCGATCCGTGCAGCCGCACAGCATGGCCAAGAGGATGCCGCCGAGGAGGCGTTTCGAGGGACGACGACCGGGATTTCCCATAAGCTGCGTCATGAACTGCTCCGAAAGAATTCGTCCTTGGGCACGGTCCGCCTAATGCGGCCAGTGGCCGCGACCAATGTAGAACGGAATTCATTCCGTTTGCGGAGCACCCACCGTGCGCCATTTCCCCCAACGTAGAACGGACATTCCGCCCTACAACATCCGCGCTCGGCGCGCACATGGTACCGACTTAGACTCTATTGTACTCCTCGGGTATCGGCGCACCAACCGGACCCGGGAGACGCTCAGCTGCCGCCGATTTCTGCGCTACCACTTTGACCACTTCCACACCGGTACCAACACCGGAGCCTGAAGATGGGTGGTGAGATTGCGGCCCACGCTGTGGCATTTCTACTGGCGACGGGTTAGAGTTGAGTTGTACAAGCCACTGGCTGTGCGCTGGGCAGCACTTGGAGGTCGGCACCCATGTTCGACGACGGACTTGTTGGAAAGGACGCCGTCCATGCCTTTGGCTAACGCCGAGCCGACTGTTTCTCCGGCGATCTTGGACCGATCCGTGCTGTAGGTGAGATCGACATGCCCTCCTCCGACAGAACTGGCCTACCCAGCGGAAATCGCTGCACTGGTGCCGAGCAAACCGAGGAACATATTTCCGATACGGACGCGATGGGCGCGACGCTGCACAGGCCGCGAAACGAGTGCCTTTCGGCGATCGGAAAGTATGAGATTCGCCGCGAGCTTGGCTGCGGTGGGCAGGCGACCGTGTTTTTGGCTTGGGACCCTGATCTTGGGCGGCATGTGGTACTGAAACACTATCATTGGACAGACACTGCGGAGGACATCCAACGCGTCTTGGAGGAAGGCCGCGCTTTGGCTCGTATCGACAGCCCGTTTGTCGCACGATGTTTTGGGGCCGAGCGATTTGGAGAGCGTCCCTACCTGATCATTGAATACATTGCCGGAAAATCGCTACATGACGAGCACCGACAGCAGCCTCGTCCGATCCGGGAATCGGTCCGGCTGATTCGTCAGTGTGTCGAGGGTGTGTGTGCCATTCATGCCCGCGGGCTACTGCATCGTGACCTGAAGCCGGCAAACATTCTGATCGACGATAGCGGCCAACCGCACATTATCGATTTCGGACTAGCCGCTCCGCTGGCCAGCCGCAGTTTGGAGTCGTTATCCGGCACGCTGGCATACATGGCGCCGGAGCAGGCTCGCGAGGAATATGAACATATCGACTTCCGTAGCGATCTGTTCGGGATCGGTGGCGTCTTGTACTTCATGCTATGTGGTCATGCGCCTCACGAAGCCAAGGATGTGACGGCGTTGATTGAATTGGCCCGCGCGGGAGAGGTTGTGCCGGTGCGGGAACGCAACCGTGCCGTCCCCGCCCCGTTGGCTGACTTATGTGATCGGTGTCTGGCCCTTGATCGGGCGCGCCGCCCTGAATCGGCACGCCAATTAGCGCGGGAACTTGATCTGTTTCTGGAATCGACGGGCCGTCATCGTCGCCGAGTCACTTTCGGCTGTGCCGCGCTGCTGTTGGGCGCCCTGATCATGCTCAGTATTTGGGCCCCCTGGCGCAACCGTGGATCTGGGCCACCAGACGCTCACGATGCGGCCATCTCGCCGGTGCCGGAGCTGACGCATCATCCCGATGGCCGGCTGCTGCGCCGCGACTTTCCCTTGTCCGTGGAGTTCGTGGGGGCGCGTCCCGATTCATCGGGATGGTTACGGCTGCAGGACGGTGACGTCATCGCGCTGCGAATCTCGCCTGCCCGTAACTGCTATGTGCGCGTCTGGTCGGTCCAGCCCGATACGGTGTTGCAGGTCTATCCGAATTCGGCTGAGCAGGATCGAAAATGGCTGGCTGGCGAAATGCGACTTGTGCCGGGCCGGTCGACTGAACCGGGAGCGGCGGCACAGCAGTTGCGCGCCAGACGATCGACTGGCTTCGAATACCTGCATGTGCTCGCGGCCACCACGCCATTCACGTACAACGAAGGACAGCAGTTCGGGAACTACGCGATTTTTGACAACGAGGAACGTCCGGCATGGCAGTATCAACTGCGCGGCTTCGTCCTCGAGAAACGACCGGACGACGCAGCAGACTCCCTGCAAGTTGCGGAAGCCGTGATACCCTTTCAGGTCGGAGAAACGACCGAGGCGAACCAACGATAAGCGAGACTAGAGCGTCGGCGCAGGCCATCAGGGACGTTCGTCAAGTAGGCTGCCATTCACAACGAAGGCGGCCCAAAGGCGAGGGTGTGTGCGATCTTGAAGCATGTCGGGTGGTGCAACGGTGCTTGGTTGACCCTCCAAAACCAGTCCGCGCGCTGGAGTTGTTCGGTCAGTTGCCGACGCCACGCCGCCAGCAGGGATGCGTCTCGTAACAACGCCAGCTGTGCCTGCCGTAAGGCTTCGACTTCTGACATACCTTGCTGCCAGATTCTCTCATAAAACTGATCCATCAGAGCGGCCGTCGCCGCATCGTCCACTTTCCACAGGCTGGTCAGCACGCGACGCGCCCCGGCCACTTGGAAAGCCCGCTGCAAGCCGAGCACACCTTCGCCGCCAGCCACGTCGCCCAGTCCGGTATCGCAGGCCGACAGGACCACTAACCGCGTTCCGTGCAAGTCAAGACCGTTGACCTCTTCCGCCGTCAGGATGCCATCTGCTGGCGAGCCCACGCTGGCCGGTGTCGGAGAAAACACGAGTCCGGACAGCAACCACGGACTGAGCCCACGCACCTCGGTCGCTGTGTTTTCCAGTTCGGCAGTCCCACTCGACGTGCGCATCGCCGAGATAACGGTCGGTGGAGCAAAGAACCCGTGGGTGGCGAGATGGATATAGTGCGGCTTGCGAGCCAGTTCGGTTTTGACACGCGACTCGTCGGCGTCCTTTCCTCGCACGACGACGACGTCCGCGTCGGGGTGTGTCTTCTGAAAAACCTCAGCGATCGATGCCACTTCGACGCCCGTGCCTGGTAGCCGTGCGAATCCGCTGCGGACCGCCGCCAACTGAGGAGTCCAAGCCTGCTGGTCGTCGGCCGGTGCATCGGCCGAGCCATATTCGACATCTCCCACCGCGGCGAGACCGGGGGATGCATCACCGGTCGGCGTCGCCGTCTGCGCTTGATGGGCAGTGTTCAGTAATTGACGCGCCGAGAGCGTGTAGCCGATCGCGTACGATTCGACCAGATATCGGTCACCGTCCATGTCCGGCAAGGCCGCGAAGGGGAGCCGGTGTAGGGGCCCATCGGGCGAAGCAATCAACGTGCCGGATGGCGGCAAATAAGGTTGCAGCGGGCGCAAGATCAGGCGGGTCAATTCTGCCCCGGCGGTCCCGAGCTCGTCCGTGTCATTGTGCTGCAGCGCCGCACGCCATGTTTCGATGTTCCGAGCAATCAGACTGGCATCGCCAAGCTCCACGCGTACCACGGAATGATCACGGCGCACCACGAAAGCGGCCAGTTGGGGCGGGTCGCTACCATAGTGGAAGAAATCAATGAAGACCGAGTCGCCCGGAAGTGCGGCCACCAATTGATCAACCGCTACATCCTGTTGCGTCTGGCGAAATATCGTGCTGCGTTTGGCGAAGTCAGCCTCCAGGTCCTCCTTTTCCGTCCGTAATTGCTGTAACTGCTCGCTCCATGACTTACGCTGGCCGACGGGCGGCACGGCGAAAGCGAGGTTCGCGTATTGCGACCGTAACTGCCGCAAGCTGCGCCAATCGTCCGCCAGTTCCGTCGAAACGCTGATCAGGCGTTCGGCCTGCGCCAGCCCGGCAACCGCTCCTTTCCACTTCAACGACAGTGCGTAGACGTCGCTCACGCTGGGACCGTCAGGGGCCGGTGCCGAGGTCAGGTGCAGATAGTAGTCCAACAAGCGGCGATGCTCACCGATCAATTGCAGTCGCTGACGCTCGCTGAGCCCCAGTAACGTCTCGGCGATGAACGCGTCCATGTGCGCCAGCGATTGCTGGGACAACGTCAATGCCGCCTGCTTCTTGCCTTGAGCTTCCAGTATTCTCGCCAGGACCAGCCGGATCGTGTTGATGTTCGGATGTTCTTCCCCGTGCGACTTTGCATACGCAGCATATGCCTCGTGTGAATACGCCTCTGCTTCCTGGAGTTTCCCCAGTCGACTACTTAACAGCGCCTGATGGTGCCGAATGCCGGCCACGTAAGTTAATCCCGATTCACCGGCACCAACTGCGATCTCAGCAGCGCGCTGCAGATATTCCTCGGCCTTGTCGGTCTTCTTCCAATCAATATAGAGCTTGCCTAGATTCTCGTAACAGACCGCCATTCGTACGTGGTCACCACCAAGTGCTTTCCGGTAGACCTCTAACGCATGAACTAACAGCTGTTCCGCCTGCGGAAAGTCCCCTGCCATTTGCATGGTCGCCGCCAGGTTCATCTCATCCTTGGCAAAAGAAGGGTGGTCTTCGCCAACCAATTTCCGGTCAATATCCAGCGCTCTGGCGAATAGATCACGCGCACGCTCAATATCGCCGACGTCGAGCCAATTGACTCCCAGATTCGACAATACCACCGCATAATATGCGCTCTCGGGGCCGTAGGCCTGCTCAATCGCCTGCATGCACAACCGATCGGCGGCAATCGCATTGATGACGTCGCCTTGGGAAGATCGCCAGGAGGCAATGGCGGCATACACTGACACTTGATCGTCCACGTCATACACACCACTTTGTTGGTCGCTAACCAACTGCGCGTTCGCGCGGCGGAGCAACTCCTTGGCTTCCTCGAATCGTCCCATTGAGTCGTAGATCAGCGTCAACTGGCAGATTCGTTCGATGTTGTCCTTGCCAGTGTTCGCATCCCGTGCGAGTTCCACCGCCTCCTCTTGCCACTGAGCGGCTAGTGGCAGATTGCCGCTGCTCTTGCAGATGCCAGCCATATTGGCGACCGCAGTGATGACAATCGGATTCTGTTTGTCGTAGAGGTCGCGCAGCCGATTGAGTGCATCCAGCTGAAGCGTGAGACCCTCCTCCAGTCTCTGAAGATCCTGGTAAACGGCAGCCAAATTGTTCAACGCCAATGCATACTCGCCCGAGTCTTCACCAAACAATTGGCGCGCCAGACTCTGACCTGTCTGGCGGCCGAGGCCGCCTCATGATATCTTCCCGTATGGTGATCAGCTTGGAGTTGTCGCTTCGCGGCCGAGTAGCGTTCGTAGGTCTGTTGCTCCTCGGCATTGAACTCCATCACCCTGGCCAGTCGCTGGTGTTGCATGCGGACACTATCCAATTCCCAGGGCGAATCCGTAAAGGCGTCCGTTCCGTCCGCCAGAATGTGTTGCAGTAAAGCGGACGCCCGGGAAATATCCCCCAGCGATTCATAGTATCCCGCTAGTGTCGGCAGTAGTGACCGGGCCGCCACGTAATCGTCGCCAAACACCTCGAACATGATCGCAATCGTTGTTTCCAGGCAATCAATCGCTCGTGGATAATCGCCTTGCTGAGCCAGTAGTGATACCTCGGAACCGACCTTTCCCATTTCGTCCACCAACTCAACCTGTTCGTCATTGAGCGTTTTGCCCTGCGTCTCACGATGAAACCGATAGTGCCCGTGGCCAATTAGCAGACCGCGCACCGTGCGTACGCGAAAATCGTCCCACGTGCCCGGTTTCGATGTGGGCCCGTCGGCGGCTGGTTCGTGAGCCGTTTCTTGCGCCAGAAACGGCTGTAACCTCGAGCGGCAGGCGATTGTCAACTGCCAGTTTGGCTCCCGTCTCCTGGCTCAGATCACTGGCAGGTTCACTCGACGCCTGACCGGCGTCAGGCACCGCGTCGGGTCTCGGCGGTGATGAATCACCGCAACCGCAGTGAATGACCACCAACATCGCCATCGTCACGGCACGCCAAGGTAGGTGCGAGGAAGGTCGACGACACCACGCAGTGATCATGGCAGATGCTCCCCCTGTTATCCCCAAGTCGTGCGGCGCAATACGTCCGGTCCACCCTCGATAAGCAGCGCTGCGGATCATGTTGAATTACCCTGTCCAACGGAAGTTATTTCGTCTTGCGGCAGGCTGACTTGGTGACCTGCCACAAGGCGATCGTGACGCCAATCAGGCACTGCTGAGCAGATTGATCAGCCTGGCCACCTGTTCGCCAACGAAACGGATCAGCTGGCACGAATCGTAGCCTACCGCCATGACTGCCAGCAGGAAAGTAGGTAGGTGGCGTCGGAGGGACGATGTTCAAGACAAGCACCGGCCGAGGGTGGCCAAACGCCAGCCGTAACTCAATCAAGGTCCAAGATCAGTTGACCTCGATGACGCTGATATTCGGATACTCCGGATCGATGGGCTCGAAAAGCATGACCTGTCCATAGACTGGAGGCAGATCACTAGCCCGCTCTCACACTACAATCCAAAACCCCTGCCTGGTGACCGGCTTTCTGTTGTCACTTCAGACCGAATCTTTACGAACTTAGGTAACGATGTCGGCGTCCCGTCCTCTGTCATCGAGAAACTCGCCGCTCAGTATGGCATTACTCGCACCGAGGCTCGTTCCCGACTGCGCGAACAAATCGACCATTCGCGCACGTCCGACTCGCACCCCAGTTCTGAACCTGTAATTCAGGTTACAAAGGCATGCAGGGTAGCAGAACTAGTTGTTCCCGTTGGACGACCAGCGTTCACAAAGGAGGGGCGCTTGCCGCCCGACAATCCGAAAGAGGATTATGACACACTTATTGAGCTGATCACGGCCACGCTTGCTCCCGACTCGTGGCATGGGAAGGGTGGCGCCGGGGGCATCAAGCCGTTTGCGGAAAACCAATGCCTGGTGGTAACGCAAACAAAGGAGGTGCATGAGGTAATCGACGGATTGTTGAATATTCTACGGAAGCTCAGCCAGGACGAGGCTGTGCTGGAAACGCAGTATTTGCACGTTTCCGACAGTGTGGTAGGGCAATGTGGACTCCATGGAAAGCGTGTGGTGGCGATGTCCGCGGCCGAAAAGAACTCACTCCTGACAGCGATGCAAAACGACGCACATAGCCGGAGCTTCGTCGGACCTATCGCCAAGCTTTATAATGGTCAAAGTGTCATGTTGAATACTTCGTTCGCAGCCCACGCGACTGGCGACCATCGAAGGTAGATATTATCGTGGACGTGTCCAACGACTACCAGCAGGCGGTACCTGTGGCCGAGGCCGCGCTAGGCATCGCGTGGCGGCATGACTGGCTGGAGTTCGACGCGGGCTATGAGGTCACGAACTGGTTCAATCTCGGCAACCGTTCGATGTTTGTCGATGACGCCGATGCCGGGGCCTATGCTCCGCTGGCGAACGACATTTTGTTGGATGGCTGGTTCCTGCGCTGTGCCGTGCTGTTCTAGCGCGAGGTCAAATAGTCCAAGCGACACGTAAGTCCTTTCACAATTCGTATCGGGACAGCCGGCTGAACCAGAATCTGGACCGACGTCGGCGCTCAACAGCCGAGCGATTTCGAGCGATCAGTCCGCAAAGCAGGGACCGGCGCGTACCAGGTGCGGTGCGTGAAGCTGCGACTGCACAAGGTCGCTTTGCCGTGCCGCAAGGAAATCCAAGGTATCCATCAGGGCCGCAGTGTAGGCTTGAGCCCCGTGCGGCGGCGTGCCCAGCACCAGGCCATTGCCACACGGTTCCTCCAACTCTCGCAGCTGGCGGCGTAGCCACGCTACCGGCCAGATCGGCCAAATTGCTGGTACATCTCGAAGTAGTGATTCGACCTCACCGGGTCGCCTTTTTCCTTGTAGAGGGCCGCCAGCGCCATGTATGCTTTGGGAAATCGGGGATCGATACTGATGAGTCTTTCAAACCGGGCAATCGCGTCTTCGTACTTTTCAAGTTCGACAAGGACGACGCCCAGTTCATAGTGCGCCGGAATGAATCCGGGGTTGGCTCGTACCGCCTGCTGCAGGCTCTCAGCCGCCTCTGCCAGGTTCCCCACCTTTTTGAGAACGACACCTATAGGTTGAAGTGAGCAATATAGAGACTGGGCGAGATTTCGACCGCCCGGCGAAAGTGATCGATCGCCCCGTCTTGATCGCCTTGCTGGTCGCAGAGGCTGCCCAAGTTGTTGTGCGCCTCCGCGTAATCTGGCTGCCGGCGGAGCGCTTCGGTGAGCTGGTGCCTCGCCCGCTCATAGTCCTTGAGCATCAAGTACATGCACCCCAACCGTACGCGTGCCATCGCGTTGTGTGGCTCGAGATCGACCGCCGCGCGGAACTGCACACTCGCTTCGAGAGGTATCCCTTGCTCGGACAGAGCATTTCCCAGATTCAGACGCGAGCCAAAGTCGTCGGGATACAACTTCACCGCCTTCGACAACAACGGCACGGCGGCTGCATACTCGCCCCGTTCGTTGTAGATCACCCCAAGGTTGTTGAGTGCCAGCCAGCCCTGCGGATTCTTGCGAACCGTATCTTGCCAAAGCGTCTCGAGATCTTGATAAATGGAACACTGAAACCAACTCAGCAGGCCCAACGTGCCCAACAACACCCCGGCACCTCCACGGACCAGATCCTCCGACAGGCGACGGTGTAAGCATGTGGTTCCAACCGACACCAGCACAGCAATCAAGCCAATCGAGGCGAGGTATTGAAAATGGTCGGCGACGAACGAGTAGCGCATCGGAAATACATTCGACGGTTCCGTTGGTAACTTGGCGCATGGCCTGGATCAGTTCGTCGAAGCGTTTGCAGCGCTCGGTTTCTCCATTCGCACCAACAGCCACTGTTCCGTCTTGTCTTTCCCGAAGTGGATCAGGCACGGCGCCTCGTCCTTGGTCAGATTGTACAGACCGGTCTCGACAACGTTGGCCGAGTTGTCGCCGACAGTGAACGCGACTCGCTGTGTCTGTTTGTCCACTGAACCCTGAATGACTTGGTTCTTGTTGGTCGCGGTGTCCGTGGAATTGCCGCGAATCACACCTTGCTTGTTCACCGCCAGCTGAATACTGACGTCGGACTTGTCCTCGTCCGATTTGGTCAACGCAAAGACACCGAGCGGTAACCAATCACCGTCTGCCGACGCTTGTGCCGATGCTCCCGTGGACGCAAGGTTTGAGGCCTGTTCGTAGTACTGTTCGCCTGTGCCTGCATGCTGGCCGTTGACGTACACGTTCCCGTCAGCGTAGGTAACGTTGTTGCCGTAATTGTAATAAAGCGGCTGCGCCTCGGCGTAACCACAATACGGTGCGACGTCGCGCCAGGCATAGGTTCGCCAGGCAGCTCCGGCCGGCCACGCCGCCGCATGCCAGGCACCGGGATATCGCGCATACCAGTCCTGATTGTAGAAGCCCCAGTGATCGTAGCCCGTGCGCACGGCAGTCGCCGAAGTGTAACGAGCCGAGGCTGAAACGGGAGCGAATCCTCCCACACCGCCGACGCCAACACCCGGCCGACCGACCCCCCCCGCGCCAACTCCCGGTCTGCCGGCTCCACCGACGCCAACACCCGGCCGACCGACACCCCCGCGCCGACTCCCGGTCTGCCGACTCCGCCGACGCCGACACCCGGCTCCCCGGCGCCGCCGGGACCCACACCGGGCCGACCGAAGCCGCCCGCCCCTTCACCTATTCGACCGCCACCGACGCCGAGATCACTGCCGATACCCACGTTGCCGCGTCCCACTCCCGAGGCCCCAAGGCTGTGGAACCCGCCGTCCGACGGCAGGCCGAGAAAACTATTGAGCTGGCCGCGGTTCGGAGCCGCGAACTGGTTACCGCCCAAACCGCCAGTCGAGCCCGGACCACGATCCCCGAAACTGCCTTCTCCCGTCCGGCCCCCGCCTGGTCCGGCAGCACCCGGTCCGCCGAATCCGCTTCCACCTCGTTCGTTGCCACCGAAGCCACCCGGGCTGAGTCCTGCTCCTCCCCCAAAGCCAGATCCCCCAGAGCCGCCGGGGCCACGTCCCGCTCCTCCCCCAAAGCCAGCATCCCCCAGATCCACCGGGGCCACGTCCCGCTCCGCCTCCAAAGCCACCACCTCCAAATCCGCCTGCACCGCCTCGACCCCCACCGCCAAAGCCGCCGGCACCAGGACTCACTCCGCCACCGAATCCCCCGCCACCGAAACCGCCGTGACCACCCGCTCCGCCAACACCACCGCGGCCACCACCTCCTAAACCGCGGCCATAAGAATCCGCCGGTGTCAGACACAACATCAAACTCACCGTCAAGGCCGCAAAAAAACAAGGTCGTTTCATGGGTACTTTTCTCCCTGGGAATGTGAAGCAAAAGGGGACCGAGCGCAACGTCAACGGCTAACCGGCTGGCGTTTCAAGACCACTTCGTCAGTATCCGGCAGCGCTTGACCGCTGACGGATCGTTGCACCGATTGCCAGACGTAAGCACCGTCGTCCAAACGTCTCAGTAGAATTGACCGAGGCGGTATGCAGGCCGTCACCCGTCACTCCACGCATCTCCGCCGACCAGCCCCCCTGCTGCGGAAACCACGTGCCGACCGCGTGACCGCCATCAGGACTGAAGTCCCACGACTGCACATAGCCACCCTCCGGGTTCCAGCCGATTAACTGGATTCCGGACGTCTTCGTACCGTCGACCCGCGTCGTGGTGTAGCGGCGCTCAATGAATCGCTTGTCCGCCACCCAATTGCAGACCGACTCGACCTTCGCGCCGTGCTCTTCTGCAACCCACGACCCGACGAGCCATTGGAGATCCGCCGCGCACTGGCGTCGCCGCGGGAGGTTCGACCCAGGTATCACGGACGGAGGCCATCAGCCACTTTCCATCCACCTTCACGTGTGTCGCAGTGTACCGACTGAATCCCCCGGCATCGTCAGCTGGCGGATCCGTGACAGCACGACCATCTTCGATGGCGGCGTCGGCACTTAACATCCGGAGGGAATCGATAGCGATCTTGACCTTGGTATTCCGGTTGTTGGCAAAGTAGTCGGCATACCCTTTCTCGATCGCTTCACGTCCCGTGAAGTGACGCCCCGTGTCGTCGATGTACTCGCCGTCGTCGGTCCACAGCGCGGCGACGGCTTTGGCGTCACCCTTGTTGAAAGCCGCCACAAACGCTTCCGACTCACCGCGAATCGCGGCAAGGTCGGCGGCGTGCGGCTCCTGCTGCGTGCCGGGCGTCTGGGCCGCGGTCGGCGATTCTTCCGCAGAACTCTGGAACGCAAGGAAGGTTCCGAGCCATAGAACAATGACTCCGAAGAGACGGGTGTTTTTCACAATGCTATCTCCCACAAAACAGGTGGTACTTTTGGATAGGGCTGGAACGTCCACAATGGCCGACCAGTTTGGGAAACGACCACCATCATGATGCAACTCCGAATTCAACCTGATAATCCTTGGTCGTGTGCGTGCCATTGCTTTCTGATCCCGGAACGACTCGTCAAAAATCCAGTGGCCCGCGACGGTCATTTTCTCGACATGCCTCCATGTCAGCCATTCGTCTTCTCAGACTCATCTCGGTCGAGCTGGCGTTCACGTGACCCGACGCACGTTGGGGGGCAGGTGACATATTCCAGGAACGCCTCTCGACGAAAAACGTGGATGGCTATTCGGGGATCCGAATGTAGATCTGGTCAAACTCATCCTGGACCGAGGGAATCGGCGCATTGGGAGTCAGCTTCATCACCAGATCTTTCTCCAAAACTCTCACGCGATACTTCCACCCTTGAGGAAGTTCTTGAAACCGTTCGCCCAGCGTGGCGAGCGCTTCCTCCGGCACTTTGTGCCCTTGCAGGACATAGACGTGGCCTTCCGGGTCCACGAGTTGATACACCGGCTTGCCAGCCTTCCATACCAGGTTCTGAAATTTGGCTGGGCTGAAGACCGTGTATTTCGCAATCTTCAACGTGCCGGGCGGAAGATGAGCGCCGAATACCATGTCTACGCCTGCGACTGGCACAGGCTTGGATGCCATGACGCCGACTTCATCCATCGACCACCACTGCGGCCCGTTCTTGTACACCGACTCCGCGCCGAACTCCTTTGCCAAGGCTTTCAGATCAAGGTTGTTCCACCAGTCGAGGTTGGCCTTGGCCAACGGCGACGTGCTGTAAATGTCAGAGCCTTTATCGCCGTAATTGAAGACAAGCTCACAATACTGATAGCCTCGCGAATCGGGCAGCGTCTGCATCGTGAGGGTCATCGTCTTGCCCTGTCCGGTGGTCATCGTGACCGCCGGCACATTCGATTTCCCCGATGTGCCCGCTTGCTCCTGGGCTGAAGTTCGGCTCGAAACGCCCAATCCAATGATGGTGCAACAGGCAGCTGCGATCAGGATCATTTCATTCGCTTTGCTCATGGCCACTTAGCTCCATTCGTCTCAAAATCTGCCTTGGTGGTGTAGTATCCCCTGGGAAAGTACGGCCCCATCACCGCTTCGCCCGTACCGGGCTTGGTGATGTTGTCGGGACGTTCTTTCCAGCTGGGGTTGTTGGCCATGATCCGCATGATCAGCATGCCGAAGTCGGGGCGGTTTCTCGGATCGTCGATGCCTTCACCGCGGGGGCTCCATTTCAGCCACGCCACGCCATTTTCGAGCGTGGCGTTCTTCGGCCGATCTTCCGGGCGGCTCACAACGATCGTGTAGTTGCGGTCCTTCGTCCAAGGGAACCTGGAAGTCGGTGATGCCGTCAACGACCTGGCCGCTGGGAACTGCCTCGCAACTGACCAGAGACCAGTACTGGGTCTGGGCGTCCGGCATGACGGCCAACCCCCTGCCGTCGTTGCCCGCGTACGTGTTGGGGAAGGTTGGCATCTTGCCGCGCAGCACATAGACGGGGCCAAACTTTCGTGACAGATAAGTGACGAGGTACGGTCCTTCGCCGCCGCCTTCCATCGCGCCTTCGTAGCGAATCTTGGCGCGCTCGTCGGGCGGCTTGAAAGCGCCGACCAGGGTGTAGGCGTTGGTCCAGTACTTCTCCCATTGGGGAGGATTGCGCGGGCGCCGTCTCCGGCGTCAGCGTCGGATCATTGTCCTCGCTGTTCACCAGCTTCACCCATTGATCGGCCGTCATCGGCTGCTTGGTCGCACCCGTAAACGGTTTGCCGAATTGCTGAACGACTTGCTCGGCCGTGAGCTTGGTCCCGTCCGCGAGAGTTGCCTCGTACGTCGGCAAGCCGCTGCCCGCGAACGATGCGTCAGCTCGGTCCCCAGCCCGCGCCGTCCTTGTCCTGGTCCGCCAGATAGATACGGATCACGCCTTCCAGATCCGCGCCGTCTCGACCCACGTACAGCGTGTTCTTCGGCCGCTGTGCCGCGTCCTTCGGAGCGCTCTTCGGCGAGGATTCGGATGGTGTAATTCCGCTGCGCCGCCAATCGATCGGCGCCAACGCGAAACGGATTGACGGAGCCGGGATCGGGTTCGAAGTCGGGACCGCGAAGCGACTCTCCGATGGCAACGAACGTCTCCCGCTCGAACTTGTAGAGCGCGAATTGGAAAAATCGCGCGTAGGGAAAGCGGCCGCGCAGCGTCATGGTGCTGCCCGGCGGCATGGCGAACCGTCCGATGAAATACGTCGACTGCATGTCGGGCCACAGATTGGGGTTCTGAATGGGCTTGGGGCGTTCCAGAAAATTCCAGTAGACCCAACCCCGAGGGCCCTGGAACAAGCCGTCGTGGCCGTAGCGGTCGTCGGTGCGAATGACGTTCCCCAGCGACTTGTCGGCGTGCAGACTAACGCTCCGGGCCGCCGCCCGGATTTCGCGAGGCGAGGAATCTTCCGCCAAGATCGGCTCCGGACGCGTAGCAGCGCCTGCAGCGAGCGCTACCAGACGGCACCCAACACGAGGGAATATCGAGTGTATCGCGGCGGTTTCATATCAATAGGCTCCCCTGAAGGCTCGTACAACTATTTCGCTACCAGCTCCGCGGCAAGGTTCGGCGCCCTGGGATGACTTCCGCTCGTCCGGTCGTAACAACTTGCACATATCAGGATTAGCCTGGGGTAATGACAAGCTGCGTGGTGTCCGTTTCATTCGACCGGCTGTGGCGCCGGCGGCGTCCAGTTGCCCTCGATAATCTGCCAACCCGGAAGGTAGCAGCGGACGATGTAGTTCCAGCCGTCGGTGATCGGCAGGTAGTTGGTCGCCTTCGGGTCGCCACCGAAGTGGATCGTCACCGTACCGTCGCCGTTCCGCTTGGCGGTGACGCTGTTGAACGAGTAGGCATTGAGATCGTTGGGCGTGAAGAACCCGTCCTTGTTGTAGACGGTGACCGACCAGAAGGCCTCCACGGGCACGTCCTTGGGCATCGTCAGCGTGTAGGCGGTCTTGCCGTCGTTCTTCTCGGGAGTGACATTGAAGTACATCGCCCCGCGTTGCGGATTGCCGCCCCAGCCGAACGCGCTGCCCATCAGGTGCTGGATAGGATCGACCTCGCCCGTACGCCCGAAGGCATCGGGATAGCCTTCACCTTCATCGCCAGTGGATTGAGTTGCTTCCGCGTTTCGACCAGCGACGCCTCGTCCCAGTCGGGCAGTTCGAGCTTGCCCGGCGACGCCTGCTTGATCTGGATCGCGTCCTGCAGCGCGTGCGCCTTCTTCATGTCCTCTGGGTTGTTCGGATCGGCGAACGTGCGGAACAACACCATCGCGTACCGCGTGCCGACCGTGTCGATGCTCAGCGTCACCTCGCCCCCGCCATTCTTGAGCACGGGGTTGTATTGGTCCTGGCTGATCACCAGCAGCGACTGGAACCGGTCCGGCGAGTCCGGCTTCACGATCGTCACCGGCTCGACGAGGTCGAACACCCCCACCGAGTACAGCGTGTCGCGATTGCCGCGGATCGTCGTCTGGTGCTCGACGGAATACGGCTCACGCAAGTTCAGCAGTCTGCCCACGCCGCCGGCCTTGGCGGCGTAATCCTTGAACTGCATGTCGCTCTCGGCACGAATGTAGTTCAGCACGTTGACCGGCTCGCCGCCATCAGCGGCGGTCGACATGAGGCAGAGAATCAGAGCAGCAGCAATTCGTTGCGGGACCATCGAACACTCCAGAGAAAAAGAAGTCTTGCAGTGGTGAGAAAAACGAGATCTCACCGGTCTACTCCATCGTTGCGGGACACATTAACTGCCGCGCCGATCCGACACGCGCACGAAAAGTCGATCTGATCCAAACGCCGCAATATGAATAGATATAGTAGTGCGGAATTCATTTTCCACTTCAAGACAACAGCTCCTCGCTCTGTCGGCTCCGAAGGGCGTCCTGAGGGCGTGACTGCTGCTGAGGGCGAGGCTTGAGTGCCTCTGCGGGGGGGGGTGGGTACGGGAGGCGATGCGCCATGTCTGGCCATCGATCGTTGTCCCTGGAACACCAGACTCATCTCCAAATACGCCCCGACGTAGCAGGCGAGCCGTGTTGTTCCGCCCGTCGGTCGAGAGTTCTCATGAAGTCCACATGGTCCCAATAGTCGTTCTCAGGCCCCTCACGGACGTCGGGGGCCAACGGCTCTTGTGCAAGGACGATATCAGGATCCTGTTCAGCGAACGCTTCGAGGACGCTGACGTTGCAGGGCGAGGCTGGTACGACGGGACCAAGTTCAGGATCGTCGGAGATGCGGCGGCGGGCAAGGGATGCATCGAGTACGAGTGGACCGACCCCCAATCAGGCGTAAAGGGCTCATCGCCTGTCCGACACCTGTTCGAGCCCACGGATGAGGTGAGCATCCGTTTCTACTTGAAGCTCTCCAAGGGCTGGGGCTGGAGCGGCCAGAACTTCCATCCACATCTGACGCACTTCTTGACCACGGAAAATCCAAAGTGGCACGGACCCGCCGCAAGCCGCCTCACCTTGTACATAGAGCCGGTCGGCGGCAAACTGCGGCTCGCTGCTCAGGATATTCAGAACAAGGACTCGCCCCACGGATTGACCCAAGGACCGCTCCGGGGCGGCTACAATGGGAAGTTCTACGACAGCCAGGAAGTGCTTTTCCAGGACGACCGATGGCATTGCGTCGAGGCGTACTTCCAGCTCAACACACTCGACCTTGATAACGACCGCCCGAACCAGGATGGAATTGTGCGAGGCTGGTTTGACGGAAAGCTGGTCGTCGAGCACACCGACGTGGTATTGCGATCCACCGACTTTCCCAAAATGAAGTTCAACCAGTTCTTGATGGCACCGTATTTTGGACCTGGACTCCTGCCGCACGCCCAAACGCTGTGGATCGACGAATTGGCGGTTGGCACCAAGCGGATCGGCCCGCTAGAGTCATCAAGGTGACGGCCGTCACGTATGGCGAAGGCAAGGACTTCGTTCCCAGTCACCCCTTTCCCGCCGAAGCTCTCGCCAAGCAGATCAAGCTGGGCTACGACCGAGGTGCAGCCAATGTCCTTCTGGCGACGGCACCGGACCACACCGGTCGAATGCGACCCGACGACGTAGAGCAGCTACGGCGACTTGGCGAGATCTTGGCTGCGGACAGCCCATAACGCTATCTACTCCTTGGCCTTCTTCTTCCGTTCCGTCTTCACCTTACGGAAGACGACTCGGGCCGTATCACCGTTGTCCATTTCAGATTCATAGACGAACTCAGTTGGGCTCTTTTTGACTAGATCAGCTTTTGCCTTGACGGTTTCCCCTTTTTCAACAATGGTAATGTCGCCTTTCCAAGTGTACATGCGCAGGGACCACCCGATCATTACCAGCGGCATGCTGGACGGCAGAGCTTCCTCCGTTTGCCTGATCATTCGGATCAACCCCCAGTTCCAGTAATCGTTTGAGCAACTCCATGCCTTGGCCGTCGCCCGCATACTTCAACACGTGCTGCAGTTCTGGCTCGTCCGGTTTCAGCCGCACCTGCTTGAGGTCAAGAACGTCAAAGTGTTCATACAGAGCTGCAATCCCCAGGGCCGACAGCCCACTGCCCTCGGGCACGAACTGGTTTCCTAGAGTCACTTCACCGAGACCATTGAGGCCGGATCGCTGCACCTGTTCGGCGGAGGGGAAGTTGACGGTCTTGATGTGCTCCTTCGGAATGGTCGCCCAAACAAGCTTGCGTCGCAGATTTGGCCGTTGATGCCGTGCATCCTCGGGGTCTGGCCAATGAGTCAGATGAATTGCACGCGCCCATGTCATGTTTGTCTTCCTCCGTGGGGCATTGTATGGCTATTTGAGGTGACTACCGTTGCGATCGTCTGCCGACTGACATTCGCCGCCAAACTGGGAAGAAGCCGGTGTTCGCCAACCGCCTATTTCAAAGCGATTCCATCGCGTGACGCGTTGCGACCGCGTCACGTGAATTAGAGACTCTGAGACGTTGTTGGCGCGATTGGGGCCGTTGTGGGCCGCCACCACGTCACGCGATTTGGCCGCCAGGTACTACGCCAATCGTCGCAAATCCCGCTATACGTGCACCAAACGCGCAAGGCCCGCCAGTTGGTGCTGACAGGCCCTGTTTGAATCGACACGGGTTGTGGAACCCGTCTAAGCGGCGGCGGCGGCGGGAATCGAACCGGCGTCCCCGTGCATCCCTTGCAGCATTTCCGCACGCCGACGCATTCCCCGACGCACGCAATGATTACCGCAGTTACCAGGTCGACCCCTGTAATCGCACCCGTAGCTGTTCTTTGGTCGTCGCGATGGGCTGTTGACCCAATGGGTAAGCGGCAGAATAATATGTGCATGGCTAAGACGATCGATCTCGAAAGCGATGTGTATGCCGTGGCCGAATCGCTGGCCCGCCAGCAACACTGTACCGTGGGTGCGGTGGTGAACCAAGCCCTGCGCCAGGCACTACTGAGCCGCGTCCCAGTGGACCGCCAACCGCCGGAGCAAACTCCGCCGCATCTGACCATTGACCCTGGGACGGGTTTGCCGTCGGTGAAGTGTAGCCAGACTTTCACCTCCGAAGATGTACATCGCTGCGAGATGGACATGATATGACGTGGCTTTTCGACGGCAACGTGCTCACCGCTCTCGTGCTCGAGGGGCACATTCACCACGCCCGAGTCAAACTGTGGATGGCTGCTCGCAGCAGTACGGATGATTCGTTTGCCACGTGTGCCACGACTCAGGGAACGCTGCTTCGTCTGCATATGATGTACGCGTCCGACAAGAGTGCTGCCGCTGCGTGGCGGACGTTGGCAGTTCTCGAAGCTCATCCGTGCCATGTCTTCTGGAACGATGGCTTCCCATACGGGCAGGTCGCCTATCAGTCGCTCAGCGGACCCAAGCAGGTGACGGACGCTTGGCTCGCGGAATTAGCGAGACGCAACGGCGCAAAGCTACTCACGCTGGATGAGGGGCTGGTGGTCCTGCACAGCGATGTTGCAGTGCTGCTGCCGGAGTGATTCGGAGGGAACCAAAACGGGAAGGATTTCGTTCGATGGCTTCCCACGCTTGGCGTGCGGTCTCCGGGCGTGCCTCGTTGGCCCTTCATGAAGTCATTGATCGACGCGTTGATAGCAGCAACGTCACCCGCGAAATCGGCCTCTGTTGGATTATCGAGCATCCAGAGATCAAATAGCTCGGACAATCCCAAATCTGACGCACTACCGCTGGCGATGCGTTGGTAAACGAATGCCGTAAAGTGCTTAAGTTCGTCTTCCGCTTTGGCCATGTCACAGCTCCCTTGCGCCAATTTAGCAGCCCGGTAAGCGAAGTCAACGTTCCTCCCCAGCCCACTCGCCGGTGCTGCAACCAATTGATACGGAATTGGTTTTGTGCGGTTGCAGATTCTACTTTAGCTTTGGGTCGATGGAGTTAGATACGCCGCCGCTAGAGACGGGTGCTCAGCCAACCTGCGTTGGCGTGAAACTCCGACGCTGGTAAGTCGCGTAGGTGGCGACAACCTCAGTCAATTCACTCGCTTCGCAATCTGCTGAAGAGTGACACACTTCGGCGACCAGCCTGACTACCTTGTTCCGCAGCGAATTGCAGGTGTAAACATGCTGTAATCCGGCCAGGACCGGAACCACTTCGTCGCGACAATCAAAGTGTCGACCGCACCTACATTGGTCGAATTCTACGGCTCACGGCGCTCTCACCGGACATCGTCGAGCGGATTCTCGATGGGGACGAGCCAGAGGGGCTGAGCCTCCGGCGGTTGCAGAAAGGCGTGCCTGTCGTATGGGCGGAACAGGCATGGGCCTAACGACCAAGGTAACCCGGCGGCGGCCAAGAACCGTTTGATTTCAATTACCGCCCGATCCGCCGCTCGGGTTCACCGCATGGTTCGGCCCGCCATTGAACAATGCCTGTTCCGCAGATGATAAGCCCCACCTGCCCGCTACTTACCGGTGGCCACGTCCCAGAGCTTGACGGTCTTGTCGCCGTTCACCGAGGCCAGGGTCTTGCCATCCGGGCTGAATGCTACGGAGTGGACAAATAGAGTTTTCCCCTTGAGGGTGGTCCGTACCTTGCCGGAGGCCACGTCCCACAACTTGACGTTGTAGAGGTCGGGGAACGGGCCAGGCGATCCGATTGCCCCCGAGGCCAGGGTCTTCCCGTCGGGGGAGAACGCAACACAGCCGAGACAGCCCTTGTACTCGCCCAGGGTTGCTCGCTCCTTGCCTGTGGTCATGTCCCACAATTTCAGCGTCCCGTCGTAGCTGGCTGAGGCCAGGGTCTTGCTATCCGGGCTGAATGCCACGGCCACGACCGCACCAGTATGCCCCTTGAGGGTTGCCCGAAGTTTGGGTTCTTGTGCCGACAGGAACGACACCGGCAGCAGTCCCAGACAGGCGACGCCCAGCCACGCCGTCACCCGCCGCCCTTGTTTCACATTCGGCGTCATCGCTTGCCTCCGGTTATTTGTGTGAACCTCAACGCTCGCCTGGCCGAACTTTGTCTTAGCCTGATCAGTGTATCAACCTATCGACTGCAAGTTTGCAGCCTAACGCGCAGCGGGACAACCACGGCAAATTGTAGCAGCGACTTGTGGGTTTTTCATGAGTGTTGCCGCGTGATGGGCTGTTTCCTGTTAGCCCTCGCCGGGCAAGCCGTCGGGATGTAGAGGCGGTGAGGTACTTGCCGGCGCGAGAGACCGGCTGGAGCTAAGTGGAGCCGACGGGACACAGGTTTTCACACGACTTCCATCGTGGGACTCACCTTGGGGTGCGTCACGCGATTTCGAGACTCTTGGCCCGATTCGAGACTTTTCCGGCCGAATTGGGCCAAGGTGAGTCCCGCGATTTCGCCGACAGGCCGCGTTCGATCGACGCGATTTACTCCCGACCTGAATCACTTGCTAACTCCAACGGCACTTTCCACACGACTACTCTCGCACTCGTGAAGCTGCCGGCAACGAGTTTCGAGTCTGGTGAGAACACAACGGAATCTACAATGGGCTGACCTTTGATCTCTGCCTTGAGGAGGGCTTCTCCCGTTTTTACATCCCACACAAACACTCGACCGTCATGTCCCCCCGATGCAACCCGCTTGCCGTCGGGCGAGAAAGCCAGAGAGTAGATGGCGGATGGCAAAAAGAATATCACCCCTACCGTGGCCTTTCCATTGGGCCATCAACTTTCCACTCATCGCGTTAAAAAGCCTCACGATGTTGTCTCTGGCGCCAGTCGCTACCAGTTGCTCGTCAGGACTGATGGCGACGGAGAAGACAGTGGCGTCTTGACGCAGCACTTGCCGCTGTTTTGCCCGCTTCCCTTCGAACAAAGCCACATCACCGTCTGAAGAAACAGCCAGCAGGTTGCCACTTTGCGAAATGGCCGCGCGATAGAAATCGAACGGCAGTGAAACAATCTGATCGTCCTCACTCGAATCGACCTTCCCGATGCAGATGCGTGGGGGGTCCGAGAAGACCACCAGGAATTGCTTTCCCATCTCAACAAGCCGCACGCCGCGCACTGTTCCTTCTACGGGCAAAGTTCGTGGCCGCGCTTGCTGACCCTCTTTCCAGATGAGGGCATTGCCAGTTCCCTGTTTCACGGCCAACATGAGTTTTCGCTGGGGAGAGAAATCGAACTCAAAAGATCTTTTGGGACTTTGATCCGGTGAGGGGTCAACCAGCTTTCCCGTTGCAACGCTCCACGACTCCAGTCGATTCGTCCAGATCTTTTTACCATCCGGGGAAAACTGCAAAGCTCGAAAGGGGCCCCCTTCGACAGTGGCGATCATTTCCGGAACAGGGACGACGTCTGGCGATTGTCCTATTGCATCCGCAATCCCAACAATGAAAAACAAACTGGCACAAAAGAGTACGGCCCCGTATCGCAGCCAGTCGATCATCAGTCGGTCTGTCATCTTAAATCTCTCGTATTTCAATGTGTGGATTCGCCAATCTAGGGATCGCCGGATCCAGTTGCTTGTGTCGAAAACCGGGTGACTCGTTTTGACCTCAAACATCTACTGGCGACCGTCGCCAAACTGGAAAAAAGCCGGTTTTCGCAACCTGCTGATTTTACAGCATTTGCATCGCGGGACTCACTTGGGGTGTATCACGCGATTTCGAGACTCTTGGGCCAGTTCGAGACTTTTCGGGCCGAATTGGGCCAGGGTGAGTCCCGCGATTTCGGTCGTCACGAATGACGCCAAAGCTCGTAAACCCTGCGATACACGTACGAAACGAGCAAGGCCCGCCAGTGGTGACCGACGGGCCTTGTTTGAATCGAGACGGGTTGTGGAACCCGACTGAGTGGAGGCGGCGGGAATCGAACCCGCGTCCCGAGACATTTCCATGTAAGCTTCTACGTATGTAGTCGACTCTTTGAGTTTTCGCCTCCCACAACCCCTGTCGACCGGGTTCACAAGAGGCTAGCCGAGAACAGTTTTTAGCCGTCAGCGTGCTCGACGTGACCGACGACGAACCGGATTTGACAACCGACTTTTGGACCTCTCCGGTTAAGGTCCGCAGCCGGAGCTACCTGTTTCTAGGCAGCTAGAGCGAGGTTTTCCTCAGCAATTAAATGTGTGGTCAGCTTTTAACGTGGCCTACTGACCAACCACGACACGCCACTTACACTTCAACCTATCCGGTCGAATCCAATTTCGCCCCCCAAGTCTTTACGTCTGACCTCATGATGAGCAACCTCAACCTCCCCATTCTATCGGCACACGAGCGGGAGGCCAATTGCTGGGATCGGGAGATTCTGGGTTTTCGCAGCCGGGCACTCGACTCTCAGTGCCCTGAGATCGTCTCGCGACATGCCAGGGAGTTGAATCGCCCTCGGAGAGCGATCGCCCGACGAATATCGCCGCCTGTCCCTGCTGGCGAACGCACCCCCCCCCGGGCCACGTCACACCAATATCCAGAGCTGCCAGATCGTGACCCCGATGCCGAGCGGGATACACCACCAAGCGAACAGCTGCAGCCGACCGCGCTCCAGCCAGTTGATCAGCCAAGACAACGCAAATAGCCCGACTACGAAGGAGACAATGCCGCCGGTTAATAGATACTGCCAGGGTGTCGTCAGGCCCGTTTTGGTGGCCAGTGAGATGGTGGTCAAGAGCCCCGCCCCGGCAATGGCCGGAATCGCCAGCAAGAAGGAGAAACGTGGCGGCGGCTTGTGGTTTGAGCCCTAGTTTCAGGCCGGTGGAAATCGTGGTACCGCTGCGCGACAAGCCCGGCATGATGGCCGCCGCTTGACTCAATCCGATCCAGAACGCCTCCCAATCCGTCAGCTCCGTGTATTCTCGCTGTCCCTTCATCCCGCGCATCGCCCACAACAGAATGAGTCCCGTGACCGGCAGCATCAAACCGGCCAGCAAGGCGTTCTCAATCAACTGCTCGCACGCGATCTTGATCGTCAGGCCGAGCACGACGGCCGGGATCGTGCCAATGATCAGCAAGCGGATGACTCGCCGATCCTCGCCCAGTCAGCCGCCAGATGCGGTGCCAGTAGAACACGATGATCGAAAACAGCGTGCCGATGTGCAGCACGACATTCAAGTCCGCCACATCCAGATGTTCCGGGTTACCCGCGGCAATAAAGGCGGAGAGAACCACCAGATGACCGCTCGAACTAATCGGCAGGAACTCGGTGATACCCTGGACAACTGCCAGAATCAGAATGTGCCAGAGGGCAAGTTGCATCGGGGGCTCCCCATGATTCTGAAACGGTGCGACGCGACGTGAAGAGCACGTCGGAAACGTGAACCGGCCAAGTCGAACTCGCGACCCGTCAAACGCGTCGCACCGGATCGACTACAACTCTACGTTAGTGCGGCAAGTCCGTGCCCAGTCGAGGGCGTAACGGCTTGTCGCGGACCAATTGTAGCGATTAAGCAGCGTCTACGGAGGGCCAACTGGTCCGCTACCGCGCGGCCTACCATGCCGGAGCACTTGCATGCGCGCTCGGAGCAAGGTTCTGCCGCCGGCGTGGGCCCTCCCCCTAGGAGACTTGCGGTTCATTTGCCATACTGCGTAAGTGATTAGCGTGCAAAGGGATGGGCCAGTGCTTTGAGCGACCGACCCGTCCCGCAATTAGTGGGGGACGTATATGTATCGCAACCTGAACGCAGGGGCGCTCGGCATTTCCGGACGCCAAAGTGAACTGATAGAACTGGCTCTGACCTACCGTTTCGGCGGCCTGGACGTCGATCTTCCCGCCGTTGTCAAGCGAGCTCAAACAAGCGGAGTGGAGCAGGCGTGCCGATTCATGGCCAGTGCCGATCTGCGGGTTGGGCAGTTTCCACTGCCGTTGGATTGCACCACGAGTGAGACGGCATTCCGAGCCGGATTGGCGCAGCTGAGAGAGGTTGCCGCGGTCGCCGAATCGCTCCACGCGTCGTGTTGTGTCGTGACGGTCAAGCCAGCCAGCGACGATCAGCCCTACCATGAAAACTTTGAGATGTACCGAACGCGACTCGGTGCGGTGGCCAACGTGCTGGCTCAGCACGATATCAAACTCGGTTTGGCTTTTCTCGCTTCCCCTTGCCACTGGAAAGGCCATGAATATCCGTTCATTCACGAAGCGGATGCGCTGTTGACGCTGATCAGAACCATTGGCAGTTCCCATGTGGGACTGGTTCTCGACACTTGGAGCTGGTTTGTCGCGGGCAGTTCGCTGGGCGAACTGCGGGAGTTGACAGGCGAGCAGATTGTCAGCGTCCGGCTGGCGGACATCCGCCCCGAGGCCGACCTGGCCAAAATTACGGACCAAGACCGGTATCTGCCCGGTGACGGAGGACTGGTTGACGGTGGAGCGATCGTACGGCATCTGTCGGAAGTGGGCTATGCAGGGCCCGTGACCCTCTATCCTCACTCATCGCGTTTCGCCGGCATGACGCGCGACGCGATCGTGCAGCAGGCGAAAGCGACCTTCCAGGACTTGTGGGTGGCGGCGGGGCTCCTGCCGGGCAAGAAGCTTGAGCCCGTTCAGCCGGAAGCGGCCCCCGCCGATTCCGAGCCCTCGGATGCAGTCTCTCATGGTGCCACTTGAGCCAGGTTACCGCGCGTAGCGATTATGCTCACAAAACGGCCCATGCCGCCCCTGACGAAACTGTGGATTATGCAGTTCGGTTGGCGACGGGTATGACGGCTGTGAAGCTGCCCACTGCCACCTGCCTGGGGTTCCGTTTGGTTTCGTTGAATGCCCACGACCCGCCGCGACGATGAGCGGTTACATCGAGAATAGCGCGCCAGGACAGGTGCTGCGCTTGAGGAGTCTGACTGTCACGGAAGGTTTCGATGGATCGTTCTCCACGCAGACACGGATTCGTTTGGGTTGGGGTAGCCTTCGGTGCCCTGATGTTACCCGCCTGCTCCGACGTGTCGTCGTCGCCATCCGAGATGCATGGGCGACGCTCATCGTCCGCAGTGCCGGCGGCGGAATCGTCGGCGCTCTCACTGCGCACCAACAGTGCATCGGATGCCAGCAGCGCGGTGGTGAGAGCGACGCATCTGTTTGCCCCACCCCCAGTGCCGTCGGTCGACGGTGCGGCCGGGCATGATGGCGAGCCACTGTTACGCGACCGGACGCCGATTGTGCGGTTGGCTCCCGAACGGGACGCGGTGACTCGCGGGTCTCATGCACCGCGCCGCCTGCCGGAAGTTGATCCGAGCCAAGTGCTCGACATCGAGCGTGATGGGAATGCTGCGGGATTTGGCACGGACGAGGCCGCCGCAGCCGACTTGAAGCACCTCGCGGCACCGCCGGACGTGGATGTTCAGCTCGAGCCAGCGTCCCGAACGGCCGGTATCCAAAACGCGGATCTCCGGCGCCTTCCGGACGTGGACTTGTGCGAGGATGAGACCGAACTGGTGACCACGATCCGTCGTTTGCCGTCCGTGCCGGTGGCAGTGGCGGAAGAGGAAAGCCGTCACGATGTCCCCGAGGCGGCGCCAGCGGGCGACGAGCTGTCTGGGATGAAGGTCGAGGGAGTTGCTGCAGCGTCGCCGTCGGCCGACTCGGCTCAGCGTGAGGAGTCGTCCGGGAGTCAGATGACGGAGCCGTTACCGTCGCAGCCTGACGCTGCCGTCGCCACATCGCCGGCTCTGGACCCGCCTGTTTTGGAGGCTCTGGCCGCCGAGCCCGATACCACCGCTGAGTCCGACACCACCGTCGAGCCGTCTGGGACCGCGGAGACCCCTCAGCAGCTAGGTGAATTCAATACCGATGCCGCGGCCGGCGAGGACGACAAGAGGGACCTGCCGGGGCCATGGTATGTGTCGCAGAGTGAGGAGTCGGTGGCACCAGCGGATCCTGACCAAGCCGTGGCCGATCCCTCTGGAGACCAACTGCGCCATCTACCGCCCGTGGAGACCGATTCGTACGAGAGAGCTGAGCATGCCCGGCAATTGTCACCGCCGCTGTTTGAAGCCGAGCGGGACCAGCAGGCGTCAGCCGGCGGATCGGCCCCGCAGGGTGAATTTATTGTGCCCAGCGAAACGGACCTCTCGGCTCGGTCGGTTGTCAACGATCCTCCGCTCTCCGGACGCGGCTCCGCATACCCGGTTCCTGGCACACCCAATGCACCCGCCGAGCCGGAATCGTACGTGAGTCCGCCGGCCCCTGTCGCGGCGGCGCCAGGAGCCTGGTCGCCGGTGGCCGTGCCCGTCGTGCCGCGAGCACCGGCTTCGTCCGTCGTGGTGCCGGCCCACGATGTGACCTTCGATGTCATTACGCGGCGTGTCGGCACGCTCGCACGACGTGCCGAAGATCTGGCTTCGCGTAACGCGTACTTTGCGGCCCGCGCCGAGATGATCAAGGCATTGCGAATCATCACTCAGGCCTTGGACGCGCAACAGGGAGTGAAGACGCACAGTGACGCCTTGGGACGTGCCATGCGGGCCTTGCAGGAGGCGGGCGATTTTGCGCCGCAGGGTTCCCAGTTGGAAAGTGAATTGAACCTGGCTCAGATCATCAGTGGGCATCGAACAACCGTGTTGAAGGACGAGCATGTTGGGCGGATGACGCCTCTGTCCGCTCAACAGCGTTATCTCGAATACGCGCAGCAGCAGTTCAAGCTGGCCGGCGGTGATCTCCCGGCCGCTTCCTATGCCCTGTATGGATTGGCCCGCATTTATACAGTGATGGATCACGCCAAACTGGAGACCCAGACGCTCTGTCTCCCGATTGCCGTGACACTTCACCAGGCAGCGCTGCTGGTGAATGCCTCCAACGTGAAGGCCGCCAACGAGCTGGGTGTCCTGTTGGCACGGTTTGGCCAATGGGAGGATGCGCGACGAGTCCTGCAACATGCCTTGTCGATCGAGAGCGATCCCGAGATCTGGCATAACATGGCGGTGGTACATCAACGATTGGGCGAAGCGGAATTGGCACGACAGGCCACTCAACAGTATGAGCTGACATTGGCCCGCCGGCCCATGACCGGTCAGACTGGTGGCGGGGAATCAGTGCAATGGGTGGATCCCAGAACGTTTTCACAAGTCACGCCCGCCTCCTCTCAATGACAAATGAGAAGGCCCGGTCAGGACAGGGTCCCGACCTACGGGCACCTGCGCATCGGGCGCGGATGTTCCCGCGGAGAATTAAGTAGATTCAAGGGGACGACAAATTCGTCCCGTCGGCAACCGATAAGGACGAGGCTGTGCCACTGCGACTCGATCGATTTCCTGCGTCACGATGCCCAGGGCGTTCCCTGCGAATAGCGATGTTCGTAGCCGCATCGGCCGTCGTGCTTTCTTTGGCTGTGCTTGCCTATTGCGGCGCGAGCCGGCCATCGGATATTCCAACGGACTCGAACATCACGGTGACCTCGCTCGACACACCTCTGATGACTGTGTCAGAGGCTAGCGCGCTGGAGACAATAGACCAACGGGACTGCCCCCGGTCGGCCGTACCGCGGCAGCGGGTCGAGTGGGTGGAGGTCATCGACGCTCAGGGACGCGTCAAACGGCAACAGCTTTGCCAGTCCCGCTGCCTGGTGGGAGTCGATTGCAACGGCTGCAACCCGGGCGGGGAAGCTGGTTGGAATGCGCGGCGCCCCATTCCCTGGGAGGTGCTGGCGCAAGGCGAATACGTCGGGCCATTTCGCGATGTGCACGTTCCTGAATACCGGCTGCGCGTGGGGGACGATCTGGAATTCGTCTATCGCTTGACACGCGTGGAGAGTAACCAGCCGTATGAACTGAATGTGGGCGATCACGTGCGTGTCGAGTCGTTGATTGATACGACCCTGGATCGCGATTTGGTGATTCAACCAGATGGCATGATCACGCTGCGTATGTTGGGGCAGATCCGAGCCGCCCGCAGGACAGTAACCGAGTTGCGTGAAGAGTTGGAAGAACGCTACACGAAGTACTATAAAGTGCCTGCGATTACCGTCACGCCAGTCCAGGTGAACACGCGGCTGGAAGATCTCCGTTCGGCAGTCGATAGCCGCTATGGGGCCACCGGCGGCCAGGCACAGCAGTCGCAAGTCACTCCGGAAGGGACGATTCAGCTGCCGGCGATTGGTTCCGTGCCTGCTCAGGGCCTCACGCTCGACGAGTTGAAGGATGAGATTGACGAGCGGTACAGTCAAATTGTCGATGGCATCGGCGTGACTCCTCGTCTGTTGCGCCGCGCGGCTCGGTATGTCTATGTCGTCGGCGAGGTGCGTCAGCCCGGTCGCTACGCGCTGGAAGCGCCGACAACTGCCATGCAGGCAATTGCCCTGGCGGGCGGCTGGAACAACGGTGGCAACCTCCGCGAGATCGTCGTGTTTCGCCGCACCGAAGATTGGCGGCTCATCGCCACCAAACTGGATCTGCGCGGTGCCTTGCTGGGCGAGCGACCCTGCCCGGCCGATGAGGTGTGGGTTCGCGACAGTGACATCGTGGTCGTGCCCAAAAGCCATTTGCTGAGAGCCAACGACTTCATTGAACTGGTCTTCACGCGAGGGATCTACGGCGTCCTGCCAATGCAGGGCATCACACTGAATTTCCAGAAGCTGAGCTCGTTGTAGAATTGGCTGTTGGTTACTTGGTTATTGGTCATTGGTTACTTGGTCATTGGTCTTGTTACTTGTTACTTGTCTGCGCTGCATTCCGCATTCCCGATTCGTTCCTGATCCTCAAAGGCAACCAGATCTGTGAACGGTGTCGGTTAGGGTTTTGTTGGGCTGCTGTCACCGGCCGCGTTGTGTGACCGCCGGTACCACTGCGCAGCTACCCGTCCGGCCAAATAGCTTGTGACGCCCGTGATCAGAACCATCAGAAAGCACCACCCGGCCTCTTGCGCGGATGAAAACTGATTGCCGTCCAACTCGAGCAACTCCATGATTCGGTTGCCATCTGGGGCCAGCAGGCGGATGCCAAGTAGGGTGGCGTAGAGGGTGGTGACCAACAGCAGGAACAAGGAGACGACCCAGACGCAGCTCCAATCAGGGAACTGAATCAGATAAAGGATGTAGACCACGTGCAGAATGGCGGCCAGCACAATGGCCAAAGCCCATCGTTCGAGTATCGGGGACGCCAGCTGCCCAGTGGATTCGAGTTGCGCCACGACGACCGGTACGACACTCAGCAGAGCAATCAGGGCCAACGCAGCGGTAATCCACGTCACGGCCTGGAGTTCTCGGCTACGTTGGGTGTGTCGTCGCGGCGACACTTGGGTTTCCACCACAATTGTCGGCGCGTCCGCCTCCTCTTGGGAGACGGGCATCAAGGAAGGAGCGGGAGGTGGCTGTGCCGCGTCCACTGCGGGAATGGTCAGTTCTCGATTGCAGCGTAAACAATGAATGGATTGCCCGCTGGCTTCATCCGGCACAACCGTCAATCGCCCGCAAATGCAGGTAATGTGAAACGGCATCGGTGTGGTGATCCTCCGACAGGGGGATGGCAACACCTGCAATTCTAGAGGGCCAGTCGGGCTTTCGCGACAGTCCGGCAGAGAAAAATGGCGATTTCACGCGGCCCAATCAGAACCTGCGGCCGCGATCCCAAGAAATCCATCCTGCCCCGTGCTGTCACGCTCACTGCTCTAGGCTCTCAGTCCGGTCAAGAACGAATGCGGAATGCGGAATGCGGAATGCGGCAATGCCAAGCAATCCAAGCATGACCAATGACAATGACCAATGACCAATGACCAATGACCAATGACCAATGACCAATGAAAAAACCTCACTTGTCGGAGTAGACGCGTGTGATCTCTTCCTTGGTGACGGGGGCACGCACTTCAGCGCTCCGCAACTGCACGCGGACGACATGGTCGCCGGTCAGGTCGCCGTGGGCATGGATTTTATAGACGGCTTCTTCATTCGGGCCGAGGCGAGCCAGGGGCGCGAAGACGACACGTTGCCCTTGCACGGTACCCTGCGTGGGACCGTCACCGGTGGTGGGCGTCATGCCTTCAGGTAAGTCGGCCACCAACTGAATGTCGGTATCCGGCTTGGAGCCTTTGTTCTGGACGCGAATCTCGTAAGCGGTGTCGCTTCCCACTTCGATCGGGTCGGCCACGTCGGACACGGTGAACGCGAGTTCGGCCAGCCCTTCCACGGCGACTTCATGCTCACAGCCTCCCGTCAGTCCCAGGTCGGCGCGTCCATCTGTTTTCAGCTTGTGGTTACCCGGCTCGATCGGCAGTACGGTGAAGTGAACATCGCCCTGCTTGTCTGCCGGCAGTTCTTCCAGACTCCAGTAGACCGCGTGGGACTGGGTATCGTATTGACCCTGGTTGTCGCTGGTGACGTACTTCATGCCTTTGGGTAGATATGTAACCAGTTCGACATTGCGGGCCGGCGCCGTGCCGGGATTGGCCAGGTGCACGGCGTAGGTTGCCTGACGATCCAGATACCGGAGCGTCGGGCCTTGCATGGCCAGTTGGAGTTGGGGAGACGTCACATCGATTTTGCGCACATCTTCGTCAAACAGATTTCCTTCCCCCCGCACACTCAGGTGGTTCTCGTAACTACCCGGCTTGGTACTGTCCAGGACCAGTGTCAGGCGGCGTGATTCCTGCGGACGTAGCGTGCCGAGCTTGGTTTCCAATTGTCGACCGGCAGCGTGCGTAAAACCCTCCGGAACATCTTCTTCGATGACAACTTCTTCAGCCGCGCCGTTGCCGGTATTGGTGACAGTGATTTCGAGTGCAGCGGGTTGGCCAATCAGGATTTCTGCCGGGATCGTCACATCCAGTTTCAGTTCGGGCTTCGTACAGATCGCGCGGACCGACGCTTGGGCCTGGAACGTGGCCTGTGCGACGCTACCAATCTCACCGGCGACTTTGGGCATCAGGTTCATCGACAGCGTGACTTCTTCGCCCGGCTTGACGGTCTCCAATTGCCAGACGAGCGTGCCGTCGGCGGTGGGAGTGACGGGGGGAACCGCATCGATGAACTCGGTGCCGCGAGGTACGCGGTCGACGACGACGACGTGGTGAGCCGTGGCATTGCCAGCGTTGCGAACGCGGACCTGAAAGGTCGCCTTGCGATCAACCTGGATTTCTTCCGGGGCCAACTTCTCGAGCAGAATCGCGGGGGTTTGCTGACCTTCCAGCTGCCGATCACCCGGCATGTCGGAGACGAGAACTGGTGTGGACCCGTCACGCACCGCAGCGTTCGCGTTACCTCCGGCAGTGGCGGAGTAGGTTGAATTGGCAGCAGCCGCGGAGTCCGTCGATGGGTAAACAGAAGCCGATGTCGCGGGTGCGTACCCGCCTGCCGCGGAAGCTGCGGTGTTGGCGGGTGAGGTGCCGTAGGTATTGGCGACCGGCTGAGCTTGGGTGTTGGTTCCCGAGGGAGAAGAATTCGCGGGGTCGGTTGAGGGATAACTGGAAGTGGGTGCTGCTGCGGTCGCCAGCGGACTGCCTGTGGCAGACATCGCCGATCCAGCCGCTGCACCCAGTGGTGAGTTGGTAAGTCCAGCAGCATTCGCACCGGTGGTTGGCCCAGCGGCCAAGCCGGTGGCAGGCGAGGTACCGCTACGCAGGCCAGTGCTGCTCACACTACTGCCGTCGGCCATCGGTTGAGTTCCCAGCGGGCCAGCCGGCGAGTTTTCCGCGTCATCACCGGCGGCGACCGGCATGCCTAATGAACTCCCCGTGCCGGGAGACCGAGCGGGGGAGTCAGTCGCCGGCGCAGTTGCCGAATAGCTGGGTGTGGGTGGCGCGATGCCTCCCGTGCCATTCGCGGGACGGTCGTCCGGCAAGCCGGCAGTGGATGAGCCAGAGGCATCGGATGTCGTGTACCCGGCTCCATAGGTAGGCGCAGCGGGTAATGCCGAGGCGGGATTTCGTGGAGTGTCTCCGGCACCGGTCGACCCAGCAGGCGATGGCGCGTCAGAGCCGTAGGAACGTGCCGCCAGCGGAAAGCTGGTATTGTATGTCGAGTTCGCATCGGCCGGATCCGCCGTCGGAATCATCTCGGCGGAGTTGGCGGTGTTTTCGGTGTCGTCTTGTTCTTCTCCCGGTGGAACGGATTCGTGGCTGACCGTTCTGAGCGAGTTGCCGGGTTCGAACACAGATCGCGGCGGTGGCTGCAGCGTGCGGGACGATTCGGGCGGTTGCTCTCCCTCCGTGCGAATGGGGGACGTCGTTGCCGGTGGCGACGTTTTCTCGGCAGCTATTTCCTGCTCGCCATTCTGCGAGGGTGCGTCTCCCGGCTTGGAGAGCACTTTGTAAGCAATGGCGGAACTGCCTAGCGCCAATACGGCGGCTACAATGGAAAGGCGTACACTCAGGCGTTTCATGGCACTCGTCCCAACGAATCCTGAAGCCATGGAAAGACTCGGACGGCCACTTCGCAGGTCGCATCTCCGAGCCCCCGGCAGTGGAAACGGCGCAGCACCGCTGCGCTCTGCCAGTTCGGGTGGAGGTAAATACCAGAAAGACGCACTCGCGTGAAGGGCAGTTGGCGTGCTAGAGCGGAAGGGGGGTCGGCGGGGCAAACGGGCAAAATTGAGTAGCTCATGTAAAACCGGGAGGGCGAGGCTCCGGCCGAGCAAAGTGGGTTATAACCCGAACAGCCTGATGCTATGCTGAGTATCATGAGTGACACGAACAATCTTGAACCGCAGCCTGCCGAGTCGCCTGATGGGCCTCCATCTTTAGAGGGGGGTAGCGGTTATGTCGGGCCGGTGGCCGATCGTGGACCGGACGTGGACGAACTGATTCTGGGCGGTCCCCAGGAGCGTGATTCGGATGGTCGTCCGTCGACTCTGTTTCCCATTTCCCAGGATGTTCTCGTGGAGCAGGATCCGACGTTGCGGGAAGTCGGCGGTACAGGCACCTCGGATCGTCCGGCGTCACGTCGTCGCATCCGTTTGCCGCTGATCCTCTTTATTGCCACGTGCCTGTCGACGTTTTGGGTGGGGGCCAACCACTGGTTCCCTCTTCCTGGGATGGGGACGGTACGGCAATCGCTATTGGCCCATTGGCAGGACGGTCTGATCTATTCGGGTTGTCTGCTCACGATTCTACTGGCGCACGAAATGGGGCATTTCGTGGCCACGCTCCGTTATCGCATTCCGGCCAGTTTTCCCTATTTCATTCCCTTTCCCATTTCACCGATCGGAACGATGGGGGCGGTCATCGGCATGGATGGACTGCGCCAATCGGAGAGAGTTGTTTGACATCGGATTAGCGGGTCCGCTGGCTGGCTTGGTGGTGGCGATACCGATTATGTGGATTGGCATCACGCAGGTCGATTTGACACAGCATGGTTATGGTCCGTTTGCGTTGGACTTGCCGCTGCTCACGCGGATTGGACTGCATTTTGCCCAGCCTTCCGGCTATGCGCCGGGCAAACTGGTCTGGTTCAGTCAGCTGAATCCATATTTCATGGCTGGTTGGGTGGGCTTCCTGATCACGGGACTGAACATGCTGCCGGTGAGTCAATTGGACGGCGGCCACGTCATGTACACGTTATTTGGCAGGAAGGCTCATTGGGTTGCCCGCGCCCTGGTGGTCCTCGCAATTTTCATGGTGTTGGTGTTTGGGCAGTGGCGCTGGTCCCTCATGATTCTGCTCGTACTGTTCATTGGCACGGATCATCCACCCACGAGTAATGACACGATGTCATTGGGCCGCGTGCGCACGGTGATCGGATATTGTGCGATATTGATCCCGATCTTCTGTTTTGCGCCGCGTCTGATCATTGTGCCGGGCTGAGTCTGCCGGGTTTGATCCGAGGGCGTGAAGTGGGGAACATGGGGAGCTGCATAAACCGAAGTTGAAGTCCGAATTGCTGCGTTGCGACGGGGAAGTGGGGAACAGGGGAGCTGCATAAACGGAATGAATTCCGTTCTACGTTAGGAGAATGTGTGCGAACTGTCGTTCTCTGGTCGCTGGCGGTCGTCGCCTTGCTGGCTCGCGCGTCCACTGGGGATGAAGGGGAGTCGGCGAGCGCGAGCAAGGCCGTTCCCGAGACGGGTGTGGCGTGCGAACAGCTGGCCGGTTTCGACCGTTTGATGCGCGCTTTTGTCCGCGATGAAGCCCTTGTCGGCGCATCGTTGGCGGTCACCAAGGACGGGCGACTCGTATACGCTCGCGGTTTCGGTTTCGCGGACGTCGAGCGGCGCGAACCCGTGCAACCCGATTCACTATTTCGCATCGCGAGTATCTCCAAACCAATCACGGCCGTCGCCGTACTGCAACTGGTCGACCAGCAGCGACTGGGACTGGACGACTCGGTATGTGACATCTTGCCCGCTCACCCTCATCTGTCACGGGACCCTCTGTCACAGGGCCCTCTGGCACAGGGCGAAGAGATGGATCCGCGATGGCGACAGGTTACCGTGCGGCAGTTGTTGCAGCATCGTGGCGGTTTTGACCGCGACCAGTCCCTGGATCCGATGTTTCGGTCCCGGCAAATCGCGGCGAGTCTGGGGATCGAGCCGCCGCCGAAGCCCACGGACATTGTCTCGTTCATGTTGGGCCGGCCGCTGGATTTCGACCCGGGTGCGCGCTATGCCTATTCGAATTTTGGATATTGCCTGCTGGGACGTGTGATTGAGCGCGTGTCGGGCGAGGATTACGAATCGGCGGTGCGCCGGCAATTGCTCGAGCCGCTGGGTATTCACGACATGCGCATTGGAGGCACGCTGTTGCCGCAGCGAGTCGCGGGGGAGGTGCGGTATTACACTCCGGGCAACGAGATGGGGGACGCGGTAATGGGTTCGCTGCCGCCCGGCGCGACGGGGCCAGCGAAGGTGCCGCACCAATATGGGGCTTGGTGTCTGGAGTCGATGGATGCGCACGGTGGTTGGATCGGGTCGGCCATTGATCTGGTCCGCTTTGCCTCGCAGGTGCAACGGCATGAGAAAGCTGGACTCCTCTCGCCGGATATGTACCGCGCGATGATCGCTTGTCCGCCTGGTGCGGCCGGCCACGATGCTCAAGGTGTTCCCAAGGAGTCCTTTTACGGATTTGGTTGGCAGGTCCGCCCGATCCGAGGGGACGAATCCAGCAACACCGACGACCGCAACACCGACGACCGCTGCAGTCTCTGGCATCAGGGTGCTCTGCCGGGAACTTCCACACTCCTTGTCGCACGCCATGACGGACTTTGCTGGGCGGTGTTGTTCAACACCACGTACACTGCCGACCGACAACGTCCCGCCGCCAAAATCGACCCGCTTATTCACGTGGCGGCTCAGGCCGTGCAGCGGTGGCCAAGCTGCGACTTGTTCGAGCAACTACGGCTGTCCAAGCACGCCCCGGAGGCCGGACAATAGACGGTTTGGCGATCTGTCATTCATGGCGTTGGAGAAATATTTCGGCTCGCGATGAGTGGGTCGCGCCGGCGCCCGCGAGCCGGGGAATCAAGGTCTGGCGGGGGGGGGCTCAGATGCGCCGCAGCCCTGATCACTTGGCCGCAGGTTGCCGGTAGTCAAGGTTTGAGCCACAATCAAGCACATACCCCTTCCGGTCGGGATGCTCACGAGTAAGTACCTTTTGCCGTTGCTCGCGGGTGTGGTGCGCGTTCTTGGACTGACGTCCCATCGATGGAGATTCTGGTCACATGATTCGACCGTTAACTGATCGCCGTGTTTTCTTGTTGCTGGCACTGCTGCTCAGTTGGGCAGGTGTCGGAACAGGCGAGGAGCGTCCTCGTTGGGCCGCGCCACCCATTCGCGATGCGGTCACGGTCCGGGATGGCCGGACGGGACAGGCGACGTCGTTGGATGCCATGCTGGACGTGTTGGCGACTGCGGAGGTGGTGTTTCTAGGGGAAACACATACCGATGAAACGACGCACCGGCTGGAACTGGCTGTCTACGAAGGATTACTGCAACGGAAGCAGAATCAGGTCGTGCTGGCCATGGAAATGTTTGAACGCGATGTACAGAGTTGCATGGACGACTATCTGGCAGGACGCATTGACGAGGCGACATTCCTGTCCAAGAGTCGGCCGTGGGAGAACTACCTGACGGCGTATCGCCCGTTGATCGAGCGCGCGAAGTCCGCTGGCCGACCGGTTGTCGCGTCGAATTTCCCGCGCCCTATGCGGATGAAATTCGGCATGCAGGGAGCCGACACCCTGAAAAATCTCACGCCGGAGGAACAGAAGATGGTTCCGCGGCAGTTTCTTCCAAATACCGATGCTTACTGGCGTCGCGTCGATAACGCCGTCCGCGGCCATGGCAGCATGCTGGGACCAACTGATGCCAGTTCTCGGCTCTATTCGACACAATCGCTGTGGGATAATTCCATGGGGGAAGCGTGTGCCGATGCCCTGGATAACCATCCGGGCAACGTTGTCTTGCACGTGAACGGTTCGTTCCATTCCTCCGACTGGGACGGAACCGTTCATCAGCTGAAACTGCGTAAACCGGCAGCCAACATCAAGACCGTTTCCATTGTACCGACGATGACGCCGGCGGTGGTGGAACTGGAAGGCGAGCCGGTGGCCGATTTTGTGGTGCTGGCGGAAGCGCGAGCCACGGATGTGAACGAAGGGACGTGGTCGGTCTACACCCAGCAAGAGGTGAACTACCGCTTGCACGTTCCTGAAAAGGCTTCCGCGCAGCAGCGTGTGCCCCTCTTAATCTGGTTGTGTGACGACGGATTCACGTCTTCCGACGGACTCGATCTGTGGAAGGATCGACTGGGGAGTGAGGCGGCGATCATTGTTATTGAAGCCCCCTATCGGGAAACACAAAGTGACTTTAGCGTCGGCGGAAGATGGTTCTGGCCCGAATCGTTTGCGTCCGATCTGGGCACTATGGTCGGGGCGGTGGAACGCATCTGGGGCTATGTCATGCGGTACTACAGCATCGATCCCGCTCGGGTCTGCATCGCTGGCGAAGGGACGGGGGGCACCGTGACTGCTGCGATTGCCCTGTTGTCCGACCGCATGGATCTGCGGGCTGTCGCCGTCGACCCGAGTCTATATGCGAAGCTCAAGGACTTTCCGCTGCCGTTGCCGGAAGACTATGGTAACGTCAAACCGCCCGTGAAATCGTTGCAGGTCATGGGAAGCCCAGCAGACCAGCAGTGGTGGTCGAGCGAGTTGGAGGAGTATAACAACGTTGGTCTGGCAAGCCACATGGTATTGAGAGCGGACGATCCGTGGCAACGGGAGTCACAAGAGGAAGACGCGATTCGCGAGGCCCTGGGGCTGCCGGTAAATACCGTCCCCAGTGGTGCACGTCGCTATCTGCTGGTTGATCAGGACTCGCCCAGGGCGCGTCACTGGGCCCGCTTGCAGGCGCAGTGGCTTGCTGGCGACGCCAACGTTGCTGTCGTGACGGAGCCCCCAGCGGCGAGCGATGCATCGGCGATTTCCACCGAGATTCGTCCCCAGTCGTTTACCGCGCCCAACGCTCTTCCCTCGTGCCCTGGACCGTTCGGTGGGACGACCGTCATTGTTTTGAAAGACGACGTCCCCGTGGCCGTGCGAGAGGCCTGGTTGGCGATGGAAGCAGACGATCCGCTCTCCAGCCGCAGCCGCTTTCATCGCCTGCGTATCGCGACCGGCGACGAGGATCATTCGCTGCTCAACGTGTTGCAGAAGCTCCAGTCAGAGAACCGCAAGAATATCTTGATCGTTCCCGCCGACTTCTGCGCGGATGCCGACTGGCTGCGGGTCCTCAAGGCCGCCGTCCGCCCTCTGGAAGATCAGATGACCTTTCACTGGTTGCCCGGGCTGGGCGGCCGACACGTGTCGTTGGAGGCGGCACCCACCGCGGCCACTGATCTGCCACTGCGACATGCCCTCTCGGTCGCATTGACACCCGAGACCAACGGACTGCGGGTCTCGGATCGCATCACCTTGCCGGAAACGCTCTGCCAGGCCGGAACTGAATTCACGCTCCACGAGGCGCTGCAGATTACTGCGAGTACGCCCGCCGTGGAGCCCGTCGAGCAGCAACCACAACCTCCGCGTAGGAGCTACCGGCTCTCGAGCAAACCTCAGGACGGTGTGTTGGAACTGACCTATGAGGGAAGTATTCGGCATGAACTCTCCGAGCAGAAAGAAGAGTATACGCGGGGGTTTCGCCAAACAGCAGGAATCATCGGACCAGAAGGTGTCTATCTCGATGGCGGCAGTGCCTGGGTTCCTCAGTTCGATGATCGGCTTATCCAGTTCACTGTCGAAGTGCAGATGCCCGCCCCATGGCATGTGATCAGTCAGGGGAATGGCACGTCTCGCAATGCAGAGGGGATCGCCCAGTGGGATTCGAGTGGATTGATGGAGCAGGTGTACTTGGTTGGCGGACCCTTGCACCGCTACGCGGATGCAGCGGGTGTGGTGGAGTCGCTGGTGTATTTGCATGACCAGGACGAGGCATTGGCACGCAAATATCTTGACGCCACCGCCCGTTATCTCGAAATGTATCGTTCCCTGATCGGGCCGTACTCCTATGGCAAATTTGCCTTGGTCGAAAACTTCTGGGAAACCGGTTACGGCATGCCCTCGTTCACGTTGCTGGGGCCGCAAGTCATTCGGTTCCCGTTTATCTTGAACTCGTCGTATCCACATGAGATTCTGCATAATTGGTGGGGCAATGCGGTCTTCGTCGACTACGCCAGCGGGAACTGGTGTGAAGGACTGACAGCGTACCTGGCGGACCATCTGGTACAGGAACAGCGGGGAGCGGGCGCCGACTACCGCCGCGCTGCATTGCAGAAATACCGCGACTACGTCCAGGAGGGGCGTGATTTTCCCTTGAACCAGTTTCACGATCGGCACAGCGCCGCGACCGAAGCCGTTGGCTACGGTAAAGCGCTGATGATGGATCATATGCTCCGCCGGCAGCTGGGCGACGACGCGTTTCGTCAGTCGCTGGTCGGGTTGTATCGCAAATTCCGCGGCAAACGAGCCAGTTTCACCGATTTGCAGCAGGAGTTTGAAGCGGTGTCGCAGCAGGACCTGGGGAGTTTCTTCCAGCAATGGCTCGCACGTACCGGAGCTCCGGCGTTGGCCGTCCAGCAGGTGGCGGTCAAGCAGACAGCCGGCGGAGTGTCAGTGGACGGGGTGTTGGTGCAGACGCAACAGGACCCGCCCTATGCCCTGCAAGTGCCGATCACGGTGCTGACTCAGCAAGGTCCGGCCACGACCGTCGTCGCCTCGTCTCTGCCGCGGCAAGAGTTCTCGATCCCGGTGAGTTCACCGCCGGTGTCGCTGACGGTCGATCCGATGTTTGACCTGTTCCGGCTGCTGGATCCGCGCGAGACGCCGTCCTCGATCGGTCAGATTTTCGGGGAGCCGAAGATCGTGGCCGTGCTTCCTGCAGCGGCTGGCGAAGCGAAACGAAACGCATATCGCCAGCTGATGGAGGCGTGGAGGAGTGACAGCCACGCGATCGAGCTGGTCGAGGATGCCGAGCTGCAGGAGTTGCCTGCCCGGCAGAGCATCTGGATTCTCGGCCGTGAAAATCGCTTTGCTGCCGCGCTGCTCGCGGAGAGTCCCGCTGCCGCGGCAAACGATAGCGGTGAGTCGGTTCCATTGGGTGACGACGAGTGTTCCCTTCGTGAATCACTGCCTGGTCATCATCCGGCGCCATCCCCAGGATATCGAGAAGGCAGTGGGGCTGCTGACGGTCGAGCCGGACGCGGCATTTCCCGGCCTGGCCCGAAAATTGCCCCACTATGGAAAATACTCCTATCTGGCCTTCGAAGGAGAGGAGCCGACCAACGTCGTGAAAGGGGAGTGGAGTACCGACGGTTCACCTCTGGTGGTGGATCTGCGCGAAGATCGTAGTGCGCCGCTGCCGACGCTGGCGCCAGAAGAACGACAGCCGTTGGCCGAGCTGCCGCCCGTGTTTTCCAGCCGATCGCTGATGCAGCACGTTGCCTGGCTGGCTGCACCCGAGCGGGAAGGGCGTGGCCTGGGGAGCAGCGGTTTGGAGCAGGCTGCCGAGTACATCGCGCGACAGATGGCCGACATCGGCTTGCAGCCGGGCGGAGATAACGGCTCCTGGTTCCAAGAGTTTACGGTCGAGCAGGGTCCCGATGGAAAACCGGTGCAGACCAGAAACGTGATCGGTATATTGCCGGGTAAGCGGGATGACTGGAAAGAGCAGTCGATCATTCTGGGAGCCCATTACGATCATCTTGGCATGGGGTGGCCCGACGCGCGGGCGGAGGCCCAAGGGACAATGGCATCCAGGGGCCGACGATAACGCCAGCGGAGTAGCCGTCATGCTGGAATTGGCGCGGAATCTGGCAGCCGAAGGAGGAGGGCCGCGGACGCTCGTGTGCGTGGCGTTTTCGGCAGAAGAGTGTGGCCGACGTGGCTCGCAATACTATGTGGAGCATCCCAGCTTACCGGCCCAGCACATGCGCGGCGCGATCAATCTCGATACGGTGGGGCGGCTCCTGGACGGCCAGGTGGCAGTTCATGCCGCCGCGACGGCGGATGAGTGGCAGCATATTTTCCGTGGCTGTGGTTTCGTCACGGGCGTGCCGAATCAGATTGTGCCGGGTGGTGGCGAAGCGTCGGACCAGATGAGCTTCATCGAACAAGGTATTCCCGCCGTGCAGATATTCACCGGCGCCCATGGTGACTACCATCGGCCCAGTGACACGGTCGACAAGATTGATGCTGCCGGTCTGGTCAAAGTGGCGACATTCGTGAAGGAAGCGGTCGTCTACCTGCTGCAACGGGAAGAGCCGCTGACTGTGCGTCTAGCAGCGGCCAGTCCACACGATGCGGCGTCCGCGAATCCTCAAGGATCGGGTCGCCGAGTCCTCGTCGGGACCGTGCCCGCTTTCGACTATCAAGGAGAAGGTGTGAAGATCGATTCGCTGGTCCCCGATTCCCCCGCAGCGAAGGCCGGCTTGCAGCCTTCGGACGTGATTGTCCGCATCGGAGAGCAGAAGATCACCGACCTGCGCGGGTATTCCGAAGTGCTGAAGCAACTCGAGCCGGGGCAGACCATCACTGTGGAAGTGCTGCGAGGTGATCAAAAGATCGAGGTGCAAGTTACCGTCGTGCAGCGGTGAGCCGATAGCCCGCGACACGACTCATGCTCAGAATCTCCTCGCACCACGCTATGGGGAGTCTCCAAAACAGTAGAGATGATTCTTCGTACGCACATAGATTCGTCCATCGGCGATGGCTGGCGTCGCGAGACACGGTTCTTCGAGGCTGGCAGTCGACAGCTCTTCCCATGGCTCACTCGCCTGTAGTACGCTGAACTGGCCGGCGGTGTCCACAACGAAGATCTTTCCATCCGCGGCGACCGGTGAGGCGTAGAACTGCTTGCCTCCCTTCTTGAGTCGTTTCTTGGTTAGCTGTGTCCCGTCGCGGGGGTCGATGACCGTTACGATACCCCCATTGTCGACCAGGTAGAGCAAGTCCTCGTAGATGATCGGCGAAGCGATGTAGGGAACTTCTTTGCGGTAGTTCCAAGCAATCTTGCCCGTGACCGACTCACCATCTCCCGCGACATCGACCGCCACCAAACCTCCATTGTTCACGAAGCTCTGGAAGGCCTTGTCCCATTCAGACACTTCCACCACTTGGTCCCCGTTGCCCCACTCCTGCTCGATCCGCTCCAGCAAACGGAGTATGGCGACATCTTGCCCCGCTTCCTGAAATGAGAGCATGCCATCTTTGTTCTGGTCATACCTCGGCAACAACATGCCGATCGGTGTCGCTTCCCCGACTGGCTCACAGACAAAGACGCGCGTGTTGAGAACGAGCGGGAGGGTGACCGGAGCGTTGGAGATTCCCGGCACGGAAAACTGCGACTTCCCCGTCTGGAGGTCGTACGCGATCAGTCCCCCCGGGCCACTGGTCAATACCAGCGGCGGTCGGTCGACGCGGCGAAACATTGTGGGAGTCGAGTAACCTCCTGTCACCCCGTCGGCGCGATCAACCTGCCAGAGTTGCTTGCCGCTCTGCAAGTCATAAGCCGCCAGATATGAACCTCGCAGTTGGTCTGCCAACAGCAAGATTTTACCGTCGGCGACGACCGGTGAACTGGCAATGCCATGCATACTGTGATACGGGCCTACCTCGGTGCGCCATTTCAATTCACCCGCCGGGGAATAGCAGAGCAAAGCGGTGTCCGGGAAGAAGACCACCACGTTCTCTCCGTCGGCGGCTGGCGTGCACGTGGCGGGTCCATTGAGCCCGTTGGTGGTTTCATCGCGGACTCGTGATACCGTTTGTTTCCACAGCGACTTGCCGGTCGCCGCTGAGAAACACTCGATGCTGCGGTCCTCGCCGGCGAAGGACGTCAGGAAGAGCTGGCCGTTGGAAATGACGGGAGAGGAGCTGCCGGCATCCGTCTCGATCTTCCACAGTACGTCTGTTTCGGGACCGATCGCGCTCGGTAATCCCTTCGACAGACTGACACCCGCGCCACTGGTCCCACGAAATCTTGGCCAGTCCTCGGCGTGACCCACGGCGGTAACGGATGCGGCCAAAATCAGACAAAGTGACGAGTTCCACCCAAGCTGATGCACGCTGTTAACTCCGGAATCGAGTTGAGGATGTGTGTCTTCGGAAGAACGAGGGTGCCGTAGAATACTGCATCGCGAGATCTTTCGGTCGTCAGTGTCTACTTTCCCTCCGCCCAAAAAAGGAATTCGCCCACGAATTCCGTGCAGGAGTCAGGTGAACTCCACCAACCTTGTTCAATGCTATTCTGCTCCGGGCGACTCCTCCGCGACCGGGTTGGTGAGCGCTCCGATCCGTTCGATTTCGATCGTGATCTTGTCACCGGCTTGGAGAAAAACGGGTGGTTTGCGCGAATCCGACACCGTGCGGAGTACCGGTGAGAATCACCGTGCCCGCCGCTAACATCGTGCTGCCACTGAGGAATTCGATCAGTGCCGGGACATCGAAGATCATGTCGTTCGTGTTCCAATCTTGCATGGTCTGGCCGTTCAGAACCGTCTTGATACCAAGTTCGTTGGGATTCGGGATCTCGTCGGTTGTGACCAGGCAGGGGCCAAGCGGACAAAATGTGTCGAACGTCTTACCGCGACACCATTGGCTACCGCCCCACTGGATCTGCCAGTCGCGAGCGCTCACATCGTTGGCGCATGTGTAACCGAGCACGTATTCGAGAGCGCGGCTACGCGAAACGTTCTTGCAGGACTTGCCGATGACAACAGCCAATTCGCATTCGTAATCCACCTGCGCGCTGGCCAGATGTCGTGGCAACAAGATTGGGTCGCCGGGATTCTGCACCGTGGTGGGCATCTTCATGAAAAGCACAGGCTGTTCGGGAATCTTTGCGCCCCCTTCCTCCGCATGCTTGCGGTAGTTCAAGCCTATGCAGAGAACCGCGGCGGGAGCGACAGGAGCCAGCAGTTTGCCCGCCGTCACCGGTTCGCCAGTGTCGTGATAGGTCCCAAAAATGTCCCCCGCGATTTTCGTGACCGAACCGTCGATGTGTTGGCAGCCATATGCCGGCGCACCCGTCTGATCCAGGTGGCGAATGATCTTCATGACAGCTTCTCCAGAAAAAGGGGAGGCTCCCCTTTTTTGCGGTTAACTGGGAGGTTTAGGTAGAGGGCTTGCTCGAGGCACGGCCAACCAGCACCATTTTAGACAGCGATGCCCGCTCACACCACTACGGCGCCTGAGTGGCTTAGCAGTTGGTTTTGGGCCGTCCCGGTGAACGAAGCGTGTACTCAAGATTCAAACGAACTGCCGTGTCCTGGACCCACGGCTCACTGCCGAAGGGGCACCCTTTTTCCACGCTCCGACGCACCGCGTCCAATTCCGCTTCTGTCTGAGGCCGGTTGACGAAGTCGAGCCAATCCACGGGACGCGGTAGCGGCCACAGCGACAAAGGAATCACACGTTCATCGAACGGGTGGTAACGAGCCCAGGCACTACCCCATTCCCAGTCTTCGGCCCGTGTCACCAATCCCGCGCGAACGGCATTCCGCTCAACATAACGGCAGACCGTATAGAAATGTTCGTCGTTTTCGACCGCAAAGGGTTTGAAAGGGCCCTGGTAGACATGTCCTCGCCCATTGCTGTCGCGAAATTCGTGCCAGCGGCGCACGTGCGTTGTAGTGAGAAGGTGCATGAATTCTGACAATTGATCGTCTTCCTCTGGCCAGAAGACAAAGTGCCAGTGGTTCGGCATCAAGCAGTATGCGAGAATTCGCATGGAAACCACCAACAACGTTTCGCGGACCACACCGACAAATGCTTGGTAGTCGAGAGGACTATCGAAGAGTCTGCGCCCGTCATTACCACGGTTCAAGACATGAAAGATTGTGCCGCCCGGGCATACGCGAATTCCACGAGGCATCGTTATACCTTCCTTAAACGATGCCCGCGCTTCGCGCCGCGCCGATGACCGACACGTGTCGATGCCCTTCCAGTATGCCAGTGGCGGGAAACGTTTTCAACCCACTCACTTCTCTGACCAGCGACCCGCGCGAGCAGGATGCTGGCTAGTGTCGCTGGTATCCTTCGCTAGTTTGCGCATGTTGCCAGGAAAACGGGGAGCCTCCCCGTTTTTGTGGTAAGAACGCGGTTGCGAGGTGCTGGTCAGGGCCTAGAAAAGATTAGCCGGCACTCTGCACGGCGATTTGCCGAGGCTTTAGGGGCGTCCAGGTTGTTGCCTCGCGGGGGGGTGGTCCGCTAAATTGAGGGGACGAATCCACCATACGCGGCGGTTCCGCCACTCACGTATCGAGGGAGATTCTCATGCATCGGCAACTAGCTATGGTCGCCGCGGCCATACTTGGCCTGACGCAGTTGGCTGGCTGCGATTCTGCGGGTCTGGAAACAATGCTCGGCAAGGGCTGGGGCGATTTGGGAGATGAAGTCACGGCGGGTCCTTATAAGTTCCAGCCACCCAAGAAATTCGAATTTGACAAGAAAATGACCACCTCCCCGGGTGAAACGAAGTTCATGTATCGGGGCCCGCGATTTGGGAAATCGGAGCCGGGAATCATTTTGGCGTTTGGCGCCCACAACCAAGATTTCTCGGGACAAGCACCGAATTGGTCGTCAGCCGTGCAGTTGGGTCTGGCCGGACTGCGAGTGAAATGCACTGGCTTTGAGCAGCAGGTCGGCTCGCCCACAGCCGTCAATGGGATCCCGGCCGTACGCGTCCAGTTCAACGGTGATTTCTCGCTCAAAGGCGAGACTCGTCCGATGCGCGGTCTGGGATACCTGATGATCGACGACACCTACCTCTTGTTTGCTTTGGCAATGGATTTCGGGCCCAATGCTGAAGCGAATGTCGGGAAAATGGAGAAATCGCTGCAGACGATTTCTCGACCTGGCTCCACGACGCCCTCCTTCTCTTGGAACGGCGGCGCCGGTGCGTCAGTAGCCAGCGGATCCAGGCTCAACTCGCCAGGCTACCCGGGTCGTCCTCCGGGTTCGGGCCCTACGAGCATGGGCCCAACGAGCATGGGCCCGGGCAGTGCGGGGCCGGGTGGTATGGGAATGGGCAGCATGGGCGCCAGTGGTATGGGACCTGGTAGCACGCAGCCAGGTAGCAGGGGGCCAGGCGGTATGGGAATGGGCAGCATGGGAATGGGGAGCGGTTACCCTGGCGCCAATCCAGGTTCGGGCATGAGTGGTTATCCGGGCAGTATGGGTCCTGGGCGGAGCGGTATGGCGGGCGGCGGTCCCTACGGGAGCGGGCATCCGGGTAGCGTTCCCATGGGAATGGGGAATAGTCCCATGGGGAGTGGCTATCCGGGCAGTCGTATGGGACCGGGTAGGGGCGGATACCCGGGTGCCGGCCGGCCGGGCTACCCGGGCGGCATGACGCCGGGCGGTATGGCGGGTTCTCCCCGACCGGGCATGTCGCCAGGCGGTGTTGCCGGTTCTCCCAGGCCGGGCATGTCGTCGGGAAGCCAGCCGAACATTGCGAAGCCGGTGGATCCAGCGGAGGTTCAGCGGCGTGCCGAGTTGGCCAAGCGGAAAACGGAAATCGTTGCCAATGCCGGTGACCCTGGGCATGCCGAGTATTACCAGGCCAATGTGGATTTGCTCCGCATTGGTGAATCTTCTGACAGGCATCAGGCCCTGAATCGAATCGCGGACGCGAAGCCCAGCGACGTCAGCGATGCCGAGTTGCGTAAGGAGATTGCACGTGCGGTTCGCGATGTAGCGGAGGACACCGGCCTGGAGTCGGATGTGCGCCGCGCCGCGATCCCGGTATTGGTCACCTGGGGCTCGACCTACAGCGTGCCGATCTTGATTGGATTGCTGCAGGACACAGATCGGTTCGTCCAAATCGACGGATTGGATGCTCTGGCCAAGCTGCAGGACGAACAGGCCATCGAGCCTGTTACGGAGTTGTTCGTCAAGAATCCGTTGGTGCGGAAAGAGGCAGCTGATTGCCTGCGGAGCTTCGGGACAGCAGCCGAAGACACGGTGCTGGAGCTCGTGAGCCCGACCGACTACGTGATTACGCAAACCACTGTCCAACTGCTTGGCGACATTGGGACCAATAAGAGCGTCGAGCGGCTGCGGCTGCTGCGCAAGCTGAACTTCTATAAGCTCGTTCAACAGGACGTGACGGACGCCATCAAGAAAATCCGCGAACGGGAGTCGCAGGAGGATGAATCCTGACGCGGCCTGCGGCCGCAAACATGCGAGCATTGTGCGCGGATGATACGGAGTAAGGCTCTAACTTAATCTTCGGCCCGGCTGCCGTCGTCACACATCTTGACGATTTTGGGATCGAAGCGAGCCACGATCGGCGACCAGGTCGGCTTGTTGCTGCATGACCTCGCGGATGTCTTTGTAGACGCCGGGCACTTCGTCCGAGCCAGCCGACAAGACGCGGACGCCTTTCTTGGCCAGATCGTTGCGCACGGCTTTGCAGTTGAAACATGTCGCGTGCTTTCTTGCGGGACATGCGACGGCCGGCTCCGTGCGATGCCGAGTTGAGCGATGCCGGGTTACCGCGACCGCGCACGACGAAGGCCGGATCTGCCATGGAACCGGGAATGACGCCCAATTGCCCCTCACCGGCTGGTGTCGCCCCTTTGCGATGCACGATGACCTCGCGGCCGTTGATGGATCTCTTTCCAGGCGAAATTGTGGTGGTTCTCCACGCCGGCCAGGATGTGGGCACCCAGCAGCTTGGCGACCGTGCGGTGAATGACTATCGTGATTGGCTGCCGCATAGTCACCCATCAGATTCATCGCCTGCCAGTATTCCTGGCCTTCCTGGCTATCGAGATCCAGCCACGCCAAGTCGTCCCAATTGATCATAGCGGGACGGCAACTTGGTGCGAGCGATCGAGCTGTAGGTGGAGCAGACTGCCGCCCCGACGCCGCGACTGCCGCTGTGGCTCAACAACGCCACGTACGTTCCCGCCTCCAGGCCGATCTCTGCATCGGGCGACTCCAGCGTCAAGCATTCCGAATTCCGCGAAGTGGTTTCCCGATCCGGACGTGCCGAGCTGTTTCCAGGCCTTATCCTTCTGCTCGCGCGTCACGCGGGTGACCGACCAATCCTGATCCATCACCGCATGCGACTGGGGCGTTTTGTATGCGCCGCCGACGCCGAAACAAGTACCGTGTTCCAGCGCCTCCCTGTACGCTTCGAACCGAGTGTCGATCGACTCGGCGGGCAGATCGAGCACCGAGAGCTTCATACGGCAGGCGATATCCACTCCGACGGCGTAGGGGATCACTGCGTTGTCACAGGCCAGCACGCCGCCGATCGGCAGTCCGTATCCCACGTGGGCATCCGGCATCAAAGCGGCACCGACGGCGACCGGCACACGGCAAGCCTGACGCATCTGAGCGTGCGACGGCTCGTCAATTTCGTCCGCGCCCCAGGTGCGATAGGCAACCGGCTCGGCCGGCACGAACTCCCGATCCTTGATCACGGCACGGGCCAAGGATCCCAAATGCTCGTCGGCCGTATGGGCCGCCGGGTTGTCCAGCACCGCGCTGATCTGCTGCTTGATCGCCTTGCCCTTGATCGTCCCCGAGCTGGGTCATGCTTTGGATGGCCAGGATGGCATCCTTCAAGCAGTCCTGAGGCACGCCGAGCTTCAGCAATTGGCGACTGTTCATGATTGGGTTCCCTCTTTCATCCCTTATAAACCAGTTGGGGGTGCAATTCGCGCAGGATACGCGTCAGATCTCTTTGAGCGCGCATGACGCTGTAGATATCTTTGTATGCTCTGGGGGCTTCGTCGCACAACTGGGAGCCCTTGCGCTGATCGTACCACACCGCACCCATCTGTTGCCGGAGTGATCGTGCTGACACGCGACGGCGCGACTCGCTGCGGCTCCAACGACGGCCGGCGCCGTGGGAGCTGGAGCAGAGCGACTGGGGCTGGCCACGGCCAATCACGTGGAAGCTGGCCGTGCCCATCGATCCGGCAATGATGCCTGGTTCGTCCTGCCGAGCCGATTGCGCTCCTTTCCGATGGACCCAGTAATCCGCACCGAAGTGTGTTTCCCGTTGCACATGATTATGTTGCGTATCGATCAAGGAGGATGCAACGAGACCGACACTGAACAGCTTCTGCCATAACGCGTCAACTGCTTGGAGCATCGACAAACGACTGAGTCGAGCATAGCCGATGGCCCACGCCATGTCGTGTAGATACCGTTGGCCCTCGGCGGTGAAGCCGTTGATCGCGATCAGACCTCCGTTTGTCAGTCGACCGTACTGCAGATGATGGGTGGTGATTGCCTGCCCCATGGCCCGTGAACCGCTGTGGACCATTACCCATAAATCATCTTCCTGATCGCGCTGGAACTCGAGGAAATGGTTTCCCCGTCCCAACGTCCCGAACTGGACGCGGCCCTCTCGCTGTTTCAGTTTTTCCAATCGCTTATCACTCAGGGGCGTCGAGGCTAGTTCCGCCGGCAAAGCATCGACCGCCGTAGCTGGGCCCTGCCGATTCAGGGGGATGTGCTGATAGAGCCCCGACAGTAAATTTGCCGTCGCCCGTTCGTCACGCATGAGATCGGCTCGCGCGTCGACGCGGATGGCTGCCATGCCGCAGCCGATATCGCCACCAATGGCCGCAGGATAGAGTAGTTCGGAGGTCGCCACCGCGGTCCCGACACACACATCGTGAGCCAGGTGCACGTCCGGCATGACAGCCTGGTAACGCACATCGTCGCTGTTGGCGATCCGCCGCAAGGATTTGACGATGTCGTTGCCGGGCGGGTCGGCCGTCCAGATGCGTGTGTTGGGGGTCAACTGGTTCTTCATCATTGTCGTCCCTCCGAAGTCTGAGTAGAGTCCAGAACCTGGAAGGCCAGTCGAGGCGTGCGCCGACGGTGAATGGCAGCGGCCACTGCGCTGCGCAATCGTCCCGACACTTTGGCGAGCCGGCACAGCGATTTCGTCGATTCCGATCTGGTCGGCGGGGAGGTCGGCGCGCAACGTTACCAGCAACTGCGAGCTATCAGGAGCGGGCGTCACTCCGACAACCAGCAGGTTGTGTAACAACTCGTCGGCGCACTCGCCGGTCAGTACCAATCCAATCGTCTCGGCCACCTGGCAACAGAGCTGCCGAGTTTTCCGGTGCCGTTTGTCGCGATTTCGTGGATGTTTGAAGAACTGCCGCGGGTCCACACCGTCGTCTTCCTGTAGCTGGCTGCAGAACGCCGATAGCTGTTCACGTTTTCGTTTATCGATAGTCATTGTCTGTTTCTTGGAAGCAGTCTATTGGGGGGAGCAAAGTTCAACGTCATCATGCGGTGCGCCACCGACTACGCGATGGAGCGCATCTTCGTCGCTGTGGCATCTTGCCGCAGCCGCTGCGACGAGACGTCGCCGCCACGCTTGTTTGCGGGTCGGGCCCACGTAAAGAGAAGGAGCCTGCGCTGCGATCAGAGATGGCAGAGATGAGCTTGACGCAACATATCTGACGGCGGATCGCGACGGCGGTCAGCATGGCCAGTGCCGGCGCGGATCAGCCGATAAGGAAGCGGAGGCTCGACGATCGACTTGGATACGTGTGGACAACCATCGTCGGCCTCCATTCATGTTGCATGCTGGGACGAGTCCGAGGGGCAGCGGGCTCCGATGAAGCGTGTCGCACAATGCGCTGCCAAGAGGGGGACACATTTGGTGGCGGCCAGGTTCGCGGCGAAAGGGCCAGCGATGCCGCCAGCGGACGCCGGTCCGGACAATAGCCCATTCCCAATTTGGTGGCGGGCCCATATGCTGGTCTGGTTTGGTGGTGGCGATTTTGACAGCGTTTCAGAGGCGCCAGTTGCAGGTGTTGCGTGGGCACCCCACGCGGGACAACGCACCGTTTGCCAGTGGCGAGCGGAAACCGCCCGACGAGGGAGTTTTCCCGATTCTATAGCGGTCCGGCCGCGATAGGTGAAAAGTCAAACTGCTTATCCGGCTGGCAGTGCCGGCCCACGAGATATGGCCCAGATCACGATTAACCAGTTGAGTATTGGATTTCGCGGCCCGCCGCTGTTGGACGGCGTGGATTGCCGGATCGAGGCGGGCGAACGCATCGGGTTGCTGGGTCGCAACGGATCCGGCAAGACCACATTCATGCGGATTCTGTGCGGTGACGTGGAGCCGGACTTGGGAGATCTGACTTTTGCACCGGGGACGCGCGTGGCACTGCTGCCACAGAACGTGCCGCAGGACATTCACGGCCGTGTGGCCGATGTCGTGGCTGGCCCGTTGCAGGAGAGTCTCGTCTCAGGGGACCTGGAGCCCTGGAAGGCGGAGCAGCAGGTGAAGCAGATTCTGTCGCGGACGAGTCTGCGGGGCGACGATCGATTCGAGGTTCTTTCATCGGGGATGAAGCGCCGCGTGCTATTGGCTCGCACGCTCGTGTCCGATCCTCACGTACTACTGTTGGACGAGCCGACCAACCACCTCGACATCGCCACGATTACCTGGCTGGAGGAGTTCCTGCTCCGCTGGGCGGCGACACTGGTTTTTGTGACTCACGATCGCATGTTCTTGCGGCGACTAGCCACGCGGATTGTGGAGATTGACCGTGGCTTGCTCTTTGACTGGTCTTGCGATTACGACACGTTCCTGCGGCGCAAAGAGGCGACGCTCGCTGCCGAGGAGAAACAGAACGCCGAGTTTGACAGGAAGCTGGCGCAGGAAGAAGCTTGGATTCGCCAGGGCATCAAGGCGCGCCGCACGCGCAACGAAGGCCGCGTCAGGGATCTGGAAAAAATGCGCCGCGCGCACCGGGAACGAAGAAAGGAGCAGGGCCGTGTGGCCCTGCGGATTGAGCAAGGTCAGCGGAGCGGCAACCTGGTGGCTGCCGTCGAGGATGTCTTCTTTGCGTATCCCGATCGGGAGATCGTGCGAGGGTTTTCCACTCTCATCATGCGTGGTGACAAGGTCGGTATTGTCGGTCCGAATGGAGCCGGGAAGACGACCCTGTTGCGCATCCTGCTCGGGGAACTGATCCCCAACGATGGCTCGGTCCGGCTGGGAACCAACCTGCAAATCGCCTACTTCGATCAGCTCCGCGACCAGTTGGACGACGAGTCCACGGTGCAGCAAAATGTCGGAGATGGTTATGACACCATTCGCGTGGCCGGCCAGCCTCGCCACGTGCTCGGTTACCTCCAGGATTTCCTGTTCACTCCCGAACGAGCTCGTATGGCAGTCAAATTCCTGTCTGGAGGCGAACGGAACCGAGTACTCCTGGCTCGGCTGTTTGCCAAACCGGCCAACGTGATCGTGCTGGACGAGCCGACGAATGACCTCGATGCGGAGACGCTGGAACTGTTGGAAGAACGCCTGATGGAATTCGCCGGGACGGTTTTGCTGGTGAGTCACGATCGAGCGTTTCTCAATAATATTGTGACCAGCACGATCGTGTTCGAAGATGACACGGTGCGGGAATACGATGGAGGATACGACGATTGGCAGCGAGCTCGGCAGGCATGCGAGGCAGAAGAGGGCGACCGGCGCGAAGTGCGTGAGCAGCAGACGCGGCAGCGGGCTCGTAGTAGCTCGTCGGTATCGGCTCAGCGCAGGCGAGGTCTTTCCTACAAGCAGCAGCAGGAGCTGGCCGGGCTCCCGGCACTGATCGAACGGCTTGAAGCGGAGGTGGCACAGTTGCATGGGGCGATGACCCAGCCGGAATATTACCGGCGGGCGAGTGAGGAAATTGCTCAGGAGCAAACCCGGCTGAAATCGCTGGAAACGCAACTGGCGACGGCTTACCAGCGGTGGGAAATGTTGGAAGAACTGGCGTGAGAAGATCGGGGAACCGGTGGCCGCGCACGGTTGGGGTGCCACTGGCTGAGCGAGCGTCAAAGACATTGCCAATTACGAGAAACACTCACCGCGAGCGGAGCCAGTGCTGAAGCAAACCCCCGCTCACCATTTCCGAGCGTGCCACTTTCCTGAGCGAGCGTCAACGACCCTGCCAACCACGAGAAGCACTCACCGCGAGCGGAGCCAGTGCTGAAGCAAACCCCCGCTCACCACTTCCCAGCGTGAAGGACGAGGAATCTGACGCCCCAAGGGCGGGTTATTTCGTGCTCTCATCGACGATCTCGTGCCGCATATACCGGATCTGGTCATAAAACCAGTTGTAGTCGCCCTCTTGGAAGAACGGATAAACCGTGTTCCCTTTTCTCCATCCGACCTGCGTGGCGTAGAAGACGTACAACCACCATTTCCCTTCTCTCTTACACACCAAAGTCTGAGGAACATGGTTGGCATCGATGCCGGGATCCGGATCGATAAAGTACTTCTTTTCCCACACAAGACCGTCATCTGACTGAGCCATCCGCAGTTGACGATGCTGCCATCCGCTGACTTTTTTCCCGGCAGGAGCTGTTGCCGCGGTATAGCCAGGAGCATCGGAAAAACAGACATAGCGGGAGCCGACTTTTGCGACGTCGGGATTCGGCCAATCGGAGATCAGGGGGTGATCCAGAGAGTGTGCAAATCTGAACGTGCCGGACATGAAGTCTCCTTCGTTTTCAGCCATGCCGGCGTGGGTGCCCCGAAGGACGGAATGGTAGTAATCGAAATAGAGCTTCCACTTGCCCGCCGATTCGTCCCAGAGAAGGGAGGGACGATGGAAATCCCCCACACGGTCAGGACACGGATCAGGGGGATATTTCGTGTCTACTGCCGCAATCAGCAGCGGTTTCTCGGTCTTCTTCCAGTGGATGCCATCCGTGGACGTAGCACCCATCACGCACTGGATCATCCGCGACGGATATCCTTCAATGGCCAGATTGGAGAAATAGGGGGGTTCAATCGGTTCGGAACTGTCGAGGTCCGTGAAGGCATTTGACGTAGCACTGTACGCCATGTAGAAGACTCCGTCTTTCAGGACCACGGAGGGATCTCCGGAGTGAAATGTGTCGTAATAATGCCTCTCGGTGTCCTCCGACGAATACAGAACTGAAACCCACTTGTCATTGTGTCTTCCTGCATCCCAGCTGCCATCCTTGCAGAAGACTTCCCAATGATCGAGATCTTTGCCACGTGCAAAATAGATCGCATCACAACCAGCAAATTCAGCGTTTCCGATGTCTGCGATCCAGCCGAAGAACCACATGCGGTATGGATAATCGGCATCCGGGACCTCCACCACGCAAGGCTGATAAGCATGCATGAATCCCTCGAATGCGGGAAACGTGTGGCGCTGCCACCCTTCCAGAGAAAACGTGGCACGCATACTCGCGGACAGTTTGTCGACCTGGCGTTCCCCGCCTTGCGCCCGCCCGTGCTGACATGAGATGAGGACCAGCGTGACGAACGTCAGGCCGAGAGACTTGGTGAATGCGGCTGCATGTCGATTCGTGGCCAGTGTTCGAGAATTCATGGACGTTATCTCCAAATGCTTGGTACTAGTGGTCCACAGGATGGGCCATGGCGTGCGGTGAAAACGCGCAGCATTCCCGCTGCGATTGACTGCCGGAAGATCCCCGATCGCGGATACCGCTGGCCAGCGTACTCCGATCGTGGAGTACTGTCAAGGAATCGTCACGGATAGCGAGTTGGCGAGCGGAAATGGGGGGTAATATGGCGCGAAAGGAACTCGGCCTGTGGTGGTCTGGAAGTTTGTGCCGTTGTTGTTTTGAGGAATGAGTGGAGGGAAATGGTGTGGGAGTGCAGGATCGCTGAAGGACCTGAAGATGTGTGACAAAAACAAAACGGTAATTGTCTAGCCGTTGGCAGTAAGGACAGCAAAGAAACCGAGGGAGATTTCTGAGCGGACGGTACCGGATGCACGATGCATGGCTCCCACGTAAATAATTAATGGTGAATAATTGACGGTTCGTGATTCGCCCTGTTTCTGTTCTTGCACCGCCGTGGAACGCCCCGATGATTGGCTTTCTCATCCACCTTCCCCTCGTTTAATTATTCACCATTCGCTATTCCGGTCTGTTTGCCCCCTGGCACACGCCGCGTCTACGTCTTGTGGTCGAGTAGCTTTTTTCCATGACGCCGCAGTGAATTGAGTAGCTCGTCCAGGTGTTCAGGTGTCGTCAGCGGGTTAATGATGGTGGTTCGCAGGGCTCCGACACCATCCAGTTTCGTCGAGACGATATAGAACTCACCCGACTCGATCACGCGTCGCCGCAGTTCCAGCTGAAATTTCCCCAACTGCTCGTCCGGCACGTGCCGCAGCGACTCGGGCAGATAGCGAAAGACCACAATATTGCACTCTGGCCGATGGAGGGCCTGGAAGTCGGGAGCGGCGGACAGCTGCTCATGGAAGACCTGTCCCAGCGAGAAGGTGACATCGATCAGATCGGCGAAGAACTGTGGACCGTAGAGGGACCAGATCCCCCACAGTCCAAAGGCGGCGGCTCGCTTGGTGCACTCGACGGTACGCAAACCGCCATCGTACTCGGCCAGTCCCGGCGCTGCGGGGTCAAAAAGGTAGGGCGCTTCCTGGCGAAATGCCTCGAACCGATGGGCCTTGTCGCGGAAGAACACGAACGCACAGAGGGCGGGCATGAAAAGCATTTTATGCGCGTCCCAGACGAGACTGTCCGCGTGCGATAATCCCGCCACCAGATGACGATGGGTGGGACTCAGGCAAGCACTCCCGCCATGTGCCGCGTCGACGTGCAGCCAGACGTCGTGACGTTGGCAGACGTCAGCAATATCGGTCAGCGGGTCAAACGCTCCGATCGGTGTGGAGCAAGAACAAGCGACCACGGCCACGATCGGCCGATTGGCCTGCCGGCACTGACGCAACGTGTCATCCAGTTGGTGGGGATCCATCCGCCGCCGGTTGTCCAGTCCGACGCGCAGCACCTGGCTGGTACCCAATCCCAAAACACCTGCCGACCGCCCGACGCTGTAATGGGCATCGGCATGAACAACCAATACCGGTGGCGAGGGGAGATTCGCCAACCCCGCTTGCCAGCAGTCGGGCAACGTCACGTTCCGGGCCGCCAGCAAAGCGGTCAGATTGGCCAGCGAACCTCCGTGCGTCACCAGGCCGGCGAATTGGTCGCTGGGCCACCCGATCTGCTGTCCCAACCGGTCGACCATGGCCCACTCGGCGGCCGTGGCCCAGGGTCCCATGTCGTAGATTGTCATCGGCTGATTTGTCGCGGAGCCCACGGTGTCGAACAAGCTGGCCAACGGCACCGACGCGGGCACTTGATGGCCGATGTACCGCGGGTCATGCAGATTGTGACCACGCTCGAGCATCAAGGCCACTAACTTGGCGAACTGCTCCACCACCTGATTTCGACTCAGCGGGTTCGCCAGATACTGGTCCAGACAGTGCGCGGCGTCATGCACGTTTTGCGCCGGATCACGCCACGGCAGGACGGCTCCCTGGGAAGCCTGTACAGCGTGAAAATGCTCGGCCAATTGATCGACCAGGCCATGTCCCGCTTGCCGTACCAATTCCGGATCATAGGCAGCGGCAATGCGTTGTCGGGCGGCGGAAATGTCAGGAGCAGTCGTCATGGTCAGGATGCCGGGCCGGCGTGGACAGTGGGGCAGAGCTGGTTGCCAGGGCTGCGCGACGTGTACACGTTTGAGTGTAATGGCGATGGTGTACTGAGCAAGTGTGGCACGGAATAGCGATTTTGGCGTAGCTGAAGCCGCCCAGGCTTCAGCAGAATCGCCCTGCGTTGTCCAGCTGCGGCTGAACCCTCGGCGGGTCCAGCTACGGGCTGAACCCTCGGCGGGTTCAGCGTACTGCGGCTGAACCCTCGGCGGGTCCAGCTCAGTGCACGGGCGCTCGCGAACCCTCGGCGGGTTCAGCTACGGCTGAACCCTCGGCGGGTTCAGCTACGGCGGGTCGCTCAGCTACTCGGCGGGTTCAGCTACGGCGGGTTCAGCTACCCATGTTTCAATCCACGGGTCCTGGGCGGACGATCGTGGGAGCCGTTTTGATCCGCGGACGAACGGACAGCCAGTCGATACCTTGGAAGTCAGGATCATCCAGTTCTCGAATCTCCTCACTGCCTTGATACGGACACATCGTGTCGACCCAGGCAATCAGTTTGAGCAGCGAGAGTGGATCGACGCGCACGTCATAGTGTTTGCCGGACGAGGAGAGTTCGATCAGCGGGCTGTTGTAGGAGAGGTTCGTCATCGGTGTTGGTGTGCGATATGCTGCCGGGTCCCGCTGGTCGTAGCCTTCCACCATGAGCATATTGGCCGCTCCCAAGCCGGGCTCGGCCTGCTGCGGTTTGGCGTAGGGTGCTCCCCAACTGGGTCGTCCAGTCAGAATCAGATAGGACTCGTCAAAGAAAAGGAAATTGACTCGCGGAGTGAAATCGAGCACTTTGCGGGCTTCACCGTCACCTTCATGGCAGCTGGCGCAATACTGATCCAGCACCGGGCGAACGAACCGGGCATAGCTAATCGACTCATCCTTCCATGGGGGCGGCGTAATCGACTGAGGTGTTTTGGTCAGCGCCAAGGCTTTGCCGCTGTATTCGGGAGTCCGGCTGTGACTCTCGTGACAACCGAGACAGCCACGCTGTTCACCCGGCATGACGCCGGTGAAACTGCGCATCGTCTGCAGGGCACGATAGTGCTCGTCCAGCAGTTGGAAGTGCAAGGCCACGCCAGCGGGCGCCGTGAAGGCGACGGAGCCATCGGACTCAATCTCGACCGTGCCGAGAATGCGTTTGACGCCCTCGGATTGGACAGCGGAAACCACGGGCCCAGTCGACAGGTAGGGGCGTTTATTCCAATAGGTGTACGTCTTGGGTTCGATATTGAGCACGCGCAGATAGTGTGCCTTGCCGCGCATTTGTTCCGGAGCACCTTGGTAGACGTCGCCGCTGAAAATCATCCCCTGCTGCGGCTGCGAACGTTGTGACGGCTGCGGCCACGCCACGCGATCGGTAATGAGTGGGGGGCGAGGTCGAGCGCGTACGGGGAGCGCATGGAAGATGTTGTGGGTCCCTTCATAGATCAACTCGCGGTTCCCGTCGACATCCATCCAGTAGAGCAGGAACTTTCCGGCGCGATTGGCCGAGACGAGAAAGTCCTGTTCGCTCAACGGCAGCGGCGAATAGTAGGCCGAATAATCGCCGCTCGCGTGATATTCCGCCGACTCGACGGGATCCACGGGCCCGTTGCCTGATTCGGGCCAAGGAACGTCGGCGGTCACCTTGGTCAGCCCGTCGGGGAAGTTGAACCCTCGGACGGGATCAATGATCCCCACCGATCCGGAGAACCAATTGTGGTGAGCGCTGCCGGTGAACATCACGCGGCGGCTTCCGGGGATCTGCCGGGAGTCTTTCAGCAGGTCTGGCCACACACTTTGATTTCCCCAGAGCGTGTTGACCTGCGTCCCGTCCGGGTTGACCGTCCACAGTCCCTGAGCGCGCCAGAGCGGTTTGTCGGTGTACTCCCACCGTGTGTAAATGACCCGCCCGTCCTCCATCACCGAGGGGAGGTAGTCGGGTTCATTGTTGCGTGAGACGAGATAGATGTTCTTGCCATTCGCCTCACAGCGGGCCAGGACGTAGGCGTTGGTCGGTGGCATGCAGCGCACATAAGTGTGTCCCCGGGTGGTGGAGAACATCAGGTGCTGGCCGTCGGGCAAGTAGATCGGATCGAGATCGTCGTAGGGACCGTCAGTCAGCTGTACCAATCCTGTGCCATCCAGGTTGATCTCGTACAGATGAAAAGCTTTTTCGTTGTGGGGTTTGAAGCAGAACAGGACCTTCTGGGCGTCAAACGAGAGATCGGGACGCCAGAACGAGCCGTGCAGTGGTGCCTGCGGCATCAGTTGTCGCAAATGTCCCGCCGGAGAAAGCCCTTCGAGCACCATCAACCGCGCGCCCGGGACCGCCATGTACCCCAAGCGATGCCGTGTTTCATGGGGCCACTCGCTCCCGTCGGGAAAGGGCATGTCCACGAACAGGACACTGTCAAAGTCCATGGCCGGGTTCTTGAAGACGATCGCCCGTTTCACTTCGCGGACACCATAATAAAGCTCCGCATCGGCTCCCGGCAGCTGTTCGGCTTGACGCTGCAGGGCATCCAATGCGGTGAGTTGCTCCGCTAGTTCGACCGGAGGATCTTGCCCGGCAAGAATCCGGGTGGCGAGTTGGCGTGTCCAGCTGATTTCACGCAGAATTTGTTCCTTGCTGGGATTGCCGTCTGCCTGATGGAGCCAGTCACGGCGCATTGCATCGCGAGCTTGCTGCGGGGTCAGGTCCTGCGTGACAGGAGTGGTGGGAGTCCGGTAGGGTGCCACGGCCTCGGAAACAAACGGACGCTGTTGAGTGTGCCGGGCTGCTGCGAGCAACACCTCGATCCATTTCGCCGGATTTTCCGCTGACTCCTTTGTAGCTTGGAGTGTCGTGAACTCCGCGGCAATCCTGTCGACATCTTCCCAGTACTGTTTCTCCTGAGGAGTCAGACCGCGCGAGCTGCGCGGGGGTGAGGGGTGCGTATTCCTGCATCATTTCCACATACCGGCCGACCAGCGCTGCCACCGCTTCGTGGCTGCCCGTGGTCAGGTACTGCAGCGGACTGGTACCGGTGGCCCGCACGAAGTCGGCGTTTTCCTCGGGGAAGTCGGCTCGCAAACGTGTCAACAGCAGTCCCACAAAATCTCGATCACCAGCGAGCTTCTCGGTCGCCATCACCTGGCGAATGTTGACCAGCGATTGTGAAAAGGTGGCGGCGGGCTGGTAGACATCCGAGAGCTTTTTTTCGTATTCGGCAAAACGTGCTGTCAGAGTGTCAAGGCCGCGTTGGTAAAGACTGGCTATTTGGTCCGTGTTGAGTGCGGTGGAGTAGATGCGCAAGTCGTCCATGCCGCCTTGGAAATGTTCGCCCACACCACCGCTGGAGCCGACAAAGGCGGGCGCCTGTGGATTGGTCGTAATGATGCCCGGCCGCTCCAAATGACCAATCTCCCGGCCGTCCAGGTAGACACGCATGATTTGTCCATCGAATGAAGCGGCGGCGTGGTGCCAGGCACCGTCGACCACGTGCGAGGGATCGAGGGCGCATCACACTCGATGTACCCGCCGATGTTCAAACCCAACGAGAGAATGGTGCCGCCGTTCTGAAACGAAAACAGAATCCGTTCCGGGCACTCCTGCCGATAGATCTCTCGAAAGCCCGACAGGTCAACCGGTCGGACCCATGCCGCGAAGGCGATCTGCGGCATGCTCCCGCTGGATGAAATGGGGAGTGTCTGTAGCTGATGAGCCCCGGCGAGTTCGAGGGCCTTGCCCAGCACACCTGGAGCGTGGGGGATTTCAGCACGGATCTGCAGCGATTCGTCACCGGATGCCTCCGCGATGACCGACGCGTCCGTGTCATCAAACGTCCAATGCGCGAGCAAACGTGGTGCCGCACCTGGCGTGGCAAGCAGCTTGTTCGAGTCATCCTCGGCAGAGGACGCTACCTCGCCGATGCCCGCCCAGAGGACGAGCAGTAACGTCACGCGTATGAGCCGCCGATGCATAAGTGTCTTCCTTGTGCGGAGAAAGGACTAGCCGTGCGGAAAGCCGGGCTCGGTTCCTTCCATTGTCCCTGCTCGAGGTGTCAGCGCCAATCACCTGCCCACATTTGCGGTGAGTGCCGATCCACCCAGCTCCAGCCACATTGTGACGGGTGGGGGAATGGGAGATAATGGCCTGCCGAGTGCCAAGACTGTGCCTGAAGACTGTGCCTGAAGACTGTGCCTGAAGACTGTGCCTGAAGACTGTGCCTGAAGACTGTCAGACTGGCCTGAAACGGACAGGCCATGTACGCTCGACTCATGCGGACCACCCTACCCTTGCTGGTAATTGCTTGTTGGTGTCTTTCACCAGTATTTTGCGCGGCGGAGACGGAGGAGGGATTGCTGCAGGGGGCTGCCGAGCGAATCGAGCAGCATCGCAAGTCGGATGTGACGATTCTGGTAGTAGATGAAGCAGGCCAGCCGGTGCCGGATATGCAGGTGTCGGTGGAGCAGACTCGACATGCCTTTCTGTTCGGTTGCAACTTCTTCCAGTTTGGCAAGTTCAACAATGAGGCGGACGAGACCTCTTATCGGCAACAGTTTGCCGGCCTTTTCAACTATGCGACGCTCGGCTTTTATTGGCCGAGTTACGAGCCGCGTAAGGACCAGCCCAATCACACCTACACCGAGGAAGTGGCCCGCTGGTGCCAGGAGCATGGGATCGCGACAAAAGGACATCCCTTGGCGTGGAACTATTTCGAGCCGCGATGGTTGCCCAACGACCTGGCGGAAATCAAGCGACTTCAACTCGAGCGGATCACCGACTGTGTGAGCCGCTTTCGAGGTCTCATCGACATCTGGGATGTCGTCAATGAAGCGACTCACTTCGAACGTGACGAATTCCAGAAACGATCCCCACGCATGACCAAGATGTGGGAAGAGACGGGACGCGTGGAGTTTGTGGACGAGTGCTTCAAGACGGCTCGGGCCGCCAATCCGGATGCCACGCTGTTGATCAACGATTACCGAACCGACGTCAAATATGTGCAACTCATTGAGGACATGACGAAGCAGGCTCTCTCGCGTCCGTACGACGTGATCGGGATTCAGAGTCACATGCATGGCGGGGTGTGGAAGAACCAGCAGCTCTGGGACGTTTGCGAACGTTTTGCACAATTCAAGGTGCCGTTGCACTTCACGGAAATGACGGTCCTGTCGGGTGTGGCTGGTTGGGAGCGGCGGAAGGAAGGGGATTCCTGGGATTCGACGCCGGAAGGAGAAAAGAGTCAGGCTCAGGAGGTCCGGCGCATCTACACGATGTTGTTTTCACACCCGGCGGTGACTGGCATCACGTGGTGGGATTTCGCTGATCGCCATGCGTGGCAGGGAGCTCCGGCGGGATTGATCAATAATGATCTGCAGCCGAAGCCGGCCTACAACGTGCTGAAGGAACTGGTGAAGAGCCAATGGTGGACAAAGCTGCAGGTGAGAACCGATGCCGAGGGGCGCGCAACGTTTCGTGGATTCCTGGGTGATTATGACGCGGCCTTGGTCACCGCTGACGGCAAGGTCGTGAACATGCCGTTGACCGTTTCCCGCGATCAGCCCAATACGTTCCGAATCGTGATGAAGTAGCCGACGTCCCTCAATCGCTGGCGAGATTGGCGACAAGAAATCCATGGCGGTGTTGCTTGTGATCGTGGGAAGAATAACGTCGGCAAAGGAAGTTTTGCCCTCGCCGGTAGCTGGCCAGTTGTGGCTCCGCCGGGGCAAGCCCGACGGAAACCGAGTGTGCACGTGCGCGTTGGTAGCTGGCCAGTTGTGGTTCCGCCGGGGCAAGCCCGACGGAAGCCGAGTGTGCACGTGCGCTTTGGTAGCTGGCCAGTTGTGGCTCCGCCGGGGCAAGCCCGACGGAAACCGAGTGTGCACGTGCGCGTTGGTGGCTGGCCAGTTGTGGCTCCGCCGGGGCAAGCCCGACGGAAACCGAGTGTGCACGTGCGCGTTGGTGGCTGGCCAGTTGTGGCTCCGCCGGGGCAAGCCCGACGGAAACCGAGTGTGCACGTGCGCTTTGGTGGCTGGCCAGTTGTGGCTCCGCCGGGGCAAGCCCGACGGAAGCCGAGTGTGCACGTGCGCTTTGGTGGCTGGCCAGTTGTGGCTCCGCCGGGGCAAGCCCGACGGAAGCCGAGTGTGCACGTGCGCTTTGGTAGCTGGCCAGTTGTGGCTCCGCCGGGGCAAGCCCGACGGAAGCCGTGTGCACGTGCTTTGGTGGCTGGCCAGTTGTGGCTCCGCCGGGGCAAGCCCGACGGAAGCCGGAAAAAGCCGAAGTTATTTTTCCCTCATACCTTAGTCCGGGAACCTCTGGAGAAACATCATGTTAAGAACGGCTGCCTGCAATTGGCCATTCTTGTGATCATGCTCATGTTACCGATCCTGCCCGCCGCTCGAGGTGACGAGAAGCCGGTGCAGTTGATCACCACACAACAGTCTGACGGCATGTTGGACGGCTGGCAGTTTTTCTGCGAGGAGCCTGAGACGAAGTGTGGTGCCGTGTGGCAACTCAAGGACGGGGTGTTGGTCTGCCGGGGAATTCCCAAAGGATACATCTCCACGCAGAAAGAATACACCGATTTCGTGTTGCGACTGGAGTGGCGTTGGCCGGCGGGAAAGAAGCCGGGCAATGGAGGTGTTTTGATACGCACCACGGGCCAGGACAAGATCTGGCCGCGCAGCCTGGAAGCTCAAATCAATGCCGGGCAGGCCGGCGACTTCTGGGGGCTCGATGGATTCCACTTGGAAGGCCCGGCCGAACGGTCGAAGTCTCTGCAACACGAACAGTTCGGCAAGCTGGTCAATGTTGCCAAGTCGGCCGACGTGGAGAAACCGGCGGGCCAGTGGAACCAATATGAGATTACCGCCCAAGGAGACACCGTGACGCTGAAAATCAACGGCAAAGTAGTCAACCGGGCAACACGTTGCGACGTCGGTGGCGGGAAGAATCTGCCTGACGGCTGAAGGCGACGAGATCGAATTTCGCAATGTTGAGTTGAGCGTGAAGTAGACACCGCTGTGGGTACCTTGGGAGAACGCCATGAACTGCCTGATTCGTTGCCACTGTCGGCGAGTGGCTGGCGTCATCCGAGAGCATCCGGCACGGCGCGAGCACTGAGCTGGATTGCCAGTGCACTGCTGTTCGTTTTCCCGCAAGGTGTTGCGCGTGCCCAGGCGGACACCGGGAGCCGGGCCGCGGATCACCCGCTGTCCTTCATCAATACCAGTTTCGAAAATGGATCGCCCCTGTATTGGGAGATAGGTGACCAGGGAGAGGTGAATATCTTCCTGGTGTACGATCAGCAACGGTCATCGCCGAACCGGGCGAACGGGCATTGGCACTTCCAACTTCAAGCGACAGCCGGCTGCGACTTGACGCTGATCCTGCACAACTTCGACAACGTTTGGAATGGGCAGCACGGGAGTCCGTTGAATGATGAAGTCACGTCGTTTCTCTCGCCTGACGGCAAGTCCTGGCAGCGGACCGCGACGCAATTGCTGGACGGCAATCGGCTGAAGATCCAAGTGCACATGGACAGCGACGCCGTCTACGTGGCTCGGCTGGAGCCGTACCGGCTGTCCGATTTGGAGCACTTGAAGGAGTCGCTGGCGGGCAATCCGCTGGTCGAGATTACGCCGATCGGTCGCACGGTGGAGGGCCGTGAGCTGGAAATGATCCGTGTCGGCCATCCGGAGGCTGCCCATCGCGTCCTCCTGCGGGCGCGGGCTCATCCCTGGGAGCCTGGAGGCAACTGGGTCATTGAGGGGATCATTCGGCGGCTGCTGCGCGACGACGCGTTGGCACGCGATTATCTCGATCGGTATTGTGTTTACGCCATGCCGATCGCCAATAAGGACGGTGTAGCGCGAGGACGCACCCGTTTCAACGCGCTGGGGTGCGACCTGAATCGCCAATGGGACCGGCCGGCCGATTCGCATCTGGCACCGGAGAACCACGCGTTGGAGCAATGGCTGGGCAAAATGGTGGCGGCCGGAAAGAAGCCGGATCTGGCCATCGATTTTCACAACGACAACAGCGGCAATTTGCATGTCAGCCGCCCGAACATCGACCTGGATGAGTATTTGGCTCGAATGCAGCGGTTCGAGGAGTTGTTGCGCAAGGACTCCTGGTTCACGGAAGGGGCGACCGGCGGCTCCTTTCGCAATCCGGGCACGTTTGGCGAGGGGCTGTTGGAGCGTTTCGGCGTGGTGGCCTGTATTCACGAATTGAATGCCAACCGGATCGCCGGGCTGGATGATTTTGCCACGGCGCGGAACTGGCAGCTCTACGGCGAGCAGTTGTGCCAGGTGTTCCACGACTACTTGGCCGTGAGCGCAGGAGTGGTGGAGCGGTGGAGCGGCGTGGAGCGGCAGTGAGCTATTTGATTATCCTCGGTCCTCCTCCAGTCCTCCGACTCCAGTCCGCCTCGCCATCCCTGCGACCGGTACTTGACGGTCGCTCGTCAGTGCGTCACCATCACTCGAGTTGGGGACTGAGCGGGAGCGATACTTGCCCGCGTAATTGCAGTTTGGCGGATCGAGAGGGCCCATTGTCATGGCGAAAGGTACGCAAGTCTATTTGGCGGTCGATCTGGGAGCTTCCAGCGGTCGTGTGGTGGCGGGTGAATTCACCGGCCAGCGGCTGAAACTGGAGGAGGTGAGTCGGTTTGAGAACGGTGGCGTGCTGGCCAACGACCGGCTGTACTGGGATCTGCTCAACCAGTGGGGGCATATCAAGGAGGGGTTGCGTGGGGCCTGCGCGAAATACGGCGACCGTATTGTCTCGGTAGGCGTGGACACCTGGGGAGTCGATTTCGGCCTGCTCGGTGCCCATGACGAATTGTTGGGCAATCCGGTTCACTATCGTGATCGCCGCACGGAAGGGATTTTGGAAGCGGCGTTTCAGGTGGTCAGTCGCGACGAGATCTTCGCCCAAACCGGCCTGCAGTTTATGCAATTCAATACGCTGTTTCAGCTGTTCGCCATGAAGCGGCAGGGTTCACCGGTGCTGGATGCGGCCCAGTCACTGTTGATGATGCCCGACCTCTTTCATTGGTTATTGAGTGGTGAGAAGTCGAACGAGTACACGAACGCCACGACCACGCAGTTTTTTGATCCGCAAGAGAACAACTGGGCTTATTCGTTGTTGGAGCGTTTGGGACTTCCCGGTCAGTTGCTCGGCGGGGTGTCGCTGCCGGGCACGCGGTTGGGTGCCATACAGAGCAGCGTGGCGAACGAGATCGGCGCAGCGGGAATCCAAGTGGTGCTGCCGGGGACGCACGACACGGCCAGTGCGGTGATGGCGGTGCCGGCCAAGAGCATGCCGGGCAAGAAGCCGGACTGGTGTTATATCAGCAGCGGCACGTGGTCGTTGATGGGTGTGGAAGTTCCCGGTCCAGTGGTGAGCGACAAATGTCGCGAGTTGAATTTCACCAACGAAGGAGGAGTTGGCGGCACGATTCGATTGCTCAAGAATATTGCCGGTCTCTGGTTGATCCAGCAATGTCGTGCCGCCTGGCAGCGTAATGGTCGGGAATATGATTGGGCCCAACTGACACGGGCGGCGCAAGCGGCCGCGCCACTGGTTTCGTTGGTCAATCCCGATGACGCGCGGTTCGTGGCGCCGGACAACATGCCGGAAGCGTTGCAGGGATTTTGTCAGGAGACGGGTCAGCCGGTGCCGGAGAGTGACGGTGCCGTCGTTCGCTGTGCGTTGGAGAGTCTCGCGATGCGCTATCGCATGGTGGTAGGGTGGTTGGAGCAGTTGATCGAGGGCCCGCTGGAGACCATTCACATTGTCGGAGGGGGCACGCAGAACGAGCTGCTCTGCGAGATGACCGCGGATGCCTGCAACCGTCGAGTGGTGACGGGGCCGATTGAGGCGACGGCGATCGGCAATGTCATGATGCAGGCGGTAGCGAGCGGTGACGTGGGCTCGATCGCCGAGGCACGCGACGTCATCCGCGCCAGTTTTCCCATGAACGAATTCGTCCCCACAGATCCTGACCCGTGGGATGAGGCTTATGAGCGGTTTGTCAAGATCAGCGAAGTGACCTGGGCGGTTGAGTTCGCCAGGCAATCGAGATTGCGCTGCATACTCGTGGGACGCTTTGCGAGATAGAAATTCGAAATCCGAAGCACGAAACAGATTCGAATGTCCAACTTCCCCAAGGACAGAAACGGGAAGTCACGATCGTAACCGGATACGCCAACGCGAAATGGGCAGAGAGGTTTTGGTCATTCGAATTTCGGATTTGGTGCAACGAAAGGTTCCCATTTTCCCGCCATCTCATTTAGCACGTTGTCTTTGAGATAAGGTCGGCGGCTTGGTTGTTTGCGGCGAACGGGTTGTGCACGACGAACGGGACTTGGACTGGCCCCAACACATTCATTTTGCGAACGGATCGTCATCATGATCAAGATCGGAATCGCCGGCATTGGTTTCATGGGGTGGATACACCATTTGGCGTACCAGCGTGTGGCGGGCGTTCAGGTGGCGGCCCTGTGCGAGCAGAATAAGAAACGATTGGGAGGGGACTGGCGCGACATCCAAGGGAATTTCGGCCCTCGCGGGGAAGTGGTGGATGTATCGGGCTTGAACTGTTATGACAACTTGGATGAACTGGTTGCGGATCCTACCCTGGACGTGATCGATGTCTGCTTGCCCCCCGCGGCTCACGCCGATGCCGCCGTGAAGGCGCTCGATGCCGGCAAGCATGTCTTCTGCGAGAAGCCGATGTCACTGACGGTAGCCGACTGCCAGCGGATGGTGCGTGCGGCGCAGTCGGCGAATCGTCTGATCATGATTGGTCATGTGCTGCCGATGTACCCCGAATATGCCTATGCCCGCAAGTTGATCAGCGGTGGCAAGTACGGCAGCTTGATCGGTGGCAGTTTCAAGCGTGTGATTTCCGATCCGCTGTGGTTGAAGGACTTCTACGATCCCCGAGGTTGTGGAGGTCCCCTACTCGATTTGCATATCCACGATGCCCATCTGATTCGCTATTTGTTCGGCATGCCCAAGTCGTTGATCAGCCAGGGACGCATGCGCGGCGAAGTGGTCGAATACTGCAACACGATGTTCGAATTTGCCGATCCTCGCCTGGTGGTCAGTGCCACGTCGGGAGTGATCCATCAACAGGGGCGGTCGTTCACACACGGTTTCGAAATCCAGTTGGAAAAAGCGACGCTCTTGTACGATCTGGCGGTCCTGGGAGGCGAAGGGAAACTGCTGATGCCTCTCACCGTGCTCGATCAACGCGGTAAAGTATTGACTCCGGCGCTGGGCGAACATGACGAAATCTCACCGTTTGTGGCCGAGATCAAGGAAGTCTGTGAAGGCGGTTCGCACCGGCATCCCGTCGCCCATTCTGGGCGGTGATTTGGCCCGTGATGCCATCATCCTGGCTCACAAGCAGACCGAGTCGGTGGTCAAGGGACGCCGCGGTGAAAGTGTGAGAGCACGTTGCAAGGCGGTCGCCGGAGTTGCCTGGACACTTGGCGAGGGCCACCGTGGCGGGGCTCCCTAATCGATTTCTTTGCCATCCGCTTGCGCAGATTACCGCGCCGTCGGTGCCGCCTGGCCGCCGATGCTGTGGTGCGGGTATTTTTTGACGTGAATTTTTGACGGGGCGTGGCTCTCCGTATAGGATTGCTCGACGCCCTGAGGAATCTTGGCCCACGACGGGCCACTCGCAGCAGGAAGCGCGGACGAGCTGAGCGAACCGCGGGCACCATAACGCGGTGAATCGTTGCAAAGCGAACGGGGCGATCCATCTATGACGGTTGCATGAATTGGATCGCCAGCGACTTGGCTTGTTTTTTTGACCGTGGGCAAAACGCGTTCTATATTCTTTTTGGCCGACGCTCCGTCTCTTTTTCGATCGGCCAAGTTAACCAACACTGGTGCGAGATCCATGTGTGCGCGAATGGCGTTCAGGCAGATTGTTTGCGGCTCAGTAGTCGTGAAGTAACCTGCGGAACACGCGGCTCACTCGTGCCCTCCCGCCAAGCCACGATGGACCGAATGATGCGAACAGCTCTCTTTTTGGCGCATAAGTTGACCCTGCTCTTACTCCTGGTCGCGATGTGGTTCAGTCCCACCTGGGCAGCCGCACAAGTTCAGATTCCTGCTGCCGCCTTGGCGGACCAGACAGCGCTGGACGAACTTCTCCGCCAGGGAGATGAATACGAGCGCGAACACCGCTGGAGTGACGCGCTGACACACTATGAAAACGCCCTGCGCGACTCATCCTGATCACCGTGATTTGCAGCAACGACTCACCGTCGCACGCACGCATCTGGATGTTGCCCGCCGTTATACGGACAAGAGTTTCGTCGCTTCACTGGCGACGTTGAGTGAGGCGCAGGCGTTAGATCTCTACGCGGAGGTGTTGCTGAAAATCGAGACGTACCATGTGAATGACCCGCGTTGGGGACAGCTCGTTTACCAGGGTGTCGTGAATGTGCAGATTGCCCCCAGCGAGCCCGCGTTCGTCGATCGGTTTCCGCAACCGGTCTCGTCCACGACGGGTGAGACGTTTCTGAAGGACGTGCGATCGATCACCGACTTCAATCGAATTGAGAGCCGCCACCAGGCTCAAGATGCGGTGACCGCCATCTCCCGCCTGGCAGCCCGCGATCTGGGAATTCTTCCCCAGGCAGCCGTGCTGGAGTTCACCTGTGCCGCCGCCGCCTCGCTCGATCCCTATTCGTCGTACCTGACGGGTGATCAGTTGGATGAGGTGTTTTCGCAAATCGAGGGTAATTTCGTCGGGCTCGGGATCGAGCTGAAGGCGGACAACGACACCCTGTTGATCGTCAATGTGATCCCCGGTGGGCCGGCGGAACAAGCCGGTGTGGCCGTCAATGATCGCATTGTGGAAGTCGACGGCAAGACGACTCGCGAGGTCTCGACCGATGCCGCGGCAGATTTGCTGAAAGGCCCCGAGCTGAGCTATGTCGAAGTGGTGTTGCAGTCGGTGGATGGCACATCGCGCCGCCTGCGGATTCAGCGCCGGCGTGTCGACGTGCCGAGCGTCCAGGGTGTGAAACTGATCGAGCCGGCCAGCGGCGTGGCCTATTTGAAGCTGACCAGCTTCCAGAAGACCACCAGCCAAGACGTGGACAACGCTCTCTGGAAACTGCATCGGCAGGGCATGCGGACGCTGATCATGGACTTGCGTGGCAATCCCGGTGGGCTCCTGAACGCTTCCGTGGAAGTCGCCGACAAGTTCCTGACAGCCGGGACGATCGTCTCGACGCGTGGTCGCAGTGCTCGTGAGGACTTCGACTACCAGGCTCACGATGTGGGCACCTGGCGCGTGCCGCTCATCGTGCTGATAGACGGCGATTCCGCCAGCGCCAGCGAGATCTTTGCGGGAGCCATGCACGATCTCCACCGAGCGACCGTGGTGGGCCAACGTAGTTATGGCAAGGGAAGCGTGCAGGGCATCTTTCCACTGAGTCGCTACAAAGCCGGAATCCGGCTGACGACCGCCAAGTTCTACTCCCCCAGCGGCCAGGAGATCAGTCATCATGGCGTGACTCCCAACGTGGTTGTGCCGAACGGGACCTCCCGAGTTGCCGCTCGGCCAACAGACGACGGGTGAAGTGGTTGGTGTCGCTAACGACGCGACATTGGCGGCGGCGCTACAAATCGCCCAGCAATCGGCGAACTACCAGGTCCGGCGAACCAATTGAGACGCACTCGGCTCCCTCGCAATGCCCCTTTATCTCCCAATTGAGAACCATTCTACGAGTTCTCTGGTGCCATCGTAGCACGGGTGTCGTCGCGGCCCTGGAGGATGGTGCCCTTGGATTCTGTGTGTCTTGCCCCTTTTTCTTGTCATCCCGTCTTCTTGTCCTTCACACGAGTCGTGTTGGCACGTTGAGTAAGGGGCAGGTGCGGACAGAAAAATCGGCTGACAAAAGGATCTCCCGTGCCGACTCATCTTTTTGTCATCTTATCTTTTTGTCCTTCACGCGAGTCGTGTTGGCACGTTGAGTAAGGGACAGGTGCGGACAGAAAAATCGGCTGACAAAAGGATCTCCTAATCGGAAGCAGGGAACCAACTCACAGCAAGGAAGAACCCTGAGCGTTCGGCCGGCAGCGGGATTGCCAAGCCTACTCAGTCATTTGCAGGTCGGTAGTTGTTTAGCCATTGGCCGTAACGACGGCGAGAAACGGAGAGAAGATGCTGAGTTGAGTGCAGCGGATGCCCGATGCATGGCTCCCAAGTCAATGATTAGTGGTGAATGGTGATTCCTTCCAATGAACGGTTCATTCTCCATCCGCGATCCGCTCCAGGACCCCCGCTGGATGGCTTGCCTGCTTGGACGATCGGCGTTTTGCTGGTACAGTCTGGGAGTCCATCTTGGGGGTGTCGCCGCGATGGAGGGGGCTTGTGCCGACGAGCCGCGCTGGGTGAGCAGGCTCGCCGACCGGCGCCTGGTGCTGCGAGGTGCCCCGCATGCCTCGAGTCGGGCTCTGGGCAGCGAGTGAGGCGACAAGTTGCGGTCTGATTGTTGATTCATCGGCAGTTTTCTTATCAGCAGGTCGAAATCGTCCGGACCATGTTTGCTCGCCTGGCTCACTTTGTCACACGGCACTGGATGTTGGTGATCGTGCTGTGGCTCGTCGCCGTGTTCGGCGTGCGGCTGATTGCGCCTCGTTGGGAGAGCATCACGCATGACGGCGACTTTGCCTATCTTCCGCCGCAGATGGCGAGTGTCGTGGGCGAGCAGTGGATGACCGAGGCTTTTCCCTGGCAACGAGGGAGAAGCCAGGTGGTGATTGCGATTGCGCGCGATGATGAGCCGTTGACGAACGATGACATTCAAGTCGCCTACGATGTCGGACGGCGATTGAAGGACCTCTTTGGTGCGGCGCGGCTGGCGGAAGCCAGGCGACTTTCCGAGCAAGAGGGGATGCTGCGTCGCGAGAATCAGATCGCGGCGGCGGAGGCCATTCACCAGCGGTTCCGGAATGCGACAGCAGCAGGCGGACGAAGCATTGCTGGACGCGCTGCTGATGGATGAGAAACTCGCCGACTATTGGGACGACCGAGTCGCCGCCGATCCGGCGGCCGCGGCCGTGCGCCCCCCTCGACTCGCTCAGGTCTACCACAACCGTGCTCTGCTCGATGCATTACTTGGCGACACGCAAGCTGCTCAGAAGCACCGGGCCATTGCCATTCAGCTGGACGAGTCCCTGGCACATGCCGGTGATGCGGTCGTCCCTGCCGGTGCGGGGGACCTGCCGCTTGTCGACGCGTGGACGTGGCGTGAGAGCTATTTCGGCGACAAGCTTGTCAGTCGCGATAACTGCGTCCGGTTGGTCGTGCTGCAACTGACGAATGAATTCATGGCGGTCGACAATATTCAGGTGCTGCGACAAATCGAGACGGTGCTGCAGCCGGTGCGGGACCATCTGTCGGATTGGGTACCGGCAGGTCTGGTGGTCCTCCAGTCGGGGTCGGCGGCGGTGGGTGCTGACCTGCTGCGTTCGGCGGCCGGCAGTATCAAGAACACGGAAGTGTTCACGATCGTGCTGGTGGTGCTCATCCTGGCTCTGGTTTACCGAGCACCCCTGCTGGTGGCCGTTCCCGTGGTGACCATCCTCGCGTCGTTGCTGGTATCGACGGGTCTGGTCGCGCTCTTGACACAGCTGGACCAGGTGCCCGGTTTTGGCTGGTGGACGCTCAAGGTCTTCTCCACCACGAAGATTTTCGTCGTGGTGATCTTGTTTGGCGCGGGGACCGACTACTGTCTCTTCCTGATTGCCCGGTACAAGGAGGAGTTGCAGGCTGGCTTGCCCCATGAAGAGGCTGTATCCGCCGCGTTGACACACGTCGGTGATGCATTGGCGGCGAGCGCCCTGACGACGGTTCTGGGGTTGGGAATGATGTTTTTTGCCGAGTTCGGCAAGTTCTGCTACAGCGGACCGGTGATTGGCCTGTGCCTGGCGCTGACCTTGCTCACATGCATGACGTTGACGCCGGCGATCATGACCGGGCTGGGGCCGATGATGTTCTGGCCTTTTGGCGTGACGCGGCAGGATCGCGGGGCCAAGGCTGATGGTGTCGCGGCACCGCGACGCGGCTCACGAAGTATGTCCTCGCTGGTGTGGCATTTTGTGGCACGCAAAATCGTGACGAGGCCTGGCACGATTCTGATCGGTTCGGTGGTCGTGCTCCTGCCGCTGGCGTGCTATGGCCTGTGGAACGGCGGTGACGTGACGTATGACTTCCTCAGCGAATTGCCGGCGACCTGTCCCAGCAAGCAGGGGGCAGAAGTGTTGCGGCGTCATTTTCCGGTGGGGGAGAGCGGACCGGTCACGGTGTTGATACACAAGAACGACGCGCCATTCGAGACACCGCCGGGACGCGAGCAGATCCGCCACCTGTCAGATCTGCTCCACTTGCCGGGCGTTCTGACCGTGCGCAGTGCCGAAGATCCACTGGGCGAATACGCTCCGGGAGAAAAGCCGGGCATCTTGAGCGAACGAGGGAGGACTCTCGCGCGTGTTGCGAGCCCACCCGCGAACGAAAGCCATCTTCGTCGCTCAAACCAAGGAACTCGCGGGAAACGTCGCGCGGTTCGAAATGATCTTGGAGCACGATCCGTTTTCACTGCAGGCCATTCAGGTGGTCGACAATGTGGAGCGAAAGCTGCGCGAACTCATGGAACAACCGGGCACCTTCTGGTCGAATGCCCGATACGCCCTGACCGGCACCACTGCCGCTATTCGCGACCTCCGCTCGGTCACGCGACGAGACAACATACGGATTCAAGTCCTCGTCGTGTTGGCCGTCTTGATTGTCTTGCTGGCGATTCTGCGTCGGCCGGCCGTCTGCCTGTACATGATGCTGACCGTGCTCTTCAGCTACTACGTGACCATGGGCTTGACGATGCTGTTCTTTGCCGCGGCCTACGGAGATACGTATCAGGGGCTCGACTGGAAAGTGCCTCTGTTCCTGTTCGTCATCCTGGTGGCGGTGGGACAGGATTACAACGTCTATCTGGCGACCCGCGTGTTTGAAGAGCAGTCGCGCATCGGACCGTTTGCCGGTTTGCGGCGGGCCGTAGTGCGGACCGGCGGGATCATCACCAGTTGCGGGATCATCATGGCGGGAACCTTCATTTCCATGACGAGTTCTACCTGGCACTTGGCGCTGCCCGCCTGGTTAGCAGGAGCCACGCACCCGACCTATGGTTCCCTGCGAGCCATCGTGGAGATGGGGTTCGCCCTGGCCGTGGGCGTGCTGATCGACACGTTCGTGGTGCGGCCGATTCTGGTGCCGGCGTTCCTGGCGTTGCTGTGTCGGTGGGAGTCGCGGAGCGATCGCATGCTCAGAAACTAGCCACTGAGTGCCTGCTGGAGCAGGCACTCGGACGAGCTCTCAGAGCTCGTGGAGGAACGTGAGGAAATATCGCAAACCCTTGAAGGGTAATGGTTAATGTGGTCTTGATCACGCTCGGGGCTGAGCAGATTGGCGCTCGGATTGCATAAGGGGGTGGGCAAGGCCCGGGATCGGTGCCCAGGTTGGGGCACACGGGGTATCAAAGCGTTCGCGGGCGGGCGCAGCGACTGGCTTGGGGGCGTCGGCTGTTCGTGGTGACGTGCCGCGTCGCGCGGGCGGCTTTCCGGGCCACTTGGATCGGTTACGGGGGGCATGGCGTCGAGGGGATTAGTTCCTAGGATGTTAATTTCTGGACAGGAGAGGGTCAGCGATTTCACCGCGTGAGAGAGCCTTCGGCCTGCTCCGACCAATGTGCGCCTCACTGGCGGCAGTCACGGTTGCACCAAGTTGCAGTGGTTGGAGTCGGGGAGGGCCGTGGTGTGTCCGATCCGCGAATCGCGAAAGCTCTCAGCCGAATTCGCCAACGGCAGTCGAGGTAGGCGGAGCGTCGGTAGGCGTAGTAGATGGCCGGCGCATTGAATCCTTCTGGTTTATGTAGTTCTCGAAAGGGGAGACGAAGTGACTCCAAAAGAAGTATTGGCATTGTGCCGCGAAAAGGATGTCAAGGCAGTAGACATGCGGTTTATGGATTTTCCGGGATTGTGGCAGCATTTCACAATCCCGGTGACCAAGTTGGATGAGGATGTCTTTGAGGACGGTCTGGGGTTTGACGGCTCGAGTATTCGCGGGTGGCAGGGAATTCACGAAAGTGACATGTTGGTTGTTCCACAGCCGGAGACAGCTTTCCTGGATCCATTCACCGAGTTGCCGACGTTGGTCATGATCTGCAACATTCAGGATCCGATTACGCGAGAAGACTACTCGCGTGATCCTGCGCAATGTGGCCCGCAAAGCGGTGAACCATTTGAAGAGCACGGGGATTGCCGACACCGCATTTTTTGGCCCGGAGGCGGAGTTCTTTGTTTTTGACGATATCCGCTACGATCAGAATCAGCATGAATCGTATTTCCACATTGACAGTATCGAGGGTCAGTGGAATCGTGGCCGCGATGAGAAACCGAACCTGGGCTACAAGTTACGTTACAAAGAAGGTTACTTCCCGGTGCCCCCGGCCGACCAATTGATGAACCTGCGCAACGAGATGATGCAGACGTTGATTGATTGTGGTCTGGATGTGGAGGCTCAGCACCATGAAGTCGGCACTGCGGGCCAATCGGAAATCGACTTGAAATTCGACAAGTTGGTGCAGATGGCGGACAAGCTGTTGATGTACAAGTACATCATCAAGAACGTCGCGACTCGTCACAACAAAACGGTCACCTTCATGCCCAAGCCCCTGTTTGGTGACAACGGCTCGGGTATGCACACGCATGTTTCCTTGTGGAAGGATGGCGAGCCGTTGTTCGCGGGAAGTTCCTATGCCGGCATGAGTGAGATGGCGATGCACGCCATTGGCGGTCTGCTCGCCCATGCTTCATCCATTCTGGCTTTCTCGAACCCGACTACCAACAGCTACAAGCGACTGGTGCCAGGCTACGAGGCACCGGTGAACCTGGCTTACTCGCAGCGTAATCGTTCGGCATCGATTCGTATTCCGATGTACAGTCCGAGTCCGAAGGCAAAGCGTGTGGAGTTCCGTTGTCCCGATCCGAGCTGCAATCCGTATCTGGCTTTCTCGGCCATTCTGATGGCGGTGATCGACGGGATTCAGAACAAGATTAATCCTGGAGAGCCGCTGGACAAGGACATCTACGATCTGCCGCCGGAAGAGGCCGCGGCGGTGCCGAAGACCCCGGCGTCGCTCGAAGCTGCGCTCGACGCGCTGGAAGCGGACCACGAGTTCCTGCTCAAAGGCGACGTTTTCACCGAGGACGTGGTGTCGACGTGGATCGAGTACAAGCGGAAGAACGAAGTCGATGCGATGCGACTACGGCCGCATCCCTACGAGTTCTGCCTCTATTATGACATCTAATTGAGTTCGAGTTGGGCGTGCGCTTGCTCGGGCCGCCAGCTCCGACCAATCTGCCTCGAATCAAGCCATCTCCCGCTTGATCCGTCTGGGCCGAGTCGGTACGACCGACTCGGCCCTTTTTCGGTTTGTCACGATTTGGACAGCGCCATTTCATCGTTGGTAACACTTTAGCCGTGTGCAGTGCACGGTGCCTTTGTTTTCACCAGGTAAGGCGTGCTCGGGGGTAAACAGACCGAAATAGCAAATAGGCAAATAGCGAATGGTGAATGGTGAATGGTGAATTACGAGGGGGAAATGGATGAGAAAGCCAATCATCGTGGCGTTCCACTGCGGTGCAAGAACAGAAAAAGGGCGAATCACGAACCGTCAATTATTCACCATTCACCATTCACCATTAATTATTGACTTGGGAGCCATGCATCGTGCATCCGATACCGTCAGCTCCGGAATCTTCCTCGGTTTCTTTGCTGTCCTTACTGCCAACGGCTAAACAATTACCATCGTTGTATGATGCCAAATGCGGGTCGCGGAAACGGCGGATGAACACCTCGCAGCTCAGAGCAACTGACGGATACCTTCGGCGGTCACGGGGGTCAGGATGCCCCGCTCGGTAATGATGGCCGTGATAAGCTGGGCGGGAGTCACGTCGAAGGCGGGGTTGTAGACCTGCACGCCGTCGGGGGCGGTCTGTTTGCCCATGCCGCAGGTGATCTCGTGCGCTGGCCGCTGTTCGATGGGAATCTGATCGCCGTGCGTCAGAGCGAGATCGAAGGTGGAGCTTGGGGCGGCGACGTAAAACGGCAGGTTGTGTGCGCGGGCCAACAGAGCGACGCCGTACGTGCCGATCTTGTTGGCGGTGTCGCCATTGGCCGTGATGCGGTCTGCCCCGGTGATCACTGCTTGCACGCGTCCCTCACGCATCACTTGAGCGGCCATACTGTCGCAGATGAGCGTGACATCCACACCGCGCTGCATCAATTCCCAGGTGGTTAACCGCGCACCCTGCAACAAGGGTCGCGTTTCGTCTGCGTAGACGTGTATCCGTTTACCGGCGTCCTGGGCCGCGTAGATCACAGCCAATGCCGTGCCGTACTCCGAAGTGGCCAGGGAGCCGGCGTTGCAGTGCGTCAACACACCCATGCCATCTTCCAGGAGTGTCGCCCCGTGCCGCCCCATGGCGTGGCACATGGCGCGATCTGCGTCATGGATGGCCCGTGCTTCTTCCAACAGGGCGTGCAGAACTTCCGCGGCCGGCAGGCGTGTGAGCAACGGAGCGGCCCGATCGTGCATGCGGCGTAGCGCCCAGAAGAGATTCACCGCGGTCGGCCGGCAGGACTGCAAATCGACGATGACTTGTTCCAGCTTCTCAGCACAGGAGGGAGGGTCCTCGGCGACCGCCCGTTGCAGTACCCAACACCACGCCATAGGCCGCGGCGATCCCGATAGCCGGAGCTCCCCGGACGCTCAATCGCCTGATGGCTTGCCAGACGTCTTCGGCGGACGTGCACACGCACTCCTGCACCTGCAGCGGCAGGAGGGTTTGGTCCATCAGCACCAGTCGCCCGTCGGTGCCCCCCTCCCATCGGAGGGTGTCCCAGCGGCTATTTGGCATCGTCTTGCAGCGTCTCCTGTAGCCGGGCGTCTTTGGCGGCGATTTTTGCTTCGAGCGACTGCTTGAATTCGGCGAATTTTGCCGCCAAGGCAACGTCTGCCACGGCCAGGATCTGAACCGCGAACAAGCCTGCGTTGCGGGCGCCACCCATGCCGACGGCCATGGTCGCCACCGGCACGTCGCCGGGCATTTGGGCCGTCGAGAGCAATGAGTCGAGCCCCCCCAACTCGGGCGTGGGAACGGGCAGTCCGATGACCGGCAGCGTGGTGTGGGCGGCTACGACACCCGCCAGATGAGCTGCGCCACCGGCCGCCGCAATGATCACGCACAAGCCGCGTTCGCGAGCCGTGGTGGCGTACTGCTGCACGGTTCCCGGCGTGCGATGGGCACTCATCACCCGCACTTCACACGGCACGTCGAACTCAGCCAACGCCGCCTTGGCGTCCCGGATCTTGGGCCAATCGCTGTCGCTTCCCATGAGGATCCCGACAAGTGGTTTTGTTGTACTGGCCATCTAGGAACTCCCTTCTTCACCACTCCAGTGGTACGTATTTCCGATCGAAGGTGGATGCGACCGCTTCATTCGTGACGTGACCGTTGTGGATATTCACCGCTGAAGCAATCGGGCGGAACTTCTTCGCCGAGGCCTCAATTCCCAAGTTGGCGATCTTCAATGCCCAGGGGAGCGTTACGTTACAGAGTGCGAATGTACTGGTTCGCCCCACGGCGCCAGGCATGTTGGCGACACAGTAATGGACGACTTCCTCTTCGATGAAAGTCGGATCACTGTGGGTCGTCGGACGGCTGGTCTCGACACTCCCCCCCTGATCGATCGCCACATCGATGATGACACTGCCGGGCTTCATGATGCGCAGTTCTTGCCGGCCGATCAGGCAGGGCGCTTTCGCGCCCGGGATCAGTACCGCTCCGATGACCAGATCGGCCAACCGCAACTCTTCACGAATCACGTGGCGGTCGCTGAAGAGGACGTTCACGTTGGCGGGCATGATGTCGTCCAGATATCGCAGGCGGTCGACATTGATGTCCAGAATGGTCACGTCGGCTCCGAAACCAGCGGCGATTTTGGCGGCGTTGGCTCCCACGACTCCTCCGCCCAGAATCGTGATGTGAGCGGGGGCGACTCCGGGGACGCCCCCCAGCAGAATGCCTCGTCCCATCTGCGGTCGCTCCAGGTACTTTGCGCCTTCCTGAATGCTCATCCGCCCGGCCACTTCACTCATGGGTGTCAGCAGGGGCAGGCGTCCGTGCTTGTCCTCCAACGTTTCGTAGGCGATACAGGTGGCTCCAGAGTCGATCATCGCCGTCGTCAACTCCTGACTAGCCGCAAAGTGAAAGTAGGTGAATACCAGCTGGCCGCGGCGCAGCATCGGCCATTCGGACGCCTGCGGTTCCTTGACTTTGACGATCAAGTTCGCCTGCGCGAAGATGTCAGCCGGTGCGGCAGCCATGTCCGCTCCTGCTCGCAAGTATTCGTGATCCGGCAGGCCCGACCCCAGCCCGGCTCCCGTTTCGATCAGCACCTTATGGCCGGCCCGCACCATTTCCTCGACACCCACCGGCAGTATGGCGACGCGGTACTCGTCCCGCTTGATCTCTCGTGGGAATTCCAACGATCACGATACCTGCCTCTTATGCAAGACGTGCCTGAAACGGCAACACGATGCTGCATTTCAGCAGAGGGAGCGAGTTGTTGCAAGTATGGCAGCGCGGACACCGGCTGAATCGTCACCCGGCCGCGACCGGTCGGCCAGGCAGCCGTGGGTGATGAGAGGCCGCGATGGCGGCGGTGTAAGGCACACCGTGACGCGCGTCAGCCTTGATTGCGCAGGACCAGGTACAAGGCCACCAGCAAGGCTATGCAGACCACGGATAGCGACACGACAATGGCGACGTTCCGGCCTACAGATCGGCTCGCCGACACGCGTTGTGCCAAGGCGCGTAACGGGCTTTCTTGTCGTCGACGGCGAAGGGATCTTCGAGCGGTTCCGCGGCAGCCTGGCTGGGGCCCGGTTCCACGAGTTGCGAGGTCGCCTGCCGCAGCGACGCGAAGACGGAAGTCGCCGTCTTCCAGTCGGGCCAGCCTTCCCGCCACACGAGTGAGTCAGCGCCGACGCGGCCCTCGTCGAGCCAACGCCGCATGATCTCGCCGTCGGCCGGCCCGTACTGACCTCCACTGGGAGGTCGCACGTACCAGACGGCCTCCGGGGCTTCGCCAATCGGATCCGCCACGCCGCGCGGCGCGGATGCGGCGCGGGATGCCGCGGGCTGGACTGGTTTGGCGATCGGCGATTTGGCAGCCGAAGCACCGGGCGTGTGCGCCGCCGCTGCGCGGGCACCGACTGCCCGGTCGGCGGCTTTCGTCACATCTGCCAGATGCTGATCGCTCGATCCGCTCTGCTGGCGTTGGTCGACTTTCCTTCGGAATGCGAACTTTTGCGCCGCAATGGGGACACACGCCGCGTTTGCCAGCCAGGAATGCTTTGACGTGCAACTTCTTGTCACAGCCAGGGCAGCGAAACTTGATACCCATAACTAAGTCCAAACAGAATGCAGAACTAATGATGCCGTGGTCCTGCGCCATCGGAGCATTCCCCGATCCGGCCTCGTCAATTGTTTCATCAACTCGATGCACGAACCTGCTGCCATCCTTGATAACCCCAATTATACAAGGGATTTGGCTGATGTGAAGTTTTGCGGGAAAGCCGCCACACACAAGTCCAGCACCGGGGCGATGCCGCGGGAAAGATCGATATGGCGAATCATAACGAATGTGCGGGTTATCACAGCAGGGTAATTGGTGTGCCTGAATCGGGCACGTCCCGTCCGACTCGCAATTCCCCGCGGTAATCGTTATGTTGAGGTGCTTGTTTCGCTCCGCCGATCCCTGCTATACCAACGTACCGCCACTTGGTGGATGACTGCTCTGCCGCTTCAGTGTTCCCGCGGGTTTGCATAAGGTGCTTCCGAAACGATGAAAGATCCTGACCACAATGAACCCCGTGAGGAGGAAGAAGGTCCGCTGGAAATCGCGTTGGTGGGAGACCTCTCCGAAAATGAATCGGATCTTTACGAAAAAATGCTGGGGATTCCCGCCGGGTCGGATTGTACGCTCTACATCAATTCTCCTGGTGGCAGTGCTTATACAGCCATTTCGCTCATGTCGTTGATTCGACTGCGCGGTTTGCGAGTGACGGGTGTCGTGACGGGGGAATGCTCGTCCGCCGCATTGTGGCCGTTTGCCGTCTGCTGCCGCCGCATCGTCACTCGCTACAGCGTGTTTCTTGTTCCATCCGATGAAGTGGCAGAGCGAAGAGCACGTGCAGCTGGCCGAAGCGACCGAATGGGCTCGCCATTTCGGAAGTCTGGAGCAGGATATGGATCAACTTCTGGCACGATTGCTGGGGCTGCCGTATAAACGGTTGCTGGCCTGGGTCCGGCCGGGAACGTATGTGTCGGGGACGCAGCTGGCCGAGGCCGGCCTGGCGGAACTGGTTGATTTGGAGCCGCTGGAAGGTCCTCAGCGGCCACGCCACAAGAAGTGAGCTGGCGCCCGCTCGAACGCTCGTTGCCAGGTGGCGCGTCGTCCGCCTCCGAAGTCTGGCGAGTTCGGCTAGGAGCCCGCGTCCGACTCGTCGCGACTCCAAAATGATTCACCGCGTTGACACGTGCGGTCGAACCAATAGCTCGGTGCTGCAAATTGTCCGCCGGCGCGATTGCTCTTCCCACACATTGCCCTGGCGGAGTAGCATGCGTGCGGAATGACATCGCGGACTCAGGCAACCCACGGGCGTAGTGTCACAACTGAGAAAGAGAGCGCCACTTTCCGCCGCCAGTGCGGAATTGCTGAGCGATGGCACACGAAGCACTGGCAAGGCGAGTGGCACTGGCAAAGGAAAGTGGCACTCAAGGTTGTCAACTCGTGGCGGCACAGCAGGTAACCGTTCACGGCAAGAGACGGTTATCGGATGCGCAAAAATCAGCTTTTAGACCTTTGCGGTAGGCAGCGCGGTGGTGATGGTCGCATTGTGGAGAGTTCTTAATGGCGAATAAGAAATGGTGAATCGTCAACGGAGCAAAGACATTGTGGCAGGCTGTTGTCGATACCGGCTGCCCATTCACCATTGGCAATCTGGCACTGGTTTGCGATTCGCGCACGGCGGATAACACGACCAATGATCCGTGACGTTTCGAGCACGAGGACGTTCGCAAATGACAAATGACAAATGACAAGTGACGTGCCCGTTCACGGCCCCAGGCCGTGAACGGGTACCAAAGCATTCGTTTGTCGCACGAGATGGAGTGACCTCATGGGCCGATATTTCTGGATAATCGGCGCCTCTGCCATCGTGGCGATGCTCGGCTTCTGTGTTGGCTGTGGCCGACGTGAACAGGAATCGAAGAAGCTCGAAGTGGAATCGCTGCCGTATCTGCAGCAGACGCATCACCCCGAACTCCGCGCCGAATTGGCACGATTGCTGGCGGATCAGGCCACACCTCAGTTGCTCGAACAGTCGGCTTATGGTCGGCCGTCGAGTGGTTCATCCGCATCGCGCACGAAGAACGCTGATCAAGAACTGAATGAGATCGTGGATGTCCAATCGTTGCGGCTCACCTTGCAGCGTCTGTCGCGTTTTTATCCCTCAGGCAGACTGCAGATGAGTGGTGTTGATTTGCAGAAGGGGCGGGAGCTGCGCAAACAATGCAGCCAGCAACTCGATGCCTACCGAGCGGTTTTCCATCGCGAAGATTATCAGTTTCGCATCTCTCTGTTGGTCGGCTTGATGGCTGATCTCACGGTCCTGGATCACGCCCGTCTTGCCCATCGCCTGGAAGGTCTCGAGGCCGCGGAAATCCTCGCCACGGGTAAACCGGAAAGTGCTCTCCTGCCTCTGCGCAACATGTTGCGAATCGATGCCCGCCTGGCCGCTGTCAAACACGTTACCGCGCGACTGACCGCAGCCCGACTGCGTGCCGAGGCGTTGCAGGTCGTGGCGGCGATTGTCGAACATCAGCAATGTACGCCCGTCTTGCAGCGCGAACTATTGACGCTGATGGAGTCGCAGTTGGAGCGCTGGCCGGCGGATGCGGACGCCTGGTTAGGAGACCGAGCCTTGGGACTGCATGCTTACGAGATGGTGCGGGCCGGTCAACTGTTGAGTATCCTCACGGCGGAAGAAATCGAGGATCTCAAGAACGGGAGAAATCTGCAAGCGTTTAGCGATGCGGTGATGATGTCGCTGGATGAGGATGAGTGGTTTTACCTGAGCACAATGCGCCGCGTGATTGACAGTTGCGCCAAGCCTTATTATGAGCGTCTTTCGACGCTGGAAGAAATCAATGACCAGGTGGACGCACTGCAAGATACGCCCCGTTACCCGCTCTTTGCCACGCGTGTGCTGCTGGTCAAACCTGGGAGCCGGGCAGCGTGAGCAGGCGCTGGATCGCGCCACGTGCGAAGCATGGGCGATCGCCTTGAAGACCGCGACCGGCAACCCGGTCCAGTCCGATGTGGACCAACCCCGTGACGGGAAAGCCCTATGAGTTGTCACGCGACGATGAGGAGGTCACGGTCAGCGGCGTCGACGGCAGCGCGGATGAGAAACCGATCAGCGTCCCCTGCCGCAGCGCCAGTGGTTCCCGTTCGTAAACGCTCCTTTCTGCCTGGCAAAGCGCCCTCAGGAATCAGAGGGCCATAACCACATCTTGTTCCCCCTCGCCCCTTTACGGTGAAGGGGGCAGCAATTCCGGAAGTTCTTTTTCCCGCGCACCTAGGAATGTGGGTGTCGATTCAGCGATAGTTCTCATGGCAATCCATGCACGATCGGCTGATTTCCGTCATGGCCCGTTGCGCGGCTGCCTCGTCTTGCGATGTCGCTGCCTGCGCCATCAGCGTCCCGCCTCGTGTGAGTGACTCGGCCAGTCGCCGATACTCGGCGTCGTCTGCGTCTTCCATCCCCTTGCTCAACAGGACTACCCCGATGGCCGCGGTAATTTCCGCTTCGTGGCGAATACTGTCCGCCTGGGTTCGAAATTCTCCGGCCGCCCCTGTCGATTGCTTGAGTTTTGCTGCGAGTCGTGTTTCCAACAATTGCATCAGCGGCGAGCGGTCGACAAGACCTTCCCAAGTCGCTTCCGCTTGTGTCTCCTGAGCGGGCAGTTTGGAGCCACGAATCAGATTGTCCAGATCCTGTTTACGCAGTTTCGATTCGTTGTAGACCTGGATGGAGCCACCTGCTTTCAAGTTCGCGGCCGTGTGGGCGAAGAGGTCACGTGCCTCGGCAGCACTCTCTTTCCAGCGGACATCGGCATCATATCGATCGATGATGGCAAATAGCACCGTCAACAAGGAGAAGTCGAGGCGGGCGGCCTTGTAGCCGCGACCGGCAAATTCGCTCGGTGTCGTGACCACGCGATCAACGTCGAGCTTGAGCGACTTGACTTCGTCCTCGATCGTGGTGGACGAGATGACCTGAGACCAGGCGGTGGCCGTTGTCGCCCTCCCCCCGTTGCCCTCCGAGCTTGCCGGAGCCGGCGAGGGTGGGTTCGTCGCCGGCGGCACGCCGCGTTGCGGACGATTCCCCACCAAGTGGCTGAACACGTCGTCAAAGAAAATACGGTCCGCCTCTTCACGATTGAACTGCGGCAACTCGGCACGTGGGTACTTCTTCTTGGGTGCGGACTGGCCCTTAGCAGCGATCGCCAGCGATAGGCAGACGAGCAGGATACCCGCAGATGCAAGCAGGCGTTTCATCGACATCTGTCTCTCCCCCAAGACAACCATCGCCAGACAATCATCGGTATCGATTTGATTATTGGCCAGGCCAGGAGGGAGGGCAAGTTGCCCGTACAAAACGATGGATGCTCTGTCGCGCTTCACCGAGAGACGTGTGGTGGTCCTTCGTGATTGGCCCGCTGTTTGATACACTTCTAGCAGCAGGCAACCTGGAAACGTTGAAAGCGTCGAGCCAGATGCTCTGTGACAGGGCGGCGGCGTGAGCAGGGGGCGGCCGCTGAGACGACGATTCCGAGAAAAAGCAGCGACCATGAGTTCCGGGCGAAAGTCAAATCGACGTCAATTCCTCAAGGGGACCGCGGCCCTCGATGCGCTGCAAGAACTGCAGTTGGGAACGGGGCCCGGGGGGCCGACGTGGGCCGAGCGACCGCCCAGTGCCCGGCCGTGCGACCAACGGCCCGGACTATCTGCTGCGGGTTGGCCGTCGCGCGATGGCTTGCGAGTTCCAGATCTTCCTCAACCCGGGCCAGCATCCCGGGGCCGTCGAAGCAGCCACTGAGTCGCTCGATTTGATCGACGCATTGGAAGATCAGATGACCGTCTATCGCGACCACAGTGAGATTGTGCGACTCAATCACACGGCGACTCAGCAGGCGACACATGTGGAACCGAGACTGTTCGATCTGCTGCGCCGGTGCGTGCAGTGGAACGTGGCGACCGGGGGAGCCTTCGATATTACGTCCGGTCCGCTGGTCAAGTTGTGGGGATTCTACACCCGTCAAGGGCGATTCCCCGACCAAGAACAGATCGCTGTCACACGACGGCGTGTCGGCAGCCAATATCTCGAGCTGGATGACGAGCAGTTGACGATTCGATTGACGCGAATCGGCATGGAGTTGAACCTCGGCAGCGTCGGCAAGGGCTATGCACTAGATCGTTGCGCAGAAATGCTGGATGCCGCCGGTGTTGCTGACTACTTGATTCACGGTGGGCAGAGCAGCATCTTGGCACGCGGTTGCCGCGGCGATCAGAGTGAGGTGTCGGGGTGGCGTGTGGCGGTTGGCCATCCTTTGAGACCGGAGCGGAGATTGGTTGAACTGATAGTCCGCGATCGAGGGTTAGGGACATCGGGATCTGGACAGCAGTTTTTCTATCATCGCGGGCGCCGCTACGGGCACGTACTCGATCCTCGCACCGGTATTCCGGCGGATGGCGTGCTCTCGGCGACTGTCTTGGCTCCCTCAGCCGCGGAAGCGGATGCACTGGCAACTTCGTTTTTCGTGATGGGAGTCGATGCGACGCGCACCTATTGCGAGAGTCGGTCTGAACTTGCCGTCCTGTTTGTCGTACCGGGATCGCGACAGGGAACCGTTGCCATCGAGACAATCGGACTCAACGATGAGCTGACGTTGCTGGAAGAGTGACCGATTGGTGGCAGTACGGAGTGAAGGTCGGCGGCCGCCACCAAAGTAGAACGGAATTTATTCCGTTTGTGCAGCAGCCGTCGTCTGCAATTTCCTCGATGTAGAACGGAAATCCCGTGCGACAACATCGCCGCGCCGCGGGCGGATGTTACCGAGTAACACTCCGACGCCGGCCGCTGAATCTGCTAGAAGAGACATCGCGATTGTGCACGAGCAATTGTCTCCTGCTCACCCCGCGATGGAGTCAGACAGTTTCGTCTCCGCCGCCGTATTTCTCGTGAATTCCGACGTATTTCCCGCAAATCGCCGGGAAATCGACCTGCCATCCCAGTGGACTTTCCGATAACATCTGCGGACCTTGGTGGCGAAGGCTTACAAGTTGGCCCGGCCGCCAACCAATGCGATCTGCCACACAGTGGGCATTGGTTCGCACGCTCAGGTTGCTTGCTTCGCAACGCGTCCGCTGACCCGCGCCGGGCAGCGGGCCAAGTCGTGGCCTTGCCACCGACCCTTTCGTCCATTTGGAGCACGAACCGCAGCGCGAGACGCGGCGGCGCAATGAACGATTCGCGGCGTCGCCCCTTGCCAAGATGACCGTTGTCGACGGCTTCCTCATGCTGTGGTTCCCAGCCATGGCAGGGGTGCAGCAATGTGGCGACGGAATGCCCTGATCATTGCGATCGGATTTACGCTGGCGGTACAGAATAAGTCATGGGGGGACGAGGCCAACTCTCCCGATCTCCTCTTATCCGATCTGAATTGGGTCCATTTTGATGTGGCCATGGGGAGGCTCATGGCGACGACAATCCGGACCAAACAGGATCGACAACGAGCCCACCGTGAGCATCCCAATGGTGTCACGGAAAGCCTGGCAGTGTCGATCGACCGCGGCCTGATTTCGCTGCAATACTCCTTGGACGGCGAGGCACGGCAACTTGCCGTGCATGTGGTCCGCCGCGATGACATCGACATCCGCTGCACGCGGCGAGGGACGCACGATCTGCCCCTTACCACGGTTTATCGCCAAAGCCCCGGCCAGGCTGTCTCCCTCACGGTTTCCGAGGGAGAGCAGCCGACACAAGTCTATCGAGCCGCCAGCCTGTGGCATCTTGCCATGATTCATCCTGATGTCTGCGAGCAGCATCTGGTGGGCGTGCTGGAACTGGTGCGGCCCGATTGGAGATTTCTGGACGAAGCAAGTGAAATTCGCTCGGCACTTCTTCACCCATCCCCTCGTGAAGCAACTACTTCACTGGCGGAGGTCAGGTTATTGGTGGCCCAGTTGGCGCACAAAGACTTCCGCGTGCGCCAGCGTGCGGATCGCGAATTACAGTCTCGCGGCCAACACCTCCTGTACCTCCTCGATGAGCTCGACCCGCAAGAACTCGATGCCGAACAGCGATTTCGCATCAAAGAGATCCGTCGGGCCATTACGGGCGACACCAGCGACACGCCGCAGCGAGTTGCCAATTGGCTGACCAATGACAAACGAGTCTGGCTCGCCCTGATGGTCGATGGCGATCCACAGTGTCGCCTGGCCGCCGGTCGACAGCTGGCGCGGATCTGCGAACAGAACGTCGATTTCGATCCGGACGCGGAGCCACAGGTACGGGCCGAGCAGGTCACCGCCCTCCGCACGCAACTGCTGCGTCGTTAGTGTGTCAGTAAGAGTATGAGTAAGATTGTAAAGTCACCGAGCCCCGCGCGATTGGAACTGAGTGAACGGTTATGGAAGAACTTCTGGCGAACCGATTCCTGCGACGCCCAGATCATCACCCATTTGCTTGCGTCTCGTCAGGTGGCCGGACCGTTCCCGTCAGCTACAATCATCTGAACTAGCTGGTGCCCGCGGGTCCGCGAGGCAACAGGTATTAATCCCACCACCAGGCGTCGCGGGGCAATGTGGACAGGTCGGGGGCGGCCGAACCGTGTGCCGCATCCATGAGTCCGTAATTATCTGTCTTGATGGACGAGGGCGCGACCAATTGGCGGGTGTCGACCGACACACCACCGCTGACGCCGACGATGAATTGCGAATCCTTCACATCCACGGCGTTGATAATGCTCTCTACTTCGCGCGGGCGGGACCGAGCGTGAGCTGATACGCGCGGGCGTCGCCAAAATGCGTCAAGTGCCAATCGACGCGAGACGGGAGGTCCTCGGATCGAATGATGCCAGCGATCAGTGCCAGATCGAAGACGTTCCGCAATTCCGCATAGACGGGGTACTTCGCCGCCAAGAGGTCAAATTGACGGGTGAACCCGTGTGCGAATTCCGCGTTCAGCGTGTCCGATGTTCCCGTATGGATGCGTTCACCCTGCTCCGTCAGCAACTCATTCTCACTGAGCACCCGCACGCCCGGTCCGTCGAGCTGATAGGCGTTATGGTTGGCATTGGTTCGCACTGCGTCATAGTTGAGCGTGAACCACCAACGCAACACGTTCATCGCTGGTGGTGCGTCGGGAGAAGTTCGCTTCACCGCATCCAAATAGCTTTCCACGCCGAGCGTCCCTTCTTCCAGGCCCATCCCGATGAGCTTCATGTGGTAGTCGGCCTCGATGAGCACGCGTGCCGCGTGCGTGCGAGCATCCATTCCCCAGACCTCAATGTCCTGTTTCCCCAACGCATCACGCAACTCAGTCAGCCAACTCGCACGCTGGCGCCTTCGCACCGTTTTGCCGCGCCAGGAGTCCGCGAATGCCTTGGCCGCCGCCAGATTCTCCTGGCGTGGCTTGATCGCGCATCCCAGCCGTCCGTCCGCTTCCATGGCGTTGCGCAGTACCGCGACCAGGTCATCCAGTTGCAGCACGGCAGCCCCCGTGTCGACGTTGACCACCCGACCCTCAGCGTCGGTGCGCCAGTCACCGGCGGGGCCGGCCAGTACGATGTCTCCCGTTTCCGGGTAAACAAACAAGTGCTTGACACGGTAGATGCCGGCAAGCATGCGCATCGCTTCGTCCGGCGAGCGACCAAATGCCGCCCGCAACTGAACCTCGCGTTCCAGTCGCACGAGGGAAACCTTGCGAAGTCCCGTCGCGTGACGTACCGTGCGGTTGCCGGAATCCTCCGTCGCTTCACGACGCGCTTCCTCCAGCAATGGCATGTGACGGGCCGGGCTCAATCGTTTCATGACTCCAGACGTGTCGACATAGACTCCCGTCGGAAATTGCTCGATCGCGCCGGCACCTCCTACCTCGTCCCATGTGTCCGGGGCGATCGTGGAGGTGATCAACTCGATTAACGAGTCGAAATCAGCGTAAGCCGCCCCTCCCGCCGCGCCGATCGGACGCTCATTCATTTGCCGCACAATTTGACTGCGGGTCACGTCGCTCTGGAGGTCCTGCAAGGTAGATAGCGATGCCCGAGAAGCGCCGATGTCGGCTTGGGCCAGGGCGATTTGCCCGAGCCAACGATCGCGAACCGCCGCGTCTTGAATGGAACGCGCCGCGTTGAGCGCCGGGGCGAATTCCCCCGCCTGCACATACGCCCTGATCGACTCAGATGGCTCCTCGGCATGCACCGGAGAAACCGCCAGGCTGCCGCCCAGCACGCATGAACCGACCAGCGCGGCAGATAACCATTGGGCCACCTGTGCGAAACGGTTCGGAAAGAATTGCAGCACGATGTCTTCTCCTCTCAGTTCCAACGCACGTCAGGCGTGAGCCTACCGATACCACCGATTGTCCACGCAGGACAGTGCTGTTCGCACGGGGTTGTCCGCAGGGGGCTGTCTGCACACAGTCGCCATACATCAATGGACACATGGTGAATGGGCAATAGCTGGTCCAGAAACCACCCCACCGGCGACACCGGTGGCGTAGCAACGGTGAAAGTGACGAGCGTCAGTCCTTGTCATCAGAGCCCCTGATTCATGTCCAACTTCGCATAAGCAGGGGCAAAGTGTCAAGCAAATGCCACCGCAGTCCCTCTGTGGATGGGGGTGGCTGCGTGCTGGTTCTGTTACGTAGCTGAGCCCGCCAAGGGCTCAGCTGATCCGCTAACGTCACGCCGCTGCCTCTGAAGCCTGGCGGCTTCAGCTACGTCACCGCTAACGTCACGCCGCTGCCTCTGAAGCCTGGCGGCTTCAGCTACGTCACGAACGTCACGCCGCTGCTTCTGAAGCCTGGCGGCTTCAGCTACGTCACCGCAACGTCACGCCGCTGCCTCTGAAGCCTGGCGGCTTCAGCTACGTCACCGAACGTCACGCCGCTGCCTCTGAAGCCTGGCGGCTTCAGCTACGTCACGAACGTCACGCCGCTGCCTCTGAAGCCTGGCGGCTTCAGCTACGTCACCGCCTAACGTCACGCCGCTGCCTCTGAAGCCTGGCGGCTTCAGCTACGTCACCGCTAACGTCACGCCGCTGCCTCTGAAGCCTGGCGGCTTCAGCTACGTCGCCGAACGTCAGCGCCGCTGCCTCTGAAGCCTGGCGGCTTCAGCTACGTAGCTGAGCCCGCCAAGGGCTCAGCGGCGATCCTGGTGAGCCCGCCTGACGGTTTCGGTCAATTCGTCCAGCCGCCGATCGAACGCGTTAAGACGCTCGTTGAGGGCTTCGAACTCCCGATGAACCGCCTCCATCACACCCTGATGCAGGTCCCCGGCCGGTTCGTGTGGCGATGGTCGCTGCAATAGCCCCTGGATCTCATCAGCTTCTCTTTGCAGACGCTCCACCATGTCCTGCATGCCGATGGCAGCCAGGTTCTCGGCGGCGGCGCGCAGATGATGCATGCGTCGTTCCAGGTCCTCGCGTTTCTCGGGACCGATTTGCGATGGCTCGCGATCGCCACGCTCACCACGCTGTTCCATCTCACGGCGTTCCCGTTCTTCGCGCTGCGCGTCTCGCCTTTCGATTTCACGCCGCTCGGTATCACGCTCCTGAGCCTCTCGTTCGCGCTGTTGCACCATTTCCTGCAGCTGCTGCGCTACCTGCTCGGCTCGCTCGTGCTCTCCCCGTTCGTGCAGCTCGGCGACTTCCCGTTCCGTTTCCTCGACGCGTTGTCGGAAATCACGCTGTTCTGCTCCGCCCGCTGCCGGTCACGCTGTTGAGCCTCTCGTTCGCGCTGTTGCACCATTTCCTGCAGCTGCTGCGCGACCTGTTCGGCTTGCTCATGCTCTCCCCGTTCGTGCAGTTCGGCGACTTCGCGTTCCATTTCCTCCACGCGTTGTCGGAAATCACGCTGTTCTTGCTCCGCCCGCTGCCGGTCACGCTGTTCAGCCTCTCGTTCGCGCTGTTGCACCATTTCCTGCAACTGCTGCGCTACCTGCTCCGCTCGCTCGTGCTCTCCCCGTTCGTGCAGCTCGGCGACTTTGCGGTCCATTTCCTCCTCGCGTTGTTGGAAATGCACGCTGTTCTTGCTCCGCCCGCTGCCGGTCACGCTGTAGAGCCTCTCGTTCGCGTCCCTGCGTCATCTCTCCTATCTGCTGTGCCACCTTTTCGGCCAGCTCATGCTGTCCACGTTCACGCAGCTGGACGACCTTGCGTTTTAGGTCCTTCAGGCGTTGTTGGAATTCTTGCTGCTTCTCGGCCTGCTGTGCTGCCGCTGGGTCGCTTGTCGTTCGCGCTCTGATCTGCTCCTCTGCTCTTTGGCGTGGCTGTTCCGCTTGTTCTGGACGTCGGTCTTGTTCATGGAGAGCCAACGATTCATGCCACTTTACTGCTTGTTGCCGGTATTTCCGCAGCATCTCTTTCATGCGGGCGGTCAGGCGGTCGGCGGCTTCCGATTGACCGTCATTCCGCAATTGGTCAATCTTCTTCTGCATTCCGTCCATTTGCCGCTTGGCAGTCACTTCTGCCTGCCGCAAGGCTGTCTGCACCTGCTCACGAATCTCACCCTGTAATCGTTCGGCGACCTCGGATTGGCCAGTTCGAGTAGCTTCGCCCAACTTCTCTCGGAGTTGGCGGATGTGTTGAGCGATCTGCTCGCCAGGGCCCGGTTTACGATCCTGCTCGGCGGCCGTTTGTGCGGCTCGCTCGCGGACGCTCTGAGCTTCTCTCTCGAGACGCTCGGCTTCGTCATGCTTGCCTTGGTCACTCAATTCCTGCGCTTCGCGCATCATCTGTTCAGCGCGGCCGCGCAGTTCGTCCGCTTCCTTGTCACCTGCCCGGGCGACGCCGGAGAACAGCAGCAAACACATCACCATACCGGGCAGAAACAAGTATTGTCGGTACATCGCTTTAACTCCCGCAGCCTGGGTAGAAATCACCGTCACCTATCGCTGAGCATGGGCGCATGGCCGGCCGCTGTCAAGTTGCGTACCGGCATGTGGGGGATGCGGGAATTCGCTAGGAGAGCCGAAAGGGGAGTGGAGAGAGGGGCGAGGGCAAGAACGGGCTGTATTTCTACCTCGGTCGGACTCGTGCGCGATCGTCAGATCGCACCATGTGGGGGAGGGTGTCGGAGCGAGGAAATCACGTTGTGCAATGCCGCGTGCACTCCCTGGGTAGGCGTTTTCCTGGTCGGCCTGGCGGCCATCATGCGTCGCATGCATTAGGCTGCCCGAAGAGAAAAAGGGAGCTTGTCATGATTTCCAGGGATCGCCGGCGGGAAATGCGATACGAGCGGCATCTGCCTGGAGAGGGGCGCTCTGCTCGAGGTTCGCGTCGGTCATTTCGGGACGCTCGCCTTCCCGGTGGGTGCACAGCCTTAACAGCACCGCCGGGATCGATGAACCGTCTCGTTCCGGCCGCTCAATTTTCCAGCTCGAGCGCGGTCTGACGAGCCATTCCACGCAACTTCTCCAGGGCCCGGATCTCCAACTGGCGGATGCGCTCGCGCGACAATCCAAGTTGATCGGCCAGCGACTGAAGCGTGACTTTATCGGGAGCCTGCGTCAGACCGAAACGCGATTTGACAATCGTCTGCTCACGGGCGTCAAGCTGGCGAATCCACTTGGTGATCCGATTGATGCGAATTGAATACTCGCGCTCCCGGCGCCGCGGGTTGTCGCCTTCGGGTGCGGGGATCCCGTCGGTCGCCACGTACTCGCGCGTCGACTGACGCAGCTTATGCTGCCGGGATATGTACCGGTTTAAGTTGTGACGGATCGCATTGGTGGCATACGTGCTGAAGCGGTAGCCTCGCTCCGTGTCGAAAATCTCCACACAACGCAACAGCGTCAGGTGCGCTTCCGACAGTAACTCGTCGATTCGGAACTCGCTGTTCGCATATTGCCGAGCGACCGATGCCGCCAGTTTGGAGAAGACCTGGATCAGGTAGTTTCGCCGTCGCGTCGATTCGTCCAACAATCGCTCAATCGCATCCAGCGTATCCGGCGGGCAATGGTCCTTCGAAATGGTGCGCCGCAAACGATCTGCTCGATGCTTGAGATAATTCATCCGGCGGAACAAAGTCGCTTCCTCGTCGGCCGACAAGCGACGCGGTTCCGGTTCCGCTTCACAATTGTGCTCGAGCTCGGAAAGACGTGACCAGTCGCCCGCAATGTATTCAATCCGCTGATCCAGCGCTTGCTGAACCCGCTCCGGAGCGACGTGCTTCAACCGATAGTTCTTAGTACGCTCGACATCCAGAAGAGACTTGCGCCTCGGCCGTGCCGAAGGCTCGATCAACATTGCAGTCGCCATGACGTTCATCCTCTCGCGGGCAGCGGTTGCAGGAATGATTGGAAAGCAGTGCTGCGGATCATCGCGGTGGCTTGCGGAAGGTGACGGACACGCTCTCGCTCAACCACGGTCGCGACATTAGTCGCATATTTAAATGTATAAATTGCGTTAAAAGTGGCCCGGAGTCAACTAGGGAGGTGGCAAAGCGACCGATTTTCCTCAAGAAATCCAAAAATAAACCCCTGGCGGGGGGTTGCGGGGGCTGTGGCCCGGGCGAAACGGAGCGGGAGGGTATTGGAGCGCTGGAGTCTTGCTGCGTAAGACGCGCGGAGGGTACGTGCATCCTGGGCCGTTAAGAAGTCGGCTCGAGGTCGCTGCATGGCCTGGACCCTGGAGACCCGTTTTACTCCCCTCGTCGGCCTGGTGCGGGCGAAGAACCGACTGGTCCGCTACCTTCCGGCCATCCGCGCTCTAGGTAGGAAGTTGCTTCACGACGTGGGAAAAGGCCTGCCGGGCTGTTTCTCCCCACAGCACGAACCGGACCAGCTGAGGTCGACCGTGGCTCTGAAGGAACTGCGCCACAGTACTGACAGCGACGTGGGCGGCTTCGCGCAACGGGTAGCCGTAGGCGCCCGTACTGAGCGCGGGAAAGGCGATGCTTTCACAGTCGTGTTCGACGGCCAATTCCAGGCAGCGTCGGTAGGCGCTGGCCAACAGTTCGGGCTCTCCATGCTGTCCACCGTTCCAGACAGGTCCCACCGCGTGGAGGACGTATTTGGCGGCCAGTTGCCCGGCGGGGGTCACTACGGCCGAACCGGTGGGACAGCCAGCGGGGTACAGGCGATCTGTCGCCTGCATGATGCTGGGGCCCCCGCGGCGATGAATCGCTCCGTCCACCCCGCCGCCGCCGGCGAGCCGAGCGTTGGCGGCATTCACGATGGCGTCCACTCGTTGGTCCGTGATATCACCCGCTACCAGCTCGAGTTGCGCGGTATTGATCGTGATGAGCATGGCTTCTTCCCCCCCTTTGTCTTGTCGTGTCGTGGACAAGTGATCAGGCATGGATTTGAAAGTTATCTATTTTCACTCTTTTTTGTGTTTTCGCGCAAACTTCTGCTTGACGTGAGCACTTTGTTTCGGCAAAATCCCCCCCGGCGCGGCGGATTCAGCCTGCCCGGCGGTTTTCGGTGGCAGCGTACTGATCCGCATGCCGTGAAGGGAGAATTGGTCTCATGCGATTTCGATCGCTCATCCTACTGGCTTTGATGCTGTCGGCCACTCCATGTTGGTCACGAGATATTTACGTCAACAATGTGACGGGCGACGATCACAACGACGGCAGTGCTCCCGATATGGTGGGAGCTAACGTCGGTCCCTTCCGCTCCATCACGCGTGCGCTGAAGTCGACACGGACAGCCGACCGCGTAATCCTCAGCAACACGGGTGAGGTGTATCGGGAGAGTATTACGTTGCAGGGTGGTCGCCAGAGTGGTGTTCCTGAATCTCCGTTCGAGTTGATTGGCAACGGTGCCGTATTGGACGGGACCATGCGGGTGCCACTTGACGGCTGGTCACACTACGAGGGGAGCATTTTCCGTTATCGGCCCCCCAAGATGAGCTTTCAAGTACTCTACTTGGACGCCAAACCGGCCGAGCGGCGGAAAGTGGCGCGCCGCGACGAGATTAAGAATCTGCAGCCGCTTGAGTGGTGCCTGTTCGAGGGCCATCTCTATTTCTCCGTGGAAGACGACCAATTGCCGCAAGCGTATGACTTGGCCTTTGCTGATCTGCAGGTGGGAATCACGTTGTACGAGGTGCGTGATGTCGTCATCAAGGATCTGGTGATCCAAGGTTTTCAGCTCGATGGCGTCAATGCTCATGACGGAGTCCGTCGTACCACGTTACAACGGACTGAACTGTCGCGGCAACGGGCGTAGCGGTATCTCGATTGGTGGTGCCTCGCGCGTGGTCGTCGAGTCGTGCCTGGTGGGCAACAATGGGGCAGCGCAGGTCCGGGCTGAAGGGGCGTCGCACGCACAATTGATCGGGTGTGATTTGCTCGACAACACAGCACCCAAGATCGTCCGCGATGGTGGCGAGGTGGTCGTCAATCAGTAGTGGGACAGACCATCTCCCTTGCAGGCTTCCGTCGGGTTTATCCCGGCGGAGCCACAACTGGCGAGCTACCGACAGGCCATCTCCCTTGCAGGCTTCCGTCGGGTTGATCCCGGCGGGGCCACAACTGGCGAGCTACCGACGAGGCCAACCCCCTTGCAGGCTTCCGTCGGGTTGATCCCGGCGGAGCCACAACTGGCGAGCTACCGACAGGCCAACCCCCTTGCAGGCTTCCGTCGGGTTTATCCCGGCGGAGCCACAACTGGCGAGCTACCGACGGCCAGGCCCACACTCGCGGCCATCTTTGCAGGCTTCCGTCGGGTTTGATCCCGGCGGGGCCACAACTGGCGAGCTACCGACAGGCCATCTCCCTTGCAGGCTTCCGTCGGGTTGATCCCGGCGGGGCCACAACTGGCGAGCTACCGTCACCCCAAGATACGCCCTCGGTCGAGTTCTCAACGTGCCGTCACAGCCCCGCGCGTTCGAGACCCGGTCAAGTCGCAGCATGTTTCGGCCGCCGCCGTGTCGCCGTTGTGCCTTCGCATCTTCGGCTCGGCCGGCACGCTTTGCGGCTCATCTGCAGCAGCCCGCCAGTCCGCAGTCCGCCGGGACAAACGCGATGGGGCTGAAGGAACGTGCGCAGCAGAAATGGAACTTTGCCTGGATGCGGGCAATGGCGAGTTTTTATCGCGATCCATCCAGGTCGTGTTCCGCATCTTCGAGCACTTGGCGAACTTCACCGCGACTTGACCAGTAAATAAGCATGCCGATGGCGGCCACCAGAATGGTCATCAAGCGGTAGACCAAGGCCACCAGGACGCCGGAGACATCGATATTCGCCGCGGCTGGTACGATCCGATACAACTCGCGGATCGCCAACTCGAACGCTCCCAGTCCTCCGGGCAGAAATGGCACGGCACCGGCCACCATGCCCAAGGGGACCATGATCAGATGTTCTCGCAGTGTCGGCACATGCTGAAACAACGCTGTCGCGATGAAGAAGAGTGCCAGGGCAAAGAGGGCATGTGTGCAGACGCTCATCGCCACGGCCACGACAACGGTCGGCCACCGCTTGCGGTAGATCCGCACGGCGGTGATCAACTGTCCCAGCGTCCTGCCGATTTTGGGGAGGCCCGTGAGAAACTCGGATAGAGCGCCGCTGGTGAAGCCGGGTATCAAGAGTATCAGGATTCCGACGCCACCGAGCACGGTTACGCCGATGGTTGCTCGGCTCAACGTCAGTAGTTCCGCGGTGGAGTTGGGGATTCCGGTGGTGATGATGACGCCGCTGGTGAGCAGCAACAGTGCGTAGAGCCCGATGATGCGATCGACGATGACGGTTGCCACCGCCTCGGCACGTCGTCCCGGTTGTTCACGGGCGATGAAGAACGCTTTGAACAGGTCGCCACCCACCGAGCCGGCCGAGATGAAATTGAAGAGATAGCCGAGGAACCCGAGTCGAAAGGCATCGATCAAACGGAAGTGGAGCCGGAGGGCCCGCACGAGCAGGAACCAACGCAAGAAAGTGAGGGACACGGCAATGAACACCGTCACCAAGGAGGCGAGCAGCAGGGGCCAATTTTTGGGACGCTGCTGCAAATCACGGAATTGCTCGGGTGGCACGCTCGAGAGCAGCCAGGCGATAATCGCGATGGGTACGCCGAATTTTGCAGCGGTGAGCAGGGCTTTTTTCAAGGCGGGAGCTACCTTCACGTCGACCAGCCGGACTAATGCCATCCGCCGCGGACCGTCAGGGTTGTCGAGTTGCCATCACGGAGCCAGCAAGCCGTCCTTGACACTGGCCGGGCTCGCTGTTAATGTTCGAATTCTTCGCTTGCCCCCGGGGTTCGCTGAACACGATACGTTTTTCCGCCGCGGGCGGGAAGACGGCTTCAGTGACACGCGGGTACGCCGTTTGGGGGATTAGCTCAGTTGGGAGAGCGCTTGAATGGCATTCAAGAGGTCGAGGGTTCGATTCCCTTATCCTCCACCTGCAGATGCACGAAAGCCCGAGAAACAGCGTTTTTCTCGGGCTTTTCTTTTTCTTGGGTCTCCTGTTGCACCGTGCCACTGCTCAATCGGAAGCACTAGCCAGCAATTACACGCCGGCGCTGAGGGCTCCCGTAGCGAAAACGGAACCGCGCGACTTGAGCAGTGTGCAGTGGGGAGACGTTCTCTGTCTCTAGTGGCACGAAAACCCGGGTACCCGCTTCACATTGCGTACCTCCCGCAGCGGCTGGCTGGACACGGAATACTTGTGCTCAATACAACGATTTCGTGCAGCTCGCTTCCGCACACCGTGCCACTGCTCAATCCGTATATCGCTCCAGTTGTCAGGCGGTTGCCCAATAACGTGGTCCACTGAAATCAAGAATCACGACTTGAGCAGTGTGTAGCGGCGGACGTGTTCTATTTCGAATGGGAGGTTGGTACCAGCCGCACACTGCGTGCATCGTGCGGCGGTGTGGTGGAGGCGAAGTCCGTGGTGTTGAATCAGTGATGATTGCAGAGATCGTGCTGGCACACAGTGGCACGGCCGCGATGGTACCCGAGTACTTGCCTCCCGCGGACTCGGCAGGGTGAACCGAGTTCCCACTGCGGGGCGCCGGAAATAGCGACAGCCGCGCGCCGGTCCCAGGTGCCGTGCCGGGCTCTACGGAGCTGGGGTGTCGAGCACAACTGTTTCGGCGGCCTGAGCTGGAGCGTCCGGTTTGGCCGGCGGATCGTGGAGGGCGGCGGCCAGCAACAAGCGGCCCGTCGATGTGATCGCGCCAGGCAACACCCAGCTCTGCGGCAGTCCGGTTCAGCGTGAAATCTCCGCCACGTGTGCTGGATTCGTGCTGAGAACAGGCGTACGCTGGCCGGCGCGGTATTTCTGGGATGCTGTTACCTAACTCAATTCGCTGGACAACCCCAATTGCGGAAGAGGAGCCAGTCATGCAAATCGACCCAGCACAACGCGGAAAGCTACCGGAAGTTGGAACTCCAGAATTCTTCACTTGCCCAGGCGGTTCGACGCAGGGTTGGAGGGTGTCGATCCCCGGTGGTCACCCTTTGACCACACCGGCGATTGTTGACGGTCGGGTGTTCCTTGGGGGAGGTTTCGGCAGCTATGAGTTCTATTGCCTGGAAGCGAAGACCGGTCGCCTGCTATGGCAGTATCAGACGAACGATGATGGCCCAACAGCGGCGGTAGTCGAGGATGGCTACGTCGTGTTCAACACCGAAAGCTGCGAACTTGAGGTATTGACCGTGGAAGGCAAATCCGTTTGGAAACGTTGGCTGGGCGATCCGCTGATGAGCATGCCTGCGGTTATGAATGGCCGCGTGTTCATGGCCCATCCGGATACGCGAGGCGACGGCGAGCACTACCTCGCTTGCTTCGAGCTTCGCAGCGGCCAACCTGTCTGGCGGACACGGATTGCCGGTGAAGTGATTACGGCACCCGTACTGTCAGACCAGGAGGTGTTCTTCACGACGCTCGACGGCACGCTCCACTGTTGCTCTCAGGAAACTGGCGCACTTCTTTGGCGAGAAGCGGCCAGTGCGACATCCTCCCCGGCCGCGTCTGGCGGTCAATGTTATTTCAGCCAGCGCCGGGAAGTGCGTTCCGGCGCGGAGCCGAGCGGTGTGCAGCAGACCGAGCATTGTGCCAAACGCGAGAGTACAAAGCACGGCCGGACGCACGTGTACGAGCAGACAGTCCGCCAGGCGGACTATCTGGACCACGACAAGCGGCAGTCACGTTCGCCGCGGTATGCAGCCCATAGCGCCTACGATGCCGGCGTAGGCTTTGCAGCCTTCAAGGGTAGCGCGAAGATGCACCAGGCCATGCGCAATCTCGGGCACGGCCACGTTTCGAGCGTGTGGGCGTATCAGGGCTCGAAACCGTTCCTTTCCGGTGGGCGTTTTTTCTCGTCGATGGGAGACGCGGTCTTTTGTGTGGACGTAGAGTCAAACGCAGTTCTGTGGAAACGCAACCTGCACGACGCGAAAGTAGAAGACGAACTGCTCGATAGTATGATCACGCCGCCGGCGATGGTGAATGGCAAGGCGTTTGTCTGCACCCTTGCCGGCGAAGTGTTGGCTTTGGACGCCGAGTCCGGTGACATCGTCTGGCGTGCGGCGGTGGAAGAACCGATTCAATTCCAGCCGGCCGTGGCTGGCGGGCGGGTCTTAATTCCGACGTGCAAGGGGAACTTGTACTCTCTCGAGACCGGGGACGCTGCCGACGATGGCTGGCGGATGTGGGGTGCCACGCCCGCCCACAACGGGCTGAATCCGAGCTAATCCACCAGCTCTGCTGGTGAGAATTGACAAGGTTCGATCGTTGCCTGCGTGATTCTGGAGTGGTGGAGTGTGGGAGTAGTGGAGAAGTGAGTAACTGGCACGAAGATATATTCGGTCGATCCACGTTAGGTCTCGTTCGTCGGGAGGTTTCACCACCCCTCCACCCCTCCAACACTCCACCCCTCCAACGCTCCACCCCTCCAATACTCCGATCGCTGGCCCCTTGTCAGGGCCTTCCTCCTACCACCGGCTATGCCGGTGGTCGCTGATTTGAACCCGGAATCGCCGGCTGTGTGACATCCCAAGACGAAGACTGAGCCGGTCGGAAAGGACGCCTCTGCGCACGGTTGGCTCATGGGCGAGGCAATCGGGATGCGAGTCGCCCTCGTCAGGCAGCAAGCTGTGGGGCGGTCAGATGGCCTGTTTTTGCGGCCTCACCAGCAGGACACTGAGCACTTAAGTCTGGTGCGAGCCCTTTTTGGCAGTCCCTGGACCATCGCAAGTAGAATCTCGAAGCTCCACGCCTATAAAGAAACTGTTCCCCAACAGAAACCACGGACGCGTTGTCTCGCAGGACTCTGGACCACTATGCGACCAAATCACATTGAAGCACTCGTGGAACATCTCCGCGGTAGTTTTGAGCGAGAGCTGCAAATAGGGGGCGGGCCAGGTCTGGAAGACTATTTGACGCGTATTGACGAGCATTGGCGCCCCCACCTGCTACGCCAGCTACTCGACGTGGAGTTCAGTTCGCTCGACCGGCCGGAGATTGAGCGGAAGGCAGAACTCTATGCGCGCGAGTTGCCCGAGTATGCGACGGTCATCGCTGAATGCTTTGAAGCGTCCGACATGTTCAACACGATTGCGGCGGCGGACGTACCGAGCGATGTGGCCGACGGCGATTCGACCGTGCGTGGTCCGGCCACACCACCGGCGCTGCCTGCCCCATTGCGGCAGATGGGCAACTACCGACTGCTGAAGACAATCGGCGAGGGAGGGATGGGTTCGGTCTATCTGGCCGAGCAGGAGCGACCGGTTCGCCGCCGCGTGGCGCTGAAGATCATCAAGGCGGGACTTGACTCCAAGCAGGTGATTGCACGCTTCGAAGCTGAAAGGCAGGCGTTGGCAATCATGGATCACCCGGGAATTGCCCGTATTCTCGATGCCGGCACGACCGAATTGGGCCAGCCCTATTTCGCCATGGAGTTAGTCGATGGGATGCCGCTAACCGTTTATTGTGATCACCACAAACTCAGCCTGGAAAAACGATTGCAGTTGTTCCTCAAGATTTGCGACGCCGTACAACATGCCCATCAGAAAGGAATCATTCACCGCGATTTGAAACCTTCGAACATTCTGGTCGCGGAGTACAACGGTCAGCCATCGCCGAAAGTCATTGACTTCGGATTGGCGAAAGTGCTGGAACCATCTCAGAAGCTGACGGACAGGACGATGTTCACCGAAATGGGGCAAGTGCTGGGCACGCTGAGATACATGAGCCCTGAGCAGGCGAGTCTCGACACGCTGGATATCGACACGCGGGCAGACATTTACGCGTTGGGAGTGGTTCTTTACGAGCTGCTGACCGGCAGCACTCCGCTGGCCAACGAGGTGCTGCGCGGCCAGGGGACTTTGAAGGTGCTGGAACTGGTGCGCGAACAGGATTCACAGCGGCCGAGCAGTCGCCTTTCGACCATCAAGAAGGAGGCCTTGGAGACAGTCACGGCCCAGCGGCGCACCGACGCCAAACGCTTGACCCAGATATTGCTGGGCGATCTGGATTGGATTGTGATGAAGGCGCTCGACAAAGATCGCGATCGTCGGTATGAGTCGGCGAACGGGTTCGCGCGCGATATCGATCGGTACTTGAAGAACGAACCGGTGGAAGCGCGGCCACCCTCGTTGGCCTATCGGGCTCGCAAGTTCGTGAAGAAGAACCGTGGACTCGTGTCGGCAATGAGTGCGATCGTCGCGCTGTCGCTGTTGGGAATTGCAGGCATTGCCTGGTTTGCAGTCGATGCCAACAGCTCGCGACTGGAGGCGGAAGAATCGGCCACCGTGGCCCGCACGAACGAAATGCGGGCGGTGGAAAATCGACGCCAGGCGTTGGATGCCATCGATGGTTTCTTTGTGACGGTCAGCGAGGAAGAGCTGCTCGATTCGCCCGGCCTGCAGCCGCTGAGGCTGAAACTCCTCGACAGGGCATCAAATTACTACGAAAACCTGCTCGCTGACGAGAAAAGCAGTGACTCACTTCTCCTGATCGCCGACGCTAAGTCACGCTACGCATGGATGCTTAATCGGCTGGGCCAGCGGCAGCGCGCACACGAATTGCTCGTCGACGTCAAGCGAGCGGTTGAGGACGTCGAGCTGGACGAAGATAGCACGGCCACTCAGGCCAGCATTGTGATTGGCATCTATGTGAATCTGGCGCGCGTGTCCAGCTACACCGGTGATGTGCAGTCGGCCATAGATATTCTCGCCGAAGCCCTCGATTTGGTCGAACAGACGTCGACCTTCCTGAGTTCGCCGGAAATCGGCATGCTCAATGCGCACGTGCTGTACGAACTAGGGCGTTTGGAAACAGCGCGAGGTCAATTGTCCGACGCGAACAAGTACTTTGCTCGAGTGCGAAGTGTTGTGAAGCCATACTTGGAAGACGATCTCAAAGGCTATGCTACCAGCCTGGATGCCGACGCGTTGGAGGAACTAGCCGAGATTTCGCCTCGTCGAGAAGCCGCGGAGTACCTGGACCAGGCGGTAGAACAACGCCGACAGCTCGTGGAGAAGTTTCCCTCGACGCTGAGCAACATCTATTCTCTCGCCGTCGTGCTGAAGGGCGCTGGCTGGCACTGGTCTCAGGACGAACCGGAGAAGGCTATTGGCTTGTTTGAAGAAGCGGAGAGGCATCTCGCCTCGCTCAATCGTGACAATCCTTCTGTTATCGCCTACAGGCAAACCTATGCCGAAACATTGGATCTTCATGCCTTCACACTGCATCAGCTGCTGATGCGGGAAACCGTGGTCCGCGAGCAACGAAGGGACGGCTTGCAGGAGGCACTCGGACTTTATGAAAATGCCGAATCAGTCATACTGCCAGATACACCGGGTGTGACCCGCCAGGAACAAGTCACGCAACTCTCTAAGGGACAGCAGTCACTGTTGGCCATGATCTCCAACGGTAAAGCCCTCGTGCAGCGAGATTGTGAGAATCTGGAGAAGGCATTGGAGGGGTTTCGTGAGGCGCTAACGATCCAACAACTGCTTGTGGAAGCCGCTCCCGACCGAGTCAGCCCGCATCGTGACGTGGCTGGAACGTGGTACAACATGGGACGCACTTTAACGTTCTTTCATGCCTATGAAGAAGCCGCCAGGCACTTTCAACGGGCCCGCGAACTGCAGCAACAGATTCAAACGCGGTTCCCCGAGGAATTTTCCATTGAGATTGACCTGGCAAACACGCAAACCGAAATTAATTACGTCCTTCTATGCAGCGGCGACTATCCCAGGATCAAAAGCGAATATGTGTCCGTTGCTCAGCGCTGGCTGTCGTTACGCGAAAAGTTCCGAGGACCGTTGCAATCGCAATCTGCCCTGGCAAGCTTTGGGGATGCTCTGTTCACCGCCTTGGATGGGAATCTGGACCCGCTGGAGGCACTGTTGCCGTCACTCTCGGAAAGCAGTGCTCAGGATGGTCGTCTATCGCTAACCGTCATCACAATGATGGGGGGAGTCATTGACGCTCTGGCGTCGGAGAAGGTCTCGACGGAAAGTGAAAATGCTGTCGTGGCGCAACGACGAACGACAGAGAGGCTGTTCGAAATTGGGCAGAACTTGACAGCTCAGTTGCTTGCCAACGAGGTCTTCTCACGCGCAGAACTGGCGCATGAGCCGTTGCTCGGGCGCTGGCTGCAATCAGAGTAGTGCCCTAGCAAGGCGACAAGCTGTGCCACTGCTCAATCCGAATATCGCTCCAGTTGTCAGGCGGTTGCCCAATGCCGAGGTCCACTGAAGTCAAGAAACACGACTTGAGCAGTGTGTAGCGGAGGACGTGTTCTATTTCGATTGGGAGGTTGGTACCAGCTGCACACTGCGTGCATCGTGCGGCGGTGTGGTGGAGGCGAAGTCTGTGGTGTTGAATCAGTGATGATTGCAGAGATCGTGTCGGCACACAGTGGTACACCTGTGTTCCGTTGGCAATTACGGCGAAGGGACGTTGGTGTAACGATGGGACGACGGATTCGGAAGTTAGTGCGACGTGGTGGCAGCAACCGACATTTCGTGCAATGATTCAGCGTGCTACGTGCTGTTCGGCAGTCGGGCGGTTGTGCCAGGCGTTGAACGGGACCGTCATCGCGATGCTCAGTCGTCGATACGCTCCCAACGGCAACATCGCAGAGGCACATGCAAACCCCAGCTGGTGAGCCTGGGGCTGCAAGCAATCAGAACGAGGTGATTATGCGGCTTAGGTCTTCCGTTTCCTCCACCACAGCAAACCAGCCAACGCAGCGCATAACATCAGCGTGATGCTCAGCTGGCTCAGGAACACTTGCCACGCGGAAACCACGGTAGTTGTACTCGCCCGTAGGGTCAGCGCCGCCGCGGGTCGACGTCTGCAAGAAGCTGGAACTGCTGCTGCCAAAATAGCCGCCCCGCAAACCTCGCGTTGAACTCGTGATCGCCGTCTCGTTCCATTCCCAGACATTCCCGCCCTGATCAAACGTTCCATAGGGACTCGCATTGGCGTACGTTCCCACGTCTGTGGTGTCACTGACGGAGTTTCCATAATTCGCCATGGAACTGTCAATTGTGTCGCTGCTTGTGGGGAAATCGAAGTAGTTGCCCGTCACACCGTCGTTCATGTGATAGGCCGCTTTGTACCACTCGTTTTCCGACGGGATCCAATACATGGCGTCCGCTTGCCGCGCGAACGTACTCTGATTGCCGATGTTGACGTACGCGCCACTCTCAGTGTCGCCGCTGCCCCGACCGTTATGCAGCCAGTTGCCAAAACGAGTCGCATCCCAAAAGCTCACAAAGTTCACGGGTCGGTTTGCGCGGTCGGCCGCGACACTGTAAGTGTAACTGCCCGATGGTCCGCTCTGCTGGATCTTGCAGCCCTTAGCGTCCGACCACATGTTCGTGTTGTACAACCCGTAAGTGTCGGTCGCCGCCACATTGTTGAGAAACTCGGTGTATTGACCGGCAGTGACTTCGTACTTGCCGATCGCATAGACGTTGTCCACCACGCCATAGCCCGTACTGTCGTCGGCCGCGTTACCCGCGTTACCCACGGTGACGAAGTCGAGGCTCGTCAGGCCGGCACCCAGATTGAACACATCCGCTTTGGAAACTCCTGCGAGCAAGAACACTATCAAGACAGCGATCAATCGTCTCATGGCTCATACCTCTCAGTCAGTGGACTCAGTCACACCTTCGTCACACCAGCCTAGCCGAACACCAACCTGCGCCCGCCAAATTCTGAAAGCAATCATGTGTGGCAGCGATTGCGCCAAACCCGATAACGCCGAAACTCTAGTGAGTGGTGGTTGAGCCAAATGCCATGTGCTTCGAGCAGTGTGGACGAAAAGAACTCCCGGGCGGTGAGCCGGGGGCTGTGAGTAATCAGAACGAAGTGATTGTGCGGCTTAAGTCTTCCGTTTCCTCCACCACAGCAAACCGGCCAACGCACCGCATAACATCAACGTGATGCTACCGGGCTCAGGAACACTTGCCACGCGGAAACCGACGTGTGCCGCTGCTCGTTCGTCGGGTAGCTGCCGTGTGCGGGCGGAGGCCAGCAAGGTGGCGGAATGCGCTGCCCCAACCGCCGCCCCGCAAACCACGAGACGAACCGATCACCGTGCTCGTTCCACTCCCAGACGTTGCCGCCCTGGTCGAACGTGCCGTAGGGGCTGTCGGAGTTCTCGAACTCGCCCACCTCGGTCGTGTAGTACGGACTGCCGATCGTGTAGCCGGTATCCGTCCGTCAGAAGTTCGCGTTGTTGCCCGGGTCGGGTCGATCAGATCGTTGCTCGGCGCGCTGTCGCTGCTGGTCGGGTAGTCGAAGTAGTTGCCCGTCACGCCGTCGTTCTTGTGATACGCCGCCTTGTACCACTCGTCCTCCGTGGGGATCCAGTACTTGGCATCCGCCTTGCGCGTCACGGCCATCAGCGCCGCGCTGGTTGATCGCGCCGTTGAGGTAGTACGCCCCGTCCTCGGTGGTGCTCAGGTCCTGTGCGCCGGTCGGCTGGCCGTTGTGCAGCCAGTTGGCGAACCGCGCCGCGTCGCCCCAAGATCACGATAGTTCACCGGGCGGTTCGCCCAGTCGGCCGCCACGCTGTACGTGTAGCTGCCCGACGAGCCGGTCCGCTGGATCTTGCAGCCGTAGTCGTTCGACCACATGTTCGTGTTGTACAGCCCGTACGTGTCGGTCGCCGCCACGGCGTTGAGGAACTCCGTGTACTGCCCGGCCGTCACCTCGTACTTGCCGATCTCGTAGACGTGGTCCACGCGCGCCGTAGCCCGTGGTCGTCGGTCGGCGTTGCCCGCGTTGCCCACGGTGACGAAATCGAGGCTCGTCAAGCCCGAACCCATGTTAAACACATCCGCGTTAGAAACCCCTGCCAGCAAGAATAACATCAACACCGCGATCAATCGTCTCATGGTTCATTACCTCTCAGTTAGTGTTCATCAGTCGCACCTGGACTTGAGTCACAGGCCGTTATCCCTTAGCCAGCAGTTCGAGTAACTCCTCTTCCAACAGCTCCGCTGCCTCCTCGACGATGTCGTTCAGTACGCGGGCCTCCGTTGCTGCGGGAGCGCTTGGAGGTCGATCCACATAGTCCGTCGCGACCAAGGGCAGCAGCAAGTCGATGTCCGCGCCGGCGTCGCTGTCCAGGTCGCTCACCAGCAGCGTATGATCGACCAGGTCACGGTGCGTCACATTCAGCCGGGTCTCGGGCAGCAGCAACGGTGAAGCCAACACCGATCCCCGATGGTCTTGAATGCGGAGCCAGCTATGAATTTGTCACCGAGACCAACGATCCCCGGCTCACCGGGATCTTGGATTCCGTCACCGTTGAGGTCCTCGAAGACGGTCCCGGAGATGGTGCCCGTGAGCATCCGCCGGACTTCCAATGTCTTGAAAAAGCACTTGCGGTGCCGCGAATCCGCGTTACCGCGGCGGGCGCGACGCGATTTAGGGCTGGATGGGTGGAGCGGTTGCGGTGCCGACATGGCAACGGTTCCTGAATTGACGGAAGTTGTTTGCGTCCCAGTCGTTAGGGCTCCTTGAGCCGTCGGCCAACCAGCCGGGTTCGGCCGACAACGCAAGGCACTCTCATGCTGCCTATTTGGAAAGTTGCGATGCGAGGCCGAAATGGTCGGTAAATCCGGAAGAATCGCTAAATGTTTTTGAGTCTACTGCCGGAGCCTCCAGGCCAAGGGGTGATTGGCGTCCCTCGTTCGGTTTGGGATGGGGGGATTCCCTGGAGGGCCGGTCCCCACGCTCGGCGAAGGACAGTGGTGATCGAAGGGGTTCGGGAGAAGAGGCGTTGTAGCTGGTCAGTTAGCTTCGCTATCGGGGCAAGCCTGACGGTGGAGGGCGCGAGGAGGGTGCGGATGGTGGCTGGTCGGCGCTGCTGCTGAGCCCTGGCGGGCTCAGCTACGGACGTCGCTACGGAGGCATCGGGGGGAGTGGAATCGGATTGAGCTGCTGCTGAGCCCTGGCGGGCTCAGCTAGACGTCGCGGAAGCCGCCCAGGCTTCCGATTTGTGGGGATAGCGAATTGCGCTGCTGCTGAGCCCTGGCGGGCTCAGCTACGGACGTCGCTACGCCGCCCAGGCATCCGAGTGGAGTGGGATAGCGGATTGCAGCTGCTGCTGAGCCCTGGCGGGCTCAGCTACGGACGTCGCTACGGAGGCATCGGGGGGAGTGGAATGCGGATTGAGCTGCTGCTGAGCCCTGGCGGGCTCAGCTACGGCTCAGCTACGGCTCAGCTACGGATATACTTACTGGAGCGTATCTCGGAATTTACCGTCGGCGGCGAGGTTTTCATCGGCGCATTGGCGAGGACTTTGGCGACTTACCACATAGGGGGAAGCGCCTCATGAACGATGCGGACCGGTCGGACGCCACCCGTTTGATCCAACAGGCCAAGCAAGGTGAAGACGCCGCGCTGGGCGAGCTGTTCGCGCGATACCGCAACTACATCGCGCTGCTCGCGCGCCTGGGGCTGAACCCCGAACTGCGCGCGAAAATCGATCCGTCCGATGTGGTGCAAGAGACGTTCCTGCACGCCCAGCGCAGCTTCCCCAAATTCATTGGGGCCAGCGAAGGAGAGTTTCTGCAGTGGCTCAAGGCGATTTTCGTCAAACGCCTGGCAACCCAGCGGAGGAGGTTTCTGGATACCGCCGGCCGAAATCTACGGCGTGAACAGTCGCTGCGCGCTATGGTCGACCAGTCCTCGCAAACGCTCAACCAGGCCTTCATGGCCGCCGATCCGTCACCGAGCGAAAACACTATGCGACGCGAACGGGGCGTGCTGTTGGCCGATGCCCTCGCGCGTCTCTCGCCCGATCATCGTGAAGTCATCCTGCTGCGCAGCCTGGAAGACCACCCGTTCACCGAAGTCGCTGCCCGCATGGGTCGTTCACTCGACAGTGTCCGCGGCCTGTGGGCTCGCGCCTTTGTGAAGTTGTCCGAAGCATTGAGACAGCTGTCCGGTTCGTCGGCGGTTTAGTGGGATTTGAGGGAACCCTTATTTTGGCGAATCTGCGGTTCCCCGTGCCACTGTTGAACGAAACGAATTCTCCAGTTGTGCGACCGTTGTGCTATAACGAGGTTGATCGAAACCAAGACACTTGACTTGAGCAGTGTGAAGTGGCGAGAAGTCCTCCACTTCCAATGGGATGTTGGTACCAACTGAGCACTGCGTGCATTGAGTGACGACTGTTTGGAAAGCGAATTCATCTTGCTTGATCGTTGGAGATAGCAAAGATCGTTTCAGCACACCGTGGCAGCGAGATCACTCGGAGACGACGCACCAATGAGCGACACACCGCGAGATATACCGAGCGACGGGGGCGATCTGCAGCTGGCTGAGGCGATGGAGTGGTACCTTGAGCAACTCAATGCCGGTGGTCAACCGGATGTGGAAGAATTCCTGAGCCGCTATCCCGACATCGTGGACGAGCTGCGCACGGCATTGCCGGGATTAGAGTTTCTCAGCAGTGCTCGGCCCCAGGATCAGGACGCGATTCCCGCCCCGGACGCAGGGCGAATCCAACCGCTCTGGGCGCTGGGCGACTATCGTATCGTGCGTGAACTGGGACGCGGTGCGATGGGCGTCGTGTATGAGGCGGAGCAGTTATCGTTGGGCCGCACGGTGGCTTTGAAAGTCCTCCCCTTTGCCGCCATGTTGGACCAGCGGCAGCTCACGCGGTTCAAAAACGAAGCTCGGGCCGCAGCCACTTTGAACCACCCCAACATCGTGCCCGTGCAAATGGTTGGTTGCGAGCGTGGGGTGCACTTCTTCGTCATGCAACTGATCGAAGGCCAGAGCCTGGCACGCGTGATCGAGCAATTGCGAGCGGCGGACGCTGATCGGGAGATTGACGACATTGCCAGCGACGGTGCGGGTTTGCGCAGCCGGGCGTGAGCGGTTTCAGGCGCTGGCGAGGCACCTCACGACCAGGACACGCCCACCGCCGCCGCCCCCGTCAAAGCTCCACCAGCGACCGAGCAAGATACGCAATCGCAGCCGCAAGCAGGCATCTCGACCAACCGCTCGGGCCGCAGTCGACAGTTCTACCAAAGTGTAGCCCGTTTGGGCGTGCAGGCGGCCGAGGCACTGGAGCACGCACACGCTAACGGCGTGTTGCACCGCGACATCAAGCCGGCCAACCTGATGCTCGACCGTGACGGCAAGCTCTGGATCACGGATTTCGGCCTGGCTCGGATCGAAGGGGATGTCGGCGTCACGGTGTCAGGCGACTTACTGGGCACCGCGCGTTACATGGCGCCGGAGAATACAACGGGCCAGTCGACGGTCGTTGATCAACGTGCTGATATCTACTCGCTGGGCGTCACGCTTTACGAACTACTCACACTGCAACCTGCTTTCCCAGGCGACAATCGCGAGCGTCTACTGGCTGACATCGCCACCGAGGACCCGGTCCCACCGCGCCGGCTCGATCGCAGCATCCCGCCCGAGCTGGAGACGATCGTCTTGAAGTCGATCTCCAAGCAGCCCAGCGAACGTTATGGCACAGCCCAGGAACTGGCCGACGATCTGCGTGCCTTTCTCGACGACCTGCCGATCAAAGCCAAGCCGCCCAGCCTGGCGCAGCGGCTGGCCAAGTGGTCCCGACGTCATAAACCGCTGGTCCGATCTGCCGCCGTGATCTTGGTCCTCACGACCATCGGTCTGGCGGTCAGCAACGTGCTGATCGCTCAACAGAAGAAAGAGGCCCAGACGGCCGCTGCCAACGAAGCGGCTCAAGCCGAGGAAGCTCGAAAGCAGCGTGACGAGGCGCAGCGGCAGAAGCAACTGGCCGATGAGAACTACCGGCGTGCTCGCGACGCCGTCGATCAGTACTTGACGGCAGTCAGCGAAAACCAGTTGCTCGATGCCCCGTCACTACAACCGCTGCGCAAGGATCTGCTGGAACTGGCATTGAAATACTATCAACAGTTCATTTCCGAGCGGAAAGATGACCCCATTTTACGATATGACTTGGCCAAGGCTCATTGGCGGATCGGTCGTATCACGCAACATATCGGCTCGGTGGAGGAAGCTCTGGCAAGTTACCGCCATGCCATCGAGCTGCAACAGGCCGTGGTGGCTCAGATCACAGCGGGTCAGGATGCAGTCGCTGAGGATGGGCAGGTTGCCGAGTGCCAGCAGGGATTGGCGCAGTTTTCACATCGACATGGGTGTGGCGCTCGATCAGTTAGGCAAACAGACCGACGCGATCGACGCGTATCGCACGGCCCAGGGGATCGCGGAAAAGCTTGTCGAGCGTCAGCCACAACAACAGGGATTCCGCTTACTGCTAGCGCGGAGTTGGTACCAACAGGGCAAGTCGTGCGATCAATTGGCTCAGCATGACAAGGCGATCGAGTGCTACCAAAAGGCGCTCGCGATCGTGGACTCAACAGCGCAACGCGACTTGAGCGCGGAAGGGCGCATCGCAGACCGCTTCCATCTGCCAGGCCCTGGCCGCCACGCACAGCACCATCGGCCAGAACGAGGCGGCTGCGGTGCAGCTCAAGCGTGCGTTGGCTATTCGATCCGCGCTGGTGACCGAGCAACCCAAGAACCTTGCGTACCGGAGCCTTCTGGGGGAAGTGCTCAACGACCTCGGCGCGGCTCTGGCCGAAGGTAGCGAGCGTCAGGAATCGGCTGACCAGCATCAGAAAGCCATCGCCATTCACACCACGTTGGTGGATCAGAATCCACTCGTTTCCAGGTATCGCGCGAACCTTGCGCATGCTCATGCCGGGCTCGCCGACAGTCTGGTGAGTCTCAGCAAGTACGACGACGCGATCAGCAGTTTCGAGGAATCGGTCGCACATTACCAGCGTGTTCTCCAGGACGATCCGGAGAATGTGGCTCCGGTCAGTGGGATGGTGGAGGCCGTTCGCGGTCTCACGGATATACTGGTGATGCGGGGCCGGCGCGACGAGGCGTTTGGGCAGCTTGCCGCGGCCGAGTCGCTGCTCGAAGAATTGGTCCAAGAGGTTCCGCAGGTCCCCGACTATCGTTACTTGCTGGCGTCGGTGTGCGGCCAGCATGCGAATACATTGTCCGAAACGGGCGAAAGTGGCAAGGCGTCCGCCTTGTTTTCCCAAGCGATTAAGATCGAGGAGGAACTTGTCGGTCAGCACCCGCGCGTCCGCAAATACGTGATGCAGTTGGCGGGTCTCCAGGCGTGCTATGCAACCATGCTGTTCGAGCAAGGTCAGCACAAAGAGGCGCGACAACTGGCCGACCAGGCTGTGAAGGAGTTTGGCGATCTCGCGCGGCAGTATCCCGATGTCGGGGATTATCGTAACCACTTGGCCACCAGTCATCGGTTGTGCACCAGGATATTGCTTCGATTGGGCAGTCACTCAGCTGCCATTGCGGAACTGCGCAAAGCCATCGACATTCAGCAGGGCGTGGTCCGCGACTTTCCCGAGTCCGATTGGTATCGAGGTGAAATGGCACTCCTGTACCGGACGCTCGGCAGGTGGATCTGCTACACGGACGAGCCCGAGGAAGGTCTCGCCTGGCTGTACAAAGCGCTCGATGAGTGGCGGTTGCTGGTCGAACAGCATCCAACGAGCGTGCCATATCGCGGGGAACTGTCCTGCACTCACCTGGATCTCGCCGATATCATGCTCGACGCCCAAGACTACGCAAAAACGGACACACACCTTCGGGCTGCTATCAAGCATGCTGAGCAAGTGGTGAAGGACGACCCACAAGACATGCAGGTCCTGCATAACCTGGCGATGGCGTATGGCCAGTACGGTGCGCTTTTCTCGCTGACCAGCAAGCACGACGAGGCGCTTGATTACTACAACAAAGGTCTGGCACACCTGACGACGGTTACGAAACAAAGGCCCGACAATCTCACGTTTCAAAGAAATCTCGCCAATCTCCACCGCCATGTATCGGAACTGCTGCTCAAAATGGGACGAGGCCAGGAATCGGTCCAACATGCCCAGAAAGCCCAAGAAATCGACGCGACAATCGCCACACAGAACCAGGATCTCCTGGGTTTGCATGAGTCGCTCTCAGGCAGTCGTTTTCAACTCGCGAGGTCGCTGTTCGCCGCTGGAGACTACCGCGAAGCAACGAAGGAAATCAAGAAGGCAGCTATCGATTGGCGCAGACTGTTATCGCAATCACTAGGAATCGACCAGAGCCGTGAGGTTTTTGAACTGCGAAATCGTGGGATGGCACATCTGGCAAAGAAAGAGTATGACCAAGCCATTGAGTGCCTGGAGCAGTCAGTCCGTCTTGCAAAAGTGTGTGCGGAAAAAGACCCTGAGGTCGACGAAGTGCGCGCCGGATTGGTCGGCATTCTGATGCTGCTCGGGCACGCAAGATTAGAGAACGGGGAGGCAGAGAAGGCCACAACGGCCTTTCAAGAAGCGGTGGGTCACGCCGAGCTGATCACCGCGGAACGCACGCTATGCGACGAGTGGCGGTTTTTGGGCTTGGGAGTCTCGCTCTATCGCTTGGGGCGCTACGAAGAGGCCCGCAAAGCGTTGGAGAAGCGTGCCGCTTTGAGTCGTGGTACCGAACCCAAATCCTCCATTACCTGGTGGTACTTGACGCTCACATTTGCTCAACTCGACGACAAGGAAAAAGCTCGCAGCTACTACGATCAGCTGAGGAAGCAAACCGAGGGAACAGCTGTCGACGGCACCATCAGCATGCTGCAAGCCGAAGCCAAAAAGTTGCTGGTGGAGGAAGAGTGAGTGTGGCACCGCCCCGATGGTACCCGCGCACGCGTTTCCCGCGGTCTCCGCAGCGTGAACCGAGTTCACGCTGCGGGACGCAAGAAATAGCGACAGCCGCGCGCCGGTCCCAGGTGCCGTGTCGGGCACTACGGAGCTGGCGTGTCGAGCACAATCGTTTCGGCGGCCTGGGCTGGAGCGTCCGGTTTGGCCGGCGGATCGTGGAAGGCGGCGGCCAGCAACAAGAGGCCCGCCAATGTGATCGCGCCGGGCAACACCCAGATCTTGGACCACTGAAACTTTCCGTTGACCGAGTTCTTATCCATGACGATGCCGGCAAACTGGGTTCCGAAAAAGAGGCCAATGCCAGTGGTCGCGACGAACATCAGGGCCTGCATGGTGGTGCGGTTTTCCGCGCCCGCCACGCTCTCGGCAAAGACTTGCCCCACAATGATGAAAAAGACGTATGCCAAGCCATGCAGCGGCTGCGCGACAATGATCAGAGCTTGAGGCTTGCCGATCACGTAAATCGCGTAGAGCAGGACCCAACAGCCAGCGCCGATCACCAACGTCCATTTGAATCCGATGTCGGTCAGGAAGTAGCCCAGCAGGAAGAAGGTGGCAACGGCCTGCGCGATTTGGGCCAGCGCCATGGAAGCCGGGACATGCTTGCTGGATATGCCGCTGTCTTGCATGAACTGTGCCGAGCCGAGAAAGTAGAACTGCATCAGGCCGGCGACGAACATGCTGACGATGATAAACAGCAGGAAATTCATGTCGCCGAGATTCTTCAGCGTATCGGCGATCGGAAGCCCCTTGCCTTCGGGCTGCACGGCGGTCAGCAGGAAACATCCCAGAACCATGAGCACGGACAGGCCGGCTGCGAAATAGAGGCAATCTGACCCGTCCCCTTGCTCCTTGCGGGAAATCCGCCAGCCGGTCAGAATCCAGCCGATCAGTGCCCAGGCCACGGGCGCCCAGATAAAGACCTTGGTCTGCGTGGCAATCTTGACCGCAGCGTCAGCGATGTTGGCGGTTCCCGCAAATAGCACCGCGTTGACCAATGGCATGGTGGCGGCGAAGCAAAGCGAGTACAGCAGCATAATGATCAATAGCGGCTTGAACTGAGTCTGTTTGGCAGCCAGAAACAAGAGGATCGCGCCTATGGCATGTGCGGCGATGAGAAGCCACTTGTTGCTGACATATTGATCACCGATCCAGCCGGCGATCAACGGTGAAAAAATGCAGGCCAAGGGCAACGTGGCGTAGATCCAGCCGGTTTGTTTGCCGGTCATCTTGAGCGGGCCCAACAGGCGGGCTGCCAGGACCGGCGCCCAGGCGCCCCAGATGGCGTACTCCAGAAACATCACCACGCTCAACGCGACATACGTTTTCGTATCAATACCCACAGTTCTCTCCTTGCTGCGATGGACTCTGATGCGGGAAGCCGGCAACGCGAGCGGCGAGTGTCGCGGTTGGCACCTCAGGCGGGTCCATTCTAGGTCAGCCCAAATCGCGTGAAAAGCAGGCAGGCGGGCAACTCTCAGGCCGATCGCGCTGGTGAGCCCGCCGCTTTGGAAGTTGCGCTGTTTGAAACGCCTTCGGCGTCGGGAATTCCACCACAAGACGACTATTCGTGACCAAACAGCGCAACATCAAGACCTGCCGTCGCGGTTCCGGTCAGGTGAAATGGTCAAACAGACTGCTCTGATGGCCGGATTGCGCCGCCACAGGGTGAATGCGATCGGTCTTCACCCGAGGTGGGGGAAACGGCGACGGGAGCGCCGTCGCAACGGGTCGCCGCATCGCGCGAGCGCTAAGAGAAGCCAGTTGGGCTGTGCACGGGGTTGCCGCGGTGCCTCACGCCGGGCGGGCACTGGCGTGCTCGCCGAGGCGGTTGGTCGGTTCAGTGCTGAGCGACTTCCTGGAGCAGTTGCGGTGTGGGGAGATCGCTCTCATCATCTCCGTGCACGATGCTGCCCGAGTTGGTGGGGACGGGCACGTGCATGCCGCTGCTGCGCGGTGTGACCGTGCCGGGTGCGGAGGACGGTTCCACCTGGCCGTCGGTGCCAATCGGCACGGGTTCGTGCAAACGGACGGTGGGCGGCCTGACGGACGGTTTCTGTCCGTTTGTTTCGGTGGGAGGGATCCGTCGCAGTTCGCTGGGCGAGAGCACCAGGGCGACGGGAGTGGCCCGCGTGCTGCCGCTCTGCGGAACTCGGGGTGCCGCCGCCAGCATGTCGTCGACGCGGTACCGCACCTTCTCCGATGGGACGGCTTGCGGCCTGGTTTCCCCATCCAGTTGTGCCAGCATATCGTGAGCCATTGTGAGTGACTTGTCGGCTTCATAAGCCAACGTGAACTGTCGACTCGCCTCCCCTTTGTCACCTTTCTGGTAGAGCAAGTAGCCCAAGTTGTAATGCGCGACCGGCGAGGGGTGAGCGCTACTGAGTTCCGCCCAGGCTTCGTCGGTGCGACCCATGTCGACCAGCACCGTGGCCAGGTTGTTGCGATAGAGCTTGCGTTTTGGCTCCAGTTTCACGGCCTGTCGCAACGCTGAGAGCGACTCTTCCGCATCATTATTGCGAGCCAGGCACAGGCCGAGGTCATTGTAGAGCCATGGCGTTGTCAGGCTCGGCCTTGATGGCTCGGCGATACAGTTGGTCGGCCTCTTTGAAGTTGTCACGACGATCGTAGAGGCGCGCCAGACTCAGTAGGGTCGGAATGTGATTGGCGTCTTCCTGCAGCGCACGTTTGTACTGCTTGATCGCCATTTCCGCATTGCCGCTGCTATCGGCCAGTCGTGCCGCCTGATAATAGACGTCGACGTTGATCTTGTCAGGCATGCTACTGAGCGACACGGCGTCGGGAGCCTTGTCGACCTTGGGTTTCAAGGTCAGCGCACTGGCGACGGACGAGGAGGCCTTCTTGACGGCCGAGCCGATCTTGTGCGTGGTTGATTCCGGCTCGCCCGACCACGCGGACGTTTGCTTGTTCTGTTCGACTTCACGGACCAGATTCTGGTATCTGGGGTCGTTGAAGGGAGCCGCAGTGGAAGACTTGCCCAAGGCAGGTCCCCCACCCGGTTGCAGTTGGTTCGTGGCGGACTTCGAAGTACAGCCCGCCAGGGGAATCGCACACGTCACCAATCCCAAGACTAGAAATCGCCGCATGTCCACCCCGCACCTCCTTGAGCGTAGATTGGACACGGCAGGGCAATTGAGACATCCGCTGTCGCCCCCCGCGCCATCCGATGACAATTCCGCGTATCTTCAGTTTTAAGATCGGCCATCCCGCGCCAGCCACTGAAGGTCAAACAAGCAAAGCCGTCAAACCGAGCTAGTTGCCGCCTTCGCCGCTGCTGTCGGCCATCTCAGGGAGTCGTGGCGGCGGAATCGAGGATTCGTAGCCGGTGCTGACACGTTCGTAGTAGGCGCCGGATCCGCTCCGGGGAACCACGTCCGTAACGGCAATCATGTTGGTAGCCGAGTCGCCGACGACCTCCACAGCGGCCTTCTCGACCGATTTGAGCCGTGTTTCGGTGATCTCAGGCGTCTTGCCGCGGAGGACAAAGACCGTGCGGCGGCGGGGCACCATCTGGGTGAGAATCCACTGTACCTTCAGTTCACCGGCACGCGTTAACTCCTGTGTTTCCAGGTCGAACAGCTCGCTGGGAATCGTATTCTGCAGTTGCCATCCCTTGTCGGTCATGATCTCGATGGGCATCCGCACAGTCTGCCGGTCCACCTGAGTGAAGGGCTCTGGCCAAGCGTTGTTGCGGTGCCAATCAAGGTGCACACGATCCCAGAAGCAGTTCCATTTTGCCTTCACCATGTGCCAGTCGGCCGATGCCGTGCCGCCGTGCAGCGAAAGTGTCAGCGCTAACCCAACTATCAGCACAATACGTCGCATGTTCCTGTCCCCCGCGCTGCGTCCCTTGCCGGTGACGCGATATTGCTCGTTTCGCCCACGAGCATGAAGTGCTTACCAGAATCGCGATCCTGGAGGACCGCGTCCACGCATTCAGTCCCACCCCACGCGGATCGCTTTTCCCACAAGCGTGCGCGAGGCAGTGCTTCCTCTTCAACCAGTTATCGGTCGAGCAGCCGGTGGAACTGAGGGACTCGGTAGTGTTGCCCGCATAGATTGCCCAGCATGCGTATCTTAAGGAGTAGTGGATTGTGGACGCGCTGTTCATCGTCGTGGATGTTCGCCCCGGGGCGCGGGCCCTGTCGAGGCGCGGCGGCGGCGCGGACCAGCTGGTCTTTGTGCCCGCGGCATCCCCGCTTCGGGGTATCCTCACGTGCCGAGACGGCGGTCGACTACTTACCGGCCATGGCGGGGAACATTTCGCGGACCATGGTGATGGCGGCGGGGCCGACCAACACGACGAAGATGCCGGGGAAGATAAAGAGGACGAGCGGGAAGATCAGTTTGACGGCCGTCTTGGCGGCCTTTTCCTCGGCGATCTGCCGGCGTCGCGTGCGCATTGAGTCGCTTTGCACACGCAGGGCTTGGGCGATACTGGAGCCGAACTTATCGGCTTGAATCAAGATGGATGCCAGGGACCGCAAGTCATCGACACCACTGCGTTGTCCCAGATCTTGCAGCACCTGGGCTCGTCCGCGCCCCATCTGCAAATGCATGTTACAGAGCCCGAATTCTTGCGCGATGACGGGGTACGACTTATGCATTTCATCGGCCACCCGGCGCATGGCCTGATCGAGACCAAGGCCGGCTTCGACACACACGACGAGCAGGTCGAGGGCGTCGGGGAGGCCGAGGAAGATGCGTTCTTTGCGGCATCTTGTCAGCCACATCAGCGTGAGTTCCGGCAGATAAAACATCGTGCCGGCGATGAAGATGCACTTGAACAAATTCTTGTGACCGAGGATGGGTGATCCGTTGAGATGAGCCATCAGGATCACGACTCCTCCGCCGACAAAGAGTCCGGCGATGAGCATGGCGAATTTCATACTCAAGAACAGGGACGGTGCCGCTTCACTGCGGAATCCCGCCTGAGCCAGACGTAGTTTGAGTTTGCCGACCTCACTCTCGTTCTTCGGTTGGAGTGGTTTGGCGAGCGTGGGGGAGGCTTTTTGGAGCACGCGTGTGATATTTCCGGCCGACAGGCCTCGCTTGCTCTCCTCCGCCTCTTTTCGGCGGCGCAGATTCGGATCTTTGAATTCATCCAATCGCTGTTCGGCGGCCGACTCGCGTGGTGACAACATATCCATCAGCAACCAGGCGGCGGATCCAAACAGGGCAAACGCCAGGATGGGCAGGAGTAACGACGAGCCGGAGAAGGCAATCAGCATGATGGACATGGGTAAGGTACTCTTGATTCGTTGGCAAGTTCGACGGTCAGGCCGCTCTCTTTCGCGAAGGTGCGGAAATCAGACCTTGATGCTAATAATCTTCTTGATCACCAGGGCGCCAACGATCTGCATGACGACGGCGCCAGCCAGCATCTTGTGGCCCATGGGGTCGGTGAACAGAACCGCGCAATAGTCGGGGTTCAAGTAGTACATGGCCAGGAACAAAGCTGGCGGCAACGCCAGCAACACGATCCCTGACAGTCGACCTTCGCCTGTCAGAGCTTGGATTTGTCCCCAGATCTTGAATCGTTCACGAATCAGTGAACCGATTTTATCGAGAATTTCAGCCAGATCGCCACCCGTTTGTCGTTGCAGGACGATGGCGGTCACAAAGAACCGCAGGTCGAGGTTGGGGATACGATCGCTCATGTCTTCCAACGCGTCTTCCAAGGGTACGCCGAGGTTCTGGGATTCATAGCACCGATGGAATTCCTTGCGTATGGGATCGGACATTTCTTCGGCGACCAGGTTGATACCGCTGGCCAGGCTATGTCCGGCTCGCAATGCTCGGCTGATCAATTCCAGGGCTTCGGGCATCTGCCGGCCGAACTTCTTGAGTCGCGATCGTTTCTTGTACAAGACCCAGAGCAACGGCAGGATGCCGCAGAACGGGGCGGCGATCGGCGCCAGGACATTCGGAATCGCGGGGAGTAGCAGGCAGGCGGCGGCCCCGGCACTGGCCATCCCTGCCGAGACCAGGATGAACTTGGAGAAATTCATACTGGAGTCGGCTTGTTCCAGCAACTTGCGCAGATTACCGATGCGCGAGAGGGCGCGTTCCAGGAGCCCTCGGGTTTCGTCCAAGGGGGACGATAGCAGACTCGATTCCGCCTCGGCGATGGAACGTGAACCCGGCGCGCTTTTATTGGCGGCGAACACGTCCAGTCGCTCTTCGATTTCGCTGGACGCATCGCCGCGGAAGATCAGGGCGACTCCCCCGACCAGGGCGGCAACACCGATGAACGATGCGATGATCACAATAATTGTTAACATGGCTGTCCCATTCAGTCATTTGTTCGTGGACACCGTATGGCGGCGGCCAACAGATCCTGCGTTGAGCGGTGATCGTGTGTGGGCCGGACGCATCTGCTGATCGGCCCCTTCCCACGCACTCGCCGAATTAATCCACCATCATGACCCGCTGGCGAAAAGCGCTGGCTGGCAGCCGCACGCCGGCGGACTCCAGACGGTCCATGAAGCTGGGGCGAATTCCGCTGGCTTCAAATTGCCCACGTGCTCGGCCGCTTTCATCAATTCCTATTTGGTTGTACTTGTAGATGTCTTGCATGATCACGGTCTCTTGCTCCATGCCGACCACTTCCGTGATGTAGGTCACACGGCGCGGTCCGCCTTGCAGGCGGTTGGCCTGGATGATCAGATCGACCGCGCTGGCAATCTGCTGCCGCATCGCCTTGATCGGCATGTCGAATCCCGTCATCATGATCATGGTTTCCATACGCGCGATACCGTCCCGCGGTGAGTTGGCGTGGATCGTCGTCAACGACCCGTCGTGGCCGGTGTTCATGGCCTGCAGCATGTCGAGCGTTTCACCGCCACGGCATTCACCGATGATGATACGTTCCGGTCGCATACGCAGTGCGTTGCGGACCAGGTCGGTGGCCGTGATCGCCCCCTTCCCTTCGATGTTGGGTGGTCGTGTCTCGAGTCGGACCACGTGTTCCTGCTGCAGTTGCAGTTCCGCCGCGTCCTCGATCGTGACGATACGATCGGAGTTCGAGATGAAACTCGAAAGGGTGTTCAGCAACGTGGTCTTACCCGAGCCGGTACCGCCCGAAATAATGATGTTCAGGCGGGCCTTGATGGCCCCTTCCAACAGCATCACCATTTCCGGGGTGAACGCTTTGTAGTTGAGCAGATCTTCCAGCTTGAGCGGATTGGAGCCGAAACGGCGAATCGAAACCGCCGCTCCGTCCAGTGCCAGCGGGGGAATGATCGCGTTGAAACGCGAACCATCGGTACAGACGCGCGTCGACCATCGGGCAGACTTCGTCCACACGTCGCCCGACGTTCGACACGATTCGGTCGATGATCTGGAGTAGATGGGCGTTGTCGCGGAATTCCACGCTCGTCCGCTCCATCTTGCCCCGCCGTTCAACGTAGATGCTCTTCGGGCCGTTGATCAGGATGTCGCTGATCGACTGGTCTTTGAGGAGCATTTCCAGGGGTCCCAGACCAAAGGTCTCGTCCAGCACTTCCTCAATCAAGCGTTCGCGTTCGTTGCGATTGAGGAACGTCTCCTCGGTGTCACACAGATGTTCCACCACCAGGCGGATCTCGCGGCGCAGTACGTCCCCCTCGAGTTCGCTGACCTTCGTTAAATCCAATTTGTCAACGAGCTTGCTGTGGATACGGCGCTTCAGTTTGTCGAATTCCTCGGCGCGAGCCGAGTCGGCCGAACGGATTGGAGTGGCTGGGCTAGGCATCTTGCTTTCCGTCTGCGTGAATGAGCTCTTGGGGATCCGCGGGAGTGTGTCGGCGACATCGTGTCCGGCCCCGCGTCTGACTGTGCACCGCCCGAGCATCATCGTCGGAGACGTTAGACTCGCGGCGTCAGTGAAATCATAGCTCACAGTTGGAAACTGCCTTGTCGATTCACCCGCGCTCAATCGCCCGTTTGCGACGCACAGACCGCGCTAATACGATTTGCTGGCGCAGTCGTTGCAAGTGGACTGCCGGGTGAGCGAGTGGTTGGCGGCACGGTCGCCGCGCGGTGGTCCGTGGACGCCGGTCACGCCGGTCGTAACGGTGGGGAGGGACGTCAGCAATCGATCAGCGGCGACCGAGTAGCATCATGCGAACACCCGTGACGTGAGCGGTAGGACTCTTTCTTCCCCTTGGCGAGGCTTCCCCCCGAACGAATGCGGAGTGCGGAATGCGGAATGCCGGAATGCGGATGCGGAATGCGGAATGCGGAATGCGGAATGCGGAATGCGGAGTGCGGAGTGACGAAGATGGAATTGCCGGGTCGGTACGTCGCGAGAACGGGGGCCTCGGGAGCAGGGTGGAGCCAGTGCTCGTGACCGCTCGAACCAACGTCTCATGCCGGATGGCTCAGGTCTTCGCTTTGTTCTTGCCCCAAAAGTTGAGCCAGCGACCTTTGCTGTCGGGCTCCGACTCGTCCGTCACCTTACCTTCACCGGTGAGTTCTTGCGCCAACGCGACAATCGACTGCGTGATGCCCGCTCGAGGAGCCTGCTCGATGAGCGGGACGCCGTTGTTGCGCATTTCGACCATCACTCGATAGTCGTTGGGCAATCGCCAGAAGATGTCTCGCCCGATCGTTTCTTTGGCCTTCTTCAGGCTGATGTGTCCATTGTCGAGCCCGACGCGATTGACCACGACGTGGACCTTCTCCTTGAGGCCCTCGACAGCCTCAAACGACATCATCAAACGGACCACGTTGCGGAGGCAGGGGAGATCGAGCTGCGTGACCAGCAGGACCTGATGAGCGGACTCCAATGCGGTCATGTCGATGCGATTGTACGCTTTCGACAGGTCAATCAGCACGTGGGAAAACGTTGCCTTGAGTAACCCGAACACCCGCTGCAATCCTTCAGGCGTAATCATCGGCATATCTTGCAGCTGTACCGGGCGCGGTAACAAATAGAGCCCGGATGAGTGTTTTGTCATCGATCGCTTCAACAGCTGGAAATCGAGACGCGCGATATTCTGGACGACATCGACCAGCGTATAGTCGGGGATTGTATCGAGAAAGACGTCCGCGTCACCCAACGACAGGTCAAGGTCGATCAGGGCTACGGAATTGGCTGCATTGGCCGCCAGGATGCAGCCTAGATTGACGGCCAGACTCGTCGACCCCACGCCCCCGGTGGCACCGGCCACGGCCAGCATTTGGCAGCCGCGAGCACGGCCGGAGACACCTCCATGACGGACCGAGCCAATCCGTTCGAGAGCCAACACCAGTTCCTCAATGCCGACCGGCTGGGTGAGGAACTCCTTGGCGCCGGCACGCATTGCCTTCAAGATCAACTGGCCGTCCGAACTGCTGCTCACCACCAGGATACTACATTCAGGGGCCGATTCCCGCAGGTTCTGGATGAGCGTCAAGGCCTTGCCCGGATCCGTGTCGATCCCGATCACGCCAATGTCCGGGTTCGTCTGTCCGACGATGTCCACGAAGAACTCGTACCGTGAGGATTCGGCCTCGAGCCAACACATGTCCATACCCAGGAGCATCGTCTTGAGCGACTCCCGGGTATGGTCATTTGGATCGACGATGGCCAGGCGAAGAACATTCGTCATGATGGCAAAGCTTCCTGCTGGTCGGCTGCTCTAATCGACAAAGCAAGGACTCCGGGCGGTGGTTACTTCAAGGTGTCGTAGCCAACCGGACCGATGAGCGCCGGCTTCTTGGCCACCGCTCCCGAGGCCCGCGCCGGCCGAGTCGTCCGCTGAGCCGACCTTACCGAGGGCGCCGTCGTGCCCTGCTGGGGGCGTCGCGCCGCCTGATCGTAAGGCTCGTCTTCCATTTGCGGGTAGGGTCCCATGATTTCCGTGGGACTGCCGCCGTCCTGGCATTGCGGGCAGTTGCCGTCGGTGCAGCACTTGGGCACTTCCATGTAGCCGCGGTAATAAAATTCCACGTCATTGGGCGTGGTGGTTGTTTCGCCGGGACCACAAGGCGGCAGGTCTTCGGGGTTGCTGGCCTCGATGAACTCCGGTGTCACCATGATCAACAGTTCCACCTCGTTGGTCGTCTCCGAGACACGACGGAAGGGGGCGCCGAAGTAGGGGATATCCGCCAGCCACGGAATACCACGATTCTGGGACTCCACACGCTGTTGGATCAGACCGGCCAACGCCAGAGTCTGTCCCGCCTTCATTTCCACGGCGGTGTCGACCCAACGGGTCCGTAAAGCGGGTACGCTGGTGTCTCCCAGTACAACACTGCGAGTGGGATCGATTTCGTCCACCTTGGGACGGATCTCCAGCCGCAAGTTCCCATTGCCCAACACGATCGGTACGAAGTCGACACGCGTGCCGTATTGACGGTATTCGATCGATACCGTGCCCAAGCTCTGCGGGACAATGATCGGGAATTCACCTCCCGAATTGAAGCTGGCCGGACGACCACTCACGGTGACCAATTGCGGTTCGGCCAGTACCTTAATCAAGTTGTTCTGGCGGAGTGCGTCGATGAAACCGAAGAACGCTCGATTTCCATCCACGATGCCGAAGCGGACCGTGTCGCCCGACGCGGCAATGGTCGCCGGCGGTCGTCCCTCCCGACAACAGACCACTGACCGACTGAACCACAAAGTCCTCGCCATCCAGATAGGCCCAGTCAAAGCCGGCCTGCCGCAGTTTGGTCCGGGAGACTTCCATGACTTTCGTCTTGAGCAGGATCTGCTGCACGCCACCGATCGTCAAGTTGTTGACCACGTTCGGGTAATAGTCCTCGGCAATCCGGACGATGCTATGCACCATCGACGGGCTGGGGACGTAACCGGACAGATAAACACTGTTCGTCAAGGGGCGAACACGCACGTTGGCGTCGGGGAATTCGGATTTGATGAGCATCTGCAACTGACGCCCGTCCGGAGTCACGACGACATCGACCGTGTAGAGATTCTTGTTCTCGTCCCACACATTCAGCTGCGTGACACCGGCACGCAAAGCCGACAGCTGGACCTGATTCGGCGAGATCGGAGTAGCCCGCACGACTTCCGGGTTGTTGACCAGCAAGCGGGGGATCTTGTACTCCAACGTCAGGATCCGGCTGGTGGCAACGACCATTTCCAGTCGTTGCGTGGGGCCGTTGATACTGAACGTGACAGGCTGCGCGGGCAGGTCCTGTATGGCCGGGACTGTCGGCGGCGAGTCTTGCCCGAGTGCCGGAGTGAAAGAGAAACTGAGGAGGGCCCATGCGGAAACGAGGCCGACGATGGCGGACGCTGCCGCCCAGCGTTGTTTGGACATCCGTGTACTTCCTTGCGTCGTCTACAAAACGCTCTAAGGTCATCCGTTAAGCGGGCACCCATTCCCGCCGCACCGAAACCGCGTCACCCGAGGTCTGCCCCCTGGCTGTTGCGATCCTACCAACATAAAACGATCGAGCAGGGCCCTGCGGCACTCGAGTTGCTTATTCCGGGCCAGCGTAGTACCGCGTAGTCCTACGCCCGGATATCAGCCCTCTGAGCGACGCGCGTCGTGTGGGGCACACTCTAGTCGTCCGAGATTGGATTATCTGTGGCCGAATCCGGGTCGTTCGGCGTCGTCTCCTGCGTGCTGGTCCGCCGCCGGCTGATCTGCCGCCGGTGTGTCAACAGTCGTCGTGTTGTCTGTGCTGTTGTTCGTATTGCTGCTTGTGCTGTTGTTCGTATTGCTGCGGTGGCCGACGCTCGGAGTCGGCCGCAGTCCGTTGACGGGGGGCAACAATCCCGTTGCCGGGCCAGGCGAGGCGGAGGCCGACGCGCCCTGTTGCGGCAAGCTGTTTTCATTGTCCCAGCTAAACTGCGTGCCTCCGTCGGGCGTCAAGACGGTCATTTCCCAGGCCGGCCCGGTCGGTTGCATACCGGTCGGCAACGATGCCACCATCGAGGGCCTGGTATTGTTGTTCTTCAAGTTGGAAAGGAACTTGGCAAAGCCGCCGGCGGCAGATGCCAATTGCGAGGCTGGCGGCGCGCCGTTGGGCGAGATTTTATCGGCATCTTCGGAACGCGATGCCAAAGAGGTTTTCGATCGTCGCGTTCTCGGCTCCGGCCGTTTCCGTCGTCTCGTTGGGACGACGCAGAGCCAGCCGTAGATTTCCCAGCTCCGTCGCCAGCATGAGCTTCGCAACCTGTTCGTAGGGGACGAGCACCGAGACGGTCTTGGCCGCGATCTGCTGCCCCTCGGCATCCGTTTCCTGTTCCGTTTCCGAATTCACGGCGAAAACGCGCACGTTGCGCAGGATTTCGCGTGTCCCGGTCTTGGGAATATCCTGGCTCTTGCGAAAGTATCCATAGATGTCCACTCGGTCGCCAGGATTTACCAAGCCAGATACGGCCGTGTCCATCTGCACCTTGAGGCTGCAGACGCGAAAACCATCCGGAATCTTCACCGCGGGACCGTCAATTCCGTTGGCCAGTTTCGCCTGCAGGATCGGTTCGCCTTCGTAAAACCGCACGCGAGCAAACCGCTCCGAGACGTCCTCCAGATTGAAAATCGCCCCTTCCGGCATTTTCGACTTGGGCCAGTCTTCCACACGCACATTGTCGGCCGACAACTGATCGTTGACGTCAATGTCCGCGGTCGCCACGTAAATCTGTACCGTTTCCAGAGCTGCGTTGCCAGAATTGGCTCCCCGCTCCATCACCTGACTGATAGCGATCGACGCGACCAGACCGCACCCCAGCGCGATCAGAATCAGTACCATTGATTTCGCACGCATTGTGTTTCCTCTGCCCAGTCACTTGGCTGTGGCGTCCGCTCCGCAAAACTTTTCAACCGCGCCAACCGCGCCGTGGTCGCTTCGCGTCGCACTACTGTACACTCTCGCGACGCATGACCGTGGTGGCCGATAGCGTCGTTCCCCCTAAATACATTGGCGATGGCAGCCAGCTCACTTGACTAAAAGGGATATCGACCATTACGGTCACAGGATCTCCAAACTCAGCGTCTCCCGGATTCGTCGGTGTAACCGTTATGGTTGCGCCCTGAATCGAACCGCTGGTCAAATACTGCGTGACGACGTCCACCACGTCCTGGTTGGTGGAGCCGTCCAACACTCCACACCGCGCTCCCTCGCGCGAGGCGTTCGTGATCACCTGCTGGACCATCACCATGCGTCCGTACTCAATCATCCCGAAAACCAGCAGCAAAAAGACCGGGGCGACCACCGCGAACTCGACCGCCGCCGCGCCTCGTCGTTTCTTTCGGTACGATCGGCAGACTTTGTCCAACTTCACCGCGGTAGCCGTCAATGTCCGCTGTATCCTCTCCATGTTCACAAGTGAGCGCGATTTGTCTGCTTTCTCTATTTCGTCGTGGCTTGGTCGTCATATCAACATCCCCATCCAGGCAAAATAGGCAATTGATCCGATCGCGATCGGAATCCCATAGGGCAGGAGCAGCATCGAGCTCTTTCGCTCGGCGGCAATCTGCGAGAGCTGATTCGGGTCGCGGATCGTGAAGATCTCGCCGAGAATCATCCAGAACTGGTTGGCATGCTTACGCCAAGCCCGCCGAAAGAGGACCATGGCGACCGCCAGCACTGCCCCCACAATGGCGGTTGCGCAAAACGCGTAAAACGTGTGCGTGGCGTGGACCCAGGCTCCGACACCGGCCAGCAGTTTCACGTCACCGGCACCCATGCCGCCGATGGCATACGCCGGCATCAGCAGCACCAGCCCCACCGCCATTCCCACCATGCTCCAGCCAAGTCCCACCCACCAGGGTTCCCCGGCCCAGGCTGCCGCCGAGGCACTGTAGATCCAGCCGCTGATGATCATGGAAAAGGTCAGCCAATTGGGGACCTTCAGTTCATAGCCGTCGATGACGGCGGCCAGAATCAAGAACACGGTGACGGTCCAAACGGCCCAATGTTCACCGACTGTGACTGCAAATGCTGTAAGCGTATCCATCGTCTCATTACCTCCGCGTGTACTCGTGTTCCTGGCAGCACCGGTGTGGCTCGGCAGTACGCGACGGTACCTCTGCGCGACACCCTCTGCACGCCACACCCGTGTCAGAATCGCAAACTCAGCAGGCAACTGATTACGGCTGCCACTACCGTGAAAGAGTAGCACACCATTTCCAGCGCACCGGCCATCGCGTCTCCAGGAAATAAGGAATACATCGTAAGGCTCCTCATGCTCTGCCAGGTTGCTTTCTCACTCGCTCTTGATCCGCGAAATCCCCCTGCGGCACTTCCAGGAAGCACCGCAGGGGGTTTAATTCGCAAATCATCAAATTGTCAGCGGGATCTCCGCCTCGATTAGCTACCGCCACCCAGCTCGGCCAGCCACGTTGCTGAAAGTGGTGCTCGCACTGGTGCCGATCGACGTAATCGCGGTCAAGCACACAATGATGATCAATGCCAGCATAACGGCGTACTCAACTGCTGTGGGGCCGTCTTCCGATACGAGGAAACGTTGCACTTTCTGAGCGAGACTCTTCATAACTTCCTCCAGATTCTGGATCGTCTGGCAGCCTTGGATTCGCTGTATTCGGCTGCAGACTTAGCCTATGTGAAAAGGTACGTTACGAATTCTGCTCGGCGCGGTTGTCGATTCAGTGATGTGTCTTCTAACGCGCTAGCTCGAATTCGTGAAAAACAATTCGTTGCCCCTTCCCCTTCACCCGATCTGGTGTCATGCCGTTTACCATGCAATGCGTGGTGTAACGATCTGCACCCATTCGGCAGCTCGGCTATCGCTCCACACAGTGAAGCGACCCGCAGCTTTGCGTTTCCGGCCTTGCGACCGGTGTGCCTTTATCGAGGATGTGAGGCTACACAGTGGCGAACCGTTCACCGCACGTGACTCCGGAGAGTTCCGGAAAAAATCGTTTCACTTGCAGTAGCTGTTCGCACGGCTCAGTAACCAAGCGATTGATTTCCTGCCGCACTTGAAACCTATGTCAGATTGCACGCATGTCAAATTGCGGGCTTTAGAAAATCTGTAAACTTTTCGAAAATTCTTCCGGCACGCTGCCTCAAACGCGTCCTAGGTGGCGATGAGCCTGCAGGTTACGTCGAAATACGTTGCGCCAGAGTCGTTCGCGAGAAAGTGGTTCACTCGGGGCTATTTCACTGGCAAAGTGGATGTTCCCACTCCTGCAGTGGACCGTCCCAGCGGAGGCGACCGAGGTCACGTCCGCGACATCTGAAAAGACATCTGAAAAGACACCCTATCCACCTGCGAGCTTCCAATCGGATCGGCCCCGGCTCTACCATCCGCCCGGTGGCGCTAGCGGAGCTGGACGCTTATCGCAACATCGCAGCCAACCCGTATGACCTACGTGGAACCGTCGCGACCTTTCCCCACGCGACGGCCAGCAGTCAGTGCCGCGACGACCCGGCGTACGCCGCCCGAAATGCCATCGACGATCAACGCCGCAACGACGGCCACGGTGGCTGGCCTTGTCAGTCATGGGGCCCCGAACAGGACGAAAAGCCTTGGTGGCAAGTTGACTTCGGCCGGGTCGTGGAGATCGATAAGGTTGTGATCGTCCTCCGCGCCGACTTCCCCCACGACAGCCATTGGCACCAAGCCACGCTCGTCTTCTCCGACGGACACCGCCAGACGATCGACCTGGAGAAGAAGGCCGAGCCGCAAACGTTCACCTTCGAATTCCGGCGGACTTCATCTCTGCGCCTCGCCGACCTGGTCCAGGACGAACCGCCCGGCTGGCGTGCCCTGGCCGAGGTCGAGGCCTGGGGCCGCGATCTCATTGCAGTGGCCGCGGACCTGTCCACGCCGGCGCCATGAGAAATCGGTCTATCGAGACGTGCGCTACGAGCACGCACCTTATGGCAACGATCGTCGAGCGAAGTGACGCGCTGCGACCGGGTGTCCGTCGCGTCGTCGGCAGTCAACACTCGCCCGCCAAAATAAGCAAAAATGTCCGGGAGAACGTTATCGCGCTCCGGGAGAGGCACGATCCAGTCAGATTCACCTCGCAGGTACCTACGACAGCCTGCCGCATGACAGATGCTCGATCCCGAGCACGTACTTCGAACACCGCGCGAGGCGAAAGGGGAGCGAGTTGGCTACGGCTGCCGCGGCCGAGTCAGCGTGCGAGGGTGGGTACTTCAGCTCGATAATCACGGCGGAGTCGGCTGAATAGAGTGCCCCGTTGGCGGCGAATCGCCGAAAGTCGGCAAACTGGAGATCCCAGTCCACGGTCAGCCGGAAATGACCATCGCCCGACACGAAGTAGCGCCGTTGGTATCGGTTCACCAGCGCAGGTATTCGACTCCCACCAACCGCGCGTAGCATGCCCGGAGCCTCCGGGCAATTCCGAATGGCTTCGATGACTCCGAGCGGTTCATCGGCTCTCAGGTGGAGCGTGGGCAGCGGATGGCTCACTTTGCCGCCGACTAGTCCACGTTTGATCTTGTGCTCAAGCACCGGTTCGTCGAGCGTTACGCCGCAGGGGCCGTACCAGCGGATTCGCATCTTAGCCCGATGGGCGACGCCCTGGATGTGATCGTGGTAGTCGCCCAGTACGGGCGAGTCGAGATAGATGTTGTTGACACTTCGCGGCGGGTATGGTTCGCGAAACAGCGCGGGATGACGCCGCACCATCCCCAACACCTCCGCCGGCGACATCCGCCCGGCCAGAAACTTCCGTTCGTACCTCGGATTGGGAGGGAAGGAATTCATGGCAGCACCACCCTAGACATGCCTGCTGTGATAGAAGCTTCTCACGAACCCATCGCACCGTCGTCCATGCAACTGACATGGGCCTCGGGGTGGAGCTGGCGGAGCTGCTGGCCGAACATGTCGAGCTTCTGCACGTCGCGGAAGCTGACCAGGAAGGCGGCTTCCAGCGAGCGGGGATTTTCGTCGTAGCGTTTCAGTCGCGCCGTGGCACCGCACTGCTTCAACAGGCCCATTACCTGCGACGCCGTCGGCCGACCTGAAGCCGGGCAGTTGACCGTCAGATATAGGTTTGGCTGCGGCGGTTTGCGGCGAACGAGTCCACGGATGACGATCAGGCCGAGAATGACCACTAGCGCCACGACGGTGATCAATGCCTGGCCGGCTCCCAATCCCAACCCGACGGCGATGGCCAGGAACAGAAAGGCGAGTTCCTCGGGCTCTTTGATCGCGGCGCGGAAACGGACGATCGACAGCGCACCGACCAGCCCCAGCGAGAGGGCCAGCGACGACTTGACGATCGTGATAATCAGCGTCGTCGTCACGGCCAACAGTATAAAGTTGGACGCGAAGACCCGGCGGTTCGACAGCGACCGGCCGAAGTAGATGTACGCTTGCCCCAAGATCGCCCCGAGGATCGCCGAGGCAAGCAGACTTAGCACAAACGTCGGCAGGGATTCTGGCGTCGAGGAATTCCAAAATAACTCGCGCACCGCGTCTTCGAGACTTGTCATATCCATCGAATCCTTGGGGAGAAAAGAAAGTCAGGGTGCCTGGCGATCGTTCGCCGGTTTCTGTAACGACGCAGGTTCTGGCGACGTCTTGGTTCCGCGCGGCTGCGTTGGGCCAACGGAACCGTCCGCCGCGTTGCCGTCCGGAGATGCAACCGCCGGGTCTCCCCACGGGCCAGGACGAGGACCCGAACCGGGAGGACCAAAGCCGGCGCCAGGCCGACCAAAGCCGGGACCAAAGCCGGCGCCAGGCGGACCAAAGCCGGGACCGGGCCCGCCGAAGCCGGGACGGCCGAAGCCGGCGCCGGGAGGGCCAAACCCGCCCGGCGGGGCGAGAGTCTTGTTGAGCCCGGCTCGGACCTGGTCTTCACTTAACGAGTCGCTCTTTTCGCTATCCCACTCACGAAACCACGTCTGGAAGCCCTCGACCAACTCGTTCCGCACCAAGCAGCCGTCCTCGTTGGAATCGAACCGGTTTAGGAGCAAGGGCGCCCAGAACATGCCAGGTCCGAATGCAACAGGCGTTTTGGCGGACTCGGACGGCCCGGGTCCACCGGGAGGTCCCATGCCACCGGGAGGTCCCATGCCACCGGGAGGTCCCATGCCGCTGATTTCAGCGCCCGTCGTAACCCCGTCGAGTTGATCACGGACCGATTCGTATCGAGCGGTCACAAAACCCTTGATCGGTTGGACGGGAGCGCCGAAAGTGCCCGGAGGCCCCATCATAGATCCGGGCCCCATCATAGGTCCCGGTCCCATCATAGGTCCCGGTCCCGACATAGGTCCCGGTCCCGACATAGATCCTGGTCCCATCGGACCGCCCCTGACAGGACTGCGCGGCGGCCCTTGGCCTGGCGACGGTGTTTGCGAGGGTCCCGTAGCCATACTACTCGGGGATGGACCACTGAAGCCATTTCCGAACACCGGGCCGACCGGCTCGCCCGCCACCGCCTTGTCGAAACGCGCGAGCTTCTCTTCCGATTCGTCGGCCACTGCGGGTCGAAGCACTTTGGCCAGTTCGTCGACCTGGGCGTAAAGACGCTCGGGTTGTCCGAGGGTGTCGTTGACGTATTTCAGTTGCGCAAGATAGAGACGCTTAAAGTGCGCGACCGCGAAAACCCGCTGCAGGAAAAGAAACTCGCCCGTCCACGGCTTGTGGATGCTCAAGGTTTCCCGCTGCGCCGGAGTACCCATCGGGTAGAACTGCCCGAAGGAGTGGTCAAGATCCCACGGGATGAACTGGAAACAACGAGTCTTAGGATGGAGGTAGACGACGAAGTTCTGATCCATGGCCAAGATGCTATCCATCGTGCTCAGCCAGACCGTCACCGCCATGAAGCGCGCGAACTCGTCCAGGTCGAGGAAGTCTTCGAGCTTCGCGGCGAACTCCTCGTCGCTGGCGTGCGAGACCAGCTTGCAGAAGGCGATGAGGCGCCGCGTTTCTTCGTCGGAAAGGGGTGTCTTGGGGTCGTAGATCTGCCGATAGGCGTTCCAGTCATCGCCGAGGTCCTCGAACACCCGGCGTGCCACTGGCTTGAACAGCGCACCCTTCTTCGTGCCGAAACGATTGATGGCGAAGTCGTTGTCGAGGTTTTCGACGATCGAGTAGAGGCCGACGTAGTTCTCTTCATGCTCGCCGGGCACGGTGAGATAGACGCGCGCGTAGGTGGTGCGTGGGGCCGGCACATCGACGTCGCGGTACAAGCGATATGCCAGGGCCTCGTTCATCAAGCTCACGTCGGTGACATTGCTGTGGAAATTGAGAGTGCCGATTCCGCCCGGCATTTTCCCGGTGGAGCTTTTGCCCAGCTTGACCTTGATCGAGCGTTTCAGCGCACTGCGCGACTGGAGAAAAGTGCCGTTCCCCTTCCATCGCACAGAGGCGTTGGGGAAGCGTTGTCCTCCGAGCTCCAGGTCGGCTGGCACCCAGGGAAAGTCAATTCCCATCACGCCGGCGATGCCATTGCGTTTTCCATCAGCCGCCAGGAAAGTGATCGCGGGCGGTCCACCACCGAAACCGGGCGGAGGCCCCTTGGGCGTCAAGGCCAGGTTAAGCCCATCGCGCAGTTGATTATTATCGAGCTTGCCCGAGCTCGTTTTATCCCACTGAGTAAACCAGCGATCAGCCAGCACGCGGATTTCCTGCAGCGCCAGCCGTTTGTCGTCGTCGGTGTCGCCTTGCTCCAGGAAGATGGGGGCCACAAACGTGCCGGGCCCAAAGTCGCCGGGGCTGCGAGGCGACCGGCCCGGACCAGCGTTGGGACTGCCGGGACCACCAGGGCCGCTCAGCGGTCCGGCGCCGGTTTTGGGCTCCATGGCCTGCCAATCTTCGGGCTTCAATTCGAGTCGCGCTGTCCAGACCGTGGCCGGATCAAAGAGCAGGCCGCGGATGGGCGCCCTGGAACCGGCGCCGGGCGGGGCTATTTCTTGAACCAGAAAGGAGGACGCCAAGATGGCCGTCCCCAACACCGCCGCGAGGGCAACCGCCAGCAGACTACGACGAGCCGTCCCGCTGGACCAAAACGGCACCGCGTGTCCCGTATCGTCGCTTGGCAGCCGCATGAGCATTACTCCACCGCATTATGACTCTCTCATGAAGCGACGCCGTCACGAAGACCCGGGCTTCGGCCATTGCCCCCGGTGTGGGTTGGGAACGGACTACAGGGCCCGGGAGCAGCATCCGGCACTAACTCTCTATCCAGGAAAGCCCTGCAGGGCAGCTAAGAGGCACCCAGCACGAAAACCGGGCCGTTCCGTGTGCGCTGCGAGTACAGCGATCCAGCGAGCATTGTAGCAACGCGGCGAGGCTGCTCGCAACCGTCAACACGGTCAAGCCCGTGTGGGAGTGTGGGTACGGCCTGACGAATCCGCTGGTGCGCTCACTCCGCCCCGGCCACCGCCAAACTCGCTCGTCTGCCGTTTCAGGTAACGCGGTCCGAACTCGTAGCTGAGACCGCCAAGGGCTCAGCGGCAGCGGCGGAACTCGTAGCTGAGACCGCCAAGGGCTCAGCGGCAGCGGCGGAACTCGTAGCTGAGACCGCCAAGGGCTCAGCGGCAGCGGCGGAACTCGTAGCTGAGACCGCCAAGGGCTCAGCGGCAGCGGCGGAAGCTGAGACCGCCAAGGGCTCAGCGGCAGCGGCGGAACTGCGAGACCGCCAAGGGCTCAGCGGCAGCGGCGGAAGTCGTAGCCGAGACGGCCAAGGGCTCAGCGGCAGCGGCGGAACTCGTAGCTGAGACCGCCAAGGGCTCAGCGGCAGCGGCGGAAGTCGTAGCCGAGACCGCCAAGGGCTCAGCGGCAGCGGCGGAAGTCGTAGCTGAGACCGCCAAGGGCTCAGCGGCAGCGGCGGAAGTCGTAGCCGAGACCGCCAAGGGCTCAGCGGCAGCGGCGGAGACGTCGTAGCTGAGACCGCCAAGGGCTCAGCGGCAGCGGCGGAAGTCGTAGCCGAGACCGCCAAGGGCTCAGCGGCAGCGGCGGAAGTCGTAGCTGAGACGGCCAAGGGCTCAGCGGCAGCGGCGACAGATGTTCCATCGCGATTCTTTTGAAGGACAAGAAGACTGGGTGACAAAAAGATAAGTGGGCACAGGAGATCTTTTTGTCATCTGATTTTGTTGTCCTTCATCTGCCCCGTCCACAGTCTCTGGCACCATCTCGCGATGATTCGAAATACCTTCCATTCTTGAATCGCTCGAACGGCTCCATGTTAACTCGGCCGCGCCGCGGCAGCATCTGTCGGTGTCGCGGACAAGGCCGCACCAAGATCGACCAGTGAGACAGCCGAGAAAACAAACCACCATTCCTATAGAGGAGTTGAGTCGGTACCGCATGTGTCAGACTGTGTAGGCTCACCAAATTTCCATGGCGGAAATCAAAGTGTCATCAAGTCGCGGGCGCTGAGGGATTATGAATCCCCACCAGATGGCATTTTTCGGGTGTCGGCAGACAGTGACGACCTGACCGATGTCGATCGCCTCCTATCGCGGCGGTCCCCATGCGACGCGCAGACGCGGCCGCAGTTTTTCATGAAGCCCAGGAAGCAGTGGTCCACTGGCGGGGTACCGACGAGCACTTGCCGGCGAGCGCGAAGAGAACGAGGAAGAGCAAATCGACGTAAGTGCTTGACCGGCCTAAGTGCGGGTGAGAGGAGTTGAACCTCCACGCCCTTAACGGGCACAGGAACCTGAATCCTGCGCGTCTGCCAATTCCGCCACACCCGCAATTGACTCCCCCCCCGGGGGAAATCTCGCCGCACGTGGCCGGTCGTGTCAATTGTGCCGAATTCAAGCCGTTTTTTCCGGCCCTCGTCCAGCCGCCGAGCGCAGCACAACGAGGCTCATTTGCTATCGGCTGGCCGCTGGCTCGACACGAGTCCATTTATAGAGGATGACATCCAATTTGTTCAAGGGGCCCACGCCTGCCCCCCTTTCAGGCCGATTCTGGCGTCGTCCCATTTCCCGCCCGGCTGTGAGCCACCGCCGGGAGCATCCGCCACGCATCGAGGATTGCCCAATCTACCCACTTCGCGGCAAAAACGGGGAGCCTCCCCTTTTTTTTGAGCGGAGTGGAAAAATGGGGCTCGAAGATCTAATCTGGTTTCGACCGAGCTGTCGGTCGGCATTGGTCTTGCTTCTGTCTGTAGCTTCCCGGTCTGTTCTTGGTGACGCCCTGAACGATGTCCACGCATGCGACCTCCGACAACGCTCGGCCATTTGCCCTTTGGGTGGTCCAGAAGTTGCGCGACGCCGGGTTTGAAGCCTTGTGGGCTGGCGGATGCGTGCGGGATGAGCTGTTGGGGCTCCACCCGAACGACTACGACGTGGCGACCAGTGCCACGCCCGAAGAAGTGCGTGCCTGTTTTGGCCATCATCGAACCCTGGCCATCGGGGCTGCGTTTGGCGTCATCACCGTGCGCGGGCGGCGAGATCAGGGGCAGGTCGAGGTCGCCACGTTCCGCTGTGATGCCACCTACAGCGACGGGCGCCACCCCGATCACGTTTCTTTCAGCACCGCACGGGAGGATGCACGGCGGCGGGATTTCACCATGAACGGGCTGTTTTTCGACCCGCTCACCGATGAGGTGATCGACTATGTCGGGGGACGCTCGGATCTCGAATTGGGCATGGTCCGCGCCATTGGAGATCCGTACGAGCGATTTGCCGAAGACAAACTGCGTATGCTCCGTGCTGTCCGGTTTGCCACCACCTTTCGCTTTCGCATCGATCCGGACACGATGGCGGCCGTGCAGAAAGAAGCGGCCCATATTCAGTTGGTCAGTGCCGAACGGATTGCCACCGAATTGCGGAAGATGCTGATCCATCCCAATCGCGCGGCAGCGGTGCGATTGCTACTGGACACGAGTCTATTGGACGTCATCCTTCCCGAGTCCCGCGTATTGTTTCATTCGGCTGCGTGTGAGACTCACACCGCGTCCGAACCCGATTTCTGGCACGACACGGTTGGCATCCTCGATCGACTGCCACGTCCGACGTTCCCCGTGGCACTGGCCGCGCTGCTGTGGGGAGTCTATCAATGCGATACTCAGCCCGCTCAAACGGTCAACGCGATCTGTGACCGTTGGAAGCTGTCGAATCACGAACAGAAAACCGCGGCCTGGTTGCTGGTGCACGAACCACTTGTTCGTCGCGCCTCGATCATCCCCTGGCCGCGGCTGCAGCGGATCCTCATTGAACCGGCCGTCGAGGAACTGCTGATGCTTTCTCAGGCGGTCGCCAGCCAGCTGGAGGAAAGTCCCTCGGAGATCGCATTCTGCCGAGCCAAATTGCGTCTGCCACCGTCCCAGCTGGATCCTCCTCCGCTGATTACCGGAGATGACTTGCGACAGGCGGGGTTTGCGGCGGGACCGTTGTATCGTCGGCTCCTGGATGATGTGCGTGACGCGCAGCTGGAAGCGCGCATTACCTCGCGCGACCAGGCTCTGCAATTGGCACGTGCGCTTGCTGGCCAATGACCAGTAGCGACCGGATTTCCCCACAACAGGTCCTGGCCGTCGCCTTTTCAATCGGTGTCGCTACTGCGACGGTGCCATGTTTCTGATACGATGGGAATGCGGATAATGATTCGGTGTCTCAGCCCACCTGGTGCGATGGTTGGGTGTTTTGAGTCTTATCGCCACCGACAGGATTGCCATGGACAAGAAAGCCAAGAAGAGACTAGATGTGCTGCACCAGCGGCTGCAGATGCTGCGCCAGCAATTGGCGGGAGCCAGGAAACAGGACGACGAGCCAGGCGAAATAGAGCGTTTGGAAGCAGAAATCACCAAACTCGAAGCAGAGGCGGAACAGCTTAAGCGCGGCCAGCGGTGCCGGTACCGCTGGCCACGTCCTGCTGTCGTGCCGGCCGCGGGGCGCGAGCATGTTTCGCGAAGTTCTACTGCCCTTTCACGACGCCACGACGTCTCAACTGGCTTCTCGATAAATCGCCGGATCATCCGTACCGTCGCCGTTCCAGTCTCCGACGACCGGTTTGGCATCCGCGTCGCCCATGCGGAAGACCTGATCGTGAGCATCAAGCTCGTGATTGCCGTTGACATCGAGCATCCACGTTCCCTGCCGGTAGACGCCGATTTCATCGATCCCATCCCCATTGAAGTCGCCCACGACGGGCAAATCGCCGTCTTCGCCGAAGGACACGACCATGTCACGCTCGGTTTGCCGTCCGTCACCATCGAGATCCAGGTACCACGTGCCGCTGCGGAAGACACCCACCGATCGAATGCCGTCTCCATTCCAGTCGCCGGCGACGGGGAGATCCTTGGAGATGCCGAAGCGAAAGACGTGATCGATCACGTCCAGACGCGGGTTGCCGTGGGCGGTATGCTTGAGCAGGCGATGTCCGTCGGTTGCCTCGCCCGGTTCAGGCGGCAAGTTCTTGGGTATGTTGTTCTGTTCGAATTGGCCCCGTTCGACCGGCGCATGGCGGTAGACGTTCTGCGGATCAGGCAGACCCGGTTCGGCCTTCAGCGCTCGTTCGTCGCCCCGCCATTCAGGCCCGAACACGCCGATGTCATCTTTTCCATCTCCATCCCAGTCACCGACGATCGGCAGATCCTCGATCGTGCCTAATTTGGCCCACAGGTCTTCTTCATCCCAGCGGCCGTTGCCATTAATGTCGATGAACCACTCCCCTTCGTAGTAGAGCCCGACCTCGGCGAGACCATCTCCGTTGAAGTCGCCACTGACCGGGATGGCGCCCGGAATCCCGAACACGATGCCGTCCTGAGGATGGCCGATGTCGCGCAGCATGCCGTCAGGCAATGTCCAGTGCCCGTGGTTTGTGGCCATGGAAATCCACTGCGAATGATCCAGGTAGGCGACCGTCCGCCAGACACCATCGATCGCATTGGCGTCGGGGTCGGCACCTCGCGGCAGACCGCCATCCACGACGCTCAGGTGCCAAGTCATCTTCAACTCGCTGGCCGAGCCAAACGACGGGAATTCCGGAATCGCGCGGGGCAGATCTGGTGACGTCACGAACAGCGGTGCGAGAGGTGGAGCGACGAGAGCGAACGGGCTGAAGACGGGTGGCGTGGGCGGGGGCGGCAGTGGCGGAATCGGAGTGCGTGTGACCAGGATTTCACTGAAGTTATTCTCCGCGGACAACTGGCCTGCCATCAGCGGAATGCGCACGATCGCGTCGTCCGCAGGGTCCTTGGCCAGCGTCCCAACGATCTCGCCCAGCAAGGGATCCATCGTGCCGGTGCGATGAAAATGCAGGTTGAACGGCAGTCCGCTGGTCGTGCCGGCCGTGTCAATCCCGTCGATGTACGGACTGGGCTGGATCTGGTACACCGCGTAGACTCCCGGCGGCAACCCGCGGAACGCGTAGAAACCGTTCTCGTCCGTGACGGTCACAATCGGACCGTCTGGATAGAACCCGTCCAGCGCTTGATCCGCCATGATCGGCAGGCCTGTGATTCCATGGCGCAGTTCGATCATGACTCCGGCAATCGGCTTGTCGTCAGCCGTGCGCGAGCCATCGCGAAGATCGGCCACATTATCCGGAACGGTGCCGTCCGGGGTCACCAGCGTGGGACCATCCTGGAAGACGTAACCCGAAAGAATCGCTGGCGGTACCTCGTAGAAGTCGTAACGCAGTAGATCCACGCCCGCTCCGATGTGGATCTCGTCGATCAGGTCAGCGACCAGGCTATTGCCGTCCCCCGTGCCGACACACTGACCGCCCTGGAAGTAGCCGGACGGCTGCGTCTCGCGCAGTGAGTATTCGCCAGGTCGCAGGCCGTCAAACAGGTAGTGGCCCGCCGCGTCGGTCCGCGTTGCGCCCACCACAATGCCTTGGCTGTCGACCAGTTCGAGCAGCACTCCCGCGATCGGTCGGTCGGGGGCAATGCTGCATGATCCGCTGGTCGAGACGTAAACCGTTCCTTGAATGCTGCTGGGTGGAAGCTCTGAAAAGTTGTACTCGACCAAATGCTCGCCGGCCCCAATGGCGACGGCCGTAATCAAGTCCGCCGTGGTGTCATTACCACCTTTCGACCCCGCTTGCTGGCCACCGTGAAAATACTCGGCCGGCTGCACTTCATGAATGCCATACGTATCAGGGCGCAAGTTCACGAACTCGTAATAGCCCAATTCATTCGTCCGCGTGGTGGCCACGACGTGGCCATCCGCACTGAGCAGTTGGACCGTGACACCGGAGAGCAGCTTTTCGCCTGCTTCGTGCCTTTCGTTCTGATTGGGGTCGACGTACACGATTCCCGAAATACTCCCCGGTACGACTTCACAGAAATCGTAGTGGATCAGATGCTGGTCGGAACCGACCGGAATCCTTGTGATCAGGTCGGGGATCGAGTCGTCCCCGCCATGCGATCCGGCCTTCTGACTGCCCTGGAAATAGCCCGCCGGTTGCGTTTCCCGGACGGCATACGTGGCGGGCGTCAAGTCATTGAACAGATACTCCCCTTGGCTGTCCGTGTACGTTGTGGCGAGCACCACGCCGGTCGCGCTGAGCAATTCGATCTTCACACCGGCCAGGGGACTCTCGAGCGGGTCAAACACGCAGTCACGATCGAGATCGGCATACACGACGCCCTGGAGCGTGCCGGGTAGCAGTTCCCCGAAGTTGTAGTCCACGCCGCTCGAGCCCCATCGCAGCACGGCATTGCTGATCGTGTCGTTGGCCGAGAGCGTACCCGATGTCAGTCCGTCCACACGCCCCACGCTCTCCTTGCCGTCCAGCCAGCCGCCGGGCTGGCTCTCGACCACTCGGTACTTGCCGGCCGACAAGCCCGTAAACTCGTAAAAGCCGTTGACGTCCGTCTGGACCATGGCGACCAAATTACCGTCCTGATCAAACAACCGGATGCGGGCTCCGGCGATCGCCTCTTCGCCCGTCTCACGCAGGCTGTTGTCGTTGCGATCGTGATAGACGTATCCGGAGATCTTGGAGGGAAGATGTTCGCAGAAGTCGTACTCGACGCCCTGGTCACCTGCCTGCAAGGCGACGTTCACAATCGTGTTGGCGTCGAGCACGTCGCCTCGAACCTGCTGCCCCACCAGCCCTGCTTGGGCTCCGGCGTCGATCAGCCCGGCTGGCGTAAACTCGATGACGCTGTAGACACCTGGCATCAACCCCGAGAACTTGTAGTCCCCCTGATCGTCGGTAACCGTCTGAGCCACGATGACTCCCGCGTTATCCAGCAGATGAATGGTGACACCCGATAGCGGTTCACAAATAATGCCGCTGCCATAACAGTTGCCATCATTGTCCGACAAATGCACGCTTCCCTCGAGCGATGCTGGCAGGATTTCGCCAAAGTTGTACTCGATCCCGTGCGTTCCTCCACCCAGGAAGATACTTTCGATATTGTCGCCTGGATTGACCGCCGAACCGCGTGCCACGCCATTGACCGTGCCCGCCGTATCGAGGCCGTCGAGGTACCCTGCCGGTTGCACCAACTCCACCACGCGGTACGTACCGGGCGACAGGTTAAGAGCTTCGTAGTACCCGTTCGCGCCTGTCACGACGGTGACAGTCTGCTGAGCTTCCAGTGTGTCGAGTGGGATGATTTGCACGGTGACACCCGACAAACCCTGTTCGCCGGGATTGCGAATACCATCGTTGCTGTTGTCGGCGTAGACATAACCGCTGATCGAGGCCGGATCGAACTGCTGTCGCACGTCGATAAACGCGCCGGCCGTCCGGTCGCGTTTCCCGCCGACGTTGTCCTCCGGCAGGTCGAGTCCGCTCTGGGTGCGAGCTTCGTCATAGCGATTCCTGAAGCTCGCCCCCCCCTCGGCGTCCTGGTAGTGTGGCGCTGAGAAGTACGCGGTCAGTTGCGAGCCCTGGAATTCCACTCCCGATGTGATCGGATCGAAATTCTCGTTGATGGTGTCGAGATCGGTTTCGGCGGGATCCCAACCCTGCACTTCGTCGACGTCGATGGAGAAGATGAGCTTGTCCCCGGCCCGGAATCCTTGGAAGTCGAGCACCAATAGTGTCTGGCCATCGATGACATGCGCGTCGACGCGTGCGTTGGGATTGCTGGAGATCAATTGCTCAACCTGGAAACCTGCCGAATGGTCGGCGCCCAGCCCACCCGGGTCCGTATCGAAAAAAACGTCCCCAATACTGAAGCCCGGCGTATTCTGGTCCCCACTGACGATCAGTCGAGTGAGTTCGGTACCGGCGGCACCGCCCGCAAACGTCACTTCGAATCGGTCGCCGTGCAAATCGGACCCCAGGTCTTCCTCGATGTAGACCGTCCCCAGCACGATCGGGTTGGCGGATAACATGCGCCGCGGTTCCATCGTCTCAAACGTGCAATGGCGTTGCAGTTGCCTCTCACTCAACGTACGCTGTTTGGCAGCCGCTTTGCGATGCGCTCGACGAGATAGAAGACCTGAAAAAAGTCCCACGATAAGCCTCCGTGCTGCACTTCTCGAGAGTCCCGTTGTATTGGCGATCCGATGGTTGCGGTGCTGGAGCGACCGCGCTACTTCACCCGCTGAGCAGACCGTACACCACCATCGACGTGCTCGGGAACGATCCACACACGCAGCTGAGTATCGAATCCTCCCGACACCAGAGTCCCTTTCCGGTAGGCCAAAGCGGCTACCGAACCGGTGTGTCCGGTGAGTTCCCCAAGCTGCTGACGCGTCGACAAATTCCACAAGTGAATCGTGTTATCGCTACCGGCCGTGGCGAGTACCTGCGGGCCGCATGTAACCAGCGTCATGATTTTCGCACGCGAACGGGGCAGTTCGGAAACCTGATCGTCCGTGTTCCAATTCCAGATCCGCACGATCCGATCTTCTCCGCCCGAAATCAGCTGGTTACCTTCCTGTGAAAAGATGATGGAACGGATGCGCTGCTGATGTGCCGCCGCCTCGCGAACCAACTGGTTGCTCGGCAGATCCCAGATCCGGATGACCCCGTCACGACCTCCCGCCGCCAGGTACCGATCGTCGTCCGAGATGGCGATCGCGCGAATATCGCGGCAGACACACTCCAACTCCTGCCGTGGCAAGCCACTCGCGGTGTCAATCAGGCATAACTCGCTCTCAAACCCTGCCGTGGCCACCCACCTACCTGAGTGACTGAACGCGACGACGTCCACCGCATGGTCATGTACGGCGAGCGTCTTCGCGAGTGCCCCGGTCGCCACATCCCACAGGTAGACGTGGCGGTCATTGCCCGATGAGACCAGCGTTTTTCCGTCAGGTGAGAAGGCGATGGCTCGAATCCAATCACGATGACCGACCAGCCGTTGTTCAAGTGATCCGTCTTGCAGATTCCAGAGCCGGATCACGTGGTCGTCACCGGCGGCTGCCACCAGGTTTCCCTGCGGCTGAATGCTGATCGCGGTGATCACTGCCGCATGCGTGCGGGGGCCATCGGCCGGCACTTGGATCGTGCGCTGCGAACTGACCGCAAAAGTCGTGTCGCCCTCCACTCTATTCGCCATGGCCAGCAGAACCATGGCCACCGGCAGAATAACCACCGACCAACGCCCGAGTGTTTTCGCGTTTTCCATTACAAGCACTTCCACCTCCGTCTCCCATCGAGCTCGTCTATTCGGGACGGACTATCACGTTCCGCAATCGTTATCGGACGCTGGCTCTCGCCAACCTCAAACGAACCGGTGGGATTATTTCTGTTGATCAAGGCAGGTAGTATGCGTTAAATGCGAGGTTTTAGTTGCGTGTTTTGAGGTAATTGGTGAATCTGCCGTCCGGATGATTCGCGACCGCAGACGAGGATGCATGACCGGCACAGATCCTCGCCTGCGGCTTAAACACTGGCATGCAAGATGGCCAGACAAGGGTGCATGGCCGTGCGGGAAAGGACATTCGGAAGTCGTGTCTTGCGCCGATGCTCGAGGCTCAACGCGGATCTGTTTCGGTCTCGAAAACGTGCCGGTGTGATGGCATGTCGGGGGCTCGACCGACGGGAATCGTGGGGCGTCGCCCCAGGCCTGCGGAGGGTCGCCGTTGGCGACCTCACTGCGGCCTGGGCTGGCATAGCGCGCCGCCTTCGGGGTTGGGGAGGTACATCAGGAACTGGGAACAAATCGCAGACACGCAGAATTTGGCAGACCCTTGGTCACGACCAACAACGCGGGGAAGCTCGAACGAAAAAATGCCGCTCATATCGGCACATTCGCGGCATTTGACTCTTCTCTGCTTGCGGACCTCCGAGTCGGTATCCGATAATTTGTGACAAAGTATGCTGTTGCCTGACGCGATCGAGGCATCTACCTGTATGCCGCAAATGAAGTACGGACCGGGGTGATCTCTCATGAATACCAACGTGTTCCACGGAAAACTGGCCCGGGTTGACCTGAGCACCGGCCGGGTCGAGTACGGCAGGGTGAGCGACGAGGATGCCCGGCTCTATGTCGGTGCACGAGGACTGGGAGCCAAGTATGTTTACGACAACGGGCCGGATGTCGAGCCGTTTTCGCCGGAGAACATCTTGGCCTTCGTCGTCGGACCGTTGACCGGCACGTACATGAAAATGAGCGGTCGGTGGGCCTGTTGCACCAAGAGTCCACTGACCGGAACCGTGGTGGACTCACACATGGGCGGTTGGTCCGGCTCGCGATTTCGCTGGTCCGGCTTCGACGCCTTGATCGTGCGAGGGCAAAGCGACGTACCGGTGTACCTCTACCTTGCCGACGGTCAGGTCGAGATCCGCGAAGCGACGGATCTCTGGGGCTCCAGTACGTCTCAGACCATTCGCACGCTCCTCGAGCGGCATGGCGAAGGGGCGAAGAAGCCGGATCTGAGCGTGATTGCGATTGGACAGGCAGGTGAGCAGCTCTCGCGGCTGGCCGCCTGGATGGATGAGAACACGCGCTCCTTCGGTCGCGGCGGTACCGGCGCGATCGGAGGGTTCAAGCGTCTGAAGGCGATTGTCATTCGCGGTAATGACAAGAACCGGATCGGGCCGAACGATCGCGCGGCCTGGGAATCGGCTAACAAGGCGGCGTTGAACGCCATTCGTGACGAGAACAATACCACTTCACCGCGCAAGGGCGGGCTGTCCGTATACGGCACGAATGTGCTGATGAATGTCATCAACCAGTTGGGCGCGTTGCCGACGAGAAACTCGCAACGCTGTGAATCTGAACACGCCGAGGCCATGGGGGGCGAGAACATCAAGGACAACTACGTGGTCAAAGACCCCACGTGTCACGCCTGTCCCGTTGCCTGCAAGAAGGAGGTTGAGATCAAGGAAGGCCCCTATGCCCCTCTGCGCATGGAAAGTGTGGAGTATGAATCGGCATGGTCGCTCGGCGCGAATTGTGACAACGGCGACCCCGAATCGATGATCAAGATGATCGACCAGGCCAATGAGTATGGATTTGATGCCATTGAATTGGGCCAATGCCTCGCCTGCACCATGGAATTGACCGAGCGCGGCCTGATACCGGCAGAGGAAGGCCTCGCCTGGGGAGACGCTCGGGCCATGGTGGCCATGGTCGACCGCATGGCCCGGCGCGAGGGGCATTGGTGATATCCTCGCGGAAGGAACGGCCCGCATCGCACAGCATTTCGGGGCTCCCGAAGTCGCCATGACGGTCAAAGGCATGGCCATCCCGGCCTATGATCCGCGTGGTCTCAAAGGCATGGGCGTCGCCTATGCCACCTCGAATCGCGGCGCATGTCACTTGCGTGCCTACACGCCCGGCAGTGAAGTCCTCGGAGTGGGTGGCAAGAGCGAACCCTTGGATTGGCAGGGGAAGGGCGCACTGACCAAGCTGCTCCAAGACATCATGGCCTTTTCCGACAGCCTCGACATCTGCAAGTTCTCCGCCTTCGCCGAAACGGCCGACGACTATGCGGCGCAATACGCGGCCTTCACCGGTCAGGCCTTTACCGCCGAGGACGTCATGGTGTCTGGCGAGCGAATATACAACCTCGAGCGACGCTACAATAACGAGGCAGGGCTGCGTGAAGGCAGCGATACGCTGCCTCAGCGATTTCTTAACGAACCCTCCACCGCCCCGTGCTCCGAGGGACATATTTGTGAACTCGCCCAGATGCTCGAGGAGTACTACGCGGAGCGTGGCTGGGTGGACGGTGTCGTGCCGGATGAAAAGCTGAAAGAACTTGGCATTAAGTAACCACCGTTATCTCCACGGTTGGCCGGCCTGTCCGTGGCTGAGTGCTGGATGTCGTGACACGGTTGTGTCGCAATGTAACTGGACAGCAATGCTCGCCGAAGCCTCGCCCAGCCCGCCCCACTTGCGGCCAGGAATGTACCACCCCCATTCTCCGACCCGAGATCGTCGACACTCTAGCCGCTCTCATTGTAGACAGACCTCGTTGTTGATTCGTCAAGGCGGAATATGCGACCCACTCGGCGAAGGAAGAAAGGCCGGGGAGCGCTCGCTCACCGGTCCTCGATGTTTCATGTTGAGTTGGGCAACTAGGCCCGCTTATGTCGTCGCCAAGCAACGATGCCACCGATCAAGGCGAAGAGATACCACATGGCGACGGTGGAGGGTTCGGGGACGACTTCGAAAAGACCGTCATTCGGCGAGAGGTACCAAACAACACCCTCTCCCGGACTCACGTACGATAAGACATTCACGTCAAGTACGCGATGCTGCACGAATGTGGTGGGGTGGAGTGGCAATGCGACTGATGAAAGAGTAGATGTGTCGATTGTTTGTACCACAAGACTTACATACTCCGATGTTTGGAAACGATCCACGACAACCGCCACAACCCCATCCCAATAACCATCCGGTGGATCCTCGCCGGTCTGGAAATTGTCGCCAACACCAATGTTGGGGTTCCCGGAGGAACCTACTCTCTGTCCTGGTCCATCGATATACGCTTCATACCCTCCGGAAAAACGGAGCCGCACGTTCAAACCGGCAGATGGGTAGTAGCCAAGTGTTGGTTTATTTGGTGTAAGGTCTTCAATCGAGGAATCCACCGTCACTAGAGCTACCCAGCTTTCCCCTGCAGCAACTTGGCCAATCATGTCCCCGGTGATCGTCACGTCGGTGGGAAGGACGCCCGAGTACTTGTAGATAAGATCCGCGCGTGACTGACCAGACGTCAGCACTAGGACCGCCAACGCGACAATTGCCAATCTCGGTGTCAATGTTCGCTTCATGTCTCAGTCTCCTGGTGCGGTTAATTCGTCGAACAATATCTTAACCCGGATTGGTCACCGGGAGGGAAGAAGAGAGATAAACCATCGCGTGCTATCCCGCTTATTCAGGCTGCATACCTTCGGCCCTCCGGGCCGCTGTTCCTCCTGCGTATTGGGCGAACTGGCTGACATGGCCGAGTCCCCCGATGGTTCTGTGTTCCGCGTTGGCGGTATGATGGAAATCGCCATCACCCGCATGGCGCGCACAACAGCGCCGTGGGAGATGCCGGGCCAGTGCGGGACTTGGTTGGTGCCTGGAGCCTCACTGGCCGCTCTTTCTTTCCCTTCGTAGCCAGGCCCGCCAGGGCTCAGCTGAATGGTCGAGTGAACTTTGCTTTCTCTGAAGCCTGGCGGCTTCAGCTACGCTCTTTCTCTTCTCCCTTGCGCTCTTCCGCTGCTGATTCACTCGGGACAACTTCGCTGTCGGCCGCCTTCTTATCGGGTGCGGCCGGTGTGGCTTCCTTCTTCTGGTCCGGTTCTTCTGTGATTCCCATTAACTTCTCCGCCTCGGCTTGCATGCTGCGAAGCTGTTGGTCGTCCGGAAAGTTCGTGTTGACTTCCAACAGCGTCTCCTGAAAGCTGCGGTGCGCGGTCTCCTTCTCGCCCAATTGCCACTGCGCCATGGCCAGGATGAACGTCGGCGTTTTCCCCAGCCGGCGCACTTCTTCGAAAGCTTCTGCCGACTCCTTCCAGTGCCCCGCGCGGTACTGGGCCGTGCCGAGTGTGTTCCAGCAATAGACGTTGTTCGAGCACAACTGCACAGCCTGCTTCGCCAGCTCGACTGCCTGGTCGGGTTTCCGCTCGTTGGGATCCGGACAAGTCGCCATCTGCCACGCGAGTTTATTGAAGGCGATTCCCTGGTTTCTGGTGTAGAGCGTAAAACTCAAGCGGAACTCTCGATCGGCCGGATTCCCCGCCACAAGCTGTTCCTGGAGATCTATGATCTTTTGGGCATACTCGATTGCCTTTTCGAAATCGCCTTGGGCACTCAACAGTGCGGCAAAATTGTTGTACGCGGCAGCCAGCAAGTCCGGTATTCGAGTACTTCCGGATTCTCGGCCACCAGCCGCTGCCCGATCTCAGTGGACTTCTCGTAATTGCCGTCGCTTCATCGAGTTGGCCCGCGATCTGTTTCAGGTCGGCGAAGGCGTAGTACGAGGCCGCCAGATTGTGTTGATATCTCAGTACTGTTGGACTCTCAGCCACGAGCTGTTTTTCGAGTTCAATTGCCTTGTGACAGTCCGCGAGGGCCTCTGGCAGGTCCTTCGTGTCCCATCGATACCGGCCCAGATTGCGGTAGGAGGCAGCTAGCCCTGAGACATGGCTGGAGCTGGCGCGTCAGCGGACGCGATGTGCTGCCAAATCTCAGTGGCTTTGAGTTGCGACGCCAACGCCTCTTCAGATTCTCCGAGCATTTTCTGTACAATGGCCAAGTTGTTGTACAACCTCGCCAACTCAGCTTGCAGGTCCCCATTGTCGGGATGATCCGCCACGACTTTCTGCACAATCGCGATACCCTGATCGTATGATTTCCTGGCTGTAGTTGAGCCCTCAATGGACCGCTGCAAGTCACCTATCGCCCGGTAGCTCTGCACAACCCGATCCAGTGACTCATCTCTTCAGGGTCTTGTGCCACGAGCCGTTCGCGAATCTCCAAGGCCATTCGGTGTGCGGTGAGGGCTTCGGTCTTGGACCCGATCTGAGATATAATTTGCCCGACGCGGAAATGGGCGGCTCCCAGGGCAGCTTGAAGTGTTGCATCGTCACGGCGCTGGGCGACAAATTCCTGGTAGTACTTCAGCGCGAGTTCCAGCAGATCTTTTCGCAGTGGCTGCAAACCAGGACTATTGAGCAGTTCCTCTTCACTTACCCGCGTGAGATACTCATCCACCGCAGTGCGGGCACGTTGGAAGTTCTTCTCCGCGACCTGCCGTTGGCCGTCGGCTTGAATCGCGTAGAAGGCACTGACGCCGGTAGCCAGTAGCAGGGTCGAGGCAAGCAGGGCGCCGGTGGCGAGTAGCCCGGTGTGCCGCCGGGCATACTTCCGCACTCGATACAGGACGGAAGGCGGGCAAGCCTCCACCGGCTGGTCGTGCAGATATCGCTCAATGTCCTTGCCGAAGTCACTGGCGGATTCGTAGCGTCGCGTGCGGTCCTTCTCCAGCGCCTTCATCACGATCCAGTCCAATTCGCCACGCAGCAGGCTGCTCAGATGGCGCGTGTCAACGCCACGGTGCTGCGAGATCGTGCTGCTTGCCACCGCCTCGAGCGTGCTGATCCGTGTACTGGGCCGCGGCGGCTCTTCTTCGCGAATGATCTGCCGCATTTCGTCTAACGAGGCCTCGCTCAGCCGCTCGCGATCCAGTGGTGTCATGCCGGTCAGCAACTCGTACAGCAGTATCCCCAGCGAGTAGACGTCGGAGCGGGTGTCGATGTCCAAACCACTCATCTCCGCCTGTTCCGGGCTCATGTAGAGTGGTGTACCGACCAACTGAGCGAATCCGGTGACGAGGCTTTCTTCGGTCAATTGCTGATGCGTGGCCTTGGCGATACCGAAGTCAATGACCTTGGGTACCGGACGCCGTCGTGCAGAGTGATCAGCACGTTAGTCGGTTTGATGTCACGATGGATAATCCCCTTTGGTGAGCGTGTTGCACCGCTTCGCAGACCTGGACGAACAACTGCTAACCGCTGACGGGTGGGAACACGTTGCTCGTCGCAGTAGTCGGTGATCCGGACACCGCGCACCAGATCCATCACGAAAAAGGGGAGTCCCGAGACGGTCGTGCCCCCGTCCAACACGCGGGCGATACTGGGGTGGTCCATCAACGCCAAGGCCTGTCGCTCCGCCTCGAAACGGGCAATCACTTGCTTGGAATCCATGCCCGGCTTGATGACCTTCAAGCGCGACGTTCCGCTTGACCGGTTCCTTCTGCCGAGCCAAGTAGACCAGGCCCATGCCCCCTTCGCCGATTTGCTCCATCAGCTTGTACGGTCCGATATACGAGCCGATTTGTTCTTTGCCCGACGGATCGATGGTGGCAGCTACATCTGCCAATGGCCTCTCCAGAAAACTTCGCTGCTGGTCGTGAATGCGTGCCAAGGCCACCACACGTTCGTGCAAACCGGCGTCATTTCCGCAGACCTGTTTCAGGTACTGCAGTCGAGCTTCCTCGGTCTCGATCTTCCGCGCACGTCGAAGATGGCCTTCTCGTCGAGCTGACCGCTGCTCATGGTTGTCCTCGCTTGCCGTTTTCCTCGCTTGCCGTGTGCCAAGACTACCCCCTATAGATCAATGCGAGATCTGAGGCCAAATGCTATGGCGATTTTGAAAGATTTTTTCCAGGCGGCTCAGGATGGCGTGCCGGGATCTGTCCCAGCGGACAACTCCAGGTGCAGCCAGCACTTGGCGTAAGCCCAGTCGGTGTCGACAGTTGCGACGGAAACGTCCAGTAGCTCGGCGGCCTGTTTCCGCGTCAGCCCGGCAAAAAATCTCAGTTTGACGAGCGCCGCCGCTCGAGAGTCGACGGTGGCCAACTTGTCGAGTGCCTCGCTCAACGCCAGCATGTCCAAATCGGGCCCCTGTATCTCGGCGTCGACGTGCGACATCTCCACGCGCGGATTCTGCCCGCCAGCGGCCAGCCGGCCCTTGCGCCGGCCTGCTCGACCAGGATCCGCCGCATGGCTTCGCGGCGGCTGAAAGAAATGACCGCGGCTGTCCCATTTTTGGTGCGCTCGGTCGACGTCCACCAGCCGAATATACGCCTCGTGCACCAGCGCCGTGGCCTGGAGCGTTTGGTCCGGTTTTTCCTGAGCCATTTTGGCAGCGGCCAGTTTCCGCAGCTCCTCGTACACGAGCGGCAAGAGCCGCCCAGCAGCCTGACTGTCGCCATGTTCAACCTGCGAGAGAATCTGAGTGACTTCACTCGTCGCCGGTGAAACTGGCACACGTTCGCGAGTGGGTGAGGTTGGCTCAGTTTCATCATTGGCAGGGTCCTGAGGCAGGCCATTGCAGTCCATCGCGGTTCTCCCCTGCCCCAGAGGCTCTATCGCCGGCCATAGGTAGCCTCGCAATCGTGACCGGCCGTCGTGTTCAGCGCTGATCCGGCAAAGGCGAATGTACCACAAGCGAGTGACGCCGGCAGTAACCAGCCGTGAGATTCTCCGCCGAACCGGAAATGGAGAGGGACACAGACACCACAATCCTGGACCAGCAGGTGTACGGGGGACAATGGTGGGAAGCAGCTGTGCCCAGCGGATTATCGAGGGGGCATCCCGACTGTGGCCACCGACGCACTACCCTGGGTTCGCGAGATCCTTCCCCCCATTGCTACCCCTAGCTCAGGCTCCCAGCACGGCCTTGGCTAACTGATCGGGACTGATTTGCTGTAGTTGGGCCAAGGAGAGGCAGGCGTACAAGTAGTACGCAATGGACGCCACACTGACAGCCCCCAGAATCAGGCATGCGCTAACTTGGCTCATGATGTGCCGACAACGCGGGACGCCGATGAGAAAGATCCTGGTGGCGGACATGAGATGAGGTCCCCCATGGCGAGTAATCCGCATTGCCGTCTGTCGACCCCTCAAATTGGATGTTGCGTCTACAAACGACAGTGGAGTGCAATTCCCGACACCACATGCGATGATTCTCTCGCCACATGGCTCACGACGGCCGAAGCGGGCGAATTCTCGATCGAGCTGCCTCGTCCCCTCAAGATGGTGCCCCCAGAGATCTGTTGTTACGGCGTCAATCGTTGCTCGAGTTGATCAGCCAGTTCGCGTAACCTCGGCACGTCCCGCTGCAAAAGTTCCGACAAGTCGGTCACAGGGAGTCCCAAGACCCGCTGACAAAGTCCGATTCGACGTGGCCGGTTCAGAGCATATCGCCGTAAGAGTGGGCCAGGATACAGATCGGGCGTGATGCCGAACTGCTCGCAGAGCCAGGCAAGTTGAGCGTGCCCCTCGGCGAGGTCCTGGTCGGGACCCATCACGGCTTCGAATTCGAGAAAAGGTCCGAGATTGACCACGTCATCCAGATGGATGCGGACATTGTGGTAGAGGTAGATTTCACGCCGCTTCACCACCGTCTGGCGCACGCCCAGAGCAGCGGTCAGAACTTGGCTTGCCAGGTCCCCGTCGGTCACGTCCAGCAGATAGTACTCGCTGCGGCGGGCTTGAGCTTGATCGCTTCGCGCATACCAGATCAGCTGCACCGAAACACCTGCAATCTCCCGCAACTTGAGTCGCCCATGGGGGGAGTGGAAATAAGTGTCGGTTTGGTGCTGGGTGTCGAGTTGACGGGTGGCCACGCGACGAGCCACATGGCGCGCTTCATCCAACGAGACCAGGCGGGCTTTGAGTTCCACATTGCGGCGCAGGCCGATTCGCCGGTCAGGTCCGTCGGAAGATGGGTCCGATATGGGTGAGTCGCGCTGGCTCATACAGCCTGGAGGATTCTGGAGCGGTGTAGTAGGGAAGTGAAACTGCGATCATCTCGCATTGGTCTGGTCGGGGCCCGCAAGTTTCGGAGTCTCGTCGAAGATCGTCCAGACATAGGTGACGTCGTGGAGCTTCTTGATGTAGTCGCGGACTTGACTCTTGCGATCTTCTTCCTGCAGTTTCTCGCGTATCTCGTCTTGCGCGTCCACGAACTCGATCCGGCTGGCCTCCTCGCGTTCCAGCACCCGCACGATATGGAAGCCTCGCTCATCTTCGAGTATTTGACTGAGCTTATAGATGGGGAGCGTAAAGATGGCATGATCAACCACCTCCGACACCAGACTACCCTTCGTGGTCCAATCGTGATAGCCACCGGCATCAGCGTTGGTCCCTTGGGACAACTTCTTGGCCACCGCCGCGAAATCGGCTCCTCGCAGGACCTGGTTACCCATTTCCACGATCGCGCGCTCCGCCGCGGCTTTATCCGGATACTTATCGAACCGCGCGGTCAGTTTCTCCCAGCGTGCCCGCGCCGCCACATCGTAGTCGGCCGTGTGCTGGTGATAGTACTCCAGCAATTGCCGGTGAGTGATTTCCGGGGACTTGTCGATCTTCTGACCGATAATGGTCTGAGCGATCATCTGCTCGCGGAACTCGTTCTTCTTCATCTCGATGCTCGAGCGAAAGGATTTCAACTTAATATCGAGTTGCGTGAGGGACTCGACTTCCAACTGCTTCTGCACCGTTGCGACATAGCTTCCGTAGAACTCTTTTTCCACCTGCTTGTTGATGTTCCCCAGCACCTCCTTCTGCTTGTCAGAGGGAATCGTGCGATAGAAGTCGAGTATCACCAGCTTGACTTCGATCTTGCGGGGGAGCATTTGCTGAACCAAGACCACCCGCTGCTGATCCAACTGATCGGGCGGCACCTTGCCCACATGCTCTTTCAGCATCTGATCGATCGTCGGGAGCAGGTCTCCGGCCAGGATCATTTGATCCCCCACCGTCGCCACCACTTCCGTCGGCGTAGTGGCCTTCCTGGCGATCTCCGGAGGCGCAGGTACGATCCCCTGTGCATCGGCGGTGGCGCCAAGCAGGATCGAGGCGACGAAGACCCCGAGCAGACAAACGGGGTTAACCAACAATCGATTTGGAGAGCGTGCCACGGGACACCTTTCTCGGGCAAGGCAGAGGGGGACCGTTGGGGAGTGTCCAATCGGAATCCATCGCGCGACTCCCAGCGCGGGGCGGGATTATAGACAGCTCAGGGGACTGGTCGCAACACCGATTTCGCTAGAGCGAGGATCCGGTCCGGATGGCTAACCTCTTGCTCAGCAGGCAGATATGTGTTTGAGCTGTCGACAATTCGCAAGCGGCCGCCACCCAATCGAGCCAGCTGCTCGATCCGCGACCGGTTTGCGTAGCGGAAAACCAGGTATTGCTGCTCAATGTAAATTGCCGAAATTTGCCAGACTGCCGCGTCAATACGCAGCTCAGCCAACTCCAGTAACCGCTCGACCGGGGGCGGAGGAGGACCGAATCGGTCCAGGAGCTCTTGTCGAAATTCCGCCAGCTGCTCGATGCTGTGGACGCGGACCAGCCGTCGGTACAAGTCGATTTTGAAGCGCAGATCGGATACATAGTCGGGCGGGAAGAAGGCGGTTCCGGGCAGGTTTACGTGGACATCCACCGTGACGGGCGGTGGCAGATGTTTCAGTTGGCGGACGGCAGCTTCCAGGAGTTCGCAGTACAGTTCGTACCCCACGGCCGAGATGTGCCCGCTCTGTTGGGTACCCAGCAGGTTTCCCGCTCCGCGGATTTCGAGGTCGCGCATGGCGATGGCGAAACCCGCTCCCATGTCACTGAACTCTTCAATCGCGCGCAGGCGACGGGCCGCGTTGGGTGTGATACTGACGCTGGGGTCGACCAGCAGGTAGCAGTAGGCATGATGCTTATAGCGTCCGACGCGGCCGCGCAGTTGGTGCAGTTCGGCCAAGCCATAACGATTTGCCTCGTCGATGAAGATCGTATTGGCATTGGGGATATCGAGACCGCTTTCCACGATGGTGGTGGCCAGCAGGATATCGAACTGGTGGTCGACGAAATCGACCATCACTTGTTCCAAGTCCGATTCGGGCATCTGACCGTGGCCGATGCGAATGGTTGCTTCGGGGACAATGAACTGCAACCGTTGCGCGACCTGTTCGATATCTTGGACGCGGTTGTGCACAAAGAAGATCTGTCCGCCGCGGTTCACTTCACGGAGGACCGCGTGGCGGATCATGTGCGGATCAAAGCGAGTAACGCGAGTTTCGACTGCCAGGCGATCTTCCGGTGGCGTTTCCAGGTTCGAGATATCGCGGACACCGACCAGCGACATGTGCAAGGTGCGGGGAATGGGTGTGGCGGACAGGGTCAGGATATCGACCGTGCTGCGCAGTCGCTTCAATCGCTCCTTGACCTCCACGCCGAACCGTTGCTCTTCGTCGATAATCACCAGCCCCAGGTTGTAGAATTCCACGTCCGAGGAGGCCAGTCGATGCGTGCCGATCACGATGTCGACTTGTCCCAGCGCCAGTCGTTCGACGATTTCGCGCTGTTGCGTGGCCGAGCAGAAGCGGCTGAGGCGTGCGATGTCGAAGGGGAATTCGGCCATTCGTTGTTGAAACGTGCGGTAATGTTGCTCGGCAAGAATCGTCGTGGGAACGAGGATCGCCACTTGATAGCCGTTGTCGACTGCCTTGAAGGCGGCCCGCATGGCCACTTCGGTCTTGCCGAATCCCACGTCGCCGCACAGCAGCCGATCCATGGGACGGGGCTGTCGCATGTCGGATTTGATGTCGGCGATGGACGTCAACTGATCGTCCGTCTCTTGGTAGGGAAACGACGTGTCGAATTCCTGTTGCCATGGCGAGTCTGCGGGAAAGGGAATGCCTGGCCGCATCTGACGCTCGGCCTGCATTTCCAGCATTTCGGCGGCCATGTCGGTGACGGCCGCCTCCGCGGCGGCCCGTTGACGAACCCAGGACTTGCCGCCGATACGGGCCAGCGGCGGGCGGCTCTTCGTACCTCCGACATATTTCTGCACCAGCCCGATTCGCATGGCGGGGACGTAGATCTTCGTTGCTCCGTGAAACTCGATCTGCAAGTGCTCTTCGGCGTGACCCTGTTTATCGATCATCTGAATGCCACGATAGCGGCCGATCCCATGGGCGAGGTGCACGACGAGGTCGCCTTCACGCAGGTCCAGAAAGCTGTCGATGGCTTTACCCAACCGGCGACGGGATGTCCGGCGCAGTTCGCTGCGCTGAAACAGTTCTGAGCCGCTGATCAAGATGACGCGCTCGCGCACCAGGCGGAAACCTCGACTGATCCTCCCCACCACGCGGTGCAGATGTCCCGTCTCCATGAGCCGGGTGGGGGCGAAGATCTCCCCCAATCGCTGCAATTCCGCCTCCGTGTGGGCCAGTAAGTACACTTCGTGGTGCTCGCCGGCTTGGTCCAGTTCGTCACGTACCTTGGCGATCTCCCCACTGAACCGCTCGACCGACTCGACAGGAAGACGGCAGACGGGCCCGATCGTGGACGGGGTGATCGAGGCCACTGTCGCCAGGGGGAATTGCGCCACGGCTCGATGAACGGCTCGCTGGTCGAGGAATCCATCGGCTGACTCAAGTCGTTGATAGTAGCGATCTGCTTCGGTGGCGATCTGCTGCGGTTCGACCATCAGGAACCAGGTTTCCGCGGGCACGTGGTGCGTCAGTGGGACGCGACTCCCCGTGTCCGGCAGCAGCACCGTGATCTCCACGCGGTCGAGTGTCGCTGTGCTCCGCTGGCTCGCCACGTCAAAATGGCGGACGGAAGCGATTTCGTCGCCGAACAGCTCGATGCGTACCGGCTCGTCCCAGTCGGCGGCAAATAAATCGAGGATGCCGCCGCGCGCGGAGAATTCACCTGGCAGCTGGACCGCCGAAGTGGCATGAAACTTGTTGCGGATCAGCCAATGGCGCAACTGCTGCGTATCGAGTGGTTCACCGACCCGCAGGGATCGAGTGCTCTGGCCGATGGCCTGCCGATCGGGGACCGGTTGCATGAAGCTTTGTACGCTGGTGACCACGATTCGGTCCAGCACGGGCGGGCCGCCAGATGGCGGCTTCCGGGCTCGGGGCCGATCCGTTTCCGCGCACCACGCATGCAGCTGTTTCAACGCGCGGAGCCGCTCGCCATAGATTTCGTCGTGCACACTGTGTTCGTTAGGAGCCGATTCCCAGGCAGGAAAGCGGAGCGGGTTTCCCGCGGCGAACAGCAGCATATCCTCGGCCACCGCGTCGGCGGAATCTTCCGAGCAACAGACAACCACCAGCGGGCCCGGGGCATGCAGGGCCAAGCTGACCGCCAGCAGTGCGCACGACGATCCTACGGCTCCGTCAAAAGTCCCCTGGCGTCCCGCTTGCAGTTCCGCCAGTACCTCGGCAAAGCCGTCCTGCTGCTCGAGAAACCGCGCCAGATCGCTCAGTGGCTGCGGCTTCGAATGTGGCTGGGCCTCTTGCATCTCAGTTACACACCGCAACTCACAATTGGCTCGAGGGTTGAGGCTCGAGACCGTTGGAAGTCGGGCTGAACGGTCGTGGGAATATCTTGATGGCCGGGATGTGGTTTCTCGACATCAGGCCCGTGCGTTGTGGGGGGGCTCACTTGCGTCGACTCACCTGTCTCCTTTCGGACCAGGGACTTCCACGGCGTCGCCACCAACCGGTAACGCGATACCCGCTCCTCGCTCGGCCGGCTCACGTCTGGTTTTTCGCTTGGGTCCTTCTCAACTCCTTGATCTTTCTCAATTCCTCGGCCGCCGGCAGTGTCTTGTAATGGTTATCCAGCGGATAGCAACCCGACACCAGAGCGTTGCGTGGTGCCGTGGTACAGTCGCTGAAAGTGCGACAGATTCTCTTTCGTTGTATTCTTCCTTGCAAGAGGCAATCCGATGGGAAATCGGGGTACGACAAGACCATCCGTCCGATTCCCACGAAGTCGATCCAGCCCTGGCGCACCACGGCTTGGGCCACGTGCGGGAGAAAGTCCTGCAAATAGGTATAGCCGGTCCCCACCATCGGCAAACCGGGCACCGCCTCTTTGCACCGGTGTGCGGCTTCCAGCAGGCGATGGACACCGCAAAGCGGATCCTCGGGCGGCGCATATCCATCGCCGGGCGGAAACAAGGCTGGCCGCTGAATGTGCGGGTTGTAATAAGGACTGCCGCACGTGATATTCACCATCGCGACACCCATGTCACGCAGTTCAGTCAATAGCCGGATGGGCTCGGTCAAGTCCAGGTCGAGTGGATTGGACGCGGAGAGGCCAAAGCCGCACTCGTAGGGAAGCAGATGGCGATAGGGGAGCGGCTGGCCGCCGGTCGCTCCCGGCTGGAATGGGACCATGTCGAAGACAGACAATCGCACTCCGAGTAGCAGAGCTGGCAGTTCGCTCTGCAGACGGGAGATGATCGTTTTCAGCAGGCGTGTCCGCCCGGCATAATCGCCACCAAATCGTCCCGACCGTCGACGCGCGCTGAGAAACTCGTGGAGCAGGTAACCGTGACAGGCTTTGACGTCCACAAACTGGAACCCAACGTCGCACGCAACGCGCGCGGCGGCGACGTAGGTGTCGATCAGGCGTTCGAGATCACCGTCTGTCCAGACGACGCTGTTATCGTCGGGCGAGATGGCGAATTTCTTGTCGAGCAGCGGATGGTGGTAGGCGATGCGTGGCTCGAGCTGCTGGGAGTGCGGCCGGCTGAATCGCCCCGAATGGGTCAGTTGCAGTCCGACCAGGAGATCGTCCGTGGAGCCAAAGTGGGCACGATGCGTGTCGCACAGACGGGTCAACAACTGTGCCAAACCGCGGCGGTTATCCGCCGTGGCGAGGACTTGCCGAGGATTGGCCCGACCGTCGCTTTGGACGGCGGCGGCCTCGCCGCCCCAGATCAACTTGGCGCCACTTCGTCCGAAATTCTCCCAACGGCGCAGAGTCAGTTCGCTCGGCGAACCATCGTCGTTGGCGTCCCAGCCTTCCATCGGATGAATGCACCACCGGTTCCCCACGATGATGGGGCCGACCGCCAGCGGTTGACTCAGGGGAGAGCCCTGTTCCGCCGTCAGGATCTCGTCGTCGACGGGCAAAGGGATTCCCAGCTGCAGCAACCGCTCGCGCAACAGCTGGGGTGACTTCAATTGGCCGATCTTTGTGAAGGATTCAGTCATGAGCGATGAGAGATCTTCTGCTGAATGCCAACGAGAGTTCCAGGTTGGGAGTGCGTGAGCGGCCGGTCAGCTGCGGACGGGTCGCAACGGACTGAAGGCCAGGCGAAATTTGCGCGTCCCGGCGGCGCCGGCGAATTGTACGGTCGCGGAACGCTTGGGGCCCGTGCCGCCCAAGCCAATGATCTTACCAATTCCATACTCGGGATGGATCACCACCATCCCATGCCGAAACGACTCGGGCGGATATTTGACGCTGGCGTCCGCCGAGCCGGCCAGTTCGGCGGCCGTAACGAATGGGCTGCCCAGCGCTGACTTCGCACCAGCGGGGGCCGGCGAACGCTTTTTCTGGGGCGATCGGTGGCGGGCCTTGGCGGGCTCCCACGGTTGGTCCACCTGCAGATCTTCAGCTGCCGCGTCCCCCGCCTCGTCCCACGGGTCATCTTGCCAGCTGTCGTCGCTCCAATCGTCATCCGGAGCGTGCTGGGCATAGTCGGATCCAAAGTAACCGAGTTGCCCGATGACCTCCATCTCCCCACGCGGCAACTCCATCAGGAACGGACTCGTGGCAACGTTGTTGATCTTTCCGCGAATGGTCCGCTCCTGCGCGGCACTCAGGTGCAGTTCTTCTCGGCGCGAGTGATGCCGACAAACAACAGGCGGCGTTCCTCCTCCAGTTGGTCCGGGTCTTCCTTGCTCCGCGCGTGTGGCAGCATCTCGTCCTCGATGGCCACGATGTAGACGACGGGGAATTCGAGCCCCTTGGCGGCATGCAACGTCATCATCGTCACACAATCCGATGCGGTTTCCCAGTCATCGACGTCCGCGACAAGGGAAGCCTGCTCCAAGAAACGCTTCCACACCACCCTCTTCGCCTTGCGTTTCGTCGAACTCGCGTGCGTCAGACAATAACTCGTCAATATTCTCGATGCGTTGCAGTTCTTCTTCCGTTTGAGCCGTCGCCAGCCAGTCTCGGTAGAGTGTGTGGTGCATGATGCTGCCAATCACTTCCTCAACCGTTTCGCCTCCCACCAGTTGCAGTTGGTCCATCATGGCGACGAACTGGGCCACCGCCACCGCCGTGCGTTTCGGCAAGGACTCGATCAGTCCCGACTGGCGTGCGGCTTCGAACAACGGCAGGGCGTGCTGCCGCGCATGTAATGTCAGCCGCCGAACCGTCGTCTTGCCGATCTTGCGTGGAGGCGTATTGATGATGCGGAGAAGTGCCACATCGTTGGTGGGGTTATTGAGCAACTGCAGATAGGCCAGGATGTCCTTGATCTCTTTGCGCTGGTAGAACTCCAAGCCGCGCACGATCTGATAAGGTATGGCCACCGATCGCAGAGCGCGTTCGAGCGTCCGCGATAGGGCGTTCGTGCGATAGAAGATGGCGTAGTCTTTGGGACGCCGCGGGCCGCTCGACACTTCATTGGCAATGTGGGCTGCGATGGCGTCTGCTTCCTGCCGGCCCGTCGGATAAACGACGATCCGTACCGGCTTTCCCTCGGGATTACCTGTGAAGAGCGTTTTCGCCTTGCGCTGGAGGTTGTTGGTGATCAGTTGATCAGCCGCCCGCAGGATGTTCTTCGTGCTGCGAAAATTCTCTTCCAGTCGCACCACCTGGACGTTGGGGAAATCGCGCTCGAATTCCAGGATGTTGCGGATCGTCGCTCCACGCCATCCGTAAATCGATTGGTCGGGGTCGCCCGTGACCGATAGATTGGGATGATCGACCGAGAGGGCGCGGACAATGGCATATTGGGCGAGGTTCGTATCCTGATACTCGTCGACCATGATATAGCGGAATCGCTCGTCCAACGCTTGCCGCAGTTCGTCGTTCTCCCGCAATAAGACCGCGACGTGCATCAGCAGGTCGTCGAAGTCGACGGCATTGGCCCCCAATAGTCGCCGCTGATAGTGGGGGTACACCCGCTGCACGATCGCGCCCAATGGGTTGCCTGGTGCCGCACTGTAGTCCGCCGCCTTGATCAAGTCGTTCTTGGCCCAGCCAATTGCCGCGGCGATGCGGGCTGGCGTCTCGTGAATCAATTCGACGTCGGCATCATCGATGGCCTCGCGTAACAGCTTCAAGCTGTCGTCGGTATCGTAGATGGAGAAGTTCTCTCGCAAGCCGACCAGTGATGCATAGCGACGCAGCTGTTGAGCGCAGTAGCGATGAAAGGTGCCCAACCACACGCGACTTCCCGGCGACAAGCGCTCCACCCGCTGGCGCATCTCGTCGGCCGCCTTGTTGGTGAACGTGAGTGCCACAATGTTGGCGTCAGGAATCCCCTGTTGCAGCATGTAGGCAATGCGATGGGTCACGACACGCGTCTTGCCGCTGCCAGGTCCCGCCAGGATCAGTTGCGGACCATCGATGTGCTGCACCGCCTCCTGTTGCGATGGGGTCAGCGACGACAGCAGCCCGTCTTTGTCCGCCCGGGCATGACTTGCCAGGCCCTGCTGACGCTCGGCACTGGGTTGATTGGTCCCCATGAGTCTCCGTACCAGATGATGCTGTGTGAATCCGAGAGCAGGAAGATCGGGCGGCACGTATCCGTCGCGGAGCGTGCCCTGGCCGCACGGCTCAGCGGGAGCCATCTGCGGAACTGCGCACGGCCGCTGGCACCACCCTACCGGCCGCGGGCCGCGACGACATTATACGTGATTCGTTCGGAGTCCTGTCAGTCCCCTTCCTGAGGTGTGTTGATGCTCAGCGGTAGGCAGCATTTTTTTTGGTGAATTTTGTGGCCGCACCGGCCGCGAAATCGCCGTCGCTGGTTATACTGTGCCCGACGCCCAGCGGGCGAGTTCAAAACGGCAGCTGGGTCCCGTCGTAGGGAGATTTTGACGAACTGGTTTCATTTAGGGGGAGGGATGACCCATGGGAACCCGTATTCCATTGAGCCGAGCTGATGAAGAATCTCGTATTCTCCAACAACGTCTGGAAATGAGCACGGCGGAAATCGGCCTGACCGTTCGCACGACCAATTGCCTGGAAGAGCGAGGCATCTTCACGGTGAGAGACCTGCTCAACTGCACGCGCGCCGATTTGCTCAGTATCTCGAATTTCGGCGAGAAGACGCTCGAGGAAGTCTACGCTTCTCTCGAGAAGATTGACTTCCGCCGTCAGCATTGCCCCGTCGCGTGACGGCTGCGGCGTAATCACTTCCTCTCCAGTATCAGCTTGGTCTTGCCTGTGGGATCGGCCGGCGGCCTCTCCCACGGGCCGTTTTCACCTGTCCCACGCCGAAGGGAGTGGAATCCGACCAAATTCCTGTCAGGCTGCTACAGTTTCGGGGTACGGCCAGTAGAATGGTTCGGACCTGGGAAGAGATCGGTCTCGGGCTTGGCGAGTGCTCCTGCTCGGCGGCAGTGGTATTCGACGAGCCAGGTGGCCGGAGTGTGGCGGAGGTGCGTGGGGGGGCTTCCCCGGCGCTGTTCCGCACGTCACGCTTCCCCGAAAGTAGCGACAGTGGCCCGCATTTTTCGACTTTGGGAGAAGAAACGAGGCGATCGGCGCACCGGCTCAAAATTCGTCGGTGGCCTGGGGGAAGCCCTGTTCTTTGGCGTGTTGTTTCTGTTGGGGGCGTTGTCGCTGGCTTATTTAGTCGTCTCGCGGGTGTTCGTGGACACCCCTCAGCTCTACCAGCCCGGTTTCGGTTTCTGGTTGATGGTGCTGGTGATGGTATCGTTTACGCTGATTGGCGGCAGCGGCGTGGTCTACACGGTGTTGCAGGTCGGCACCTCGGCGGAACGGCGCAGCGCCATCGCGCTGCGCGCGGCCGACATCGACTTGATCAGCGACGCGCTCTCATCACAGCGTGAGTTCCCCACCATTCCGCGCGATGCCAATCTGACGAACAGTCCCGGAATCCGGCTGGCTTATCGGCTGCCGGTGACGCACCCTGGGCCTTGGATTCTGTTTGCCGCCACGGCGTTCTTTCTGGTTTGGAACAGCATCACGGCCGTGTCTGGTGATGGTGGCGGTGCGGAGTTATTCTGTCCAACCGGCCCGACTGGTTTCTCACCGTCTTTGTCTTGCCTTTTCTCCTGATTGGCATCTGGGCCACCTATTATTTCTTTCAGCAGATGCTTATTGCACACCGGAATTGGTCCCACGACCGTCGAGATCTCGGATCATCCCTTAGTGCTGGGCCGCAGTTACCGGTTATTTCTTTCGCAGGCGGGACGTCTCAATGTGCGTTCGCTGGAATTAGCGTTGGTTTGTGACGAGGAAACCACGTTTCGCCAGGGAACGGATATCCGCACGGAACGATGCCGCGTGTTCAGTCAGCCGGTATTTGTCGAGGAGGATTTCAAGATCGAGCCGAGTAAGGCGTTTGAGCGCGAGTGCGAACTCACGATTCCGAACCACGTGATGCATTCGTTTCGAGCCAAGCACAATGCGGTGCACTGGATGCTGGTCGCACGTGGCCAAGCACATTTGTGGCCGGCCTTTGAGCGGTGTTTTCCTATCGTCGTGTATCCGGCCGAGCCTCCACGGGAGGCCGGCTAATGGAACCGCTCATCAGCATTCGCATCCGTGACCAGCATCATCATTTTCGCGCGGGCGAAGCAGTTGCAGTGTGAGTACCAGCTGGACGCGGTGGAGGCAAAGGACGTCCAAGCGCTGGAAGCTTCCGTGTTGTGGCACACGGAAGGGAAAGGTGATGAAGATCTTGCCGTGCACTACTTTGAGCGTCTGCTCCCCGGTGACGTCGAAGGGCGTGATCTGCGAGCGTTGCGCAAGCTCACCACGATACTCCCCAACAGCCCGCGGACTTACATGGGTGTGACGGTTAAGATTCGCTGGTGCGTGCGTGTGCGAGCGTTTTTGCGGCGCGGCAAGGAAGTGTTCTTCGAACAGACATTCGTGCTGGGGAATGTACCGCCGGCGCGAGCCATCGCGGTGGCTGCGGAGTCAACGGAAGCGGACGAGCTCGACGAATTTGATTGAACGAACCGTGATGAGTGTGCACCAGGCCAATCCGTTCTCCACACGCTACGTGCAACCTGGTGCGCTGGTCTACCAGTTTCCAGCCGGCGAGGGGGCCGAGCTGTTGCTGCAGCGTCTGCGCGATAACGGCTGGTGGGGGCAGATTGTCGGACCGCACGGCTCCGGCAAGACGACGTTACTGCACACCCTGGCGGCTCACCTGACGCGGGCCGGACGCGACACGTGCTGGTGTTCCTTGTCAGCTGGCCAGCGAAATCTTCCTCCCGCCCAATGGCGGCGACGCCGGACATGGAAGGCGCACAGTCTGGTCATTGTCGACGGCTATGAGCAACTCGGTTGGCTCGCTCGAACCAGGCTCAAACACTGGTGCCGCAGGTCGCGGGCCGGTTTACTCGTGACCAGTCATCGCCGTGCCGGCCTGCCGCCGTTGTACACCGTGCATTGCCCCTTGGAGACGGTCCAGCAATTGGTGCAACAGCTGCTACGAGGCCACTCGGACTCGGGCGAGCACCTGGGCAGCTGCCAAACCCCGCAGCTCAGCCAGAGAGCCGAAGTCGTGCACGCTGACGATGTTCTGCCTACCTACCGGCGGTGGAAAGGAAACGTGCGGGAAGTGTTCTTCAGTCTGTATGACTTGTATGAGTCGCGCCGGCATGATCGTTAAGAACGCGTTTCCAGACCGTGTCTTGCAACCGCCTCTGGGAGTTCGGCCCATTCTTCCCAGACCGTCGTCTTGATATATTCCGCCAACTTTGCGCTTGCCGGGAATGTTCCTTATGCGCTACCGCCGTCTTACCGCTGGCTCAGATTCCGAAATTTCTGACACTTTCAGTTAACTGGCTCGCCCAGGTGACCTACCATTCAGCAGACCCATTGTGCGCCGATGCCAGGGCGGCTCGAGGGTCTTCCTGAATTGCGTGAAGTGGAGCCAAGCGATGTTCAAGCGGTCTCGGCGTGCAGTAGCAATCGCCTTGTTTGTGGTGGCGGAGAGTCTCCTGTTGGTCAGCCCGGCTCAGGGCGGCCCGATCCTGAATTGGCTCTTTGGCGAATCGGCACCAACCAATGACCAGGTGGTCGCCTACTATCCACCCACTGCGGCCTATTACCCGGCCACGTCGAATGTCCCGTCTCAAGCTTACTACGGTGGCACGCCGGGAGCGGCCTACGCGTCATCGTGCAATCAAAATACGGTCGCGTATCGTGTCGCGACACCTTCCGTCTGCTGCGAGCCAACCGTCGTCTACCAGGCTCCTCAGAACATCTGTAATCCGATTCCCGTGGCGTGCGAACCACAGCGGACGAGTTGCTGGGACCGGATCACGTCCTGTTTTGGTGGTGGCGCATCCCGGCCAGCGGTTCCCGTCTACGATCCAGTCCCACGGGCCTCCTATCGCACGGCCTGGAAACAGATACCGGTCACCCGTTACCGGCCGATCACAACGACCGATCCCGTCACCGGCTATCCGGTGACGGTCATGAAGGCCTGTACCACGTACACGTGGCAACCAGATCGACAGCGGTGCGGCTTTTTCGGGCGTCTGTTCGGGCAGTGTGACCCAGCCCCCGTGGCAGTCAATCCGTGCTGTCCGGATCCGTGCATGACGACGCAGTGTGTGGTGACATCCGACAGTTGTGGCTGGGGTATTCCCAGCATGGTTCCCACCCCTGCCGTGGCACCTTACTACGCTCCGGGAGCGGTGACGATACCCGGTTCGGGCGCTCCCAGCGGCACATTCCCCCAGGCCCCCTCCGTACCTCCTACGCTTTCTCCCAATGCTGTTCCTGCGCCCGGTGCGGGGCCACCTGCGACGAGCGTGCCGCGGTCGGCCAGTCCTGAACCGGCCGAGACGCGTCCCAGTCTGGTTCCCGGTTATGGAGATGTCAACAGCGGAGGTGGTGCTCCGCAGCCGAGTCCCTCCGCGACGTGGAATTCGGGCGCCTCGAATGCGAGCCCCACGGCCGAAGACGGGACGATCGAGAATGACGCTGCACGCACGCAGACAATCCTGAGCAAGCCGGTGCCGCTGCCCGCGTTTGGCAACCCGGCAGCGCGGTCCAACGAATCGCGCCCGGCTCCGGTTCCTGATCCGGATGCGACCCCTGCACGCATCGAGGAAGAACCGAGTACGCCGCAATTGCTCAATCCGGGAGATCAGGTGGCCGTGCTGCGATCCAACCAGGCTTGGGCCGTGACCACCATTACCTGGCCCACCGCGTCGAAACTGGGACGACGGCCCTTGTCCACCACGACCACCGCTCAGCCGCGACCGCGTCGCCTCGAGCTGGATGAAAGCGGCTGGCGTAGTATTGCTCGCTAGCTCCGACCAGGCGCCCCGCTGGTGGGCCGGAATCCATGTCTTGGCCGCCATCCACGGGGTGCCGTCCAGCACGCTGGGGTGCCCGTGGCATCCCTGGGGAAGTGGTGAGCGGGGGTTTGCTTCGGCACTGGCTCCGCTCGCGGTTCGTGTTTTTGTGGTTGGCTAGGTGTTCGACGCTCGCTCAGCCAGTGGCACGCCCGCGTTTCTTGTGGTTGGCTAGGTGTTCGACGCTCGCTCAGGAAAGTGGCACGCCGGGGAAGTGGTGAGCGGGGGTTTGCTTCGGCACTGGCTCCGCTCGCGGTCACGTGTTTTTGTGGTTGGCAATGTGTTCGACGCTCGCTCAGCCAGTGGCACGCCCGCGTTTCCTGTAGTTGGCAATGTGTTCGACGCTCGCTCAGGAAAGTGGCACGCCGGGGAAGTGGTGAGCGGGGGTTTGCTTCGGCACTGGCTCCGCTCGCGGTTCGTGTTTTTGTGGCTTGGCAAGGTGTTTCGACGCTCGCTCAGCCAGTGGCCCCCGCGTTTTTTGTGGTTGGCTAGGTGTTCGACGCTCGCTCAGGAAAGTGGCACGCAACATGGGAAACGCGCCGGAGCCACTTTTGAACCGTTTCCCACTGCCTGTCGCCCGGGAGTATCCGCAGGAAATGGCGGACGGGGCGCTAGGCAGATCCGTAAATCGCTTTAAACTCAAGTCTACGGAAGGTTCAAGTCATGGTCCTGGGGTGGTTGCCATGCCTGCCAATCTCACGCCGCAGTATCTGAAGGCGGAACAAGCTTATCGTCGTGCATCAACACCCGAGGAGGAGCTCGAGTGCTTGCAGGTGATGTTGCGCGAGGTGCCCAAGCACAAGGGAACGGACAAGCTTCAAGCCGAGTTGAAGCAGAAGATCAGCAAGGCGAAGAAAGAATCAGAACAGCACCACGCCGCGGGAGGCAAGCGAGGCGGTGTGGTGCGGATCCCGCGGCAAGGGGCCGGGCGGGTGGTCGTCATCGGGGCTCCCAACACCGGCAAGAGTCAGCTGTTGGCAAGTCTCACGCGGGCGACGCCCGAAGTGGCACCCTATCCCTTTACGACGCGAGAACCGATTCCGGGCATGATGCCCTGGGAGGATGTGATGGTCCAACTCATCGATACACCTCCCATCACCAAAGACGTGCTCGATCCCGTCACGGTGGGATTAATGCGCGGGGCCGACCTGGTGCTGCTGCTGGCCGACCTGGGAAGTGACGAGGGAATCGAGGAAGTACAGGGGGTCGTCGACAAGTTGAATGAGACCAGAACGCGTCTGGCTCGGACGTCGTATCTCGACGAAAACGATGTGGGCCTGGCCTACACGAAGACGTTCCTGGTGCTGAACAAGGTGGATGCTCCAGAGGCCCAGGATCGGCATGCCCTGCTTCACGAGTTCTGTCAGTTCGACTTCCCCGAGTATGTGATCTCGGCCCAACACGGACAAGGTCTGGAGATGCTCCGTGATGCCGTGTACCAGACGCTGGACGTGATCCGGGTGTACACCAAGCTGCCCAACCAGAAGCAACCCGATTACGATCGACCCTACACCATTCATCGCGGGGGGACGCTGCTGGAAGTGGCCGAAATGATTCACAAGGATTTTGCCACGAGTCTGAAGAACGCGCGGGTGTGGGGGAGTCACGTTCATGACGGAACGGTGGTCAAAGGCGACCACGTGCTGTACGACAAGGATGTGATTGAACTGCACATCTGACGGTGTGCCCGCCGGTGAGCTGCCGCCGGCGTCGGTTTGCTCTGGAACATGACTGAGCGTATGGGAACTCCCGGGATTTTGGTGAGGAGTGCGGGGTGTTAAGCAACGAGCAAATTGCGGCGGTGCTCGATCAACTGGCGGATCTCCTGGAATTCCAGGGCGCCAACGCGTTTCGCATTCGGGCCTATCGCAATGGCTCTCGTGCCATCCGCAACTTGCCGCAATCGGTAGCGCATCTCGTGGAAGAGAACCCGGATGAACTGACCGGCATTGACGGGATCGGCAAGGCTGTGGCGGAGAAATGTGTGACGCTGGTGCAGACCGGCTCGCTCCCGCAACTGGACGCTCTGTTGGAGGAGATCCCGGAGAGCGTCCTGACGCTGTTGCGCATACCTGGTCTCGGCCCGAAGAAAGCGGCGCTGCTCTACAGCGAGTTGGGGATCGTCACGCTCGAGCAACTGAAGCAGGCCTGCGAAACGCATCAGGTGCAATTGCTCAAGGGATTTGGCGCCAAGACGGAAGAGGCGATTCTCAAGGGCATGCATGTGGCCGAAGCGGCGGGTAAACGCATTTATTGGGCGAAAGCCGACGAGATCGTGGCCTCCTTGCGCGATTGGCTACAGGGACACGCCACGGTGAGGCAACTGGAGTTTGCCGGAAGCTATCGACGGGGCAAGGAAACCGTGGGGGACCTCGATATCCTGGTCGACTCGTCCGATCACAACCAGGTCATGGATCGTCTGGCTGACTTTCCGGGTGTTACCGAGACGATTGCGCGGGGCGACACCAAGATGTCGGTGCGGATGTCATCTGGTCTGCAAATTGATCTGCGTGTCGTACCGCGTGAATCGTTCGGCGCGGCGCTGCAGTATTTCACCGGTTCCAAGGAGCATAATGTTCTGTTGCGCAGCCGTGCCAAGCAACGTGGGCTGAAGATCAACGAATACGGCGTCTTCCGCGTAGAAGGCGATGCGGAAGAATATGTGGTGGGTGTTTCCGAGGAAGGTGTTTACGAATCCTTGGACCTGCCCGTCATACCGCCGGAGCTGCGGGAAGCACGCCAGGAATTTCAGTGGGCCGATGCGGGGACGCTGCCCGATTTGATTTGCGAGGCCGATGTGCAAGGCGATCTGCACATGCACACCACCGAGACGGACGGACTGGCTTCGCTGGGGGAGATGGTCGATGCGGCGTTAGCGCAGGTCTCAAGTACGTGGCCATCACAGACCATTCCCAGCGCGTCTCCATGGCACGCGGGCTGGATCCGAAAAGACTGTTGCGGCAATGGTCCGAGATCGACAAGTTAAACCAGTTGCTCTCTGGTGATTTCACCGTGCTCAAAGGAATTGAAGTCGATATTCTGGAAAAAGGTGGACTCGATCTCCCCGACGATGTCTTGGCTCAGGCCGACTGGGTCGTGGCCAGTGTGCATTACGGCCAGCGACAATCGCGAACTCAGATTACCGAGCGGATTGTAGGGGCCCTGGCGAATCCTCACGTATCGGCCATTGCCCATCCCACCGGCCGGCTCATCAATCGACGCGATCCGTACGAGGTGGACATGGAGCAAGTGCTGCAGGCGGCCCGCGCAGCACGGGAAAATGATGGAGCTGAATGCCAACCCGTCACGACTCGATCTGGACGATATCCAATGTGCCGCCGCTCGGCAATTGGGAATCCCAATTGTCATCAACACCGACGCACACAGCACGGATGGGCTGGACGTAATGCGGTATGGCGTCTTGCAGGCCCGCCGCGGAGGGCTTACCCGACACGATGTGGCCAATACCCGTCCGTGGCAGGAACTGCGGGCGATGCTCGGTCGCCAGAGCTGAACGACAACGTGCCACCCTGTCGTTTAACCCGCCGCCGCAGGCGAGGACGTACCCGCTCGTGGGCCTCCATCGCCACCGCGGATCTCTCGTGGCTCGGCGGTTTCCGGTCCTTGTGCTCCTTACACAGCTTCATCGCCGGCCGGTCGGTAGCGCAGTAGACGCCTGAGCCAGGTCGGGTCGACAAATACGAGACTCGCCGCCAGCATCATGACGCACCAGGCCACCAGGCCGGTCACCAAGGCGAGCGAGAACCAGACGAGCACGCCCAGGCCAAGCAGCAACGGCCGCGCCAGACGGTTCCACACCAATGTCCCGAATGCCAATTGGTAGGCCACGACACCGTGAGTCCAGATGTTGACCAGCAGGAACGAATGGGAGAGCCCGGTCAAATCCACCAGGCGGGATTCCGAGCGTGCGATCAGCCACCAGACGGCTTCACCCGACCACCAGACGTCCCCGGCCAGCATGTTGAGCCCGATCATCAGGCAGAGTCCCGCCAAATGGAGTTGGATCAGACGCGTGGCAATGTTCGCCCCAATGGACCGGTGAGCATTACTCCGGGGATCGAGGAGTTGTCGGCGAGACAGTTTTCCGTGCCGTGAGAGCCAAGCGTCGACCGACACGTACCGGCCCGTCGGTGCCAGGCAGAGGTAAACGAGTACCATGGTTAACACAGGTTCGAACTGAGCGGTCAGCAGAGGGCCTCGGTGAATATACGACAGGACCACCAGCAACGCAGCAACGCTGGTGACTCGTGACCAAAGACCTACGATCAGGGCCAGGAGGACGAGGAGGCCCGCAATATGCAGTATCCAGAGGGACGATGGAGTACTGGCGAGATACAGATAAGAGATGCGAAACGAATAAGGCAACTGATCGGTGCCGGTCAGTTGATTCGTGGTGGTCGCATTGAGGATGCCGTCGGGCCCGAACCAGCGAACCAGATCGGCTGTATGCGAAGCGACGAAGCTAGAGCGCCATCACTCCGCTGACGATACGCAGCACGCACAAAGTGAACGCATCGCGCGGAGTGAACCAGAAGCGAGTCCAGGCGGATCCACACGCGGCGAAGAGCTGTCGGAAGTACTCACGAATGTCGTTCATGATTTGGCACTAATCGTTCTTCCATCCAGGGGTCGACTTGACAGGGATGCGACACCATGCGCTCATCCTACACAGAAAGGCTCTCCGCCGATGCTCGTCAGGCCTGGATGGTTCACCAGACCGGCTACCGAACAAACAAGGGACGTATCTGGCACTCCGGCCACGAGCGAGCCGAGATGTCAGGGGGCCGCGGTGTCACGGATCCTGGTCCGAATTCACATTGCCAGTACCGGGCTGACCGGAGCCGCCCCCCGCGCGCCCTTCAGCCGGGCGCACGCTGCCGTCCGCGCGCCGATCGGGCGGGGCCTCGAGAGATGCTTCGGCTCGCTTGACGATCCGGATTGCGCCGGCTGGCGTGGTCAGTATATTGGCGCGGTAGACGACCGAGAAGTAGCTGGGGCTGTCGGGATCGCTCGGCGATGCCGCGGCACTGTCCGGCGTCTCCCAGGACTGCAAGGTGTGACGGCGGCAGCGGAGTTGCGTGATCGTGCTCCCCGCTGGCGACCTGTAGCAGCGAGCTACCGACTCAGCCAGCAGAGCGGTGGTCCGTTCATCGTCTTGAAAAAAGGACAGGGTATCGGCCAACCGCTGATAACGATGGAAGCGCTCTGATCCACGCCTGCCCCGCGCAATGTTCTCCCAAGACTCGTCCGCCGACTCCGATTCCCCGCTCGCCAATACCTCGAGGCGATGGTCTACATCGCGTATGGTCGCGTGCGTGAGGAAGTAACGAGTGCCATCCAAATCGAAATTCAGCAGTTGGGCATAAGGCCGGAAGACGCGGAGCAGCCGTTGCTGAAGCGACGAGGGGACCAGATTTGCCGTCAGGCAGACGAACAGTACAAACAGGTGGACAAACAAGAAAATCGAGATCACCGCGCGCGCGGTGTCCCCGGGGCTCGCCGAAGCCGGTGTGTCGGGCGCCGCCACGGGGCGGGTTTCGTGGTCTCTTTTGGCCATGGCACGCTCAATGGGATGACTGCGAAAAGAAAAGACCGGGCATCCTGAGGAGCCCGGTCTCTAATTTACGCTCGCTGACAGCTGGCTGCCAACAGGGATGCAGCCAAGTTGTCGGCAAGTAAGTTTGATGGCGGACGGTCTTCGACCCAAAAAAGGCCGAAACGCATCCAGGACTACTTCGTAGCGCCTTCTTCGACCGGAGCTGTGCCACCCGGCTCTTCCGTCGGCGGCGCTTCCGGGGCGGCTTCGTGAGGAGCTGCTTCCGCAGCGTCTCCACCGGATTCAACGACGACGGTGCCGCAGCAGCTGACCGGCTGCCCGCAGCAATCCGCCGGCTGCCCGGCACAACGACGACGACCCAGCAAACGCTGGCCTTCGCAGCCGCCACAACGACGGGTGCGACCGGCACACTGGTGACGAGCGCGACCGGCCTTTCGACCTCCGCACGCAGCGGGACCACAGCAATCGCTCGCTCCGGCACACGCTACCGCACCGTGACAACCATTGCAGCCGTGACCGGCCATGGCTTGTTTTTCACCGCCCAATAGGGCGATCCCGACGATCGCGAAAAACATCGCGACGCCAAACACAAAAACTCGATTCATTCCGAGCCCTCCAAAGATAGTACCGAACGGGAAACTGATGTTGCCAAACGTACAGACTACTCCACCACAGGATGCCAAGACCCGGATGCCAAGACCCAGATGTCAGGACACCGATTCGCACATGAGCGTCTGACGTTTTCGTCTCCGACTCGACGTCTCCGGAAAGCCTCGTTTCCCCCCTAATTTGAAACTTTACGGCTTACAGGAAATGCGCGAGTCATGGAGACTAGGTCGATAGGGTAACATGACTCATTCGCTTGTCAAGCACACGAAGAGTCAATCTACGTTGACCTGGTAGCTTATGACGACCTCAGGGGGGGGTGCCTGCGCGTCGCGTGCACGGCCTTTCTCGCGGGAATGTGCCGACTCTTGCGGCTGCCGGAGGGAACCGTTTTGGCCGTCGCATTCCGTTCTTAAGTCGCTGCAATGAAATGCCTTGTGGTTGGCACGCAGGCCCGAAGACGAGTGTCGTCCGCCGCCGCCAGATGATTTCCGGGTACTTCAATTGCCAGGTACTTCGCGGTGACACGACGACGAGGCCAGGAGGCCACCAACCACGGCTTGGATTGGCACCAGCCATCGTGTGCGATCGGCGATGACCGGTGCACGATGCCTGCTGGCGACCCCGTCCGTGTCAGATTCTGGGCCTGGGTTGACCGGGTGTATTGCCCGCTGGGGCATGTGAAGTCGCGTCAGAAGGTGACGTGATGAAGGGAGGGCAGGGGGAGCGGGTTGCTGGGTGGTGCAAGCGAGTAGGGCCGAACGAATTCGTCGTTCGGCCCTCGTTCGCTCAGGTAACATGATCCACAGCTTCGAACCGTTCTTGGTCAACGCAGGGTCGCATTGTCCGGATTCTGTGGAGGTGGAGTCGTCTGAGGGCGATTCGCCACTTCCGACTCACGCGCGGCGCTCTCACGCTCGGCGTTTTCGAGTTCCAAAGCAAGCTGTGATAGATCTTCGAAATTCAGGAATACGGGCTCCTCGGCTTCGGCCAATTGCGTGGCCATGCCGGCAATTCGCCAACCGCTGGTTTCCTGTCGCAGAATCCAGACGACTTCATACGAGACGGCCTCGGTGCCGTTCTTCTCCGACCAGGTACAGCTCACGTAGGCCGCGTCTTTCTGGTCGTCTGGATGCTGTACTCGACCAACCGAGTAGGTCGCGTTCGGGGCACCGGGTCGGCGCGACAACCATGTCGTGGGCTGCCGTTTCCTCGCGCGCTTTGATGGTGAGGAGAGCTTCGGCCGTCTTGTCGTTTCCGCTGCGGAGGGCATCGAGGAACTCGGTTACGGCTTCTTGAGGTGTGGACGATTTGACGGCAACTTGTTCGACGCTTGCCTGTGTGGCCGCGGGACGGCTATCCACTGCAGACGTGGCGTTCGAGCTTTCCTTCTTCTCTCCACAGCCGCAGATTGAACCTGCCATCAGCACGGCTGCTGAAATCCAGACTGTGCTTTTCATGTGTTTCAAATCCTTCTCGTTGCTCAGCAGTTGAACACTCATCGGCACGCGGCCTTGTTTTTGGGTGCGGGAGTGTCCCAGGAAGTGCTCAGAGTGTCAAGGCGAATGAAAGGCCTTGCGGGACAGCGGTGCGGCAAACGGTGTAACGGCCGGTGTATGGCCATACCCCTCATTTTGCGACCGGGCGGACCTAGGGTTCAGATGGCACGCACAAGTTCGCTAGAATCCACTCGGACGGGACAGGCCGCGACTGCTTTCCGGCCACGTGCGTTGCAGGGGGCGGTGGATTCTACCGATCTCCGCGCCGTTTTGGCCGCCGTTGGCGTGGGTGTGTTGTCTGCCGGCTCTGCTCAACGTCTTATGTGACCGCCATGTTCGAGCCTGAAAGGTTGCTGCGATGGTCGACCTCACCAGTCCGCGACTTATCTATGCCAAGGGTGCACTATTTGTCGCCGGGGGAATTCTAGCCTCGCTGCTGTTGTGGATGGAGCATCCGACGTGGAAAGTTGCCCTGTTGCTGGCATTGGCCGTCTGGTGTTTCGCCCGGGCTTACTACTTTGCCTTCTATGTCATCGAACACTACGTGGACAGTAGCTACAAATACGCCGGCCTGTGGTCATTCCTGCGTTACCAAGTGAAGCGAAATCGTGATCGTCCTTAAGTGCGAGGGAAAAAGGCCAAGTTGTCATTCGCTTCGTTGAACGTGTCGGACCGGCCATGCGCTGAAGTCACAAGCTCCTGTCACGAAGCGGACGGGTTAAAAACCAATCGAGCAGGTCACGCGCTTTCCACTGCGTGATGACTCATAGATGGCGTCGAGTAGTTGCAGCGTGGCGAGTGAGCTTCTTACGGCAGTCCGACAGGAGCTGGGTTGCCCGGCGATGGCGTCGATCCAATCACGCACCAAGGCTACGCCGTTGCGACCGCCGTAGCCCGGCGTGTCGTCGGGTGGGAGGGTGAAGGTCTCTTCCATGGCATACCATTGCGGCTGTGGTCCGTGGATCTCCAAGACGCCGCTGGTCCCGCTCCGGGCCGGGTGCCAGTCAACCCATCGCTGGCTGCCGCGTAGTGTCCAGCGGCAGGATCCGGCCCAGCGAGGGAGCCAGTAGCCACCAGTGAAGGAAACGATGGCACCCCCTTCCAGATCAAGGATCGCGGCGCCACCATCTTCCACGTCCACAGCCGTGGCGCCAAAGACGCCGGTCCGCGCCATTACTCCGATCACCCGTTGCCCGGTGACGTGCATGAGCAGGTCCAGGTAGTGGCATCCCAGCCAATTGAAGAACCCCGCACCCGACACCGCGCAGTCGAACAGGTAATGGGCTGGATCGCGTCTTTGAACATCGCTCGTGACGAACGTCATTTCCAGATTAATGAGCTTGCCGAAACGTCCTGCGTGGACCATCGATCGCAAGCGATTGGCGGCCTGGTCATACCGCCACATATACGCGTGCTGATAGACCACACCGCACTGTTCGACCGCCTCAACAACTTGCTGGAAAGCGTTGGCGGAGGCGGCCACGGGCTTCTCGGCCAGCACATGTTTCCCGGCGCGCGCCAGCTGCGCGATGGCTGGCGGACCCTCGTTGTTGGGGAGACAAACCAGGGCCGCATCGAACGCATCCCACTCGATCAACTCACTGACGGACTCGAAGCGCGGGAGCGCGGCGTAGCGTTCTTCCAGGCTGCAAGTGGCCCCTTCGAAGCCGGTCACCATGGCGGACAAGGTGACTTCATCGGGAAAATTGGCCAACAGATCGCGCCAGCCGGCGCCGTGCGGGTGGTCGATGCCAACAAAGGCAACACGGAGCGAGTTAGTCATCAGGACGATTCCTGTTGCTCGAGAAGTTCGACGAATCGGTTTCGCATGCGGTGGATGGACCAGGTGAGGCCCACGAGATCACTTGCCAATCGCCTAAGTGTAACCCAGGTTTCCCACTCACCGGGCCCCATTTTTCAGCACCGCGCCGACCTGACGCGAGTATCCGAGCAAGCTGCTGGTGGCCAGGCCGGGTCCGGTAGTCGCCAGCATGGCCGGTTGCTGCGAGTGCGCCCATACCTGGGGACTTGGGGAAACTTTGCCGGTTCTGCGGGAAACTCTTCGCGAACGCTCCCGTGCCGGGCGGATTTTGGAGGGAGCGGTTGAATGAGTCTTCCCGATATAAGGGGATGTGACGAATCCTACAACAGGTTGCCCGTCACGCCCCCGGTGACAAGGGCGAGAATCTGGTCCTGCCACATGTGCGAACGGGTGCGGCAGGTGCCGAAAACGAGCCGGGCATCAGCGCCTGCAGTAGACCAAAGGGGCGGTTGGCAACCGGCAGACCGCGACTCCCCTGATCAAATCCGGGAGCGTACCGATAGAGCCCATGACGCAAGGAAGCTCAAAATGATCAAGCGACTCGTTTCCCCCTCCGCGGCGTTGACGTTGGCTGCGGTCCTGGTATGGAGTGCCCTTCCCGCCGCGGCTCAACCGCCGTTGCGAGTGGCGAATTCCAATTCCCGCAGCGTGCTGCTTCCTCCTGAGTACGATACCTCGCACGCTCCGACGGCGGCTGATCTCTGGGACGAACCAGAGCCGGCGGTGGTCAGTCAGGCGGCCGCTCCGGTCACCACGTGTGGCTCTTGCGATGGCGCGTGCAGTAGCTGGTGCTCGCCCCGCTGGTATGGGCAAGTGGACACATTGATCTGGTGGGCAAAAGGGAACAATGTTCCGGCACTGGTCAGTACCAGTCCCGACGGGACAGCCCGAGCAGACGCTGGCGTGCTGGGCCGGCCCGGTACCCAGGTCTTGCATGGTGGCGAGAGCATTGATGGTAACTATCGACCTGGCCTGCGTTTCGTGCTCGGGTATTGGCTCGACGACTGCCAGACACTGGGCGTGGACGCGACCTGGTTCTCGCTCGGCGATGGCGCTAACAGCGGCAACTACTATGCTCAGTCCGTCGGCAGCCCGCTGAGTCCGATCTTGACCCGCCCGTTTTACAACGTTTTGCTCGGTCAGCAGGATTCACAACTGGTGGCGTTTCCCGGTGTTGTGGAAGGGGATGTCCAAGTCGCGACGAGCAGCGAAATGCACTCGCTGGCTCTCTTGCTGCGCCGTAATGTCTGGCAAGAGTGCGGCAACCGCCTTGATGTGGTGGGAGGTTATCGGTACTTCCGATACCGGGAAGGCTTAACCATCCAGGAGCGTCTGAACGTGACAGATCCGGGTGGAGCGGTGGCGGTGGGTACGACTTTTGACATCCGCGATTCATTTTCGACCGAAAACGACTTCCATGGTGGGGAATTGGGACTATCGACGGTTTTCCAGCGTGACTGCTGGTCGCTCGATGTACTGACCAAGATCGCGATCGGCAATATGCACCAGAATGTCAATATCGAGGGCTCGAATGTGGTGGCGCCCCCCAACCAGACTCCATTGTCCGGTAGCGGCGGATTCCTGGCCCTCTCGACCAACATGGGAGGCTACAATCGTAACGATTTCGCCGTCCTTCCCGAATTGAATATGAACCTGCGATACTGCTACAGCGAAAGTCTGTCGCTGGCGCTGGGCTATTCGTTGTTGTGGATCACCGACGTCTCGCGCAGCGGCGACCAAATCGATGCCAGCGTCAACGTCTCCCAGTTGCCTGCCAACGGCAACAGCCTGATCGGCGATCCTCGCCCCGCTCCGCAACTCGGCAGTACCACCATGTGGGTGCAGGGGATCAATCTCGGCCTCGTCTGGAAATACTGATCGGTATCGTCTCGAAACCGTCAAGGGCTACAACAGCCGCGGCCGGATGTTCATCCGGCCGCGGCTTTGTCATTTGTCATTTGTCATTTGTCATTTGTCATTCGTGTCATTCGTCATTCGTTACTTGTTGCTTGTTACTTGTTGTGATGCGCGATGTGTTTTGATTGGTGCGCGGATGAGGGACGACGCGGGAATGGGGGCGGCGGAATTGTGATGGATCCGTGCGACGGTCAACGTGAGCCACGGCAGGAGTGCTGGGCCTCCTTCATTCTGCCATCCGCACTGCGCATTCCCTCATCGTGCTCTCCGAGAGTGGTCTGCTGCAGAAGGATGCGCGGAGCGTGCGTGCATGTTATCGACGGGCAGTCGTTATCCTGCATCCCCTGGCAAGTCGAAGTGGTTCGGGCGCACGGCAGAGGACTTTGGTAGGCTGCGGGCACGGGTCGCGGCAGGAGGATCTTACGGTGGCAAAACGCGGAAGAAGAGGCTTCTGCGGGGGATTGGTCGCGGTGGTGCCGGTTCAGATGCCTACGTCATCGCGACGGTCTTCGGCTCCACGGCGATGCAAATAGAGTTTGATGGGGACCTCTCCAAAGCTCAGTTGGTCCCTCAACACGCTGAGCAAGAATCGGCGATAGTCGGGCGAGAACGCCTTCGGCATGTTACACATCAAGATGATGGTGGGGGGCTGTGTCCCGACTTGGGTGGCGTAGTAGATCTTGGGCCGCCGGTTCTTGTGCAGGGGGGCGCGTGGTACTCGAGGGCGCCTCGCACGACGCGGTTCAATTCACCCGTGTTCACGCGTTGGCGCGATTGCTTGAAGAGCATTTGGGCATGGTTGAGCAGAGCCTTCATGTTCTTGCCGGCCTGGCCAGTGATAAAGGCAATCGGCACGTACTGCATCGTCCGGAAATGGTCACGTAGATAGTGCACCCATCGTTCGGTCGGCATGTGCTCGACCATCAAGTCCCACTTGTTGACGACGAACACGCACGGCTTGTATTGGTCCGTAATGTACTGGCAGAGCTGTTTGTCAACGTTGCTGAGCCGCTGGGAAGCGTCGAACATCATCAAGACGACATCCGCGCGACGAATGCTGCGTTGGGCCCTTTGCAGACTGTAGAATTCGAGATCGGTGCGAATGCTCTTGCTCTTTCGCAGTCCCGGAGTGTCGATGGCCAGGAACGACTTCCCATCCAGTTCGAACCGCACGTCAATGCTGTCCCGCGTGGTCCCCGGCACTTCGCTGACGATGATCCGATCGGTATTGGTCAGGGTATTGATGAAGGTACTCTTGCCGACGTTGCGACGACCGACCAGGGTGACCTTCATCTCCGGCTCGACAGTCACCGCGTCGTCCGTGGCTTCAGGCAGCCGCTCCAGGATCGATCGCAGGAGAAGATCCTTGTTCTTGCCCTGGTGCGAACTGACTTTCAAGAGCTTTCCGCGTCCCAGCCGATAGAACTCGTCGGCCTGCGGCTCCAGTTTCACGTCGTCGGTCTTGTTGGCCAGGCAGAGGATGGGACGGTCCACCTTGCGCAGTCGCTCGGCCACGAATTCGTCCAGGGCCGTAATCCCGCTGCGGGTATCCACGACGAACAGAATGATGTCGGCCGAATCGATCGCCATCGTGATCTGCGCTTCCACTTGCTGCGTCAGATTGTCCACATCCTGGATGCCGATTCCCCCCGTATCGATCAGTTCAAAGTACCGATCGTCAAGCTCCACCAGTTGGCATAGGCGATCGCGGGTCACGCCGGCGACATCATCGACGATGGCGATGCGCCGTCCGGCAATCCAGTTGAAGATGCTGGATTTGCCGACATTGGGCCGACCAACGATAACGACTTGTGGAATTGCCATAGTGTTCCCATGATAGTCGAGGTGCCTGCGGCACGACAGATCCGGTCGCCAGACTCTCGGGAAACGTCTATACTCGCCTATCCGCGCGTTGTGCGCAGGAAGCGACCCCCACACGGTGCGGTTGACCGGGCGTGCCATGTGCGGGTGGCGGTCATGTACGCACCGCCCTGGGTCGTCTGACTGCTTGACGAGACTGCTCGGAGTGACGCCGGGGGGCGAAATCCCACGGGATTGCCGGACAGTCCCGGAATCCGACGAATTCCCTGGAGATTGCCTTGGTCGATACCCTTCCATCCACACAACTGCGTCGACTCCTGCTGCAGCGGCTACAGAGTCTTCAGCAGGCAGGCGTCATGGACCTGCCTCGTCCACGGGCTGTCTCCCTGGGGCCCGCCGAGGCAGTGCAGAAGTCGCGACCGGAACCGTGTTTGGCCAGTGAATCGTCCGTCCCGCAGCAGTTGCCATACCAGGAGGAAGCCGTGCCCCGCCCGCCGCAGCGTCCCGAAACCACGCGTCAACAGCCGTCGGCTGCGGCGCCTGTGGAGTCCACCGGAGCGTCATTGCCGACCACGCGAGAGCAACGCGTCGCCGCCCTGGAGGCGGCTTGTCGTGACGTGGCGGCCTGCCAGCGCTGCCAAGAATTGGCGACTACTCGCACACAGACAGTGTTCGGAGTGGGAAATCCGCAGGCTCGACTGGCGGTGCTCGGTGAGGCACCTGGCGCCGATGAAGATCGCCAGGGCGAGCCGTTTGTGGGGCGGGCCGGTCAACTCCTCACGAAAATCCTCGAAGCCTGTTCGCTACGACGCGAAGACGTGTACATTCTGAATATCCTCAAATGCCGTCCCCCGGGAAACCGTAATCCGCTGCCGCAGGAAGCCGCTAACTGCCGCGAACATCTCTTGCACCAACTGAGGATCATTCGCCCCGAGTTCATTTGTTGCCTGGGTGCCGTGGCAGCCCAAAATCTGCTCGAAACGACGACGCCCATCGGGCAATTGCGGGGAAAGATCCACCTTTTCGGGAGTATCAAGGTGGTGGCCACATATCACCCCGCCTATCTGCTGAGAAATCCGGCCGCGAAGCGAGCGACTTGGGATGACATGAAAATGCTGATGAACGAGATGGGGATCGAGATTCCCGAAGGAACGCGGGAAAAATAACTTCGGTATTTGATGCTCGGGTCGTTTCTTCTCGCCCCCCGCTGCCGCTGGACTTGTCCCAGCGGAGCGACAACTGATCTGCTACCGCCTGCCGCATCGCCTCGGCTCCCCCGACGTAAAACGGAAATCTCGCGGCACCATATTCTGGACCCCTTCCGATGACGTCAATAACCGTATGGTAAACTTGACCAGTCGCGTCCTGTTCTTGTCGACCTGGCCTGCTGACAATCCCACCAGCGAAGAATGCCATGATTGTTCGATTCTCCACGTGTCGTTCGTCAGGCCAGCGGTTGCCGCCCGGCCTGGCCCTCATCGGTCTACTGGCGTTGACTGCGGTTTCCTGTTCCGATTCCGCGCGTCCACCGACCCAGGAAGCCTCCGAGCAGCGAAGCACCGGTGATGTCAATCTGGCGAAGTTTCCGCTGGCGATAGACAGGTCAGCACAGTACCTGGCGGGGCTATGTGACGAGCAAGGTCGGTTCACGTATCGATTTCAACTGGCATCGGACGAGGAGGACGCCGGGCAGTACAACGTGTTGCGCCACGCCGGTGCCGTCTACGCGCTGGCTCAGTATTGCCAAAGCACGCCGGATCCACCTGTGCACGATGCGATGCTCCGCGCGGCAACGTTTCTTCGACAGCAGTGCATTTCTGCGGTGGCCGGCAATTCGAATCTGCTGGCAGCCTGGTCGGAACCCGCCGTGACCGGTCGAGATGAACCGAGACAGGCCAAGTTGGGGGGCGCCGGACTGGCACTTGCGGCGTTGCTTTCCGTCGAGGAAGTCGAGCCCGGGTTCACGCCCATCGACCAGCTGCGCGGGCTGGGCAGATTCCTGGTCTTTATGCAAAAAAGTGATGGTAGCTTCTACTCAAAATTCTTTCCGGAAAGTGGTCGCAGTGATGTGTGGCAGTCGATGTACTATCCGGGAGAAGCGACACTCGGCTTGCTCATGCTCTATGAGAAAGATCCGGCTCCGCAGTGGTTGCACACGGCGACCAAAGCGCTCCAGGATCTGGCCCGTCGTGGTGCGGGGCAGAAGCCGACCGTGCCTGATCAGTGGTACCTGTTGAGTGTCGAGCACTGGCTGCCGCTTTCAGATCAGCCAGTCAGATCATGCGTCGCGCGACAATATTCTGCAGCACACACGTCACCTTTGCCGCGACATGATCAGCGAGCAGCAGGGACAGCTAAGCTTTCCACAGATTCGCGGATGCTATACACCCGAGGGACGCAGTTGCCCGTCCGCCACACGTTTGGAAGGACTGCTGGCAGCCCTCGTCGTGCTGCCGTCGGAAGATGAGACGCTCAGGCAGGAAGTGCGACAGTCGGTGCAGGTGGGCATGCAGTTTCTGCTCCGCTGCCAAATCGATAGCGAGCCGCACGTGGGAGCGGTCCCACGTATTGTACCTGGATTCGTGTCCGTCCGGCTGAGCGAAGACGAGAAGAAACGCATCGGAGAAGTGCGGATCGATTACGTCCAGCATGCTCTGTCCGCCATGCTCGCCTACCGACGGGTGTTTTCCTCAACGGTCCCACCGAACGGTAGCTGAACCCGCCAGGGTTCAGCCGCTGGTAGCTGAACCCGCCAGGGTTCAGCCATGGGTAGCTGAACCCGCCAGGGTTCAGCCGCTGGTAGCTGAACCCGCCAGGGTTCAGCCTTGGGTAGCTGAACCCGCCAGGGTTCAGCCATCGGTAGCTGAACCCGCCAGGGTTCAGCCGCTGGCAGGTCGTTATGCGATTCGGCTGAGCCCTTGGCGGGCTCAGCTACGTGGCAGCCGCTGGCAGGTCGTTATGCAATTCGGCTGAGCCCTTGGCGGGCTTCAGACTGACAGCTGACGTAGCCAGTCTGGCAGGTCGTTATGCAATTCGGCTGAGCCCTTGGCGGGCTCAGCTACGTGGTAGCCAGCTGGCAGGTCGTTATGCAATTCGGCTGAGCCCTTGGCGGGCTCAGCTACGTGGCAGCCGCTGGCAGGTCGTTATGCGATTCGGCTGAGCCCTTGGCGGGCTCAGCTACGTGGTAGCCAGCTGGCAGGTCGTTATGCAATTCGGCTGAGCCCTTGGCGGGCTCAGCTACGTGGCAGCCGCTGGCAGGTCGTTATGCGATTCGGCTGAGCCCTTGGCGGGCTCAGCTACGTGGTAGCCAGCTGGCAGGTCGTTATGCAATTCGGCTGAGCCCTTGGCGGGCTCAGCTACGTGGTAGCCAGCTGGCAGGTCGTTATGCAATTCGGCTGAGCCCTTGGCGGGCTCAGCTACGTGGCAGCCGCTGGCAGGTCGTTATGCAATTCGGCTGAGCCCTTGGCGGGCTCAGCTACGTGGTAGCCAGCTGGCAGGTCGTTATGCGATTCGGCTGAGCCCTTGGCGGGCTCAGCTACGTGGCGGGCTCAGCTACGTTGGCAGCGTTGCGCGGTGGATCTCGTAGGCCGTATGTGGCTGGCTGGATTTGACCAGTTTCAGAGCACCGCGCTGGGCAAATTCCGTGGCGAGCAGGTTGGCGCCGTCGGTCTGCAGGGGGCCGGCATGTGCGTGCAGCAGATAGCGGAGCGTGAGGGGGGACTCCTGGGTTGTCAATAGTGGATTCTGCATGCAGGCCGAGGCGATCATCCACCCGTCTTCGCGGACATGCCAGTGGGTGGGATAGCCGGGATTGCGGGGATGATCGAAGTAGGTGATACCCTCCACGGCTGTAGCGACGCCAGTCCCCGTGTGGCCGCTGTAGTCCATCCAGCGGGCCTGTCGGCCGAATATCGCGGGCTCTCCCTGCCGACCTTCGCTGTCGGAGATCGTCCCACCTCCGAAATAGCCGGAGATTCCCTTTGCCACACGCACGCCCAGAAATCCGAAATTCGATTGGCGAAACTCCAGTCGTTGCGACACTGGCGGGAACGAGAACTGAATCTCCACAGCCGTCTCGCGCTGGCCAACCGGCCTCACGGCGACAACCACCTGTTGCTCCAGGAGGGCCCGCGGGTCGTGGCCGTCGAACCAGCCTAGCTGAACCGCCAGTCTGGCTTCTTCGTCGCTGTCTTCGTAACAGAGCCACTGCAGTTGCCGAATCCGCGCCGCAGCAGTGTCACTCCAGAAATCGTTCCCGACAACATCATTGTGCGCAAACCAGATCCCGCGATGATGGTCGTGATCCGGCGCGCCGGGATGACCCATACGAATCAGTGACGATCCCGAGGGGCCGACCAGCGGATAGAAGAAGGGACGCGGATACGATGGACCGAAATGCCACCGCAACCGCTCGTCGCCATCGATCTGGATGGAGGCTTGATGGTCCGGCAACGGGACGACCTGGCAACGAGGCGGTTTGCTTTCGTGCGACATGATTCATCTCCCAACGCAGGCTTCGCCCCCAAGTGCCACCTGGTCCTGGGGCAGATCTCGCACGGATTTCGACACTTCACTTCTGTGGGGCGTGCTCTAGCGGCACGACGTCACGCCTGGGAACGGGCAGGTCGGCCGCCCAATAGATGCCGTTTCGCAACAGACGCACGAAGTCCGGCAGCGTGAAGTCTTGTGGGTGCCCAAGCGAAGTGAAGAAGACGCGATTGCCGTTTTTGGGTCGATTGGTCCAGGCGACCGGTTCGTGGGGTGTGTTGTCTGCGGCCTGTCCCGTCATTAACAGCGTTGTTGACTCGGCCAAGGGCAGCACACGATAGAGAGAGCTGAAAACCCGCCACGGGCCCGAGTGAACACCTTGCACGATCGGATGGTCGCCGGCCTGTTCACCGACCCGCACGTAGGTCATCACGTCGTTTGGGTAATGGTCCTGGTAGTGACAGCCGAGAATCTGTGGGTCAAAGTCGGGCCACTCCGCCAATCCCGCCGGTGGATGTTCGTTCCTTAAACAGAAGGCGTGACACGATGTGCGAATCGCGACGAGCGGCTTGCCTTGTTCCACATAGGCTCGGATGACGGCCAGTTGATCCTCTGGCAACGTGCGGCGCCGGATCGACAATAGTACCACATCGGCTGTTTTGAGTGCCTCAAGTCCCGGGATGTCGTTGCGGTCGTTTTCGTTGGCCAAGAGCAACGTGACGCGAAAATCCTCTTCCAAGTTGGCTTTGGCAAACGGCGGAAGCGTGAGGTCCGTTTTGTACTCCCCTTCTGCCATGACGATGACCAGATGAGGTTTGACACGGCCGGCCGGTTGCTCTTCAGTGGCCTGAATCGACGTACATACCAGCAGCGTCGCGAATGCCAACCAAGCGGAGATGAATCGTTTCATTAGTTTATTTCCCCAGACTAGCCGGCTGGCCGTAGGAGGGCAGCGACTCGGCGAGTTGCTTGGCCGCCATCAGTTCCATCGGCGTGACGCGGTGTCCTCGGCTGCTGGGCGTACGAGGAAACTGGACCTTGGTGAGCATCTGCCAGGGCACGTCGTTGGCGACGTGCCAGGCTGCCAACTGGGCCACGAACTGGTTGATGCCGCGCTTGGCAAACTGCTCGAGCAGTTCCTCGACTGCGGATCTGCTGTTGAGATCCTGCAGGGGGCAGAGCTGGTACGGGATGCGGCTGGTGGGATCGGGTTTGCCGAATTCGAGGCAAAAACAGGGGATTTGGGTCTGGAAGATCTGACGAGGAGCCAACGTCCAATACCGTGGACCTGCTGGAGCGGGTTGCTGATCGCCTGGTGCGCGGTTGCCCTTTGCGGAGTCACCCTGAGCGTCGTTGTCTTGCGCGAAGGTACCGCCCGACCAAGGGCCACCCAACGAACCCCCCAACCCCTGCGAGCCGCCCTGGTCCTGGCCATATCCGTAGCCCTTGGCGAGGCTCATCGGCGTCTGTCCGGCTTGCATCCCGCGGACCGCCTGTAGTCGCGCGGTCGGCACGGCGGCAATCGTAGCAGGCAACTCGACTTTCAACGGCGACCGTGTGTTGTTACGGACGCGCAGCGTGAGTGCGGAAAAGCTCTGTGGCACAACAGCGACACTGATCTTGCCGTCGCCAATGGCCGCGAACAGTCCGATCGTTTCCGGCTCCACCTGAGCGGGTGCGGTCTTCTCGGCCTTTTCCCCCTTTTCACGTTTCTTCTCGCCACTCCAACCGGGCAGCGCCAACATGATGACCGCTAGATAAATCGCTCCACCTGTGGTCTTGGTGATGTTCATTGCACACCCTCGCTAAGTGCCGACAATATCTTCTGCGAGCCGAGGAGCCCACAAACCTGTTTTCTCTTGTGCCCGTGCCGCAGTCCGCCAACCGTATGGCGCTGGCGATTATCTCAAACTGGTCGACAGACATTCTCTCAAACGGTTGCTTCCCGGGATCCGTGCCCTACTCCCCTTCATTTTCGCGTCTTGTCAAAACCGCACAAGCCAGCCTGTTGGGGTCTGGCCATAAGGACCGCTCGAAGAGCGCCGACAGAATGCTCCGGCGGAACCGTACCTGCGGCGATTCGACCGTCGAGCAACCGGCGGTGGGGGACATGCGGCCACCACGACGATTCGTGACGCACACGCCCCGGGGAGCCTCCCAATTGTTGGCAGGCAACGCGGCGTGGAAAAGGGACTTTCTGCGGGGATTCGTACAGATTCCGCGATTGTCCGACGGCGGTCGGGACTTCACCGCTTCGGCGCTACCAGGCGGGTGGGTCCGGCGTCCGCGCCTGGCGGCACCGCTGGGATGGGCGGTGCTCGTCGCGTGCGAGCCCGTACGGCGGCGGACGCGACACCGGCTAACATCGCCACCCCCCCGACAATCGCGATGCTCACTGGCCAGGAAATCTGGCCTTTCAGGTGGCTGTCCGTAAAACGGAACAGGAAAGTGGCGAGACCTAGGAGGCCAGGCACGGTCAGCGCAGCACGATTCATATACGTTCCGAGCAAGACGAAACCGATGGCCGCCACTCCGCCCAACAGTTCGTAAATGTTGACTGGGACGCCACCGAGTTGATAGTTCAACGGTTCTACTTCCGCCGAGCCTATCAAGATATTGCACGGCAAGAGCAGACTGAGCGGCACTAAGCTGGCAAAGAACGAATTCCAAAAGCGGACGAAACCAGCTTTGGACCGGAAACTGAATACTGCGGCCACGGCATACACGAAACCGTTTGACATCCACCACAGGTTGACCGTCTCGTTCGAGTGTTGAGGGGGGCTCGATGCCGTCATATTAGGGAGCCATTCCCAGCTGCCGTAATACCCGAGCAGAGTCAACAGGATGGCGAGCGGCACTGGGAAAAACATGAAGAGCATGGCAGCTTCGCCACGGTGACCAAGCCGATCGGACCAAAGGGAGAGCAAGAGCAATAACAGGCAGGGGAACAGATAGCAGACAAGTGCTCGAGCGACATGGGAATTCTCTAACCACTCGCGGAGCCCCCAGAGGGCCAGGCATCCGGTGAAGAACACGTAAACCCCGATAGCCAACCAGACGGCGAACAATCTGCCGGGAAATAAACGCAGCAGGAACACGCAATACGCCAGAAAGGCCGCGCTGGACAGAGTGAGTTGAACATTACTCGGCGCCCAGTTGGGAGCGACGCGGGCAAACAACTCTTCAGACGTTTGTTGGGGGAAAGTCACCAGGCCGCACTCCTGCAGCACAACCACGACTAGCAGGGGTAACAGCAAGGCTCCGATGCCGAGGAAAATGCGGGCATTCCACTTGCTCTGCAGATACCAGAACGTCCAGCCAACCCCGTTCAGGGCGAGCGTTGGAAGAGCGATCGTGGTGATTTTGGGCGCCGGCTCAAGGGTGGGCCAGTAGAGATGCCACAGAAGCGTGCTGAGCAGTACCAGCCAACCCCCCAGGCGAATCGTGATGGCTTCCAGCGGATACGTTCGGGCCAGCGTAGGCCAGGGCGAGTCGGACTGCAGGAGGAACCAATAGGGTCGCAACAGCCGATCCATGCCGGGCAGATCGATCAAATTCTGCTCGCGCCAGGTATGGATTTCGGTATAGTGGTTCTGCAGCTTGCCGCGCAGTTCCGCGTCGTAGCGCAAGGGGCGCACCAGTACTTCACGGCCTTCCAGGTACCTCCGCAATTCGTCGGCCAGCCACTGAGCCGATTCATACCGGTGAGCAGGATGCTCCATCGCTTTCAAACAGATCCGCTGCAACTTCTCCGGGACATTGGGATTGATTTCGTTTGGCAACGGGGGAACGCCGGCCAAAATCTCGCGGACAATTCGTTCAGGTTCTTGCCATCAAACGGAAGCCGCCCGGTCAGCACCAGGTATAACATGACACCCAATGCGTAAATATCGATACTCGGCCCCATCACGCCCGTCCCGGCGTAGACTTCGGGAGGGATGAACTGCGCTGTCCCAGCCAACTCCGCTGTATGGGAGGGTGATGTGGCAGTGTTTGGATCCCACTGCTCGGACAGGCCAAAATCGGTGATACAGGGTCTGCCGTTGGCATTAAAAACAATATTGCTGGGCTTCAAATCCCGGTGCACGATTCCATTACGGTGCGCGTGATGCACGGCTTCGGCCACATCGACCAGCAGTTCGGCAATGCGTCGATAGCTCAGCTGACCTGATCCGAGGACCGTTTCCAGGGACTCGCCTTCCAGGTACTCCATGACGACGAACGGGGCCTCGTCCGTGTGTCGCCCCACAGCGTAAATCGGCACGATACCATCGTGTTTCAGCTGAGCCGCCGTGCGAGCTTCCTTGAAAAAGCTCTCTTTCTGTTCGCGTGACTTGAAACGATCACGACGCGGGATCTTGATGGCAACTTGTCTTTGCAGGTTTTCGTCCCGCGCCGAATAGACCGTGCCGAAACCGCCGTGGCCCAATTCCATCAATATTGTGTAATCCCCTAGCTGTTCCCCAGGGGAAAGCTCGGTCATCGCCGGCGGCGGGGGAATCGGGGCCATGCCCGACGCGATGGTTGGTGCATCAGCAGCGGCACGACCGTCGCTTCGCAAACGTTGAAATACGTCGCCGACAACGGCTTCATGCGCCGGGAATCTGGCCACATATTCCGACTCAACCGGCCCTTCGTCTCGGCGGCATCGATAATCCAGTTCCAACAGCAGGAGTTCCCGCAGTAGCGCCGATCGCACCGGCTCCGGGACCTCGACAAGCAGCCTCTCAATGGTGGCTGGCTGCCCGGTTTTGCAGCTCTCTTCGAACGCCACACACACTCTGTCAATTCGCGCTAGGTCGGAAATCGACAGAGATTCATCATCGGGATGATGGTGGTTGTCCATGGCTGGCGATCCGGGGCGTGCGCCAAGCTAGGTAGTGCCCACCGTATTACTGTGATCCACACGGATAGGCAGACGGCCGTACAAACCGCACTGAATGCACAAGGCACAGGGGAAAGCACGGGGTCGTGCCAACCGCGTCGTTCGTCGGACCCGGTGCGGTCACGTGCGGAATTCAGGAGACTCGTTCCCACTGTACTGAGGGTATAGACGCCAGTCTACAACGGGGTAAAACGGTCGGCAATAGAAATCGTCAATCGGATCGCGACGCCCCTCTGCAGTTCTCTCGTCCGCCTCCGCGTACCTGGAGTGCGAAGATCATGAGCGGGTCTTTCCTCGATAGAGGGGGGTAAAGGCGGATGATCCTGGAATATCGCCGAGAACGAGCGATCGATTCTCGACGGTGAACGCACGGGAATCCGCCTCCGAGGCGAGCCGCACCGGTTGTTGCGCTATTAACGGTTGGTGCGTCGTTGCGCGTATTTTTTTTGCCGGCCGCGCCCAAATACCTATCCTATCATTGTGAGGGGGTTAGACCGACATGATATGCCAAACCGAACAAATTGTTGAGCTGTATCTGCAAGAAGCCATGGCTGAAGAAATGGAGCGTCGCAAGCTTCATCGCAAGCCATTTTTGCGGCCGGCCCAGATCACGATGGCAGGTGCAGCAGCCACCGAGTACCCAGCCTTCTGTCGTGACATATCGCGCAGCGGCATCGGACTGTTGCACGAGCAGCCATTGGAAATCGGCGGCCAGTTCACGCTGACCATTCCTCTGCTCGGCCGCTTCTTGGAATTGCATTGCTGCACGGAGTGGTGTTCGTGCCTGAGTGAACACCGGTACTACAGTGGCAATGGCTACCGCTGCGCAACGACGCCGCAGTCCCTGTTCTTGCTTTCCGCGGTGGTGGGGGAGAAGCTCAATCGACGGTTGCACCAACGATATCCGTTGTTCCGTCCCGTGGTCTTGGAGGATGTCGACGGCAAGAAGACGGCGGCGTTCAGCAGGGATGTATCGCACAGCGGGATCGGCTTCATTCACCGAGAACCGGTCGCGTCTGGTCACACGGTCGTCTCCATGGAGTCGTCCGCGGGCACGCAGGATTTTGGCCACCACCGTGATCGACAGGTGCTTTGAGATTGGCCAAGGATGGTATTCCAGTGGTGGTCGTTTCCCCGCCGAAAAGCCGGCAGAATTCTAGACGACTTCCGAGCGATGACGGCCTCACGCGGTAGGTTCCAGTCCTGTGGCTATCGGGAGCCGGGTATCGTCTCCCCTTGAGCGTTGCCCTGCGCGATCCCCAGGCTGCCGTCAGGACAGGCCTGGCAGTTGTCCGTTCTGTACGGATTCTGTCATTTCATGCGGGCCATGCCACCGGCCAATACAAGGACTTCTGCCCTTCGCGGGCCAGGGCCGATCATATCCTATACACGGTCGCCCACTCGCACCCCAATTCCCATTCTCAGGCTGGATACGGAAATGCACGGACGCGGAACGCTGCCAGGTTTGGCGAGCATGTTGCTGGCCTTGTGTGGATCACTTGACGTCCGTGGCACAGGAGTCTCACGGTCCGCAGCCGAGCTCTTTCTCTGATGGGCCTCGCATCAAGTTCCTGGATGACTTGTTCGGTGGGGGCCGGTCGTCCTCCACACGCGATCCCTGGGAAGAACGCATCGAGACCGATCGGCATGACTTTACGCAGTCGGCCACGACCGTCGGCCGAGGAGTGTCTCAGATTGAAATGGGGTATTCCTATTTCTATCGTGACAACGCCGAAGAAATCGAGCAGTCCCATACCACGCCAGAACTGATGCTACGCCTGGGCTTGACCGAAGACATCGAGTTTCGGGTCCGCTGGGACTATGCCTGGCAGTTCGTGGACGAGGGGGAGAGCATCGATTCAGCGGAGGACTTGCGTTGGGCCTTCAAGCTGGGGACGACAGAGCAAGATGGCCTGATTCCCGAGAGCGCTCTGGAAGTGCGATTCACGGTACCGACTGGCGGTAGCGCATTTTCCACCGAGCGTGTCGAGTTCGGGCTGGATTACATCTATGACTGGAAACTCTCCGACGTCTGTCGATTCTATGGTTCGTCCGGTTTTTCCACGAATGGCCTGGACGATTTCGGTCTGATTCCGGAAGAACCGGCAGCCGAGCGATTCCTCGTTTGGTCGCAGTCGTTCGCGGTCGGGCTCGAACTGACTGAACGGGTGACGATGTACAACGAGATATTTGGCATCTTCTCGCACGCCCTGGTCGACGACTATCGGATCGTCATCTACAACATCGGCGTCGACTATTACGTGACCGATGATATCGTGTTCGACGTGCGCGTCGGCATGGGATTGACCCCCGACTCAGACGACTTCTTCACCGGCGTGGGTGGCGGCTTTCGCTTCTAGAGCGGCGTTGGGCGTGTGGGGCCATGGAACCCGTGTGATTCGGCCGCCGCTAACCGTGTAGCACCCGTTTCCGCCGACCCCGTGTCGGCGGGACGACAACTGTTCCGCTACCCTCACGCCACACAACACTCCCGTTTCCGCCGACCCCGCGTCGGTGGGACGACAACTGTTCCGCTACCCTCACGCCACACAACACTCCCGTTTCCGCCGACCCCGTGTCGGCGGGACGACAACTGTTCCGCTACCAGCGCGCCGCACAACACTCCCGTTTCCGCCGACCCCGCGTCGGCGGGACGACAACTGGTCCGCTACCGAGAACAAACCCATGGACACGAGCCCCAGCCTTCTGCGACAACTGCGCAGCAAAAAGGACTCCGTGGCGTGGTCCCGGTTTGTGGCATCGTGTACGCCCTTGGTTGACCAGTGGATTGGGCTGTTGGGGTTTCGCGAGCCCGATCGATCGGATCTGGTTCAGGAAGTGTTTCTTGTCGTGCTGGGCAAGGTCTCCAGTTTTCAGTACGACGGTTCGCGAAGGGGAAATCATCACTATATGTTCCATGGATTTCGGCTGGGTCGTGCAGGGATCAATGCAGTGTGCTGGCCTTCGATCAAGTGGGCCGCTACCTGGGTCGCTGGGTGGATGGTTGGCCCTCCGGGTCCAATTTCGGCGTGCCCCAACTAAACAGCTGGATCGATGCCGCGGGGTCCATCAAATCGGTCGTATCCCCAGCCGGGTTCGCAGCGATTCTGCTGCGCGGCAATCAGTTCGCCGTGATGCCGCTCGAATCATTCCAGACGCAGTTCGCGGATCAATTGCCAACGGCGAAGTAGCTGATTCCGCCAGCCGTCGAGTAGCTGAGCCCGCCAGGGCTCAGCCGAAGCTGATTCCGCTGGCCGTCAGAGGTAGCTGAGCCCGCCAGGGCTCAGCCGAAGCTGATTCCGCTTGCCTACTTCGCTAAAGCCGGAACGCCTTCAGCGACGGTCAAGTCCGAAAAAGGATTTGGCACCCGACTGGGATGCTACAAAACTCGATCCCTCGCCGCGCTCACGTGCGTGCACGGCCTGCCACCATCGCGTAGCGGGGCGACGTTGGTCCTGTGGCACCCTTTCAGGGTGCCGTTCGATAGGTTGCGCGTGCGCCCCCAGGGTGCGCCGCGCAGCGCGTCTGGGCTGGGTTGTGCCACCACTTCGTGGTGAAGACGCGCCGCTTGGCCACTCAACTCAGATAGCGCGGCCAGGTAGTGCGTTTGGCGTCGGGGTCGCTGGACCGATTCTTTGGTGCCAGATCGCCAACGCCACTGCGTGATTCCGTTCCGCACGAAGTGCGGTCTCACGGTTGGTTGGGCGTGCCGGCATTGATGGGTGCGTAGGGGCGGCCGGGAGTCAACTGCTGGCCGTCCGAGAATCCTTCGGGACGCTGCGCTAAGCGGGTGATCAATACCGATCGCCACTGGAGCAACATCGCTGCGTGAGCTGCTTCATCCGCCAGATCGTGTTCTTCGCGGGGATCGGCGTCCAGATCGAACAGTCGCTCGGTCCCGTCGTGCGGTCGCCAGATGTATTTCACATGACCGTCGGTCAACGCGTGAAACGCCTGCGCCTGGCTGTAGCAGGGCGCATGTTCGAAGTGCAGCCATGGACGAATCTGGTGATCATCGCCGCTCAACTTCGGCACGAGACTCACACCGTCCACTTCGGGACAGGGGACGCCGGCCAACTGCAGCAACGTCGGCAGGAGATCCTCCAAACAGACGGGCTGCGAGCAGCGCTGCCCGGCGAGAAATCCCAAATCGGCTGAACCCGCGATGATCAGCGGTATGTTGGCGGATCCTTCGAACGGTTCGCATTTGCGGAAGTAGCCGTGGTCTCCCAGCATCTCGCCATGATCGGTGGTGACCACCACCAACCAGGGTCGCCCGGCTTTCTCGCTGCGTGCTTTGAATTGGGCAATCAGCGGAGCGATCTCATGATCGAGCTGTTCGATCAAGCCGAAGTATCCGGCCTGAGCACGTCGCAGCACTTCACCTTCCAACAGCACGCGATGGCCTCCGTCGGCGCCGCGCGGCGTGAGCTTGGACCAGTCGACCCAGTCACCGTGAGCCGGCGGCGGAAGGTCGCGCTGCATGTAGGCGTCAAAATACTGCCGCGGGGGAAACAACGGAGGGTGGGGGGCATAGAACGAGGCGGTCAGGAAAAGATGTTGGTCTGCCGGGATCTTCGGTCAATGACTGTTCGGCCTTCCGAGCAATCCACGTCGTTGGATGCCAGGTGTCGGGCAGCGGCCACGGTTTGGCCGGCCAGAGATTGTAGTTGAGGCCTTGTTTTTCGACCCACGTGCGCAGATCTCCAATTTCTGGAAACGCCTGCGTGATCTCGCGGGCATAGTCGTCGTTGGAAACATACGTCGAGCCGCCAATCGCGACCGCATAGCCCAGTTCCTGGGCATCGGCCACCTGGTGCATTTCGCGCCCGACCAGCGCCGTGGTGTATCCCGCTTCACGCAGCAGTTGCGGCAGCGTGGGGCAGGCGATCGGTTTCTGCTTGAAGCCGACCACGCCGCTATGTTGCGGGGCGAGGCCAGTCAGCAGCGCGTACCGAGCGGGGATGCAAGACGGCACGGTACTGTATGCACGCCTGAACAGCATTCCTTGCCGAGCCAGTTCATCCAATGTCGGCGTGCGGACCGCTGGATGACCGAGGCACGACAGACAGTCTCCCCGCATCTGGTCGGGCATGATCAACAAAATATCGGGTTTGGCTAAAGTCTCGCCGCCAAATCCGGGCGGGCCGAAACCGCACCAGGCCAAGATGAACACGGCGATCCAGAGGAAACGACTACGCATTTGATTCGTGATTCCCCGTTCAAATGTCCAAAATGATTCTGCTCGTTCCGCCACGAGCGTACTCACGGCTATCGCAGTTTCTCCGTCCCTGTCTGGGGAAGTTGGCATCCGAATTTCGGATGTCGCTCGCGAACCCCAGGCTGACGGCACTCGACTGAGCTATCTCAGTGGTTTGAGATGCGTGAAGGGCTCGCGATCGGGCAGCTGATCCCAGGCCAGTCGCTCGTCTGCCGCGGGTACGTAGCGCGGTTCCACTCCCAATTCCTGCAGGACGATGTTCCGCGCCAACGGGATGCCGACTGTCTTGAAAAACGCCAGGTGCCGATTGAAGCCCTGGCGACCAAAGCCGCAGTCGGTCGAGAGCACCAGCTTGTCGGCCGGTATGTGCTGCAGGCAACGACGGACCCGCTCGGCAACCACGTCGGGGAAGTCCGCCTGGAGACTCCGATGGCTAACCACTCCCACGGCAATCTTCTTCTTGAGCCGGTCTTTGTAAGACGAAAAAAGTGACAATTCCTTAAAGTTGTTCTCCGTCGCCTCAATCGTCCAGACGTCTCCCTTGAGTCGTTCGAGATAAATCTCCATGGAGTTCGCGTAGGATTCGTCGCTGAACACCTTCTGCATGTTGGGATTGCCCCAGCAGGTGTGAATCCACACTTCGACGTCGTCAAGGCCTTCGACCTCGCGATTGAAGGCGTCGACGAGGAAGTCGAGCAACTCCTTCTGGTCCGGATTGTAACGGGCCATGAAGTGTAACGTCGGCTCTTCGACTTGGATCACCTGGCAGCCCGATGCGGCCAGTTGACGCAGCTCGTAGTTCATCGCCTCGGCCATATCCCAGATCAACTGCTTCTTGTCGTCCAAGTCGTAATCGGGTGTGTGGCTGTCGAGGAAGAAGGCGAGCACTTGGGCCGAGCAGGTTCCGAACTTGATTTGCTTGCCGGTGGTCACCGCCGCCTGCTGGGCGATGCGCCAGATCTTGGCATACTCGAGCGGATTCTTTGGATCATGCTCCACCTTGCCGACCACGCGCGGCCACCGCCACGCTTTGTAGATCGAATCGAGCATGGTGCCGACCGGATAGGAGAGCAGCGGCGAACGAGTCTTTTCGGTTTGCAGTTCCTCGTGCTCCAGGCCCTTCCATCGCTGCAGCGGATAGTGGTGCCACGAACGGCCCGCCACATCTTCGTCCAGGTGATAGTCGCCGGTGGTGAGAATATCGAGGCCGGCGCGAGCCTGGTCCGCAGCGACGACTTCGTGGGCGTCGGTGAACTGCTCGCGGAACCACGGATCCATCATGGCCGAATCGAGGGGCCGGCCCCACATGTTCGCGGTATACCACCGCGGCCGGGGCCACGAGCCGGTCACTGTCGCAGGCAACAAGAGGTCTTTCGTCGCAGTAAACGCCATCCCATGTTCTCCTATACACAACGCTCAGCCGGAAGAAGTGAAGCGACACCGACGCACCGTGGGTCCCGCTCGTGCCAGCGTAGCAGACCGCAATTGCCACCGGCAAGGGTCCTGGCCAGTAATTTGGGGGGGGCGGGGTCGCGACTTGGATCACTGAAGTGCAGGGTTGAACCGGGTACCTCAACGCGATTGGATTTGTGCAAATTGCAGCTCGGACATCACATTGAACCAGGGCTCACTTGCGTGGTGGGTCGAATGGGTTTTGGCCGACCTGCCGCGATGGCTGGTCGGCTTGTCGGAGTTGGGCCTAGTCAATAATCACGGCAACGCAGTTGGACGCGCCCACCTCTTCGCCTTTGAGCAGCTTCATGCTCCCACCATTGATTTCGTAGGTTTCGTCGAATGCACTCACGACTGTGGCGGATCGGCCCCCGCTAGTGGTGGACCCGCCTGCGGTGATAAGCGGCATGGCACGGACCTTTGCCTTCATTGTTCCGTCCACAGCCGTGACATCCAGTATCTCCAGGTGCCAGCCCTGAAAGTGGTATGCGGGACTGTTGAGGATCAAGGCGAAATTCGCAGCCCGCTCGGCAGGTGCAGCGTGGGATCGCAATAAGTCGGCCACCATTTTCTCCTGGTCGTCACCGGCGCGGGAGAACTTGACGACGTTGCCCAAGTGACCGAGCGGCTTCAACTCGATCGGCGCAGCCGGGAAGTGATCGGCGCGGTGTTCAGGGACCACGGCTGGCGAGGCCAATTGCGAGTAGACAACAGCGACCGACGCCAATACCGCGACCGACGAATACACCAGGATCATGAGCCGTGGAGTCTGCATGCTGAACCTCTTCCAGCGACCGGGCTTGATTGAGACTGACAGGCACAGGAGGGGATCACAATGTGCTCACTATGACTCATGCGCAACATACCACCCAGAAACGCGCATGGGAAGATCCAGGCGATGGGAAAGCTGCCGTGAGTGTTGGACTCTACATGGATCATCACGTTCCCGCGGCAATCACACGTGGATTGCGACGATGGGGTGTTGATGTTCTGACCGCCGAAGAAGACGAAGCAGCAGATTGGACGACGAACTGCTATTGGAACGTGCGACCCGTTTGGGACGTATTATTTTCACGCAAGACGATGATTTGCTCGCGATTGGTCACAAATGGCAGCATGTCGGCCGTGAGTTCGCCGGGATCGTGTATGCTCACCAACTCCGAATCACCATTGGTCAAGCGATTCGTGATTTGGAGCTGATCGCCAAGATCCTGGCGGTGGGCGAATTGCAGAATCGAATCGAGTTCTTGCCGATTTGGTGAAGACGCCAGCCACCATTACGTTCCTGCTGGACCTTGCGGTCGCGCATGTTCCGCCTCCAGAAAGAAGCAAGCCCTCTGAGCGGCTGGCTCAAGGGCTTGTTTCCAAAGTTAGTCGGGGCGAAAGGATTCGAACCTTCGACCCCCTGCTCCCAAAGCAGGTGCGCTAGCCAGGCTGCGCTACGCCCCGAAAATGTGTGCCTCGTCGGTGTGGCACCGACCGGACACCCAGGAAGGTCCTTATGCTAACGGTGAGCGGACCGCTTGACAATGCCTCCTTCAGTGTTCGCTTGTTCACTGTCACGGTGATTCAGCCAAGGCGCCTTTGTGGCGTGGTGTGCTGCTGCGTGAGGATCGTGCGGAGCCGCTCAAACTCGTCGTGCGTCGTGAATTGGATGATGATCTTCCCGCGACCCTTGGCGTTCTGGCGGATGTCGACTTTGGTTCCCAGCGCGCTACGAAGTTCCTGCTCCAGAGACGCGACCTGGTCGCTGCGGGTTCGCGCGCGGGCCGCCGTCTCGACGCCGCTGACCACTTTCAGCGGCTCCTCATCCTCTTGAGAGATCCGCTGGGAAACCTGGCGTTCGGTCTCCCGGACACTCCATCCCTGGTCCTGCAGCTGCTGGGCAAATACGAGTTGCATCCGCTCGTCGCCCAGCGGCAATAACGCGCGCGCGTGACCGGCGGTCATCTCTCCCTTGCGGACCGCCTCCGTGATCGGAGTCGGTAGCTCCAGCAGTCGCATCAGGTTGGCAATTGTCGAACGATCGATTTTCAGACGATTCGCCAATTCCTCCTGCGCACACTCGTGCTGTTCGAGATACCTTTTGAACGAGAGCGCTTTCTCGATGGGGTTGAGATCTTTGCGCTGTAGATTCTCGACAATCGCCAACTCCGCCACCAGGCGATCGTCGGCCTCGCGGACGCGAGCTGGAATCGTGGACCAGCCAGCCTGGATGGCAGCCCGCAAACGGCGCTCACCCGAAATCAGCTGATGACGATCTCCCACTCGCCGCACCAGCACCGGCTGGAGCATGTCGTGCTCTTTCAAGCTCTCGGCCAACGTGGCGATCTCCGCATCACCGAAATCACGCCGTGGCTGAAAGGGATTGTCGTCGATTTCGTAGACGCTCAGGCGGAGCATTTCCGCATCGTGCGAGGGTTCTCGCGCTGCTGTCAGCTCTACCTCCACAGCAGGGGGCTCTTGTGCATGGAAGACTTGATCCACGGCCCGGCCATCGGCGGCGATTTCGATCGTCCCTTCTTCCGTCGTGCCCAGTAATGCTGCCAAACCACGTCCCAAGCGTCGGTCTTTACTCACGTTCCAGCACCTCCATGCAGAGTTCTATATAGGCGCGCGCTCCTCGAGCCCGCGGCGCGTAGTCGATCACCGATTTGCCATGACTGGGTGCCTCCGAGACGGCGGTATCGCGCGGGATCACGGTGTCGAACACAATGTCCCCGAAAAAGTCGCGCACTTCCGCATCGACCTCGTGGGTCAGTTCCAGCGTTTCGTCGTACATCGTCAGTAGTATCCCGCCAAATTCCAGGCGGCCCGGTCGCGTCTTCATCACCTCGCGTATGACATGAATCATTTGTGTCAGCCCCTCCATGGCGAAATACTCGCATTGGATGGGCATCAGGACTTCGGTGGAAGCGGATAATGCAGCACGTGTCAGATGCCCTAACGAAGGTGGGCAGTCGATCAATACAAAATCGAACGCGGACATCCCATGTGCCAAGTGCTGTTCGAGCATCGGTGCTTCGTCCGTGTCATTGGCCAGTTGCGACACATCCTGGAAGCTCCGGCACCCGGGCAGCAGTTGGAGATTGGGGGTGTCCGTATCGCACAGTGATTCACGCAGCGGTCGACGTTGCACCAGGCTGTGACGCGCCGTGGGCTGACGTCCCAGTCCGGATGTCGCATTGCATTGAGGATCGAGATCGACCAGCAATGTGCGACAATCGGCCTTGGCTAACGCCGCTGCGAGATTCAGCGCAGTGGTAGTCTTGCCCACACCTCCTTTCTGGTTGGCGACGCACAGAACCCTGGCCACCCGCATGCCTCCCTTTGCATTGTCCATCACGTCTCCGCCAGTGTGAGCGGACCGCTTCTGGTCCCGCCTGCAGCGCGGGCTCCCCCCAAGTCAATTCACTTGTCTGGGCGGACCACGGATTCTAATCCGACTATGCCCTGCGAGGAAACGGCAGTTTGTGCTTCTATTTCGACTCGCGGAGAAGTGTTTCACGTGAAACACTTCCGGTTGGGCAGGAAAAGTGTTTCACGTGAAACATATCGTTGCTGATGCTGCAGCACCGAGAGACTGTCAGCTCGAGGAAACCAGACAGTCATCCGGCGAGGCTTTAGTGGCGAACGCGTCCACTTCGCCGGCGTCGAAATTGTTTCACGTGAAACAATTCCGGTTGGGCAGGAAAAGCGTTTCACGTGAAACATATCCGGTTGGGCGGGAGAAGTGTTTCACGTGAAACATATCGTTGTTGACGCTCAGCACCGAGAGCCTCTCGGCTCGTGTGCGACGAAGTGCGCATCCTTGGCCTCTCCGCCCCTTGGCCAACTCGCCCGGCTGGCCGCCTTCAGTAATCGGCCTTTCCGGCTTCCGTCGGGTTGATCCCGGCGGAGCGACAACTGGTCCGCTACCTCCAGCATCCACCCAAGAGGCTTCCGTCGGGCTTGTCCCGGCGGAGCGACAACTGGTCCGCTACCAGTCATCCACCCAAGAGGCTTCCGTCGGGTTGTCCCGGCGGAGCGACAACTGGTCCGCTACCAGTCATCCATCCAAGAGGCTTCCGTCGGGTTGATCCCGGCGGAGCGACAACTGGTCCGCTACCTTCAGTCATCCACCCAAGAGGCTTCCGTCGGGTTGATCCCGGCGGAGCGACAACTGGTCCGCTACCTTCAGGCATCCACCCAAGAGGCTTCCGTCGGGTTGATCCCGGCGGAGCCACAACTGGTCCGCTACCGGCACACCGTCGGTCGAGTCCTCGACCAGTGGCGAACGCGTCCACTTCGCTGGCGTCGAAAGTGTTTCACGTGAAACAATTCCGGTTGGGCGGGAGAAATGTTTCACGTGAAACAATGCGGGTTATTCCAGCGGGTTGATGACCAGCCCGCTGAGGAGTTTGGGATAGAAGTAGGTACTCTTGGCCGGCATGCGTTCGGCGTGCTGGCTAATCGACTCGATATGTTCGAGCGTGGCGGGCATCACCAGCGCGGCCAGGGGGAAGGGGGCTCCGTCGGCATCGCCCTGCCGCAGTCCCTCGATCACTTCGTCGATCAGGTGAACGTACTCTGGTTTAGGCAAATCGGTGGCACCCAACAGTGTGTCGATGATCAGGCGGTGGAGGATCGCGACCCCGAGTCCTTGCCAGTCGGCGCTGTGCTCGGCGGCCATCGCGGCCATGCGCTGCCGGCCACCATCGGTGAGACGGACGAGGACCCAGCGACTATCGGCGGCGGCGAACAATCCCAGCGTCCCCTGATCGCCTTCCAGCTCAATCATCTCCCAGGCTTGCGTCGTGGCGTCAATTCCCGGCTCGAGCACTTCGGTGGTGAAGCAACCATCCAGTCGCCCAGCTAACTCTGCTGCCGTCAGGGCGGGCAAGCCGCGAAACAGACGATGTGTCGGGAGCACGACCATGCCCGGATCGCTCATACTGACGCACATCATGAGCACGAAATTCGCCGGATCACTCGGGTCAAGCGTTCTCATGGCGGCCAGTTGGTCACGGTAGTTGCAGGCGGTTTCATAGCGGTGGTGACCGTCAGCCACGAAGATCGGTTTGGATCCCAGCAAGGCGGCCACTTTCGCGATGACCGTCACGTCGCTGATCGGCCAGAGCTGATGGACGACTCCCAAATGATCCGTGGCCTCTAAAGGTGTCTGTTCCTCGATCGCTGATTCGAGCAGTTTCTGAGCCTCGTTGGTCGCGTCGGGATAGATACCGAAAATCTGGCTCAGGTTTGCCCGACACGCCTGCGTCAATTTCAGGCGGTCGGCTTTGGCCGCCGCATGGGTCTCCTCATGCGGATAGATGGTCCCTTCGCCAAACCGCTCCAAACGCACTCGCCCCATGAAGCCACGGCGGATGAAATGGCTCCCCGCATAGTCGAAGGCTTGATGGTAGACGTAAAGAGCCGGATTGGGGTCACGTTGCAGCAATCCCTCACCTATCCAGTTATTGAGATAGCGGGCTGCTCGGGCGTACCGAGCGTCCTCATTCTGGTCGCCCGGCTCTCGACGATTGAGAATCAGCCGGATCACGTTGGCCGGATGCTTCTCGTACAGCGCATTCTGCAGGTCGCTGTCGATCACATCGTAGGGTGGTGCGACCACGTCGCTCAGCGCTCCAACGTGTCCCAGATCGTATCTTAAACCGCAGAAGGCGTGCAGTTCGGGCATGTCAGTGAAGAACCGTGTGAGTTGAGGGTCTGTGTAAAAGTGGTTGACCAGGCGGAACGCGTAGCAATCGCGCCACGAGTTCAGCGGCAATACCCAGAGTCTGCGCCGCCAAGCCAGTAGCTGAAGCCGCCGAGGCTGTAGCTGAAGCCGCCGAGGCTGTAGCTGAAGCCGCCGAGGCTGTAGCTGAAGCCGCCGAGGCTTCAGCAGGATGCGGATCGTGTGCCTGTCTTCGTGCTGAACTCGGCTGAACCCTTGGCGGGTCCAGCTACGGCTGAACCCTTGGCGGGTCCAGCTACGGCTGCACCAGTAGCTGAAGCCGCCGAGGCTTCAGCAGGATGCGGATCGTGTGTCTGTCTTCGTGCTGAACTCGACTGAACCCTTGGCGGGTCCAGCTACGGCTGCACCCTTGGCGGGTCCAGCTACGGCTGCACCCTTGGCGGGTCCAGCTACGGCTGCACCCTTGGCGGGTCCAGCTACGGCTGCACCCTTGGCGGGTCCAGCTACGGCTGAACCCTTGGCGGGTCCAGCTACGGCTGAACCCTTGGCGGGTCCAGCTACGGCTGCACCCTTGGCGGGTCCAGCTACGACTGAACCCTTGGCGGGTCCAGCTACGGCTGCACCCTTGGCGGGTCCAGCTACGGCTGAACCCTTGGCGGGTCCAGCTACGGCTGAACCCTTGGCGGGTCCAGCTACGGCTGAACCCTTGGCGGGTCCAGCTACGGCTGAACCCTTGGCGGGTCCAGCTACGACTGAACCCTTGGCGGGTCCAGCTACGGCTGAACCCTTGGCGGGTCCAGCTACGGCTGAACCCTTGGCGGGTCCAGCTACGGCTGCACCCTTGGCGGGTCCAGCTACGGCTGAACCCTTGGCGGGTCCAGCTACGGCGGGTCCAGCTACGGCGGGTCCAGCTACGGCGGGTCAATACCGGTAGTAGTCCGGTTTGTACGGCCCTTCCACCGGCACGCCAATATACTCCGATTGCTCCCGTGTGAGCTTGGTCAGCTTGACGCCGAGCTGCTGGAGGTGTAGCCGAGCCACTTCCTCGTCCAGCTTCTTGGGCAGCACGTGCACGCCGATTTCGTACTTCTCAGGTTCGGTCCACAAGGCTAACTGCGCCAGCACCTGATTGGTGAACGAGCTGGACATGACGAATGACGGGTGGCCGGTGGCGCATCCGAGATTCACCAGGCGTCCCTCCGCCAACAGGATGATCGAATGGCCATCGGGGAAGGTGAACCGATCCACCTGTGGCTTGATCTCTTCTCGCTCAATGTCTCGCCGCGCCGTCGAGCCAGGCAACATCGATTTCCAGATCGAAGTGGCCAATGTTGCAGACGATCGCATCGTTGGGCATCCGCTCCATATGCTCGCCCAAGATGACATCGCGATTGCCCGTGGCGGTGACGAAGATGTTGCCCAGCGGCGCGGCCTCATCCATCGTCATCACCTGAAAACCTTCCATCGCCGCCTGCAGGGCATTGATCGGATCGATCTCGGTGATAATCACTCGCGCGCCGTAACGCTGCAGCGAATGAGCGCAACCCTTGCCGACGTCACCATAGCCACAAACGACCGCGACCTTGCCGGCGATCATCACATCGGTCGCTCGCTTGATACCGTCAGCCAGTGATTCGCGACAGCCATACAAGTTGTCGAATTTGCTCTTGGTGACCGAATCATTCACATTGATGGCCGGAACCTTCAGCTCGCCCCGCTCGTGCATTTGATAGAGCCGATGAACTCCGGTGGTCGTCTCTTCCGACAGGCCACGGATACCGGGCAACATCTCGGAGCATTGCTGGTGCACCATGGCGGTTAGATCACCGCCGTCATCCAGAATCAGGTCCAGCTGCTGGCCATCGGGAAAGATCAGGGTCTGTTCGATGCACCAGTCAAACTCTTTCGTGTTCATCCCTTTCCAGGCGTAGACCGGGATTCCAGCCGCGGCAATCGCTGCCGCCGCATGGTCCTGAGTGGAGAAGATGTTGCAGCTGCTCCATTGCACCTGCGCTCCTAGTTCGATCAGTGTCTCGATCAGGACCGCAGTCTGGATCGTCATGTGCAGGCAGCCCGCGATGTGAGCGCCCGCGAGGGGCTTGCTCGAACCGTACTTCTTCCGCAAAGCCATCAACCCGGGCATTTCGTTTTCAGCCAACATGATCTCCCGCCGTCCCCAATCGGCCAGCGAAAGATCTTTCACTTTGTAAGGCAACTTCTTTGTTTCCGCGTGCGCCACTGCAATACCCTCTCCCACAATTACCACTCGCCTTGCTCAACGTGCCGAAGGACGCCACCATTTGCCGCGCTGGTCCCCACAACACGTCGCGCTACCGATGGACTCCAGACCACCTGCGACCGCATCGGAGCATCAAAGGCCGTATCATAGGGCGCATAGTGCATGGGAGGCAACCGGCACAAATTGTCCTCGCCCCAGTGCCGCCGATCTCAGCTGCGTCCTCGCCTGCGGCTGCGGGATAAACGAGGCTGGGTCCTGTCTTTGCCGCAATTGGCTCAAAACAGAGTGATGCCGCTATCAGGCGGCTCAGTGCCGTCGAGTGGAGCTACGCATCTTCCCCCGTTTCCACCTCCCGCCAACCCCTTCTGGCCGCCTCCATAAACGCCCGCATCTGACTTGGGTCCTTGCGTCCAGGACTCGACTCGACCCCGCCCGCTACATCCACCGCGTCGGGCCGCGCTTCCCGAATCGCCTGCTCGACATTGTCTGGCCGCAGGCCACCAGCAAGGACTCTTAGTATTTCTTTATCTAATATCTTCAATTTTCTCATTATTCCCCAGTTACCTATAATTCCCGTGCCTCCGTACATTCCCTGCTTAAAGGTGTCGATCAAGATTGCCGACGGCATGGTGCCCAGGCGACTACAGCGGGCAAGATAGGAAGTGATCGACGTTTCATCGCCCTCGCGGAGGCGAAAGGCTCGAATGATGTTGCGGGGTGACAGATGGGACAGGCTTTCCGCAGGTTCGTCCCCGTGCAGTTGAATGAAGTGCAGCGGGAGCGTGTCGGCCAGATCCTCCATTTCGGCCAGGGGAGCGTTTACGAACACACCGACCACCAGCAGTTGGTCACCCACGGCCTCGACGATGCGGTGAGCCAGATCTCGCTCAATGCAGCGCGGACTCGGCGGAAAGAAGTTCAGCCCAATCGCATCGGCGCCGGCATCTCTCGCCCAGCGTGCATCGTCCACCGAGGTGATACCGCAGATTTTTACCTGAAACACGAACTGTTGCCCTGTCCGGGCCTGGCGCCGGAAACCCCGGTCGAAGCTCGTACGAAACATTCGTGCGGGCGGTGCGATCAGCCCGCTGCGCCGATCGATGGCGAGTGGCGTCTGGCGTTCGATCTCGACCGTTGACTACCCTGTCCGGCCCGCCTCCCATCGACGGACTGCATGCGCAACCGGTACAACCGGCAAATTTTAGCTCACGTCCTCGGCGAACTGAAGACGATGAAGAAAGTCGCTGAGTTGCGCTATGGCGCGGGGACTTGCGAGGCTGCGCGCGGGCGGAGGATTTTCCATCGTCTCACGGTTGGTGCTGATAACGCTCCAACTCAATCCACTGCACTACCAGACAGATTCGGCTTCGTCATGATCAGACGCACGCTTTCTCAATCTGCTGCGGCTTGGGGATCGGGTGACACGCCGCTCGCCTTGCCAACGCGGTGGTACACATCGATCGTGGCGGCTTTGGCGGTGTTCTTTGTGGGCCTGACAATTTGGCGTGTGCCAGTGGTGGGGTATATCGTGATTTCCGAGGTGGAGTTTTCGGGTTCCCCACCGGCGCTGCTGACGGCTGGGGAATCACCCCCATCGCCGGGGGTAAGCCTGGCGGAAGAAAACACTCGGCAGCAGATTGCTGATGCCATCCGCGAGGCCAACCGACAGCTCGCTGCCGAGCGTGGAGAAGAAGTGCAGCAAGGCGTTACCGACGAACAGATTCGTTGGGTCCGGCAGCGCTTGGACGTGAAGACCGGCGGCGGATCGGGGCCTGAGACGCGGATGCAGATTCTGTTTGAGGGAACGGACCCGGACTGGTCGCTGGTCTTGGTGGACAGTCTAGTCCGCGGCATGTTGGTCACGCGTGCAACGGCGTCGGACTCCCGCACCGCTGCGGCGAGGAAGGTCCGCGAGGCGAAGTGGCAGGTGGAGCAATTGCGGCACTACGAGCGGAAGGCTCGGTTCGACCTGGAAGACGCCTTGAACGCTCATTTCGAACAACTGGCTGAGGGGGCTGGGCGGACAGTCGATCGATCCACTCTGGCGATGAACCGAGACGTCTCATCAGTCGTTTCGAGCACTTCCGGTCAGCCGTTCAATCCGGATTGGGAGCGTCTGCAGGACGAGTTTGCGCAGCTCACTACGGAGTTGCAGGACCTGCTCAAGACCGTCACGGCGAACCATCCTCGCGTGCGAGATGTGACGCTCCAGATGGACGAGATTCGGCGGCAATTGGAGTCGACCTCCAAATTTGCAGACGACGCCTCGTCACACTCTCAGGCATCGGCTGCGGACGAGCTGAGGAGGGGGAGTGGGGCGACCGGGGGTGGCTGGCCACAATTTGAGAATGGGCAGGTAGCGTCGGCGGTGGCGACCCAGGCCGCGCCGGAGATGACGCAGGGGACGGACTGTGTGGCAGACGTCGTCGGCTACCAGCATTTGCGGGGCCGATATGACGAGGCGATTCAGGATCGGGAGGAGGCGGAGCGGGAGTTGTCCGTGACGCTGGCGCTGCAGCAGTCCGCGGTCAGCGACTTGTCGGCGCACGTCGGACACATCATCCGGCCCGCCACGCTCTTGCAGCGCATCGGCGGGCGACCGTCGAGCCGTTGCGTCTTGCTGATCGGCCTGACGGCGCTACTCTGTGGCAGCGGCATCGGCTGGGGGGGCGGAGTGCTTCGCGGCGCCCGGTTTGTCCACACGGTGAGCGATCTGCAGGGAATTCTGGCAATTCCTGTCGTGAGCCAGATTTCGCTCGATCCGGCGACGGCGGCAGGTGCGTCGACTGCTGGTCTGGGGCCGGGTGGTCCGATGGAGTACCCGCGTCTGTGAGTTGGTGTTGGGAGTGATGGTGCTGCTATTCCTGCTGCAGGCATTGAGCGGCAGTCCGGCGGCCAAGGAACTGGCGGATAATCCGCTCGGCACGTTTGTCAATCTGGTCGCCGATTCGGTTCTCGCATGGTTCTGAGATACCAGCGGGCGAAACTCTGTCGGTGGACGTTAGGGCACGCCGCAGGGGCATCGCGGTAGCCGGGCTGTCGCGGTTGACGGTACTGAGCGGGAGTGAAGCTGTTACCGGGCAAATGCCGATGTAATCGCTGTGCGTAACGATTGCATCAGATTTCGCGGATGTTCTCTTGGGGGTACGTTGGGTAATGTATGAGTCGTTTTTCAAGTTTGCGGCCAGGCCGTTTCTGGCATCTCCGATTGCCGATCGGTATTATCCGGCGGCAGCGATCGAACATGCCCGCGAGTCAATAACACGTTGCCTCGACGGCGGTCAAGGGCTGGCCGTCATTCTCGGGCCAGCAGGAACAGGCAAATCGACTCTCTGCCATGTCTTGGCACAGCAGATGCGGGAGCAGGTTTCAGGTCGCGACGTTGGCGAGTGCCCGTTTATGTACGCGTCGAGCACTGCTGCAGAATATTCTGTTTGAGCTGAAGCTCCCGTATCGGGACCGCGAAGAGGGGGAATTGCGTCTGTCGTTGATTGATCATCTGGAGCCGACCGACAAGTGTCCTCATGGCATGCTGCTGCTTGTCGACGAGTGCACACACTGCCCCTGAGACTGCTGGAAGAGATCCGTATGCTCACGAACCTGGTACGTGACGGCCAGCCCCGCGTGCGCGTGGTCCTGGCGGCCGGCCTGGTACTGGACGAGCGTCTGGCGAGCCCCCGTCTGGAGTCTCTCAACCAGCGGATTGCGGCACGCTGCTACCTCCAGTCGATGAGTCGTGATGAGACGTGTGGCTACGTTTGTGCCCAGATCAACGCCGTGGGGGGAAAGCCGGAGCAGGTTTTTTCCGCGGACGCCTTGCAGGCCATCTACCGCGCCACAGACGGCATCCCCCGTTTGGTCAATCAGCTGAGCGATCACGTGTTGATCTTGGCGGCCATCGGCCGTCGTGCGCCGATCGGCTGCGCCGGGTGTGGAAGAGGCCTGGGCCGACCTGCAGCAGCTCCCGTCGCCCTGGACAGGTAACGATGTGGTGGATGGAGTCGCAGAGAGTGGCGCGATTTTGGAGTTCGGCGAACTGGACGACGATTTCCCTGGAACGCGGGGCGGTGACGAGGCCATCGTGGATACGGGGGATGCCAACGTGGCACCGTCCGTCCAGCAAATGACCACGCACCTGGACCGCATCGAGACGGGGATCGCCGCCATTTCACGCGATGATGCCCCGCTCGATAATCCGGACATCGATTGTTCGGACCTGGCTGCTGCCGACATCGACAGTGCGGTCATCGACAGCGCAGGCATCGATGTCGAGCAAGAATCGCAGTACCGCCCGGCGAGCAATTGCCAGCCGGAAATCGAGTTGGTGTTTCATCACGCCCACAATCCATTTAATGAACGATTTGAACAGGAAGAAGTGCTCGTCGACCCATTCGCGTCATTGGCGGCTTTGGGGGGATCGTCCGGGACGCGAGCGAACTCGGATCACAGCAGTTCCACCCTCCCCTTCTGTGCGACGGAAACGCCGGCTGATGCCGGCACGTCGTGCCGCTCCGTTGGGCCCTGTAGCTCCACCCGTGCTGGAAGGCGTGAAGAACGCCAACCTGTCCGCGATGCAGAATACCGTGGAGAACTTGGATCCGCTGCCGGGGGACGATCGGGATCTGTTGGAGATTCAAGACGAGATGGATGATGCCGATCGTGGAGGTGCGATAGCCATGTCCCAACAGCCACCACGTCGCAGGGAATATCGGCAACTGTTCGCCAATCTGCGGTGCCAATGAAACGGCGATGAGAAAGGCGTGTGGGCAGTGACATTGTGTCAGGAAGTATTGGATAGACGAGTATGATTTCTCCAGAACCACTTTCGGCAAGGTCGACGCTGCTGGAAGGCGAGTCGACTGACTACGAGCGATGGCTGGCAGACGGCCCGCAGGATCCACGCGTGCATCGGCAGTTTCGCCGACTCGTAGACAACATCGTCAAGGAGTTCCCTGCGAAAGAAGGGGGTACGCTGCTGTTCACCGGCGTCGGTTCCAGCAGCCACATAGCCGACGTTGCCGGGTATGTTGCCCGACAGCTATCCCTGCAACCGGAAGTCGACACGCTGCTGATCGATGCCGACGCGGATTTGAAAGTACTCAGTCAGCGGCTCGGCGCGGCCCGCGAGAATGGTCTGGCCGAGGTATTGCAGGAGAAGCTGCCGGTCGCGGCTGCCGTTCTGCCAACCGTGGTCAGGAACTTGCGTTTTCTTCCCTTTGGCGAACGACTCGGTGCCCGACCGCCCGTCACGTCGCAACAAGTCAAAGCCGTGTTGGCCCAGCTGAAAGCTCTCTCGCGTATACGTGGTGGTGGCGACTGGCACTGGTCGTCATCTGCTGCACGCATTGATCGGTCGCCACGGTGATGGGACGTACCTGGTGGTGCAACTGGGAACGGCTGACCGACAGCAGACGACGGAACTAGCCAGCCATCTCACTGCTTCCGGTGCGATTGCTCGGCTGCGTCGCCACCAGCGTAGGTTGATCGCCTGTCGCGACGAAACAGGTACTCGTCACGGCTTCTCTTCGCGCCCTGCGCACCGCTCGCGCCACCGTTCACGGAGTTCCGACCGTGCAGGGCTCGGTAGCTGTGCAATCGTACGCTTTCGCTTTCTTGGCAGCCTTCTGTCGCGTCACGATCCCCGACCCTCGGCGCGTCACAACGGCTGAATCGGTAGGCAGCGGCGGATCCTAACCTATCGCGGACGATTTGCCGGTAGATTCCCGCCGCGACCCAGAGACCGAACCGCGACGGCGGGTCTCCTTTTTTTCTGCGGGGACGACTGCGTGATCCCCAGGCATACATCACCGCCACCACCACCAGGAACAGGGCGACCAGCAAAAACATCGTCGGATACTTGGGGAGACCGCGGACGGCAGCAAAGTGGATGGCATTGGAGAGGTAGCAGAATCAGAAATCCAAGCCATGGATGTGGGCTGCGGCAGGCTGTCGAAACGTACCGCCTTGGCCTCCATCGGGGGGATTGCCGGCTTGTG
>CAVOXY010000024.1:0-348693 GCA_963700515.1 uncultured Planctomycetota bacterium | reverse complement strand
GTGAGTGCTGGGTTTGGCGACTCTTACTCACCGGCCGTCTTACTTGATCACGGCCGTGACCGTGACCTGTGTCGGTTACTTGTCTCCGGCGTCCTTCGTGTTGTCCGCGTTCAGGGCATCCAGCTTCGCTTTCCACTCGGCTGCCTTGTCCGGCTGGTTCGAATTCTCATAGAGCTGCACAAGGTTCTTGATCGCCGCCTGAAGTTGCTCCTCATCAAACGGTGTGGAACCGGCGGCCTGGCGTTTGGCAAAGCCTTGATAAGCCTCCAAGAGCAACGGCTCGGCGGCGGCGTATTCGGCGCTGGACTTGAACATCGCCCAGCACAATCATGATTTCGAGCGTATAAGGGTGGTCGGATCCCCTTGACTTCTGCGAGCCCTTGCGGGTCTCCATCCAGCAGTGAGGCGGCGCGATCCGGTTGCCCCGCGCGGGAGTAGGCGACCGCGGAACTTCCCCAGCCCCACTATGGTTTGCCCCCATCCTGTGGCCCCTCGACTTCGCGCTGTCGCTCGACCGTTTCCTCCAGCAGTTTGATGGCCTCATCCATTCGGCCAACGTCGCGGTAGACGTTACCAAGTGTCGTTTTGGCGTACAGCATCTCTGGGTCGTCTGGGGGGAAGACTTTCTGGGCTAACTCCCACATCTCCAAGGCTACTCGCAGGGCTTCTTCGCACCGACCCGCCTTGCGATAGCCGATCGCCAGGATTCCCATTTCCCCAGTGTGCATCGATGTTCTGGACCGAGAACCTTGTGCCGCAGAGCAAGCGTTGTTTCCGCGAGCTTCGGATGGCCTTCTGATAATGACCTGCCTGAAAGTAGGCCACCGCCAGATTGGCATCCCCGCCAGCGTGTCGATATGCTGCGGGTCCGAAGTGCTCCGTCTCCAACTTCACGATCTCCTCGCACAACGGAAGCGCCTGGCTACGCCCGCCCCGCATCCTTGTAAGCATTCGCCAAGCGGCACATTTGCGACAGCGTGTTCGTGTGCAGGGGACCGTACTTCTCCTTACACAACCTGACGATTCCTCCCGCAGCGTTAACGCCTCGCTGTCACGTCCCAAGCAACTATAGCAAGCTGCCAAATGGCCCATCGATGTAAGCGTATTGGGGTGGTCGGGACCCTGCCTCTCCTTCAACAGCTGCACAGCCTCTTCGAGCATGGGAACTGCCAAATCCGGCCGGCCTATCTCCGTGTAGGATGCCGCCAGGTCGTTGGTGGCGACGATCGTGCTGAGGTGATCCGGCACCAACTTGGTTTCGGCGATCTGCAGTACTTCCTCCATCAGTGCCACGCCTTCGTCTAAACGCCCGGCCATTCGATAGGCGAACGCCAGTCTCTGCATTGAGTTAAGAGTATCGGAAACTCTGGTCCCAGTCTCTCCTTCCACAGCTTGACCGTTTCTTCCAACAGCGGTATCGCCTCGCTTTGACGGTCCATGGCAATGTACACGTCTGCCAGCCGGTGCATCGCCGAGAGTGTGGCGAGATGGTCCGGACCGAGTCTCTCTTTCTGCAGCTGGAGGAGCTTCCGTGGCAAGCAGGAGGGCTTTGTCCGGTTGTCCCAACATCAGGTAGGTCTGACTCAGATAGCACAAAGTGTTAACCGTATCCGGGTGTTCGAGACCCAGTTCCTTCTTCTGCAGCTGGAACACTTCCTCAAACAGCGGCAGAGCTTTCTCCGGGTGCCCCACGTTCAAGTAAGCATGTGCGCGATTAATCATGGTGCTAAGTCGGGTCGGATGCTCGGGCGGGAGGTTCTCCTTGCACTTCGCCAGCGACTGCTCGAGCAACGGGATCGCTTTGTCCAGCCGACCGTCGTCCAGGTAGTTCCGGCCCAGATCGGCCATGGCAGCAAGCGTGCCGGGATCATTTTCACCGCAGACTCGGCGGTAAAGCCTGAGCGTTTCTTCAAACAGTGGAATGGACTTGTCGAGCTTTCTCAGATGCCAATAGCAGGCGGCTAAGTTCTTCATCGATCTCAGTGTGTCACGATGCTCGGGTCCAGGATCTCACGAGCAATGTCGTACACCTTCTTGTGCAATTCCTCAGATTCGCTCACCAGTCCGAGTCCGACGTAGGTCGGCGCAATCGCTGCCAGCAGCTTGCCCTGGAGCAATCTGTCCTCTTGGAATTCCGTCTCCACGCGAGTTTTGGCTTTGTCCAGCATTTCAGCCACGGTGATCGTACGCCCATCGCAGTAGGGATCGGGGCTGCGGAAGATCTCGACCAGGAATTCGGTGACACTTTCCGCCTGCTTGCGGGCGGTTTCCGCTGCCACGCGCTGGTCACGCTCGCGCTGGGCGGATTGCTCTGCCAGCCGTTTCTGCTTCTTTGGCAAGCTGGGCTTCTCTTCGCCAGCCGCTCCTGCTCCGTGGCAATCTGCAGTTGTTGCCCGGCCAGTTTCTCGGCCTTGCTGGCGCGGTAGGCCTGCGCAGCGCAACGCCGGCACCCACGATCAGTGCCAAGATGACGGCCGTCGTTGCCAACACCACGGTTCGGTTTCGCCGCACAAACTTCTTCAGACGATATGCCGTGGAAACAGGACACGCTTCCACCGCTCGTCGTTCAGGTACCGCTGGATGTCCCGCGCAAAGTCGTGGCGGTCTGATACCGCCGCGTCCGGTCCTTCTCCAGAGCCTTCATCACGATCCAGTCCAGTTCGCGGCGCAGAGAGTTGCTCAACTCGACCGGATCGGTCCTGCGGTGCTCGGAAACTGTGGTGGCGGCCTTGCCCAGCGTGCTGATGCGGGTGCTCGGACGAGGGGGCTCTTGCTCGCGGATTAGACGACGAACTTCGTCCAGACCAGCGTCCTTCAGCTGTTCTTTGTCAAATGGCGTACTTCCCGTCAGCAGTTCGTACAGCAACACGCCCAGCGAGTAGATGTCGCTGCGGGTGTCGATGTCCAGGCCGCTCACGCTCGGCCTGCTCCGGACTCATGTAGAGCGGCGTCCCGATCATGTGCCCGAAGCCTGTGAACAGTGTCTTCGCGGTCAGCTCCTGGTTCGTGGCCTTGGCGATCCCGAAGTCGATGATCTTCGGGACCGGCACGCCATCGTGCAGCGTGCACCAGCATGTTCGACGGCTTGATGTCGCGGTGGATGATTCCCTTCTGGTGGGCGTGCTGGACGGCGTGGCAGACCATGATGAACAGCTCCAACCGCTGGCTAGTCGGCAGGTTGTTATCGTCACAGTACTCCGTGATCGGTACTCCATTTACCAGTTCCATCACGAAGTACGGTCTGCCCGTCTCGGTGGTGCCGGCGTCGTAGCACCTTGGCGATGTTGGGATGATCCATCATGGCCAGGGCCTGCTCCTCGGCCTCGAATCGGGCGATCACCTCGCGGGTATCCATCCCCGGCTTGATGATCTTCAGGGCCACTTTGCGGCGGACCGGCTCCTTCTGCTGGGCCATGAACACCATGCCCATCCCTCCGTCACCGATCTCCTGGATCAGCTTGTAGGGACCGATCTGGGTGCCGGGGCGCTCGGTGATGGGCGGAAAGTCGATGGTCGCGGCGCACGCGAGAGAGGATCCTCCGAAAAAGCTCTCCGGCCCTGAGATGAGTCGGCAATCAACTCCTCCAGACGATGCGCTCAGTTCCGCATCCTTGCCGCAGGCCTCGTCCAGGTACGCCTCGCGCTCCGCAGCGGACTCGATTTCCACCGCCTCGCTAAGGATGGTGTCGACTGTTCTTGGGACCAGTGTCCATGTCGGAATGCTCTCGCGATGTGGCTTCACCTTACAATGCGTCAAAAACCGCCACGGGGGCTCACAGATTCGCTGAAAATTGCTCGGGCGACGAGATCGCTAGACACATTCATCCGGCCAAATAACCAGCCCGCGCGTAAACCCAGTAGCGTTTTGCGGTTGCGCGTGATATGCCCAGGGCCTCGGCCGCCTCGTCCATCGAGAGACCCGCGAAGAAACGGAGCTTAACAAGCTGGGCCTTGACGGGCTCTTCTGTCTCCAGCGCGGCAAGTGATTCATCCAGACGCGATCAGGTCAACGGCGGCGCCTCTGTCACGAGGTCAGCGGCGTCCAGCGGCTCAATCCGACGAAGATCGACGCCGCCTTTCGCCCGTTTTCGGCGGGCACTGTCGACCAGGATCCGCCGCATGGCCTCGGCGGCGGCCGCAAAGAAGTGTCCCCGGCTGTCCCAGTGCTGGGCCTGCTCGACATCCACCAGCCGGATGTAGGCCTCGTGCACCAGCGCCGTGGCCTGCAGCGTCTGGCCCGGCTTCTCCTGGGCCATCTTGGCTGCGGCCAGCTTCCGCAGTTCCTCGTAGACCAGCGGCAGCAGCTGCTCGGCTGCCTGGGCGTCGCCCTGCTCGATCGCCGAGAGAATCCGGGTGACGTTCCCAGCCGATGGGGATCGGTCTGCCCGCTCGTCGGGATCGGCGGCAGGGGTGGGTGTGTCGGCGCAGTGGTCACGCTGAACTTCGTCAGGCACCATGTGCTCGCTCCGCTGCCCCAGGGACACTCGTCCCAGCAGGTATGGCGCAAAAGAAGCACAAAGGAAGCAGCCACCCTGCAGGCGACGCAATCACGACTGTACCACACCGGTGTTGTCAAAGCACCATTGTGACTGGGCGGCAGCACCGCCGGCCAAAGGCGAGTGACCGTCGGATAACGGTTTCCCGTCCTCCTGCAGAGTTATCTGCCGACCGCTGCGCGAACCCCGTCTGCGAGCAGTGCAGCAACCACTTGGGGACCACCACTCGGTCAGAAGTGCCGGCCAGCCTACGGAGGCTACCAAGACTCGTCTTCGCCTGGTGCCTGGCGAAGTGGCCCGCAGATCTGCCGCCGTGAATCGCGTCGGCGGAAAGCCAGTCGTTGAATTGTCTGAGCGACGTTTGTCTGAAGGAAACGTAATGTATTTCCAGATGCCCGGTATGACGCGATGGCTTCCATGCTCACCACATTCCATACGATGTCAGAGAAGTGTCAGAGAATCAGTGCTATTCCAGCGTAAACTACGTCAACTATGGAAAGCGTGGCGAGATCAGTCGGTTTGCAGATGAAGAAGTAAGTGCTTGCCCGATAGTGGTTTGCAGAACCGCTCGGCTCCCGGATGGCGTTTCTGGTCTTCGGCCTCCGGAGCCAAAGGTTTTCTTGAGGGAACGGTTCGAATCCTGTCGGGATACTCTTCCACTCTTGCCCTAAGTGCCCCTCTGCCGGCACCTTCCGTCGCGCGAAGCGCCGACGTCACCGGGCTTTATGCCACCTCGCGGGTAGATGGCACCCTGGCGCACACCCCGGAGCGAAGAGAGCACCGGGGAGAGCACCCGTAGACGTCCGTGCACGTCGTCGCCAGAATCACTAGCCAACCTGCCCTTATCTCAGCGGGCGCTTGCAACTCCACGTCTTGTGAACGTACGATTCCGGTGGGCTGACAGGATGGAGACGTACCTGCCGCCTCGATCTCCGACCTGCCGCGGTCCCACACCAGCGAAGGGAGACGTTTGTGTCCACCATCGACGACCTTGAGAAAGAAATCGCCGCCTTAACACGTGCGGAACAAGCGGAACTCGCGCAGCGCCTCGTCCAGGCGCTGAGCGATGCGTTTCCGGGCATTGAGTGCACGTCAGGCGTGTGCGGGGGCGAACCGTGCATCGTCCGCACAAGGATACCCCTGTGGGTCCTTGAGGCGATGCGTCGACAGGGAATGAAGGACGGAGATATCCTACGCAGCTATCCCACGCTGCGAGCGGAAGATCTGGCCAATGCTTGGGCGTACATACGTTCGCACCGTGAGGATATTGAACAGCAGATTCGCGACAACGAGGGCGCGTAGGACAATGGCTCGCTTTTATGCCAACGAGAATTTTCCTCTCCCCGTTGTCGAGCGACTTCGCCAACTCGGCCACGACGTCACGACGGTCCAGGAAACCGGAAAAGGAAGCCAGCGGACTCCTGACGACGTTGTGCTCCAGACGGCCACTGCTGACCGGCGTGCCGTATTAACTCTCAATCGCAAGCACTTCGTTCGCCTGCACCATGCAAGCCCGAATCACGCTGGGATCGTGGCATGCACGGTGGACGCTGATTTTGAGGGGCAGGCCCAGCGCATCCACGATGCTGTCGCCGGTGTCGAGGAGTTGGCCGGCCTGTTGCTGCGAGTCAATCGCCCGTCGACCTGAGCATCGGCGACGCCAATGAAACCGAGACATCATTCTCCAGCGATAACGCACACTGGGCCCCGTCGTTTCTCATGTGCGCATCGCCGTCACGCTGCCGGAGATACAAGTCTCACGTGCTCCTTTGGCCGTCACTTCCGAAGGAAAACGAAGACACCCTGAATGTGATGAGCGCGGAGGCGGCTGCGCGGGGGGATTTACTCAGCTAGCGGCGTGGGGAGGGGCTCGGAGACGGTGGGTGGGGCGAGCATGGGGTGAAAGAGGCTGTCGGACGGGTGGCGGGAGGTGATTCGGCGCAGACGGTGATCGCAGAGGCTGTCGATCGAGGTGAGAAAACGGCTACTCGACCCGCTGCCGTCCCGGGTGCGGACTCAGCGACGCGAGGTCAGCTCTGCTGGTGCGCTCACGTGAACCCGTCTGAACTCGCGCCGGATGGATGCGTGTCGGGTCTCGGGCTCGATCTCGGTGAAGATCTCGGTAAAAACCTCGCGGCAGAGTCTGATCCCCTGCAGCCAGCGCTGGGCCACTTCCGCCGCTCGCTCGGACCATCCGGTGCGCCGCGTCCACCGCGCGCGTGCAGCGGTTGTCCAGGTGTTCAAGCTACACCAGCCTCGCCTGCGGATTCGCACCCCAACGCGTCAGCACCTCTTCACGGCCAGACGAATTGCTGCGACAATAGCCACTATTCGATTCACTTCGAGCTTGAAAGACATGGCCGCTACTTATCACGTTTTCGATTACCTCGAGCAGTCGCCGCCACCGGCTCACGTGCAGGTCATTTTCGGCGATGAACCGTTCTTGAAGCGACTGGCGATCCAGCATATGCGAGCGATCGCGTCTCCTGACGAGGATCTGCCGATCGCGACCTTTGATGGTACATCGGTTGCCTGGCGTGACGTGCGCGATGAGTTGTACACCGTTTCCCTATTCAATCCATCGGGCTTGCGCGTCGCACTGGTGGAAGACGCGGACACCTTCGTCACGGACAACCGAGCGCAGTTGGAAGAATATGTCGAGCGACCGCAGCAGCATGGTGGGCTGATCCTGGAAGTCAGCAAATGGGCCGCCAACACCAATTTGTATAAGCTGGTCGCCAAACACGGCCTACAGGTAGAGTGCCGGCTACCGCAAGTCGCGCGTGGCAAGCAGAAAACGCTGGACCAGTCTCGGATGGTCAATTGGGTGGTCGAGTGGGGCAAGAGTCGCCACGCGGTGCAACTGGCCAAGAACGCCGCGGTACTGTTGCTGGAACTGATCGGTCCGGAGTTCGGGCTGTTGGACCAGGAACTGGCGAAACTGGCGTTGTATGCGGACAAAAGCGGCAAGGTAACCGAGAAGCTGGTGCAAGAGCTGGGAGGTGGTTGGCGTGCAAGACTGCCTGGGAGCTGATTGACGCGGCGCTGTCGGGCGACAGCGCGGAAGCGATCCAGCAGTTAGATCGCCTGTTGTTAAGCGGCGAACACCCCAACGCGTTGTTTGGTCCCATCAGCTGGTCCCTGCGTCGTTTTGCGGCGGCCACACGCATCTATCAGCGCGCCGAGCGGCGGGGGGAACGCATACGACTGCCAGAGGCCATGGAGCAGGCCGGGTTCCTCAAGTGGCAGCAGGACGCGATGCGCAAGGGTGAACAGCAAATGAAGCAGATGGGCCGCGACCGCGCTGGGCAGCTGAACCAGTGGCTGTTGGCCACCGATCTGGCCCTCAAAGGCTCGCACTCGTCCCCGGACAGGGCCCGCGTCGCCCTGGAGCACCTCATCTTCCGCCTCGACAAACACCTCGCCCCGCCGCGCCGGACGATGAATGCTGGCGGCCCACCGGCGGGAAACGGCGAAATCGTGGAACCGTAGCTGAAGCCGCCAAGGCTTCAGCGAACCGGGTGATCACAATAAGCTTCCGCTGAACCCTGGCGGGTCCAGCTACCATAAGCTTCTGCTGAACCCTGGCGGGTCCAGCTACCATCAGCTTCTGCTGAACCCTGGCGGGTCCAGCTACCATCAGCTTCTGCTGAACCCTGGCGGGTCCAGCTACCATCAGCTTCCGCTGAACCCTGGCGGGTCCAGCTACCATCAGCTTCTGCTGAACCCTGGCGGGTCCAGCTACCATCAGCTTCTGCTGAGCCCTGGCGGGTCCAGCTACCTCCATCAGCTTCTGCTGAACCCTGGCGGGTCCAGCTACGAATACCTGTTCACGCTGTGCCACGCGAATGGCTTACCCTTGTAGAGACGCGGCACGTCTTCGTCCGTGAATTTGCCCTCGTCCCAATTCTCTTCGATCGGCGTCCCCCTAATCTGCTCGCGACTGACGAACATGCGTCCTTTCGTCCCCTCGCACAGTACCCCGTTGCGACTGTCGACCGTCATCTCGATTCCGTTGGCAAACGTGCACTTGATGGCAAAGTCATGGGACGTGTTAGAACAGTCGTCGACCGTAGGACAGGCTTCTAGCCTGCCGCCTCTCCACGAAAATGACCGGCTGGGAGCCTATCCCATGGGACATTTTCACTGGCCAATCGCCCGAGATCTCGCTGCTTCTATGAATCGCGAATCGGCCATCAGCAAGCCCTCGCCGTCTCCCCCCTGCTCAAATTCGTCCGAAGGGGTCTGAATGCAATGGATCTGGTACACTCAGAAGACTCCCTGATCGCCGAATCGGCTCCGCAACGGAGACGCACGCATGCCCCGTACGATTCTACTCTGCTCGTTTGGCTGCTGGCTTGTCTTTTCGGAGGCATCGTCGAGCTTGGCACGCGAGACCATCGACCTGGCTGGTCAGTGGCAGTTACGACTGGATGCGGAAGATCAAGGAGTCGCGCGATCAGTGGGCAGCAGCCTCCTTGCTGAGCGACACGACGATCCTTCTGCCAGGCACGACCGATCTCGCCGGACTCGGCTACGCGTTGAATCTGAAAGAAATGCGTTATGCCTGCCCTTACCCGGTCACGACTCGCTTTCCGGGTGTCAAGGAACCGCAGCGTGCCGATGAACAAGGGTATCTTGCGCGACGTCACCTGTTCGTGGGGCCGGCCTGGTACGAGCGGATGGTGGAAATTCCGGCTGCCTGGCAGGGCAGTCCCGTCGCGTTGCGGCTCGAGCGAACCATGTGGAGAACCGACGTGTGGATCGACGGTCAGTCGATCGGTAGTTGTGATAGCCTGGTGACGGAGCATCGATACGAATTGGGCACACTGTCTGCCGGTCCGCATCGCATCACCGTGCGCGTGGACAATCGCCTGATCCACAATATCTCGACGATCACGCACGCCTACGGTCCGGAAACACAGTCGCGCTGGAACGGATTGATCGGCAACCTCCAGCTGGAACAGACCACTCCGCTGTATATCCGCAGCGTGGCCGCCTTCCCGTCCGCTGATCGACGGAGCGTAAAATGCACCGTGCATTTGGCGAACACGACCCCCACTCGGGAATCAGGGACACTGCATGTGCGTCTCTACCCGGAACATTCCACCGAAGTGCTGGCCGAGTCGCAACTGTCGCTTGGCTGTGAGCCTGGCAACAGTCAGCAAGACGTGCCGCTAACACTCGCCGCGCCCGCTCGGGCGTGGGATGAATTTCAGACGGCGCGCTATCGGGCGGTCGCCAGCTGGGAAACAGGTGAGCAGCGTGACGAATGTGCGGTGCTGTTCGGCTTTCGGCACATCGAGCGTGTGGGAAAGGAGATCCACGTGAACGGCCAGCGGATTTTCCTGCGCGGCACGCTCGACTGCTGCAACTACCCCCGTACCGGCCACCCGCCGATGGACGTGGCCCAGTGGAAACGCGTGCTGGGAACCGTCAAGCAATACGGTTTCAACCACGTGCGATTTCACACCTGGTGCCCGCCGGAAGCGGCTTTTGAGGCCGCGGATCAACTGGGACTGTACCTGCTGGCCGAAACGCCGGCGTGGGTCGACGATTGGGGTGTTCAAACGGCCACGCAACCCAAAGGGATCGGTCACGATGAAGACGTCGTCGCGTACTTGCGATCGGAGATGCAACGTATCTCGGCAGCCTATGGCAACCATCCCTCGTTCGTAATGTTCACCATTGGCAACGAATTCGGCATCACGCAGACGGATTGGGATTGCGTTAGCAAGATGGTCCTGGAGATCAAACAGCTCGACCCGCGCCGGCTGTATAGCGGTTGTTGTGCCCGCCGCTGTTTGGACGTCGACGACTATTGGATCACGCACCGGTGTGGTGATGCAGCGGCACGCGGCATCGGACCGGCCAGCACCGATTGGGACTTCAGCCAAGCTGTCGACGCCTCTCCCAAACCGGTGATCGCTCATGAAACGGGCCAGCGTCCCGTGTTTCCCGACTATGACCGACTGCTGCCCAAATTCACGGGCCCGCTGTTGCCCTTGAACCTTGAACGCCATCGTCGGTCGCTGATCGCACATGGCCTGGCTCATCAAGCGGACGAATTCGTACGCGCGTCGGCACGCTTCCAGTGGACCCAGTACAAAGCCGAACATGAAGCGATGGTGCGGACTCCCGGACTTTCCGGATACCAGCTGCTGATGCTCAACGACTTCACCGGCCAAAGCGAAGCATTGGTCGGCCTGCTCGATCCCTTCGGGGAATCCAAAGGAGTCGTTTCGCTGGACGAGGTGCGTACCTGGAATGCTCCCACGACGCTGCTGGCCCGCTTTCCCAAATACGTCTGGACGAACCAGGAGTCTTTTCAGGCTCAGGTATCGATCGCCAATTACGATTCGCGAGAACTGTCTGGAGAACTTTCCTGGGTCTTGACAACCGGAGCCGGCGTCCCCGTCGCGGCAGGCAAGTGTCAGGTCGCGGGAGTGCAGCCAGGCACGGTCACGCCGGTGCAGCCGATCACTGCCCAGCTCAAGGATCTGCCCGCTGCCACGGCGCTGACTCTGACGGTACAGTTGGGCGACGTGACGAATCATTGGAATCTCTGGTCGGTACCCGACGCAGAAACGGCGGCCGATCCCGCCGGAGTGGTTGTCACGCGAACTCTGGACGCAGCCACCATCGATGCGCTCGCCGGTGGTGCCAAAGTCCTGTGGCTCGCGCACGGAGTCAAGAACGACCGCACGGCTCAAACCGGCTTCGCTTCGGTCTACTGGTCGGCGGGTTGGTGGGGCAACGCGTTCTCGTCTCTCGGTATCGTCTGCGATCCTGCGCATCCCGCGTTGGCTCAGTTTCCCAATCGCGGCCACAGTGATTGGGTGTGGCAGGAGCTGTGTGAAGACGCCACGACGATCGACTTGACGGGAGCCCCCGCCGGCTATCGTCCGCTCGTGCAACCGGTCCCCGACTTTCACTTCAATACGCTGCTAGGGCACGTGTTTGAAGCCAAAGTCGGAGCCGGCAGGCTGCTGGTGTGCGGCTACGACATAACGAATCAAGCTCGATCAGCGGCCGGCCGCCCGCCAGTTTCGCCAGAGCCTTATGCACTACATGTCCAGCGACGCGTTCGAACCGCAGCAAGAACTGTCGCCCGCCTGGCTCGACCAGCAGTTTGGCGTGGCAACGCTCAAACCGAAAGACGACGGTTATCGAGGCATCTGGTTCACGTTGGGTCAATACTCGGATGCCGCGGCGGCTCGCTCTTCCGCCAAGAAGTATTGGGATTTTGGCGACAAGTACTCCGGAGGACTTGGCACCTATACGGCGAAACACGTCCCGATCGCCGTCTATGCGCCGCAAGTGAACAAGACGTTCTTCTGCTACGGAGGCTCGAAAGAAGGAAAACGCTACCTCTACAACATGATCTCGTACTACGACCATGCGAGAGATGTTGTGCCGCGCCCGACGATCGTTCACGACAAACAAGGGGTCGATGACCCGCACGACAACTCTTCGCTGGCTATCGATGCGGATGGGTTTATCTGGGTGTATGTGGCCGGCCGCGGTCGCGCACGACCAGGATTCGTCTACCGGAGCGTCAAACCTTACGACATCGATCGATTCCAACTCATCTCGTCCGATGAAATCTGCTATCCGCAGCCGCACGCCGTGCCCGGCCAGGGAATTCTCGAGCTGTTCACCAAATACACCGGTGTCCGAGAACTTTACTGGAATGTCCGAAAAAGCGACGGGTCGCGCGGCACCGATCAGAAGCTGGCCGGCCTGGAAGGACAATATCAAACGTCCTTTCAACGCGGCGGCCGGATCGTGACCGCTTTCAATCGACACCCCGGCGGGACACCTGACACACGAACCGATCTCTACTATCTGGAAACACGCGACATGGGCCAGACGTGGCAGACGGTCGACGGTACCACGATCACGCCACCGCTGGTCGATCCCCACAACCCGGCGCTGGTGAAAGCGTATTCGCGCGACAAGCGACTGGTCTACTTGAATAGCATTACGCTTGACCAACAGGGGAACCCGATCATCCTGATCGTCACCTCTTCGGATCATCGAGCTGGCCCGCAGGGTGATCCTCGCACCTGGGAAGTACTGCACCACAAACATGGGAAATGGCAGGTACACCCCGTCACCAACTCGACGCACAACTACGATACAGGTCCGCTGTGGGTGGAGCCCGACGGCTCGTGGCGGATCATGGGCCCGACAGAGCGAGGTCCGCAGCGGTGGGGCTGCGGCGGTGAGATCGCGCTGTGGACCAGTAGTAACGATGGGGAGACCTGGTCGAAGCTGCGTGACGTGACCAAAAACAGCCCACGCAATCACGCCTACGTGCGTCCCGTTTTGAACGCTCCCGCCGATTCACCGCTGGCCGTCATCTGGGCCGACGGAAATCCCGATAAGGAGTCCATTTCGCGGCTCTATTTTTCCAATGCGGACGGCACCGTCGTGCGGCGACTACCCTACGACATGCAGCCAGCGTTTGCGACCCCCGAGGTCGTGAAGTCCAGGGAATAAATCCGATTGGTTTGCTTGCCTCTCCCTTTTCTTTCTGCCATGATCATGGACGGTTTACGTGTCCGTAGGGAAAGGAATGGTCGAGAACTCTTCATGGCTCGCGTCACGAGGCCGTTCGCACGTAGACCATCTGCTCAAGCTCCCGACCAATGCTCCATTTTCATCCTCGCGCGATATCGGTGATTCCCGTTCATGCACGACATCAAGATGTCACAACACGCTTTGGGTGTAGCAAATTCGGCGTTCTTTGTCAGGGGACTGTTCGTCGCCCTCGCGATCATCCACAGCGCCGGCGTTGGCAGCAGATCCCGCCGAAGTTGGTGAATGGGTCTGGCTGTTCAATGGCCGCAATACGGCTGGCTGGGTACAGGCGAAGAGGGAGCAGGCGGAGCATACCCCGACTGACAAACAGCTGAGCCAGTTCGGTGAGCAGCATGAGCGGAACAACAACCATCAGGGCCCGGAGTGAGAAGAGCTGATGCCAGGTCAGTTTCCAGCTACGTGCCAATAGCGGTCCCAAGGGAAAAAACAGTGCAAAATGGTCAAGCGATTCGCCCAGCTTGGCGACAAACGCAATTGGCTGCACCGTCAGAACCTCGAGATCGTCATATACCTGCCACCTTCCTTCCCGCGGCGATCCAAAATCGAACGGTTCCAGGACAAGGACCCACACCACGGCCAGGTACAGAGACAAGATTAGCCTCGAGTGCTGCTGTTGACGATGCTCAACGGTATCCATGCAGTTCTCCGTACGGACATCCGTGGCCATCATTCTTGTCTTCTCACGATGGCTGCATGGTGACCGCCCATCGATCATCGATGCACAGGTGCCGGTGGTGGAGATCGGTGGCGCGAGCAGCGGTTTCCACGACGGCAGGTTTGGGCCTTCTCACAAAAACCCAACCTGCAACCCTCTGCCTGACAATATTGACGGGTGGCGACTTCTCCGCCGATGCCTGGTTAGGATTGGTATTGTAGTGAGCTTACCTGACCGGGTCAAAATGCTCCGCCAGTCCGTAACTGTGCCGCTTCCACGGGGCGAAGTTGCCGCAGCGGGGTATGCCAAGATCTCCGGCAGCGCTATTGCCACGCCGACGAACGCGACTCTAATCCCAGCGATTCCTGGCTTGCACGCCAGCAACAAGTGCCGCATAAACGGGGATCCTCCCCTTTTTCAACCAGTCAGGTATAGGTGCGCGGACGAGTTACGCGAAGGATTGACGAGTCCTTCCCCAGCTTGCGCAGTTCACCAGGAAAACGGGGAGCCTCCCCTTTTTGCTGGGCATTTTACTCGGTGCTGAGCGGGAGTTTCATCTTGCGGCAACTGGCTCCATTTCCTACCATTCGCCCCTCTTCGTACCGTCTGGTCCCATTGGCCGAGTATGCTCCAGACACATGCGTGTTACCAGTTCCATTATTGCCTGGCTCATTCCCAGTATCCTTGTGTGGGGAGGATGTGCCACGCCTGCGCTGTGGCAAACTTCCCCCGCGGCTCACGACGAATCTTCGAGCCCAGAGCGATCGACCGACAGCGACGCCGATGAGAGTGAGAAACCATCTCGAATCGTCTGTGCCGAAGCGGCACTGATCCGCGAGACGGCGCTGACCAAGGGATTCTCCCCCGTCGAGGCCGCTCATTTCGAACAAGCCATCCTCAATGCTCCCCCACAGGATCGGTCGTTCCTCCTCGCGCTGTCCTACGCGCGACTCAACGAATCCCCGAAGGACAAGCCAACCACCGGGCCATCACCACGGCGTGCATCGGTCGACGATCTGCCACCTTCCCTCGACATGGCCCACCGGGTCCCCAGTTCGCTCGGCGACAGTGACCAGATGGGTGACAACCAGATGGAGACGGGTGACAACCAGATGGATGACGACGAGACGGGCAACGCGCACCTCCCCAACCGCTCGCTCACCGGCCAGGCGGAGCCAGGACGGGCCCCGATACAACAACCGCCACTCGATTCGCTCGCCACTTCATCCGCAGCGGTTCGCAGCGTGCCTTCCGTCGGCCTGGCGGCCATCAACACGCATGCCACGGCTCCAGAGAGACAATCGCTCGGGCCCGTCTCATCCCACGTGACTCCTGCCGAGCTAACTGCGGTGTCATCTGCCGCCGCTGGCAGCCCCACGACGTCGGTGCCCGGCACCCGGGGGGGCATTCCAACCGAGCCGTCCGACGAGACTGCGGCGGGCCCAAGCGATTTGTCGTGGCAGAGACAACTTCGTCAGGCAATCGTGCGCCTGCAGCAGGATCTCGATAGCCAGGCGCTGGATGGCGTTGACACGGCGCGTCTGCGGGCCTGTTTGAGCCTATTGCAGCTGGCCGTGGATGATCCCGAGAAGGCCATGTCAACACTGGAAGGAATGGATGATCAACAGTTGGAGTTCTGGCGTCAGACGGTTCTGGGACTGGGGATCTTATTAGATCCCGAGGAGCTGCCGAAGTTACGGCAGCGCGTCGATGTGGCGGCCGAACATCTTCAAAAGGGAATTTCGACGTTATCCACTCTCGGCCCGCTGCGGCTGGTGAACCTGACATTCTGCACCAGCGTGCTCGGTTACGGGAACTTTGTGGAATGTGATGCATACGCCCTGCAGCCGGAGCGTGAAGTGCTCCTGTACGTGGAAGTAGAAAACTTCACCGTGGCAGAAACCGAGGCCGGGAACAACGACGTCGAAAGTCGCTGGTCATCGCGCCGCGGACTCAGTGCCGCCGCTCGATATCCGATTTACGAGACCGAGTTGCAGGGCCGTTATGACATTCTGGATCAGAACCAGCACGTGGTCGTGTCGCGCACACTTCCCCCCAATCGCGACAAGAGCCGTAACCATCGCCGCGACTACTTCATCCCCTATTCGCTGCAACTGCCCAAGAATATCGCTCCCGGTCCGTACACACTCGAACTGACCCTGGAGGACAAGATAGGGAACAAGTTCGGCAATGCCGTGATCGACTTCCGAATCAGATAGCAGTTGGCCGGTGGCCAACCGTGATTTGTGACGGCGGCGGGGACGCGGGAGGCGTCACGCGTAGGAACCATCCATCCCCAGATCGACCTTCAGTTCCTCGAACAAACGGGCAAATCGTTCGCTGGACGAATGCACGTGTTCGGCTTCCGTGATGAACTTCATATCCTGGGTGTTCCACACGTCGCGGGCCGCGAAGACCTTCTCGAACGGCGTGAGCGGATCACCGTAGACGATCAGCATCTTGTGTTCGTCGAACTGCACTTCCTGCGGCACGGCCGGGTTGAGGACAGCAATACCGGTGCAACCATCGTTGACCAGCATCTCTTCATATTCCCACAGGATGCTCTTGAGCACCGGCATGTCGATGTGTTCGCGGTACAGATCAATGTGCCCGCCGTTGTTGTGGTCGTGGCTGGTCTCCAAGACGACGTCCACTTCGCTTCCCAGCGGTTCGAGCAGATCAAGAAACAGCTCGAACAACGCGTCGCGCGAAGCCGAGGCCATGAGGACGGGGACCCGTGCCCGGCTCTCTTCGTCCTGGTACACATCGCGACGAAACCCTTGTTGAGGCACAACTTGCAGGTCATACGAGGGGCGCACGGCATCGGTTAGCCAGAAACTGCCGTAACGCTGAACACCCAGGTGAGCTTCTAGCTCTTCCTCGGACAGGTGCTCAAAACTGCTCGTCCGTGGGGTCGGCATCCCCTCGTGGAGCACGTTGCGGAAAAATCGTTTCAGGAAGCCCATCGTTGACCTCTGTCTCTCTCAGCCTCTGGCATCGTCAAGTTGTCGCTAGGACGGCTCCGCCGGGAAATCATCATCCACAACTAATCTAGGTCACGCTTTCTGAGGGTTCACAGAGGCGAAAAATGCCGCTGGAGGGACACTGTCAGCGGGAGTCCCTACAACCGGAACAACCTGCTCGATTTGATGTGCCAGAACCCCAGTTCGCGACTCCCCCGATGTGGTCCCGCCTGTTCCCGGCCACCGCCGGACTCTGCGGCCCCGCATCTAATGGAAGTCTAGCACTCGCCTCCGGCGCAGCGAGCAATCTGCTCAAAAGCCATACTCCCAGCCCCCTTCAACGCGAGTTGCCAAGGAGATTTCTGCCGGTTTGTCGGATCAGGACCACCCCGATGCCTTACGCCGACCGATCGGCGTAAGAAGCGATCGTTGGCGCACGACGGAAAAGGGCTCATCCATGACACACCGTCCCGTCGTGCTATACTCCAGGCTTGAGCGAACCAGAGAGAGTCCTGCGGCACACCAACGTGAAGAAGAAACGTGATTTGGGATGGGGAACCGGTGGGAGAGCGGGGACGTGTTCCGCTGCGTGAAACGGACTGAAGTCCGTTCTACGTAGGCCGAACCCAAAAGCGCGGAAGGGTACTGTTGATGCAGACACAACACACATTCGAGAAAACGGATCGTCGCCGACGGCGGCCAACGTCACACAGCGGACCGGGTGCGGCCACGTTGCTGTGGCTCACTCCGCTGTTGCTGCTCGGGCCTGGTTGCGGCCAGGCGGATGCACCGCCCAACCTGTCAACCACCAGTGCTCAACCGCTCGATCCCACGACAGCGGGCGGCGCCGAAATGGCATCGCCGGAGACTGTGAAGACCCTCGAGACATGGGACGCGGTCTACATGGGCGGCGCAAAGATCGGCTTCAGTCGCACGCTCTTCGAAACGGTCGCACAGGGTGGGCAGACGTGGACAAAGGTGAGCAACTGGACGGAGCTGGAAATCGTACGTTTCGGCCAGCGTTCGACACTCTCCACGCACGTGGAATCGTGGGAGCGGGAAACGGGTGAGGTCCATTCCTTTAAAACCGAGACGCGGGCCGGCCCCAGTCCCATTATTATCGAGGGGCGACGCCATGGCGAGGAGCTTGACCTGGTCATATCCACACAGGGCAAACAGCTGACCAGCACGATACCCTGGGATCGATCCAAGGGCGGATTTTTCTCCGTGGAGCAGTCTCTGACGCGGCAACCGATGAAGCCGGGCGAGAGGCGTGAGGTGACCCTGCTCATGCCCGGCCTGACGGGCATCGAACGGGTGACCAGTTCCCTGACCGCCGAGGTGGTAGAACCTGTCACTCTGCTCGACCAAACGGAGCAGCTGCTGAAGATCACACAGAGCAGCAAGATAGGCGAAATGACGATCGATTCCGTGGGCTGGACCGACGCTCAGGGGGAGATCCTGAAGACGACCATTCCGAGTCTGAATCAGACCATGATCCGCACTACCAAGGAGATCGCTCAGGCAGCAGGGAGCACGGCGAAATACGACCTGGGATGGGATTCGATCGTCAAAATCACCCCTCCCCTGCCCCATCCACACCAGCTCACGAAAGCCGTCTACGAAGTTACGCTCGCCAACAAGAATCCCGCTCAGGTGTTTGTGTCCTGCGGTTCGCAGATGGTGGAGTCGGTCGACCAGCATACGGCCCGTATCACGATCCTGGCCGTCACTCCCCTCAGTCCGACGACATCGGTCCCCGAGACACCTCCAGGTCCCGGGGACACGGAGCCCAACAACTTGATCCAAGCGGATGACCCCCAGATCAAGAAATTGGCGGAAGTGGTGGCGGGCCAGCAGTCCGGAACCTGGGAAAAGTGCGTCGAACTCGAGAAATGGGTTCACACGGCGATCCGCGCCAAAAATTTTGGACAGGGGTTCGCGACGGCTGCGGATGTGGCCCGCTCGCTGGAAGGCGATTGCACGGAGCATGCAGTGCTCCTGGCCGCACTTTGCCGGGCCCAGTCCATCCCCGCTCGCGTGGCCGTCGGACTCGTCTATTCGCCGCGCGACCAGGGATTCGCCTTCCACATGTGGAACGAAGCCTGGGTCGACGGCCGCTGGATCCCCCTGGACGCCACGCTCGGCCAGGGTGGAATCGGTGCGGCCCACCTGAAAATCGATCATTCGAATCTGCAGGGCCAGGGTGCTGAAACGGCAGTACTCGGCGTGGTCCAAGTGATCAACCAGCTGAAAATGCAGGTCCTGGAGTACGAACCGCGGTGAGCCCAACGCGGGTCGATGGAAAAAACCGTCCTTCGGTGGGGTACCAGCTCCTTGGAATCAACCGTCGGCCGGGCTAAGATATCGGAACTGCGAGCGAATACGCTGACAGAATCGCAAATTCGCTCGCCCCCTCAGAATAGTGGACAGATCGCCCTTTTTCTGGCGACTCGGCGCCGATTTGCGTTCTTTAATTGACTCGGCGCACGCCGTCGGGATTGCACACACGGTTCGCAACACACGGAGTATCAGTATGGTTGGACAAGGTTCGAGCGAGGGGCGACGAGGAACGCGCGTGACCTTCCTGGATCAGACGGGCGCCAAGAGCGTCGACGCCGTCATTGCTGACACCGTGACGGTCCGGCGCATCCTGCCCAACATCATCACCAAGATGAACCTCCCCGTGATGGGTCCGGACGGTCAGCCGATGAGCTACAGTCTGGATCACAAAGAGGGAGGGAAGCGGCTGCGCGAGGACCAAACGCTCCTGGAAGCCCAGGTCGGTGAAGGGGATCATTTGATTGTCTATCCCGAGATTGTGGCAGGGAGGCATTGAGCTGGCGCGGGTCGGAATGTGATCGAGACGCGGGTCAGCGGAGAGAGCAGCGGTTTCGCGTCGCGTCTCTGATTGGCCGCGCGTCCTGACCGAGAACCGCTGCGGCTTCGTGGCGCGGGAGAAGTCTGCAAGCTGCCAGGAGGTCGATCACAACCCCTTTTGATCCGTCGCTCTCGCGCACACTACGGCCAGAATGGGTGACCCGAGAATGATGCGACGGCGCGTCGCGTCTGCGGCGCGTCATCTTGCGGACACCTCGTCAGGCAACCGATACTAACGAGGCAGGACGTCGAGCCTGTGTGAGCGACCACTCGAGTTGTCTGAGCTTCGCCGAGCATTGATCGCAGAGTGAATTCTTGGTCGGCACGTTTCTCCTGCGAGCACAGGCTTTGCCTCGCAGCCAGAGAGGTCCGGTGCTGGGCCGCTCAAGAGTTTCGACGCCAATTTGGAATGGGAACGAGTCAGCCCCTAAACCGATGATTGAGAGCAGTTGGTTCCATGCGTGAGTCGCCCCGCCTACGCCGGCTCCGAAACGATCGGAAATCCATGGAGAAGCTCCGTAGCGAGAGCTCGATCATCGATTTTGACGTCAGCGGAGAGCCGGCGGAGAAGTACCTCCTGAGATTCTACGGCCAGGGGCTCTGGCGAGCCGAGGGGAGTACCGCCATACGGATTCGGGAGATGCACGAGGTCCGGATCGTGCTCGGTGCGGCTTATCCTCGGATGATGCCCGAAATAAGCTGGTGCTCACCGATCTTCCATCCCAATATCTCGGCGAGCGGAGTGGTCTGCCTGGGGGGGTACGGCACGCATTGGGTACCGAGCCTGAGCCTGGATGAGTTGTGCGGGATGCTGTGGGACATGATTCGCTATCAGAACTTCGACGTGGACAGCCCCTATAATCGTGAAGCCGCGCTGTGGGCCAAGACGCAGAACACGTATGGTCTGCCGCTCGATCCCCGCCCGATCCGCGATCGGCTGGCGAAATCGGTGGCCGAGGACTCGTTGCGGGCACCCACACCTCGTCCGCAGGTACCGCTGACGGCGGCTCGCGCAGCTGCCCGCGGGAATACCCGAAGTCATGATCATCGACGACCAAGACGACGAGATCATCAACGCCGAAGTGGTGGATTCCGAAGACCAAGACATTGTGTTCTTGGATTGATTTTCATGTTACAGCCCGTACCGAAACGCAGTCCCGATGAAAATGGCGTGCGCGGAAGCTGCGTCCTCGGCAAGCTGCACACGGCCGCCGTCCGTGTCATCGTCCATGAGCCGGTCCTGGAACAGATCCTGGACTATTCCGAACAGGATTTGACGCGTGAGTTGGGTGGCTTCCTGCTGGGCGGCTACCACTGCGACGATTCTCCTTTTGTCGAAGTGCGACACTTCCTGGAAGCGGTGGATGCGCGCTCGCAGGCCGCGTCACTGACATTCACGCACGAAACGTGGGCCGCCATGACGCGCGATATCAGTGAGCGATATCCTGACGAACTCATTGTGGGATGGCACCATACGCATCCTAACTTGCGTGTTTTTCTCTCCGGTTACGACCTCTTCATTCACCGCCATTTCTTCCAAGAACCGTGGCAGATCGCCATGGTTGTCGATCCCGTGTTGCAGGAGTTCGGTTTCTTCCAATGGCTCCATGACGATGTCGTCGACTGTGGTTTCGTCTGCCTCCGCGACCGGCGGCGAAAGCCCTGAATGAAGTGTGGCGCGTGAACCCAACCAATGACCAATGACCAATGACCAATGACTGACGAAACACTGTTGATCGATGATGACGATCGCTATGCACGGCTGCGACTGATTGCCTGGTGGGATCAAGACAAGCTGGCGGCTTCACGCGTGATGGTGGTGGGGGCGGGCGCGTTGGGCAACGAGGTGCTGAAGAACCTGGCTTTGCTCGGTATCGGCACGGTGTATCTGATCGATTTTGACCACATTGAGCAGTCGAATTTGACCCGCTCCGTTCTCTTTCGGCACCGCGACTGTGGACGTGCGAAGGCGGAAGCGGCGGCGGAGGCGCTGCGGGACATCAACCCGGACACCCGAGTGATCCCGCTACTGGCCAACGTGATGACCGATGTCGGCCTGGGGCTGTTTCGCGACATGGACGTCGTGATTGGCTGTCTCGACAATCGCGAAGCGCGCTTGTGGGTAAATCGCTGTTGTTGGAAAGTCGGTACCCCGTGGATCGACGGGGGCATTCAGGAGATCAGCGGTGTGGTCAAGGTATTCACGCCGCCCCGCGGAGCATGTTACGAATGCGCGATGACGGACAATGACTACCGTCTGATCAATATCCGCTACAGCTGCCCACTACTGCGACAGGAGGATTTGCAGGCAGGCAAAGTCCCGACGGCTCCCACCATTTCCTCCATGATCGGCGGCCTGCAAGCCCAGGAGGCCCTGAAGCTGATCCATGGCCTGCCGGTCGAGTCGGGGACCGCCATGATCTACAACGGCGTGGCAAATAACTTCTACTCGACTCAGTTCCAACCACGCGAAGACTGCATGAGCCACGAAACGTATCCCGAACCCCTGGAGCTGCCGATCCGTGCGGAAAGGGACACGGCCGCCGATCTCTTGGAGCAAGCCTGCCAGGCATTAAGGTTGGATCTCGCCGCGACGCGCATCGAGTTGGACAGGGACCTGGTGGTCTCCCTTGATTGTGCGCCGTGTGGCACGAGTCGGCGCGGTTATGCGGCCCCTGCACAAAGTCGGCAACAGTGACGCCGTGTGCGGCACCTGCGGACAGATCACGCGACCCCGGATCGTGCACGCGGTGGAAGCGGGCGAGGAGTTGGCACAAGCCCGACTGACGGAATTGGGGATTCCGCCTTATGACATGCTGCGGATTGTGTCGGCCGACAATGAGCACGTGGTGTTGCTCGGCGCTGACCGCCCACAGTGACTGAGTCAGTGCGTCGACGTCGAGTGATGAATCGTTGGTCGCGGGCTAAGGCCCGCGTTTGAGTATTGATCGGTAACATCTGCGCGTCGTGCGCGGATGTGAGTAGGACGGGATCCTATCCCGTCCGTGCTCGGGATAGGGTCCCGAGCTACTTTGGTGGCGGCCACCAGCCGCATTAAGTAGTTGGCGACGGTATGGACGGCGAGATCCATTTTGGCGACGTGGAAGAAACACTGCCGCAGCGGCAGCTGCGTCCCGACCAGAATCGGCACTTCGCGGTCGTCGCCTATGCATCGCCGGCCCAGGATGATCTGAGAGTCTATGTGGACGTGGACGTGATGCGGGACATGGAAGCGCACGCGTCGTCCAATACCCACGTCGAACTGGGAGGCGTGCTGCTGGGGGGGCAACATGAGGACGAGGACGGCAACGCCTTTGTCGTGATCACCGACAGCTTGCGGCAGAGCACTACGAAGCGACCAAGGGAAGTTTCAAATTCACGCACGAGACCTGGAGCGATATCACACGCAAGCGGGACCAGTTTCCCGAGGGGACACAGATCGTCGGCTGGTACCACACCCATCCCGGATGGGGAGTATTTCTGTCGGGAATGGACACCTTTATCTGTGATCATTTCTTCAACAAACAGTTGGACGTAGCGCTGGTCATCGATCCTTGTCAATCGGAACGAGCATTCTTTCAATGGGCCGAGCAGAGCCCGCGTCAAACGCGAGCCACACGCGGCTTCTACCTGACCGGATCTCGTTTCCGATTGCCCGAACTGGAGATCTATGCGGCGCAACTGGAGGGCAAGACAGCCATGCCAAACGACCCTCGTTACAGTGGACTTCCCGGTGGCTATCCGGCCCCGGTCGTGAACATCGCCGAAGCACGGCAGACCTGGCTCTCCATCGCCGTCCTCGGCATGCTGATGATGCAGTTCCTGGTGCTGGCGCTGATTGCCTGGCGGTTGATCGCCCCGACCGAGGTGGCCCAGGTCACCCCCAGCCAAACCGAGGCCCACGAGTTGGCGGAGCAGCGGAAGATGTTGGATCGGGTCATCGGCAAGCTCAACATCGCCCCCGACGGTGTCGTGCAAACGCTGGAAGAACAGCGTCAGCGGAACGAAGAACTCCGCTCTTCAACGCTGGGGCTGAGCACGCACATTCGCGAACTCCAATCAGCGCAGGCGAAAGCCGTGCGCGACCAGGAGGCGCTGCAGAAGCGGACGTCCGACCTGCTGGCCAGAATCGATGAGCTGAAAGAGGATAAGGCTACATTACGCTCCGCAATTACGGAATTGAAAGGCCAACTAAAAGCCTACGAGGGCGAAGAAGAAGAGGGAGTTGACGGAGCCGTCTGGGCTTGGGTGAAGAGTTGGAAGTGGTACCTGACTGGGGGAGCGATTCTGCTGTTGGCTGTCGTGGCTTGGCTCTTCACCATCTACAGTCCCACGGCAGGCGAAGATCACCGCGGACCTGACAGCGAGGTCGACGAACTGCCGCGCGAGTGAAACAATTCCGTTCCCGGACCGGGAAAGCGCGAACATCGCATAGCGGACAAGGAGCGTGAACGTGGAACATGATCAACGAGAGAATCGCTTGCGTGCCGACTTGGCCACGTTAACAGCGCTGCGGCAGTGCAGTTCCATCTTCGACTTCACGGCTACCGGCGACCCGCCCGATCGGTATTCGTTGACGTTTCGGGGGAAGGGGATTGCCCGCGATGCTTCGCCTCGATCCGACGTGGAATTCGTGCAATTGCATGAAATCGACATGCGATTGCCCTACTCTTATCCGAGTTTGCCGCCCGACCTGCGCTGGGTCACGCCGATTCTTCATCCGAATGTTTCGTTCAGCGGGTTCATTCACCTGCGTGACGTCGGGCTCCCCTGGGATGAGTCGGTCACGTTGGACGCGGTATGCGAACGCTTGTGGGATGTGGCCCGCCTGGCGTACATGAATCTGGACCGGGCCACAAACTTCTCGGCCAAGAACTGGGTGGAGAAGCCCAGCCATCTGACATTGCCGGTCGACGCGCGGATCTTGCGCGACAAAATGCCTCCTTCCGGGGCCAACGTCATCCGTTACCAGCGGCGTGGCACGCAACAGCCGCGGCCACCGCAGGCTGGCGAAGACGTCTTGTTCATCGGCGAAGATACACCGGTCCCACCACTGCCACAACACCAGTACCATCCGCAGCGCCCCGCTCGCGGCGACGATGATGATATCCTCTACATTGGCGACGACTGAGGGAGATGCCAGCGCGTGGAGTGCTTCGTAGCGTTAGTCATGTTCGGTTTCATTGTGATCCTGCTCAGCGGCGCCGGGCTGGGTCTGGGACCGCGCGGTCGTCGCCGCTGCTTCCAAATGCTGACCTCGCGTTTTGGTGGAGCGTACCAGGGGGGTGGGATCTTTCGCCGGCCCAGCGTGCGGTTTCGTTACGGCCCAACCTGGGCCACGATCACATCAGGACCCAAACGAGGGAACTACAAGACCACGCAGGCCCATCTGCAGTGGCCCGATGCAAAAACGGATGTGCGCGTCGAAACACGCTCCCCGTGGGCCCGCAGCGTGCTCGAAGGCGGGATGCCTGGCATTGCGGTGGGCGATGAAGAATTCGACCGGCCGGTATCAAGTTTCCGGACAGCTCGACCGACGACGTGCAAGCGACTGCTGAGTGACGGAGTGCGCTGGCAAATCAATAAGCTCTGCCAGATCTTCGACTGTCCCTATGTCAGTTTCTCGATCCGCAACGGCCGGATGATCGTCGAGTCGCCGGCAACGCTGCGTCGCAATGAGGAGCTGGAGCAGTTCACCCAGGCGTGCCTGGAGTTGTTTGACCAGGCGATGCTCACCCGAAGCGAGGGGATCGAGTTCCTCGGCAGCAACGACGAGGCCCAACCGATCGAGGATCCGATCTGCCAGATTTGTGGCGAGGAGATTCGCTCCGAGATGGTCTTCTGCCGCCGCTGCCGAACCCCGCACCACCTCGACTGCTGGCAGTATAACGGTTGCTGCTCCACCTACGGGTGCCGCGAAACGCGGTACATCGTCCCCACCGTCGCCCACCCCGTCGTGCCTCGGCATGCCGACCAGGACACCGCGACCAACTCTCCATCCGCCGACTGAAGCAGAGACCGAAACAGATCCGCGTTACGCCTCGGGCATCGGCACAATACACGACATCGGCGGCGGCTCGATGCGGCCTCGGCAGGCCGCCGCCGGGATGGTAACCTTCTCGCTCGGCCGTCGCACATGGTCGCGTCGCTACCCAGGGCTGCGTTTGTCGCTACGCGACTGCACTACGCCCTGCACCTGGCATAGCGCGCCTCTTTCAGGGGCTATCTTCGCTGGAGGCCTACTCGGGCAGCTTCACATCGGCAATGAACAACTGGCTGGTATGATCGGCGGTCCGCGTGCTGGTCCACATCAGTTTGGTTCCGTCGGGAGAAAAGACGGGCAGCACATCGGCGCTCGGCGAATCGGTGACACGCGTGATCGGTCCGGCAGCGAACTTGCCATCCTTGATCTCGTACCGCATCAAGAACAAATCGTAGTTCGGCCGCACGCTCGGATCGCTGTGATCCGCCCCGGCCCAGATCAGAAACGGTTTGGTGGGATGCCAGTACGGTCCCCAGTTCACGCTGGTCGGCTGATCGGTCACTTCGACTTCATTGTTGCCATCGATACCAATCACATGAATCTGCAGATGCTCGGCGGATTTGCGATCGGTGCGGAAGACAATCCACTGGCCATCCGGAGAGATGAATGGTCCGCCGTCGTAACCGGGAGCCGAAGTAATGCGCCGTTTGCCGCTGCCGTCCGCATTCATCACATAAATATCGGGATTCCTGACCGTTGCCGCGTCGCCGGTCGCGTCAGCAGGCGGTTCCTCCACGTGGCAGTAGGCAATCAGTTTTCCATCCCGCGAATAAGCGCCTTCCGCGTCGTAACCGTATTCCGAAGTCAGCCGGCTACGATTCTGGCCGTCCAGGTCACAGACGTAGATGTCCATGTACGGATCGAACGGCCAGGAGTAGCGTCGGTGCGATCTCGACTTTTTTTCTTCTTCCTGCAACTGCCGCTCTTTCGCCTCGATCGCTGCCAGGTCGGGACTCAGATGACTGGAGGCAAACAAGATCTGCTTCCCGTCGGGTGAGAAGTACGAGCAGGTAGTCATGCCACGTCCGGTGCTGATCAACTTGGCTGTGCCACCTTCAAGCGGTTGAGTATAAATCTGGTAGAAGGGGTATTCGGGACGGATCGCCTGGAAGACAATGGTCTTGCCGTCGGGTGAAAAATATCCCTCACCGGCCTTCTCGAAATCCGACGTCACCTGACGAATGTTGCTCAGTAACTGGGGCTCGATCGACTCTTGGGCACTGGCGAGCGAGGGGGTTGTCACCAGAAACAGGACAGACGCCAAACGCGTACATACGCCTGACCAGCGGTTCACGGCCTGGGGGAAGAATTTCACCTCGGGAACTCCTCAGAAAAGATGCGGACCTGAGCGGACCTTGATCCAAAACGAGCTACCGCACAGACTGTATTGGTTGGCCGTGCGTTGGCCGCTAGAACTCAACTCACAATGTCACGTTTGACCCATCAGTGGCCTGGCCGCTGAGGCAAACTCAGCAGGTTGGGGGACGAGTCGCCCGTTATTATAGCGACCAATTGCCCTTCTTGGAGCGGTCAGCGACGATACGTTGCGGAGCTGCTGCCGAAATCCCCCGGTGGGCCGGCGGGGTCACCTGGGCGGAGTCGGGGAGCACCGCGTCGCTACGGCCAGTGCCTGCGGATGTTAGGTGAAGTTCGAATAGTCAAATTCTACGGTCGAGTCGAGACGCACTGAGAACGGGGGGCACGCCGATCGGCGGCCGTCGCGACTCGCTCGGTCCGCCGGGAGCCAAAGCCGTGAAACTCTATACCAAGACGGGTGACGACGGGAAAACCCACCTCTGCTACGGACCTCGCGTTGGCAAGGATGATCCACACGTCGAGGCGTGTGGCACGGTCGACGAACTCAACGCGCTGATCGGAGTGGCCCGAGCGGAATCGTTGCCGAGCGATATTGATGTCCTGCTGCACCGGATTCAGCACGAGCTGTTTGGCGTGGGAGCAGATCTGGCCACGCCCGGTCCCGCTGCTGGCGGCTTGGGCCTGACCGCCGACCGGCACGTCGAGCGACTGGAGCAGGACATCGACATGTATGACGCCCAAGTGCCACCCTTGCAGCAGTTCATCCTCCCCGGTGGTGTCCGATCGGCGGCCCTGCTGCACTTGGCCCGCACGGTCTGCCGGCGAGCCGAACGACGCGTCGTGGGACTTGAGTTCTCCCGCGGCGGCGAGCAGATCCAGACTCCCATCGTTCGCTATCTCAACCGATTAGGGGACCTGTTCTTTGTCCTGCCGCGAGTCCTCAACGCGCGCGCCGATGTGCCGGATGTGGGCTGGCAGAAAGAACGATGAGGCCCGGTAGATCAAAGATCCTGACCGTCTACGACCCCCTTCCTTGATCATGCGGGTAGGCCGCGGCACGAGCTGAAAAGTGACAAAATTGTCACCTTCTTCCCTCCGAAATCCACGGCTTTGGGGCCCCGGCCGCCAGGGCGTGCTCTCCCACCGGTTCCCCCATTGCCATGCGGCGTGGTACCGCGTAGGCTCCTGCTGATCGAAGGGCTTTTTCGTAGCGGTTGGTCCGACTTCTCTGCGTGTCTCGGCTGGGCCGTGTACCGTGCGTGCCGAGCCGTCCTGTGACCAACTGTGAATGCTGGTAATCCTGTGGTTGTATGGTGTTCCGCGTTAACCCCGAAACAGGGAAACAATCCATGAAGTCGCTTCACGCGCGCCACGTGGCGGTGGCGCTGGTCATTATGTTGTGCTCCGTAGCCAACCGTGTGCATGCTCAGTCGACGCCGGAACCCTCCGTCGCGGCGGCGGCCACCAGTCATGAAGCACGCATGGACGACGTGGAGACACTGGCGAAAGAAGCGGCGTTGGCGGGGCACAACAGCTGGATGCTCGTCTGCTGTGCTCTGGTGTTGTTCATGACTGCGCCAGGGCTGGCCATGTTCTACAGCGGCCTGGTCCGCAAGAAGAACGTGCTGGGCGTCATGATGCAGTGCATTTTTCTGATGGGGCTGATGACCGTGATCTGGGCGCTCTACGGCTATTCACTGGCTTTTGGCGGCGACAACCCCTGGATCGGCAACTTCGATTACGTGGCTATGAACGGTGTCGCACGATCCTGGGACGCTGTGGCTGGCAGTCCACACACTCCGATGTGGGCCGCGGGGACCTCGATCGAGATTCCCCTGCTGACCCACATGCTGTTCCAGGGCATGTTCTTCATCATTACGCCGGCCCTGATTTGCGGCGCATTTGCGGAGCGGATGAAATTCAGCACGATGGTGGTCTTCACGGTGCTGTGGGGAACACTCGTCTATTGTCCACTCTGCCACTGGGTGTGGGACGGTGGTCTGCTCGGTTTCGTGACGACGGAGAAGATACAGGCAGGCACGGGAGTGGGGATCGCCGGCGGCGCGTTGGATTTCGCCGGCGGCACCGTGGTCCATATCAGTTCGGGCGTCTCCGCTTTGATCTGCGCCTTGTTGATCGGTCGCCGGCTTGGTTTTGGCAGCGAGCCGATGCCACCGCACAACCTGACGTACACGGCCTTGGGAGCCGCCATGCTCTGGGTCGGCTGGTTCGGGTTCAACGCCGGGAGCGAGTTGGCATCGGACGGTCTGACCTCCAGTGCCTTTGCCGCCACCCATTTCTCGGCGGCGGCCGGAGCCGTCGCCTGGGCTTGTTTCGAGTGGATCACGCGTGGTAAACCGACGGTGCTCGGTGCCTGCTCCGGCGCCGTGGCGGGATTGGTCTGCATCACACCGGCCGCCGGCTTCGTTAATCCCATGCCGGCATTGGCCATCGGTGCGGCTGCCGGTGTTGTCTGTTGTCTGGCCTGCACGGTCCTCAAGAATCGGCTTGGTTACGACGACTCGCTGGATGCCTTTGGCGTGCACGGCGTGGGTGGCACGTTGGGTGCGATCCTGACCGGCGTATTCGCCACGCGGGCGTGCTGGGATATCGACAACGGCAATCCACTGGGGTTGATCGAGGGAAGCACACGCATCTTCGTGGGACAGTTGGTGGCCGTCGCTGTCACGTGGGTGTTTGCCGCCGTGGCAACTTTCGTCCTGCTGAAGATCCTGGATGCCACGATGGGCCTGCGCGTCACGCAACAGCAGGAAATTCAAGGACTTGATTTGAGTGAACATGGTGAAGAAGGGTATATCTTCATTTAGTTTGCTGGTGGCGGGAAGGTAACCGTTCACGGAGTTCTGACCGTGCAGACGCTCGGTAACTGTCCACTCATAATCATAATCTTAATCGTAATCTTAATCCCCTCCGCCTCACTCGCAGACAACTCCACTCAACTCAGCACAAACTCGGACCAGCTGCGAAGAAGATTATGAGTAAGATTATGATTATGATAAAGAACCACCGTGAACGGTTACGCGGGAAACACTCGTTCTCTGAGAAGCCGTGTTGCTGGAAAGGGAGAGTCGAACAATGAAAAAAGTGGAAGCCATCATCCGTCACTTCAAACTCGAGGACGTGAAGAACGCCTTGGCCGAGCAGGGGATTCACGGCATGACGGTGTCGGAAGTGCGAGGATTCGGGCGTCAGAAGGGACACACGGAACGCTACCGCGGGACGGAGTACGCGGTCGACTTCGTTCCCAAGGTGAAGATTGAAGTCGTCTGTCCCGAGGCGGGGCTGCAAACCGTGGTCGACACGATTCTCCGCAGTGCTCAAACTGGTGAAATCGGGGACGGCAAATTGTTCATCAGCGAGTTGCTCGATGCGATCCGTATCCGCACCGGAGAAACGGGCGAGGAAGCCTTGTAGGTTCCTCGCGCCTGACGGATGGTTCGGTGCTGATGCGGCGCGACGTGTGTCACGAGCCAACATGCTCAGAGTGTTAGCGGCACGGAGTGGTTGTCGGCGCGGGCCACCTGAAACTGGTCGTCGACCAAATGCGCACAATCGCGCATCCTCCTGGAGCCGACCACTTTCTGGGGGAACGAATTGAAATACGTGAGCACAGGTTGCCCGACAGCCCATTCTGGCTGTGGCCACCGGCCACCTGAGGAGTGAAAACCTTTCATCTGCCCATGCCAAATGTGCCTCGACTACGTCCCGCCGTGTTTGCCGCACGCGAGCGATTGGCGCGCGGGCGAGAGAAGATTAAGGAGCAGCACGATCGCGGGTCACCCGGGATCCAAGTCTGCGCACACCTGGCCGATCTGCTGGACGAGATTGTCTTGGAGCTCTACCGGGCGGCGATGGCGGACGTCGGGGATGAGGACCTGGCAGCGGAAATCGCCTTGGTTGCCCACGGCGGCTATGGGCGCCGCGACGTCGCTCCCTTCTCCGATGTCGACCTGATGCTCTTGTCGCCCCCCGGTGTGCACCCACGCGCCGCCGAGTTAGCCAAGCACCTTACGCGCGACATCTGCGATGCGGGGCTCACGCTCGGTTTCAGCTTGCGCACGCCGCGAGAAGCCTGTTCTTTGGGCATGAAAGATGCCACGATCCTGACGTCGTTGGCTGAGTCGCGTTTCTTGTGTGGCAGCCAACGACTGTTCGATCGGTTCATGACCCAGTATCGCCATGCGGCCCGCCGGCGTTGGCGTTGGCTGGTGTCGACGATTGTGGAGAGTCGCCGGCAGGAACGCCGCCAGTACGGGGAAACGGCTCATTTGCTGGAACCCAACATCAAACGCTCGCGGGGCGGCCTCCGTGACGTGCAGACGGTGCGTTGGATCGGTTTCACCCGCTACGGGGAGACCGACCTGGAGAATCTGCAGCGCACGGGCATCTTGAACAATCTCGATCGCATGCGACTGGTGCAGGCCCACGAGTTCCTGCTCAAGTTGCGAAATGAACTGCACTTCCACGCGGGAAAGAGCGAAGATGTCATGACGCGCGATGAGCAAGTGCGATTGGCCACGCTCTATCGCTACGAGAAGCTGAACAGTCTGCTGCCGGTCGAACGATTCATGCGCGACTACTTCGAGCATACGGGAGATATCCGGTACATCTCGTCGAACTTTATCGACAGTGTGCGTGTTCGGTCGCCCCTCGTGGCGGCCGTGGCCCCCCTGTTCAGTCATCGCGTGGAAGATGATTTTCGCGTCGGCCCCATTCACATCAGTGCCACGCGACGGGGCCTGGCCAAGATGCGCAGCGATCTGGCCGAAGTGCTGCGACTGATGGATCTGGCCAACATGTACCGCAAGCGCATCGACCATCGGACGTGGGAAACGATTCGCACCGAAATGGCACGTCGTCCCGTGCAGCAGATCTCCCCGGAAGTCGTCAGCCGCTTCCTGTCGCTGATGAGCCAACCAGGCCGACTGGGCGATCTGCTGCGCCGCCTGCATCAACTGCGCGTGCTGGAGCAGATCATTCCGGCCATGCAACACGCCCGGTACTTGATGCAGTTCAACGACTATCACAAGTACACCGTCGACGAGCACTCGATTCGCGCGGTGGAGGCGGCGACCGCGTTCTTGACCGATCCACGTCCGATCGGGGACGCATATCGCGACTTGCGCAACAAGCGTCTCTTGCACCTGGCCCTGTTGATACACGACCTGGGCAAAGGTTATGACGACGATCATAGCGAAGTGGGAGCGTTGATCGCCGTGGAGACGGCACAGCGTCTGAAACTGTCGGACTCCGATGCGGAAATCTTGCGGTTCCTGGTCAGCAAGCACCTGATGATGTCGCATATGGCGTTCCGCGAGGATACGCATGACGAGTCGGTCGTGCTGCGACTGGCCCGCGAAGTTGGCACTACCGACGTACTGCAGATGCTCTACCTTCTTTCCTGCGCAGATCTGGCCGCCGTCGGCCCCAAAGTGCTCAACGACTGGAAACTGGAACTGCTGACCGAACTCTACTTCCGCACGCGCAGGCATCTAACCGGCGAAGACGCTTCCCAAAGCGCCGAACAGGAGTCACGCCAGCGGCGGGCCATCGTGCGGCAACTGGCCGGGACCACGAATGATGATGCCTGGTGGGACAAACAGATCGCCGAACTGCCAGCCAGCTATCTGCTGAGTGTGCCTCCCGCGCGGATCCACGAAGTGTTGCAGCAACTCCGGCAGGCTGGCCCGCATGAGGCAGTCGCCTGGTTCCGCTATTCCGAGGAGCGGAAGGTCTCGATCTATATGCTGGGCACCCACGAATCCGTCACGCCCGGCATCTTTCACAAGCTGACCGGGGCACTGAGCGGCAAAGGCCTGCAGATTCTCTCGGCCGAGATTCACACCTTGGCCGATGGACTCGTGCTCGACCGGTTCTACGTGGAAGACACCGACTATGCGGGAGAGCCGCCCGCGGAACGGACCAACGACGTCTGCCAGGCCTTGGTACGAGCGCTGACGGTGGATGCCGACAAGGTCCCAGCCTTTCGCCGCCTGTGGAAAGCCGACAAAGGCTCGGCGGCCGCTCACTATGCTGAAATGCCCACCCGCGTCCGCTTTGACGACTCGACGGCGGACCGCTTTACCATCATTACGATCTTCACCTACGATCGCCGCGGCTTGCTCTACTCCATCACGCGCACCTTGTTTGAACTGGGGCTCGAAGTGCACGTGGCAAAGATCGGCACGTTCCTCGATCAGGTCGTCGACGCCTTCTATGTCACCGACGCCCGCGGGCACAAGATTCACAGTCAGGAATTGCGCAACCAGATCCGGCAACGCCTGGAAGACGCCCTGGCCTCGCCCCGCCCTGCCCCGCCTTAACACTGGTCATTGGTCACTGGTCATTGGTCATTGGTCAGTGGTCACTGGTCATTGGTCAGTGGTCAGTGCTAGGGGGTGCCAAGTTTGCCAGCCGTAATCCCACAGCTCCGGCAAACGCTGCGGCAAGTGCCGGCACACCAGCATGTGGGTCATTGGTCGTTCGCCACTGGTCATTTGTGGCGGGAGCCCGTCTCAATTGCCGCACCACCCCAATCGCTCCCCAGGCACAGGCTCCCTTGACCATCCTGAGGCCGACCCCGAAAATGACCCGTTCCTCACGCGGCAAATGGTATTTCGGATCGGGGTGTGCAGAATGCGCGCATGGTGCACGCATGTCCCCCATTTCACGCGGACTCATTGAGTCGACCAGACAGGTGTAATGTGGCATGAGTGAAGACATGACGGCAGCAGATCGTTCCCGCCCCGCGGAAGTGCCGGACCCACATGGCCGCTTCGGCCTGTACGGGGGGCGGTATGTTCCCGAGACACTCACACGCGCGCTGGAAGAGCTGGCCGAACAATATGAACTAGCTCGTCGCGATGAGCCGTTTCAGGCGGAGTTGCAGGAGCTATTGCGGCATTACGTCGGTCGTCCCTCGCCGCTCTACTTCGCTCAACGACTCACCGCCAAGACGGGCGGGGCTCAAATCTGGCTGAAGCGTGAGGACCTGAATCACACCGGAGCCCACAAGATCAACAACACGCTGGGCCAAGCGCTGCTGACCATCCGAATGGGCAAGCGGCGGGTGATTGCCGAGACGGGAGCGGGCCAACACGGAGTGGCCACGGCCACCGCCTGCGCTCGATTCGGTCTTCCTTGCGTCGTGTACATGGGCGAAGAGGACATCCGGCGTCAGGCTCCCAATGTCTTCAGCATGCGGCTGCTGGGCGCCGAAGTGCGACCGGTTAGCAGTGGTTCACGGACCCTTCGCGATGCGATCAACGAAGCAATGCGGGACTGGATGTCGAGCGTTGAACATACGCACTACATTCTCGGCTCCGTGGTCGGCCCGCATCCGTTTCCGCGCATCGTACGCGACTTTCAGTCGGTAATCGGACGCGAGACCATGCAGCAATCCAAGCAGCAGATCGGGCGGCTTCCCGATCTGGTAGTGGCCTGTGTCGGCGGCGGCAGCAACGCGGCGGGAATGTTCTATCCGTTCGTGGCCGACTCCGATGTGCGTCTGATGGGTGTGGAAGCGGGGGGACGCGGTGACCTGCCCGGCCAACACGCCTCGCCATTGAGTTTCGGACGGCCCGGGGTCCTGCACGGCAGTTTCAGCTACGTGATGCAGGACGACGACGGGCAGACTTGCGACGTCCACAGCGTGTCTGCCGGCTTGGACTACCCGGGCGTGGGACCCGAACACAGTTACTGGAAAGACACGCAGCGAGTCGAATACGTTCATTGTCAGGATCGCGAGGCGCTCGACGCATTCGACTTGCTCGCGCGCAGCGAAGGCATTCTCCCGGCGCTTGAATCGTCTCACGCAGTGGCCAAGGCAGTGCAGCAAGCTGCGACCATGAACCCGGATCAGGCCATCGTGGTGTGCTTGTCTGGCCGTGGAGACAAAGACGCCGCGGAGATCGCTCGATTGCGTGAGCGTCATACCAATTCCGGCCCGCGGCACGCCTCTTGATTGACAGGTTCTTTCGCCATGTCCGCTATTGACCAATTATTCCAACGACTGCGCACCACCGGCCGGAAGGCCTTCATGCCCTTCGTCACCGCGGGTGACCCCGACATGCCGCTGACGGCTGACCTGCTGCGCGATCTGGCCGACGTGGGCAGCGACATGTGCGAGCTGGGAATCCCCTACAGTGATCCGATTGCCGATGGCCCTGTTGTACAGGCCTCGTTCACGCGGGCTCTCGAAAATGGCTTGAAGCTGGAGCAGATGTTCCAGACCGCACGTAGAACGCTCAGCGACTTGACGATGCCAGTGGTGACGATGGTCAGCTACGCCATCATCTACCGGCAAGGACTCGAGCAGTACGTCGCCCGCGCGAAACAGGCCGGCTTTGCCGGGGCGATTGTGCCGGACCTACTGGTCGAGGAATCCGGCCCGCTGTCCACCATCTGCCGGCGGGAGGATTTCAGCTTGATCCAGTTGGTCACTCCCACCACGCCACGCGAGCGCGCCTGGCGGATCGCCGCATCTTCCACTGGCTTTCTCTACTACGTGTCGGTCACCGGGATTACCGGCGAGCGCACCGAATTGCCACCCGAACTGGTCGATAATGTGGCGCGGCTGCGGTCAGAAACGGACCTCCCCATCTGCATCGGGTTCGGCATCAGTCGTCCCGAGCACGTGCGGCTGCTGGCTCCGGTGGCCGACGGACTGATCGTCGGCTCGGCCATCGTGCGCCGCGTCGCGGAGGCTGCCCACCGCGATCGCGACGATGTACGGCGAGAAGTGCGCGATTACGTCGCACAATTGATCGCCGCCCTCCGCTCGGTGGACACGCCGGCGGCGTCTCTGAGTGTCGTAGGCATGCTCGCCCGAGCTTGGAGAAGGAAGGGAAACCTGGGCCACCGCGGCCACGTTCTCCGCGAGCGTCGCTACACTCGCCAGAGTGTCGAGCACGCTCGCCTGGCACGCGACCGACACGACGAAAACCGTGCTGTCGCAGCCAATTATCGGCAGAATTGTCCGCCGCGGGACTTTACCCGCGAGATCTACGTAGTAGAGTTTTCAGGGAGGTGTGTCATGCGATCTGAACAGCCGATGACAACGCTTCGACGGTTCTTTGCGGGACTGGCTGAACAAACGTTTGAGGTGAAGCTGGGGATCGTTGATCCGCCACTGATCGATTATCTCAGCGGGCTGCTCGTGCGATCGGTACGCACCGATCAACTGCGGCCTGTGCACATTCCACACGGCCAGGCGGTGCGAGAACTGCAGTCAATGCTGGCGGAAGCCGAGATTCAGATCGGCAGCGCTCGGCGGCGGATACTGCGTTACATCGGCGACTTCGCGCTCTTCTGGGCCGGGCTGTTCCCCGAACACCTGCGGCAAGCGCACAGCGATGCCGACATCGATCCGTTCGGCGAATATTGCCTGCACGGAAAACACGCCTATCTCGTCGCCAGCTCAATTCACTCGCAGGACGAGGACGTCCCGCCAGCTGATCTGCTCAAGCGGCTCGGCCTGGCATTCGAAATGTGCGCCTATGGCCTGCGCGAAGTGCGCCGCGAGTGGGAGCAATCCGAAGACGATCCTCCCGCGTCGCTGATCTCCTGAACGCATCTGCCTTCGCGCAGTCGATATCAACCGTCTCTGGGCCAGTGAGTGAGCTGCCATCCGACGCGGTGCCGAGCAGTCTACGCGGGGATACATTCCATCTGTTTACTCGAATCTATCGTATGCTGGCTTGTCCCCGCGCTGCGGTCGGGCTCCACGGACCTGACAATCTGCCGATGCCGAGCCCATTTCCTGTCTAATCGGTGGGAGTTTCGGCCGTTGTCGCGGTGGTCCGCTGTTACGAAGCCATGTTTCGGATCTGTGAAAAAGTCGACGGGGTGGAGAATCGGCGCTTGACAGGCGAATTTGACGCAATGACTATGAGTATGAGGTCACCGGTCTTTTGAGATTCCTCGATTGCGTACGGGCCAGACGTCGAAGCGGCCCAGCCAGTGTTTCCCGCAACCTCGAATTGTTGGTAGGTACGGAGGTGCTCCATGCGTTGTTCAGCCAGAATCATTACCATTGTTGTGGCGTTGTTGGTCGTTCTTCATTACGAAATGATCGCCAGTGCCGACATCATCTACAATGCCTACGGCAGGCCCACACAGATCTCGGGGCTCGACGTCGACGGTACCTTGTATGACGTGTCCATCGACTACAACGTGTCCTTCATGGACATTTACGGTGATCCCACAAGCCCGTCACCCGTGCCGGCTTTTTGGGGCGAGAGTACTGGAGCGCAGGCTGCTGCAACCGCGATGGCCAACGCGTTGAACGCCGAACCGTCATCTCCAGCTCTTATCGAAACTCGTATCTTCACAGGTTACCAATACAACGATAACATGTTCGGCACGTACATTAAGTCGTACGAGGCGTTTACAGGCATTAATCCTTCGCTGACAGCATGGGACAGCCGATACACGCAACCCACACCGAACGGGGCGTTGGTGCAATACGGATGGGCTCAATACACCGAGGCTTCCGTTCCCGAACCTTCTTCTTTCGTTATCTTTGCGGGCGGGTCCGCTTTGGGACTGCTCTTGATGCGTAGACGATACAAGAGGTAACCGCCGGACCACACGCCGCCCCGCCATCCACCTTGGCATCCGAATCCACTTCGGGCCGTTCACTTACGGCAGCGGGTCTTCGCGAGTTTCTCGGGCAAGCCCGCGATCCCTTCCTGACCCAGCTACTGTTGGAGTTGCACTCTGGGTTCTGTGGAAAGATCGTCGATGATCTCTCCCCCGGAGATTCTGATCTTTGGTATTTTGCCTGTCTTAGAGCGGATTGTGGCAGCGGTCAATTCGCCGTTTTTCCATTCCATATCAACTTCATAATTGCCGCGTGCCACCAGGCCCGTCACCTTGCCGGCCGGCCAGGCTTTGGGCAGGGCAGGAAGAAGGTGGACCACTCCTTCATGGCTCTGGAGCAGCATTTCGCAGAAACCGGCAGCGTAGCCGAAGTTGCCTTCTATTTGAAAATATCCCCAGACGACATTCAGGAGATTCGGATAGGCGCCATCACGAATGGATGCATCAACAAGATACATCTTCTTTTTCAATAGGCGATACGCCCGATCCCCGTCACCGAGTCTGGCCCACAAGGCCGCTTTCCAGGGCAGACACCAACCGGCTCCACCATCGCCGCGGGCGTTGAGCGAAACTCTGGCGGCTTCGGCGAGCTGGGGCGTGTTTAGCGCAGTAATCTGGCGGCCAGGATAGACAGCGATCATGTGCGATAAGTGCCGATGCGTATCGTCAGGACTGTCAATATCTTCGGCCCATTCCTGGAGCTGGCCCCACTTACCAATCTGCGGGCCGAGCAAGCGGGCTCTCATGGAAGCTACCTTTTCGCGGTATTCCCGATCCACGCCCAGAGCTTCGGACGCTTCGATGTAGTTCGAGAACAGATCGTAAACCAACTCTTGCTCATAGGAGTTGCCCTCTGCCCACGGTCCATGCTCTGGCGACTGGCTCTTGGGGCTGACGAGTGTCCCATCGGGTCTTTCGATCAGATATTCTTCCCAGAACTCGCACAGCTCCTTAATCATCGGATAAGCTCGTGTGCGAAGATACTGCGCATCCTGCGTAAAGGCATATTGGTCCCAGATGTTTTGTGCCAGCCACGCGGCATCACCTGGAACCCAATGATAGGTCGCGCCGCCGAAGATGCCGTTTTCCGAGCGAGTCATCCAGCCCCTGGTTGTTCCGAATTCCTCCTGAGTCGCTTCACGCCTGACGGGGAGAATCGACCATAACCATTCCGCGTACGGCTCAAAACATTCCGCCAGATGCGTCGGCTGGGCAAGCCAGTAGTTCATCTGCACATTCACGTCACTGTGATAATCGCTTTGCCACGGCGGATTATTGACGTTGTTCCAAAGACCCTGGAGATTCGCCGGCAAACAGCCCGGACGAGAGCTGCTGATCAGCAGGTACCGGGCATATTGAAAGATAAGCTCTTCCAAATCAGGATCATCGCCCTCTTCACGGTAGACTTCGATGCGTCGGTCGGTCGTCATCGCCTGCCGGTCTTCCGACGATGAACCGACATCGACCGCAACACGGCCAAAGAGGCTGCGATAATCCTTAACATGCCTTTCCCGCAATGCCTCGAAAGGTCTTTCTGCAGCGGCTTGAAGATCAGCTGTAATGCGTTCGTGGGGATGCTCGCCTTGCCAGTTCTTGTCGCGCTGGTTGACGTAATCGGTCCCGGCGGCAAGCAGTATCGTCAGACTGTTGCAATCCCGGAAGATCAGTTTATCGCCGGAGGGGGTAACCGAACCGCCGTCGTGTAGGACCCGCACCTGCGATTCATAATTCAGACCGATATAGTAATCCCTGTCCACAAAACCAGTATCCCATCTGACCTTATAATCGAGCCTTCCTTTCAGCGAGCCGCTGGCAGTCAATGTATTGCCGTTGACGACCACGGCCGCGTCATGTGCGTCCCTGAGCGAAACAGCCCCGCTATAACTGCCCGGTTGGTCTGCTGTAAAGTGCGCCACCATGACCTTGTCGGGATACGAACAGAAGTACTGTCGCTGATACTCCACATCGTCTTTCCCATACGCAATTGTGTGAACCGCGTCGTCGATGGCGAGTTCCCTCCTATAGCCAGCGCAATCCGATGGCGCGCTTACTGGCGCCAATGAAATTTCCGATAGCTGAAAGTGGGTCGGGTTGTGCGTCTCTGCGAAAACGAAGCGGCAATACTTGAAGATGGTGTCGTTTTCAAACGTGAACGTCTTCGTCTGATGACGCTGTCCCCAGATCGGCTCATCAATTCTCCTGTCGATCTGGACCCATTGCCGGCCGTCATTGGATCCCTCAAAAACCCAGTCCTTTGGATCTCTGTCGGGAACGTCTTCGGCGGATGTCATGGAGTACCGCCGAATCGGCGTCTTCTGTTCGTCCGGAATGTACACCTGACATATCACCGGTTTGTTTTTGTGCTCCACGCACCATTTTGTCAGCTCACTTCCATCAAAGGCAGCAGCCACATCCTGTCCCACGGGTGCCTGATGGCCGCTGGGACTGGTAATCACCGGCAGGTCCGTTTTGCCCAACAGAACATACAGGTCGCCAAACGACTGGTAGGCTCCGACCGTTTCTTCGTCGCCCAGCCAGAGGCTGTCTTCATTGAACTGAATATGCTCCTGCCCGACGCCGCCGAAGACCATCCCGCCCAGCTTGCCATTACCCATCGGGAGCGTATCGATCGCCCAGCTCCTGGCAGGCTTGTCATACCGCAATCGCAGATCAGAAGCGTCAGCCATACTCGGCGAAAGCGCTGTCGCCGCGAACAGCAAGAGCAGCAACACTTTGGTCACATTTGGCGATTTCATGCTGTATATCACTCTTTCTGGAAGATTCCCAATTCGGTGATCACGACGTATTTCGCATTGTCGAGGGTTCTTGTCGCCACGAATTTGAAGTAGCGGGCGTCGACCGGATTCGCCAGGTGTACCTCCTGGACAATCGGACTATTGCGGATATTGGAAAATTCGCCCTCCGCAGCTTTCGTCCAGGAACGAACATCTTTGCTGAGATAGAACTCATAGTGACTGACAGCGCCGTCGAGGCGCCCGATCGCGCGGCGTGTATGTAAAACCGCCCACGCCGATTTCTTTCCCCATATCCACGATGATCTCCTGAGGCGGTTCCGGATCGGCAGCCAGCCACGAATGCCAATGCGTATCGATATCGGCATCGATAGCGTACTCGGCCTTGGACGTACTCCCTAGCGAGGTCACCGAGACCACCTTCCAATGCGACTTGGAAACGCCGAGATGGGCTGTCACGACAGAACTGGATTCATCACCGGCGAATGCTGCCGCCTTCACAATGCCACCGTCGGACAGAGCGAGAGGCATCTCGAACTGCGTGGAATGTACCGTTGGCTCACTGCCGTCCAGCGTATAGCGAATCGCGGGGCCCGCCGCATCACATACGATATTCAGAGAACCGTCTCTGTCGTGCGAAACGCGTCGGCAGACTCAGAGCGCACCGGCATGCATGCAGGGCAAACTCGCTGATCGCGGGACACACCGCGCCGCTAACACGCAGACGCACTTTCTCAGTGTCGGTAAAGGTGTTCAAAGTAAAGTGAGCAAACGCGTAATACTCCAGCTCGTGCCAGCGCAGCTGCGCTTTCGTCGGCACCGGACCGTAAGGAGTTGGCTCACCTGCCGAAACATGCCACATGGCGACAGGCCAACTTAGAAATAAAGTACACCACAACAATGATCTTGCCATTTCGCTCCTCACTGATCGGACAACGCGTTTTCTTAAGCTGGCGGCAAACTGCTTTTTGCCCCCCCTGCCCCGTTCGCTCACAGGCCGCTCGCAACGCTCCTTTCCGTTCCTATGTCCCGGCAGCGGCCTCCGCTGGAAGCGAAGGCGCTCAGTCTTGAAAGCAGAAGACCCATTGTTCCCACGCGGCATGGGTGGATTATGGGAGCTTGGGCATTGTATCATTGGGCATTGGGCACTCCACGTCAACGGTCGGTGAATGTGTCGCCGCGGCGGATCGCGGCGTAGTTCGGAGTTCCTGTATGGTCAGACAAATCTGGCCGAACACCAAGCTTGACCCGCCTGCACCAGAAACGCGTGGTGCCAGCGCGACGGCGGACCCTACCGCCAGCACACCGGCACCAGCAACAACCCCAGGAGAAACCGATGCGCGCGACAATATGGCAACTGGGAGATGGCCTGTCTGGCTGTCCTGTGGATCGGGCTGACTGCCAGGGCCGACACGTCCGATTCCGTTTCCCGAGGCATTGGACGCGGCGGCGGTCACCGTCGATCGACTGGACAGCGTGCTGGACTACGCACTCTTGATCGGCAACGGGGACGTGAATGCGTTGGTCTACACCGACCGCGGCCAGTTGAAATTGAACCTTACCAAGAACGACGTGTGGGATGCGCGGCTGGATGCCCAGCGCGATCCGCCGCTTCCAACGATCGAACTGGTCAAGAAGTGGGCGTTCGATCGCGGGGCGACGGTTGGTCCGACACGGCTCCGTCATTCTCGACGAGGATGTCCAGTGGCAGGGGCCGGACAGCTACCATGCGCATCCCTACCCGTGCCCTCGTATCTGTGCCCGCCTGATACTCGGCGCGGCGCCGGCAGAACCGAACTGGATCCGCATTCGCGCGGAAGGCACCAAGAACGGCTGGGAATATCGCGACGGCGTCGGCGTGATGAGCATCGAAGGTCAGGCGGGAGCATCCAACGGTTTCTCCTACGGCCCGGTCCGGATCAACACGCGTGAGTATCCGGAACTACACGTGAAGCTGTCCGGCACCGAGAACGCCCGGTTCTACGTCGACCTGATGGAGTGCCGACGGAAAAGGCTTCTTCGGCAGCGGCTGGCAGGAAACGCCGACCGAAACGCCGTGCGAACCTTCACCTGCCGAAGGACGTGCTTGCCGGCCAGGTGATCCTCTACACGTGGACCGAAGACGGCAAGTGGGCGGAGAACCGTTTCGAGGAAGTGGCGCTGGTGGGGCCCCAAGGCAAGGTGAACATCGATCTGGAGATGAAGCCGGAACCGACGTCGCCCGCTCGACTGGATATCCGCCGGGCCGTGGCCACCGTCGAGGGCAACGACCGGGGTATCCCCCAGGCCACGATCCGCGCGCTGGCCGATCGCAACGTGATCCTGATCGACCAGGGCTGGTGCCGGGAAGCTGGAGGCCGCCCACTCGCCGGACTTGCCCGCGCCGGAGCAAGAGCAGCCGCAGTCCGGAGGTGCAGACCATTCTGCAGCAGATCCCCGGCGACCCGGGCTGGGAGGGAATGAGCTTTGCCGTGGCGCTGGTGACGCGTGGCGAGCGGCAGGCCGTGGCCGTCGTCACGAGCCGCGAAGCCGAGGACCCGAAAGCCGCCGCGATCAAGCTGGCCGACGACGCCCTGGCGGCCGCGCCGGAAGCCGTCGTGAAGACGCACGAGGCGGTGTGGGAACGATTCTGGTCCCAGAGCGGCCTGGAGATTGGACGACTCGGTCCTGCAGTCCATGTGGTATCGCAACCTCTACTTCCTGCGCTGCGTGATCCGGCCGGGCGCTATTTCGCCCGGCTTGTTCGCATCCCTTGTCGGCGACGGCCCGGCCTGGCACGGCGATTACCACACGAACTACAACATCCAGTCGACCTACTGGTCGGTCTACAGCAGCAACCATCCCGAGTTGTCCGAGCCGTACGACCGCCTGATCGTCGAGTACATGCCGCGGGCCAGGTGGTTGTGCCAGCAGTTGTTCGGGTTCGAGGGCGCCTACATACCGCACGTCTTGTTCGCCTTCGAACCGCCGCCGGAAGCGTGCCAGGGGCCGACGCGGCGTCAATACATCCACCACGTCTGGGGTTGGACGCTGGGCGTCGCCGGCTTCTCGGCGCAGCCGGTCTGGTGGCATTACAAGTACGAGCCCTCGCGCGAATTCCTGGAGAAGGTTGCCTATCCGGTGGTCCGCGATATCGCCAACTTCCAGGCGAACTTCATCGCCGGGTGCGAGCAGACCGACGATGGAAAGATCGTGCTGGCACCCACCGTTTCGCCGGAACATTGGGGCTGGACGAAGCGGTTCGAACGAAATCGCAATTGTGCGTTCTGCCTGGGCATGTTCCGATACATGTTCGCCGCGGCGATCGAGGGTGCACAGACGCTCGGCCGCGACGCCGACCTGGTGGCCCGGTGGAAGCAGGCCGACAGCCTTGCTGCCCGACTATCCGCTCTCGGGCGACGAGCCGCCCGTGGTGGTCGATGTCGAAGGTGCCCCGCCGATCGGCTACAACATTTCGGTGCCGGCAACTCCCGTCTTCCCCGGCGACGTGGTGACCTTCTGGTCGCCGGAAGCGCAGAAGCAACTGTTCTCGCGGACGATCGACCAACTGCGGTGGAACGGGAACAACGCGGCCATCATGCTCTCCGTTTCCCGGGCTCGGTTGAGCATGCCCGAAACGCTGGCCTGGGTGCGTGAGGAGTTGAACGCACGACTGCGGCCCAACGGCACGTTGACGCTCAACCGCAACGAGCCGCAATACGGCTTCAACAACTTCGGCCACTACACCGAGCAGTTCGCCGCGTCGATGGCGATCAACGAGCTGTTGCTGCAAAGCGTCGCCGACGTGGTGCGCGTGTTTCCCGCCTGGCCGCTGGACAAGCCGGCACGTTTCCAACAACTGCGAGCCCAGGGCGGGTTTCTCGTCTCGGCGGCGTGCGACAACGGAAACGTGGGGCCGGTCTCGGTCGACGTCGACCGCAGGTGGCCCTCTGCGACTGCTCAGCCCCTGGCCGGAAATCGAAGTCGTGGGACCTGATGGAAAGGCCAATCCGTTGACGCCGAACGAGTCGCAGCATCATCGAACTGGAGACGCGAGTCGGCCAGACGTTCACGTTCCACGCCCGCCACTAACTTGCCCGAAAGACAGAACGAAGCCACAGGCGTGCTATCGAAGCAAGCCGCAGCACCGATACGAAGGAGCACGAAGGAGCAGACACTCTGCTCCTGCTCCAATCGCGGCGGCGATTCGAGAGCGGCGGATGGTCACGCTGGCAAAGGGAACGGCTGGCGAAAGCCTCGACCGGGCGAAGAAGAGCGCGTACGCGACGAACTCGGCGCGGCGTCCACGGCGAACGGGCGCTGTGGGCGCGCAGGTCGAGCACCGTATGCGGGGTGAGAAATGCGAATCGTTTACGGAAACAATGCCATCAGGCTGTCGGCAAAGAGTTTCATGCCGTCGGGGGTGGGATGATTGATTGCGTTGGACAGCAGCGTGCTATAGGGAATACCTTGACGCCACAGCCTTCCCCAACGCAGCGAAGCGTCGGCCAAGGCGACGGGATGCCGAGCAGCGAACTGCCGCAGTCCCGCCACGTAAGGGCGCGGATCGGCGTCGATGTCGCGCTGGCCGATCAGCCCCATCCAGTCGGGCCGAACGTAGTGCGGAGTGAGGATGATCCATTCGGCGCCGATCGCGGTGAAGTCGGCCAGGAATTTTCCGTATCGCTCTTCCACTTGCTCCGGAGAAAGCCCTGCATCGTTGACAAACTCCGAGACGATCAGATCGGGCTTCGCGCCAAGCACTTGCTCTTGATAGTTGTGGGGGCTGCCTGACGGTTCGGCCAGGAAGCTGGCCGTATTGCGACCGCCCCAGGCCTGGCTGACCAGTTCGATTTTCGCCTGGGGAAATCGCTCGCGGAGTCGGGCGACAAACTGGGCCTGCCAGCGGTTATGCTCGGCGCGGGGCAGATAACCGCCGTCGGTGACGCTGTCCCCCCAAGCCAAAATCCGCAACGAGCCGCCCTCGCGAAGTATCTTCATCGTCTTGGGCAATTTCAGCTCAGCCACCGAAGGGGACGGTTTCGGCGGCTCGGGATAGGCTGTCTCGAGGATTGGCAGAAGATGCAGCGGCTCAAGTTTGGCGATTCGTCCGGGCAGAAAGACATTCGCCAGACGACGGTCGCCCGCTGCCAGCGACGGCGGCTGCGGAGTGGCCGCATGTGGCATCCCCTCGCGCAATTCGATCCGGCCCTCGCGCGTCAGCACAATGGAGTCAATCCGCAACAGTGCGTGGCGATAATCGACATACACAGGCAGGTTGTCGGCGATGCGCCCGTCGGGCAGTCGCCCGATGGTGGCCCAATCAAGGTCGGCCGCATAGTCCTTGCCAAGTTCCCACAACTGGGCGTCAGGCTGCAAACCGGCACGCACCTGCAAACTGGAAGGATCGAGCAAGCCGCGACTGGTGGTCTCCTGGGTCCGAAGACCGATCAGCGGAACACCTTTCACCCAGCCGGCCGTATCGGGATTGAACAGCGGTAGCCGATCGTACTTCTCACCGCGAACAGCAACGAGCGTCGGGGGAGAGACATTGAGCGTGGCAGTCAACTCCTTCGCTGCGCTGCCCGACGCCGGCACGGTTACTTGTACCTGCCAGTCGCCAGTCAGCTTGAGGATTGGCGGCGTTTCATCCGCGGCCAAGGCCGAAATGCCTGTCAGCACGATAGTCGACACGCACAATTGTTGGATCGTTGTTCGGTTCATGGATCTGTCCGTAAGATTGCCAAGGAAATTACCGGATGAGCAATACTGGAGACGTGGATAAATCCGCAGTGCATTCCGATAGTAGATCTTCTCCAGCACATCGCGCGGCAGCGCCAGCCCACGCCGCTCTTTCTGATCCTCAAAGAAACTCCCCTTCACGATCTCGTCCGTTTCCAGTAGCCGGAAGCAGCGATAATATCGCTCAGCCATCTCTTGCGGAGAGCCCATCAGGTGACTGATGTCGGTCCCAAACAGGATGCGATCTTGAAAACGGATCACAAAATCACGCAGCTTATCCCGATCCATCATGTGAAACTGCTGGAAGCGTGCCGCGAGATCGACGTGCACTTTGGGATAGGTCGCCAGAACGTAGACCAGATAGTCGAGTTGTTCATCCGAATTGAAGTGATCGAGCATGTGTGCATTGACCACAATCAACTCGGGATGTCGGTCCAGCACGCGTTCCCAAGCATTTTGAGCCCGCCAGAACTCCACGGGATCTCGACACCACGAAGTGGGATAAGGTTGGGCAATGTGGACGGAGGCGCCCGGAAACTTGAGAGCCGCCATTTTCGCGAACAACGGGTCGTATTGTCTGTTGTCGATCGCCTCGGATAGCCCCATCCAAATCTTCAGGCCGACCACTCCCCGCTTCTGCCAGCTTTCAATGTCGTCAGCCGTATACTGCAGACCATCCTTCATGTCATCATGCAAGCAAGGCAAGAAACGACAGGCGTATTGTTCCTTGGCCGCCTGCAAGTATCTGTCAGCGGTAACATCGCTGCCTTGCCGCAAGAAATCGAGATCGATCCAGGCAACTAGCTGTTGCCCGTGGCGCTGTTTCAATTCCCGACTGATCTGCACGTACTCAGCCATCCGCTCGGGCGTGCCACAATGAGCATGTACGTCGACACGCGGGATGTCGTCAAACGCGTCAGCAGCCGTCGCACGCTGGCAGCACAGCAGTGGGCAGATCAGCAGTGGGCAGATCAGCAGTGCTCCAGTGATCCTGAGCATATCAGCGTTCATCCGTGTGTCCTTCTGCAATGGATGGAAGTCGGTCCTCGGAGTCTACGGCTGACAAGTTACCAGGTAGCCTACGGTGCATCGGTCAGCTCAACAACCAGTTTCGGCCGCATCGCCGGGCCTTACTGCAGCGGAACGATCTTGCCGCTGATATAAATGGCCAGATCGCCCGTCTTGCCGTCAATCGTCGCGGCGACATGGATCCACTGGCCGGTTTGGAGTTTTGTTTTGGACGTAGGATTTGTGGTGCGAGCGTTGGATATCAGCCGCAAGGAATGTCCGTAGAGATCGAGATTATAACCCGATGCGGTTCCGGCAATCGATTTGTCAATGATCCGATTGCTCCCCGCTTCCTGCGGTCGAATCCATGCCTCGAGCGTGATCGCCTGGTTGCAGTTGAGCGCGGGATCGTGATCGATGTTCAGGAAACTGCTGCCGTCAAAATGCAGGGCTTTGCCACGTTCACCCGCGTCAATCTCCGTTAGTTGACCCTTGACCTGCGCTGGCAAGGCCTGGCGTCCCGTGCTGGGATAGCCACCGTCTTGTCTGTTCTGAAAATCATAGCTTACGACACAATCTTCCATCTTGCCTGGCGGAGTCCCGCCTGGGCTGGCCAGCGCGGCAATCTCTGCGGCCGAAAGCACACGGCTAAACAGACTTACCCTCGCCATCTCGCCCTGAAAACAGTTCTGTCCGTTGCTGTCGGCACCGATCCGCAAGGGGATCGTGGTGGACGAGATTGTGAGAGCTCTTGCCGCATGCAGTTCCTCGATCCGCTGAAGGCGCTTTCCGACTTCGAGTGATTCCTTGGGTTCGGACGGAAGAGCGTCCGGCCTATTGAGCGTGCCGACCAGTGTTTCACCCGCCTTCATGGTCAGCACGAAATCGCGACCGTCTCTGGTTACCTGGTGACTGAAAGCGGGCTCTCTACCGCCGAAGTTGTCGCGCAAACGAAGCAGGCCGTCCACGGTTGCTCGAATCTCGAAGCGCGTGGTAGTGTTGTTCTCCCGCGCGGCGGAGACCACAAAGCCGCCTTCGCAGCGAAGATCACGAAAACTTGCCTGATGCCACCGCCAGGGCATGGCGGGGAAAAGGCGGATCACCGGCGTGGGATCCTGGGCGATATTGACCGGCCAGCTTTGCAGGACCATGTCGTGAACGGCCTCCATGGCCAGGAAATTCCCTTCCAGCGTAAACGGCCGGTAGGAAAACCCGGAAAGCCCGGTGCCGATCTGATCGCCGTTGACATGAAAACCATTGCGCAGAATGAAGGCCCGTTCGTAGTAGGTCAGGTATTGAAATGCCAGTTCCGGCTGTCCCGCGCGGGCAAGCAGGCAGGCAAACCACGAGAAGCTGTATCCTGTCCAGGCCTGTGTACCAAGTTCGTCCATTTTCTGGAGCGTTGCCTGGATGACCTGCCGGTCTTTCTCCGTGCCGTCGATATTGAGCGTGGCCAACGGGTGGATGGCCATGGCGTGGGCGTGGTGGCGGTGCGACTGATTGAACGGCTCGTTGGAACTGAACATCAGAATGTTGTTGTCGACGTGCAATTCGTCCAGCTTGCCGCGCAGGGCTCGCCACCGCGCAACGTCGCTTTCCTTACCCAGCGCGTCGGCCATTTCGGCCATGGCATCAAATGCCCATTGCAGCATGGCGAGATCCTGATTGGAGTTCGGCTGGAGAAACGCCCGCGGCGAGGCATCGAAAATCTCCGAGGAACTGGAGAGCGGGAGATAGAGCTTGCCGTCCTTTTCTTCCAGGAGCTGGACAATCGCGTTGACGATTTCATCCATCCAAGGATAGGCCTTGTCGACGCAGGAACTCGCCGTCCATGGTGTGCTTCCAGTGCAGGTAGAAGCTCTGTCCGATCCAGATCGCGTAGGTAGGTGAAAGGGTGTACTGCGGCCAGCCACCCAGCGGTTTGCCATGGAGCGTCATCACGGTCGGCACGGCCGCTCCGTCCACACCGAAGAATTCCTGGGAAAACTTGCGGTATTCGGGCATCAGGTCCCACATATGGTTGATGAAGCTCATACCTGAATCGACAAGCCCTGCTTTGTGATAGGCCAGATACGTCATCTGGGTGTTCAGATCATGATGAAAGTCTCCCTTCCACGGAGGCAGCCCGCCCGAGTCCTGAGTCCAGACGGCTTGCAGCGGCATCGACGGCGCGTCGGGCCGGGAGGCGGCGCCGTAGAAATATTTCACCAGGTTGTAGTGCCGCTGGATCCGCTGGTCGGGAATCGTCACCTCGGATTGGGCCCAGAAGCGGTCCCACCACTGACTGTGCACGCGGAACATCTGATCGAAGCCGCTGTCGAGGGCTCGGCGATGCGGCTTCTGGCGAGTGTGAGCGGGTCAGATTGATCGGCGTCTTCGCGGTTGGTCGTGATCGCCACGGCCAGGAATGTCTGATTGCCAACACGTCGCGTGGCGGTCAGCGTGGCGTAGACAAGGCCTTCACTGGCTTCCTGCACCATCCAACTCGTATCATCGTCTTGGCCGAACTGGGCCGGTTTGTAGTTCAGTTGGTCAAGGCCGTCGGGGCGGATGAACTTGACTCGTCACGTTGGTGTCATCGACGCGGATCAGGGCGACGCGTTCTGTGGCGTGAAAGAAACACTCGAGTGCGCCGCCGTCGCGAAAGGTCACGATTCCCATCGCGCGTTTCATATCCAGCGTGAAGCTCTTCGCTTGGTTCGCCGGACTGAGCGTCAGCACGAGTCGTCCGCCGGGCAGTTTCGTCGGAGCCGGGTGGTTGTAGGTACCGTCGTATCGTCGCATGAACTCGCCGAAATCCTCTTTGATGAGTTGCTTCATGTTGGCATAATTCCAGTTCCCTTCCTGGATTTCGGGCGGCGTTGTCTCGTCCCACAGATCGCCCCGATCCAAGGAGAGGTTGACCGTATTGTCGGTACCCCAAAGCAACCCACCCAGCATGCCGTTACCCAGCGGGATCGCTTCGTCCCAGGTGGTAATGGGAGCATCGAGCGTCAGGTGGAACGTATTTTCCGCCACGCTCCCATTGTCTGCCTGGGCACCGCTAATAACCGCAGACTTCCAGAGCAGTGCTGCCAGTAATACGATCAAGGTGCGTTTTCCAATTGCTTTCATGGTGGAGTGCTCTTCCTATGGGATTTCCAAATGCTTCGGCAAATTTGCCGTGCGCCCCAAACCACTCTGTGTGGCAGGTTCCGCTTCTCTCCCCGCTGGGTCCACACGTCCCAAAGCCTGCGTGGAAGAAGAACCGTGTCAGTTTTAACATGCTGCAGTGGCGTGTAACACTAGCCCGAGCGACCCTATCTTTTGGTTTGCCGTCCCCAGGTGTGACGCGTTTTCTTCAGGAGAATACAGGGATTTTGTGGACCAGCGTTGTATGTCGAATTCGGCAAGCCACCGCCGCCTGCGTTGGAGTGCGGTGGGGAATGACCTTCTGATTGAGTGACTCGGTCGATCCAATCATGCGGACGCACATGCTCGCGCTCACGGCGTTGCCCGGGACACTGTAGGTCGCTGTGGCGGGACTAATTATGGGCAGTGCCACCTGGCCTGGCAAGTTGCTACGAAAGTACATCGAAGAGAGCCGCTATTCCCTCCGTCGACCTCGCCTCGGGAGGGGCGCCTGGTCAGCGGTCATCATACCAGCGGACACCCGTCAGTCGAGCCCAAGACATGCCACCACACCGGCATATCATCGGGACCGCAACACACCGCCGCATGGAGGGAAGCTCGCTCCGCCGTCTGAGGCAAATTGGTCGGACGGCGCTGCGTTGGAGGCGGGAGAAGATGTGGTCTGACAAGCTCGCCGGGTCACACTCTCCACAATCGACGATGATTACGGCGACCGCCGGCACACCAGAATGCGTTCGGCACAAGGACGTATACCCCGGGCGTGAGTGCCTCGGCAACCAACGGGCAATCCCTCCATGTGCAAGCAGTGCCCGCAGTCGCTGGTGGACCGGTGGGGCACATCGGAGAACACCGTGCGCAAGTGATTGCCCGCCTATCGCGCGCCAGGACTACGCCCATCACAACCCATTCACCGCTCCCTGCAACACCCGCCGCAGCAGGGTATCGGTGACATACGCATGTCACCTCACAAACGGTTGTCCAGCCGCTGGCACACTCTGCCTTGGCCCTCGGGGCGATCCGCCTTATACGCGTACAGGATCACCGCAACGACAGCGGTCAATGCAAACAACCATCGAAGTCCACATCTCACCGCTCGGCCTCTTACATCGGTTCGTGATCTGACTCCATCGGGGCCAGTACAACTCAGTTACTAGTAGTGCCATTTCCCCCCGGTAATCATCGGTACGTTTTGCATCTGCCAAACGAGCACAACCACAACGACCCAAGTGAAAGCCAGCACCCACAAACTGGATACGATCAGCTCGATAAGAACCGGTGAATTTGGGCGAAAATAAAGGATCAGCACACCGACGACTAGCGCCGCAACAGGGACGGCGTAGGCATGCGCAGCGTAGAGTGCGATGAACTCGGTAATCCGTGCTTCGGTCAATCGCTCGCCCGGATGATCGAAACCAAACCGAGCTCGCGCCAAGTAGTCGTACCGGACAACAAACCAACACGCAACAACTGCGGCCAATAATCTGACAAGTTGTTTGTTGCGTGAGATCCAAATCGAGCCGAAAGCCGCAATCGCTATGACTACGAACAGAGAAGCTCCCCAACCAGCACGCACGCCAAGAGCACAGAGGCCACAGACGATCGCCAACAGACCCACGAGAGTGCGAAGGCCATATTGGATGCGTCGGGGGCCAGTGCGTTGTGGTTCGGCTGAGATTTGATTTGCCATTTCAGACCGTCGTCCAAGTTTGGCCGGTCAGGGCCATGCGTTGGCTGTCGTTTCCCGCCAATCCTGTGTTTGTTACCGCACGCCAAAAACCCCATTTTACCGGCTTCCGCCCAGCCACTCCACATCGGTCATCGTATGCCTCTACCGAGTTAGGCTTGGTCAATTCGTTTATCGGTGGATATTTGGGAGTATTGTGATACCTTCGTCAATCAAACGCGATCATTCGTGCGTTGCAGCTTTCATAATCTTCACGCCCACCGCAGGATACCACGATCCGTTGATCCATAGCGACTCAAAATCCGGTGTGGCGGATTCTGGATACGAATAACGCAGGGTATAGTCAACGATGCTGCCGGACTTGTCCTGCCACTGTGCGCCCCATTGGTGTACGTGCTGCGTTGGTGTGGTCGTGCTATCGCGAAAGTCCGTCCAGCCTCGTACGTGTGATGACGGGAGGCCTGGATTCAACCAATCGTCTTTGATCGGTCTCCAGCCGAGAGCCTCCAGACGCGATGAAATCTGTTGGATCGCGTTTGATGCTGGGTGCTTTTCCCTGAGCGCGTACGCGACGGAAAATGACCAGTACGCGCCAGGATCACGACGCACTTGCGTTGCACCATCAAGGACAATCAGAGCAGCGATTGTCGCCTCGTCGGGCTCGGTCGTCGGGATCGTTTCTGCGACGGACGGGTTCGAAGCTATGCCAGTGGTTGGCTGGACGGCGAACCAATATGCCACAGCGGTGACCGTGGCAACAACCAGTACTGCGGCACCGATGATCACGGCGTAAACCACCAACGGTTTACGTGTTGAGCCGTCTTGTTCGTCAACATCAGAGTCATGTGGTTTAGTCATTCATAATAACCTATTGACGGCATCTATGCTCACTGAGCCGGTCGTCCTTCAGAATGCCATCGACTGTTGGGCGACGCCAACACCCAGTCCTAACCGCTGCCAATGCAGTTCGACGGCGTCAAGCCAATCTTGGAGGTAAAATTCGGACCCCACATTCAGCAATCGTTCGATTTCCGCAGGCTTCCAACAACCCCATCTTAACCGTTTCTTGCCACTCCATATCGACCGGCGGATACCTCGATGGAGTTAGGCTTGGTCAATTCGTTTATCGGTGGTTTCGTGGCATGCCAACGTTGCCCTATCAGGTGATGCCATGGGGGCCATGCTATGGTGGCGGAGTTTCGTTGGAGTCGTCCTCGTCCACACGGAAAGCAGCCAAAAACGCTGGGTCCTCCGTCCCGTCAATTGTCGTTCCACACGACCAGCATACTTCAAAGTTGGCCGGAACGCTCTTTTGACACTTACAGCAAATCCAGTCGTCAATTCCATTGATCTCTTCCGCATTGTCCGCTTGCGGAGGTGGTGGAATCGCGTCTGTCAGGTCGAAGCTAGTCGATGTGACGCCAGCCAGCCGCGCAAGCGAGTGGCTGAGGGCAGTCCGTTCGCATGGATGCTCTTCCGCGTAAGATGGCAGTGCGAGCAAATCGCAAATCAGGCCAATATCTTCCAAAGATCCTCGCTCGCCCAACTCTACAGCAGCAAGCACTCTCTGTAGCCCCTCAGGATGACATAGCCGAAGGTAGACTTGATGGATATCCCGTTCGCTCGTTGCGTGTTCAGCAGGGGAAGAAGCCAGTTGAGGCTCGGAAGGATCTGTCGAGTACATGCGTTCAAGGACTGACTTGACGCGCAAGTGGGCTTCCTCAGACGACGTGATTGTTGGTCCTCCGCGCTCGGCAAGGCGACGTTGCACAGCAATGGCGCGATCATTCGTGCTCAGGTCAGCAATAAATGGAAACGCAACGGCGCGTCTTGCCTCCGGCGCGTTGTAGTAGCGGCGTAATAGATAATCCAAGACCCGCAATTGGATCTGCCGATACACATTATTGCCGGAGGATGGCAGCAGTTGTCGATCTCGACGCAGCTGCCAATCCTCGTAGAGAGTCCTTTGAGAGACGGGGCTGGCCATCGCAACCTCTGCTCCATTGTGGTCTTCCCGGGACACACTCACGACTTCATATTTCACTTTCCTGTTCGGCCACTTACCACCGACCGCCTCGCACCTCTGGCGGGCTGGATGCCCTCAGTGTGGAATACGGTCCATTACTGGGACGCCAATGAACGTCGCCAATCGCCTCGCGACGACGAATGACTGTCCCCCCCGCCCTGCGCTCATGACGGTTTCGTTTTCACTGCAATTGTACCGCAATTGGTGCAGTAAAGGCCATCTTTCGGCCACGTACCATATCCTTTGGTGTAACCACTGCTACCGATGACGCAGTGCATCGGCGTGGACTTATTAACTTCTCGCATCCGATCTCTTTCGGCGGCCGGTACTCCCGTAACGTGATACTCCAAATACTCCTTCGATTCGCAGAACCAGACGCCGCCACTTGCTATCACGTACACGTGATGCATTGCATTCCCGCACAGCGGACATGCGGCGGACGCGTCGGGTGGGTTGTTAAGTTTGTGCACGCCGTCACCAAACCGCGTCGAGTGTCGCGAAACGCACGATTCCGCCGACCAACAATGGCTGGTTTTTTGCGAACATCGCAAAGCCCTTACTCAGCCAGAGCGAAATCCGGCACTGCTCCGACGTGAGGCCATAAATGCGGTTGATCTGCAGTTATTCAACCACGTCGGCAGCAGGAGACCGCTCTTCTTCTTCCAACTGGCGTCGAAGCTCGACGGCACGGTACCGCAAGTGAAGCGTAAGGCAATGCCAACCGATTAGTATTCCGGAACACATCAAGCCGAGAACAAGCGTCGGAATGAGTCGCTTCCATCTAGACGGGCCGGCACTCAAACTGTCCGAATTCAAGGCAAAAAGTACAACGATAGAAATGCCAACCAGAATATCAATCGTAACGGCTACGGGCAGTTCTTCGGGTTCAATCCGTGCCAATAGACCACCGAGGCCAAAGTACAGCACGAATATGCTGAGCAACACCGTAGCGAACCTGACTGCAGGTCGTCGAAATGAGCTGTGCTCACACGCGACCACTTCCCGATCCGCCGCCCGAGGATGCTCAGCTTGGGAGTCTTCTCTAACTGGAGTCACGATGTATCGCTCTAACGAACCTCAGATGGCTTCGCAGTCTCCTCATGCCGTTCTCTGGCGCAACGCCGCCCAGGCGAACGAGGGGCTATTTCAGAATTGTTCGTTTCCCAACGCGCTCGATGCGTTCATTTTAGTCGATCTGGGCGACGGCCGCCTTCACTTCTCAATTTACCCCTCTGTCGGGCCGTGGCTGTGTGTCACAGACGGTCGTTTCTCGGGGCGCTCTGTCCGCCCCTCATTGGTCATTCGCCGGACCAACGATATGGATATTGACGCATCTGTTTTACTGAAAACAACGGATCGAATTGACCCGTCACGAACACGTATTCCTCCTGTGTACCCGCCACCTTTCGCAAAAAGAGCATGAACTGACTATCATCGGAGTCAATCTCCGACCAGTTTCTGTCTCTTAGCAGCCCCTCAAATGAAACTAGGTTTGGCCCGTTGCCGATACCGACATTTGCTGGTATCTGCCGGTAATGATTAATGACAAGCTGTTTTCCAGGTGGCTCTCCCTTGACTGTGGCCAGCACGTCGAACGTCGTAATGACACCGACTGCATGATCTTCAAATCCCTTAAGGGGCGGTAAGTCATCTTTCTCATTTGCATCGCGAATCGCAGTCGGCACGACCACTACCACGAGGTCTGACTTCTTGAGCAGTTCCGCGTAGCTCCATGCCGGGATGGGACGCGCCGGCAAATGCGCCAGGGTCACAAGGGATATGAGCCCGGACAACACAACTAGTTGAATCATATGGTTGGCCCTGCTAGTAGAGCGCAAGCAGAATTGATGACGCATCCATTAACGCCGCCCTAGCGATCCGTCAGCTCAGCGTCACATTACCTTCAGTTGTTGTCGCACGCCAAAAACCTAATGCTACCCACTTCCGCCCGGCCACCCAACACCGACCTTCGTATGCCTCTGTCGGGTTAGGCCGCGTCTATTCGTAATACGGTGATTTCTCGGCACACCAACAGGGCCAAACGTACAGTACAATCATTCGGTTTCGGGGGAAACCGGTGACGGTCGTGGATTGTGCTGAAGTTAATCCTTGGGACGCCAGCGACGTATCAACACACGGTACCAAGGCGTAAGTGATCTGCCAAACAGAGTCACCGAACCTAATTCCGTGAGCATTGGACCGAAAATCAGTGGCATGCAGATCGCGGCGACGATCTTTTGCCACAACGGCTCTTGCCCAAAGAGTTGCGCCTCGTAGATCACGAAAAACGCGAAAAGCATCATGAGAAACAATACACCAAAGAACAACCTGGCCACGGGGTGTGCAAGAGCCGTATCCATCGCCGCCTGCCCCTGCTTGTCTTGTTGTTCATTGAACTCGGGAGTTCCTGGAGCAGGACGCATGTCTTTCTCGCCTTCAATTTCGTCATCCGTGGTCACGGCAGGCCGCCCCCGACAGCAGAGGCCAGCCCTATTAGTTAATCGGGCACCGCAAAGCAAACAACTGGGCGTCTAGCTTCGTTTTGTTGACGCATCCAACAATCTCATCCTGACAATCCGTCAACTCTGCGTCAAATTACGGTCGTGTTACGATTCCTTTTCAGCCGCATCCAATTGTTCGCGTTGCCGTTCCTGCTGTGCTTTCAGGCGAGTACGACAATCCCGGCAACGCACCGCCGTTGCGTAAAGGGAGCCTTTCGCAACTTCGTAGAACCACTTCTGTTGTGCTGCCGTCCAGACTTCTTTGCGGCCGCAGTCTTTGCACTCGAAAGGGATGTCAAAATAGAACTTCTTGGGCGAACCGTAGCTACTGATCGGTACCTGCTGCGATGTATCGGCTGCGACAGCACCGGGCGGTAGCCCGCCGTCTGCAATGCGGCGTTTCTCACGACGATGGCTCATGAGGAATGGCACCATCCTCTCCTTGACACCTTGGTGTTCCACAACGTTCGTTTGTTGCGGAACGCCAAAAACCCAATTCTAGACGCTCCTGCCCAGCCACTCCACACCGGCCTTCGTATGCCTCTGGGGAGGCATATGCCCGGCGAGCAACAAATGGTCTATTATCGGGAATCGCCTGTCGAATGGCTTCTTTCCCAAAGGGGTCGCGATATCGTCTCACGTTGCTTTTCATTTGCTGCCAGATCGTCGATGGAGAAGTAGATGCCCTTCTCAGCAACGGAATTATCCTTGCCAATCTCGTAGATGTACGTGCCGGGTGGGTCGCCTCGCCTATGGTCGCATTTTATGTACACAAATAGGCGGGGGCCGTGACATTGGGCAATCCATGCTTCCTTCATCATTGGCTCGCCCCCGACTTCCTTGACGCTCAGGACTCGGTTGGATGCATCGACAATCTGGATTATCTGCGGCTGACTGCCCGGCCATGATTTCCACGTCCTGTCCCACACCCTAACTCGCACGTCTTCCATTCCGCTGCGTGCAATCGGCTTGCTCTCGAAAGCCATCCGGTAGGGCATCGAGCTGATATCAGTCGGTCGACGATCCATTTCCGTAACACGGCCTGTCACCAGCAATGCATCTTTCTCGGCATACACTTCCTCCTCACCGGACATCGCGTCGCTAGGAAGCAGCATTAGGATCAGGAAAAGGGCTGTCACCTTAGGCATGTCGCAGTCCTCCTTTGACTCTTCATGTGCCGTGCCTGCCTCTCCTCCGTTAATCCTTCGTTTATTGTCGCACGTCAAAAACCCCATTCTACCCACTTCGGCCCAGCCACTCTACATCGACCTTCGTATGCCTCTGCCGGGTTAGGCCGAGTCTATTCGTTTATCGGTCGAATTGCGAAACACTTCGTCATTTCATTCCAGAGTTTTCGATCGGACATGTCGGTACCAGTAGAAGGGCATTCCGTAGCCAATCGCAATAACCATTCCCCACAGGAATCTACGCCCAAGACGAATCCGGCGATTGCGAAGGGCATGAACCAGCAGGTAGACAGCCGTCGTGCCGCCGACAAGGCAGACGGCAATGTGAGTTGCCGGCGAAAATGGGGAGTGGTACGTTTTTGGTGGGTGACTGGGCAGAATAGGCAGGGCCTCTTGTATCGGCTTGCCCCCGTAGCATTATGTGACATTGGTGTGTCACATAGCACACGACGCGCTGCCGCACTGCAAGTCTGCCTAACCTGCCTCGTCTGGCGGGATAAATGTGCCGTTCCCCTTCTCCCCCGGGATATCACCAGCCTCCATTGCATGTCGCATGTGGTTGCCTTAAGATGATCCGGCGGGGCACATGATTTCAGGACCTGTCGGGGCATGACAGACCGGGGCAAACTTGCTCAGCCATGAAGACAGCCGTGCTGCTTCATTGTCGTTCTCAGCGGTATCGGTCAGGCCCAGCCCAACGGCCGGTCGGATGCGAAGACGGAAACCGGATGGTCTCGAGTTTTCATGCAGCAGGCACTGGAACACGAAATCTACTCGACTGCGAGTCCCGCGGACAAATTCAGGCTGTTGCCCAGCGCGATCTTTCGCTGGGAGAACCCGGCCCGAGGTCCCGGCACCGGCTCGCTCTTCCTTTGGGTCCAAGAGGATGACCGCCCGGCGGTGATCGGACAAGTCTTTCGCTTCCCGCATCATAAGCAGTTCGGGTTTCCGGATCAGGGCGGCGATCACGTGGTGGCTCACGCGTTTCACTCGCTGGCCGATGGGCCCATCACGGCCGTTTGGCGGCAGCGGACGTGGGCACCCGCCAAGGCTGGGATCGAGTGGAAGCCGGTTCCTGACGCCCCGGTGCCGGCCGACTCGACCGGGCAGCGAATGCGCCAGATACGCCTGTTGTCACGACGGTTTGAGGCCCACAGCATCGACTATGAGGGCGGTCGTTGGGAGCTTCGGCTGGTTCCAAAGCCGTTGTACTGTTGGGAATCGAAGGACTCCGATGCCGCCGTCGAGAGGCGCGTTGCTCGCCCTGTGTCAAGGCACGGACGTGGAGATCCTGCTGATGATCGAGGCCCGGAAGACGGCCACCGGTCCCCTGTGGCACTACGCCTGTGCGCAATTCGGCGATTTCGCAATGCACGTGCGGCTTGACGGCATCGACGTGTGGAGCGTTCCCCGGGCCCCCATCAGAGACTTGCGAGGCCCGTTCCTACAGGACGTGGTTGAGAGGCGGGATGCGCCCAAGGATGCCGAAACGCCGAAGGAAGATTGAAAAAGGGGGCCGCGCCGGACCGGCTGGCACAGTGCCCTCGCCGGCGCATGCTCGTCAATCGGAACAGCATTGACGGTGCACGGCAACTTCGCCCCCCGAGGCCTGCGGCCCGACGTGGAACTCGATGTCCGCGCGATCCCCGGCTCCACACGGTGAAGTGGTTCGCCTCCTACAACAGCCTCGCGCCCGGTTTCGGCTTTCACGACTACTAGTCGGGACACCGAACCACGCCGGGCCAGTTCGGGGCCCGCGCCTCCAAGCTCCGGGAGATCCTCGACAAGGGGCACTACGACGTCAAACTCTCCGACGAGGACTTCCACCGCCTCACCCTCTGGCTCGACCTCTGCTCGATCTTCCACGGCGTCTACGAGAAAGAAGGCGGCGATTGGACGGCCTAATCTTAGCTTGGTCGACATCGTCCAGGCACATCGACTGCTCGGCCCCTCTGCCGGGTCATGGGTGCCTTGTTCTAGCGGCCGTGTGCCGGACATGACATGTTGGGCCACTATCCTGGAATGGCATCCGCAAGCTAAGGCACCGAGTCGCGCTGAGTTGCCGCCGGACGCGATCGACGAATGCGCACCGGCCAATCAGGTGAGGATAGTCGCGCAGTGCCGAAACTTCTAACTGCCAACAGCCGGTCAAACAGAAACCTCCTCGCTGCTAGCTGGTCACGCGATCTGTGACAAACTGGGAAGCAAGCGACTGGTGGCAATCGCATTGGGTGTGCCAGGAGTTTCAGCCGTTACTTGCTCAGCAGTTGACGTTCAATGTGCGAAGACGCACATTCGCGCGAGCGTATTCGCGCTGTGCAACCCAGCGACTTCTGTGAAAATGAGCGGAGGGATTGTTGCACGAGCAATGGGAGAGGATTAGAACATCGGACAGCGGTGAAGATGTTTGGTAGTCAATCAGTAGCCACGGGCTTTATTGGTGGAGAAAACAACGATGAGCGGCAGAATGCTGTGTTCTTTGACCGTGGTATGGTTATTCGCAAGCACGACGGTGTCGTGGCTCGCTGGACCACGCGCAGTATTCGGGCGAGGGAGGGTCTGGCTACACGATTGACGCGCTAGGCCTTTACGACGAACTTCACACGCGCAACGATGGTTACCATGAAGGTCGTCTGCAACATACCACCACGACCGGCTATGTCGCAGGTAATTCCGTTCGCTGGAATAAAGACAGTAAAGCGGGTGACTCGGCCTGGATCTATGACAGCGCTACGGGCAAGTCCACGAGGATTGGCTTGATCGATCCAGAGGGGGCAGAGTGCTGGTCCGCCTATCCGACGGCGCTCAATCGTCGTGGTCAGGTAGTGGGCGTGGCAAGTGTGACGAATTCCTCCACCAGCGATTCGCGCTGGTGTTGGTTCTACGACTCCGCGACAGAGACGCAGACACAGATCGGTTTTTTCGACGAAGAATACACCAGGGACCAAGACGGCCGACAGGCCACTGATGTGCAGGCGTTGACGGAAAGCGGCCACGCCTTTGGCAACTCGTATCGCTATCAAGTCAACGACTACGTGGGACGCTCGGTCTGGGCCTTCGATTCCAACCTGGGGACCACCACGCGCATTGGGTTCTTCAGCACGGAGTACACGCATCCCACCAACGGCGAGCAACACAGCGAATTCAAGTTGGCCAACACGCAGGGATTTGCCGCCGGCTGGTCCTTGCATTACACCGACGAAGGGAACACGTCGGTTGGCTGGTCGTACAACCCGGCAACATCCGAAGTCCGACGCGTGGGAATGAATGATCCCAGCGGCAATGTATTGTGGCCTGGTGGCCGCGATGACATTCTGGGGGTCACCGAAAACCGCATTGTGATCGGCATGTACACATACGCTGACAACAAGGCTGTCTGGGTCCACAATGATGCCACGAACACCACGACGCGCACCGGGATCTTCGACGCGGAGCATAGCCATACCAACGGTCGTCAGGACACGGACATGAGATACACTGAATGGAATTCCAGCGGGCAAGTGATCGGCAAGTTGCGCCGATATCCGCCGGGTGGCCGCTCGGGTTGGTCGGCTTGGACGTTCGACCCCTCTACCGCCGTGACGACGCGCCTCGGGTTTACCGACACGCAGCATACCAAAAGCGACGACCAGTACCAGAACAACTGGACCACCGCGATCAACGAATCGGGCATGGTGATCGGAGGGACCGATCGCTGGGACGGCCCCTATTCGAATGGCAGGACGGCTTGGCTTTATGATCCGTCCGCCGGCACAACCACGAAGCTCGGCAACCTGACCGGTCTCCCCGGCACGAACAACTACCAAATGAACGACGCGTGGGAGATCAATAACCGGGGCCAGGTTGTCGGCACCGCCAACCAGACGTCTGGCGGTTTGGGAAGTGCGATGTGGATGTATGATTCGGCATCGCAGGTCACGCGCCAACTCGGGCTGACGGATGCCCTCCATACACATCCTGCGGAGAACTATCAGGAGAGTTATCTGACCGTTCTCACCGACAGCGGCCTGGTCGGCGGCTATTCGCTTCGTCTTGGAATTTACCCGTACGGTGGAGACTCGGGCCGAACGGCATGGCTGTACAACTACGATTCCGCCATCACGACTCCGCTGGTGTTCTCGGAGAACGCTGAGCAGAAAGCCTACAGTATCGTGGATTACATCTCCGACAGTGGGATTGTGCTTGGCAAGTACCGCCTTTTCGAGGGCGATGAGGACAACATCATCATGCGCCCCTACATTGGGAGCCTCGATTTTGGTTTTTACGACCTGCAGACCCTGGTAGCCGATGGACTCGCACCCGACGGCTGGGCGGAGCTGGCGGAAGATATCCTGTACCTGGGTGCGGTCGATAGGCAAACGGGAGCCTTCAGTGCCATGTCAGCCGACGCGGACTTGCTCAACTGGAACCGGTTTGCCGGCATGGGATATCGCTTGGATGGCAGCTATGTTCCCTTTGCCACGCGACCTGTTCCCGAACCTTCTTCCCTTATACTGCTCGGTCTCGGAGGAATGGGCCTGTTGGGCTATGGATGGCGGCGGCGCAAGCGGGCGGCATAGGCTGCGGTGGCTCCCTGGCCGCACTCGCAATTGCTCGAGCGGACGGCGATCGCCTCCGCTGGCGGCCAAAATCTTCCCTGACCAGCCCGTTCGGCTACATGCCTCGCAAGAACATTGGCTCAACGGGAGCTTCGCCCTCCCAAAATGCGTTTTGGAAATGCGGACTAGTAACCTCGGTAGCCTTGGGAAGATCTCGATCTATGGCCGGTTTTCTCCACAGCGTGTTCACTTGCCGGGGGCTGCGGACTTCTTTGTCTCGGTGGGGGCCGCGGGTTTTTTTGGCTCGACGGGAGTATCTGTGAACTGAGCCAACAGGTCTTCGGCCTCCTTGCGGAACATGAACAGCCCCGTGGCTTTCACCGCCGTTTCCAGAATCAGCTTGGCCTTCGCCGTGCGGTCAAGATCGATGTCGATGCGTCTCCAAGTAGTAGGCCGTGTCACGGCTCACCGTGCCGCTGGAAGCCGCCGTCCGTAAGACCTTCTCGGCTTCTTCGCGCCGGCCCAGGTGATACAGAATCCTGCCCATGGTGGAATACGCCTGTGCCTCGCGCGGGTACTGACGCACGTTGACCTGGGCGTACTCCAGGCGCGGCGTTTCTTGCTTTCGTCATCCTGGAAACACAACGCCAGCGCCAAGTTGTTACTCGCCGAGAAATTCGACGGGCGTCTGGATCAGTACTGCCTGGAAGTACTCTTCGGCGACGCGGAAATCGCGCTGAAAGAGGGCCGCCATGCCACGCACGAGTCTTCGCTTCCAAGGAACTTCCGTCAATCTCCAGCGCGGCGTCGGCGTGCTCCTGAGCCGCATCGAGTTGTCCCGCCTCCAGGGCCCATTGCGACACGGCCAGCCGCGTCTTCAGGTCCGATGGTGCTAACTTGACCGCCGCGTCCATCGATGCCTTGGCCTTGGCTCGCTCGCCCGCCAGCTCGTATAGTCGGCCCATCATGGCGTCCGGATTCAGCGAGGTTCTCATCAACCTTCGCGGCCGCCTGGAACTGCTGTAGGGCTTCCTCGCGCTTACCCTGGACAAACAACACTCGACCCAGCCGCTGCATGGCCCCCACGCTTTGCCGATCGAATTTCAGCCAAGCGGCAAGGTGCTCTTCGGCCTTCGCCCAGTGTTCTCGCCATTCCGACACCGCCGCCAAGTTGGCATGCACGCGCGGTATCAGCACCTGCTTGCGGCGACCGCTCTTCGTGAACTCTGCCAACAACGTGGTCGCCTTCTCCAAGGCCAACTCCGCTTCGGTAAAGCGTCCTTCCTGAAGGGCCAGGTCGCTCATGATTACGTAGCATTCCGGATCCGCCGGCTCCTCCAGCACGGCCCGCTCCAGAGAAACACGTGCCGCCTGTGCCTGGTTGGCCCGATTGATACCACTCCGCCAGTATCAATTGCGCCGGCGGCAAGTCGTGCCCCTTGCTCACCGCCTTCTTGGAGCAGCTGCTGCGCGCCGGCGAAGTCCTGATTCCGGAATCGTGTCAAGGCATCCACCAAGTCTTGGTTCTTCACCTCCGGCCTGAGTCGAACTCGTCGCGTCATCTTCCCACTGGCCCGCCCACAACGTTCGCGGCGTGCTCCCCGCGACCAACAAGAACAAGACGGAAACGATCCAAACGCAGCGCTCTCGATCTCGCATACGACTCTCCACGGGAAGCATGTAAACCCGATCGCTTTCGATTCAATTCTCCGACGCCCGTGCCCGACTCCTCACACGTTCACTGAAGCTCGTCGTCACGTTACGAGCGCGCGCGGTCCCACAGGTGCCGCCGAGCCGAATTCGGACTTGTCGCCTCTTGGTTCTACGGCGCTGGATCCTGGCGTTGTCCTTACGACGCCTGATTGCGCCGTCGCCATCCATAGGTCAACAGGCCCATCGCCCCGAGCCCGAGAAGCACGAACGCGGAAGGTTCTGGGACGGATACAAAAGAGACGACCCCCGACGTATACAGCCCGGAAGTGTCCCAGAGGTAGCCGTGTTTCGCGTCGATCTGGAACTCCCCGCTGGGGTTGACGCCGCTCCAGTCGAACAACTGGAAGCTCGTTCCCGCCAAACTGTCCAACGGCACGCCCGGCGCCAAATCCAACACCAGAATTCCGGCTCGTGACACGGCAGTGTCGGGGGCAAACAGAATCGTGGAATTCCAGGCTTGGTCGTCGACGAGAACATGCAACGATGCACGGGGATCGAGGGTCATTTCCTGCGAGATCCAGATCGGGATATCGGCCGTGGAGTTCCGTATGATCAGGCTTTGGTCGGCAGCCAGGTTCAGTCCCAGGATCGACCCGTCGGGCAGGATCGTGTTGCGAGTAAAGAAAGCGTCATCCAGCGATGCCCCGACCGCACCGCGAAGGTCAGCGCCCCCAAGCTCGGCGGTCGTAAAGCTGGCGGAAGAGAGGTCGGCGCCCATTAGGTTGGCGTTGGTGAAGTTGGTCTCCAGCAGATTGCTGTGGGACAAGTTCGCCCTGGCGAGATTCGCGCCAGTGAGGTTTGCGCGAGTCAAGGTAGTGGTCCCCGACGCCATCGGGGTGTTCGTGGGGGCCAGCGATCCACTGTCCCCGGACGAGGAGGACAAATCAGCCTCCGTGAGAATCGCGTCGGTGAAATCGGCATCGGTCAGGATGGCGCCGGTCAAATCCGCCCCTACGAGTTTGGCGACGGCGAAGTTGCGCCGCGCAGAAGCCTTCCAGGCGCGCTTGCGACAGGTCTTGGCCGGCCATGTCCCAGAAGTCCATGGTCCAGGAATCCGCGCCGACGGCACTTAGATTGACGCCCCTCAGGTCCTGTTGCTGATAGCTGGCGGTACTGTAAAGCTGCGCCGCGCTCAGTTTCGAGATCGAGAAGTTTGCCTCCATCACCGTTGCGCCTGACAGGTCGACGTCAGTCAAATCGCTGCCCCAGAAACTCGCTCCGGTCAAGTTCTGGTTTGCCAGATCCCAGCCGGTGAGATCCTTGTAATCGAAGACGATTTCGTGAAGGTCGCCGACCTGATAGCTGGCCGTACTGTAAAGTTGGGAGGCGGCCAGATTGGAATGGTTAAAATCAGCTCCCGCCACGATGGCCCCCGAGAAATCCGTGTTCTTCATGTCGGTTTTGTACGAGAGAACGGCACCCGTGAGGTCCTGGCCGGCCAGATTCCATCCGCTCAGGTTGACGCCTCGCAACCCGATGCCGCGCAGGTCCCCAGCCTTGTAGCTGGCGGTGGCATAAAGCTGCTCGGGGTTCAAGAACCAGGTTTGGCTCCAATTCGTCGTCTCGAAGTTGGCGCCCGCGACGATCGCGTCGGTCAAATCGGCGCTGTTGAGGCCGGTGTTCGTCAACTCCGCGTCGCTCAAGTCGGCCCCAGCGAGGTTGGCCCAGTTCAGGCTCTCCAGACGCGCTCCCCGCAGATCTTGTCCCGCCAGATTCCAGTAGTCGGCATTCGACAGATAGACCTTCTGGAGATCCTTGGCCTGATAGCTGGCCGTGCTGTAGAGTTGGCTTTCAGTCAATCTGGATTGGGAGAAATTCACACCCTGTACCGTTGCGCCGGAAAAATTGGCGTCGGTCAGGTTGACAAACTCAAACACGGCGTTGGAAAGATCCTGATTGGAAAGGTCCCAGTTACTCCAGTCGGAAAAGATGCGCGGGTGAATGCCCTGCAGAGCGTGGTTGGTGTAACTGCCCGTACTGTAGAACTGGTCTGAAGTCAGCTCCATGGGAAGCGACGCACCAGCAATCGTGGCGCCTGTCAGGTTGGCGCCGGTGATATCGGTGTCCTGATGCAGCACCGCGCCTGTGAGGTTGGCGTTGCTGAGATTCGCATTTGCCAGGGTAGCGCTTTCGAAACTTACTGACGTCAAATCGGCTCCGCTGAGGTTCGCATTGTTGAGGCGGCTGCCATAGAATGTGCCGCCAGCGACGTTGGCGCCGTTGAGCTGAGCGCCGCTCAAATCGCTGTACGACAAGTTTGACGCCGCGAGGTTCTGATTCGACAAGTTCCAATTGACGAGATTGGACCTGTTCAGATAGTCCAGCCCACTGAGCCTAATGCCGTGCAGATCCTTCGCCTGATAACTGGCGGTGCTGGAAATTTGGGCGAAGCTCGGCGCACCATCTGGAAATTGGCACCCGCCACGGTCGCCCCCGAGAAGATGGCGCCGGTCACCGTGGCGTTCACAAAGACACTATCCGTGAGATTGGCACCGGTCAGGTTGGCACTGGTCAGATTACTTTCAACCAAAGACGCGGCAGTCAGATTGGCGCCGCTCAGGTTGATGCCCGTCATATTGTTACTCAGCAATACCGCATGAGACAGGTTTTGACTAGCGAGATTCCAGCCTTGCAGATTGCCTTCGCTACCTTGCCTTCCACTGAGGATGATGCCATGCAGATCCAACGCCTGATAGCTGGCTGTGCTGGAGATTTGGGCGAACGTCGGGCGGGCGATCTGAAAATTGGTGCCCGCCACCGTTGCCCCCGCGAAACTGGCTCCCGAAATGGTACTGAAGGAGAGGTTGGCCCCCGACAGGTCAGCGTTATTAAAGGTGGCGGAGGTCAGCGTGCCGTAGGAAAGATTCGCCTGCGTAAGATTGGCCCCGGAGAAGTCCGCCAGGTTGTTTGAGCTATAGGACAAGTCGGCCGCCGTGAGATCCTGATTGGTGAAGTCCCACGAATTGTGGGTAGGCTTGGCGGAATCCGTGCCGCTGAGGATGATGCCGTGGAGATCTCCTGCCTGGTAGCTCGCTGTGCTGTACAGCTGAGTGGAGGTCAGGCCCGTAGCGCCGTGGAGTTCGCCCGCCACCGTTGCCTCCGCGAAATTGGCGTTGGCCAAGGTGCTGAAGGAGAGGTTTGCCCCGGAAAGGTTGGCGTTATTGAAAGCGGCGTTACCGAGGCTGCCATTGTTCAACAGCGCACCCTGAGATCAGCGCCGGCAAAGTCCGTGCCGGTCATGGTGGAATAAGAAAGATCTGCCCCGGCGAGATTCTGATTGGACAGGTTCCAACCAGCGAGATTGGCAACCGCGGAATCGATGCCGCTGAGGATGATGCCGTGGAGATCCTGTGCCTGGTAGCTGGCCGTGCTGGAAAGCTGGGCGAAGGTCGAACTGTGCCGCGGTTGAAGTTCGCGCCGCTACCATCGCTCCGGTGAAATTGGCGTTGGTCAAGGTGCCGGCGTAGAAACTGGCTCGCGTGAGGTCCTGGCCAGCCAAGTTCCAGTTGGATACGTCGACCGTACCCAGTTTGATGCCGTGAAGATCCTTGTCCACGTAGCTGACCGTGCTGTAAAGCTGGGCAGATGTCAGGCCCGTGCCAAAAAAATCGGCTTTTGCCACCGTCGCTCCGCTAAAGTCGGCATCGGTAAGCGTGCTGTTCTGGAATTTCGCGTTGGTGAGGTTGGCGTCGTTGAAGTTTGCGTTGTTCAATGTGCTGTTGTTCAGGTCCGCGTTGGATATGTTCGCCCGACTGAGGTCGGCGTTCGTCAAGTTTGTTGTGTTCAGGCCCGCTCCCCGAAGATTCGCGTCGATCAAGTAGGCTTGTGTCAGATCTCTGTTGGAGAGATCCGTGTAAGGCACCGCTGACACGCCCACCCCATCAGGGCATGGCGTACTGGACGGAATCTTCCCCTGATCCGGATCGCCCGGGTCGACCCACTCCCATTGATAAACGTCGGCGCGGGCTGCGGTGGCACACACCAGTAGCAGCAAAGCCGCTCGGGGAAGCCAGTTCAGTCGGGGAAAAGACAACATCGGGTGCGTCATGGTGCTCTCCCTGGTAGGAAATTCCCCGGCAACGCGTTACTTGCGGCTGCGCGTCGTGCAAAGCGGCAAGCAGCTGCGCGGAGTCAGAATCACAAGAGAACAAACCGTATCTCTAGTCGGCCGAGAAGGTGCGCCCTCACAAAAGAAACACAGCAAGAAAAGCAAGGAGGGAATAATCCGCAGGATCGTAGCAGCTATCGTCTGACGATCAAATTCTCGCAATGCTGTCGACGGGTGTCAACTATTCCCATGTCCATTCCGGGGATTATTAGATAAGAGTACGTAAGAGTACGCAAACTAAGGCACGCGAACTCTCGTGAAAGCCCCCGCAACTGCTTGATTGGCGGTATCTTCGGACGATTGCTCGCCCTACCCAGCTCAGGGGCGATTCATCAGTGGTATGAGTCTTTGAAAGACCGTCCGTTAATCGGGCGCACCGATAACCCCGTCGGTTTCTCTTTATCGTACCATGCCAATGTCGCTGCGTGCGGGACTTCAGCGGCGGGCCAACAGTCCGTCCCTCAATGGCTAAGTGTGCAAGCCCTGTGACCGGCTCTATGTCGTTCTGCCGCACGATGGACTGCAGGAATGCGTTCGGCATCCCGAGACCACTGAGCGGTCGCGGCGATCTTGACGTGCCACGTCGAACAAGGCAGAATCCGCTGTTAGTCAACGTGAGTCACCGCCGACAGTCCTCCAAACTCATTCCTGCCCTTAAGTGTTTGCTTCAGCGCGGGAATTATCCGTTCGGGGGACATCGCCTTAGCGTACTGAGATTCCTGTGGAGCGATTCGGCGTCGCGCGCGCAGGCCCCTTCACCCCGTAACAAGGAAAGGCGGCCGATCATGAGTATTGGTTTTGTGTCTGCTCTTGCCTTGAGCGTTGTCTGCCAAGCAGAGGCTCGCGAGCAGTCGTCGGCTGAGGCACAGAAGCCCGCCGCCAGCCCGCTGCACGCCCTCTATCTGGCGGACGCAGCCCAGTACAAAATCTATCGGGACGTCCGGAGAGAGGAAATGCTCCAGTTGCAGCGACAGCCGATCTACGCGTGGATAAATCCCACGCGCGACGGTGGCCAGACAGGGGACGTGTTTGTTTGGACGTATCGCGGCCGTCCGGAGGTGGTCGGGTCCATCTTCTCGCATCCTATGGCCGGCCAACGGCGAGTGATTCACGAGTTCCATTCGCTCTCTCCCGGCATCGTTTACCCCGAGGGAAATCCCCGGACAAGCTGGCAGCCGAAATCGGGGGCCGTGCTGAAGGCCGTGCCCGGGGCACCGACGCCGGCGGAGTCTCTGCCGCAGCGCCGCCTGCAACTGAAATCGCTGGCCCGGGAGTTCTCGGCGTACAGCATCACGCCGGCCAACGGTGACCGCTGGGAGATGCGTCTGCAAACGACGCCGCTCGTGCAATACGGCGCTGCGGGTCCGGACGTCCTCGGCGGCGCCCTGTTCGCGTTCGTCACGAACGCGGGCACCGATCCTGAAATTATGCTGCTGATCGAAGCCCGCAGCACCGAGCAGGGTCGGCAATGGATGTTCACACCGGCGAGGTTCTCGGATTACAGCCTGTACTTGCTCTACAAGAACCAGCAGATTTGGTCCGCCGTTCGCGGACCGCAGGACACGCTTGAGAGCGACGCCCAGCATCTGTATCACGGGCAAGTCGATCGGTTCATTCCCGATGAAGTGGCACCAGAGAATTAGAGATCGTTTGCCTTACGCACGCCAGTCGATCATCGAGCGTACTGCGATCGTACGCGGGTCAAGAAGGAGTAGTTTTCCTCTCTGTGTTCCCGGACGGCGGTGGGTGTAGCGTCACCTCCGGCGCAAGTAAGGCGGCACGCCTGCCGCGTGTTCGCATCCGCAGCGCAGCGGATCGGATCGATCAATGAGCAGATCGCGACGCACCACCTGCTGTAAAGCGTTCCTTCTCGGCAAGCTTCAGTTTTGCCAGACTACGGGGAACGGTTTTCGGTGAAGCAGGGAGCGGCCCTGGATGCAGAGTGCCGCGACCCGGCGATCGCCCGCGTAGAAGTCTCCGCGGACCAGCGGCTGGACTATGCTCTCTTGGTTTGTTTGGTGACACGCTCGAAGTGTTACTGACCGAATCGATGCAATGACCCGCAGAGGATTCAAACAGCTTATGCGCCAGTGGCCGAGAGGGAGCCCGAGTTGCTTTGTGGGAAGGACATCTTCCGGACCGTAGGGGATCTGGTTACACTTCCTTGCTGGCGTCCTGATATTTCACGCGCTATATTCAGATTCACCTGCTGGAGCCCCACGCAATGAATCGAGCCGTGCGCCTCATCTCTGTTGGCCTGCTCTTCACGAGTGTAGCGTTGGCGGAGGAGCCGAATGAACCGTCCAACGAACCAAACGCCGCCTCTGGCCAGCGAACGTTGGGCGAACTAATCGACGAGGCCGTGAACTGGTATCAGCTGTTCCCGTCCGCCACGAGCGACACTCCGATGAAGCCGCTGGTCGTCTTGCGTTACGTGAACCATACGCGTGACTCGTCCAGCGGAACGCTTGTACTGTGGCTGCATGAAGGCCGTCCGGAAGCCGCTGCCACAGTGTACGATTGGTACAACCAGATTTGTCACGGGTTCGTGTCACTCTCACGTGACAACAAGATGATTGCACGCGAAGGACAGGCGGTCATCTGGCATTGTGCGACACCTGGGATTGAATTTCGGCCTGTCCCCGATGCGCCGCCACCGTCGGAAACGGACGCCGGGCGATTGCGGCAGATGAAGGCACTGTCGAGACTCTGTGACTCCACGTTGCTCGGCTGGAAGAATGACCTTTCGGACCGCGAAGTGTTGCGGCTGCTGACGCAGCCGTTGTATCGGTACCAAAGCACAGCCCCCGACCTCCTGGATGGGGCCGTTTTCGCCTTCGTCCAAGGTACGGATCCCGAGACGCTGTTGCTGCTGGAAGCGGTGCGTATGGGCGACCACTATGAGTGGCAATATGGCTTTGCGCGACAGACGAGCGGGGGCCTCGACGGTCGCTATCGTGGAACGGTCGTGTGGACTGCGGAGAAGGATCCTCGCGGTGACAAGTCCGATTCTTTCACGAATCCCTCCAAGCCGATTCTCGAACAGGTTAAGCGTTGAGGCAGACACCGTGTTCCGCGCATCGCACCGGAGCGTCTGTTCCAAGAGCCGCGCGCCGGTGCTCCGTTGCGTGAACCTCACGCTGGCCGCCTGGATCTCATTCACATCTCCACTTCCAGCGACACGGTGTGCGTTAGGAAGCGCCGGGCCAACTGACGTATCTGCGACAACTGTTTCACCGAGAAGTTGCGACCTGAACGTCGCCAGAGAGCCCCTATTCGTCCTCCTGCAGCCCACGCTGGCCAGGTCACGCCAACCCAAGGTTTCGCCGCCAACTCCACTCGGTCGTCAGCAATGCAAGGAACAACCCGAGCAGCCACCAGCGACTCCACAGTGGAGTCTTGCGGATTTCTTCCGGCCCGATTTCGACGGGCAGGTCACGTAGCATCGCGGCCAGCGAAGCGGCGTCACGGCACACCTGGCCACCGGAGAGTTCCGCAATGCGGTCCAGCAGGGCGAGATCCGGCAGGGGATTCCGGAGTTCGAATGGATCGTCCAGAACTTGCACGCCGATCGACGTGCTGTCGATCAGAGTATTCTCCTCGTAGGCGCTCAGTTCCATGCACATAGCTTCCGCACCGGAGCCGCCCGACAGGCGATCGGAGAGGGGCAGTTCCAGGACGTAACTCTGCTCACCGGTCCGGGGAAGCATGTCAAGCTCCTCCCCCCACATCACGTAGGGCGAGGTGTCGCTGTTGGGCCGCTCCAGGCCGTTGGGCCACCGGACCGGCGCGTAATCGGATTCTAAGTCCGCATCGAGCAATTGCGGTTCGATCATCACGGTCACGCGACTGCTCGTCGTTGGACGAGGATTCTCATCAAACGCGCGGGCTGTCAGCTCGATTGTATCGCCGGGCTGATACGACATCTTGTCACTGGTCACCACCAGGCGGCGCCGGCCAAGATACGAGTTCTCGGTGAGCCAATAGACGGCATTGCGCCAGAACTTCGCATAGTAGCGATTGTCGCCCTGTCCCCAACGTGAGGCAAACTCCGGCGACCACTGGGGATGGAGGCTGACCATGGCGGCCATGGTGCGTCCCTTGCCGTAGGAGCCCACCGCCAGCACCGGGATGGAAGTGCTTTCGATCACATTACCGAGCCACCCGGTGGCCAGCACTTGGGCGGCCTGCTTGGCGGTCACGCCGCGATGGACTGCGGTGAACGAGGGTAACGACGCCAGGATCTTCTCGTTTTGCCTCGCATCGGAGACGAGATTCCACAACGGATGCTGGACAGCTCCTGGATCGGGCCGTACGGCAAGCCGGCTTACTGGCGTCCAACTCCTCTCTGCCGACACGAAGGTCACCGGGAGCATGTCGGCGATCACCGAGCCGGACCATCCGCCGTCGGCAAAACTTCTGGGGCCACCGGTCATGCACAGTCCGCCGCCGCGATCGCTGATCCAATCCTCGATCAGCGCAAGCTGCTCGTCGGTGAACTGTCGACGCCCCACGTCGCTCAAGACGATCATGTCGTAGGCGTACAACTGCGCAGCGTGTTTCGGGAAAGCCCCTCGACCCGGCGACAGTACCTTGGAAATCGCTGAGATTCGGCGATGCCAGCAGGGACACGCACTCAATATCTGGATCTTCCGAGAGAGCCTCGCTGAGCGCGGAGTGGGGACCTTGGATCGCCACGGTGCCGTTGGGCATGATGCGTTGGCTGATCCGTTGCCCTGCCCCTTCGAGGTACAGCACGCGAATCTTGGCACGATCAACGGCGATGTCGGCGGTCACTTCGTTGTTGTTTGACGAGACTTCGTTCGTCTGAATCGGGACGGACGCCCGCACGCGTGTCATCTGCGGATCCGACTGAAAGCTCAGCTGGAAAGACTGGATCCCGCTGGTCAACGTAATCGGCAAGTGGGCCAACGGCCGCCCTTGCTGGCCCGGCTGGTCAATCGCTTCCAACCGCAGTTCGGCGCGTGCGCCATCATACCCGTAGCTTCGCACCCAGACCGTAGCCCCGACTTGGGAGTGTTTTCGAACGCGAGTTGGCACGACCATGTTCACCATGGCCACGTCGCCGCCGCGATCGCTTTCGCCCACGGGAACGACGTAAATGGGAACTCTCTGTTTCGCATAGCGACGGGCCATCTCCTGCACTCCGACCGGCTCACGCGCCCGGCCATCGGAAAACAAGACGACCGGGTGCCGTTGCCCTCCGACGAACCGGCCAAGTCAGTTGTCGGAGAGCCGAAAGCAGTTGTGTGTCGTGGTCCGTCGGAGCGATGGAATTTCCGTCGTCTCCTGTCAGGGACTCGACAGCCGCCAGACGTTGGCCGAAGCGGTATGTGCTCACATTCGGCCGTTTCTCCGGTGGGACCAAACTGTCGACATCTCGAATCATCTGGAGAGCCTGGTCGAAGCGGCTCGTACCTTCTCCCAGCGCCATGCTGGCCGATGTGTCCAGCAAGTACGATACGTCGCAGCGCCGCAGCCTCCCCGTCGAGCGATCAACCCGGACCGGGTTGGCCAGCATCGCCACGAGCACTAGCAGGATAAGTCCGCGAAGGATCCAAAGTCCTGGCCGTCGTGACGGACCGAGGGGCGGACCGAAGAGCACACGCGCCATCAGAAGCAAGGCCACTGCCGCAACCGTCAACAAGACCACGTGTGCCAGGGAGAAAGGCGATAGCAGGTTGAACGTCGTCTGGGTTTCCATGAGGGTTTTCACACAGGGGACAAATCGCAGCTAAAACCGCCCAAGACTCACGCATGTGACATCCTGTGACTCACAGCCCCAGGCCTTGCTATTCCGATCCCCGCTCGTGGGAAAGGACTTCGAAGTAGCGTTCGACCAGCTTTTCGTATTGGGGTGGGACGGCTTCTTCGCCGGAGGCCATCAGGTCGCGCAACAGCAAGTCCCGTGCTTTGAACTGGATGTCTTCGACCACCTGGGTGATACGATCGTAATAAGCCGATGGAGCGCCGTAATGGTAACCGCCCAGGACGCTGTTGGCCGCATAGTCCCATCCCCAGCGTGATCGGGACGTGCCCCAGCCGGCGTCGCTCATCGCTTCGCGCAATGCTTCGGCGGCAGGACTGCCGGTACCGATTTTTTCCAGTTCCTGCAACAACGTTTGGGCGTCGAGATGCCATTGGGATATCTCCGCGTCGGAGGTCAGTTTCCCCAGTCGTTCTCGGAGTTCAGCGGCTCGCTTTTCCATGGCGATCAATCGGCTCAATTGCGGTGCCACGACTGCGCCGTGGATCGCGTCGAGTTCGTGGGCCAGCACTTCAAGCCGGTCAGCCACCTCCCACGCTTCGGCTTCGACGCCGACAATTTGATGGTCGCGGAGGCGTCGCTCTATCGCCTCCATCCGTCCGACAAGGCCCCCCACGCCGGCATGTTCCCGCACGATCGTGATCTTCGCGATGAGCTCCCCATCCGCATCCGCGTCGCGGGCCAGAGCGTCGAGGAGATCCTGCAGCGTGCGACCGCTCTCGGCCAGTCGCGCGGAGTCATCCGTCAAATCGCCGGGCCCACCGTCGCCCGAACCTCGTGATCCCTCGTCGCTTATGCCCTTGCCGCGCCCAGAGTCACCTTGGCCACTGCCTGTCTGTCCCTGACCCTGCTGAGAGGATGGCTGGTCGTTTTCGCCAGTTCGCGATGCCGATTGACCGTCGGCGCCCTGCTCACCCCGATTGACCTTGCCCGTCGGGCCCTGGCTCGGCGCGCCCGGTGGTGCCTCCTCGCCAAAGCGGCCCGCCAAGGCGCGCTGACGCTCTGCCAACTCCGCCGACAGGTCGCGGGCGGCTCCGATCTGACCGGCCAGATCGCGGGCGCTCAGGCCTGCCACGTGCCGTGCCAGTTCTTGGAACAGGCCGCTCGCCTCGCCGGCAGCGTCCCGAGCGTCGTCCGTGTCGCCGCGCCAGTGCACCGGACACATCCTCAGCGCGCTGGGTACTCCGTGCCATGCGGCTTTCGGCCAGCTCGGTCCTGCTATCGAGGCCCGCCATCATCCGCTGTACTTCATGAGCATCTAAGACGATCTCGTATTGGCGCTGCTCCAGTTGCCGGCGATCAAGTGGCTTGCCGGCTCCTTCCTTGCCTTCGCCGCCCCGACCAGCCGATGGCTGCTGGTCGTCGCCAGCCACTGGCCGGCTTCCCTGTTGTTCTCCAGAGGCCCCTTCCGGGCCCGCTTGCTGTCCGGAAGTATCTTGTTGACCCTTGGAGGATGACTCGGAAGACTCCTCTTCGTGTTTCGCGGAACCGGTCGAACTGGGCGCATTGGCGGACAGGTTGCTGGGGCTACCCTGTTCGCACGGCAAACCACCCAAGGTCTCGTAGACAAACTGCTCTTCCTGAGCCAATGTTTCAAGCTTGCTGGCCAGCATCTCCGCCCGCTCATCCTCATCCTTGGGCTTGCGGAGTTTCTGCATCTGTTCGCGGTCAAACTGCTGGCATGCCGCGGCCGCCGGGCTTTGCCCGAAGACGCCGCGCAATTCGTCGCGGGCCTTGATCAACATGACAAGGGCTTCACCCTGACGCTGGCCAGCCGGCGCGAACTCCTCCGCGCGGAGACGGTCGATGCTCCCGCGCATTTCCGTTTCCGCGTCGTAGAGGAATTTGCAGCGAAAGTTGCCGATGCTCTCGAGCCCCTCTGCCAAAGCCAGTGTCGCGTCGGCGAGAAGCTCTTCGAACGTGACGTATTGGTCGAGCGTCCGCTCATCTGGTGACGTGGAGTGACCTTGCCGAATGATACGTGTCGTGCGATTCAGACTGAACCGTTGGCGGGCGATCAGCTCTTCGAGCGTGACGCACCGGCCGCCGCCCTGTCACGTGCCCCCCAACTTGAAGAATCGCTGAAACGGACGAATTTCGATGAAACGCAGGTCGGTCTCCCCTCGCTTCGGCTTCTCCGGATAGTTGTCCTCGACGTAAGCGTAGTAGGTCACCGCGCTGGTTTCCGTGAGTGAGAACTTCTCCAGGCATAGAAGTTCTTCCAACGCGGCGTGAGTCGTCAGCTGGATCTTGCCATCAGCGTCCGGCTCGACGTTGATGCTGTACTCTTTCGTCAGCAACCGTTCTTCATTCCCGTTGTCGATCTGCAGCACGATGCCTGCCTTGCTCACACCGAAGTCGTCATCAACGCGAATCCGCATGGGAACTTCCGCGATCGGATTCACCTCCCAAGCTTCGGGTGGGTCCTCAAAATGAACGCGAGGCGACTGGTCCTCGCGGATCCGGATGCGATACTGGTTTTCGGGCAACGGTCCGCCTTCGCGAGCCGTTGCCACGATCGAGTAGACCTTGTCCTCGCGGAGCCGCAGCGTGGCTACCAATCCATCCTGGCCCGGCTGTAAGGGAACGCGGACCGGCGGCGGCGATTCGCTGCCGTCCTTGGCCTGGTACGGCGGATCGCTCACCAGCAGGTACGCTTCGCGTAACTCACGGTCGAACTCCAAGAGAAGTGCGATCTCGCTGTCCTCGATCACCGCCAGGTCCCCCCCCTCGACGGTTTTCGGGCTCAGGCCGGTGTAGCGTGGCGGCGTCAGCGTAGCCTCGAACTTCTGGAGTGCCAGCGGATAACGAATCGTGATATGGTGTGATTCGTCTTGGATCGACCCCACGCAAAAGCGGTAGTCGAGCGGAACGGTCACGTTGTCCATGGTGACCGCATATTCCACGCGGCGGTCGTCCGCCCGGTGATGACGGATGTCTTCTGTGCTCAGCTCCTCCTGTTGCCAGGGAGCGTCTGGGTCGTCGACTTTTCGCGTCAAGAGAGAAACCTGGCGATCGACTCGGCCGCTCAGGGTCAGCAAGAGCGTGAGGTCGTGGCCCTGGTCGATCAAGACATCGCCGGGCTTCACGGCCAGTGTCGTATAGGGCCGATTGCTGAGCAGGGCGCGGCAAATCGCCCATCGCCACTGCCAGTCCAGCAGCAGGCCGGCAAGAACCAGAACCACTGGTATCGTGGCAAGGACAGCGGCCACCATCAGCTGCCGCCGGGGGACAATCTCGCGCAGATCGAGAGGTTGTGCCTGGAAGTCGGTTTCTTCTTCCAACGCCGCCACCAGGCCAGGTTTGACGCCCTCACGGGAGACACTCTGGGAATCGCAGCCGGAGAATTGCACGACGGTCCGCACTCGCTGCCCAAGCTGCGGGAATTGGGACTCAAGCTCCTTGGCAGTCCGTGGTCGGCTCCACCAAAGAATCGGACCGAAAACGCCGACAGCGGCAACCATCAGCGCCACCACCATCGCCACGGCCAGCCCGGCCACCCGGACACTGCGTGGTAGTTCCCACACGTAATCGGCAGCGGCCAACGTCACCAGCGCGGAGCCGGCGATGAACACACCCCAACAGATGCCCTGCGTGATACGCATCCGGAGAACCGCCGCGCACACCGCGTCAAAACGACGCACAAAGGGAGATTTTTCCACTGGTCGTTGCATGGGATCGTTCCTGTACGTTCGGAGCCAGAACCTCAGCTCGTTGCTGCTCCCCCCTAAACATTGTCGTTTCCTGCGCTCTATACAGTCGTGCGGTTGGCTAGGAAGCCTTCCACCAGAAGCATGGCAATGAGGGCCAACAAAACCCAGTGCCAGATTTCATCTTGACGCAGTTCACCGCTCCCAACGCCCGCCGCGGTGAACTCCGCGTCGGTGTCCGGTTTCTCACCGGCTGGATCGAATTGGAAATAGCCTGCCAAGTCGGCGACTGTCGTGCGGTCGGTTTCCGATTCGCGTGGGTCGACGTTAATGATCTCATGGTAGCTGCCATGGTCAAAAACGCCGGGTTCCGGGGCCAGCTCGGTCGGTCCGAACTCGTCCGTCTGACGCGCGCGAATCGGGCCGCCCTCGGTCAACCCGACCAAGTAGCCAAGCATCTGGTGGACCAACGGCACGAAGAGCCGCGAGCGCGGCCAGTCACTCCAATCTCGGTCGCAGGTGGATGCGAACCAGAGAACCTTCCCGCGGCCCAGTGGGCGTTCGAGCAAGGCCGGGCTGCCGTCCTGAAACCTGGCCAACACCTTTGTTCCCTCGGCTGGTTCGATTTCCGTGAAGTCACGAAACGCCAGCCGCTGAAGGTTGTCGTACTGCGGATCGTCAAACGGCCGTAACACGGGATGTTCCCGGTCCCAGTCTCCCAGTCGCCAGGGCAGCGCGGACGCGGGCCGCGGACCGGCGGATCGGCCGAGGGGAATTCCCGCCGCTGCAAGCTGCCGGTAGTTGTCGGGTTCGACACGATCACCCGCGAAGATCAGCAGTCCGCCTCCCGCCTCGACAAAGCGAGCCAGACGGCCGGCATCGGCCTCCGCCAAGTGGGGCACATTGGCCAACACAACCGCAGCCGCGTTCCCGAAGTCTGGCAGACGGACGTCATCCTGGTTGGATACCACGCGTGGCAGATACGGGCTTTCGGCATAGGTCTCGTCGGGCGGAGCCAAACGCAGGGCTGCCGCTAAGAAGTACGTTTCCGACGTGACTCGCAGAAGTGTCGGGTCTCCATCAACCGTCAAGACCTCGATCGGCGGCGCGACAAGCACCGCCAGATAGCGACGATTGTCAAACGGCAGCTCGTCGTCCAGCTCGGTCATGACGTAACCCTGCCACAGCCCTTCATCTAACTCGGGCAATTCGAAGTCGATGGTGTCACTGGCGCCGGGCTCTAAGTTCACTTGGCTTCGCCAGTTGCGCTGTCGTTGGTCGTGCTGCAGGTGCAGGACAACGGGCAGTTCCTTGAGCGTGAACTGACTGGCGTTGAGAACCGTGGCGTTGACGGTGATCGGTTCGTGAGGACGGGCACGATCTTCCCCGAGGGCGTGACTCGCGTCACGGCGACATTTTGAGGGTACGGTTGGCCGAGGTCGATCACGTGGACCCGCACATCGCTGGGGATCGGCTCGGCGGGCGTGTGCCCCAGACCGCAACGTTGCAGATCGGTCAGCAGATAGATCTCCTTGTGCGTGCGCGTTGACTGCAGACAAATGTCACGTGCCCAGGCCATGGCGGCGCCATAGTCAGTAGTCGATTGGCAGGTTATCGGTGTCTCCGCATCGCCCGGCAACGCCCAGGATCCGTCTCTGTCATTTCCATCCGTGATAGGCAGCACCGCATGACCGAAGAAGGCCCGTTTCACCTGCGTGCCCGTGCCGCACCGGTCGAGAATGTGATTTGCCTGGTCGATGGCCAAATCCAGCAAACGTCCTCGCGTGCTCTTCAAGCCCATACTCCCTGAATGGTCCACAAGCAGGACGACCAACCGGTCGTCACCCTGACGCTGGAACGCGACCAGGAACGGCCGGGCAAAGAGGACAGCCAACAGCAAAACCGCACCGATGCGCAGAGCCAGCAGCAGCCATCGTTTCAGCCACTTGCGCCGCGCGTTCTGGCTGAGCGAGATTCTCAGGAACCGCAACGTCCCCAAGTCCACGCGCCGCGCACGCTGCCCGAACACCAAATGGATGATGATCGGTACGGCAACTGCGGCTATCGCGGCGAGGAATCCAGCCTGAACGAAGCCCATCGTGCAAGTGCCTCAGTAAGATTTCGAACGTTTCACCAAGTAATCGAGCAACCCTTGATCGAGCGGGTCCGCGGTGGTCAGTTCCACGCGGTCGATCCCGCGACTTCGACACTCGGTGTCAATTTCCTCCCGCCATTGGTGGAAGGCCCGTCGGTAGGCCTGTTGAATACCGTCGGCCTGGGTGACGATCTCCTGGCCGGTTTCCAGGTCGTGGAAACGGATATTGCCATCCAGCGGCAAGTCACGCTCCCATGGGTCGAGAATCTGGAAGATCAGCACCTCGTGGTTGCGGTACTGCAAGTGCTCCAGACCCTGGATGATCGCGGGGATCTCGTCGAACAGGTCGCTGATGATCACGACCAGGCCGCGACGGTTGGCCAGTTCGGCAGCCTGATGCAGAGCCTTCGAGGCATCTGACGGCGGACGAACCGATGTAGCCGCGATCAAGCACAGAATGTCGTCGAGTTGATGAGGTTTTGCCCGCGGCGGCAACGTGTCCGACAACCGCGTCGGCCAGTAGAGTCAGCCCTACAGCATCATGTTGCTTGAGCGCCAGGTGAGCCAGTGCCGCAGCCAAGGCCGAGCCGTAGTGCAGCTTGCTGCGCCCGGTGTTGGCGCACTCCATCGACCCGCTCACGTCCAATAGCAGATAGACATTCATGTTCGTATCGGCACTGTACTCCTTGACGTACAGCCGCCGGCTGCGGGCGAACAGTTGCCAGTTGACATGTTTTGGATCGTCGCCCGGCACGTATTCCCGATGGGAGGAGAACTCGACGCTGAACCCGAGATACGGGCTGCGATGCAGTCCCTGGAGAAAGCCCTCGACGATTGACCGAGCCCGCAACTGGATGCTCTCCAGTCGGGAGAAAAACGCCGGGTCGACCAATTGCCGCGTGTCGAGGCTCATCGGCTCTTGTACCTTCCGCCGAGACAAACTAAACAAATCCCTGATGACGGTTCGCCAAACCGTCCGATTTCATTTCTCCTCCTGTGGGACGGCTTTCAGTAAACGGCGTACGATCTCATCGGTGTCGATCCCGTCGGCGCGGGCATGGAAGTTCAACACGATGCGGTGGCGCAGCACGGGCGCAGCCAACGCGCGGATGTCGGCGAAATCAACGTGATAGCGGCCGGCCAGGATCGCGCGTCCCTTGCCGCCCAGCACCAGGTACTGCGATGCGCGAGGGCTGGCACCGTAGGAGATGTACTTGTGAATGTTGTCGATAGGCGGCGATTCGCCTGGTCGAGAGGTCGCGACGAGTCGGCTGGCATAACGAACCACGTCATCAGCGATGGGCACGCCTCGAAGCAGGTCTTGCAGCCGCAACAACTCGTCGGCGTTCAGTACCGGTGCAGCCTTGGCAGTGGTGGTGCTGGTCGTGCCTTTGACGATTTGTACTTCCTCGTCGAGCGAAGGGTATTTCACTCGAACGTTGAACATGAAGCGATCCAGCTGCGCTTCCGGCAGCGGGTAGGTTCCCTCCATTTCGATCGGATTCTGCGTGGCAACAACATAAAACGGCGGCTTCAGCGGATGGGTTCTTCGGCCGACGGAAACCTCCTGTTCCTGCATCGCCTGCAACAGGGCAGCTTGCGTTTTGGGCGGGGTGCGGTTGATCTCGTCGGCCAGCAGGAAGTTCGCGAAAATCGGCCCAGGCATGAATTCCATTCTATGCCGCCGCGTCTCGGGATCTTCTTCGATGACGTCCGTTCCCGTGATGTCCGAAGGCATCAAGTCGGGTGTGAACTGGACGCGGCGGAACTCGAGGTCGAGCGTGTGGGCGAGCGTCCGCGCCATGAGGGTCTTTCCCAGCCCCGGCACACCCAACAGAAGAACATGGCCGCGGCACAGGAGCCCAATGAGCAGGTGCTCGATGATCTCCTGTTGGCCAACCACCACCTTGGCCATCTCCTTTTTCACTTTCGTGTGCGCGTCACGTAATCGCGCGACGATGGCCGCGTCCTCGTCCCGCAGGGTTGGCACCGCTGCCGCCGAACTGGACGTGTCGGGAGCGGCACCGGGGGGCGTATTCTTCGCTGATGTCATAAGAGCTACCTCGGATCGTCGCAGATTTTCTTGGCAGCGAGGCAACAAAGAAAACAGACATGCAGTTAGTCTGGTGACTCTGTTTTCTCCTGATCAGTATTCGATGCCGGCCCGTTGGCGCTGTTGTTCTTCGGGTTCTGCTCTTCGCTCTCTAATAAGATCGAAGCCGCCAATGCACCGTCGCCGGGCGGACGGATCACGACACGTAGGGGCCGCCGGAAGGCCCGGCCGCCCAGTTCTTGTTCCAGATCGTCAAGCTGCAATTCGGTTCCGCGGCCATCGCCGTTGTCGTCCAGCAATGCGTGTTCCGTTGGGATGAGTTCGTTATCGTGATAGTCAGTTATCACTCGTCGGACGATGGTCAAATACAAATCCAGCAACGTGATCCGGCCGTCCCGGTCACGATCGAAGTCGGCCATGGTCGGCGGATCAGCCAGCACCTTCGCCAGGTGTTGGTAAAAAATCGCCTCGTTCGTCTCCGCATCAGCCTCCGTGGCGGTTATGACGACGCGGCCTTGGGCGGACAGGTTGGGGGTGAAAAAGCCACTCGCGGGCACCGTAATGAAGAACACCTGCTCGCGACATTTCAGATTCTCGAACAACTTGCCAAAGTCGGATTGGCTCATGTCCCGGTCCGGCAGGTTCAAGAACACGTTACGACCATCGAAATGACTGTGGCCGATCACAACCACCCAAAGTGTATCGTTCGGAGCCAGGGATTGCTCAAGTTGTGCAACGTCCGTGACGATGGCCTCGCGCGTTGCTGGTCCCCGAAAACCGACCCGCTTGAGGGCGGCTTCTGGATCCGGATCGACTCCGTAATGGACCCACACATGCTCGGCGCGGAATCCCCATCGCGTTAGAAGTGCGTCGTGTATCTTCTCCGCACTTTGACGATAGGCTTCGCGGAAGACCTCCGTGCCCGGATGGCCGCACAGGACCAAGGCTCGCCGAGTGCCGGCATCGCGAGTTGGCTCTTTGCCCGGGCCTTCTCCAACAGGGTTCTCCGACGCCGCGGGGGAAATCGATGGCTTAGCGGCGGACGCTGGCGGCTCCACATCGGGTGCTTGGCCCGCTGCAGTCGCCAGGAAGCAGACGATCAACAGTGACGTCATCGTGATTTACCGATGGTCGAATCAAAACGAACTTTTGCCAAAGCAATGTTGGCCCAACGCCCTGCCTTCTACGGTCCACGGAGGAACATCCCGCGTCTCAATCTACATGCTTGGCGAGGACGGGTCAATCAACTCGCCGGAGCGGTTGACTTCGGCGAATAGCCAGGATAGGAGGCTGCTGTCTACCGCCCCCCGGCTGGAAAGGCGAAGAGAGGACGAGTCAATGAACGTATACGGAGCATTGTGCTTGGACACTCGATGAAGTTAACAGGAATTCTTATCCGGTGCCGCCCCTGAAGCAACCGTTCGCGCACGTATCTTGCGACTTTCCCACTCGCTTTTCACACCTTCTTACTTTCGGCTCTTAATGTAGAAACTCCTTATGTTGACGGACGAGTCCACAGAATGGACAATCAATTCAGCATGGAGTATAGCTTGCCGCTAATCACTGCAGCCGATCGCCGTCCCGGGAGATCACAACATGCTTGTCGCGAGACTTGTTCTTGCTTTGGCAGTGGCCATACCACCCAATGATGATGCAGTCGATGATCCCGCCGATGACTCCGCCGACATGGAAAAAGAAAGGAGAGTGGCCGTTACCAAAATGGCATTGGAGACGGCTCAGAGCTGCAACGTAGTTCGGGATGATGCGAGTGGCGCACGATTGAAGCTGCATCCCAGCCCCATTCTACGTTGGTCGAACCCGACGGTGGGAAGCGTGTATGGCGAGGTGTTTGTATGGACCAATGGCGATCGTCCGGAGGTCGTGGCGTCGTGCTATCACGGGTTTGTTCCCGCGTGGGGTTCCACTTTGGAGCTGCATTCTCTGTCTGATTCCGGGCTGACCATGGCGAACAGAGGAAATACGTTCTGGTCGCCCCGCGAAGCCGGCATTGCGTTTAAGCTGCTGCCAGAAGCTCCACCACCAGCCGCAACACCGTCTGCGCGGTTGCGGCAACTGCGTGCGCTGGCTCGATCGTTTGCCGCCGTCTTGGTGGACTCTCGCACTGGAGATCTCACGGGTGTCGAGCGCAGACTGCGTTTGCTCGAGCAGCCAGTGTATCAGTACGAAAACCAGGTTGGTCAGCCGCATGACGGAGCGCTGTTCGCGTTCGTCGAGGGAACCGATCCCGAAGTGTGGCTAATCATCGAGACTCGCATGTCGGGCGATCAAGAGCGCTTGGCATTTCGCGTTGGCCCGTATGAACATGGACGAACTGCGTGTCACCTACCAAGACAAGGAGGTCTGGAAAGTGCCTGTAGCCGAGAAACCAGTGGGTGATCGGCTTTCGGCCTATGCGATATTCCTGATTGGCACGCATCTGTTTCGTGATGGGCGTGCGATCCTCAACTGACGCCTCCCAGGTCGAACGTCAACGGAGAAAAGCCAGACTCCTAAGGTCTTTTTCAACCAGCAGGATATCGAAATGGACGGTCGGACGACCGAGCGCAGCTTGTTGACCGTGGGCAGGTACCAGTTTTTGACAACCACCCAACTGAACATGACTGGCTCGCGGGAAACGGTTTCAAGACTGGCGAAACTGCACAGCGAATTTGAACGTCACTTGGCTGCCGCTGGCCGGCCCGCAATGTCTCGAAATTCCGTCGTTTTTCCCGAATCAGCAGGTACGCCCAATCTGCTCGCACGTCGAACAAACGGCAGCTTGAGCCATGCTGCGAACGACCAGGAATCGACGGTCGGCAACACAGTCGCGCGAAATGTGAGGCGCGAAGCAGACACCACTGACCACGGTCTGTTGACCGCGATTTGGCGGGCGGATTACCGCAGACTGTCCATCGAATGACGTTCCGACACGCGTTTTGCCTCTTCCGGCTTCTCAAGTCCAATGATTAGGACCAACATCTTCGAGCTGGACTTGTTCCTGGTTACGTCGCCAGCTCTTGCCAAGCCCCCGATCGCCATGCTTTGGCCGGGCAACAGTCCCAGCCTGAATGCCATGCTGTGTCTCTGAATTCCCTTCATTTGTGCCGGAGTGAGATGAGTTCCGGGCTTCACTGAGGCAGGCAACCTTGCCCCTTGAGACCTCGTGGCATTCAGGGCAGCTTCGTAGACCACGTTCTCTGTCAACCGGATCGCTAACTCAAGATCGAACGTCGCTTCGCCGATCCGAGTTGAGTGCTTGGCCTTGGTCCCCGGCTCAATGTACTCGACATCGTGCACGAGCACCCACTTGGCTGCTTTCTTCTCCAAATCGGCAAACTTGGGATCGCCCCTATGTGCGATGGCTATCTGATCTTCCTTGGGCTGGAAGCGCGGCCAGCTCCGGGCATTTCGTGCAGTCCAGTTCGACCCATTCCAATGAAACACGGACTGGCTCCGCTTGTCCGATTCCATGGCCCATGCAACCACAGACTAAGATTGCGATGATTCGCAGTTTCATAAAACGCCTCCGAGCTATGCCAATGGGTCCCTCGGGCCATCACTCCCGTGCCGACGGAGAAGATTATTGACCACCGGACGGGGGGCAATCATAACCTCTGCAAAATAGCAACGCAAACCCAATCGGCCCACCAAGCCGTTTCGCCTTTCTTTGGTCCCGCAACACCGACCGCGTGTCAACGACCAAGGCGATATTCCTACTCACGGGCAACCGCGCGTCGGGAGTGGCCCAGCTGGGGTGCCTCCGTGAAACCTCCAGTTCTCGCCGCAATTCAGAAACCCACGCAGAGATGAGTTGTTGAACGTCGCTCTGGGGGCACTGCCGGGGGGCCAGTGCTAGGCGAAGCCAAATTTGCTCTTTGGGGCAAGAATGGGGTTGTCTTTGGGGGTCGTTGTTGTTTCACTTCAACGCTGCCCAGTTTTCAAACTCTTCGTCAGGGATGATCTCATGACAGCCACTCCAGAAGACAGTGCCGCGACCGCCTGCAACGAACGGCGGTTCCGCAGCCCCAATCGTATCTTGGCTCGCTCATTTCGGTTGGCTCGGGACAAATGGAAGCAGAAGTACATGAAGGTGCGAGCGGAACTCAAGAACGCTCGGCACAATCCACATCCCTTCCACACCATGGACACCGCCCGGCCACAATACGTCTATGTTCTGCCTCACAAAGATCTGCATTTCCCACCAGTGAGTTTCTGCCCAATTCAAACTTGGAGATGCCTTCGCGGACAATCTCCCTGCACCGAGAAAGGTAATTTGAGTAGACCACTCGCACGTCAGGCGCCGCTGTCGTGTCCGTGCCCTGGAGTTCCCTGGCAGCGTCCGTTATCAGTCGAGATAGCGACTGTTCAAATTCCGACGAAAAACGGGCTGCGAAGGCGATCTTCGGAATATCCCGCAAGTTACTAATCGCTGCTAGTAACTGGTGAATTTCAGCTTGGGATGGCGTTTTCGACATGTTTGCATGGAGCTAATTCGTCTCGGGACGCCGCCGCGATGTCGAAAGGCGTCGGCAAGAAACCTTCGTTTGTTACCGCACGCCAAAAACCCCATTTTACTTGCTGCCGCCCCGCCACTCCACATGGACCTTCGCCTGCCTCTGCCGGGTTAGGCCCAATACCGTTTAACGAATCATAACCACAGACTCAGCAAAGGTTTTCGTTAGTTTGGGTGCGGGTCGATGTTCGGGGCGTTTCTTTTTCCACTTTGACATCTTTTGTTTGATGACGCGTGGATTGATTCGATTGCGTCGAGGTTCGATTTTCTCTTGTTGCATCTCCCAAATCAATCCGTCGTACCATGCTTGAAACGTTTGCGGCGTCCGAGTGTCACATTCCGGCAATCGGCACTTGAGGATTTGGAAACATCCCGTAAACGAAAGCCGATCCGAATCCAGACCAATCGCCTCGGAGGCTTCAAACATCAAGGCGCGAATCACAAAGTGTGCGAGCGATAAAGCGTACATTTCCTGCACGACGCCTGCTGGTGTTTCGCTCCGCAAGTGTGCAGGCTTCGTAGCACGCCGTGGGTCTTGGTGCGTCTTTTGCTCGTCGAAGGTCATCTCTTCTTCCCAGCGTTCATGGTACAACGGAATCAGTTCTGACGCCGGGTAGAGTTCTTCGTCCAAAAGCGTGGTCATCAACACATGTTCTTCCTCGGCAGTTGCGAATCAAGTCATGAGGATTGACAGCCAAACCGCCTTGTCGTGTCGATCGGAGTGACGGCAAAGGATAAGAAGACGCCCGCTGCCCGTGGAGATCGGCGGCCGAGCCCCACAACGCCAGTGAGGCTACGCACTTGATGCTCGTGAATTCGTTGTGTTCGCGACGAATCGCCCTATCTATGGTGTAACCCATTGACAAGTATGGCAAAAACCATAGAATGAATTCGATGTACCTGCGGCTGTGTCATGAGATAGCAGGAGAATCCACCGTGTCCCGACCTCCGTCCGCCCATCCGACACCCGGCGAACTGGCCGTTCTCCGCATTCTCTGGGCCCGCGGTCCTTGTACCGCTCGTCAGGTCTGGGAACTGCTCAACGAACGGCGAAAGCGACACTACACCTCCGTGAATAGCTTGTTGAGTGCCATGACGGACAAGCGACTGCTCATCCGCCACACACAAGGGCGGGCGTTCGTCTACAAAGCTAACGTGGCGCGGGAGCAGGCCCTGAAGCAACTCGTGCGCGACCTGGTCAACCGAGCATTCGGCGGGTCTCCGGGCGCACTGGTTCTGCAGGTCTTGGATCATTGCTGTCCTTCGCCTCAAGAAATGGACGAGATTGCAGAGGTCATTCGTCAACACCGAGCAGCTCGCGAGAAGCCGAGGAGGCAATAATGTCAATTCTGCACCTTCTTAGTGGACCGTTGTGGCAACGTCTCACGTGGACATTGCTGCACTTCCTGTGGGAAGGCGTCGCGGTCGCGGTTGTGGTGCTGGCATTGATGTGGGTCTGCCGTCCACGACGAGCCACGAGTCGCTACGCGGTTAACCTGGCTGGCCTGGTTGCCATGGCCTTGTGTCCCTTGGCAACCTTCTGGCATGTGCAGGTCCCTCGGCCGACAGAATTGGCGTCGTCCCTTGGACACGGTGCGACGAGCCCCTCGCACGTATTGGTGCCAGAGTCTAGCCCGGTCGTTCTACAGTACGAATTGCCACCGGCCGGCATCGCGAAAGGCGAACAGAACGCTGCCGTGTTGGGATCTAACGAACTGTCGGCATCGCCCCCGCGCAGCGGCGCGAACGGAACTGGCTTTGAAGCTTCTGTCATCGCCCCCAAGGTATCTGGCTGGAGGAGAGGAGTCAGCCAGTGTGTCGAGGCCGCACTGCCGTATGGGCTGGTCATGTGGATTGCCGGCGTGTTGGTGTTGGCTTTGCGGCTGTTAGCCAACTGGCTACATGTCCGATGGCTCCAATACGACACACGTAGGATTCCGCCCGAGTTAGGGCAGGTAGTTGAGACTCTCCTCAAACGATTAGGCGTGATTCGCCATTGTCGAGTCTGCCTGTCGCAGCGAATCCGCACGGCCATCGTCACGGGACTGTGGCGTCCCTTGGTCCTGATTCCTGCCTCCTGGCTGGCGGAAATGACGCCCGACGTGCTGGAGGCGGTCATCGCACACGAATTGGCCCATGTTCGGCGGGGCGACTTGTGGGCGAATCTCCTGCAACGGACGGTGGAGACGCTGCTGTTCTACCATCCTGCGGTATGGTGGCTCTCTCGCAATTTGGGTAGTGAGCGCGAATTGTGCGCCGATGAATGTGCCGTAGCGGCGACGGGCAAACGAATCGCGTATGCATCCGCGCTCGAGCAACTCGGGCAGATGCGTCTGACGGAATCCCAATCTCTGGTCACCATGGGCATGGCAAGCCACCGGATGCTCTTGCTTCGCCGCGTCAGGAATATCCTCGGGCTTCCCCATCCGCGCGACGACGCGCGTTGGTGGCTCGCGGGTGTGAGTGCGATGCTTATTCCCTTGACAATCTGGCTGGCCTCCGCCATCGGTTCGCCAGCCGGGCAGAAGCAGACGCCAATGGATCGCCATGCAGCGTGGGTCATCGCTGAAGAGTCGCCGAAAGCCGCGCGTCCATTGGCAGCGGAAACCGCCATCGAGGTAAGTGCTACGGACTCGTTACGTGGAATCGGCGTGGCAGCGCGATGTGAACGACAGAAGTGGAAAGTTGGAGATGCAATCCCGGTCACTTTTGTCATCACAAACCAGTCGTCACCTTACCCGACCTTCATAGATCGGGAACCGGATCGGAATGGCGGATGGGGTGCATTCCGCTTCAAGGTCTATGATGAATTCGGCAGCCTCGTGGCTGACCCCCTCGCGGACCAACCTGTTGCGGGGCCTGCAAGTAGTCTCGGTTTCTTCGGACGGTTGGTGAATCTAGGCGTGGGGATGTCCCTGGAGAAGACGATCGCGGTAAACCGTTGGGCTGTCCTCCAGAAACCTGGCAGTTACCGGATCGTGCCCGTCGTGTGCACCCAGCACCCCGGCACCTTGGCCCTGCCCGGCGGGTCCGCAGATCGGCACTTTAAGGACTGGCCCATTGTGACGCAGTCGTGGCTCGCCGCAACGGCCGTTCCTTTGGGGCCACGGCCGGAAGCGGAGTGGGACGAGATGTGGATGCCGAGGATACTGGACCTGCAGTTGTGTATCGAGCTGCCTCCCTTTACCATCTCGATCTTGCCACGCAGCGACACCGAACTGGGGGCCTACGTGGAGGACCTGGGTCGGCAGCTCGCGGCCGCCACGGGTCGCAGCGACCGGACCGATCTGATCCGCAGACTAATTTTCACCGGCGATCGACGTGCCGCCGCGATCCTCATCGAAGAGGCATATCGCACCGACGCCAGTCTCTACTGGATAAACGAGGGGTTGCTGTACTACCTACCGCAGGACCGGGGCATTACACAGGCTCTGCTTGATGCCGCTGCGAAACGGGGGATGTGGTCCGGTCTGATGTGGGTGCTGTATCACCGGGGCTGCACAGAAGACGAGATCAAGCCGTTGATCGCTGTCTCCCTTGCCCCGGAGCATCCTCATGCTTGGGCCGATGGAGCGGCAGCCGCCAAACTCTACCCTGACGACCGATTCATTGCGCGCCTTGTCGCGTTGGCACAGCAGGATGTTGACGCTCGGTTCCCGGCTCGCCGAGAGGCGATCTATGCTCTGGCTCTTAACCGTACGGACCAGTCCGCCGCAGCATTGAGGCAACTACTCGACGATCGGAACGTGTGGACACAACACGGGGCTTGGGGCGCTGTACGGTCTGCCTGGCACTTTCGGCATGTCACCAAGGGTCGCCCACTACTGCCAGATGACTTTGACCCGAAGTACTGCCAACCGTACTGACGGGCGCGTTAGTCTGCGGCGCATCGGTCTGTCGGACCGGGGACGTTTGACACGGCCCGTCTCGCAACAAAACTCAGCTTCATCCGGCTACCGAAGTGGGGTTCCGGTGGCCACAACGAACGTCAGGACCCCGTGAATCTGAACCGTCTCTTTAAGGAGCGGAGGAGGTATCGCCAATGATTCGGGCAATCGTATGTACGGCAGTGCTCTTGGTGAGTGCGAGTGTACGGGGAGATGAGGTGAAGGCTTCAAAGGGGCCTGCGGCACAGCGGGGCTGGATTGTAGTCGTCCGATCGCCGGGAGGCGGGACGAGTGGCCGGTTGACCGACGAACTGCTGGGCAAATATGCGCCGCGAAGCGTGAAGGATCCCTCCGGACTGAGTGTCCAGGTGTTTGACAATCTGGAGATGAAGATAGGAGGTCTCGGCGAAGACGAGTGGTCCGTAGTGGCGTCGCGCTGGTACCAGGGGGGCGGCTTCCTCTTCACGAATCTCGCTTTCCTTGATCCACCTTCGCCGGACTTCTCCGACAAACAGGTTCTCGAACTGTTGCTGGCGTACAGGTCCTTCACTTTCGGAGAGGTCACGTATGTGATTTTCTGTCCGCCGCGGGCCGAAATCACCTGGCAGGGCGAATTCTCGGTAGAGCCGATTACCGACGGGGAGTGCAAGGCGAACGCGACGCTGACCATCGCACTCGACAAACGCACGCCGATTGTGCTGTCTGGTAAGCTTGTCAAGGTCGAACGGGGAATGGGACGGATTTTTGTGAGCCAGGTCGGAAAATGAAAGCCAACGACTTTTCCAACATGTTCATCCCGTAATCTCAGCCTTTGTTGCAGAGCCGGGACGCCATCACTCTAATCCCCCTCCGTCCCGGCAGCATCCATTGACTTCTCAACCCCTCCGCCGGGTCATGGCGTTGGGTCGTCATCAAACGGTGGTATTCTGGCGAGTCCCAAGATATCCGGCCACTTCGACGAGTTGTTGACGGGGGGAGATAACCGTCTCCCTCGAGCCCGTTGTTAGCCCGTGCCTCCGTTATCGATTGCGAACAGCGTTTGGAACACCACATGGTGTATGTCGAGCTGTTCCCAATGGTACTCGCTGACCTGCCCCCACCGCGCATACCGTCCCCAACCCCAACCGCCTTCAACGCTGTTGAGGTACAAGCACCGTCTGCCCAGGACCCCGATGACCCAGAACGGGCCGTTGCCGGGGTACTGCTCCTGACACCATTGCTCCGGGTCAATGCGTATCCGTTCCCACAGGCGTGTAGCACGCCCATCGGGTACGCAGAGTTCGGCTTCGGATACGGCGATCTCCTTCTCGACTTCCTCGGCAGTCAATTCTCTCATCTTCTTCTGGCCTACTGGGGCATGAGGCTGTGTCAACACCAAAGGGTGGTTAAACGCCGTTTCCAGAAAACGTATGGTTCCCAGTTCCCTTTGCAGCGGAAAGTCCATTGGCCGCCACTATCCATGCGTATGAGACGCACCGGGGCGCGGCAGGCTCAGGTCAATTTGGGTCGCCAGCTCCACCAGTGGCAGCTGCATCAGGCTGCCATTTCGCTAGCAGCCGGACCGCAGCGGTCGCCTCCTCGCTAATCCACGGATCTTTGGATTTCGACAATTCGTCAAGACGCCACCGCGTCTTCACATCGACCGGCACTCTCTTTTTCCTGTCCCGGGCCCCGAGCCCTTGCTGGATGTCATAGGACCAGAACGCCGCCAACCCGCGCAACTGGTCGATCTCCCGGTCGGCCACGAGAAGCTCCTCCCACGAAGTCCAATCCGGCGGCTTATTGTCAATGTCGAAGAGATTACCGTTTCCCATTTTCATCGTGCCGTCGAGTTGTTCACTGCGCAATAACTCCACATCACTATCAGTGATCCGATAGAATTGTCGGGTCTCCCCGGACCACATGCCCGAGGTTTCAACAACCAAGCACAGCAGGTCGCGCTTTGATTCGTCGAATCTGGCGGTCTTCGGCCAAGCGCGGTAACCAACTTTGAATCTAATTGTCCGAATCAGGCGTCCCCAATGAGTGACAATGTGGAGTCGGCAGTATGACGAACCTGGATTGGACAACGTTGGGTGCATTTCGAGAACGTACAGGCGTCCCTCCGTGCCCCGTACGCTCGATCTGTGTACAAGCCAATTCTGCTGGAAATCGTCTGACGAAGGATCGTCGCCGTTCGAGCCAACGCAGGTCTGAATCCAGTCAGCGACTTGCGACTGTTCGTCGTCAGGAAGCTGCGTTAGGACGACGCCAACGCAATCTCCGAGCCGCCAGACAGCATGGTACCGGCGGAAGTGGGGCCATCCACAGATGACGGCAACTAGTGCAATCACGCACAACATGCTGCGAATACGGAATTGAAACCATTGACGCGTCGGTCTCCGTCCCGTGAGAAATTTAACCACGTGCATATTCACAGGCGACAGCCGTTGGGGATGCTGCCGGTTCGCCCTCCTGTGCACCGCTCTCACAGAGCTTCAAGTGCTAACAGTCCGAAGATGGTGACCGAATCATGTTCTGGCGCATCCTCGGACAACGAGCCCAGTAATACGTTCGATTTCCGTAGGCTTCCAACAACCCCATCTTAACCGTTTCCTGCCCAGTCGCTCCATATCGACCACCGGATGCCTCTACAGAGTTAGGCCGAGTCGATTCGCAATACGGTGGTATTATGATGAGCCCAAGAACCTCAGCACTCCGACGAGTTGATGAGCTAATCCCTCGGCGCGGCAACAACCGATCTCTCAGGTGTCGTTCTCGCGTTCCCTTCTTGCTCTGCCTGTGGCCCATTTCCCTGGTCCTGAGCGAGTCCCAGAGATCGCGTCAAGCCGCCGCGCTGGTGAGACCGAAATCGACTGCGGCTGAGCCTCGCGCGCATCAGGCGGCACGAACGCCAGACGCGGTTGCGCTGCGGCCTCGGCACAACGCCGGTGTAATGGTTGCTGCTGGGCTCGGCCGCATACCGGTGGGGGGCCGGTCGTAGCTGGCCAGTTGTGGTCCCCCTGGGATATACCCAGGGGAAACCGGAGGGGGTGTCGGCGGGCAGGTAGCTGGTCAGTTGTGGTCCCCCTGGGATATACCCAGGGGAAACCAGAGGGAGTGTCGGCGGGTAGGTAGCTGGCCAGTTGTGGTCCCCCTGGGATATACCCAGGGGAAACCAGACTCACCGTGAAGCGGGAAGTGAGATGAACGGAAGTTGTAGCTGAGACCGCCGTAGCTGAGACCGCCGTGCCCGCGTAGCTGAGACCGCCAAGGGCTCAGCAGCAGCGGCGACAGATGTTCCATCGCCACTGTTGTGAAGGACAAGGAGAGGGGGTGCCAAATAGAATAGTCGGCAGAGGAGATCTTTTTGTCATCCGATTTTTTTGTCCTTCATCTGTCCCGTCCAAGGACTCTGCCACCATCTCGAGATTATTCGCAATCTTCGATTGTCAGTGCAGAACCTGGAGGTGCACGGGGTCTTGAGGACAGTCCGAGTGCTTAGTACGGGTGGTTTCAGAGGCAAGGGGATGGCGGGATCGCGCCCCCTGGGGCCGCAGACGGCTCGCCAGTTCACTGCCTCGGCTGCTGCCGCGTCCGGGATGGTACGATTCAACTCGACCCGGTTCTCGGCGCGAATAGCGAGTCCACCTTTTCCGTGACCAGCCCGAGCCCCACGCAGTTGTCGCTATCGCATCACAAATTAGCAGACACCTGCTCCTATTCCTGCTCCTATTCGAATCGCGACGGCAGTTCGAGAGCGGCGGATGATCACGTTGGCAAGGGAGATGTGTGGCGCAAGTTTCGACTCGGCGAAGAAGAGCGAGTACTAGACGCGTTCGGCGGCGCGTCAACGACGACCAGGCGCTGCGGTGCACAAATCGAGCGCTGCATGTCGTGTGAGCAACGAATTTTGCCGATCGTCAAGCGAACCGCGTCGGGCGAATAAGGATGGCCTCAGGCGGACAGCCGCCGACTGGCCGAGGCACCCTTGAGGCAACTGCGGCCAGGATGGGCCGGGACGGTTGGAATTCCGTGTGGGGAAGACAGCTCGCGTCGCATCCGAGAATCCTTGACGTCACACCCGTGCGGTACGTCTAATACGCACGGGCACAGTCTGACTGTTCGCTTTGTCAGCATGGCCGGTCACGGAATCAAGCGAGAGAGGAGTATCGACAAATGGTCAACCGCAGGCTCGGAATCGTAGCGCTGTTGGCGTTTTTCGTTCCGGCACCACTTTTCGCGGCGGCGGGGCCACTGGCGTTTTCCGTGGATGAAGAGACGCAGAGCTACACGATCACCGAGCAGGGTCGGCCGGTCTTGACCTATCGCTTCGGCGAGGTTCCGCTCCCGGCCGGAGTCCAGGCGAGTCATTTCGGGAAGCGCGACACGCCTTACGACGGCGCCTACTTTACCGACGGAAGCCGGTACGGGGGCGAGCGGAGCGACTACATCTATCCGCTGTACGGTTTCCACGGCGAGCCGCTCACCGCCGACTACCCGAAAGATCATCTTCATCACCGAAGTCTCTGGTGGAGTTGGTGTGAGGTCCGCCACAATGACAAGATCGGCGACCTTTGGGCCGTCTGTAAAATCCGCGCTTATCCAGTCAAGATCACGAAAATGGAAGTCCGCGCCGATGAGGCCGTGCTTCAGGCGGTGAACGTCTGGCGCTATGACGATGACCCGGCCGCCGTAGTGAACGAGACGGTCACGATTCGTGCCTCCAAGACCGCAGGGATGGCGGGAGCCCGGAGCCGCACGGTCGATGTCGATGTCAGGCTCGAGGCGTTGGTCGACGGTGTCGCCATTGCCGGCCGCCAGAAAGTCGATTACGGCGGCTACGGCGGAATGACGGTCCGGATGAATCCGCATGTGAAGGAGTTCTCGATCCGTGCCGTGCATCCGAATCCGGACAAATGGCGAGGCGACGATCTGGCGATCGTGCAAAGGGTGTCCGATCGGGCAGCGTTCGGCGACGCCGCGTGGATGGCGCTTTACGGCAAGTACCCGGCCGCCGGCGTCGAGACACCCGACTTCACGACCGTCATGATGTTCGAGTCGAAGGCTACGCCGCTCTTTCCGAATAATTTCCGCTACTACGGCTCCACCTGCATCTCGTTGGCCTTTCCGGGGAGGACGATTCTCCCGCTCGCCAAGGGCAAGCCGCTCGACTACAGGACCCGCTTTGTGATTTGCGAGGGAAAAACGACCATCGAGCAGGAAAAAGCAGCCTGCCAGGCGTATCAGCGATAACCGCATCAAATCCGGCAGTCCGTGTCGTCACCCCCATCTTGACGACGAGGATCAGCCGCGGGCTATTGCGAGCCGCCTGCGTCCTCTGGTTGGCCATCTGCTGTGAATCCCGCGTGGAACTCGACGATGCCCTGCGGAATATGGCCATCCAAAGACAAGGCGAAGAAGACCTCTGCCGGTACTCCCTCATGGACAAGCCCCTGGACGTTCTGGAACCCGAAGCGTCTGTAGTACTCCGGATGCCCCACGAGGCAGCATCCGCGGGCACCGAGGTCCTTCAGACGCGACATCCCTTCCTGTATCAACGCGCCGCCAATACCCCTTCGCTGGCATTCCGGCAATACCGACACAGGTCCCAGTCCGTACCAGTTCGGGGAACCGTCGGAAATCGTCACCGGGGAGAAGGCAATATGTCCCACTACGCGTCCATCCATTTCAGCTACGAGCGAGACCGTGAGCGCCTTTGCGGCACGCAACGCGGCAATGATGAATTGCTCCGTATGATCGCTAATTGCCAGAGTTCTGAACGCAGCGACCGTGACCTCGGTGATGGCGCTGACATCGGCGCTCGTTTCACTTCTAATCCGCATCTTGTCCGTCACGTGTCGGAATCCCTTTCGTGAGTGTGCCGGATAACATTCTGCTCGACCGGAACGGACTCAAGTCACCAGCCCCTGGGTGACCAGCATGAAGACATCCTCCAACGTCGGCTCTTTCTCACTGTAGCTGCGCACGCCCACTTTGGCGGCGACGAGCTGCCGCAGCAACTCCGCAACTCCCGCCTCATCCGTCTCCAGTTCCAGCGTGGCGGAGTGATCCTCGACTTGCAGATCACGCAAATGCGGAAAACTGCGGATGATCGACAGTCCCGCATCCTTGTTGTCGAGGAAGCGGACGACCACCAGGCGATTGCGACGAATGCGACGGTACACGTCATCAATCGGACCGTGCATTAACAGCTGTCCGCGTTCGATGATCCCAATCGAGGTGCAGCAGTCGGCCAATTCGGTCAGAATATGGCTCGAAATGAGAATCGTTTTGCCCATCCGGCGCAGCTCTTTGAGCAACGCTTTGACTTCGACACGAGCGCGCGGGTCAAGGCCGCTGGCCGGTTCGTCCAGAATCAACACAGGAGGATCGTGGACCAGCGTTTTGGCGAGGCAGAGTCGCTGTTTCATGCCGCGAGACAAGCCGTTCACGAAGTCGTCCCGCTTGTGGGCCAGGTCGAGCAACTCGAGCACATCGGCGATTACCTTCTTCCGCTGCGCCCGCTGGATACGGTACGCCACGGCGAAGAAGTCGAGGAATTCCCAGACTCTCATGCCGTCGTAGACACCAAAGTTATCGGGCATGTAGCCCACACTCTGGCGCACCCCCAGTGGGTCCTCGTTCACGCTGTGCCCATTGACAATTCCCTCGCCCCGGGTGGCCTTCAGCAGCGTCGCCAGGAATCGAATGGTCGTGCTCTTGCCGGCACCGTTGGGGCCGATGAAACCGAACATGTCACCCGCTTCGATCTTCAGATTCAGCTGTGACACCGCCGTGAAATCGCCGTAGTCCTTGCCAAAATCAATGAGCTCAATCATCAGAACTCTTCTTCTCCGTCGCGCCGGGAAAATCCTTCAGATTATCGTCCACACCGTCCTCCAACAGGGCCGCCTTCCGCACGTCCGCCGACAGATTCTGGTCGGGAACCGGCGGCGGAAGTGGGCCTTGACGCAGATGGGCCAGCACCACGCTGTGCGCCTTCGTCTGCGAGGCGCTCGGGGAGATCGTCAAGCCGGGCATGACCCCATCCGACCAACCGACCAATCGTACCTCCCCTATCTGGAGACGAGTACCCCGCGCCGCCAAGGAGGTCAGATCCTTCAAACTGGCGACCGAATCATCAACGTCGGCTCCGCTGCTCGGTGGCTGCTCCCACTGCGGCAGCCAGGGGACGTTGTCAGCGGTCGGCGTCAGCGAGAGGTCCGCCGTCATCTGCGACGGAAGCCGATCCAGCCAGCCGGCAAACACGGTTCCGTCAGACGCTCGATACATGACGCCGACATTCCGTAAATCCAGCGTGCTGCCGTTGCGAACCTGCCACTGGAGCGGCCGTTCCCCGAGTAACTGGATCACACCTCCCAACTCATACATCTGCTCGCCATGGATGAAGCCCGTGGAATTCGAGCGGACTTGAAACCCGCTCAATCGCACCTCTCCGTCACGCCGAAACGTGACCGGCCACGACCGATCGGGAGACTCGGTCGGCGGAAACGGCCGCGCGATGGCCGAACTCTCCTCGAAGCACAATTCATAGTTGGACGACAACGACGAATAGAGCGCGATGTAGCGAGTCAGGTGTGCGCGGGGGTATCCACCATGGACTTCCAGGATCCCGATTTCCGTCCGACTGCGGACGAAACCGATATCCAATTGCGCCAAACGGATCACGGCCACGGCTCCCACAATGGCAATCATGGGCGCCGCCACCCAGGCCCATTCCACGCGTCCCAGCAAGCGAAACACGCCCCAATTGACCGGTACCAGCACGATCAAGTAGACGGCCAGCACGGACAGCACGAAACTCGCTTTGGGAATCGAGATACCGGCCGCAGCCTGGAGCGCCGTGTGAGCGGTGCTCGAGGGGCCACTCCGGTCATTCCAACCACCGACACCCGAGACCTTGTCTGGTTCACAACCGTCAACATGCCAGTCGAGCCGTTGGCTGCTCGCGCTCTCAGAGGAAGGGGTCTCAGCAACAGCGTATTTCTTCGATCCCGCGTCGCGCGTGAAATAGCGCGTGGCGGTCAGAATCAGCGGATCCGCCCGCCTCGATTTGAGGCGATACCAATCGGTCTGCAGCGCGCCCAGCTGATCGGTGGTGAAGATACGCGACGGATGCCGAAGAATGCACGCGTTGAAGAAACTGTCGTAACTCCCCCAGTTCACCACATCGGGACTCGCCAATGAAAACCCGGTCACCACCACGCGCCCGCGCCCCACGCGGCGTTCCACCACCAGGCCTCCCGTCCCCTCGATGGACTTCACTTCCCGGTCGTGGCGCCAGCCGTACGCCTACAATCGGTGACGTCTCTTGCACATTCAGCGTCAACCGAGTCGACGCGGCCTTGGGCGTTAAGGCCCACGCTTGATTGAGGGCTACAAAGTCGGCCGGGCCCAGCGCCACGGAACTCTCCGCCGTTGCCGGCAAATAGGGATCCAAAAAGCTCCCCGCCAATTGATCGAGCGAAAGGGGCCCGCTGATAATCAACTGCCCCCCCCAGTGCAGCCAATCGACCATGGCAGTCTGCTGATCGGGAGTCATCCCCGACGGCTGCAATCCATCCCAAAGCACGTAGGCCACGGTGGTCCAGGAGAACGGATGCGAGGGGAGCGGTACGCGCTGTTCGATAGTAGGCAATACCACACGGTAGAAGACCTGGCGGCTTCCATCGTCCAGCAACTCATCGTAAGCCGGACTCGTCGATTCGAGCTGCTTCAGGTAGCCATACACATTGGGGTTGCCACTGAGCACGGCGAATAAGTATTGATAGGCGGGCATCTGCCGAGCGATTTGCGCATTCTCGTGCACGATCCGCCCGCCGCGAACCGCCTTCAGTCTGTGCTGCAGGAACACGTTGCTCGAGTCTCTGGCCGCTTCCACCGGGATGAAAAACGTCGACTCTAAATACTTCTCTTGCCCTTTCGGCAATACGGCCGGACGAGACATCACCATGTGATACCGAGTGTCGCCGACCGGAATCGGCCGACTCGAACTGTCTGTCACCGAGGTTTCGAAGTCCGCCCGCAGATCCTCGTCGTTCGACACAGCCGGTACCCAGGCGGTCACCGTGTGCCCCGGTTTCACGAAGTTCCGGTTGACGGTGCCTTCTGAAGGAAGCGTCTCGAGATCGCCAACCTTAAACGGCGGTTTCTTCGCTTTCGCTTTCTTTTTCGCCAGCTCTTCTTCCTTCTTCTTCTCCTCTTCGGTCTTTGCCTGGTCGTCCGACTTGCGGCACCCGCTGCACCCGGCCGTGGCGGCCATCAATATCGTGCCCGAGAGCACGACGAGAAGCCAACCGAGTACCGTGAATGGACAACGGCGTCGTAGAATCATGCCGGAAGGAACCATGCGTGTTCCATCGCCCCTGAGAAGAATTCGTTCCATACCGCGATCACTGCGCTAGCTGGCAACCACAAGTGTAAGTGTTCCGGCAGGCCAGGAGAAGTATCTGCCGGCCGCGACGGGTTTTCGGCTGGCGAAACCGACTCCCCCTCGGCTGATCCGCGCTTTCTTGACGCGGCAGGACTGCGAAGCGGTGACGCCAGGAGGAAGAGGGGGAGTGCTGGAGCGTTTCTTCCCTTGTAGGGTGACAAGCTTGCTGCTATCAGCGTTGTTTGTGGACCATCGTTGCAGCGAGCGCCGGCACACCAGATTGCTAATCGAGGCGTTCATAGTCAGCGGGCGTGTCCATGTCGTCCAGGATGGCCGCGTCACCGATTTCGTAATGGCCGACGTTTCGGCGCTGCAGTAGTCGATTGACGCCTTCGCCCGCGGCAAGTTGCTCCACTTCCCCCGCCAGGCTCCAGGCAAAGGCGGTCGGATGCCCAGGCTGGCCCCCGCAGGTCGGCACCAGGACTTCGGCCCCCGTTTCGTGGCGGGCTCGGAGCACCTGGTTGATGAGCTTACTGGTCACGCGAGGGATGTCGGCCGGCGAAAGCAGCCAGGTATCATCGCTCTGCGGCGCAGAGCGCCGGCCGATGTATTGCAGCGCAAGTTGCACGGACACTTTCATTTCCAGCGGTACTACAGGGGGCACCACAACCTCGACGCCCATCCGGCGACCGATGTCCGCCACCAGCTGGTCGGTGTGCCGCGCCACCAACACCACGGCGTCCACATCACTCGTGATCCACTCGGTGAGCACGTGCTCCAGAATCGTGATATCACTTTTGCTGGCATCACCCTTGCTGGCGGCGTGATGCCAGGGCAGCAGTAGCTTGGGGCGCCCCATCCGCCGACTCGTGCCTGCCGCCGGGATCACCGCGTAGCCCGCTTGTCGCCGGTTCATTGCGAGTTGGTTCATTTGCCACACCTGCGCCGGAAGCTCACTCGAAGATAGAGGGTGGGCGTCCCGGCACGTGGCCACCCAGATTCCGGTGTGCGACGAGTTCCGCGCAGATACTCACCGCGATCTCCGGGAGTGTCTGCGACCCGATGTGTATTCCCAACGGCGCGTAGACGCGACGAAGTGCCTCGACGGGGACTCCCTGGCTGATCAAATCATCGAAGATCATTTTGATTTTGCGGCGACTGCCGATCATGCCCACATAGCCGGCACCGCATGGGGCCAGATGGTACAAGGCCTGCTGATCGTGACGATGCCCGCGGGTGACGATCAGACAGTAGGTGTGGGGCGTGAACTCTAACTCCGGAAGCAGCTGATCCAGCGGACCCGACAACCGTTGTTGGGCGGCGGGAAAACGTTCGCGGCTGACGTATTCCGCGCGATCATCGACCACCCACACGTCAAAATCCAACTGGACAGCCAAATCCGCCACGGCCTGGCCAACATGCCCCCCTCCGAAAATCATCAGTCGGCAACGCGGCAGGGCGGGCAGGAATGCGATGCCCTGCACCACGTAGGCTCGCGGACGTTCGTCCAGCGGTTTGAGGAGGGCACCCACCTTCGGCCCCGCGGCGACCGGCCCATGAAGCGACGCCAGCAACTCCTGCTGCGGACCGAACAGGTAGCGGCTGCCTTCCGGTAACGCGGCGGCTTGAGGGTCGCACACAACGGCCTCCGTACCGGCGGCCTGCTGTTGGATCTCCCAGAGCGAGCGATAGTAGTGCTGCATCGCATCCGTGGCGCGGTAGGGATCAATCAGCACCTTGACCCAACCGCCGCAGATCAGTCCGTCATCCCAGCCATCGTCATGGTCCAGGTGAAACGCGATGATTTTGGGGCCCGCATCGGACAGCGTGCGCCAGGCGGCTCGTTGGATATCCCCTTCCAAACAGCCGCCACCGACGCTACCCGCGCAGTGACCGCCGGGATAAACCAACATCATCGCACCGGCCTTCTGCGGAGTGGAGCCACGCGTTTCCACCAGTCGGCAGAATACGAAACCTGTCAACTCGTCAAGCGCCTGCGATAAACTGGTCAGAAGGTCTGGCATGGCATGGCCCGCACCAGCGGCACAATTCGAGCGAACTGCTGGAGCACCTGTGCCCGTTTACCGGGTTGCGTGCAAATCGTCGCCACCACGTAGATCATACCGCGGATTCCTCGTTGTCAGACAGACTATTCATCGCCATTTCCGGGACTTCATTTTCGGGAGGGGCAGCGCCGGCTCACTCGCTTTTTGTGGCGTCGCGGCGCTCGGTAATCTCAATCGCCTTGAGCAACCCGCGGGCCTTGTTGAGCGTCTCCTGGTACTCCAAGAGCGGCACACTATCGGCCACGATTCCCGCACCGGCTTGTACATACGCCTGATTGCCCTGAATGACGATTGTGCGCAGCGCAATACAGGTGTCCATGTTGCCGCTGTAGTCGATATATCCCACCGCACCCGCGTACGGACCGCGACGATGCGGTTCCAGTTCGTCGATAATCTCCATGGCCCGCACTTTTGGCGCGCCGGAAACCGTACCGGCCGGCAGGCAGGCACGCAGCGCATCGAAGGCATCCTTCCCTTCGCTCAGCCTGCCCGTCACATTGGACGTGATATGCATCACATGGCTGTAGCGCTCAATCACCATCACGTCGGAGATTTCCACGGTCCCATAGCTGGCGACACGTCCCACGTCATTGCGACCCAAGTCCACGAGCATTACATGCTCGGCACGTTCCTTGGGATCGGCCAATAGCTCTTCGGCCAACCGTCGATCTTCCTCTTCATCCAACCCACGCTGGCGCGTGCCAGCCAAAGGACGTACGGTCACTTTACCGTTCACGACGCGACACATGATTTCGGGTGAGCTGCCGACGAGCGTCACGCCGGGACAGCGGAGGAAGAACATGAAGGGGCTCGGATTGACGATCCGCAGAGTTCGATAGATCTCGAACGGGTCGCAATGGATCTCCAATTGCAGGCGTTGGCTGATAACAACCTGGAATATGTCACCGGCCTGAATGTACTCGACACACTTTTCGACGGCCCGTTGAAATTCCTGGGGCTGGAAGTTGGCCCGGTACGGAATGGATACCTCACCGTCCGTGCGAATGTCGCTACAGCCGAGATTGGCCTGGGGAGAGGCGAGTCGCTCGACCATGAGATCGACACTCTGCTGGGCCTCTTGATACGCCGCCCGCGCATTGCCTTGGTGTCTTCCCACGTGGGCGGTGGCAATCACAAACATGGTCTTACTGACATGGTCAAACACCACCATGCGATCGTAGAAGCCAAACGCCATGTCGGGCAACTGACGATCGTCCAGCGGGGCGTTGGGAAGATTCTCGACGTAACGCACCACGTCGTACCCCGCATATCCGACGGCACCACCGGCAAAGGGAGGTAGTTCGGGGAAGTGGGCGGCCCGCACGTGGCTCAACTCGCTCCGCAGCAATTCGAGCGGATCTGGAGACGTACAGGTCTCGCTCGTATCTCCCTTCAGGGTGGTGACGCGGTTACCGTGGGCCAGCAACTGCATGTGGGGGCCGGCGGCCAGGAAGCTATAGCGGCCAACCTTCTCCCCACCAATCACGCTTTCAAACAGGCAGGCACTCCCCCCGTCATCGAGCCGGTGGAAGGCGGTCACCGGCGTCATCGTGTCACTGACCAGCCGCCGATAAACGGGGATCAGATCGTACGTGCTGCAAAGGGTTTGAAACGTCGGAAAGTCAGGAGCGTGTGTCATGATCTCGCGCACCGAGGGTGCCGGAAAGAAGGCGGTATACCTGCCAAACACTCAAGGCAGAGTGCTGCGGCAACCCCGGATGCCAACTTCCCATCGCCGGAAAACGGGGGGTAAGCACAGCTTAACAGCGAGCCGCCGCCGCCACAACTGGCGCCGCTACAGGCGTACTATCTTGTGGTTGGCAAAGAATTTGCGCTTCGTTGCGTGATTTACTACCAACCTTGACAGTCCTAGGGCGACTGATAGAATCCATGCAGATTTTCCACTCTCACTTTCGGATACCTGCGGATCGCTTTCGGCTGGCCCCCCCTCTGCTCTTGCAGACCGACGCGCTGCTTTTTCGAGTGACGGACGTTCGACCATGAAGTGTCAATACTGCGAAAAACCTGCCACCTTTCACATCACCGAATTGACCGGCGACGAGCCGGTGGAGTTGCACTTCTGCGAAGAACACGCCCGGCTCTACCTCACCCAGTCTGACGAACCGGAGGAAGCGGCACCCAGCCTGGCGGGCGTTTTGGCCCAGACGTTGAAGGTGGGCCAGACGGCGGAAGATCTGGCGAAGCTCGACCAGCGCTCATGCCCCGTATGCGGCGTAACGTTCTATGAATTCCGGCATGCCGGACGGCTCGGATGCCCTCATGACTACGTCTGTTTCAGCCAGGAGCTGGAACCGTTGATCATGAATATTCATGGTGCCACCGAGCATGTGGGAAAACGGCCGCAACATGGTGTCCGCGGCACGGATCACCAGACTCGACTGATTCAGCTGCGTCGCGAAATGAAAGAAGCGGTGGAGCGTGAAGACTATGAGAAAGCGTCGACGATTCGTGACGAGATACGGAAGCTCGAGAAGAAGCACGAGAAATAGAACACTCCCGCTCGAATAAAAGAAGATTCCCCCCCGGAAAGACTGAGAACCGAACGTGAAGCTTGAGGAACTGGCAGGAAAGTGTGGCGAGTGGCTACGGGGCTCTGGACCAGAGTCCGACATTGTCATCAGCAGCCGCATTCGCCTGGCGCGAAACCTGGCGGAATTCCCGTTTATCCGCAAGTGCACGGACCAGGACCGGACGCAGATTGAGCGGGCGTTACGTGACCGGATCAAGGAAGTCGGTGAATGGTCCAGCTTGACCTATGTCGACGTCGCTTCGCTGGACGATGTCGATCGCCAATTTCTGGTCGAACGCCAGCTGATCAGCCGCGAGCATTCGGAAGCCGAAGGTGCTCGCGCCGTGGCGATTGACCCGCACGAGAAGTTCAGCTTGATGGTAAACGAGGAGGATCATCTGCGGATTCAGGTGATGCACAGTGGGCTCGACCTGCAAGCTGCCTGGGAACAGATTGATCATATCGACAACCTGATCGAACAGCGCGTGACCTACGCTTTTCACCAGCGGTGGGGCTACCTGACCGCTTGCCCCACGAATGTCGGAACGGGCATGCGCGTGAGCGTCATGCTGCACCTTCCCGCCCTGGTCATCACGCGACAGATCGAAAAAGTCTTCCGCAGTCTGCACAAAATCAGTTTGGCGGTGCGCGGACTCTACGGAGAAGGTTCCCAGGCGATGGGTGACTTCTATCAGATCAGCAACCAAATCACCCTCGGCCGCAGCGAACAGGAACTGATTGCACAGATCCGCGACGTCGTCCCGGTGCTGATCGACTACGAACGACGCGCTCGGGAGTTCCTGGTCAAGGAAAGCCAGAAAGATCTGCACGATCGCGTGAGCCGAGCTTATGGGATCCTCTGCACCGCTCAAACGATCAGCAGCGAAGAGACCATGCACCTGCTCTCCAGCGTGCGGATGGGGATCAATCTGGGACTCATTCACGATCTCGAAATTCCGACCATCAACAAGCTGTTTATTCATACCCAGCCCGCCCATCTGCAGAAGCTCCGCGGCGTCGAACTTGATACGGCCGACCGGAACATCGAACGGGCTCATTACCTGCAACGCCACCTGCGCAAACACGAAGGTGGCGATGACCCTGAGAAGAACTAACTCAAACTGCAAATCATGCGTTCCATGTAGCCGGTAAAGCCGTGCCATGGTGTAACGTTCGCCGCCGGAAGGGATGCCGGATTCGTCCAGCGGGTGCCATGGCCAGAACATAGGCTTTTCCGGCGTTGGACCGGTTGGTACCTATAGGCAGGCTTGCACTTTGAGGAACTAATACCCCTCAATCGTCATCCATCATCGCGGCGGGGGCGGCGATCCTGGAGCGGATGTCCGGGATGATCTCGGCGGGCACGAAGCGGGCCAGCATGGCATCGGTCGTCACCGGCGTGATCTGCTTGATTAGGCTGCTCGAAACGTGCGCCAGGTCTTCGTCAGCCATGAGGAAAATGGTCTCCACGTCGTGCGCCAACTGGCGGTTGGCCAGCAACATGGTGAACTCGGCGGCCACGTCCGTCAGCGGTCGGATGCCGCGGATCATGACATGCGCATTACACTCCCGCACAAATTCCACCGCTAATCCCACGAATGTGCGGATTTCCACGTTGGGACAATCCGAGGTCACCCGGCGGATCATCGCCACGCGTTCATCCGCGGAAAATACCGGCCGTTTCTCCGTGTTGATGCCGACACCCACAATCAACCGGTCCACCAACCGGGACGCTCGGCGGATCACATTCAGATGCCCTAACGTGATCGGATCGAAGGACCCCGTATAGACTGCCAGACGCAGCTGGTTCGTCTCCATCTCGCAGCACCTCCTGCAGCAATATTCCAACTGTCCACCAGCGCGGCTGGCAAAACAAAGTGGTGATTCGCGGTACGCAAGGCGTGAGCCAACTCAAGTAACCAGCCCCCGCCCATCACACAAAAACAGCTCTTCTGAGCCGTCCTCAAACAGACAGGTCACCAACGCAGTATCTCAGATCGCCTGGGCACTGTACATCAGGACCACCGGCACAGAGTCGCCGACGGCCCGTGCGCGAGAGGGGCCAGCGTTACGCCCCGCCACGGTGTCCTCAGGCCAGAGCCGCCTGGATGACTTCCATCAGTCGTTCAATGTCTTCCTGATTCGTGTACGCGTGCGGACTGATTCGCAGATTTCCTCCCCGGCAACTCAGTACGACTCCTGCGCGCAAGCATGCGGCACGCAACTCTCTTGAATCGTGACCGGGCAGGTGAAAAGCCACGATTCCAGACCGTCGCTCTCCCTCCCGCTGGCTCACCACGCACGCCCCCACCTCCTGCAAGCGAGAACACGCATAGTCCGTGATGGCCAAGACGCGGTGGGCAATGGTCGATTCTCCCGACGCCAACCCACTGTCGGCCAACATCCGCAGGCTCGCACCCAACGCCATGACTCCCACCATATTCTGCGAGCCGCCTTCAAAACGGCGGGCCTCGGGACGAAGATTTAATTCGATCTTGTCGAAATCGTTCGCCTGCACAACACTGTTCCAACCGACGCCGATCGGATGGAGCAGGTCCAAATGCTCCGGCCGAATGTAGAATATGCCGGCCCCCTCCGGTCCCAACATCCACTTGTGACCGTCGGCGGCCAGAAAGTCCACTGCCGTGTCAACCACGTCCATGGGAAAGACGCCCAGCCCCTGAATCGCATCCAGAAACACGAGGATCCCCTGCTCGTGCGCCCGCCGGACCAGCGAACCCACGTCCATCCGCCAGCCGCTGGCATACCCCACCCAGCTCACCGAAATCAACCGCGTCCGCTCATCACACCGCTGCAGAATCTCCTCCCATTCGACGCGTCCCCGCTCGATCGGCACCAGACGCGCTTCGACGCCGCGCTCGCGCAAGTTCATCCACGGATACAAGTTGGAAGGAAACTCGTTGGCCAGCGTCACGACATTGTCTCCCGCTCGCCAGGGAAACCCCTCCGCCACCAGACCGATCCCGGCCGTCGTGTTGTGGACGAACGCAAGATGCTCGGGGCGCGAGCCAAGCAGCGTCGAACAGAGTCGGCGTGTGCGTTCCACGTCCTCTGCCCAATCCAGCCAATGCACATCACCCGACTCCGCCGCCCCCTGACTCCACGAAGTAATCACATCCCTCGCTGGAGCTGGAAGAGGGGCCACTGCAGCGTGGTCCAGATAGGCATACCGCTGGGCGACCGGCATCTGGCGGCGCAGCTGAATCCACGGCTCATTGGTCGACAAGTTATCTGGCATTCGTCCATAATCCGGATGCAAAATGGTCCAAAGTGGGTTATTCTAGCAGTCTACTGCACATCCGCGACGCCCTGAGGTGGTGGTAGGTGGCCTACCCACCCGAGCCGCAGATTCACAACAACAGAGCCGATTCGGCCCGCACAATCGATGTAACCGATACAGTCATTAGCGCTGCCAAGTCCCGACAATCTTCTCCAAAGTGAAATCAGATGGGCGGATGACAGCTAGAAATGATGAATTATACTAGCTGAGGTATCAATTTAGGGAAAACTACGGTGGGTCAAGCTGTTCACCTCTCAAGGACGCTCCGCATGCCCAAGGTTCTTTGTATGACGGGAATGGTAATTGCCATTCTCATACTGGTGCTCTTCCTGCTCGACCTTGCGGTGGCGTTTCCTTTCAACCGCGTCAACGGCTTCATGGACGCCATGTTCGTCGTGTGCGCCCTGGGCCTCGGTTTCCTCAGTTGGGCGACTCTGCGAGAGCAGGACTGACCCCATTGCGTTTCCAGGTGAAACGTTTTTCTCGTCACTGTGGAACCGCAACGCGTGGTGTACCGGTGACGCCGCCCGGCTCGCCTGCGGGCACTCCCAAACCACACTGTAATCCTTGGCGGCAAATGCAGGGTGCACCCGCCTGCCACGGGCAGGTCAAGCCGGCCGCTACGCTGTATACTTCTGTGTGCGATGAGTAACGTACTGGCGATCGGGATCTGATCGGGGCTGGGCAGCTCAGCAGACCAGGAACCGATGTTGCAGTCCGAAGCCGCAGCAGCAAAAACTTCGGGGGGGTGTAGATCCTTCGGCTACGTCCCACCTGTAACCTTGTCGGTACCGGATTGCCTGCCGGGGCAGGCCGTCTGAGTTGCTGCCACCATCGAGTCAGCCTGGAAATCGGCAACCACTGGACGTCTGGAGAACCGCATCATGGATCAGCCCATCTCACGTCGGACCGCCCTGCGGACGCTCGCGGCCTTGGCGGGAGGAGCGGCCTTGGGCACAGCCCCCGCTCGTTGGGCGCGGGCCGCCAAGCGAAATCCAGCTTGGGAGAAGTCCATTACGCAAGGACTGCAATGGCTCAGTCGCTCGCAGTCTTCCTTGGGTCACTGGGGCGCCAATATGTATCCCACGGCGATGGCCGCGCTGGCCGGCACCGCTTTGATCTGTTCCGGGTCAACGACCACGCAAGGTCCCTACGCCCGCAACATTCGGCGAACGGTGGACTATTTGATTGCGAAGAGTCGTTCGAACGGCCTCATTGGTGATCCCACGCTCGACAATCGCTACACGTATGGGCACGGCTTCGCCATGTTGTTTCTCTCCCAAGTCCTGGGTGAGGAAGAAGACATGGACCGCCGAGACGAGTTGGTGCGGACACTGGCCAAAGCGGTCGAATTCAGTGGTCAGGCTCAAACCCGTTCGGGCGGTTGGGGCTACGTGAGTGCCAAGGACGGAAACAACTTTGACGAAGGTTCGACGACGATCACACAGGTACAGGGACTGCGCGGTTGCCGGAACGCTGGAATCGCCGTACCGGCAGAAGTGATCGAACAAGCCAAGAAGTACATCTACGGTTGCAAGAACCCGGACGGTGGGATTTCCTATAGCTCCACGAATCGCGGCAGTTCGCGTCCGGCCATCACGGCCGCCGCCCTGGCCGCACTCTACAATGCCGGCGACTACGATAGCGAGCAAGTGCCGCCCATGCTCGACTACTGCAAGAAGAACCTGTACACCATCGGCGATTCCGTCCGCTCTTTCGGGCATTGGCATTACACGTATTTGTATTACGCACAAGTCGTCTATCGGCAAGGGCTCGATGAGTGGGCCCCATTCCGCGATAAGCTCTACGCACGAATTGCCAGCGAGCAGAAAAGTGATGGGAGCTGGATCGGCAATATCGCCCCCGTCTATGTGACCTCCTGCAATCTGATCATGCTCCAGCTGGACAGGGCCTACTTGCCGATCTACCAGCGGTAGTGAGTAGTGAGTAGTGAGTAGTGAGTAGTGAGGGTGGAGTAGTGAGGCTCGAGTAGTGAGGGTCTCTGCTCAAGCTCCGCTACTCACTACTCACTACTCAAAATCGCTTCCACCATGCTGGACATGGTTGCCTCGTGTGCTTCCACGGCAGGCTCCCACCCCAACTCGCGCAGAGTGGCTGACGTGATCGGACTGATACTGGCCAGACGTGTCTTGGCCAGATCGCGGGAGAACAGAGTTGTTCAGGGACCGGGCAATGGCGGAACTGGTCACGGTCGTCCAGTGGATCTCCCCTTGGTGCATGGCAGCCGCGAGATCGGTATCTGGTGTGCTGACGTCGACGCTTTCGTAAGCGACGACCTGTGTGACCTTGCCTCCAGCCGCCAGCAACCGCTGCGCCAACACCTCGCGACCGCGACTGGCGCGCGCCAGCAAGAAGTGTTTCCCCTGTGCCTCTGCTGCGAGCACATCGGCCAGATCCTCAGCCTGGAAACGCTCGGGCTGCCGATCTACTCGCAGGTGATAAGCATTTAGGGCGTCCACCGTCGCTGGTCCGATGGCTGCCAAACGAATGGATCCGAGGGCCCGCAAGTCACGACCAATCGACTCAAGTCGCTGGAGCAGTGCGTTTACTCCATTGGCACTCGAGAAAACCAACCAGTCGAACTGATCGAGCCGGGACAGGGCGGCATCCACCGGAGCCCAGTCGGGCGGTTCGCGTACTTCGATGGCCGGTTGCAGCAGCACCTCGGCGCCCGCATCCTCCAGCAGATCGCCTAAATCCGCAGCCTGCTGAGCGGGCCGCGTAACGAGCACTTTCTGGCCGAACAGTGGACGCTGCTCGAACCAGGCCCAATCCGGTGGCAGGGCAGCGACGGCCCCCAGCACCACGACCACCGGAGGTCGAATCCGGTGGGAACTCCCCAACCGATCCGCCACCTCGCCGAGCTTGCAGCGGAATGACTGCTGATTGGGGAAACTGCAGCGGCGCACAATCATGGCGGGCGTCTCGGGAGACATCCCCCCTTCCATCAGGGACCGCGTCCACGTCGCGGCGGTTGTCACTCCCATATAGATCACCAACGTCCCCGGAAATTGCGCCAGGCTCACATAATCCAGGCTCGGTGCCGTCTTGGACCCAATTTCCTGGCCCGTGACCAGGGCCACGGCCGAAGCGCAATCGCGATGCGTGATCGGCACCCCCGCATAGCTCCCGGCCGCCAAGGCGGCTGTTATCCCTGGCACAATCTCGAAGGGAATGCGGTGCTCCACCAGCGTCTCGATTTCTTCGGCACCACGGGCAAACACCGCCGGATCTCCTCCCTTGAGCCGCACTACCGTCCGCCCCTGCCGGGCCAGCTCGACAATCTTGTCGTTGATTTCTTCTTGCGACCAGATCCGCGTTCCGCCATGTCGGCCCAGACAAATGCACTCCGCTCGCTCCGTCGCGTGCTGTAAAATTCGCGGGTTCACCAGGTAGTCGTAGAGTACCACGTCGGCCCGCCGTAAGACCTCGACGCCGCGCAGCGTGATGAGTCCCGGGGCACCGGGACCGGCTCCCACCAAATATACTTTTCCGCAACCACCAGACTGTTTTCCTGACATGAAGCGATTCTCACCCGGGCGGGATTCACCCCGCAGCCACTCGAGACTTGCCTGGACTCACCGCTACAATTGGTACCGAGTGCGGCGTGTTTCTGCAAGCCACGATGCCAGGACCAGGGAGGATGGGAGGATGGGAGTAATGGAGCATGGGAGTAATGGAGATGGAGTAATGGAGCATGGGAGCGATCGGGTATTGAGGTAACTGTTCAGCCTCCCAGCGAGCGAAACGGAACTTGAATCTGGCATGCCGGCCGTCCACCGCTCCAGCACTCCCGAATCACGCTGGCAGCGGCACGGCCCTGTAAAATCCCTTCGGCAGAACTGGCCGACTGCCTTGGCGACTTAGCGATGACTCACAACGCGGATCAGCCCCCCAGAACTTCGCGAGCATTGACGGCGCGATACCAACGTGCGTTCGCCTTGTGCTCGCAGCGCCACCCTGATCTGCTGACCGCTCGGAGACTGCTGCTGCAATGCGTGCTGGAAGACCCCGGCAATCTGATTTTTGTCGAGACATTTCTGCAGGTACTCCGACGCGTCCGACCTGCACGCTTCTGGTGGCGAGGCCTTTGGCGGCGTCTGGCGTTCGCCCAAGCTGCTCGGGCGGCAGCCTGGCCGCGGCTCGTGCAGCTTGGCCTACCGTTGATCGTGCTCCGCCCAACGGACTCGTTTGTTCTGTGCGGTCTGGGTGAAGCCTGCATGCAACTGGGGCACTCAGATGTGGCCCTGCGGTACTGGATGTTGGCCAGCAGCACGCGTCCCAACGACGTGACCATACAACGCCGCTGCGCACAGTCGCTGAGTCGTCTCGGCTTGTTCGATCAAGCCCAGCGTTGCTGGGAACGTGTCCTCGAGCTAGCGCCGGACGATCGCTCCGCTCGCCAAGCGTGTCGCATCGATATCGGCGTGTCCCCGACCTCCGCCGCGGACTCCCCTGCCCTACTGCCCGGCGAGCTCGATCCGTCCGACGCGGATGCCGTGCTCTCGCACGCTGAAACGCTCCGCACACAGAATCAAACACAGGCCGCCGTGCAACTGCTGCGGCGAGCAGCTCAGGCATGTCCTGGAGACGTTCGGTTGCGCGAGAAGCTGGAAGACTTGGACCTCGAGTTGGCACGGCACCGCCTGGAACAGGGATGTTGCCGAGCCGACGCGGATTCCAGCCCCGAGGCACAGCAATTAGTCGACGACCTGCAAGCCGATCTGGTGCGGCGTGAAATCGAAGTATACGGTGCGCGCTGTCGCCGATACCCAGCTGACCATGTCTGGAAACTCAGATTGGCTCGCCGTTTGAAACAAGTCGGGAATTTCGCCGAAGCGTGTCACACGCTCGAGGACATCCCGGACGACTTCCCCGGGCAATGCGAAGCAGCCGTCGAACTGGGAGAATGTCGGCAGTATCAGCGCCAATTCGCCACGGCACTGGCTTGCTACGAGAAAGCGGCACGTGTGGTCTCCGCCTCCCCCCCGTTCGATGCTATCGAGCAACAGGCCCTCTACCGTGCCGGGGTCCTCGCACTGCAGCTCAACGAAGTGGGAAAGGCGGACGGCTATCTGAGACGACTGGCACTCGGCCACCCCGACTACAAAGACTTGCCCCGACACCTAGACAAAATCGATTTGATTCGCCATAAAGATGGATTCTCCAACGACTTTTTGCCTCCGCAGCAAGTTGATCCTGGTAGTGAAGACGACTCCGCCAACCGGGACGTGAATCCATAACACGTTGCTGCGTAAAGGGATAGACAATAAGAGAGCAGCTCAACCCCACAAACCAGGAATCAGCCCAGCTATGCCAAACACCAAGAGTGCGAAGAAGCGGCTTCGCCAGAATGAGGTTCGTCGACTTCGCAACCGATCCGCGAAAACCGCGTTGCGATCCCAGCTGCGTCGCGTGCGAGAAACGGTCAAAGCGGGGGAAATCGATAAGGCGGAAGAGCAGTTTCGCCTGCTGACTCGTCAACTCGATCGCGCCGGAGCACGCAATTTGCTCCACCCCAACGCGGCTGCCCGTACAAAATCCCGTCTGCAGAAGCTCCTGCGATTGGCCAAGGGCGGCGACACGGCTGCCGATCAGCCGGCCGATACGTAGAACGGACTTCAGTCCGTTTCAGGAAGCCGAGTCGTACCGGACGATCGGCCGTCTGTTCCCCCGCAGACTTCAAAGCGGTGCCGCTACTATGCGTGAGCCCCCGGGCGGGCAACAGCGGCGAGACGCCGCAGCCACGTTTGGTTGTGGCTCAGGGCCACCTTACGACCAATCAATTCGGGCGGCGTCGAAAATGGGGCCTTCCACACAGGTACGTTGATAGTCCCACTGGCCCATCTCATCCCGCACTTTCGCCACGCACGTGAAACAGATACCGATCCCGCAGGCCATGGGTGTTTCCAACGACACGTAGCACGGAACGGCGCAGCGAGCGGCTATCTCGGCGGTTCGCTGCATCATGGCGACCGGTCCACAGCTCACGATCTGCACCGCGTCAGAACGATCGATCAGCAGCGATTCCAGCAGGTCCGTGACGCGGCCGTGATGGCCACGCGAGCCATCGTCGGTAGCCAACTGCACATCCAGGCCAAGTGCTTGAAAATCAGCCACGCAGGCGAGAAAGTCAGCCGACTGCGCCGAAAACAGAGCGTGACGCGTGGCACACGGGGAGTCTCCCGCGGCGGCCTGCCAAACCGCTGCAGCCCCAGATGCTCTTTAGCAAGAGTCAGCAGCGGGGTCTGCCCCACGCCGCCCGCAACCATAATCAGATGGTCGCACGCGAGGGGTGGAAAACCATTTCCCAGCGGACCCCACACAGTGAGCTGTTGCCCCCGAACGCAGCTCGCCAGTCTCGTGGTGAATTTCCCCTTCACGTGGTAGATCAGGTCGATTGCCGCGGGCTCGCCAGCGACGTCCGGGCCGATGTCGTAGACGGCCAGTGGGCGGCCAATTAACGGGTCATCACAGCCCGCCAACCGCACCATGAGGAACTGGCCCGGCAGAATCTGCTCCGCCATTTCGCCACAGTGAAACCGCACTCGATACGTATCGCGTGCCACGGCGACATTCTCCACGATATCCACCTGTCGCAGAATCGCGGCATCAGCGTAGTGGTGAGCATGGAGCGGATTGCACATCAGTGACGCTTTCCTTTTCTGGCTGTTTTCGCAGCGGGGCGGCCTGCTTTGGGAGCGGGTCGGCGCGTTTTCGACGTGCCGGTTCTTCCCGTCCCGCCCGATTTCTTATTAGGCCGACCGGTTCCCTTCCTCGGGGTCGATTGACCGCTGTTGGCCGATTGATCCCTTTTGGCCGATTGATCATAGTCCAACACGGTGCCGGTCCGGGCCCCTTCGGCGTCTTTCGCGCCGGTCGCAGGTCCCTGTTTTTTCTTGAGCACTTTCCGCTTCGCGTCGGTCGCGAAACCTCGCTCGGCCCCTTTTCCGCGGACAACTTTGCCACCTTTTCGCGGGGCTTTGCCAGCGCGGGCAGCTGCCCTGACTGGCACGCACGGAGCGAACTCGCGAGGCAGACGACTTGCCGCGCCCGCCGCCTGCCGTTTCGCTCGCCGCACCGGACGACACAAACCGCTGCACGGCCCGCCGCAACTGCCGCACCTCATCGAAGGTAAGCTGACGATACTCACCGGGCGCGAGCTTTCCCAATCGTATCGGACCAATGGCCGTGCGACGCAGCTGCTGGACCTTGTGCCCGACCTTCGCCAGAATCCGCCGAATCTCCCGGTTGCGTCCCTCGGTCAAAATGATCTCCAGTTCCGACCCGCGTGCGTGGCGGCTGCGGACTGTCAACGAGGCAACCTTGGCCATTCCTTCCGCCAAATGGACTCCTTCGCGGAGCTTCTGCAGTGTTTCTGTGGTGGGAGTACCGACTACCTTGGCGCGATATGTCTTGGCAATCCCGTAACGCGGGTGCGTCAGCTGATTGGTGAGCTCGCCGTCGTTGGTCAGGATGATCAATCCCTCGCTGTATCGATCCAGTCGCCCAATCGTAAAGAGCCGCGTCTCCGACGGGACCATGTCAACGACACGTGTGCGTCCTTCCGGATCCCGATTGGTCGACACGACACCCACCGGTTTGTTCACCAGGTAATAGACTTGGCGCGGCTTGGGAAGCGGTGTCCCATCGACGCGAATCTCTTGCTGCAAAGGATCGACGCGAGTTCCCAGTACCGCCACGGTCTCGCGATCCACCTCGACGCGTCCCTCCAGAATCAGAGTTTCGCACTCCCGCCTGCTGGCCACTCCGGCCGCGGCCAAGACCTTTTGCAGTCGTTCGCCAGTCGTCGCCTGGCGACCACTGCCCACTTCATCCTGTTTGGAACTTCGCTTTGAATACTTGGGAGACATCGATAGAGCCCATGGGATGACAGGGAAAGGAATACCAGACGCCCGCTGTGGAGCAGAGATGGTCAACCCGGCAAGGATCTATTCACCCATCTTCACGCCCCGGCCTCACAGGCCTCCGAGCCGTCTCAAGATGCTACGTCCCCTCACAGGACACCGAGCACATCAAGACGCTCACGGCAGCTGGCCGCAAGAAACAGGGAAACGACCACCGACTAATCATAGCGGTTTGCCGGCTACCATCCCAGGCGTGGCCACCCTCGGGGGCCGGGACCAGCAGTCTCGTCCTTCCTCACATCTCGAGATTCTCCACCGGGATAAAACCCCGTGATGGACTTGTGGGTCAAGACAAGGCCAGCGGCCAAACTCGCGGAAGCTGTCGCCGCAAAACACCTAACCTTGGGCGATCAGTAGGGGGTGGAGTATTTGCGGAACAAGCGACTGCGGTCCGCGTCCGATAGCGGCTGCTGAAAATCCCTGGGACGCCCTCCGACGACTTCCGGAGCGATTTCGTTGTCGGCATACGGATCAAACACCGTCGCGTTAATCCGCTGTTTCTCAGTCGTGCCGGGAGGTTGCAGCAGTGAGCGACCCGATCGACAACCGATGAGCCCGGCCAACAACAAGGTGAAAACCGCTACTTTCCATGCATTCTTCATGTTCATCCACCTTGTCTTTGCTGAACCCCGCGACACCTTGAGCGGCGTGCCGAGGAGCCACGTGCGCATCACGAATCATCCGCAGCCCGCTTGGTCAGACACAGGCGAAATCGTGACGCTGGCAAGTCCCGTTCGCTGGAAGAGTCCCGCATCAACGGTTGCCGAAGCCACGAATGGCTGTCGCAAGACCTGACGAACTCGCTGCGATTTTCCGCTGGCATCCCGTTTGAAGGGCGGAGGATTATAGGCTCCCAGCTCCTCCAGCAGAAGGCGAATACCACGCACGAAATCGAGCGATCAAGCGGCAGGCCGTCAAGTGCTATCATCGACAGCATCGACGCCGCCGCAGAGGATCTTGAGCAGGACGCTCCGAGATGGCGCCAATCTGTCTGCTCTAGAGAAGCTTCACCGGATCTGCGTGGGGGCCAGTCGGATCAGGCAACTTGGGGGGTCGCGGAGCTACTCGAATTCATCGGGCAGGTAGATATCCAGCATCGTGACCGCACCGTGGGGTGCCAAGTCAACGGACCCAGCGGCAGCCGGCAGCAGCATGGTCTGGCCGAGGCCGAGTGGGGTGGGGCAGGCGTCCCGTTCGACCGCCACGCAACCAGAGAGCGGCACCAGGATGTGGCAACGATTGTCGCCCCCCAGCGAGCGGCTGGTCGAAAATCGCCAGCGATCCACGACAAACTTGTCACAGGCTACCAACCGCTCGACGTGCCGGAGGGAAGTAGGTCGCGGCGTACAGGGGGCACACGGACCACCCTGGAAGTCAATCACCGCCAGCGACTGCTCAATATGGAGCGCTCGCGGCTGTCCGTCTGGCCCGGCGCGGTCCCAGTCGTACAACCGAAAAGTCGTGTCGCTCGACTGCTGAATTTCGGCAATCACCAACCCTGCTCCCAAGGCATGGACGGTGCCGGCGGGAATCAGCAGGCAGTCCCCCACGGCCGGCTGGAAAGAGTGGAGGCACTGGCTCATCGTTCCCTGAGCCAGAGATTGTCGCAACGTCGCGCAGTCAACCGTCGGTTCCAAGCCGGCATAGATGCGGCTGCCGGGCTCGGCGTGCAGCACGATCCACGCTTCCGTCTTGCCTCGGTCCGGTGGAGAAAGTCGCGCAGCCTGCCGGTCATTGGGATGCACCTGTATCGACAAGTTCTGCTGGGCGTCCAGGAACTTGAACAAGAGGGGGAACTGCGTCTGGGCGCATGACGCCCCAACAGCGCGGGTCCCAGTTGTGTTATGAGATCCCCGAGCGAGGTGCCGCTCAGCGGCCCCGTGGTGACGACACTTTGGTCCTCGCCGTGATCGACCAATTCCCAGCTTTCCGCGTAATCCTCGCCCTCGGGCAAGGGCTTGGCCAAGACGGTTTGAAGTCGTCGACCGCCCCACAGGTAGCGGCGCAGCACGGGCTGAAATCGAAGCGGGTAGTTCGCATTCATGATCGCTGCAGAGTCCTCGGTTCCTTCGTGAGTGTCTCACCGCACCTCGCGTCGCCCCGTCGCCCCACGCTGGGAAGCATTTTGGGGTCGAGAAAAGTGGGATGCAAGCTCGTAGCCGAAGTCGCCAAACTTCGGGAGGTGCCCGAATCTGTCCGAGTTCTGACGCGACGCCGAGGGGGCGGTATGGGGGTGGCGGCCGAACGCTGCGCTGGTCGACCCTCTTTCTACCCGCCGTGAGGCTGGCGATAAAGCCCACCCCACCCATGACGCGGGAGGTGGCCCCCAGGGCAAACGAATGGTTACCTGGTCGTGGGAGACGAAATCAACGGCCCGCAAGCCCTGGCGGGTCTTCGCTTGTCGCCCCGCGACGGGCCTGTTATGATGGGGGTCGGTCGCCTGAGCCTCAGCGCGGCGACCAACTCACCTGGTACGGCAGCTTCCCTCCGTACGATTCTTACTGCTCTGCGTCACCGTGGCGGCATGCGCGACACGTTCGTTGCGTGATCGGCCGTGATCCGGAGTGTCGCGTTCGGTGTTGGCCGACCGCGAACGATCCATCGTGCGAATGACGCGATTGTGCGCTTGCTCCATCGCCTCGGACGCCGGCAGGCATTCAGCTGATAAGGGTCCGTACCATGCCCAGAAATCCCAATGAAGATCTCTTCGAAAGCTCCACGATGACGTTCGGCGAGCACCTCGACGAACTCCGTGTCGTGCTGTTCCGTTCCGTCGTCGGCCTGGTTATCGGCTTCATCGTAGGGCTGGCCGTGGCCAAGTACGTGGTGCGTTGGACCACCACACCGTTGAAAGCAGCACTCGATGAACACTATGAACTGTTGGCCGAGGAGCAATTGACACGGATCTACGGCAAAGACGTCCCTGATGAAGTGAAGGAGTTCATGAAGCGGGAACGGTTACTGTTTGAAGATGTCTATCTGGAACAGTCGGAACTGGAACGGATTGCCAGCGACAGCCCGAATGCTTTCGAAGACATCTCGGCCGATTCGGACATCGTGGAGATGCCGCTGCCGCTGCCGGAACCCCGCATGGTGAAGACTCGCATCTGGCGAAAGCCTAACACCGACGTGCAATCACTGAGTGCCCAGGAGCCCTTCATGATCTGGGTCAAGGCCGGTTTTGTCACCGGGATGCTGCTGGCCAGCCCCTACATCTTCTGGCAAATCTGGTCGTTCGTCGCCGCCGGGCTGTACCCTCACGAGAGGAAGTACATGTACGTGTTTCTGCCGATCAGTCTGGTGCTGTTTTGGAGCGGATGCGCGCTGGCCTTCTTCGTCGTATTTCGATACGTGTTGAATTTCCTGTTCCAATTCAACCGGGCCTTGGAGATCCAGACCGATCCGCGAATCAGCGAGTGGATTGGCTTCGTCCTGATCTTGCCGCTCGGGTTCGGCATCGCGTTTCAGTTGCCGCTGGTCATGTTCTTCCTGAACCGGATCGGTATTTTCTCGCTCAAAGCCTATATCGAGAAATGGCGGATCGCGGTACTGGTTATCTTCGTGATCTCGATGTTCCTGACTCCCGCCGATCCGATGAGCATGATCCTGATGGCCATGCCGCTCTGCCTGCTGTACTTCCTGGGAATTGCCATGGCGAAATGGATGCCGCGCGGGCGTAATCCATTCACGGAAGCCTTCGATCCCTAAAATCGGACAAGCGGTCCACCGTCTCCTGGAGGGCTGTCCTGAGAGACGTCTCAGCGGCGCGGCGGTATCGTTGGGTGAATAACCGTCTCTAGAAGGGAAACGGGCTGTTCGGCGGTCAGATGGCTTCCGGGCCGCGTTCGCCCGTGCGGATCCGCAAACAGTCTTCCATGGGAAGGACGAAGATCTTACCGTCTCCAATCTCCCCTTTCACGCCCGTGCGACCACCTTTCAGAATGGCGCTGATGGTCCGTTCGACGAATTCCTCATTCACCGCAATCTGGAGCTGAACCTTGCGCAACAGGTTGATCGTGAACTCATGGCCGCGATAGACTTCGGTTTGCCCTTTCTGGCGTCCGAATCCTTGACAATCCATGACGGTCAAGCGAAACACTTCGACCTCTGTCAACGCCGCTTTGACCGCTTCCAGTCGGCTCGGTTGGATGATCGCGATGATCAGCTTCATGGTCGGACACACTCCTGGAACGTCGAATCGCGGAAGTACCACCGCCAAGTAGAATCTAGCTGTAACGACGGCGACCCGCAAGATCGCTGATTCAACTCAGCGCTGCCGACACTCCTTGGAACTCTCGTACAGAATTCGGAGTGCTTGTGAAGTAGACGGAATTCGTGTCAGCAAGACCGTCTGGTCGCGGGCCAGAGGCCCCCCCGCGGCCCCATTCCTGTCCGTTTCTGGCTGCCGGCCTATTGTGCGTCAAACGCATCGGTGCGCCCAGCAGCGGCGGGAGCTGACGACATCCACGAAACGACACCCCTGGCCCGGGCAGGCGAGGCGTTCACCTGCCCAAGGCCGCGGGGCATCCTTCTGGCTGAGCGAAACACACCGAACCTACAGGTGTTTCCCAACACATGGCTGCCGCGCGATTGCGGCGCGACAGCCGAGATGAAAAGGCTACGTCTAACTCTGCCCGCCGGAGGAGACCGGAATGGGCGCCCCGGCCGGCATCATGGTGGAATCGACCACCAGTGCTGGCGGATACGCGTGCATGCCGTGTTCGGATATATCGAGTCCGGCTTGCTCTTCCTCCGGACCAACTCTCAGCAGTCCGATCGCCTTCAGGGCCAGAAACAGCACGGACATCGTGCCGAACGCCCACAACGGAATCACGAGGGAGCCGAGCAACTGCGTCCCCAGCTCGTATTCGCCAAAGATACCCGTCGCGATGCCACCCCAAACTCCGCACATGCCGTGTACGGGGAAGGCACCCACGGGATCGTCGATCTTCAACTTGTCCAGCAACAGGATTCCCGCCACCACGATCACGCCTGCGACAGCACCGATCACAATCGACTCGAGATTCGTGACCGCGTCGCAATTGGCCGTGATGCCGACCAGGCCGGCCAACGCACCGTTCAAGGCCATCGTCAGGTCCGGCTTCCCGAACAGCACCCAGGCCAGGATCATGGCCACGGCCGTACCGGCGGCCGCCGCCAGCGTGGTATTCACGGCGATTAACACAGTGGCATGCGTGTTCACGGTTCCCGCAAACGCCAGTTGGCTGCCCGGATTGAATCCATACCATCCGACCCACAGAATGAAGACGCCCAACGCTGCAAAAGCCAGATTGTGCCCCGGCATGGCGATCGAACGTCCTTTCACAAAACGCCCGATGCGGGGCCCGAGTATGATCGCACCTGCCAGAGCTGCAAATCCACCCACCGCGTGGACCACCACGGACCCTGCGAAGTCGTGGAAGCCCAATTCTTGGCCAACCAACCTCCGCCCCAAACCCACATGCCACTGATCGGATAAATCAGAGCCGAGATCACGCAGCTGTAGACGAGATAGGCAACGAACTTCATGCGTCCAGCCACGGCACCCGAGACGATCGTCGCGGCCGTGGCAGCAAAGGCCACCTGAAACAGGAAGTCTACCTGGGGATCCAGCTCGCCAGCCGTCAATTCGTGCGGGAGTTGCCTGGCTAATATCGAACCCTCCCCAGCCGAAGAACTTGCCCTGCAAACGCTTCGCCTGGATACATCAACCCATAGCCGATGAAGAAATACAGGAGCACTCCCAATGCCATGTCCATGAAGTTCTTGAACAGAATGTTCGTGGCGTTCTTCGCGGCATTGAGCCCCACTTCCAACATGGCGAATCCGGACTGCATCAACAGGACCAGCACCGCGGCACCCAACAGCACGATGTTGTCAACCGCGAAAATCACTTCAGCCTTCGATGGCTGATCGTCCTCAGCCGGAGCTGCGGCAGGTGCCTCTTGCGCCGCCCCATCACTGGCCGATGGTTCCTGGGCAAACGCGACCGCCGCAACGGCCAAACTGATTCCCACCAGTCCCACAAGGAGAAAGGTACCAACCCTCATACTTCGCCAAGTCATTGAATACAGCCTTTCCAGAAGGAGAATGTCCGCGCTCAGGCTACCCTCGGGTTCTGCTGAGCTGCTCGTCTGTTCTTTCCACAGATGCCTGCCCTGTCGCGAAGCAATCACTGTGCCAACATGCTGGCGATGAGCCCCAACGGGCTCGGGATGATCGCCCCAATTGGTTACGAAGAAACAAGTTACGCGCGACAATAGATTATGGGACGACCGCCCATTGGATGTCGCCTAATCAGGGGCTGCGCAGTTATCGTGCAGCCAGGGATGCGCAGTTGAGCAGCCTGATGTGTCCAGATGTGATGGCTCGATCATACACTCTCTGGATGAACCACGGGCACCCGGCGCCGCGTCAGGTGACACGCCGGCAGCGAGCGATGGCCACCTGCCCTCGCTAATCTGCGCTGGCTGATCGGCAACTCAAGTCCTGATGACTGCCCCCCAGTCGGACCGTGCCGAGTCGAGCGGCCGAAGGCCAAACGGCGCCCCGCCGAGGCCGAAATATGCCGCGGCTTGACTGGGTCTCGAAGACGTGCCGGTGTGATGGCACGTTGGGGACTCGACCGATGGTGTGTCATGGCCGGTCGGTAGCTCACCAGTTGTGGCTCCGCCGGGATATACCCGACGGAAGCCTGATAGGTGGATGGCCGGTCGGTAGCTCACCAGTTGTGGCTCCGCCGGGATATACCCGACGGAAGCCTGATAGGTGGATGGCCTGGTCGGTAGCTCACCAGTTGTGGCTCCGCCGGGATAAGCAGGGCGGAGGGAATAGAAATGGTCGCCATGGCACACGGCACAGCAGCGACCAACGGCGTAACCGTTCACGGCGAGAGAGCGTTTTCAGCGGCACGAATCAGCTTTGCGACCTTGGCGGTTGGCAGTGCGGCGATGATGGTCGCACTGCGGAGAATTCTTAATGGTGAATAAGAAATGGTGAACGGTTAACCAGGGGAAGGGCATGATGGCCGCGCCATTGTCGATTCTGGCGACTTTTTCACACATTCAACATTCAACATTCAACATTCAACATTCAACCATTCAACATTCAACATTCAACATTCAACATTCACATTCAACATTCAACATTCAACATTTGGCACGCTGCTAACCCCAAACCCGTGAACGGTTGCCCAACGGCCGATCTCTCAACAGCCCGTACGGTGACCCTTCGTAGAGAAGAGCTTGGCAACTGCGGCAAGCATCGTCTCAAGCTCCGGCAATCCATGGTTGCGCGAACGGGCCGCAGCCAATCAGAAACGCCGCTCAGATCTGTTCTGAGCGGCGTTTGCTTTGGTGCGGAGTTGCCGCTGTCCACGGAGGACGCGGCGACGGTAATTAGTAGGTGATCACCGTATCGATGCCAAACAGGAACGTGTCCTGCAGGCCAGAGTCTCGATGGAAGTCATCCCAACGCAGTTCGGGACGAACCACGACGTTGGCCATCGGCTTGTAGTTCAGGCCGACCGTGAAGTCGTAGACTTCGTTCACCGCGTCGCCGCCAGTTTGGCGAACCGGGATACGCGGATCCTTGAAATACTCGAAGCGCGTGCCGACCTTCCAGCAATCGTTGATGGTGTAGAACAGATAGTTGTTCCACGAGATCGCGTCTTTGTTGGAGCCCAGCAACAGGTCGTTGTCGATCAGGTTGCTCTGCATAACGTAGGTCCAGTTGTCGCTGACATCCCAGGTGAACAGAATCGTGTGGAAGTAGCCGTTGGTGTCACTTCCCGGATTGCCAAACTGGTCATCGAAGCCGGCATCGCCCCACGAAGTCATGTAGGACAGAGCAGCGTTGTCGGTCAATTGGAGCCGGAGTCCGCCGATGAAGCAGCTACCGCCGTTGTTCGTGAAACCGGTGTCCCAGCCCGCGGTCCAACCACCGACCACCGTCACGTCGTCGGCCAGGGCGTAGTCCAGCAGCACGCCGGTGTGGGTAAACGGTTCAGAAATGTAGAATTCGAACGAATGCGAATAGAAGAAGTTGCCGGTGGCCGGCACCGCTTCATAGCCCATGACGGTGTAGAAGTGACCAATCTTCGCCTTCAGGTTGTTGATCCCCACTTCGGCGTAGGCTTGCGGAATGGCGCTGCCGTAGCCGTTGCCATCGGGTCCATACCACCAACCAAAATCCCAGTCGTCCAATTGGCCGCCGAAAGCTTGGGTGTCGGGAGCATCGGTACCGTAGACGTAGTCCACGCGAAATCCCCAATCCACGCCACTGCCGCCCGTGTTCACGACCTTCTCTAAGTAGGCCCATTGCTGGTGCAGTTGGAGATTATTGGGATAGCTGTTCATCAGGCCGGTGCCGAATCCATTGGCGCCCTCGGTGTGGTAGCCAAATTGGGTCCAAAAACCAGCATTGATTCCACAATCCGAATCCTGGAATAGCTTGAACGGCTCGGAACCGCCCAGCAGGTAACAGGAATCGCAACCGTCGCACGATACGCTGCCACAGCAGGGATCACAGCTGGTGCATCCCGAGGCGGCATGCGCGGCAGGTTGAGGTTCGGCAGCTTGTGGTTCGGCGGGCTGGGGTTGAGCGTCCGCATCGCTGGGAGAGGCTGGCTCGTCGTCGCCGTAGTAGTAACCGTAGTAGTTGTCGTTCGACAGTGACGCCGGGCGCACCGACGTGGGATGTTTGAGCGTCTGGCCGACGGCCGAGTTGGCAACGAGCGCACAACTCAACATGGCGGCAAACGCACAGTAGCTGGTTTTCATCTTCAGTACTCCGCAAATGGATGCATGGGTGGGGGCAATGGCAGGAATGTGTGCCAAACACACACTGTTACACAACGCGTGTGGGTGGGTTAGTCTCCAGCAACACCAACATCAGCCAGGCGCGAGCGTCCGGCTCTGCTTCGGTGGATTCGAATACCAATGCTTTTATTCGACTGCTGCCACGGTGATGATTTAGCGCAATGGTCTCGGATTACCATCTCCCAGCCGGAGTCGCGCAGTCGGAGTGTTAAGCCATGACGGTTGGAGAAAAGCTGCCGTCGAGCGGGCGCCGGAACGGGCATAAGGGCAGGTCTACCCTGGAGTTTCCAACTCGAGAGACGCCGCGTGGCGCGATGAGAACTCGCCCTTGTAGGCATCCAGGCACGTCCCATTTCTGTTCCGCTCGTTCCGCTGGCCTCGTCGGGATCATCGGGATCATCGCGGCGGAGTGAGAACTGGCCGGCTACTGGAGCGGAGATGCAGAGTGTGCTGGCCAAGGCGGGCGCCCAAAGGCAAAACGGCGCCCCGCCGAGGCCGAAATAGGCCGCGGCCTGATTCGGTCTCGAAGGCGTGCCGGTGTGATGGCACGTTGGGGACTCGACCGACGGTGTGTCATGGCCTGGCGGTAGCTGACCAGTTGTGGCCCCGCCGGGATAAACCCGACGGAAGCCGGACCGGTGGATGGTCTGAAGGTAGCGGACCAGTTGGGGCTCCGCCGGGATATACCCGACGGAAGCCTGATAGGTGGATGGTCTGGCGGTAGCGCACCAGTTGGGGCTCCGCCGGGATATACCCGACGGAAGCCTGATCGGTGGATGGCCTGGCGGTAGCTCACCAGTTGGGGCCCCGCCGGGATAAACCCGACGGAAGCCTGATAGGCCGGTTGCTTGAACGTAGCTGACCAGTCGATCGCAGGCTGGCATCACGTCGTGTGGCGCCGCGTGCGGCGCGGACCGTCACTTCCGCTCGGTATCGTCGTCGGAGAACAGCGCCTGGAGAAATCGATCGACATCGAACAGCGCCAGATCCTCTGCGGTTTCGCCCAGTCCGACATACTTCACGGGCAAAGCGAATTGCCTGCGAATCGGAATCACGACACCCCCTTTGGCAGTCCCGTCCAGCTTGGCCAGCACGATACCGGTACACCCGGCGGCCTCCGAGAACCCTTTCGCCTGGCTGATCCCGTTCTGCCCGGCCGTCGCGTCCAAGACCAGCAGCACTTCGTGCGGCGCTGCGGGAATCAGCTGGCCGACGACGTGGCGAATCTTCTCCAACTGCTTCATCAGATTGACCTGTGTTTGCAGTCGTCCGGCGGTGTCGATGATACAGACATCCGCTCCCGTCTCAATGGCTCGTGCGACGGCCTGGTGCGCGACGCTGGCCGGATCGCCGCCGGCTTTGCCGGTCACGATCTCCGCTCCAATCCGCTCCGCCCAGATCGTGAGTTGCTCGACCGCCGCCGCGCGGAACGTGTCGCCGGCCCCCAACACGACGCGCCGGCCCTGTGTGGCGAACATGATAGGCCAGTTTGGCGATCGAGGTCGTCTTGCCCGACCCGTTCACACCCACCACCATGATGACTGTCGGACCGCTGGCCGCGAATTGGATCGGCTGCTGTTCCTGCGCCATCAACTCGCGCAGCGAGGCTTGCACGGAGGCGAGGATATCCTCCATCTGCACCATGCGACCACGATATTCGCCCTGCACGCGATCGCGAATCTCACGTGCCGGACCACCTCCCATGTCCGTCTTCACCAGCTTGGCGAACAGCTCATCTAGAAACTCCTGATCAACCAACCGTCCTTCACGCTTGAACAAGTCGCGAAGGTCGGTATGGAGCAGATCCGAAGTCTTCTTGAGCCCCTGGCGAAATCGGGCGAAGAGCCCTGTTTTGGGCTGTTCGTCAGGGTTGGGTGGGTCAGGCACATCGTCCGATGGATTGGTTTTCTTGAAACGATCAAAAAGGGCCATGGCAATTCAACAGGCTCGTGAATTCGTGAGCAGATTCCCCAGCCACCCCTCAGGGTGGCTACAAATTAATGTAACCGTTCACCGTCTCCGACAGCAAACTCTTACTCTTACTCTTACTCTCTTACTCCTAATCCTATTCTCACTCCCCTCCCGCGCCGTGGGACACAGCAACACCGGTCACTCGCTCACCTCCTCCGCCTCCCCTTTCGCTTCTTTGAGGAAGCGGTCGAGGATCCCATTGACGAATTGAGCGGATTGGTGTGTGCCAAAGCGTTTGGCCAAATCGACGGCTTCGTTGATGGCCACGCGATCGGGAGTGTCCGTGAAGAGGATCTCGTAGGCGCCGAGTCGCAGGACATTGCGATCGGTCACGGCCATCCGTTTGAGACTCCAGTTCGTGGCTCGCTCGGCCAGCAGCTGATCCAGTTCACGGCGATTGCGTCGCACGCCGGCCACCAGCGCGTTGGCGAATTCAATCAGTTCCTGAGCGTTGCTGAGACGGCGGCGGAGGAACTGATCCGACACCACCAGGCTGTGCCCCGGATTCATGTCATCCTCGTACAGCACCTGGAGGACAACTTCTCGAGCTCGGCTTCGTCGCGACATAGGGGTGATCGGTACAAGGTTGTGAGTGGTTGGGTGATGGTTTGGAAATCGCTGCGGGGTGTGGAAAGTCCTCCCCGGGAGCACGCGTGTGGGCCTCATGGCAGCGACCGCATGAGTTGGACCATGTCCAGCGCGGCCTGGGCACACTCGCTCCCCTTGTTGCCGACATTGCCGCCCGCGCGATGAATCGCCTGCTCCATCGTATTGCAGGTCAGCACGCCGAACAGGACGGGAAGATCATACTGCAGGGCGATCTGCCCGAGCGAGATGCTGACCTGCCGATTGATATGCTGGTCGTGGGTCGTTTCGCCGCGCACCACCGCTCCCAGACAAATCACGGCAGCATAGTGGCCGCCGCGTGCCAGGCGCTGCGCGACCAGAGGAATCTCCCAGGCCCCCGGCACGTGCGCCACGTCAATGGCCGCGTCAGGCACTCCCTGGGCCGTCAGCGTCTCCACGGCTCCCGCGAGCAATTTGTCCGTAATCATGTGGTTGTAACGGGCCACCACGATGGCAAACCGAGCGTCGGCGAGGGGAGACGCCGCCGAGTCAAAATGATTGGGCATGGGGACGAGTCCTGGACGGAAAAAAGGGGACTACGTGGCAGCCGGAGAACCCTCAGGCGTTCATGTTCATACTCATCAGAAACTCGGCGTTGGATTTGGTCTTCTGCAGGCGGGTGACCAGCAGTTCCATGGCATCGGGCGAGTTCATTTCGCTCAGCACACGCCGCAACACACAGACGCGCCGATACTCCTCCGGATCCATCAGCATCTCCTCGCGCCGCGTGCCGCTGCGGTTGATATCAATGGCCGGCCAGATGCGGCGGTCGACCAGTTTGCGATCGAGCACGATCTCCAGGTTGCCGGTCCCCTTGAATTCTTCGAAGATCACTTCGTCCATCTTGCTGCCCGTGTCGACCAGCGCGGTGGCCAGAATCGTCAGCGAGCCACCTTCCTCCACCTTGCGGGCCGAGCCGAAGAACCGCTTGGGGTTCTGCAGGGCGTTGGCGTCCAGGCCACCCGAGAGGATCTTGCCCGACTGCGGGCATTCGGCGTTCCAGGCCCGTGCCAATCGCGTGATGGAATCGAGGAAGATGACCACGTCCGTGCCATACTCCACCATCCGCTTGGCCTTCTCAATCACCATCTCCGAGACCTGGACGTGCCGCGAGGACGGTTCGTCGAAGGTCGAGCTGATGACTTCGCAGTTCGGGCCCTTGACCTCCCGCTCCATGTCGGTCACTTCTTCCGGCCGTTCGTCGATCAGCAGCATGATGACGTAAGCGTCCGGATAGTTCTTCAGGACCGCACGGGCCATCTTCTGCAGCAGAATCGTCTTGCCGGCGCGGGGCGGGCTGACAATCAAACCGCGCTGCCCAAAACCGATCGGGGACATCAGGTCGACGACTCGCGTGGCCACCTCTTGCGGCTCGGTCTCCATCACGATTCGCGTATCGGGATGCAGCGGCGTCAGATCGTCGAACTGGACCTTGTCCGCCATCAGATTGGGATCTTGGTAGTTGATCGCCTCGACGCGCAACAGCGCAAAGTACCGCTCGTTCTCCTTGGGCGGGCGGATCTGCCCCGACACGGTCGACCCGGTCTGCAGACCAAAGCGACGAATCTGGCTGGGAGAAACGTAGATGTCGTCGGGACAGGACAGGTAGTGGTAGTCGGGGCTGCGCAAGAAATCCAAACCCGTCCGGCAGGATCTCCAGGGTCCCTTCGCCGTACATCAGTCCGTTCATCTTCACGCGTTCTTTCAAGATGCGGAAGATCAGGTCCTGCTTCTTCATGCCGGCGACGTCCGTGACGTTCTCCTGCCGCGCCTCCTCAATCAACTCCGACATGCTCAGCTTCTGCAGCTCAGCAATGTGGATCTCGCCCTGCTTGATCTTCTCGTAGCGATCGTTGGTCTCGTCCTTCACGCCACGATCGGCCTCGTCGGCCAGTTCTTCCGCCAAAGAAAGTGGTCCGTTGGCCTCGTCGTCGTACAGATAAGGATCGTCTCCCGCCGGTTTCTCGCCGGAGGACTGCGGCTTGGTTTCGGCGCGCCGCCGAACGGTGCTCTTGCGGCGATCGCCGCGAGGATCGGAGCGATTCGAATTCGAGTTGCTCGAGTGCTCATAGCAATGGAGGCTCCTGATGGGCGCTGAGGCCGAGCACGCAGACGGTGCGCGGCGGTGGGTCATGGCGTTCAGCATGAAGGATTGGATGCCAGGGACGAGACCGCTTCCGGACGGCCGAATTCTCCGTGTCCGCGCAGCAGGCAATACCGCGTCAGAACGGCCGACGTCGCCGCACCGACGCGGACAACGTCTAAGAGGGGCTGGACCAGAGGTATCCATCCCCCTCATTATCAAGTTTCCTGCCTCCAGGTGAAGGGCGGTTCCCCAAAAATCACCCTCGGATAGCGCTCTATTTTGCCCAGTCGGAGCCAGAGATTGCCAGAACCTCTCAATTTGCTCAGTCGTCTCCGCCGCCGCCGCGCCGTTGTCAATCACCACATCCGCTCGCTCTCGCTGCTGCTCCAAACTCGGTTGCATCGCCTGCCGCAGCCTGCCAGTTGCTCGCGCGACCAGCCACGGCGAGCCGCACGGGCGGCCCGCACCTCCCACGGAGCATCCACAAACAGAATCGTGTCGCAGTACGCATCCCAGCCCGCTTTATATAACACCGGAGCGTCCAGCACGGCCGCCGAAAAACGGCCTCGGCGACGTAATCGCTCCAGCCGCCGGGCCAGGAGCGCTTCGATCAGCGGATGCGTCAGACTCTCCAGAAATGCCAGCTCGCACGGACCGGCCGGTGGAGGGGCAAAGACGCGATCAGCCACGGCCCCCCGATCCACGCTCCGCCCACGTACCCACTCGTCCCCACACCCGGTTTGCTCCGCCGATTCACTCCTACCGGCGGAACCTCCGTCAGCAGCTCGATTCTCCCGCCGGCCGCTCGCGCGACGGACTGCCACCCGCCACGCGGTCGCCAAACACGGGCCTACCCCAGCGCCGATAGAGGGCCAGCTTGACCTCCAGCAGTCGCAAGACCGCATGCCCGAGGCGATCCGCATCGAGAACCGCGGCCCCCAACGACCGAGCTCGCGCGTGACAAACGATTTCCCGGCAGCGATGCCGCCGGTCACACCAATTACAACCATGGCAGTCGCCATCGTGTCGCGGAAGTTTTTGTCAGATGTTGCGCCACGCGGATGCCCCACTTCACACCCAGCCCTTCGCATCGGGCGTTTCAAGCCATCGGCTCGCACTGAGCCCAATTCGCCCCGACTTTGACATCGACTTTCAGTGGCACGGACAGGTCGCCGACGGACGTCATTTCCTCCACCACCAAGGCGGCCAGCGTGTCCAGTTCGTCGGCCGGGGCTTCAAATACGAGTTCGTCGTGGATCTGCAGCAGCATCCGTGCCTGCAACCGCTCAGCTTGCAGGCGGTGATAGACGCGAATCATGGCCTGCTTGATCAGGTCCGCCGCCGATCCCTGAATGACCGTGTTGATGGCGATGCGTTCGGGCAGGTTTCGTTGACGAGATCCATCCCGCAAGCGCGGGGTCGCGAGCTCCTCGGATGGCCCGGCGGCGCCCCAAGGCTGTACTAACATATCCGCTTTGGCGGCAGTCTGCCAGTACTTCCTCCATAAACTTGTCGACCCCCGGATAACGAGCGAAGTAGGCGTCGATGAAGGCGGCCGCCTCCTCTTTTTCGATGGCCAGCGATTTCGCCAGTCCAAACGGACTCTGACCGTAGATCACGCCGAAATTGATGGCCTTGGCGGCGCGGCGCATCTCCGCCGTCACATCCTCCAGAGCCACGCCGTAAACCTCGCTGGCCACCTGAGCGTGAATGTCTCGGTCTTCGGCAAAGGCGTGCAACAGCGCCTCGTCCCGGGAAAAATGAGCCAGCACACGCAGTTCGATCTGCGAATAGTCGGCGCACAACAGCTGCCAGCCGTCTTCGCCCGGGAATGAAGGCCGCGCGAATCTCTCGGCCGTCGCGCGTCCGGACCGGAATGTTCTGCAGATTGGGATCGGTCGAACTGAGTCGGCCCGTGGCCGCCACGTCTTGCTTGAACGACGTGTGGACACGCTTGGTCGTGGGGTGTACGAGAGCCGGCAAGGCATCCACATACGTGCTCTTCAGCTTCGCCTGCTGGCGGTATTCGATAATGCGGGCCGGCAGCGGGTGCTGCTGAGCCAATTGGTTCAGCACGCTCACGTCCGTGCTGGGCCCCGTCTTGGTTTTCTTGACGACCGGCAAACCAAGCTGCTCAAACAGAATCTTGGCCAGTTGTCTGGGCGAATCGATGTTGAACGGGCCACCTGCCAGTTGATAGATCTCGCTCTCCAACTCGGCCATGCGACGGCCATATTGCTCGCTCAACCGACCCAGCAGCGGCACATCGACCTTGATCCCGTTGAACTCCATTTCGGCGAGCACTTCAATCAGGGGCATTTCGAGCGTGTGGAAGAGTTCATCCAACCCTTCCTCGATCAGCCGCGCCGACAGGATGTCGGCCAGTCGCAGCGGCACGTCGGCATCCTCCGCGGCATAAGGGGTGACCAATGCGACCGGGACCTGGTCCATCCGCCGCTGCTGCTTGCCGGTCCCAATCAACTCGCTGATTCGGATCGTCTCGTGATTCAAGTACCGCTTGGCCAGGTCGTCCATGCCGTGATTCCGCTCGCCCGGAGCCAACAGGTAGTCGGCCACCATCGTATCGAATGCCACACCTCGCAATCGCACTCCGGCCCCACGCAGTACGATCATGTCGTATTTCAGATTCTGACCAACCTTCTGGATCCGCTCGTCCTCCAGGACCGGCCGCAACGCCTCTCGGGCGGCGGCGGCATCGAGTGGCCGGTCCGTGGCGGGAGCACGTACCGGGACATATACGGCGTGTCCCGGCTCCCAGGCAAATGAGTATCCCACGATGTCGGCCCACCGCGCGTGCGTCGACGTGGTCTCCGTGTCGACCGACACCCGAGCCTGCCGGCTCAGCTCCGATGCCAATTCGGCCAGAGCGGCCTCGGTGGCCACCGTTTCGTACCGGCTCTGCCACACCGCCGGGGCAGCTGCTACCGACAGTCCCGTCAGACGCTCACGCAAACCCTGAAATCCAAATTCGGCACAGAGCGCGAGGACCGCCTCCTGGTCGATCCCTCCTACATGGGAAGACTCCCAGTCGATCGCCACCGGTACGTCACGCGACAATCGTACCAACTGGCGACTCAGCAGCGCCAACTCCCGACTGCTACGAATATTCTCGCGTCGCTTGGCACCGGCGATGTCGTCGACGTGCTGCCAGATTCCCTCGAGCGTGTCGTATTCGACCAGTAGCTGTGCAGCCGTCTTCTGACCGATGCCGGGAATCCCCGGAATGTTGTCGGTGGAATCGCCCCACATCGCCTGGAAATCGACCACCTGGTCCGGCCGAATCCCCCACTGCTGCTCCACGGCCTGGGCATCCACCACTTCGTTCTTGCGGATGTTGTAGAGCTTGACCTGGTCATTGATCAATTGGCGGCAGTCCTTGTCGCTGGTCACCAGGAAGCACTCGCCCCCTAACCGCTGCGTTTGCCAGGCAACCGTGGCCAACACGTCGTCCGCTTCGTATCCCACCACCGCCAGGACAGGAATCGCCAGCGCCTGCAGAAACCGCTGGATGTTGGGAATCTGCGGCCGCAGATCGTCCGGCATCGGCTTTCGATTCGCCTTGTATGGCTCGTAAATGTCGTGCCGAAACGTCTTCCCTGGTGGGTCAAACGCACACAGCAGACAGTCCGGCTTTCGCCGCTCCAGAATGTCCACGATGTCCCGCAAGAATCCGTGAATGGCACCCACCGGCTGCCCCGCCGGACCACTCATTTCCGGCAATGCATGAAAGACCTGGTAGATGAGCGAGTGAGCATCCAGCACGTAGACAGTCTTGCCGTCGAGTCGGATTTCACGGCCACGGTCCGCGGCGGCGCGTGGAGGCTCCGCCGCAGCGCGATCGCGCGCCGCTCCCTCCGCCGCAGACGGCAATTCCGCGTCCTCAAAACCGGCCAACCGCCGCTGGCGTGCGTTGTCGTTCATCAGATCTCACCTCACGTAGGCCTGTGGCATGCACCGTGCCCCATTTCGTAGGACGGGATCCTATCCCGTCGATCCTATCCCGTCCATGCTCGCCGGGACCAAGGTCCCCTGGTTCGTTCACCCGCAACATCCCCGACTCTGGCTCCGTTTGACTTTCGCCGACGGCGGTCAGAAGACTCGCTCCACACTCTCCGCCCCCCCACAGGAACCACACCACGACAACTCTTCCGACACGACCGCACCAAACCGCCTTTTTTCCCAGTTTTTCCAGCTCCCCCGGCTTGCTGAATTTATTGACAGTCCCTCCAGTCGTGTTTACACTCGACCTAGGTTCTTGTCCTGCAGCAGTTTAGCAGAGTTTATTTGGACTGGATCCCGGCACCGCAACGAGTCTGCACGTTAGTTGTCTCGATGGTGTCGTTTCCGGGGAGCCTCCGGGGCATCTTATCGAAATCCAGACTGGCAACAAGCAACTCAGTTGCCGATCATGTTTTGCGGAATTCCGCCATTTCAGGAGTCATCAGTATGGCGTCGCGAGAGAACCAGGGCCTTCACATCGCACTCATCCTGTTGGTCATGCTCACCGTCGGGTTGTGTTTGATCTCGTATGTCTTTTACAGCAAGGCGGAGACCCAGCGTGGCAGGGCGGAAAAAGCGACGAGTGATCTCGCCACCGTCACGGCGGATCGAACCAAGGCCCTGAACACGTCGCAGACGTTGACCTACATGGTTTCCGGGCAGGGCAAGTCGTGGAACCAGATCGCGGATGCGCTGGCGAACTTCCCCGGCAGTGACGCAGACGATCCAGCGTTGGCGACGATGCAGCGCAATTTCAAGAACAACATGATGCTGTTTGGGCCGGCAGAACAAGAGACCGAAACGGCACGCAACTACGAATCGCTCCCCGCGTTTCTGCTGTCCCGCATTCGCGACTTGAACCAGCAGTTAACCGATCTGCGGCGCAGCGAAAATCAGCTCACCCAGCAGAAGGCGGACTTGGAGAAATCGACTGCCGACTTGGTGAAAAAATACCAGGACGGTGAACAGCAGGCCCGCAACGATTTGGCGGCTGAACGCGAGAAATTCACCCAGGATCTGGCCGACGTGCGTAAGACCATGGAGGAAATCTCCGGCCAGATTACCGAGAAGGACAACCGCATCGTCGAGCTGAATACGCAGCTTGAGGACGAGCGGAAGACGACCGGCAAACGGATCGATGATATGGCCAAGATCATCGACGATCTCCGGATCAAGTTCGACGCCACCGAGACGACGTCGTTCGAGGTGCCGGATGCAGTGGTCACCTCGATCAATCAGCAGGAGGGGGTCCTCTACATTGACATTGGTTCGGCTGACAATCTGAACGTGCAGCAGACGTTCAGCATTTTCGACAAGACGACGACGGGCGTGATGCAAGCCAAGCCCAAGGGACGCATCGAAGTGCTCCAGATCCTGGGCGAACATTCGGCGATGTGTAAGATCCTGGAAGACGATCTCTCAAATATCGTCATGCCTGGCGATCTGATCTTTACTCCCGCCTGGTCACCCGGGGAGCGCATTCACTTCGCCATCGCCGGTTATATCGACATCACCGGCAGCGGCCGCAACAACATCGACTTGCTGAAACAACTGATCGAACTCAACGGTGGCATCGTCGATGACACAGTATCGGTGCAGACACGTTACTTGATCGTCAGGGCAAGACCGTGCCGAGTCGCCGACTGGCGACATTGATCAGGCTCAGAAAGACGACTATGAAGCAAAGATGAAAGCGGCCGTGGAAATCGGTGTCGATCGCCTGAGCCCCGACAAGTTGCTGAGCCTGATGGGGTGGCGGGCGGATGTGAAGACGATCACGCTGGGGACGGGCTCAGCAGCCCCCGTCGAAGGTGCCAAGACGAACGCGGCCGAGGAGCCGGAAGGTGCTCCCGCCTTTCGCAAGCGAGCGCCGCCACGTGGCAAGGACGGCGCCTTCTAGACGCACTTCGACGCTCGGGCGGTTAGCAGGCCCCCTTTGCCGGAGCCCCAACTACCGCATCAGCTCTTGGGCGGCGCAGTCCGACCTGCGAACAGCTGTTGCTTGAGTTCGGCCAACTGTGGTCGGAACGGCTGCAGCGACGCGGGTACATGGGCCGTGTCGAACCAGGTCGGCTCGAGAAACAGTTGCGCGGGATGATCCAACTGGCGTATCTTGGCCAATCGCCACAACAGCTTGCGACTGGGAAAATCCAGTCCGTGCAGGCGGCACAGATCGTTGAACAACCGGGCTGGGCTGTCAAAGTTCTGGCCATCCCGCAGGGCGATGACCCGGGCGACTTTCCACAACACGGCGGCCACCAGCAGCAGGACGATGACCAGCACCACCAACTGGGTCACCGAGACGTCGTAGCCTCCCACCTGAAACCGCTCGGCAACCGTGTTGATACGGTCACTTTCGACGGCCGCCATTCCGATTCCCCTCGCATGAAAAGTGTGCTGTCCATGATTCCCTCAACTTCTCCCGTGAGCCATCACCGTTTGCGTTCAGGTTCCCGGCGAGTCTTGCATGAGCGGATTCAACTCGGCATGACGCAGTGCGGACGCAAAACTGCCGGCGGTCGTCATGCGGCCTGACTCCGAGAGTTTGCGGAGGGACTGTTCGGCAGCTTCCCGCACCACAACGCTACGATCCATCAAAGCCTCTCGCAGCGCCTGCTGAGCCACGGGGGAGTTGCAGTAGGCCAGAGTCCGCGCCGCTTCGGCACGGACGAAATGATCGTCGTCTTTCAGCAGGCCGATAATCAGCGGTTCCAGATGATGCACGGCGTCCATGGCCATGGCCACTTCGAGTCCGCGGAGTCGGCGGGTGCGGGTACGCGCCTTCAACTCGTCGGCCAGCCGGTTCACGGCGGTCGCATCGATCCGCATCACCAACAAACCGGTGCTGCGACGAATATCGTCTTCCATCATGTCGAACACGGAGATGTACCGGTTGAAATTGAACTCGCTCAAACACAATTGAGCGGCTTTGGCGACCACCTCGTGACGACTGTCCAGCAGTTGGATCAGTCGCGAAATGGCTCCCGGGATGCCCCGTTCGCGCAGCTGCACCACCACGTTGGCCTGGACGTGAGGATCCGGGTCGTGCAAGCCATCGAGTACCAGCCGGTTTGCTTCGGCTCCACCAAATTCGGCCAGCGCCGCGGCGGCGGCCCGGCGACCACCTACGCGGCCGTTTTCCAGCAAGTATTTGATGGTCTGAAACGCTTCCAGGCGATTCACATTGGATGCCATCACCAGCTGAACGGTCATCTCCTGCTCTTGCTCGCTCAACGTGTCGAGAATATCGAGTTCCCCCTGCAGCCACTTGATCGCCTCCACGCGCCGCAAGCTGCGGACCAGCCCGTCCGACGCGGCATTGGCGAGCCGCTGCAGCAACTGGCGAATGAAAGCCAGATCGCAGCGATGCGATACGACCTGCAGAGCGATGGACGGGGCGAATCGGGACTCGAGCAGATTCAGCACCAGTCGCATGACGGCGATCCGCGAGCTGTTGCCCAGGATCTCCGTCAGGGTCAGATAGGCGGGATGCCGCGGCTCACAGAGGAGCCGCTTCAACATGGCGTTCTCGTGATTGGTCAGCATCAGAAATGCTTCCACCACTTCACGACGACGATGCTGCTCGTAGCGGTCGACCGCTCGCTCCAGACAAGGCAGGATCTGCTGGCAGACGCGTACCGGTTCGCGCAACCGCTGGTTCTCCCGCGGGCCGGAGACTTCTTCCTGCAGCAACTCGCAGAGCGACACGAGCGTCTCACCCACCATCGCCGCGTACGGATTGTCAGGTTCTTCCAACGCGGTGACGAGCGCCGGAATCAGGTCGAACTCGCGGATGGCCAGCAGCGCCTCGCAGCCATGAGCGCAGAGTTCCCCGTCCGAACTCAGCACCGCGTCACGCACAGCGGCGGCGATCCGCCGGGGATGCTCGGCAATCTGCTGTTTCCACCGCTCGCTCAGCCGGCTCCAACGCTGCACCAGCGCTTTGGCCCCCCCTCCCCGACGCCGCCCCAAAATGGCCGTCAACGCCCCTTCGTGGATCGCCGGATCGGGCGCGTCAAGCGCAGCAAGCAGCACCGGTACGGCGGCTTCATTCGCCGTCTCCGTCAATAGTCTCAGTGTTTCTTGCAGGCCAACAGTCACGACCAATCCCACCTCCTCCTGGAAATCTAGTTCGCGGTGTGGCCGGCATCGCCCTAATAAGCCGAAAAAGCCGCTGCAATTCCGCCCCCTGGCCCGGTTTTCGGAATCGCCCAAGCAACAGCCCTCCCAACCGGCACAATCGGCGACCGGTCTTCGTGGCTGGGATAAGAGTATGAGGAAAACACATCGTCTTTCTTTACGCCGCACCGAAGCGACGCAATATGACTCCCGCCACGTCCACGTCGCGTAGCGAATGCTCGGAAAAGAGGCCAACTTCCGACCCGAGCACTACGCCATGTTGCTGTCGATCGGTAGCCGGCGCTCCGTGCGAACCGCGCACCAGCGTAGCATCCAACGGCACACTCCTGGTGTCCGGATCCCAGAACAACTCGACCGGATCGTAACCCGGCTTGCGATGAATATCGACGGTCCGCGCATAGGCCGGCGCGGCGCTGTCGTCAAACCACCAGTAGTAAGCCTGCCAACTGTTTCTCTGCGAAATCAAGATCACCTCTCCCGCACGCGGATGGTCCAGGGCATACTTCGCTCGCTCGGCCCCCACCAACACTTCCGCAATGCCCGGCTCCTGGACAAACAGGCTCGCGACTTGCCGGGCCACAGTGGGATCCTCATCGCGGACAAAGACGTGCGAAAACTGATGGTCCACCAACGCCCAGGCCTTGCTCGCCCGCAGGTCGAGTAGTTCCTCGGCGCCGCGAGGCGTGACCTCCAACAACCCTGCTTGCCGTAATCTGCGGTTGGGATAGCAGACGTGATCGACCGGTGTCACAACATACTCACTGGCTGCCAGCCAAGTGAGTGAGCATCCGCTGTAGGCCTCGCACATACCATCCACGAGTCGCCCGATCAGGTCGTCCAACTCCACCAGTGCCCTCTGAGCCGCGGGACTGTCGGGGCCGCTCTTCTGGGCGGCATAGTCCAAGTGAGGCAGATAGATATAAAAGAAACGAGGCTGGTACCGGGCCGCCGCCAGCACGGCTGAATCGGCAATCCAGGCAGTCGACTGAATATTGGCCAACGGTCCCCAAAAATGCTGGAGCGGGAAGTGTCCCAACGCATCACGCAGCTCTCCGTAGTACTGGCTAGGACGCGTGTAACACCAAAGTGATTCCGAGCCGTCCGGATTATGTACGGGAGCCGGCATGCAGATATAGTCGGCACCACACCCCTTGCTGAGCATGGGGAACCAGGCCGCCGATGTGCGAGACGGCGTCTGACCATGCAAGAGGTCCCACAGTTGTGGCTTCTCAATCTGGTCATTGCCCGCAGTCCACATTTCGACGGTCTGGGATTCACGCCCATAGAACCCGTTGGCGACCACCCCATGCTCCGAGGGCAGGCGGCCCGTCAGCATGTTCGCCTGAACCGGCCAGGTGACACAAGGGAAACTCGGCACCAGCACCGCGCGGGCCGCCATGACGGCCGTCAGTTTCGGCATGCATGCCAGATCCTGCTCCCGCAAGCCCGGTACCGACAAAAAAATCACGTTTGCTTCCATGACCACCATCTCTCCCAGCCAATAAGCCGGTCCTGCCACGTCGGTGTGGGAAGAACCTCAGTAGTGAGTAGTGAGTAGTGAGTAGTGAGTAGTGAGTAGTGAGTAGTGAGTAGTGAGTAGTGAGTAGTGAGAGGAGCGGAAAGCGTCCGGTTCTGCTGACTTGGTTTGCCGGAATGATTCGTCCTCCATCCAACGGTCGGCATCACAAACATGCGCATGTTATCGAGCAACACTCTAATACTTCTTCGCCCCTGCCCCTCACTCCTCACTTCAAGTCGATTCAACCCACTGGCCCAGCAACATGGTGGGCAACAGCAACGTCACGATGACCAGCGACCAGGCAGGCGAACTGACCAGCAGTGCGACGGCTGCATCGAGCACGATTAAGGACCAGATGGCGTTCTTGACCGCCAATTGTACTCGCCGCGGCGTGGGCTCCGAGACCGCCATCGCACACCGGCGCAAGATCGTCAGCGCCAGCAGCCCCAACAGCAGGAACCAAGTCGACTCATGCGCCAGCGCCTTCGGGGCCCCGGCGGGCAGCGCGGAGTAAACCAGACCTAGCACTGCAATCCCACTGGCCAGCACGAGGGTCGCGGCAGCGAGGTGCATTCGACGACTCTCCGCCGCCTCATGTCGGGCAAACCAGGTCACTCCCACGATATACACGCCGATCCCCGTGGCCGCCAGCAATTGAGCTGCCGTGTACCCCCACACCAGCGCGGCGCCGGCAGCCGGCATCGCGACCGACATCCCCAGCAGCACATTCAGCAGCCGGCACGACCCCATGGCCAAGGGCCCCACAAACGTGCGTTTGAGACCGGCGTCGTAGAGCACCACGGTCACGGCCAGTAGCGTGGCAACCGCACCGCTGCGCCAGGAGACCGCGCCGGCCACCAAGCCCAGATAACCGGCCACCCAACCGAACAGCATGCCGCCGATCAAGAGCGCGAAACCGATCCGCCGCGCTTGCCGCAATGAGACGCGTCCGGAGGCAATCGGTCGCTCCGGTCTCTCGCGTCGATCCTGCTCCACATCCCACACATCATTCAAGACCATCCCAGACGTGTACAACAACACCGAAGCCGCCAGCAGACAGCCGAAGACCAACGGTGGGTGGAGCGTGCCCTGAACAAACAAGAATCCCATCGTCACATCGGCGATCGCCGTGAAGACGTTGGGAAGCCGAGCCAGTCGCAGATAATCCCGATAGGTGGCAGCCGAATTGGACAACGTGATACATACTCCTGCGCGCAAACCGCTCTCTGCTGAACCGCTCAGCTGCTGGCGCTCCGATAACTACCCAGTGCTCGCTGAAACACCCACCGCGATCCGATCAGGCTCAGCGCCGTGGCGGCCAGCGCAAACACCGCCAGCGGCCAACCGAGACTGCTCCGCGGGTGAAGCGGTTGAGCAAGAATACGCGCCGGTACATTGACCACAATCAGGACGGGGACCACAAATGTGAAGAATCCCCACAACGGTACACCCCAACCCCGATTGTAGATCTCCATCGGATATCGAGCGAAGTTGGTAATGTAGAACCAGAAATCGTAAAGCGTCTGATTGCGCCCCAGCCAGATGCTCGTCGAGGCCAGTGAGATCATCAGACTGTACAAGATGGCGACACCGCACAAAACATACACCACGTACAACGGCGGCATCCAGAAGGTCACGACCAACGGGTTGTCCGGTCGTGTCGTCAGCTGCCACAAGGCAATGGCCAGCAGCACAAGGCCGGCGGCAAAGTTGGATAGTGACGACCAATCGACCCGCTGAAAGGAAATCAGAAACTGCGTATCGATCGGCTTGAGCAGAGCGAAATCCAGATTCCCGCTCCGAATCAGCTCGCTGAATTCCTCGGCGTTGGGCATGAAAAAAGCCTGCACAAAACTGTTGATAATCCAGGTCGTCGCCAGAAAAATGAAAAACTCAAACTTCCCCCAGCCACTCTCCGGACCAATCAAGGGCGTATGGTGAAAGACGATCAAGTAGAACCCGACATTCATCAGGGTCCACGAAACCGAAGAGATCGTTTGCAGCAGGAAATTGGTGCGGAACATGGTGTCCCGTACCAGACTGTTGCGGGCAAACGTCAGAAAGACGTGCAGGTAGGAGGGATGTTGCTCCATCGCCATCGGCCGCTAACCTCCAAAACCACTGTAGCGCCGGACACCCCGGCGGTACAGGACGTAGGCGGTAAAGGCAAAGAAGATCATCCACGCCAGCTCGATCCAAAGCCCTTGAACAAACTCCGCACGCGGCACCTTACCCAGAAAAACCGCGGCCGGATAGTACGCCAGATACTTCAATGGCAGCATGTCGACAATACCTCCCCACGGCTGGGGGAGCATGTCGAGCGGAAACATGTGGCCAGACAGGAAGAAACTGAACAACATGTAGATGAAGAGCAGCGAGCTGACCTCCAGAAACCAAAAGCCGATCAACCCAATCGTCATCTCCAAAAAAAACCCTAGCAGGAAACCCAGCATCAGTGTCAGGAGAAAATCGAGCATGGTCGGCCACGCCGGCCATCCGTCGAAATAGCCACGACAGAGAAAGAATACAAAAGCAAACGGCAGTGTCGCTACCGAGTAATACGCTATCTTGTGCGCAATCCGGCTCAGCAACAGGAAGCTGAGCAGGTCGATCGGCTGGATCAGGAACTTCTTGATCTCGCCATTGCGAATCTGCAGGGCAATCCCCGATGCCAGCCCCGGCATGCTCGAAAACGCCCGAGCCACCATCGTCAACAAATAGTACGCCACCATGTTGTCGAACGAGTAGCCGACGATGTGAGCCTGATCACGGGACCCGTCGCCGATCGTATCGAAAACCGCCCACCAGAGGAAGATCTGCGTGACGATCGGCAGGAATCGCATGAGTGTCCCGAGCGCAAAATCGCCCCGGTACACCAATCGTTCCTCCAATGCGATCCGCAAAATCGTCCACCAACAGATTACACGTGCGTACATTTCGGTCATTGGTCATTGGTCATTGGTCATTGGTCATTGGTCATTGGTCATTGGTCATTGGTCATTGGTCATTGGTCATTGGTCATTGGTCATTGGTCATTGGTCATTGGTCACTGTGTTACTTGTTACTTGTTACTGGTTACTGGTTACTGGTTAATTCGCACACTCCATTCGGCATCGCGCATTCCCGATTCGTTCCAATGAAACTCACTCCTCACTCATCACTACTCACTACTCACTACTCACTCCTCACTACTCACTACTCACTCCTCACTACTCACTACTCACTACTCACTACTCACTACTCACTACTCACTACTCACTACTCACTACTCACTACCTCACTACTCACTCCTCGCGGTGTGCTTTAACCTGCGCGAAGACGTCGGCGATGACATCCTCCAACGGCGGATCTTCCACGGCGATATCTTCCACGGCGTAGGCAGCGAGAAGGGCGGCCATGACGCCGGGGACCAGCCGCCGCTCGATCAGCAAGCGGGCCTTGGGGGGTTCAATTTCCAGGACCGTACCGTAACGACTCAGGTCGCCCGTTTCTTGTTCTTCGGCCAACTGGAGCGTGACGACTTTGTGACCGCTGAACTGATCGACGATGCCGCTGAGGGAACCGTCGTACTGGATGCGGCCGTAGGCAATGATCACGACTCGCTTGCAGAGCGCCGAGACGTCTTTCATATAATGACTGGTCAGCAGAATCGTGATGTGACGCTTCTGTTGATAGAATTTCAGGAATCGCTGGATGTTGTGTTGCGCGACAACGTCCAGTCCGATGGTCGGCTCATCGAGAAACAGCACTTCGGGGGAGTGGAGCAGTGCCGCGATCAGCTCCATCTTCATACGTTCTCCCAGCGACAGCTCGCGAACCGGCTGCTGCAGCAGCTGGCGGACGTCCAGCAGGGAGGTGAGTTCGTCCAGTGTCTGTTGGTAGCCAGCCGGGTCGATGCGGTAGATCTGCTGGTGCAGCCGAAACGACTCCTGGGCGGGCAGGTCCCACCACAGCTGGTTTTTCTGTCCCATGACCAGTGCGAAGCGGCGGCGATACGTGTTCTCGCGTTTCCAGGGGACGAATCCCATCACCCGTGCCTCGCCACCCGAAGGCGTGATGACGCCCGAGAGGAGTTTCAGGGTGGTGGTCTTGCCGGCCCCATTGGGCCCTAGAAAAGCCACAAACTCCCCCTGTTCGACGGTCAAATCAATTTCCCGGACCGCCTCGATTTCGCGATACTCGCGGCGAAGCAATCCGCGCAGCGACGCCCCCAGCCCCTCACGTTTCTGGTAGACGACGTAAGACTTCGACAGTTTCTCGATCTCGATCGTGGCCATGATGGATGGATTATAGGGGGAGGGGCGCAGGGCAGATAGACACGGCCGCGCGTTGTCGCTTCCGGCTCGTTTCGTTATAATCGCCGCGCAGTTGGGACGCGCGAACGTCCGGCACTCCGCGGCGGGACGCGCCGCGCGGCGGCCCAAGGGGGTTCACTCCTTCCGAGAATCACGAGGGTTCTGTCACGATCGGCAACCGGATTGGCATAGGACACGACACGCATCGGCTGATTCCCGGTGGTCCGCTGCGCCTGGGCGGCATCGACATCCCGCACGATGCCCAGCTGTTGGGACACAGCGATGCGGATGCCTTGCTGCACGCCGTGACCGATGCGCTATTGGGGGCGATTGCCGCGGGGGACATTGGGGATCTATTTCCGGACACGCAGAGCGCGCAGTCGCGGCCGGGATTCCGCGGAAATGCTCAGACTGGCATACCAGCAGGTTCGGCAAGCCGGTTATCATGTGCAGAATCTCGACTGCATCGTCTTCGCCCAGCGTCCCAAATTGGGGACCTACAAACGCCGCATCTGCCAGCGAATCGCCGACATCCTGGAGATTGCGGCCGATTCGGTGGGGCTGAAGGCCAAAACGGGTGAAGAGGTGGGACCGATTGGTCGCGAGGAGGCCATCTCGGCTCAGTGTGTCGTCCTGCTCGGCAGCGACGGCGTGGCAGCCAGAGATTCGGCGACGAAGATGCCCCCGTAATGGTCTCGGCAACCGTGTCAGGACCGTCGGTCGCGCGCAGCGACCCTGGCGCGGGGCAGAGGGCCCACGGCCCGACCCGGCAATTCTCGGCCGGACGAGACGATAGGCGCATTTGAACTCCCGATACTCGTACAGATGACGGTGACAGCAACATGGATCTTCGCGTTTACAACACGCTGACTCGCTCCAAAGAGACGTTCGAACCGGTCCGGCCGGGGAAAGTCGGAATCTATCTGTGTGGCCCCACGGTGTACGACCGAGCGCACATTGGGCACATGGTCGGTCCGGTGATTTTCGACACGATCAAGCGGTATCTGGTCCACTCGGGCTACGATGTCACGTGGGTCGTCAACATCACGGACGTCGACGACAAGTTGATCAAGAAAGCGCAGCCAGCGCGGCATGTCGATGGCCGACGTGGCCAGCGAGAACACCGCAGACTATTTGAAGAACCTGGCCGGATTGGGAGTCGACCAAATCGACAAGATGCCGAAAGCTACCGAATCGATGGGCGACATCATTGCTTTGACGCAGGCGCTGATCGATCAAGGTTTTGCCTACGCAGTCCATGGCGACGTGTTCTTCGATGTGGCGCGGGACGCCGCCTACGGCAAGCTGACCAATCGCACGATTGATTCACTGCAGGGCGAAGGTGGCGAGGCCGCTGCCAAGAAACGCTCCGCCGCCGACTTCGCGCTCTGGAAATCCGCGAAGCCGGGAGAACCGGCGTGGGATAGCCCTTGGGGTAAGGGACGGCCCGGCTGGCACATTGAGTGCTCGGCGATGAGCCGCAGTTTGCTGGGGAAGACGTTTGATATCCACGGCGGAGGACTCGACCTCATCTTTCCCCATCACGAGAACGAGATCGCGCAAAGTGAGTGCTGCCACCATCAGCCGATGGCCAAATACTGGCTGCACAACGGGTTGCTCAAGCGGGCTACCGCCGGCAAGATCGGTGGTCGCGGCGAACGCGAACAGATAGTCCCCTGCGCCTCCGGCAGGTAACGACCAACTGACGCTCGAACAGATCCAACAGGCCACCGCCCAGAAGGAAAGTCGCTCGGCCGGCGCCGGGGGCCTGGCCGATATGATCTCACGGTTTGGCGGCCAGCAGATCCGCTTCTTCCTGCTCCGCACCCATTATCGCAGCACCGTGCTCTTTAGCGACGAAGCCCTGCAGGAATCTACGGCCGCGCTGGAAACCTTTGACCGCTTTTTCGAACGCCTGACACGCATCACCGGGCAGAGCTTTCACGAGCTTCCCATTGCCCGGACACGCGCGGCGGGGGCCTTTGAGCCGGGAGCCGACGTCGTTTTGCAGGAAGTTAACCGCTGCCGCAACGCGTTCCTCGACAAGATGGATGACGACTTCAATACCGGAGCGGCGATCAGCGAATTGTTTGAATTGGTGCGACTGCTCAACAAGTTCGTCGATCAGAACAAACTGGAGGACGTCGCGCAGCCCGACTCCACGCTGGTCGCCGCGCTGCTGCGCGGAGCGCGCACGCTACGTGAACTGACCGCGCTGCTGGGCCTGTTCATGACGCCGATCGCGAAACCCTCGCACGACGCCGACAACGGCCTGGTGGCTCCACTGATGGAACTGGTGATCGAACTGCGCGCCGCCGCACGCAAGAACAAGGACTTCGCCACCGCCGATCGGATTCGCGACGCACTCAGCGACATGGGCGTCGTGCTGGAAGACCGCAAAGGCGGCACGCATTGGCGGGCGGAGTAAGAGCTGAGCAGTGAGTTTCATTGGAACGAATGCGGAATGCGGAGTGCGGAATGCGGAATGGAGCGTGCAAAGTAACAAGTAACAAGTAACAAGTAACCAGTAACAAGTAACAAGTGACCAAGTGACCAATGACCAATGACCAATGACCAATGACCAATGACCAATGACCAATGACCAATGACCAATGACCAATGACCAATGACCGAAAAAACACGTGTCCTGGGAATTGATCCCGGCCTCAACACCACCGGCTATGCCGTCTTGCAGTGGGGGGCAGCTGGGCCGGTGCTGTGCGAAGCGGGTGTGGTGCGCAGTCGGGCGAAAGGGTCGCTGGAAAGCCGCCTGGTGGAGATCCACACGGGTGTGCGGGAAGTCATCACGGCATTTGCGCCGCGCGTGATGGCTGTGGAAGAACTGTACAGTCACTACGAACGGCCGCGTACCGCGATCCTGATGGGACATGCGCGGGGGGTGATCTGCCTGGCGGCGGCGATGGCCGAAATCCCCGTGCGGCATTATGCTGCTACCCAGGTCAAGAAAATAATGACCGGCAGCGGCCGAGCGTCGAAGGGTCAGATCCAGCTGGCGGTGTGCCGCGAGTTTGCCCTGTCACAACCTCCCGATCCTCCGGACGTGGCCGACGCCATGGCCATTGCTTTGTGTCATATGTTCCTGGAAAAGAATGAGGTGCAGCTCCGTTGATAACACGCATGCGAGGTACGCTGGTGGGCGTCCAGGACGACGTGGCGACGCTGGCGGCCGGAGTGTTTGACTACCAGGTGCTAATTCCCGATTTTGTGAGGCGGCAGCTGCAGGATCAGGTCGGTCGCGAGGTCAGCCTGCACACCATCCACTACCTGGAAGGAAACCCGGCGCACGGGCGACTCACGCCGCGATTAGTGGGGTTCCTGTCGGAAGTGGAACGTGAATTCTTCGAAATGTTCTGCTCCGTCGACGGCGTAGGAGCCCGCAAAGCGCTGCGGGCCATGGTGCGTCCGGTGAGAGACGTCGCGGCTCTGATCGCGGATCAGGATGCCAAGGGCCTGGCGGCGTTACCGGGTATCGGCCCGGCTATGTCCGAGCGGATTATCGCCAAGCTGCGCCGCAAAATGTGCAAATTCGCCCTGATTGCCGCCCGCGACGAAACGTCCACCGAGCAGGTCGAACACAACGTGGTCGAAGACACCTATCTGTTGCTCACCCAGCTGGGGCACTCGGAAACCGATGCTCGCCGACTGCTCGATGAAACACTGGCCACCAAGCAGCGTTTCAAGGATGTCGATGCCCTGCTGCACGCCGTATACGAAACGAACGTGCGAGCCGCGCAGTAGGACGCCGCTCAGCGATTCGGCAGCGGTGGCCATCGTGTCGCGCGACGCGGGCCTGCGCAGCACCGGCTCCCAGGGGGGACCAACCTTTCGCGCGCTGCGGCGATGTGATACACTCGCGGCAACATGTAGTCAACAAGTGTACACCACCTGAGTCTGGCATATGGTACGCGAACCCGTCATAGGTAGCTCCGGGGGAGACAACGATGACCCGGATCGCGATCTTCGTCCCCAGCGGATGAAGGACATGATTGGTCAGGTGGACGTCTGCGAACGCTTGCGGATCGCGATCGACGCGACTCGTAAGCGTGGGGAAGCGCTCGGCCACGTGCTGTTCGATGGCCCCCCCGGCCTGGGAAAAACGACGTTCGCCATCTGCATTCCGCATGAATTGGGCGTACCGACTCAACTGACCAGCGGACCGGTGCTGAAAGCGCCCAAAGACCTGGTGCCCTATTTGACGAACGCGGAAGAGCGCAGCGTGCTGTTCATTGACGAGATTCACCGCCTCCCCCGCGCTGTCGAGGAGTATCTGTACACCGCGATGGAAGATTTCCGGATCGACATCGTGTTGGGTGAAGGAGTCAATGCGCGGACCCACAATCTGTGGCTCAAACCGTTTACGCTGATTGGGGCCACAACGCGCGCCGGCATGCTCTCGGGACCGCTGCGGGATCGGTTCCAGTTACGTGAGCACCTCGGTTTCTACACGGTCGACGAATTGACCACGTTGGTGTTACGTAACGCCAAGAAACTCCGCGTCCAAATCGACCAGGCGAGTGCGGAAGAGATTGCCCGACGCAGCCGCTCGACCCCCCGTGTGGCGAACAACCGCCTGCGGTGGGTCCGCGACTACGCCACGAGCCGTTGCGACGGCGACATCACGCGGCAGGTGGCCTGCGACGCCTTGGAGATGGCTGGCATTGATACGGCGGGGTTGGACAGCCAGGACCGTCGCTATTTGGAGACGCTGATTCGCGTGTTTGCGGGAGGTCCGGCCGGCGTGGACGCGATTGCTCATACCATGAACACATCCCCCGATACGCTGGAGGACGAGGTCGAGCCGTTCCTGCTGCGCAGCGAATACGTGGTTCGCACGCCCCGCGGGCGCGTGGTAACGCCCCTGGCCTACCAGCACCTGCAACTGCCGCCTCCTGAAAACCGTCTCTTCTGAGCCTGGCTGGCGGCCGGCACGGCTCCCGCGCGTCACTTTCCGACATGGCCTCCGGCCTCCGCCGGGTATCCGCTCGGAAAACGACTTGCCGGTGCCGGAAAAACCAGTTGGAATCGGGGAGTCTCCACGCCGTTTGGTCCGCTTGACAGCTCGCCGCAGCGATTTCTAGGATGATCAGCTTGTCACCTGTACGAAAGAAGTTGTCGTAAAACAGGTTGTGTCGAGAGGCCAAAGCCTGTTTCGAGGTAGCCACATGGCCGTTCCCAAGCGTAAACATTCGAATTCACGAACCGGCAAACGTCGTTCGCACGATGCCAAGAAGCCCCGCCAACTGACGTTTTGCCCAAAGTGCAGCACGTCGGTGCCGACTCATGTCGTGTGCCCGACCTGCGGTCACTACATGGGACGTCAGGTGGTGGCAATTGCCGAACCCTAGTAGATACGATGCGCCACTAGCTGGCGCTCGGGGACGTGCGGTTAGCGAATCCCGGTGACTCGTCTGGCGGCGGTGAACGAAGGCTGGTGGTTGCGATGCCCAAGCGTGCCGCGAGTCCGGCTCGGAACTGCAACAGCCGTGATGAGCGTTTATGGTCCCTGATACGTCAACCGTCCCGAGCATTGCAGCTGGCCCCACACCGCAACTGAAAGGTCTCGGCATGAACAAGATTGCCTTTCTGTTTCCGGGTCAGGGCGCCCAGACGGTGGGCATGGGACGTCAATTGTCCGAAGCCTTGGTGGCGGTACGCCGACTGTACGACCGGGCCGCCGACGTATTGGGATACGATCTGGCACGGATTTGTTTTGAGGGCCCCGAACAGGAACTCGATTCCACGGTGATCAGTCAGCCCGCGTTGTTCGTCACCAGCCTGGCGGCCCTCGAATCGCTGAAGCATGAATCGCCGGCGATTGTTGAATCCTGTGCGGCCACAGCCGGTTTGAGTCTGGGCGAATACACGGCCATGGTGTTTGCGGGGGTCATGGAATTTGAGGCGGCATTGAAGGTCGTGCAAAGGCGCGGCGAAGCCATGCAAGCAGCGTCGGACGCGGTGGCCAGCGGCATGGTGAGCATCCTGGGACTTGAATTGGACAAGGTGGAACAGTTGTGTGTGGAAGGCGCGGAGCGAAGGAGAGATCCTGCAGGTCTCCAATCGGCTCTGCCCGGGAAACATCGTCGTGTCGGGGCACGCGTCGGCATGTGAGCGAGCGGCGGAACTGGCGGAGTCATTTGGAGCCATGAAGGCGGTGCCGCTGGCGGTGGCCGGGGCCTTTCACACGGATCTGATGCGGTCGGCGGTCCAGGAACTGGCCAACGCGTTGGCGGAAGTGCCGATGCGGCGTCCCCGCATTCCCGTGGTCTCCAACGTCGATGCCCAAGCGCACGACGATCCGGAGGAGATTCGACAACTACTGATTCAGCAAGTTGTCTCGCAGGTCCGCTGGGAGGACTCCATCCGCTTACCTGCTGGACCAAGACGTTCAGCATTTCTACGAGATTGGACCGGGACGTGTGCTGCGAGGATTGCTCAAACGAATCGATCGCAAGATGCCTTGCGACACGGTTTCCGCTTGATCCCTGCAACCTGTCTCCCGGGTGGGCCTGTAAAGCCCGGCCGCGGATTCCCCGGCCAGGAGAAGCAGAACCGGCCAGCGACGTGGCCTGACGAGAGACCAGCAGATACGCGATGCGAGAGGATCGTCTGGGAGCCCTTGGCGATCCCTACCACCATCCCCATTGATCGAAGTGAAATCATGAGCGACGCAGCGACAACCGACCTCCGAGCCGACCTGAGCGGACAGGTTGCCATCGTCACGGGCGCCTCCCAGGGTCTGGGCGCGGCCATGGCCATCGAACTGGCAGCCAACGGTGCACAGGTCATCTGTGTCGCGCGCAATGCCGAGAAACTGGCGCAGACGGTGGCCACGATCCAACAGAACGGTGGACAAGCCGAAGCGATCAGTTGCGACGTGAAGAACGGCGCCAGCGTGGACAAGCTGGTCGAAGACGGTCATGGAGAAGCACAGCCGGCTGGACATCCTGGTCAACAACGCCGGCATCACTCGCGACACGCTGCTGCCGCGGATGAGCGACGCCGAATGGGACGACGTGATCGAGACGAACTTGCGCGGTGCCTTCCTGTTTGCGCGGGCCGCCTCGCGCATCATGATGCGAGCCCGCTACGGCCGGATCATCAACATCAGCAGCGTCTCGGGGCTGATCGGCAACGCCGGTCAGACCAACTACTCGGCCTCCAAGGCGGGCCTGATCGGCATGACGCGCAGCCTGAGTCGCGAATTGGCCAAGCGCAACGTTACGGTCAATGCCGTGGCCCCCGGGTTCATTGAGAGCGAAATGACCAAGACGCTGGGCGACGCGCTGCTCGATGAAGCGAAGAAGCACATTCCCGCCCGGCGACTGGGCAAACCGGCGGAAGTGGCCTCGGCCGTCCTGTTTCTGGCCAGCCCGGCAGCGGCCTACGTGACCGGCTGCGTGCTGACCGTCGATGGCGGAATGACGGGTTGAGCCACCCGCAGGATGGGTAGTAGATTGTTAGCTTGGCAGAAGGAACCTCTGACGGGGATCAATCGCATCTTGACCTGTCTTATGGAAATCCTCTATCTTCTTTGGTTCTAATTGCGTGAGTGCCTGGGGCGAAAACCCAACTTTCATTCGAGAACAATGCTGGGCCCGCCTGAGCGGGTCGTCCGGTCCAAATCATAGGAGGTTGATGCACGTGGCATCTGTTGAAGAACGCGTAATCGAAATCGTGGCGGAACAACTCGGGGTCGACAAAGAAAAGATCACTCGAGACACCCACTTCGTAAACGATCTGGGAGCGGATTCGCTGGACACGGTCGAGCTGGTGATGGAACTCGAAGAAGAGTTCGACATCAACATCCCAGACGACGCGGCCGAGAAAATCCAGAAAGTCGGCGAAGCGATCGATTTTATCGACAAGGCGCAGTCCTCCTCGTAGTGGGTGAATTCCTGAGCATGAAACGACGTGTCGTCGTCACCGGGCTGGGAGTTGTGACCGCCATCAGCTGCAAGGTCGATGATCTGTGGCAACGGATCCTCGCAGGCGAGAGCGGTGTTCACCCAGTGCGTTTATTCGACATCTCCGACTTGAAAGTCAAGATCGGAGGCGACATCTACGATTGGGATCCCAGCGAGTATATGGACTCGAAGGATGTCAAGCGTGTCGATCGCTTTACGCAATTCGCGATCGTCGCCGGCACCGATGCGATTCGTGACTCCGGCCTCGATTTCTCCCGGGAAGATTCGTACCGCTGCGGCGTGATCCTCGGATCCGGGATCGGTGGACTCGGCGAAATCGAAACGCAGATGAGCCGCTTGATGACCAAGGGTCCCGACCGCGTCTCGGCCTTCACGGTCCCCAAGATGATGCTCAACGCGGCCGGCAGCGTGCTCTCGATCGAGTTCGGCATTCGCGGCCCGAATTACGCCGTGGCCACGGCCTGTGCCAGCGCCACCAACGCCATGTCCGACGCGCTGAAGATCATCCAGGACGGTGGCGCCGATGTGATGATCACCGGCGGCACCGAAGCGGCCATGACGCGGATGGGGCTCGCCGCCTTCCAGAATATCAGAGCGCTCTCCATGCGCAATGATGATCCGGCAAGGTGCCAGCCGTCCGTTTGATGCCGATCGAGACGGCTTTGTGTTCAGTGAAGGTGCCGGCCTGCTCGTGTTCGAAGAACTCGAACACGCCAAGGCCCGCGGCGCACGAATCTACTGCGAAGTGTATGGGGCCGGCGTCAGTGCCGATGCCGGGCATATCACGCAGCCGGACGAGAATGGCACCGGTGCCGCGCGAGCCATGTCCAATGCCCTGCAGGATGCCCGAGTCAGGGCCTCCGAGATCGACTATATCAATGCGCATGGCACCAGCACGCAACTGGGCGACAAAGCCGAAACCTTGGCCATCAAACAGGTCTTTCAGGATCACGCGAAGTCGGCTGAGTATCTCCAGCACCAAGAGCCAGCTGGGACACTCCTTGGGGGCCAGTGGCGGAATCGAACTGGTGGTGACGATCCAGTCGCTGCTGCACCAGGTGGTGCCTCCCACCATCAACCTGCACAATCCCGATCCCGACTGCGATCTGGATTACACCGCCAATCAACCCCACGAGCGGCAGGTCGAGGTCGCCATGAGCAACAGCTTCGGCTTCGGCGGCCACAACGCCTCGATCATCGTCGGCGTATTACGCAACGGAGTCGCCTAAGCGAGACGAAATGGGGCGGGAGTGAGTCGAGCTCAATCTCCCCCCCCCGTACTCTTACTCTTGTTCGCATCTTGGCCTCGCCCTCCGCTTCTGCCGTTTCAAACATCGTGGTTTGGAAAGGCAGACGGAAACGGTCCAGGGCGCGCGTGGACGCAGCGAAACGAAGAGGAGTAAGAGTAAGAGTAAGAGTAAGAGTAAGAGTAGGAGTAAGAGTAAGAGTAAGAGTAAGAGTGTCCGTTAGTAGTTGAAACGCACTCCCCTGCCCCGCAACTCGGCAGCCAGTGCCTGCGGACCGCGATACACCACCGCATCCAGGCCGGCGCGGCACGCACCCTCAACGTTCTCCGGGCGGTCGTCCACAAAGAAAATCCTGCCCGGTGCCACTCCCGCGCGCTGCACCGCCGCGCGATAGATACCCGGATCGGGCTTGCTGGCTGCGCAATTGATAACTGAGCACGAGCGTGGGGAAAAAGGACGAAATCACACAGAACCGCCCGTCGGAAACGTGCTGCCAATGCGATTCGCACGTGTTCGACAGAATCCCCAGCGGATAACCCGCTGCCTTCAAGTGGCCCACGATCGGAACGATGGGAACGTTCAGTTCGAAGATCTGGCTGTTTGCCAGATGGAACGTGTCGTAGTCGGGATGCGTGGCCGAACGGCTACAAAACGCGTCGTAGAATTCGCGACTCGTGATCTCTCCCTGCTCGTACCGTTCTTGTAGCCCGCTGGCAAACAACAGGTCCCAGACGCGCGAAGCGGGCAACGAGACCAACCCCCCCACCTGGCCGACAAGCCGTCTGGTGGTCAAAGGTCAGTAACACGTTGCCCAGATCGAAATAGATGAATTCGGGAGTGACGTTGGTCATCTACGCTGGCTCGCTTTCCGCAGGCAGGTGGAGCAGATTCGTCGCGACCGCGTCCCGGGCCGGTTCTTGATCGTGGGACGGCAGGCAGACGGACGTCCAGGCGACGCGAGTGAAGACGGCAACATAAGCGTACGAACAGCCGGCTTCCTGTCCAGAGGTGGCGGCGATCAGCCGTCCTCCCCCAAAGCCCCCTCCCCCACCGCCATTAAGAACTCGGCCATCTCCGCCGCGGCATGCTGATTGCCCTGCAAGCGAGCTTGCTCGATCCCGTCGCGCAGCACGGCACGCGCCTCCTCCACGCGCCGCCTCTGCACCAACAGTTTGGCGGCCATGAAGAAGGATGGAACATGGGGCGGCTCGATCACGCATCAGGTCGTGGAAGCACCGCAGGCTATCGTCCCAGGCCCCTTCCTTCTGCAGCTCCATCGCCAGACTGTAACGCAGAAACGTGTCGTGGGGCTCCTCCGCCAACATGGCCTCGATCTTCGCCCGACGTGATACCTCACCCATGTTGTCGCACTCATTTCAACTGGCCAGACGCCGTTTCGTAACCAACGCCAATTCTGTCGCCGCGCGGATGGGTCTTCCGCCATCGTGCGATCACCCATTTAGCATAGTCATAGTAACGCACGCACAGAACCGCCGGGGGCCCACGATCGAAGAACGGTGGAAGCGAGGGCCGAAAATCCTCCTAAATTACCCAGTCTGACTAGTCCATTTTTTCGAAAAAGTTTTGTGAACCCGCAAGCTCGATTTGTCCGATACAGTCAGCGCGCCTTACTTGCACGCATGCGCGGCTGGGCGAACCCGCAGACTGCGTGGGGCGGCCGGGCCACCAGTGTTTGCGGGTCGCGACTGAGGTCGTGCTGTTGGCCGCCAACGCTGGCAGGAAGAAACAGGCTGGCGGACCAGCGGAACAGCTCCCTCATTGGCCGGAGTCGGCCGTTGTCGAAACGTGACATCGAATCAGGACCAGGATCATGCTCCGAAAAGTCTCCTTACTTGCTTGGCTCATCACGATCACTTTGTGCTGGCCGGGCATGGCATCGGCTCAAGGCACGGATCGCGCAGCGGCGGGTGCTGTTAGACAGCTATCTTCGGAGAATCAGCCGGGCATGACCGCGCCGGCGATCTTTGAACTGGCCCAGAACAACCCGACCAACCTGGCGGAGCGTTTGAAGGCCATTCGCGGCAACGTGACGACGGACTACGGCACGTCTTCGCGGCGCACGGCCAACCGTGGCAGCGTCAGTCCGGCCGCTCCGACCCCGATCACCGAGAGTCCGGAAGTGGCGGCAGAGGACCGCCGAGGCAACCGCGGCACCTGCTCTCCCCTCGGTGCTCGTACGCCGCCGCAATTCGGACCAGTTGGCGCCGATCACGGAGGCCACGCAACCGCTGCCGTCCGAGCAACTGGGGGCCGAGTCACCAAGAGGGTTTGGGGGAGGCCTTCGGCGATTCGGAGGACGAAGCGGACTCGTCGCGTCGCACGGCGCGTCGCTGGCGGGCGCCGACCTCGACCGACCAAGGTTCATCCGCCTTCCAGAGTTCTCCGGCGACCAGTAGCGGCGGCAATCTGTCGTTAAGTGAGCAGGGACCCGCGCTGCGGGTCGAGACGCAGGGCCCGAAGGCCATCTCGGTGGGGAAAGAAGCCAGCTATCGCATTCGCCTGGTCAACGAGGGGCAGGCAGCTGCCCAGCAAGTCGTGGTCACCGCATCGGTCCCCAACGGCGTCCAGATCATTTTGGCCCAAGCCAAACTGGGAACGGTGGAAGAACAGACGGATCCGGCGGGTGGCCGACGAGTCGTGTGGAGCTTGGATCAGGCTTCCGCCGGTTCGCAACAGGAATTGACCATCAATCTGAAGGCCACGGAGAACCGCCCACTCGACCTGCGCGTCGACTGGATGTATCGCCCCGCTTCCCTGTCCGCTCGGATCGAGGTCCAGCAGCCGCAATTGGCGGTGAATGTGGACGGGCCGGTGGAAATGCGTTTCGGCGAAACCAAGGTGTTCAAGGTGAAGCTGAGCAACCCGGGCAACGGCCCGGCGGAAAACGTGTCGGTCAACATCGAGGCCACGGGCGCCAGCAGCCAGCCCAACACGATCGGCACCTTGGCTGCCGGCGAAAGCCGCACTCTGGAGCTGGAACTCACCGCCAACCAGGCCGGGACGATGCAGATACGAACCGTGGCCCGCGGCGACGGCGATCTGCAAGCGCAATCGGCTCATGACGTCCGCGTCCGCCGCGCAGCCCTGGCGGTGAAAGTCACCGCTCCTCAACTGCTGTACGCGGGAACCACCGCCTCATATCAGATTCGCGTGGTCAACCAGGGTGATGCCGTGGCCGAGGGAGTCATCATGCAGATCGAACTCCCCGCCGGCGCCAAGAACGGGATCGGCGTCGACAAGAAGCCGATCACGACCGACCAGCCGCGGTGGCGTGTCGGCGATCTCAGTCCTGGTGCCGAACGCGTCTACAGCATGCAATGTGACTTGTTGGCCAGCGGGCAAAATCAACTCGTCGCCCGCGTTCAGACTGGCGACGTCCAGGGAGCCGACAACCTGATCGCGTCCGACACGGCAATGACGACAGTCGAGGCGATCGCCGACCTCAAGCTGGTCGTCAACGATCCCAAAGGCCCGGTGCAGGTTGGCACGGACATCACCTACGAGATCCTCGTGATCAATCGCGGATCCAAAGAAGCCACCAACGTCTCGCTCGTAGCGCAGTTCTCCGAGGGCGTTGAACCGTCGGCGGCGACTGGCCACCGATCAGAAATCGTTCCAGGACAGGTGATCTTCGAACCGATCGAGAAGATTCCGGCGGGTGGACAGGTCAGCCTCAAGATCACGGCCCGAGCGGGTCAGGGAGGCAACCTCCGCTTCCGCGCCGAACTGACGTGCGGCGATCCCGAGACCAAGCTGGTGGCCGAAGAGAGTACGCGATTCTACGGTACGCCGACGGGCTCCTCCGCCGGTTCGCAATCAGCCAACCGTTCTGATGGCCAGCCAACACCCGCTCGCCGCTAACGGTGCTCGGCAATCCGTCTTACCCGTGGGATAGGCTTCCAGCCCATCCGACCGGACAATTCCACTTGCCAATCGCCCAGGCAGAACGGACGCGGCTGTCAATGACCGCCGCGTAGTGACCCGGCTCCCTCAATCGGCTCGAACGAGAGTGGCTCGTTGGAATTCGGATCGGTGATCCGAATGGCCAACTGGCCATCCAATAGCCGGTCAATGACCTGTCCGACGACATCGGCGCGCCATCCTTTGGCCAACGCGGGGACCTCGCTACCACCGTAGCCCATGTGGCAGGCAATCAGGTCGCGTACGTCCTGCACCGAACCGATCAGGCCTGGTGCCACCTCGGCGGCCCGTGCCATGCTGCTCACCGCCGTGGCGAGAAACTGGCCCAGGAGCGTGAATTGCGGGCGCGGCGATTTCGTGCCGGTGCTCGGACATGCATCCTCTGGAATCTGCAATCCCCGCGAAATGCAAGCGGCAATCTCCGGAATCGAACGCTGCTGTTTCCGCCAGTCCATGCCCCGCAGCGTTCGAATATACTGCTCGTCGGCGGACCCCCGGCGAGCCAGCTCGACCATCAGATCATCGCGCAACACACGTCGCGGCGGCATATCGCGCGAGCGTGCGTGCTGGTCACGCCATTTCCAGACTTCGTAGAGAATCGCCAACTGGCGACGCGACAAACCGGATATCCCCGACACGCGCCGCCAGCGCTCGGTGGACTCTTCCTTCTCCAAGTCGTCTTGCCACGCGGCCAGTTCTTCAGCCAGCCAGACCTGACGCTGCATCTGGTCCAGCCGCGTCGTGATCTGCTCATACAGCGGTTCCAGGTAGCTGACGTCCTGCACCGCGTACTCCAACTGTCGCTTGCTCAACGGCCGCCGACGCCAGTTCGTCCGCGTCTCCCCCTTGCCCAGCGATTTGCCCAGCAACTTGTGGATCAACGTACCGTAGGAGGCGGGATAGTCCAGACCGATCAAGCCGGACGCGATCTGCGTGTCAAACCAATTCGCCGGACGATCACCGATCGCGCGACGACAGAACCGAAACTCCTCACGCCCGGCATGCGCGATCGTGAGGTGACCCGGCGATGACAACAAATGCCAGAAGGGTTCGATCTCCGATACCACCAGCGGATCGATGATCGCCAACATTCCCTTGGCCGCCACTTGAATCAAGCACAGCTCCGGGAAATACCGGTCCTCGGAAACAAATTCCGTATCGAAAGCAATACGCGGCGCATCGGCAATATCAGTGCAGAATTGGCATAGCGCCTGGTCCGTGGATAGATATTCGTACTTCACGCGAGTCCTTGTGAACTTACTTGTCGCTGCGAATCGCCCCTCCTGGTAGCTCCTTGCTTCCATGCACCATCGCACTGGCTCGTTCGTCCGGTTGGCAAACCCGCACTGACAACACACCCGACAAATTGCCCACCGGCGAACTACCCTTCTCTTCCCACACCGCCCTGCCCAGATGTCCCGCCCAAAAATCCGCCTCATCCGATGCCAACTGAACCAACTCGCCTGCGGCCCCTAAGCCGCTCCCGCCAGCCTGTGGCTGCACCGGCTTCACGCGTGACGTCGCTACCATCGTGAAGCGGCGTCATCCCCACCCCACGATCGGGCGTCCACGTCCGTCCGGCGGCCATGATAGTCCACCCCAACGCCTTTTGCCAGGACCCGGCTGCCAGCCGTGTCAGCTCTCGATGCTACGACTCTGGGGAAGATACATCCCTTCTGTTACATTGAGGCAGGCGTGGCATTGAATGCGGGGAAACGGATGGCTGTCTCTCTCGAAGTCGAGGTGGCAACGTTGTGACAGGATTATTGGTCAGTGTGCGGGACGGTCAGGAAGCTGCGCAGCGCTTGATGGTGGTGCCGCCATCATCGACGTCAAAGAGCCGCTACGCGGTTCGCTTGGCGCTGCCTCGGCCGAACGCTGGGACGAAGTGTTGCGGTGCGTGCAGGATCGCGTGCCCGTCAGCGTGGCATTGGGCGAGCTGACGGACGGCGCGTTGCCCCGTCGCCTGCGACACTTGCCGGCGGTCAACTTTGCCAAGGTCGGCTTGGCCGGCTGCCGCAGCTTGCCCGATTGGGTGGCCCGATGGCGCGAGGCACTGGAGCCGCTTCCCCCCCTCGGTAGCCCCCGTCGCCGTCGTCTACGCCGATTGGCAACGGGCTGCTGCTCCGCCACCGCCTGACATCCTCTACCACGCCCAGCAACTGGGCTGTCGCGCCGTGCTGTGGGATACCTATCTCAAAGACGGTGGCCACTTGTTCCACCATCTCCCCGTCCATCACCTGGCACCACTCGTGAAGCAAGCACGCGAGGCCGGCCTGCTGGTGGTTTTGGCCGGCTCCCTCGGTATGGAAGATCTGGCGACAATTCGGTCACTGACGCCGGACTTCGTGGCTGTACGTGGTGCCGTCTGCCCGGGCTCCCGCGTGGCCACGGTGCAGCAATTACGCGTGAGTCAGTTCGCCCAGGCCTTGGCTACAGGCGCTCCTCAGTAACACGCCAGATGGATTCGATACCCGGTAATGTGGGGCAGAACGCCACTACATCGAGAACGTGATGCGCGCGAAGTCTGCCATCAGCGGTCGGCGAGATTGTCGTTTCGATGCGCCACCGCGTGCGGCCGCACAGATTCACTCGGCCATCCAACTTTCTGCTTGCCGCCTCTCGTCGTTATCCGCTCGCCGCCAGGCCACCAGCGATGCTGGGCAATTCTGTGAAGCCGATCCATTGGGCAACAAAGCGCGTTGGTGCGTCAAGCCGCGCTGAAGGAGCGATTTACCGCGATTTTTCTTCATTTGCTTGACTTCCCCCACGAGGAGTCGGATACTTGGTTCTTAAAATCCATCACGAAAATCGCTGGCATCTCGGTGAAATATCGACACATGAAGGGACCGGGTGCCGGCTGCCGAAACGGGCGCAGCAATCGTCCGCACGCGGTATTGCCACTATGCCAATCCACTTGGCCGACGGCGGCACCAGGTGCCGTCCGGGCGTACGAAGCATTTTCGATCGTTTTCGTTTTTGCATTCGTAGTCTCATCTTCATTGCACAATAGGGAGCAATACGGTGCCTCAATCGGTTCTTGATGCAATCAAGTTGGGCATTTGGGATTTTGAGCCAGACGAGCACGGATGCGCTGAATACGACCCAACCCGGGCCTTGCCGGGTACGAATGAGAAGCTTGCCATTTTGTCGGAACGAGTCAGTCAGGGATTGCCTCTCTGGCACCCGCATGACCGTCGCACCTACGACGACGGCGATCGCGAACTCTGAGGGGGTCCGTCCGAGGAGCGTGAGTCGGCTGATCGATCTGAGCGAGGGCAATTTGAAGCTAGTTCCAGCGACCAGCGGGAGCGGACTGACAACGTCCGAGTGGTAGCTCATTCCGGTTTGAGTTTCTGCCTCGTTAGCCTCAGGATGAGGGCGTCTGCGAATCAAAACATCGATTTCATCCGGGTTGGTGGTGTGCTGCCGCTGGCAACGGATTTCTCGCGTGGGGGACCGGGCGTCTTGTCCATTTCCCCTTTTGCGCCCAGAATGTCGTCTGACAGACGCTGGCAGTGATGTGTCCGCGCAACTCCATCGCAATTTGAACAACCACACTCCGGCACTAGGCGAAAGGGATGGGACCATGCCAAGTTTCAACACGGAAGTAGAGCATCAACTCGGCCAGCAAGAGGCAACGGTGCGTCTCAAGAAGTTGCTCGACCAAGTGCGCGAACAGTACCGTGATTTTGTGACCGAGGTGGAAGGCGACTGGAACAACAACGTACTGACCTTCTCACTCAAGACGTACGGATTCAAAATCGACGGTACGCTGACCGTCGAAGATCAACTCGCCCGCTTGCATGGTAACCTTCCCTTTGCCGCCTTGGCTTTTCGTGGCAAGATCGAGCAGTCGATCAGCGGAGAATTGCGACGCGAACTCTCGTGACGAACGGACCGCATGCTGTGCCACCAATCGAGCGGACTCGTTTTCTTGACGAGACTTTGCCGCCGACGGGAGGGAAACAGCCACGACCGGTGGGAGCAACTCGCATTTTGCCGACGGCCCTGTCGGCCTCTGTTCGCGTTACGCGGGTTGTAGCAATCCTATGACCGAAATGCTTGAACTGCGCTTCGGTAACCGGGCCGACTTCCCATCTCTGAGCACCAGCAAGCCCCGCACAAGGTATAAATCTCTAGACGGCGACGTGCCGTCCGGAACGAAGAGGATCGCGGCACTGCGAGCTTGCACAAGTCCGCCGCGCCGATCTCCCGCTCCGGTAAACCTCGCCAGGCGAAACTTCGCCGGCCGACCTTCTGCCATTGTTCACACTGACATGCATGAGTTCCTACAAAGTGGCGAGCTGAAAGCACAAGCGAAGAGACTGCTGGGCTATCGGTTCCTGCTCGTTCTCGTGATCCTGATGAACACCGTGATGGTGCTGCGTATTCCCGCGGCTCCACCCGGTCAGGCCGTGACTCCCACGACCGTGCTCGAGTTGCAGCGTCGTTCGCCGCCGGTCGCGACACTTCCGCAGCCCGCCGCTGACGCGCCGGACACCCGTTTCGTTCGTTCGTCACCGAGCGTGCTCCCACCAGTCGCCGGCCAGCACCGCGACAACGTGGAGACGGACCAGCCCGCGACGGTCAACTTCGTGGCCATGCTTCCCGAAGCGGCAGTCGCTGCCTGGCGATCAAAGCTCGCGCAGGCACTCGCCGCGGAAGCGCGCCGGCAGCTCAACCAAGATTTCAGCTGGCGACCGTGGACACACCCATTGGTCACAGACTGGCTGCAGGCGGCGCAAGAATTGGAGCACGAAGGTACCGAACACTCGAAACCAGCCGAGGTGGATCACCTCCCAGAAAACGTTTCGGCTGCCACACCGCTCGAAACCGCGTCAGCTTCACCGCCGACGCACGGCGATCACACTCAGGTCGCACCTGCGCCACACACGACGGATGGACACTCGTCGTCAGCGACTCTCGATACGCCAGACACCGGTCTGCTCGTGCGAAATCCAAAGGAGAACAACGGTGCTATTCGGTTCCTGATCGATCGTCGCGTGATGGAATTGCAGCCCGGTGAAGCCCACCAGTTTTCGTCGGCTGACGAGTGGGTGATACAGTTTCATCCGGGGGGCGACTTCGAAAACGTACAACGCTCGTTGTCGCGCGGCACCTACGAATTCCGCGTCACAAGCCACGGTTGGGAATTGACTGCGGTCGGTCCTTAACGCGGCCTTTGGCCGCCAAGGGATCGTCAACCGAGTGCCCGGTGCGAACCCCACATCTCGACGAAGCTGATAATCCAGCGGCCTTCAGTGTGTCTTGATGTAGTCGCTTAACCGTTCGGCGACCAGGATCTTGACTGTCTCGCGGCGCGTCGCGCGCGACATGGACGGGCCGGTGGTACTCGGCGCACTCTGCGCGGGTTCTATCTTCTCCGGCTCGCTCGGCGGAATCGCGTTGCGCGGCACGGCAGGTGGAGGATCGTCCAGTGGTGGCGTGCTGCGGGACGTGTCGACCGGCTCAACTGCCGGCGTCTCCGACGGCGGGGTCGATGGCTTCGTCACCGCAGGGACTGGCGGGGACTCGTCCAACTTCCCGGCCGCCGGCACATCGTGAGCGGGTGGTGGCGGCACCGCCAGCGTCGGTTCGCTGGACTCCGCCGGCACCGCTGGAGCAACTGGCTGTGGAGCAACTGGCTGTGGTGGCTGGTGCTGGCCGCACGATCCGCGATGTTGGCAGGAATGGACACAACACGAGCATTGGTTCCAGCCGAGCAGTTCGAAGAACAAATCAAAACAAATGATCCGTTCCCGCTGGAGTCTGCCAGGCCGTGTCGCGCGGCGTCGATCAGGCGGTGTGGCGCACGACGTGCGACATTGCTGAGCCAGTTCGAACACAGCCTCCCGTCCCCTTGGTGCGCGACACATCCCTCTCGTCAGACTCGGCCGCTTTTCGAAGCAGTAGTTCTCCCACAGGTCGCCATGTGAGTACGTACCCCAGAGAATCTGGCAATCGCTCTCACTGGAGCATTCTACCGCTCGGGAGTCGGCGAAGGCCCGGAAATGATCCGGTGCGACCGACGGCGCGTGACGAATCACCGTCGTCCCCAACACGTCTTGGCACAACGCATTGCTGGTTACACTCCAGAACAGGGAGACACTCAGTAGCAGGCAGATTTTCATTGGCAACATTCCATGCTGCAGACATCGACTCCGTTCCATAAGCTCTTTTGTGCCCCGCGACAAATTCCCACCGGCCATCCTGACCGCGATAGTCGACGAGGACGAGCGTCTATGGTGGTGTCGGCTGTTGATACACGACGAATTGAAGGATGACCGGGGCGCTAGGTGCAAGCGTTATGTCAACGACATTACGGGCAACTCGCAAGACCCGCTCCAACGCAATACGCGGCATAGCCGACAATCCCACCGTGAAAGTTACGCGCCGGACGGGAGTCTTCGGCTTGTACCGTTTGTGACTGCCAAAGCCAGACCATCATCCCGCGCACTGGTCGGCGTGCATTGTGAGGTAATCAGGCGATTGGCAAGTGAAAATCGTCCCGTGAAATAGGCGAATCTCGCCGATCGCCTCAATTGACATGCCCCTTTCGCACGGTGACATTTCGCCGGCCGAGGGCTGGCTGCACCAACGCCGCTCAAAGAGCGCGGTAAGCCGTAGGGATCATGAGGGATGCCGGGACGACCCGCGCATCGATAGAATAAGTCGGTCGGGACAGCTGCCGGGGCCAGAAGTTCGGTCGTCCTGGTATTTGTGGACGGCAAACCGAGACTCTACGGGGCCTCATCTTCGTCCATCTCGGGCCAGAAGCAAAGACTTGCGAGTTGGCGACCCAGCTGGAAATATTTGACGGTCCAGGTCATCGCGACGATCAACGCGGTAACGGCGGCATAATATGCGGGCGATTGCATACTGCTTGTCAGGGCGGTCAACGCAAATGAGACGACCAGCGCCACCAGCGAGACCGTCAGTTTATTGTGCATCTCGTACACCAGCTGCTGCCCACGGTGGACATTGAACGATGAACGAGCACTGATATTGGCCAACTCCCGCAGCTCGGAAATCGCGTCCCGGCATTCGGGCGGCGTCCCTTGCTTCCACTCCCGTTCGACGGTTGAATCCTCCGTTGCCGATGGGGAAACCTCGGACGACGGAGATGCCGCCCGCCCGCCAGCAGCAAAGGCCGCTTCGCGACGTGCGACAGCGGAACGAGCGGCGGCGGAACGAGCCGCCTCGATGGAACTGGCCGTCGTATCCAACGCTTCGTCGGGCCGGACGTTCTTCGTGCGGGCGATCAGCGCCGCCATATACTCTTCGATCGTCGGCTCCCCACGACCACCCGGCTCGCCCGTTCCCGGACTGGGCTGAGAAGATTCCCCGTACGTCACAGCCTCGCCCAGCATCGCGGACGCCATATCCAGTTGTCGAATGGCCTCCGCTTCCGGGTTCGTGTTGGCTGCTTGCCCCAGAATTGCTGGATTCATCTGGACCGTCGCCCCCCCCCGGCCGCGACCATTCTGGGCCGCCGACGAATTCCCCGCAACGTCACTCGGCACTTGCGTCATGGTTGATCTTTCTTAGCAACAAGGACGTGTGTTTGAGGAAACCCCACCGTAGTTACGTAGCTTGCACAATGCACCGCGTCAATGCTCGGTCACCCACCCGCCGTGCGTCGAGCCACCCTCCGGGGGCAGTGTCGCATCGCTTTCCAACGATTACGCCGAACGCGCAGGCCGGGCCGGTCATGCGGCGTCCAACACCGGGCAGCGCCAGCCGGGTACAGCTTGCGGCGGCATAGAAATTGAATTCGTTTCGTATCCGGTGCTGCGGATTTCGGATTTGAAACATGCACACACGGTGCCCGCATCGCACACGCGAAAACTCTATCGCTTCTCAATGCGAATCACCTCTCCATCACGGCGATGGGTAAGTCCGGCAGGAGTGAGTGTGGCATCGAGCAGTTTCTCAAGTGGTACTTCACGCAAGTCGAACGAGACGCGAGTCTGTAACTGCTCGGTCACGTCGGAGGCAAAATCAACACGTAATTCGAGTTTCTGTTCCAGCGTTTTCAGGATCGCGCCGACCGGTTGCTGGCTGACTCGCAAGGTGTGCACCGTGGTCGTGGTTCGGCGCGGGCGGCGCAGGCCCGTTGCACTCTGCTGCAACAGTTGCTGCAGTCGATGATGCTCTTCCTCGGTACCGCGAAGCGTGATGCCGTTGGTCGTACGTTCGATTTGCGCGTGCGGGAACTGTGCCGCCAGGTCATCCAGTTTCGCTTGTGTGAGTGTCATCGGATAGGCACTCGCTACCAACGACTGCTTGGGCAACGGAACGAGTCGTATACGATCTGCTCGATCCGTCCACTCAAACGTCAGTCCGAATCCGGTCAGCACGAGCGTCATACGATCGGTCCAGCTGAGCGGCGGCAAATCGGCGGCAGGCCACAAGTCATGTGGGATTTCGTCGAGTCCCTCAATTTGCACCTTCGCTTCTTGAGCCAACTGCTGCACCAACGTACGTGGCTCGGCCAATTCCTCCCACTGCCATCGACGCGGCACTGAAAAACGCTCGGCATCGGCCCCCGGCAGGGTGCGCCGTCTTGGCCGCGGAGTCGGGCAACCTGCGATAGATTCGCCGTACTCTCACGCGGTCCGAGGTAGACAACGGAGCCGATGTAGGAAGGCACGGCGGCACATTGATCGGCCAACTGCGCGAGGACGTGTGCCAGTGTAATGTCACGTGCGGACAGTTGGATCGATGTCGCCGGATCAATGCGACGGTCCAGCAGGATAGCAACACCCTGCAACTCGACGAGCCGCTGCAGGACTTCCTGCAACGGGCTCCCGGCCGGCCAATCGATCACGCCAAACCGACTCGACAAAGCCCGCTGGAATGCCACGCCTGTCTTCACCGGGGGGGATGGCTCTGCAGACGCCGGGCGCAGCCTGACCACCAGCAACAGAACCCCCGCTGAGCAACAGAAACGGGGCCACGGCGACCAGAAATCTACCTAATCTCTTCATACCTCAAATCCTACCGACAACGGAATACTCCCCCGATCATCTATTTTGACATCCCCGTCCGGTCGAGGGAAGGCAAGTTGCCTCCCTTGGCTCACCCGACCGTTGTGTAATACGAAACCGCCAATTAAACTCGAACGTGAGGGTTGCGCGGCGGGCCGCCGAACGTCGCGTCAGAGCAGTGATCGTATCAGCCTGCCCTCTTGCTCAGTCCGCTTCGGCATGTGACAAGCGAAAACGACGGGAGACAATTCGCGTGAGCGAAGACCGACAACAGGCTCCCTTGCTCGATGCCTTCTATCAATCCTACCTGACCGATGAAACGTCGGCCCATTTTGTGTCGCACGTGGCCCAGCATTATACGCTGGGCACACTAGCGCGACTCGCCGCATACGGTACACGGACAACGCGCCGCGCCGCGGTATTGGCGGTCGGGTTTCTGGGTGGTTACGAGAGCAACGACGTGCTGGGCCGTGCCTTGCATGACGAAGATCGTGTCGTCCGTTTGCTGGCCGAAAACAGTATTCGCGAGCTGTGGTGCCGAGACGGTTCCACGCAACAGCAACACCGACTGCAGTATATCATGCGTCTGAACAATTGCGGACGTTTCCCGGAAGCAGCTCACGAGGCGAGCCAGCTGATTCAAGAAGCTGATGGTTTTGCCGAAGCCTGGAATCAGCGGGCGATCGCCTACTACCAAATGGAGCGATACACCGAATCGGTTCGTGACTGCCGGCAGACGATCGAGCGGAATCCGTTTCATTTCGCCGCCGCGGTCGGGATGGGACATTGCTACCTGGAAATGTTTGATGCCGTCGGTGCGCTGGAGTGTTTCCGTTGGGCGCTGGAGGTGAATCCGGACATGGAAAACGTCCGCGCTCAAGTCGGCTACTTGCAGCGCACGCTGGACGGGAACTGAGCCGCGTCCACAGGTTTGCGCGGCCAAGCGGGGAGGTCGGGAGCCCGCTTGATCGGCCGTCGAAATCCAGCTGAAAACATCCCCCATCGCCCGCCAGCGGCACAGATCGGCCGCGAGCCCCGGGGCGTCTGGTATCCACGAATCCCCAACCGGCGCCCGATTCATTGTCGCCCCACGGTCTGGTAGGATTCAGTTCTGGCAGGCTAACCGGCAGCCATGTTGGATCGCGCCTGTCCGCTGCCTGTGTGCAATCCATCCGTCCAGCGACGGCTGATGCGTGACTCACTACGTTTCGGAGAAAGGGAGAATCGCCATGAGAAAGCTGAGCTGTGTGGCCCCTGGGTGGTGGGACTATACGACAATCGACACGGAACTGGTCAACGATGCTTCGCGTTTGACCCCGCGCGACATGGAACAGCTTTCGCGCGAGGGCTTCACCGTCGTCATGTACGACACAATCGAAGAGTTCTATCTGGCGGAAGCGTTGGAGTACATTGAAGCCTGGAAACAATCGACGCCCGACAATCCGGCGGGGATCTGCGGCCCGATTGGTCCCACGGAGCAACTGCCGTTGGTCGCGCGCTTGGTCAACGCCCTGCAACTCGATCTGAAATCACTCGACGCACATTTCTGGGGCATGGACGAATGGGTGCTCGACGGCCAGGCGGTCAGTATCGACCATCCGCTGTCGTTCGCCAAGGCAGACATGCAGCTCTGTTTCGACCGGATTGCCCAGCCGTATCGCATGCCGGAGTGCAATCTGCATTTCCCCATCGGCGAGCTGGCAGCTTACACCGCGTTGTACGATCAAGTGCGGTGCGTCGTCATGCAGGGGGGACAGGGTGACGTGAAGCATTGGGCTTTCAACGATCCTGTTCGCCGCGCGGGCCAATACCAGGATGCTCCACCCAGCCCGGCCGAGTATCGTCAGCTGGGGACACGCATTGTCGATCTGCACCCGATGACCGTGATGCAAAACGCCCGCACCTCCGGCGGCGGGAATATTTCGCTGGTGCCGACACAAGCCGCCACGGTCGGTCCCCTGGAAACCTGGAAAGCCGAGAAGGTGTCGATCTGGCAGGCCGGCTGCCACGACAATCCCTTCGGCATGCGGCTCACCTCGCTGATGATCTCGAAACACCTGGCCGACTCGGCGGTCCCGATGAGCTTGCTGGCCGATCATCCCAACGTGCAGTTCAATTTCTACCGCCCCGGTCTGGGCACCTGTGACGTGGAGATGCACTGACCGGCCACTCGCCAGTCGACCGCTGATACCCAGTGAGCTTTGACATGCCGACACCGACTCGACGTCGATTCCTTCAGCAGACAGCCTTGGCGGCAGCCGCCGTGGGGACGAGTCAAGTGCCCCCTGCCATGGCACGTGCGCCGGAAACAGACCAGGCTCACGAGCGGCGTCGTCAGCCGATTGCCGTTTCGACCTACTCGTTCTGGCGTTTCCAGGAAGGACTGCAACTACCCATCGAAACGTGTATCGACTTGGCATCCCAGATGGGTTTCGACGCGCTGGAAATCCTGCACGTCCAGATGACACAGACGGACAACGCTTCCTTACAGCAGCTCAAGCGGCGTGCACTACGCAACGGCATCGCCTTGTGCGGTATGTCTACCCATCAGGGGTTTGTCTTCCCGGACCAGGCTCGGCGCCAAGAGAATATTGACCACACACTCAAGTGCATTGAAATCGCCTACGCACTCGGAATCCCGACGATCCGCGTCAATACGGGGCGTTGGGGAACGATCAAGAGCTTTGACGAGTTGATGGCGAAGCGGGGAGTGGAACCGACCCCGGAAGGGCGCACGGACGACGAGGCGTTCCAGTGGGTGATCGAGAGCCTGGAGGCTTGCCTGCCGCTGGCCGAGAAGCGGGGAGTCCTGCTGGCGCTGGAAAATCATTGGGGACTGAGCCGCACGGTGGAAGCGCTGCTGCGCATCATCCAGGCGATCGACTCTCCTTGGCTGCGTGCGCTGATGGATACCGGCAACTTCCTGGAAGATCCTTACGACCATCTGGAGGCACTCGCACCTTATACTGCCTACGTCCAAGCCAAGACTTATTATGGCGGCGGCACCTGGTATACACTCGAGCTGGATTATCAGCGAATCGCTGCGATTCTCACCCGTCACAATTACCGCGGGTACGTCTCGCTGGAGTTTGAAGGTAAGGAAGACTACCGGACGGCGATCCCCAAGAGCCTGCAGCTGCTGCGCACGGCGTTTGGTGAACAGTAGCGTCCCTCATCGTTTCCCCAAGGAGTGGTCGGCTTCATGAGGATGCGCACACCGTGCGGGCATCAAGCGCGGCAAGGCTCGAACAGGGGCTGCGCCGCAACCCAATTGGGCGTCAGAAATTGGAGAATCAGGAGCGATCACTATGGCCAAATACGTCTTGGCGTTGGATCAGGGCACGACATCGTGTCGGGCCATTGTGTTCAACCATCAGGGGAACATCGTCTCCTCGTCGCAGCGCGAATTCCCGCAGATTCTCCCTGCTCCGGGCGAAGTAGAACACGATCCCGAGGCGATTTGGGACTGCCAGCTGGCCGTCGCCCGCGAGGCCTTGGCGTCGGCTCAGCTGGACGCCAGTCAGATTGCCGCGCTGGGTGTGACGAATCAGCGCGAGACGATCGTTTTGTGGGAACGTGACACCGGCAGGCCGGTGCACAATGCGCTTGTCTGGCAGAGTCGCGTGAGCAGCGGGGTGTGCGAGCAACTGACGGCCGACGGCGTGGGCGATGTGATCCGCGAAAAGACCGGCCTGCTCATCGATCCGTACTTTTCCGGGACGAAAATCAAATATCTGCTCGATAAACTCCCCGGCTTGCGCGGGCGTGCCGAACGAGGGGAAGTGCTGTTTGGCACCGTCGACTCGTTCCTGATCTGGCGTTTGACCGACGGAAAATGCCACGTGACGGACGTGAGCAATGCCAGTCGCACACTGCTTTTCAACCTGCACACGCTCTCCTGGGATGACGAACTCCTGAAGATCCTCGGCGTACCTCGAGCCATGTTGCCCGCAGTCCTACCGTCGAGTCACGTGTATGGCGAAGCCGCACCGGCGCTGCTGGGCGGTACCATTCCCATCGCCGGCGCGGCGGGCGATCAGCAGGCCGCGACCTTCGGACAGGCATGCTTTCAGCCAGGCATGGCCAAGAACACCTATGGCACCGGCTGCTTTCTCCTGCTCAACACGGGCGACCGGCCCGTGATGTCTCAAAATAACCTGCTGACGACGGTCGGCTGGAGCGTCAATGGCGCAGTGAACTACTGCCTGGAAGGCTCGGTGTTTATTGCCGGAGCCGTCGTACAGTGGCTCCGTGATGGACTCGGCTTGATCCAGAAGTCGTCCGATATCGAGCAGTTGGCGGCCACCGTTCCCGACAGCGGCGGGGTCGTCTTCGTGCCCGCCTTCGTCGGACTCGGCGCCCCTTATTGGGATCCCTACGCGCGGGGCGCGGTCTTCGGGATCACCCGCGGCACGACCGCCGGGCACCTGGCCCGAGCGGCCATCGAATCGATGGCGATGCAAACCAGCGACTTGCTCAACGCGATGCGCCGCGATGCCAATGTCCCTTTGAGCGTGTTGAACGTGGACGGCGGCGCTTCGGTCAACAACGACTTGATGCAATTTCAGTCCAACATCCTCGACGTGACCGTTCGCCGACCCGTGGTGGCGGAGACGACGGCGCTGGGCGCAGCGTACCTGGCGGGACTGGCCGTTGGCTATTGGTCCAGTACGGATGATGTCGTCCGTAACTGGTCGTTGGACCGCGAGTTCACACCACACATGGACCAGCAGCAACGCGATGCGTTGGCTCAGCGGTGGCGGCGAGCCGTCGAGCGGGCGCGGGATTGGGAGGCCCCCAACACATGATCCACGGGCGGGAAGATCTGCTGGTCGGAGCGGTGGCCATTGCCGTGGGATTGTTCCTGACCACTTGTGCCGTCACGAACTGGCAATGGTATTACTCCGTACGCACTGCCCAGTGGCTCCAACGAGCATTGGGACGCACCGGGGCCCGCCTCTTTCACGCACTGCTGGGTCTGGGCCTGATTGCCCTCGGCATCGCCATCGCCCTGGGCCAGCGCTTCATGCTCGCTGGCCAATGAAACGCGTCATCACCGTTGTGCACCACCGGACCGCGTCGCTTGACGCTGCTGCTCGGCTCGCACGTAGGGAACGAAGCGTTCCGGGGAACTCCAAAACGTCTGCAACGCCACCTCATCAGCGAACATGAAAATCTGTCCGCGGTAGAAGACGCCGTGGGCGCGATGTCCATCGATCAGCGTTCCTTGCTCGGCGTACTTGACGCAGTCATAGCCGGAGAGCGCGGGTGCATACTTGTCATAGTTGGCCAGAAACCGCCGTTGCTCTTCGGGACCGGCGAACAGATAGGTGCGCCCCCGGTGGACGGCACCCCATTTCGGATCCCCTTTCACCCACTTCTCTTGTTCGATCAACGTCACACTGCAGTAGCCGTCGATCGCGACACTCGGTGTTCCCGCAGACGCTTCGCCAGGTAACGGAGGCTGCGCGGGGGACCGCGTTACGTAAGTCGGTTGTGCTGGAATATGTCGGAGTGCCCGGTGCGGGAGCGATGCTGGGCGTGGGGGTATTGTTCTGCGGCAGGCCCGCCGCACTTCGCGTCGGCAGTCCGGCGACGTACGGGTTACCGGTCGTTTGAGGCGGATTGTTGGGCTGAGAGGACGGTCCCGTCACGGGGCCGGATGAAGGCGGTTGAAAGTCGCCGCCGTAGGGTGACGTGAACGAGGCACGTTGTTCGGCCGGGCGCGCCGTGGAGGGCTTTTGCAGCGTGGTGTCCGCCGCGTATTGGTTCGTCATATACGACGGCGCGGGGGGTGAATTGCCCAGTGGGGACCGCGAAGCGACCCCGCCCTGCTCCGGCAGGCCGCCGTTGGACATGGTGCTGTTGCCCGTCGGCGCCCCGAGACCATAAGGATTGCTGGCTGGCAGCGAGGGGCGCACATAGTCGCCGCTCGAACCCGCCGTGGCATCAGCCGGGAAGGCGGACGCGCGATTCAAGATCTCGCGGTTCGGCATGTCACCGGGCGACGTCAGCGCGATCTCCGTGCTCGGGCTGCCGGCAAAAGGAATGCCAAGTCGGGCGTGCGAGGCAACCTGGTCAAGGGTGGCAATATAGCGATTCGGGTCCAACGGACTGGCACCCCGGTAGATCTCCGCTCCCTGCGGCTGTGACGATGACGTCGGTGGGCCACCGGTCGACCCGGTAGAATCGGGCCAGCTCGGCGTTCTCGTCCACATTCACCGCCAGCGGGACGTAGTTGGACGTCATCGCCCGGATCACTTCCGGTTGATTGAAGACCGACCGTTCCAGCTTCACGCAAGGTGGACAGTTGTTGCTGAGAAAGTGGATCAGCACCAAACGCTGATGGCGTTGGGCCAGCGCACTGGCTTCCGCCCAGCTGGAGACCCACGGGATGCGGCTTTGCGCCCGCAGAGCCGAGCTGCTTGCCAGAAGAAAAACTGCTGTCAGTGCTATCCGTTGCGCCCCACGCATTGGCCGACCTTCCTGTCTCATCCCTTGGGTACAGACCACTGAACGCTACCGTCCCTTATCGGAAATCCGGTCGTACGGTTTGCAGAAAAAATGAGGGATAGGCAAAATTATCCTGGACGGGCAGTCAAGCCCGGCGTTCCGTCGCGGCGAGCTGAGATTCGTAAAAAACTCGCCATTTTGTCTGGATTGGCTGCAGCGATCGCTTGACACGGACGAAGAGATGAGTATGATGCCGTTAGTTAGCAGACTTCTGTCATGCATTGTAGGCGCTGCTTGCCCAATGGCATTGGTATTCGGGCACTCTTCGGAAAAGCGACTTCGTCTGCGACCAAGTAAAGCTTAACCGGAGGGGTGGCGCTTCTCGAGTGCTTCCTCAGCTGATTGGTGCGGAGAACCTCTGACGGTTGTACTGGTTGGTTGGACCCTGAGTGATGATTCGTGGCTGCGTGTTCAATCGAGGCAGCCGGCACGGAATCGAGAAGCTATCAGCGTGCAGCGCGGAATGGGATTCTTGCCGCAAGGCGGCAGATCGTGATCTCGCGATAGAAGCATTACTCTGGTCGGCCACTGGCTACCCGTTTCTGTCAAGGCGTCGGGCAGCGTGGCCATTCTGAGTCCTGACATCCACTGCGTTTGTATGGCGTTTTGCGGGATGGGATCATGGAGATCCACGATCCCGCGTTACCTCGCATGGCACGCCTGCCGTGCGGAGATTCTTAATGTTCTTGGAGAGATACCGAGCCGACTGGCTGGCATTGTTCGAGCCCAGGCAGGTACCTTCTAGGTGAGTCATGGGGAAAAAGAAGCAACGAGGAAAGCCCAATTCCGGGCGCCCCTCAGGAAGAGGACCCAACAACAAGGGCGACCACGTCGTCGCCGCCGACCCATCGGATGCTGGTGCGGCGCAGTCCGGACGTCGAGCCGGCCGAGAATCTGGATGCCCCCTTGGAGCCGGGCTTCGGCTTGCTGGAGCTGCATCCCAACGGGTACGGCTTCCTGCGCAGCCCCGAGAACAACTACTCGCGCGAACGGACCGATCCGTTTGTGCCGGGCACGATGATCGAAAAGTACGGTCTGCGCCCCGGGCTGATGATTCATGGGATGGTGCAGCAGGCCCGCAAGCAGACCGGCCCCCGACTGCGCGAGATCACGGAAGTCGACGGGATCAAGCCGGAAGAATACGTGAACGTCAAGTCGTTCGACGAGCTGACGCCCATCAACCCGGAAGAGTGGTTGCAGCTGGAAACCGGCCCGCAGCCGCTGACGACTCGCGTGATGGACCTGCTCACGCCGCTGGGCAAGGGCCAGCGAGCCCTGATCGTCGCTCCGCCGCGGACCGGCAAGACGATCATGCTGCAGCACATCAGCCAGGGCGTCTCCACCAACCACCCGGAACTGAAGCTGATCGTGCTGCTGATCGACGAGCGTCCGGAAGAAGTCACCGACATGCGCCGCAACGTCAACGGCGAAGTGGTGGCCAGCAGCCTGGACCAGGACGTGGAGAGCCACGTGCGACTGTCGCCAGTTGATCGTCGAACGCTGCCGGCGATTGGCCGAAATGGGCCAGGACGTGTTCCTGCTGATGGACTCGATCACGCGTCTGGCGCGAGCGTTCAACAAGTGGGTGGGCAACACCGGCCGCACGATGAGCGGTGGTGTGGACATCAAGGCGATGGACATCCCCAAGAAGCTCTTCGCGACCGCCCGCGCCTTCGAGGAAGGTGGGTCGCTGACCGTCGTCGGCACCGCCCTGATCGATACCGGCAGCCGCATGGACGAGCTGATCTTCCAGGAGTTCAAGGGGACCGGCAACATGGAGTTGGTGTTGGATCGCAAGCTGGCCGACCGCCGTGTCTGGCCCGCGATCGACATCTACGCAGTCGGGTACGCGGCGCGAAGAACTGTTGCTGAACCCCGAAACGCTGCACGCGGTCACCATGCTGCGTCGCACGCTTGACCTCCATGCACCACGTCGACGCGATGGAGCAGCTGACCAAGCAGTTGGGTCGGTTCAAGACCAACGACGAGTTCATCAAGCTGATCAGCGGCGTCAAGGTGCTGGACTGACGATCCTCACCGACTGTGCGGCAATCCGCTCGACGCCTCATAGGCGGCCGGACACCGAAGCAGATTGTTCGGCTGAGAGCCAATCCATCCGGCTGCCCGGCCCTGGGCTGTTGAATTTGGAGGTAGGCTAAATCAACACCCCGCTCGAGAACAGGCCAGGTCGAGCCGCCCGGCTAAAACCGCCGGGGGCCCGGATGTCCCACAATTCCGCCGGAATGTCTTTGATTTTTCGGCGGTTAAGCTACGATAGAGAAGATCAGCCAGCTGGGCATTGCCCGCCTTCGGAGGGTAAGCGAATGGTCAGCGGCCTCATTGGAAATGAGGTGCCCCGTAAGGGGTTGCGGGTTCGAGCCCCGTGCCCTCCGCCTCCTGCCACGTCCCGCCAGACGTGGCTTTTTTGTTGCCAAGTAGTGACAGCGTAATCGGTTGTGACTCGGCATCGCCATCGTTCGTGGGCAGAGAGCAATCGTCGTGCCTACCGCCACGTTTCGCCAAGTATTGCCGTGTTACGCCGCCCAACTGCCCCCGCATTTGCCCCCACGAGATTTCTCCCCCCTGTCCTTCCGTACCCGTAGCCCTTATTCTCGCCCGCGGCTGACTGGGTGCCAGGCTGGGCAGCTTCTCGACTGCTCCCTGCAAGTCGAGAATCCTCGCGCGGCGGTAACGACTCGAAGTCCCATGCCGAGCACCACGCGGTACAACATGGCTCGGTCTGGTCCCCAACAGCATCTGTGCAGCCGTCGTGTACTGCTCCACATGGCTGAGTCGATAGGTCAATTCCTCCACCGTCAATTCGCTTCGCGGCACAGGTGGAAATCCGCTTCGCGGCGGCATCGCAATTCGCAGCAATCGCATTACCACTCGTCGTCAACGTCGGCGTGATGTCCGTTGCCGGACGGCCAGGCCTTCTCTTGTACCGGCCATAGGATGAGGTTTCGGACCCTCTGGTGTACTGCAATCCACGGCGGGCAGCTTGGGGGCAAGGGAGACTGGCCCACGTAGATGTTCCCGCATCGGCTGGAATCAGTGGCTGTGCTCAGCGACGGGACGACTTGGGGAATCGACCGGCAAATGAGACGAGACATCTTCGGTCGTTGCTACCAGGGCATCGCCCGCCACGATAGAATCACCGCATTAGCTGCGTGCCGCGGGTGCAAGAAGGATACTAAGGCGGACCACAAGGGACTGGTTAGCGATAGGGGCACGACCAGATGTCATGTGACAAACCGACCTCCGCGCCCACCAATCCGCGGAGGAGGATATTCTGGTTGGTTGTGGGACATATTTTCGCCTGCGTGACCGCTGCCTTTGCGGACGTGGTGTGGCTACGCCATTATTTTGCGACACTTAATCCGGCCATGTCTGGAGCACATTCGGTGATAAATGGAGCACAAATGGGCCTTGTGTTCAGCCAAGTATGTCTGCTCGCCATTTGGGGTGGGCTAGGAACGAGTCCCTGGTGGATGTTGATCCCCGGTACTGCTGTCGGAACAAGCTGTGCATGCGTCTTAGCATGCACTACTCTGAGCGTCGCACCTTCAGGCTATTGTCTGCACATTGGCCCTTGGGGCTATTGGCTGGGCTTTTCCGAGCAGACTTTCGTTGACCTTAGCGTATTTGCGGCGTTCATGGTGACGGTATTCCTGATCATGTGCCGTCTAACCAGGGCTACTATTCGTCGCAATCCGCCGCCGGTTGATGCCGTGAGCCGCATTCAGTTCTCCATCCGCCAGCTGCTGATTGTCACTTTCGCGACTGCCTGCCTGATTACGATCTGCAAGGCACACCCGCCCAGCCGGTTCTTACATCAATCGCTCTTGGTCTTCGTTGCATTCGGCTCGGTGGGAGTCGTCTCAGTGTGGATCCTGGCCACAACACGGCCCTTTCTCGACGGCGTGCTCCTGGTCGCATTCGGAGCCTTCGCAGGCTATCAATACCTTTTGGCTGGTGGTTCGCCTGCAATTACTGTGATAACCGCCTTTACAATAGAGGCACTATCAATGGCGATTTCGCTACTTGTCGTCCGTTCCTGTGATTACCGCCTGGCTCGCTTGCCAGCACGCCGCCCCACGGTGCGATCGCCGTGAAAACGATCCTCTGGGACACTCCGCTTGGAGACAACCGCGTGCGCTACCGCATCATCTACGGACTTGAGATTGAACCCGCGCCGCAACCAGGCGGTGAATTGCGTAGTTGATCGTCCAGCTCAGGCCCGATGGCAGCGGGGTGAACGTCGAGCCGGTGCAGCCGAAAGAGCGAGCCATTGACCTGCGGGAGGGCGATCACTTCGTGCTCGCGGGAAAGCCGGATAGCCAGGGGGGAAAGGGAAACGGTACATTTTTCCCGGCAGGCGAGGCAGGCTTGTAGTGCGGCAGCGCGTCGTGTGCTATGTGACGCACCAATGTCACATCATGCTACGGTGGCAAGCCAACACAAGAGGCCCTGCCTATTCTCCCCAGTCACCCACCAAAAACGTACCACTCCCCATTTTCCCCGCCACTGGAGCGGGCTCCTACATCATCCAGGGCCCCCATCTTGACATAGACAAGGGCCACGGATTCGAAAGCTGCGCATTCGGCAGAAATTCACCTTTGATCGACGAATAGGTTTGGGGTATTCTCCTCGCACTGCTGAGTCTACGCGGAAACGAGAACAGGATATGCGCGATGCCGAAAACATGGGCGGAAACTCACATTCACATTAGCGACCAGCTCCTTGAAGCCGTCCCGGAAACGGACCATGCCATTCTCCGCGAGTTGGCGCTCGATTCACTCAACAACCCCAATGGGTGGGTAATGATCGGTGATCGGCGAAAGGTGCGCGTTTCTTGGTCGTCAGGGTTTGCCGATCAGCATCGAAATCGGCGTAGCCACGATCGACAGTAGCCTGGCCACTGTATTCTCCGTTCGGGTTGCAGGCGCGGACCTGAGTGACGTGAACACTCCTCTTACACGGCACGACGAATTCGAGACCGACTACGAGGAAACCGATTATGAGTCCCGATCCACTACGGACCGACCAGTATTGAAAGTGCGGCTTGGAGAGGTGCGTCGGATGCAGCCAATGAAGTACGACCCGGAGGACTAGGTGGTGGACGATCTCATTGCGCCTGGGTCTACCGGGCCCTGGGTTGACCTTGTACTTGATAGGGTTGCACCGTCGAAATGGCTGCACCAAGGGGATATGCTTGTCGACATCAAAATTCCGGTTTTCAAAGCCTTGCTTGATGTGCAAAATGACCCAACGCCGGAGATCCCGGTTGATGTCGGAACCATTGTCGTCATGACACAAAGCTGCGATCTCGAGAATCGCAAAGCGCCTATGGTTGCTTGTTGCCCGGTCCACACCCTGGAAGAGTTCGAGTCGTTCAACGAACGTTTCAAACGGAAGGGTGAGTGGGAGAACGTACGTCGCGGCAAGATTGCCGGACTTCACCTGGTACCCGGTGCCGATATCGAGAACAACCGTACTTGCCTCGTGGTCGACTTTCGTGTGATCCACAGTCTCACGATAGAACACGTCATCGAGTTCATTAAGGACGTTGGGCACCACCCGCGTCTGAAATCTCCCTATGTCGAGCATATGTCGCAAGCATTCGCGCGGCTGTTTATGCGAGTCGGCCTTCCAGTCGACATTCCGCCCTTCAAGTAGCCCCATGCCGTTTGACACTATTATCAAGCCGCGTCCGGACGCGTGCCAGAATCCGCTGGAGGCCTCGGCCCTATCGCCTTATCGTGCATTCGCAAACTGCCGTCGGCAACAAGGGCAGCCCGCCAAAACTTCCCCACGGGAATCGGCACGTTCCAGCCGCGCGGTCGCCTCATTTGGTGCGTCGCGAAGTATAGTGCGTTGATCTCGGCCTTGGTCAGGTAATGTCGGCCCGCCACGTCCCGTTGCGATCGGGGCTTAGGGAACCGTGGCAGCGAGTCAATCAGGTCGTGCTCCCACGCCCAAGAGACCACCGCCCGCAGGTGCTCACGTGCCTTGTTCGCCGTGCGGCCTGGGTTCGTCCCCTCGTCAGCAATGGCTTGGTCGTAAACCCAGTCGAGAAACTCGCGTATCTCCTTCCGGCCGAGCCGCTCGATCGGCACTCCGCCACCCCATGACTTCCACTTCGCAAGCGTCGTTCGATACTCTGCCTGCGTACCGTGGGCAGAATTGCGGGAGCGGAGATACTTCTGGACGGCGGATCGAAGGGTGGTTGGCATCGGTAGGGCTCCAGCGCCGCCGGCGCTTGCCTCAATGCCAGATCCTCACGGTCGGAGGCGTACTTGCTCCTGCAGACTGCCGCGTCGAGTCCATTGTGCGGGCGAAGAGGAATTCGGACGCGTCCCGTGGTCGCGTCACGGGCTACGTTCGAGGATAATCGGGTAAGACCGCAACGGGCTACAGAAAGGAGTCATGCTATGGCCGACTTTACACCGAAGCAGGGGCAGTATCTCGCGTTCATCCATGCCTACACCGAAGGCTTTGGTTTTCCGCCGGCGGAGTCTGAAATCGCCAAAGCGATGAAGGTCTCGCCACCGTCCGTCAATCAGATGATGAAGACGCTCGAAAGAAAGAGCCTCATTCGACGACGGGCAGGAGTACCTCGATCCATCGAAATACTCGTTTCGCCGGACGTGATTCCCAAGTGGAAGAAACGCATTACTTCCACCCAGAAAGTCTGGGTTCGGGTCGATCCCACAGAGCGTAGTACCGGACGGTCGAAGGGCAAGGCCACTGTTTATCGCTTTAAGATCACTCTCAAAGACACACGTCCTCCGATCTGGCGACGAATTGAGACGAAGGACGTAACGCTTGAGAAATTGCACGAGCTGACTCAGACGGCGATGGGCTGGACGAATTCGCACCTGCACCAGTTCGAGATTGGCGACACCCGGTATACCGATCCGCGATTCATGGAAGATGCTTTCGACGACTTCGGTGCAATCAGCTACGCCGGCGTGCGAGTCAGTGACTTGGTTTCTCAGCACGGAACCAAGTTGCGGATTGACTACGAATATGACTTCGGCGACGGTTGGCAGCATTCCATTGCCCTCGAAAAAGTGACCGACGCCGAACCGGGAGTCAGATACCCTCGGTGCATTGACGGTGATCGAGCCTGTCCACCGGAAGACGTTGGTGGCGTGTGGGGCTTTGCCGACTTCGTCGAAGCCATCACAAACTCAAACCACGAACAGCATGAAGAGTTCCTCGAATGGAACGGCCCATTCGACCCCACTGAATTCGATGCGAAGAAAGCAACACGGCGCATGAAGGAAGGGTTGCCGGTATGGTGAAGAGGACGACGAAGAAAGGCACGAAGAAACCTCGCAAACGGGGCAAAGCCAATCGATTTCCGCTCATCGAAAAGGCGCTTGGGAAACGGACCAAGGCAGAATTGATTGAGATAGTCATGAAGATGGCCAAGAGGCATGCCGCGGTCGCGCGAGAACTCGAAGACCAACTGCGCATCGAAAAGCCAGTCGATTTGCTCGTTGCCGACGTGTCATCGGCGATCGATCGTGCGACCGACTTCGATGAACGCGAGATCAACTACAACTTCGATGTCGATTGGCAAGCTTACGAGGACACGCGAAAAGGGCTCCGGAAGCTGGTCGATCTGGGATATCTGGAGGACGCAAAGTTGCTTGCACTTAAACTGATGAAGGACGGCAGCTACCAAGTCGAGTGCAGTGACGAAGGACTGATGACCGACGATATCGAAGACTGCCTCAGACCGGTGATTCGAGCGGTAAAGACTTCTGGTGGTGCAGACGCAGACAAGTGGGCAAAGGAGATGCAAAAGGCCGACCGCGTTGGGTTTATCTGTGAACATGAACTGGCCGAATTGCGGAACAAACCGTGAATGAGAGCCTGCGGCGGTGACTTGGCAACTCGCTTCGGTCACATCGACCGAATGTACAAAACGACGGAAAGCCCCTGGGCCACTGTCATCATATCGGCGGCGCACCGGCGAGGTTCCCTGACTGAGTTCGGGGGCGTCCGCACCTGCACAGGTCGACAACAGAATGCAATTGGCTTCAGTCGCTACTTCGATCGCCCCCAACCGAAGCGTCCAGGGGACTATCACGAAAACGCCCTGGTCAAATCGACCTGTGCGAGCCGGACGAGGATCCTTGCAATAGCTAAAAGAAGGCTGCCCGGTGGAGCCGCCGCCAAAGGGCGGCTCCACCGCGAGTCATTCCTAATTGCCTTCCCAATGGTGACAGTAACGTCACGAGGCACGCGGAGCCCACTGCGCGGCGCGACTTGCGGCATTTACGCCGAGCGTGCCTACCCCGCCGTTTGTATTCTCGGCCACCAGCTCGGTTGGGCCGACACAGTGTGCGTCGCCGCGCCAGGTAGCGGCGGCGACATGCTGCCAGTCGTTGTCTCATGGCTGGCGTCATGTTAGGAAGGGGAAACCAATTCACGGTTGCGTGCCTCCCCCCCTTCGGCAGAGCGGAGCCGTGCCAGCTGATCCCAGTCAATGATCGCAATATTTGAGTCCGGGCCGCCAGGCATCTGCTCCGGTGTGTCGATCTCGGCGAGCAGAAAGCCCATTCGTTTGACGGTCGCCACGGTCTCACCGGTGGCACGTGCCACCGCACGATTCAGTTCACATTGATTCATAACAGTCAGTTCCTTTCGAGACGACCTGAATAGAAAACGGCCCCGCATACCTGGCCAGCGGGCACAGGCAAACGGGGCGCACAGGGAGAATTTTGCGTAATAGAGTCAGCACTCCAGCGTCGTCATGTTGGACGCAGAGAAGAACGAGAGCAGCCAGCACTGCCAGGCTCGGCCGTGCTCTTTGTCTCGTCTGACGTGGTGAGCCAGTGCCCAACAAGCCAATGTTGCTCCGCCGCGAGTGCTTCGCAGCGTCGTCTGTATGGCCCCAGCACGGGACCCTGCACGCTGCTCAGATCGGCATGCCAGTGGCCCACCTCATCGGGTTCGACCGACGAAGCACGCTCAATTGCCAGCCGGCCGATCCGATGTAGCTCGAGTGCATCGCTGTAGATGCAGCGCACACGTCCGGTCGTCTCAATCAACAGTTGCATGGGAGCCACCTCAACGTGGAGTGCGGATGATGCGGCGGCGCGGCCGATCCACCAGCAGTCTGTCCAAAGTGGCCTGGACACCAGAAAGCTGTGTGGCCACCCGGCGCCGCAGCGATTGGCTATCGCGCAGCCGCTGGGGCTCCACGCCCTGCACGATCTGTTGACACTGACCGACCAGCTCTTCCAACTGCTCGTTGGAACGCACGTTCAGGTCACGAAACCGCTCGAAGAACTCCCGCAAGTTGCCCATCGCCGAGTCGCGGAATATTTTGGGCGCACCATCGAGCTGATACACGCGCGATTCACGTCGCAACGGCGGAAAAGGATTGGGGAGAATATGAGGCTGGCGAAATCCACTATCGCGAAGCCCGATGTAGGAAACCCCGAAGTCGTTTTTGAACCATTCCTAAGTTCGCTTTCTTCGCCTGCGCCGATCGCCACCATGCCCAGCATCCCCAAACCGAATAAGGCCATGGAGGCGGGTTCGGGAACTTCGCTGGCAAACATGATATTGCCGCCAAAGTAGCCAGGAAGGGGAACGTCCGTGGAAGACGGAAATTGAAAATCCGTACCGATTGCATAACGTGGAGCCGTAAACGTCAAGAAAGCTGCCGTCAATACAGTGCCACTTCCTCCAATATCGGCTGCAAACTCCAATCCATCCCCCCAGGCTCCGACCACATAGCTTCCCGGAGCCAAGTTCGTCGTAGCATCCATGAAATTCCATTCGCCAAAATTGTTTGCCGCCGCAAATGTCACTACTGAACCACCACCCGTGTCCGCGCTCAACAACGGTGTTCCAGCGGTATCCCATAGACCAATTCGAGTGAATGCGTATCCATCCCCCGAATCCCAAAAGCCGAGCCCCGTGACAGAGGCCGATTGAGACAAAGAGAACTCGTAACCTAACGTCCAGCCAGCGAATCCCCCTACACTATAATCGTCTCCAGCCAAATCGACGCCGATGACGTCGGCCTTGCTCGCGCTGATGCCTGCCAAACTGAACAAAGCCACCAAAAGCATAGCCAGGGTTCTCTTCATTGTCTGAGTCCTCAATATCAGTTGATTCGTGTGACCCCCGACTGGCAGTGCCAGCTTGAGTCTTTGTAGCCACTTTGAGCGGATTTGCACCACATAATCGTGAAATTCCTGCCGCTTACCAGCCATGCGCAACGCGGTTTCGCTCGCGCAAACACGGTTGCACATCGCAGTGAGATGCTCAGCCCCTGTCATACGACTCGGCTCACTGCCCACTCGAAAACGTCGGTTCTACCGACTGGGATGGCACCAGCACGGCGTTCCCAACCTAAGCTCGCACGGTGGGGAATCCAGAGGGTGTAGAGGATAATCTACGGGAATCTGTGCCGACTCCCTATTGGGGGGCGAGCAGGCTACCCGTCAGCGGCCGCGGCCGCGCGGCCGAGGTCAAGACAAGGGTGCAGGCAAGTATCACCGAGACTGGCAGAGTGACATGGCCGTGGCGTATACGAACACCGACGATGTAAGTGGTGAGCAGACCGCAGGGCTCTTCGCCTCAGGGATGGTGAAGAGCTACGAGGAGCACCCGGCTTCCGAACCGTTCCGCTGACCGCGTCACCCATGCCACATGCACGACGCATTTCCACATCTGTCGAAATGGTCCAATTCCCATGCTGCCCCGCGCTGCGCGCGGGCAGACACTTCACGGCGTCGGGTCGCTTTCCAGTTCAGGTGGCGCGGCACGAACGCCAGACACGGTTGCGCCGCGGCCTCGGCACAACGCCGGCGTTATCGTTGCTTCTGGGCTCGGCCGCTCACCGGTGTGGGGCCGGTCGGTAGCTGACCAGTTGTGGTCCCCCTGGGATATACCCAGGGGAAACCGGAGGGAGTGTCGGCGGGTGGGTAGCTGACCAGTTGTGGTCCCCCTGGGATATACCCAGGGGAAACCAGAGGGAGTGTCGGCGGGTGGGTAGCTGACCAGTTGTGGTCCCCCTGGGATATACCCAGGGGAAACCGGAGGGAGTGTCGGCGGGTGGGTAGCTGACCAGTTGTGGTCCCCCTGGGATATACCCAGGGGAAACCGGAGGGAGTGTCGGCGGGTGGGTAGCTGACCAGTTGTGGTCCCCCTGAGATATACCCAGGGGAAACCGGAGGGAGTGTCGGCGGGTGGGTAGCTGACCAGTTGTGGTCCCCCTGGGATATACCCAGGGGAAACCAGACTCAGAGCGAAGTGGGAAGTGAGATGTACGGAAGTCGTAGCTGAGACCGCCAAGGGCTCAGCAGCACCGGCGACAGACGTCCCATCGCCAGACGGGTGAAGGACAAGAAGATGGGGTGACAAAAAGATGAGTCGGCACAGGAGATCTTTTTGTCAGCCGATATTTTTGTCCTTCATCTGCCCCGTCCAAGGTCTCTGGCACGATCCCGAAATTATTCACAATACGTTCGTTTGCCAAGAGAAGCGGCGCAGCAGCCACATTTTACCGTAAGTTCTCTAGGCCGAGTCCCATCTTGCCGTCTCGGAAATCAAAGTCCCGAAGACTCGGGAAAATGGGACACGATGCAGACACGCTCACTGACGACCTAAACACCGCGTGCGAGGGGTGATTGTGTGACGTGCTTTGCCCTTTGCCAACGTGCGCAGGTGGCCCTCACCTGTGCAGCGGATCATTTTGATTCTCGCGGTCTCCCGGACCCGGTTCCGGCGCGCAGTCGAACGGTTACACTCGTGATTCGCTACGTGCATGCACATCGCGACCGAGGCAACTTGGTCAGACCCCAAATCCCCCAGATCGATAAGATCTGCGTAGGTTCAGTCAAGTCATGGGGCTGAGAACTCGCTGATCGCGAAGTTTGCTCACCCCAAAAAACAGAGAGTTTTTGGGCCGAGGTGCTCTGCACGGGGAGCTGAATCCTCGCAGGGAATTTACAGCTCAGCCGATGCTGGCACCGGCAATAGCTGGCGATTTGTAGGCCTTCTTGATCAGCTTCTTAAGCGTCGGGATGTGGACGTCCTCGAACTTCTTGATGTAGAGACATGACTTGCCGATCTTGTGCTTTCCCAGTTTTTCCAGCAGGGCGGTTTGCTTCTCCAATTCGCAGTGCAGGTAGAGAACCAGGTCCTGCTTGCGGGGAGAGAAACCGACCGGGAACCAGTCTCCCTCGCTCGTCTTGCCACGGTAGTGAAAACTACCAAAGCCGACGATTGCCTTTCCCCACATGACGGCCGGCTCACCCGTAAGCTCCTTCATCAACTCGAGCACGGCTAAGCAATCGGTGCCCTTCTGTTTATCCGTAATGCCGGCAAGAAACTTGTCGACGCTGGCATTGTTCTTTTGTGTTTTCGGTTTTGTCATTGGGATTCCCTGGTGAAGAGTACCACCACATTATGCCAGCACGGTCAACAAGAAGAAAAGAGGCGGAAGGGAAAAGGTGTCGGCCAACATCACTGGAAGATCGCCCACCGCTTTGCTAGGCTCTATCTACCCACACCCGAGCAGCACAAGCGCGGGGGCTACGAGACCTGGCTGGACACCCATTTGGTGGAAGAGCAGGCTCCGGTCAAGATCGTCGATGCCGTGCTGGAGCTGTCTGCGGAATTTGCCGAGAAGGACCGACCGGGAATGTAGTCCCGTCATCGATTTCCGATTGTCAACCCGGACGAGAAGGAGACCCTGCCATAAACGCCTGGCGTCGTATTCTCTTTCCGTTCTGGCCGATGGTCGCCGCGGTTGCTGGCCCGCATACCGGTGCCGCGACGCTGCATGTCGGCGCCGCCTCGTGCGACATCACTTCCAAGGAGCCTTGATCTGTTACGAAGGGGAACGAAATGATCATGTCCTGCAACTCACTGTTGCGGCCCCTGACGTGGGCCATTATTGCAGCTTCGGTTCTTGCCAGCGCAACGTTCTGTGGCGCGGCAGAGGAGGATTCGCGCTGGGTACATCCGCTTTGTCAACCGCTGGTCGTCGACAGCAATGGCCCGTTCGTGGAACTGGGCGATGGCAGCCTGATGACCATCGATCCTCAGGGGACGCGTCGCAGTCAGGACGACGGCCAGACGTGGTCTCAAGCGCAGAGAGTCTGTGAGGGATTGGACGGCTTGCGCGAAGGTCGCGAGCCGGCTTCGGCTTCGATCTTGCGGACGCGAGGCGGTGCGCTGGTCATCGTTTACCTGGATTCCAACACGTACAACTTCCGTTGGGACGACACGATCAATCAGCCGAAAGACGACTGCCGGCTGGAGATCTGGGCGATCCGCAGTCTGGACGGCGGCCAGACCTGGATCGACCGGCAACGAATCCTGGAAGGCTACAACCCCAACTTCTTTGGCTTCATCCAGACCCGTGGCGGCCGCCTGGTCGCGACCGTGCCGCACCTGGTGCGCGACCCGGGCGCTACGTGGCCTGCTCGTTGACCTCGGACGACGACGGAAAGACGTGGCAGCGGAGCAACCTGGTCGACCTGGGCGGCCACGGACACCACTCCGGCGCGATGGAGCCCACGGTTGCCGAACTCGTCGATGGCCGGCTGTTGATGCTGATTCGCACCCATTGGGGCCGCTTCTGGGAGGCGCTGTCCGACGATGGCGGGCTGTCGTGGCGCACTGTCCAGCCGAGCCAGATCGAATCGACCAGCGCACCGGGCTTCTTGCTGAAGCTGCGCAGCGGCCGGCTGGCTTTCGTGGCGAACGACCAGGCCGGGCGCGCCAATCTCTTGTTGGCTTTTTCCGAAGACGACGGCAAGACCTGGACGAAGCCGGTCGTCCTGGCCAGCCAGAAGGATGGCCAGTTGAGTTATCCGTACTGCTTGGAACGCCGTCCCGGCGAACTGTGGGTCATCGCCGGGTTTGCCTTTAAGAAGGGTTGGCAAGAGCCTGTACCCTTGAGGCTAAAGATCGACGAGGAAGCGTTGCTAAACGAGGCGAAGAAGGGCTCCTGACGACCGCGAGGGGTTGTACCCGCTGTACGTGTCCGCGCCGGCCGCCTCGGCGGTTCCGGCGGGCCGGATCGAAGTCGAGGTCGTTCTGGTCGATTTCGGCCGGCCGGTCGACGTATCGGCGTCGTTCGCCGACAGCCGCGTGCCGCTACCAGCGGGCCGGCGCGAGACTTTGGACCGGATTGCGATTGCTTATTGTTCCATCGATGTGGCGTTCGCGAAGGTCGTGCAGCGATGATAATGGCGTAAGCCGGTTGACGCCCGTTGCTTCGCTAAGGCCAGACGAAGGTTGCAGTTCGAGGCAGATCGTCAACATCGCTACACCGAATCCACGACTGCGGCCATCTCCAATTACTTGCAGCCGCAGCCAGGCAAGTTCGCCCAATCACCCAGATCATCGCGATGGTGATTGCGGTCCATCACGCCCCAGTACAGGCGGACATCTTCGAGTAGCCCCTTCCAGTTCGGGAGCCGTTTATCGGCGGCGGTCCCTGTGGCATCCGCGCCGATGCACAGAGGCTGCTTCGGCGTTTCGGCAATCAACTTCCCCTGCGCAGCGGCGGTTGGCCAACCGTTGACGACCAGGTGTATCTGTCCGCGAGAATCCATTGTGCCCATAAGGTGAGTCCATTGATTCATAGCGACTGGTCTATCGCCGGCGACGGCAGTGGTCTCTCCCGCCGAGTGCACGGCAAAATGGGGTAGGCCATTGCGCAAGTAAATGCTAAATCCGTTGAGATCCGTACCCATGGCGACGAGGACGCCGTCCGGCCCCGCTGGCTGACAGAGCGCCCCGACGCTGAACGCCTTCTGGGCCGGATCCAGATCGGCTGGACGAGCGGCCACGAGAATCGAGCCCGTGCCGTCCAATTTGACAGCCGGCTTGCGTTTGCCGTGTACGATCTCCCCGTTTTGGATGGTGCCCTCATGTTTCGGTTTAGCCTGGTCGCTAACGCGCATTCCATCCACCAGGTAAAAATCGTAATGCAACGCTACTTCCAATTTGCCGTCCAGCTTGCGCGACGACTTTGCCTGTGCGACAGCCAGGTTCGCTGGGATCGAGAGGCCGACGAGGACCGCTAAGACCAATGCTACAAGTAGTGTACGCTTCACAGGTGGGTCCTCTTGAAAACGATGTGGCGGCATGTTTCAGTGTACGTTGGCCGGAATCCATCAGTTCAGGATTTCCCAGGTTGCCAGCTTTCCGCTCTGCCGCCTGGCGCGATAAATACTCGCCCTTGTGTGCAGAGAGGAATCATTCCATTTCTGTTCCGATCGGTTCTGCAGCCCCGCGGGGTTCATCCCGGCGGACTGAGGACTGGCCAGCTACTGCAAATGAGACACAAAGTGTGTCGGCTGAGCCACGCGCTGGGAGGCAAAACGGCGGCTCGCCGAGGCCGAAACAGGCCGCGGCTTGACTGGGTCGCGATGGCGAGCCGGTGTGATGGTACGTTGGGGACGCGACCGATAGCGTGTTATGGCGCGAAGGTAGCTGGCCAGTTGTGGCGTGCGCCGGGATCAAACCGGCGGAAGACTGCCAGGCAGATCGCATAACCGCAGCTGACCAGTCGATCCTCCGCCGGCGCAAGGTCGACGGCGAGAGCAAGAAAAATGGTCGCCACTGCATACGGCTCAACAGCGTCCAAGAGCCGACTTTTTGGCAGCCCGGCATGGTACTCTTTTCCCGTTGTACTCCCGTCCAGAAGTTTGAAACCTCGCACCGCTTCGCCCCCGCTTGCCTCTTGCCGCAGCACGCTTGATTCGTCGCGCAAATGGTGTCTAATGCTGACTGACCTTCTCCTGGAACGCATTTCACAACCATGTGTCGGGAAGGCGAAGCTGCTGCCGAGCCGCTGTTTTGCCGAGATACCGGCTCGGCCGGCGCAGCGTCCTCGGGGTTTTGAAACCACCTCTAGGCAAACTTGCTGACTGCGGCCACCGTGCAGGTGCAGGGATCGATTCATGAGCACCCACGAACTGTATGAGATGCTGACCGAAATGGTGCGCCGAGGGCCTGGTCACGTAGTGGCTTTCGCCCTGGGGATCGGTAGCGTTGCCTTGATCCTAGCCTCGATACATTGGCTTTCCAGGCGGCCACTTCAAAAGCAGATCGGGCAGTTAGAGGGCGAGAACAAGCAGCTACACGAGTCGCGCGCATCGGCCGAGGCGAAACTGCAAATCCTCGAGGCGGAAGGTCAGAGAGATCGGGCCGAGCTAACCTCGCTTCATTCTCAAGTCGATGACCTGGCCCAGGCCAAGGGGAAGCTCGAAACGAGCCTCAGCTATACCCAGCAGGAGAATGAACGACTGCGGGCCGCCGCGGAGGCCGGTGTGGCGGAGAACCGTGAGTTGCGTGAGACCAAGGGACGACTCGACGGCCAATTCGATATGGCTCGGACAGAATGCCAGACCCTGCAGACCGCGCTCCACGCCGAACGAGAGGAGAAACAGCGGTACGTCCGATCGCGACGCCGAATACTGGCGATAGCCAAGCGTCTGCGCGAGAACCGCAAGCAGCTCTTGGCCATGCATGTGGCTCGGTCCAGGGAATTGGTGGTGCTCAAGAAGTCGGTGCGTGAACTGAAGCGACAAGTCGCGGAACTGACTGAGCAGAACCAGCGTCTGGCCGGGTTTGATGGCAAAGTGTGGGAGAGAAGGCCGATCGCAGTCGTGCCGGAATTCCGCCCGTTGCAGGAACGTGGCACGGTGATCATCGCCTTGGCGAACCTCAAGGGAGGTGTGGGGAAGACGACTTTGACCGCGAATCTTGGCGCCACGCTGGCGCGGAACAAGCGGGTTCTCCTGGTCGACCTCGATTACCAAGGGTCGCTGACCTCTCTCTGTCTGCCTCCCGAACGGATCGAAGAAATCCGTCGTCGTGGTGAATTCGTCGATCGCATTTTGCACAGCGCGGTCGTCAATGTGGATGACTTCCAGCGCTGTTGTCACGAGGTTCCTGGGCAGTCCCAGTTGCGATTGATCGCCGCCGACGAGAGTCTGGCGGACGTGGAGAACCGAGCCATGGCCCAATGGCTGCTGCATCCCGAACAGGGTGACGTGCGCCACATACTCCGCTCGTATCTCCATTCCCCTGACGTCTGGCAGCAATACGACTACGTGCTGCTGGACTGCCCACCGCGGTTAACCACCGCTTGCATTAATGCGTATGCCGCCGCCGATTTTGTGCTCATTCCCGTGATTCCCGACCAGACTTCGGCCGAAGCCGTTCCACGTCAGTTGCGCTCCCTCAAGAAACTCGAGAAAGTCCTCTGCCCGCGCATCGACGTGTTGGGGCTGGTTGCGAATCGGACGTTTCCGCGCACGGCGCTGGTGCAACGGGAACAAGCGATTTGGGATTCCCTGCAGCGGCGATGCGAAGTCCCCTGGGGACGGGAGATCTATGCGTTCCGGACGGTCATCCGGCAACACGGGGTTTTCGGCGAGGCGGCGCGGGCCAACCGCTTTGCCGTCTCTTACCAGGATGTCGAGCCGATGTTCCAGGATCTGGCTGGAGAAATGCTACGGAGGATTGCTGATCATGAACGTCTACGATCTACAGAACTTTCTGCGGAGCCTCAGCCAGCCACTTAGCGTTTCTGGCGCCAAGAAAGCCGCTGACGATTTGCAGCGCGCGTGCGCGGGATTGGAGCCGTTCCGAGACTTGAGCGTGGCCCAATTCTCCGACTTTCTCGCCCGCGCCGAAGAGTTTGCCAGAACCGGTGTCGTTGCTACCACCGGCCGGTCCAAAGACTCCGGCACTCGATCCGGCGGCGTTGCCGTCGATCCACAAGCGGTGGTCAAAGCAATCGAGCGTGTCCGCGCACTACATGATCGCGTCACCAACCCGGAGGTGACGTACGGAGTTATCGAAACCGAAGTCAAACAACTGGGCAAACAGTTCAAGAAGCCAGAAGTTCTTGAGATTGCCAAGGAAATCGGCATTCGCACTGCGTTGAAGACTAAACAATCTGCACTCAACGAGATCCAGCAGCTTCTGATCGAGCGGAAGGAGAGTTTCGAGCGGACGCGGTTCTGAGGCACCGACTAGCGATCGCTGGGGCGGCGTCCGCTGCGTCTGTCCTAACTCAAGCTGTAGGTCACATGGCAAGCGAGAAACGAACCGCCGAAGGTTCACCTGGACCTCGCCAGAAATCGCTGCAGGACTCCTCAAACCCCGATGTTCCGGTGGAGGTGATTTTGAACACATCGATAACTCGCAGAAAATTCCTCGGCGCTGGCGTCGCGGCAACAACGGTTCTGGCAGTGTCCGCACCGTGCCACGGGCAGGCTCTCTCCAAGGAGACTGTCCGCTGCGGCATCATCGGTGTCGGTGGCCGTGGCACCGGTCTATTGAAGATTCTCCTCCAACGGCCGGAGACGCAGATCGTCGCCATCTGCGACATCAATCAAGCACACCTCGACCGCGCTCTGGCTATCGTGCAACAAGCCAAAGGGAACCTGCCCGCTGGGTACGCGAAAGATGAGTATGATTACCGCAATATGCTGCAAAGGGACGATTTTGATGTCGTGCTGATCGCCACGTCGATCAAATGGCACGGTGTCATGTCGGTCGACGCCATGAACGCCGGTAAACATGTCGGTAGCGAGGTACCGGCTTGCCAGGACTTGAAAGAATGCGCCGCGATGGTCGCTGCCAAGGAACAGAACGGCGTTCGCTACATGCTGCTCGAGAACTACCTCTATTTCCGCGAAAACATGGCCGTCCTGGAAATGACCCGACGCGGCTTGTGGGGTCAGCCCTATTTCGCCGAATGCGGATATATCCACGAATACAAGACCGGACAATATGAAGTCGATGGATCACTGAACTGGCGCGGCGAACTGATGCAATACACCCATGGGAACCATTATCCAACCCATTCTGGCGGACCCATCTTCAAATGGCTCGGGGTCAATGACGGGGATCGGCTGCAGCGATTGACCTGCTACGCCACCGAGCCGAATCGATCCGCGCCGGTATTACACCAAACGGTTTGGCGAAGAGAAAGCATCCCAACTGCCATTTCAACTGGCAGACATGACAACGTGCCTGATCCGTACAGAATGCGGCAAAGTCATTAAGATGGATTTGGACGTCCAGTCGAACAGACCCCATTCTTTTTACTATCTGCTACAAGGCACGGAGGGCATCGTGGATAGCCGGTTCGGATTGTCGCTGGTAGATGAGAACGCACCGTTAGATCAACATCCGGTTTTCGATTGGAAGAAACTGGAGCCTTACGTAAACCAGCATGAGCATCCGCTCTGGAAGCGACTGGGGGGCGAAGCCTCGGCGGCCGGCCATGGGGGGTCTGACTATTTCGTCGTGAAAGATCTGGTCGACATGGTGCGATATGACCGAGAACCTTGGATCGACGTCTATGACGCGGCGGCATGGTCGGCCATCTACGAATGCTCGCGCCGTTCCCTGGAGGACAACAACTGTACTGTCGAGATCCCCGATTACACCCGCGGCCGTTGGAAAGACGCGGCTTGGCGCACCGGACAGCTGCCTGCGTAACGGACACAAGGCGTGAACGGGGACGTGGAGAGCGATGCGGGAGTGCCTAGACGGAATGAATTCCGTTCTACGATCCGAAGGCCCAGGCCATGCTCGAGCGACGGCGAGCCTTGTCGAAGATCGTCAAGGACCTGGGACTCAACGCCAGTCTCGGATGCATATGCAATGACGGGTACGCAAATAGCCCGGCGAACCTGCGTGCCGACGACAGCACCGTGGGGCATGGAGGTTATCACACGAGAATGGGCAACCGCATCTTCAACCTCGGCAATGAGCTTTGCCCCAGCAAACCGGGTGTCCCGGAAATGCAACTGAGGTTCTGCCAGGAAACATTCGATGCCTTCCAGGGCATTGGTTTGGACTATTGGTGCTTTGTCAAAACATAGTCTTAGGGTTGGGTTGCGGGTGTCGAACGAAGTGAGCCCCTAGCCGGGAAAAGCTGGAGGCCCGCCCTACTGCTCTTGAAAGAGCTCCTACACACTAAAGGGATCACGTGCGGGCCGCGATCGCAAACTATTGGCTTCGTCGTCGTCGATGAACGTTTCCTTCGCCGGATCGAACTTGAGTTTGCGGCCGAGGATCCAGGATAGCGCCGCCGCGTGACAGGCGATGTGCGAGTGCCGCATCACCGACGAATTGCAGACGGTCGGCTGCCGGCTCTTCACGCAGTCGAAGAAGTTGCGGGCGTGAGCCGTAACGTCCAGCCCGACGACTCGCTTCGATGACTCGGGAATCGTGGCCGCCAGCGAATCAGGTTTGACCACCATCTCGCCGCTGTCGCCCGTTTCGACCGAGCCCTCGTCTCCCTCGAACCGCACCGGGCACGTACCGAGCCGCGTGATGTAGTGGGGATCACGATTGCCAAACGGCTCTTTCAAGAAATCGAACACCAATTTGACGCCGTTGGCGTAGCGGCAAGTAATCTTGTGTATCCGACGGTTCGTATTCGATCGGCATCGTATCGTCGGCCTGGTTCGCCCACTGACAGAGGTCGAGCGTGTGAGCGCCCCAGTCGAGCAACTGGGCACCGGAATCGAAGTCCCAGTAGCCGCGCCAGTCACCCGCAACGTACCTCGCGTTGTACTGTCGCCACGGTGCCTGGCCCAGCCACATATTCCAATCGCATACGTTGGGATCGGGAGTCGGCTCGGCGGGCAACCATTCGGTCCGGATCTCCGGAGTGTAGATGCTCGCGTACAGCGTGTGGACCTTCCCCAGCTTTCCGCTGTGGGCCAGTTCAACGGCCTGCTGGAAATTGGGCACGCTCCGCCGCTGCGTGCCTGCCTGGAAGATCCGGCCCGTCCGCTTGATCGTCTCGTCCAACCGTTGGCAGAGATCGATCGTCAGGCCGCACGGTTTTTCGCTGTAGACGTCCTTGCCCGCCTCCGCGGCCATCATCGACGCCGGAGCGTGCCAGCGATCGCCCGTGGCGATCAGCACCGCATCGATATCCTTGCGATCCAGCAGTTCCCGAAAGTCGCGATAGAGCTTGCAATCCTGATTTCCGTAATGTTCGTCGACCAGACGTTTGCCGGCATCCCGACGACTGGCCTGCACGTCGGCAATGGCGATACACCGCACGTCACTCAAACCGAGCATCGACTTCAAGTCATACGTGCAGCGGGGACCGATGCCGATCACCCCAAGCGAGATGGTCTCGCTCGGTGCGACACCACCATCCTTTCCCAACACGTGCGCAGGTACGATGGTCGGCAAGGCCAATACGGCACTGGTCATTACCGACCGGCGCAGAAAATCCCGGCGAGTTGCTTGATCACTCATCTCTACCACCTTCTTTTGTTATGGACTTCTATGAGTTTCTAGTGCGAACTGGAACCGCAACCTCGATTATCGGAAACTTCTCTCGCCAATGCCAGCGTGGCGCCGGCAGGCATTCTCGGCCGGAAAAAAGGCGTGTGTAACGTGACTGCGGTCGCTAGTGAGCGGGCCGCACGCAAAGAAAGGCGAAAAATAAAAATTCCGTGAGGGATTACTCACCCTTTCCGCGATTCACTTGATGAATGCGTGTCGCTGAGCCCGCCCAGGGCTCAGTGAGTGGTTGCGTAATGAGCCTCCGCTGAAGCCTCGGCGGCTTCAGCTACGACGCGTAGCTGAGCCCGCCAGGCTCAGCGAAGTGGGTTGACGTAATGAGCCGCCGCTGAAGCCTCGGCGGCTTCAGCTACGGGCCGGGCGGCTTCAGCTACCAGATATTACCACAGCACGATGTAGAGCCCGACAACAACGACGATAATCAGCACGCCGAGCCAGACGACGGACGCAGCGGGCTTGGTATTGAAGTCCGCTCTGACCGGCAGAACGACCGGCTGCTTCAAAGGACGGACGATGGTAATCGTGCCCATGACGGCCACAATCACACCAAAGGTGATCGCCATCTTATTGAGAAAGCAGATGTGGTCGAAGGCTCCGAGATGCAGCAGACCATAGACCGGCACGTTCAGGACGAGCGCCACGACAGCTGCCACGGCAGGCGTTCGCTTGATAAACAGCCCGAAGAGGAAACAGGCCAACACGCCAGGCGAGGCATATCCCTGAAAATCCTGGATGAAGTGAAAGATGCCTCGAAAACGCGGGTCCCCAAGATACGGCGCAATCAGGCAACCGATGATCACGAACAGAATCGTCATGATTCGGCCGACGAACACTTGCGTGCGAGAACTCGTCTCTTTGCGAAAGAGTCGCGTGAAGAGGTCCATCGTGAAAATCGTCGAGGCGGAATTGAGCATCGACGCCAGCGAACTGATCACGGCCCCCGCGATGGCTGCAAAGATGAACCCTCGCAGTCCGCTGGGGACCAGCTTGCGGATCAACAACGGGAAAGCCATATCCTGGTTGGCTGCCAACTCATCGCCATAGAGTTGCAGAGCAATGATGCCGGGAAGCACGATCAGCAGAGGCAGAATCACCTGGATCATGGCGGCCAGTAGCACGCCCATTTGGCCCTGCTTGAGACTCTGAGCCGCCAGCGTCCGTTGGCAAATGTACTGATTGCATCCCCAGTAATAGAAATTGGGAATCCACATGCCGACCAAGAGCGCAGTCCAAGGCAATTCCGGATGATCGGCAGCCAGTCCCATGTGGAAGCGATCGGCGTGCTGCTCAACGAGCGTGCCAAGCCCGCCGCAAGCGGCTAGTCCGTATCCTAGCGCGCAGAAGCCGCCGATGATCAGGGCGGAGCCGAGAAACAGGTCGGCCCAGGCTACCGATTTGAGTCCACCGTAGGTCGTGTAGAGGGCCGCAATCAAGCCAACCAGCCACACCGCCACCGTCAGATCGACGTCGAAAATCGTGTGGATGGTCAATCCACCGGAATAGAGAACGGCCGTGATGGTCACCCCGACATAGATCAGCATCATGTACGCCGACATAATCGTCCGCGCGACGACATTGAAACGGTGCTCCAAGAACTCCGGCATCGTATAGATGCCGGTACGCAGCAGACGCGGCAAGAAGAACAGTGCCACAAACACCAAGGTCACTGCTGCCAGCCAATCGTAAGCGGCGATCGCCATGCCCACATTGCCGGCCGCACTGCCATTCATGCCGACGAACTGCTCGGTGGAAATATTGGCCGCAATCAGCGAAAGGCCCACCAGCGGCCAGATCAGACCCCTCCCAGCCAGGAAATAGTCCTCGCCCGTCTTCTCGCGGCGCCCCTTGTACATGGCAAACACCACGACGAAGCCGAAAAACGCCAGAAAGACACCGATATCGAGCGGGTTGAGGTTCATTTGTTGTTCTACCTAAGTCGCAAATGGCCGTAGTGATCCATCGTGAGCCAGAAGTCGACTTGCCGGCCCGTCCAGAGCTGCAGACTCTTGCGACCACCGCCATCGTCGTCGCAGACGTCGGTATCGATACCCAACTCCATGTCTTTCGCCAGCGTCACCCCGGGAATGGCAAAACCAATTTCTGCGATATAACCGTGCGGGGTCGTCTTCACCTTGATTTCTCCCGACCAATCCTTTTCGAAGAGATCATTCTGCGGTTTTTCCAGGGGATACATCGGCGAGAGACTATCGTCGACGAACACGAGCGGCGGAGAGCTGGGAAGGAAGTGCATCTCAAAACCACGCAACGTCTTCCGGCCGTCGCGCTCCACGAATCGCTCGCCGCCACGATTCTGGTGATCGAGAAGGATCTCGATGCAATCGTTCAGGAACGAATTCGGCTGAGTGGGTGGATCGATCAGCTTGTCGTCTGTCACTTCGAAGAGAAAGTAGAGTTTATTGCCAAACCAGGCGGCTCGCCAGCGATAGCTGAGATCCTGATTCCCATGCCACTTGTCGGGCGTCATGCCCTGGCCGAACCACAGATGGTCGGGGCCAGCGACCTGGGCTTCCTGGCTGCCTTGCCAATCATCCGTATTGCCGTCCACCACGATCTTCCTCTGCGGGGCGTCGTAGCGCGGCCGCGCCGTTTCGATCAGGCCAACATCAATGTAACGTCCGCCCGCTTCGTCCTCACACGTGGCCGCGATGACATTCCTCCCGGTCCGCAGCGTGGCGGCAGCTTCTCTCCGCAGTGGCTCCGTCTGGTAATACGACAGGTAGCCGCCGAGTTCCGCAGCCAACACGCCATTCAAATAGATTTTTGCGGCGTCATCATGATGGACGGCGAGTTGCGGTTCGAGCGGCAGTCGCTCGTTCAGCTCGAATGAACGGCGGATCCAGATCTGTTTGTGCTGGACGTCCCAGGACGTGGCGATAACCGACCCGGGCGTGCCGTACTCGCCGAAACCACCCGGCCCTTGCTGCCAGGATGTGTCGTCGAAATCGGGCTGGTACCAATCGTCCGGCGGCTGTTGGAACGTGTATCGCCAAAGGACCGGTTCTCGCTGTGAAGTTGGCACGACCTCTTGCCGATCGGGCAGATCGAGCCAGAAAAATCCGTCTGGGTCAAGCTCTGCCAATTTCGCTCCGCCGTAGAGCGTCGAGGCCAGGACCCAGCCGATGCCGATCGAGTGTTGGCTGCCACGCCACGGACCCCCTGGCACGTAGGTACAGTTCGAGTGATTGTAATGCTCACCCTGGATCCCGCGAGCGGCCTGACCGAACATTTTTCCGTCACGAGCAATCGTTTGGGTTGAAGCGTCGAACAGCACCTTGCCTACCTGGCGGTAGCGGTCATCATCCAAAATCTGGCCCAGCCGGTAGTAGTCGGGCGCCATCCAGAACCCGAAAACATCGATCTCCTGGTTCTGCGTGGAAATGAAAGTCCAGCCGACGGTTTGCATCGAGTCGCACAGTAATTCGCTTTGCGGCATGCCGACGTCATGGAAGTACATCCAGGTGAGCGTCCAATCGGCGGCCAGCTGCGCCCATTCAAGATACTGGCGGTTGTGTGTGGCTTCAAACACGTCCAGAGCAGCCTTCATCAGGCCCCAGCCCGCTTCCTTATCTTCGGCCCCGGCATCATGGGTACCGCCCCAGGGAGGCGTTGCCTGATCCGCGCCGAACTGCTGCCAATAGCCGGCAAGCACCTCTTCGGCCAACTCGAGATACTTCCGCTCGCCACTCAATCGCTGCATGCGCACCAATGGGCCAACGCAGTAGACGCCTGCCGTCGACAGCCAACTCGGATCCTGAGGCCGGTCGCCGTCCCAGCCGCGAGCTGTACCGTCGGTATTCCACGCGCGAGGATACATGCCTCGGCAACGGGGCGAACGAGCGAGAAAGTCGCAACCACGGCGAAGGGTGGCCTGCCAGTTTTCGGCCTGCATGTCGAGCTTCATTTCTCGAGCCAGCACAATCGACTCGGCCAACCGCTCGAGAGTCTCGCCCAATTGGCGACTGGAGATGGCCGGCTCGACGCCGTGAAATTGGGTCGGTTGCCACCCGTCACCCTTGGCATACACACCGTAGGGGGACGTCAATGCCGGAGCGGCGAAGTAGTCGCCATAGAGCATTCCCGCGATCTTCTGCTCAGAGTGTTTCGTGTAGAAGTTGATCGCATCGACCGCTTGTCGAAGTGCTTGCTGGTCGCCGGTGCGTTGAGCGTGGGAGAGTAATCCGTAGGCGATGGCGATATTGCCGCCGCACCAGCCGTATTGAAAGTGCCGATTCGGCCATGGCCATGCACAGAAACCGGCCACATCCGGCGCCTGCCTGTAAAATGTGCCCTTGGCATATTGCACCTTCAAGGCCATCGCTTGATTCAGCGCTACGTGCGGCACTTCGACAGGCTGGAACAACTCAAAGGCCTTCCAGAGCGCCGAGCGGAACGAGTAGCCGGTCCTCTGATCCAACCCGCTCTGATCTCGGCCCAGGTCGAGGTAAAGCGTCTTCTGAAACTGTTGCGGGCCGGCCACGTCGAGATAGGCATCGTCATAGCTGTCGAACCCGTTGCGGTGCCCGTAGATCGTACTCTTCATCCCATTGGTGGCCACTGGGCCCGAAGTACTCACGAGATCGACACAGCCGTCGCCCAATTCGACCCCCAGACTCCACCACTGGTCGTCCCCTTTGTGACCTTGGGAAATCTTGCCCGGCTGGGTGATCAGCGTGCCAAATAACCGGCCACCGTCCACGGTTGACTCCACATTCACCATGGGAATCGGCAAGCGATGTTCCTCGTACAGAGCAATACTGCCTGACTCATACGCGAGCCTCGGTCCGGGCAGCGTGGAACTGGGGTTACCGTTGTAGATGGACCCCGGTATCAGCGTCCTCGGCTCTTCGCCCAACGCCAGCCGCACTCGGCTCTCCAACGTGATCTTGGACTGGGGTTCGTCCGAAAGATGTTCAAACGTGCGCTGGATCTTGATCAGTCCCGACTCGACGCTGTACTGGTCCGCAAACCGCCATGTGTGGCCAGCAATGGATGCTTCAGCGGACGCCCTCGCCGTGTGGTCGTCGATCCGTTCTACCTGTTGCACCGCCACACAGTGCGGATCCGCATACCACGAGTCCTTCCAATCGGCGTGAACGGTCCATGGTCCTCCGGCCGGATAACTGGCCATTCCCTTCCAGCATCCTTCCGTGAGACACTCAAACGTGACGACAAATCCCTGCTCTCGGTCACCGACAAAGCGGACTCGCAACTGGTCGTCGCCAATCGATAGCGCCGACTGAACAGAGTCCTGGGCAGGAGTGCCTTTGCATGGAATCGTCGACAGGCACAACGCCGCGAACAACACGCAGATCACGGACAGAGAGTCTTTCGTCATGAGAGTAGTCGCCAAGTGCAATGGGAAAATTCGATGATGTCGCGCCACGGCAGGAGCTATGGTACCGCGCACGATGGGCGATTCCAATCCACTGAGGCGACAACAGCACAGAACGGGTTGTCATTTGTCAGCGGTCAGTTGACTAGCTTGCCCCAAGCTATTCACCGGGCGACGTTGTTCCATGTTCTACCGGAACCGGCGGCAGTAGGACAGGGTCGCTCTTGGGCCTTTTCTGCTAGCCTCAATCGACCTCCAGGATGTTCTCCCTGGCAAAGGAGAGAGGATAAAAAAAAGGTCTTGTGCCGCACCGTGTATCTTTTTGTCATCCGATTTTTTTGTCCTTCCGCATTCCGCATCCGCGACGACCCTAGTGCCGGGTCCCCCTTTCTTGAGCGAGCGACGAACAAATCACCAAACGCAAGAAGTGCGGCGGTGCCACTGGCTGAGCGAGCGACGCACAAGCCACCAACCACAAGAAACTCAAACCGCGAGCGGAGCCAGTGCCGAAGCACACCCCCGGTCACCACTTCACGCAATACCAGGAAGTGGAACGTGGAAACCCGCTTCTGCACTGGCTCCGCTCGCGAGTGACGATTCGACATGATGGCTTCGTTGGTTCCGCTCGCTCAGGAAAGTGCCACCCTCGAGCCAGTGGTTGAGTCACGTTGCGCGGCTGAAGAGGATCGCGTCGCACCGGCGAAAATGCTCGGCCTGCTGGGGATCGTACTTCGCCCCGCGCAGGTCCACCAGATAGAAGTCCACGCCGTCAATCAAAGCACCACGCAGATCCGCGCCGCAGAGATTGGCTTTCCGAATTTCTTCGGGTGCCTTGTAGGACTGCTGATCATAGTCATCTGTATAGAATCCGGTCCGACTGCCATGGCCCGGATAGGGACTACCCACCAGGCCGCTGCGGGACGAGCCGAGATGAAAGGAGCAGCCACGCAGATCGGCTTCGCACAAGTCCGCTCCCTCCCACTGAATGTCCGCCAGGCCGGCGTGACGGAGCCGCGATTTACGGAAGTCCGCGCCGGGCATCACACTCCCGGTCAGCCATGCATTGGTGAGCCTGGCACTCCTGAAGCGTGCACCGGGCAGTTCAGCAAACTCTAAGTCACAGCGGTAGAGACGGCTACCCTCGAGATTCGCTCCCACGTAGAACGGTCTGACGCAGATTCTGTTCGGACAGATCCACTCCGCGCATGTCCGCATCCTGAAAATCTGCGCCGTCGAGTAACGCCTCACGGAAATCGCAACGCGAGAGCCTTGCTTGATGAAGAGAGGCACCTCTGAGATCGGCACGCTGGAAATTGGCTCCCTCAGCGAAAACATGATTCATGACCGATCCAGCAAAAAATGCTCGCCCGAATCGTCCGCCAGTCATTTCAGCGTCAGTTAAATCCGCGTCAGTAAAGTCGGCCCGGTATGCCCTGACCCCTGCCATGCACACGCCCGACAACTTGCTTCCGCGCAGTATCGCTTTGACCAGACGTGCCCCCTCCAAGTTCGCATGTCGTAGATCGCAGCGGCGGAGGTCTGCAAGCTGCAAATTCACCTCGCTCAGATCAATACTTTTCCAACGTGCGTTGGACAAGTATGCTCCTGGCAGATAGGAACAGACGTCACGGCTCGGACGCCACTGTGGGTCTGCGAAGTGAAGAACACTCGCCACCATCGGCACATAGTCCGCTTCGCCACTTTCCATCAATTCCTGCAAGCGAAGCATCACGGCCGGCTCACGCTCAGCAAGTTGACTGATTTCCATCACAAGCTCTCGCGGCAGTTTGTGAGTAGGAAACGGATGCCGGGAACATTCTTTCAGCACCGAGAGCACGCGGTCGGCCGTCAGCAGGATCTGAACCCACCGATAAGCGAGGAGGCAAAACAACTCTGGGTCGACACCACCGAGCCTCATCTGGCGCGATCGGCCTTCGGCGAGTTGCTCTTCCTTGAGCAGTAGGGCCGCGGCGAGAAACCGGGCATCCTCGAGCGTCTGTGGGTCTACCGCTCGCTCAGCGATCCCCTGCCGAAGTGCCGTCCGCAGATCATGCACACATTCACTGCCCGCGAACTGTTCCGCGACCATGCAATAGAGTTCCGGCTTCCCCGCCAGCAATCCCCTGTTGCCGTCAGCCGTATAACGTGCCATCACGGATGAACAACGATCCGGGTGCGTCGACAGGAGATACTCGATCAAGTCATCATCGCGCCATGGGACAAGCTCGCAGCGCAAGTCGCAGCAATCCAGTTGACGGCGAGTCGTGTATACGATCAGTCGCTCCGCTCCGCCGAGATGCAAGTCACCTCGCTGAGCATCATCCACGAGCGTTAGTCCATTAGCCAGAGCAAGCGATGCCAGGTGGGCGAGGGCGGTCGTCTTACCGCTCCTCGGCCCCCCCATGATTTCAACAGCGTGGTAGGGTCTCTGCTCAACGCAAGAGCCGATCAAATCCTCCAGCAGGACCGTTTCATTGGTCGCCGGCGACAGGACTCTTGGTCTGACCGGCGCTCGCCGAGGAAAAATCATCGTTCGGGACTCGCTTGTACCTTATGACATGGACCGGTACAACACTCGATCAAGTCTATGCTGCCATGCTTACCAAGACAACACGCAGCGTGCCACGGGCTTTGCCCGTGCAAAAGCGGGTGCCAACGTGCCAAGCTGTAGCTGACCAGTTGTCGCTCCGCCGGGGCGAGCCCGACGGAAGCGGGAGTCGCGGCGCGATGGTAGCTGGCCAGTTGTCGCTCCGCCGGGGCCAGCCCGACGGAAGCGGGAGTTGCGCGGGGCGATGGTAGCTGACCAGTTGTCGCTCCGCCGGGGCCAGCCCGACGGAAGCGGGAGTTGCGCGGCGCAGGGTAGCTGGCCAGTTGTCGCTCCGCCGGGGCCAGCCCGACGGAAGCGGGAGTTGCGCGGGGCGATGGTAGCTGACCAGTTGTCGCTCCGCCGGGGCGAGCCCGACGGAAGCGGGAGTTGCGCGGTGCGTCATGCCAAAATTCCGGCTCGTCTGGAGCCTCTCACTCCCAGGCTTGTGACCGGATTTACTCTGGCAAAGACAGCGTCGGCGCGACCTGGATGCGGGGGAGCCCCTCAGCTTTGATCAGAATGTAATCCAGCTCGAAAGCCGTTGGTCCACCATCGTGTGGCCCGCGGATCCCGGCATAGCCAGTCCGACCGTCGCGGGCCCAATCGATTTGCCAATCGGCCGGTTCCGGCTCGGTTCCGTCAGCTCGCCACACCTTGGCATGGATATTGGACTGCGTGGCGGCATCGCTTCCCGTCTGACGCAGCCGCAGCCAATACCAAGTGCTTGCCTGCCAGGAAAACTCCGGCACCGCCGGACCCCAGGCGCGCCAATCATCTAGCAATCGCAATACGGGGCCAGCTACTCCCAGTGTATCTCCCGGGTCTTGGAGGAAAATCAAGTTGATCGCTTCTCCCGCGTGCGTAGCCTCGAGGTCGCATGCCAGCGAAATGCCGGCAATGGGGCTGGAGCCCACGACGATGCGTTTGACTCGAATGCGAGCCAACACTTCCTGAACGGCCTGGTCGTAAGAGGCCTTTGTAGATCAGGTGACACGGATTGACTCCCATCGTCGTGACCTGGAGGACGCCATCAACTTGTTTGTAGCAATCGTGATCCGCCGGGACCGCGACCCAGTGCGGGTCGCGCACAACGGCATCAAAATCGTCCTGAAACCCGCTGACCACCTGTCCGACATCCACCGGCAGCAGCGGCGAAAAGTCAACACTTCCCGTGCAGTTGGGCGAGATCTCGTGACCGACCCGATCCTTTACGCCACGGATGGCGAGCGTATAGGTTTGTCCAGGAGACATCGGCGTGGCAGCCAGTTCCAGCTGATGGGGCACGGCACCGGCAGCGACTTCGGTGATTTCCACTCCCTGGTCAACCGTAAACCCAGCGGCCGTGGCGGGTACGACCACCGGCTCGGAAAAGACGACGACGATCCGATCCGATCGATCCAGTGGCACACGAGCGGCCACCAGAGCGGGAGCTGCGTCATCCACACACACCGTGGCAGAGAGACTCGTGAGGGTCCTCCCTGGCAGCGAAAGGACACATCGGAATCGCACTCCATTGTCTGCATCCGAAAGAGTATCCGTCGTGTAGTCTGGCCCGCAGGCACCTGCGATATCCTGAAAAACCCCCGTGTTCGCATTCGCTCTACCCGAGTTCGCAACACCCGGACTGGCCCGTTGCCATTGGTAGGCGACCGCATAACCATCGGCTGTCACGACACTCAACTTGGCCCGGCGACCCGCTTGAATCAACACGTCTTGCGGCTGTTGCAAGATAATGCGAGGAGTCCACACACTTGGCAGATCCGCACCGCTGTCAGGATCGGCCATGGCCACTTTCCCTTTCTCCAGCCATTGCCTGACGCACCTGCGCGTGACGTCCCAATCATCCCCGCCCACTCCCAAGACGGAATAGTAAACACCCTGCTCCACCCGCTCATCGGAGAGTGCGTAAAGGTCCATCCCGAGCGGAGAGAAATGATTGGGATACTGTTTCCACGACTCGGCATCGACAACATGCGCCTGGCTATTCAACCAGCCGATCGGCCAATGGTCCCAGCAGATCGATCCCCATGCCTCGGACACAAAGGTAAGATCCTTGATCCTGGTGTAGTCATGGTGGAAGCCCGAGTTATCGCCAAAGGCACAGAAGGGACTACCTTCCGTCATCGGAACGGCCATCACCACTCCCGCCGAATCATCCAGGTCGCGCCAATCGCAGCCTGACTTTCGATGGGTAGAGTCCCAGACGCTACCGGCGATCGGTGTCCAGAACACGTCGTAGCGATTCTCGGAAAACGCATCGAGTACCGCCAGCGCATGTCGCTCATCGGAACCCGGGGCTCGCTGCAAGACATCACACCAGCGCCGACCCACGGGACATAGTCCGATCAATTCCATCGGTTCACGGGCATAGCCGCGATGATCGCCGTTGAGAAGCGATGCGAACGTCTGCCGCCGCACGATCAGGCCATTGGGATAAGCCCAGAAATCCTCGGTACCGCGATAAGCGGGTTGACCGTGCTGCATGTTGACACCGAAGTAAGTCCAACGCACCCAGACGCGATGCGGACCCGGCTCGATGATCTCGACAAAGGAATTTCGTTCCTGTCGCCCCCAATTATTGAACAGTTCGGCCCAGCCGAGATTACCTTCGAAGAATTGATAGCAGACCGCCGCACCTCCCCGGGAGAATTCGAACCAGGGACAATAGCTCGCCTCGTGCGCAAAGACGAAACGGTACGGGAAGTCCGGCCAGCAAATAATGAAGGCCTTCTTCGGATTGAGATCGGCATGCGGCGGACTGGGAAATTCGCCTTGATAGCCACCGAACACATAATCCGACACCTCGCGAACGGCAACCCCCTCGCAGTTCAGTCGGGCCAATTCCGCCAGCGTGATGGCAGCCGGTCTTTCCGACGCCACGGAAACTTCCGACTGCGTCGGCGTATCGGCAGCCCACGCCGCGCCGGCACTCAACAGGCACCATGCTACGATCGAGACCCTCGTCATCGCGGACTCGCTCTCTCTGGGTAACCGTTCATGAAATTGAAGCCGTATAGACCCTCGAATTCTGTCCACTCATACTCTTGAATCTTAATCGTAATCATCGCGTGTTAGTCGATAACACGTGCGCACAGTGCGCACATATTTGTGACGCCGACCGCTCGCCGGCGAACGAATCGGGAGTGCGGAATGCGCAATACGGAATGAGATGCCGCGTGAAAGATGCAATTCCGATTCCGCACTCCGCATTCCGCACTCCCTAATCGTTCCGGTCGTCCGTGCCAGCAAAACAGACACTTTGACGCCCACTTTGGTTGCGGCCAACGGCCGCGTTACGATGAAGAGTGTATACAACCTTGAAAGTTTACCTCTGCGGACCCGTGGCTGCTTGCGTCTTCGGTCGAGTGGCCGCAGGTGACTCGAAATACAGGCGGACAGTGGAAACCACCGAGATCTCCGGGTGCATGGGGAGTCCCGCGGATTGTACGTCGCCATCGCTCTCCAGCCCATGATAGTAGGTATTGCGCGGGCGATAGGCGCGAATGAACGGCACGGTGCTCTTCCACGCGGGGGTCACTTCTTCCTCGTAGCTGTTGACGAATGAACGGTAGAGGGACTCCGGGTATCGCACGGTCGTCTGCTCCTGGACATTGATGACTGCCGGAAGCTTCTCGAGCAGGGCTTTGAGCAGGATGTCCGACTTGTCGCGGGCCGCTTGCAGCGCTCGCTCGCGGGCTTGGACTTTAACCGCATCAAGTTCCTCGCTCCAATAGTCAAAAGCGATGATATCGGTAATGCCTTGTTCGAAGGCGGCCGTCAGCGCAGCCGGGGCAGTTGCATCATTCGGCACCGCCAAGTGGATATTGGTCTGCATGCGGAAGCCGACTCGCTCTTCCACGCCCACCTCGGTGTCACCACGTTTTTCCAGATTCCACTGGTGCAACGGCAGTACGGCAATAAAGTCCTCAACAATATTCTCGGGCGCAATCTGCATCTTCAGCCAACTTGTTTTGAGGCGTGTAATATCCTCCACAATGATCCGCTGGCACTCCTCCGCTGTCTTGCCTTCACTGGTGACTGCCAGCACGATGCGGATCTGGGTCGGCCGCACGCGGAGTTCCGCACGCCCTTCGATCGTGATAAACCCTTCGGCCGTCTCTCGGTCGAGGATCGGCAGGCCTTCGACCCGCACGGAGTTATTTTCCACCCCCAAACGCGATCCAGCCATTTGAGCCAGCGCGAGCGAACAGGACTGGCAGGTGAGCAGCGCCAGGGCCAGCAGGCGAATTAGGAACGGAAACATGATGCTTCTCCTCATAATGTCGGGACGTGTCACAATTCGTTGAGCGGCTCAGTGGGGTCACCGCAATTCACCCCTCGCAGCACACCCAGTTTGCTGGCGGATCCTCGATTCAATTGCCGACTACTTTCCGGCGAGGCAGCGGCTCGATGGCTAGTTGGACGTCCATCTTTCTAAGGCGGTCTGCGGCCATAAACAAAGTGGGTGTCAACGAGTTTGTTTTGCTGGCATGGCATCATTGTATCGCGTCCAAAACGCTTTGGCATCCGGCGTGTGTTCTCGTGGGATAGACTTACAGCCTCGTCCTTAGCCACATTTCGAGATTCTCCACCGGGTTTATCCCGGTGGGAATACGCCTGTACGGCTACCAATGGCCATCCGCGTGAAACCGTCCCCTCGCCGATCGCGTGAGGGCGGGTCCGCGTGCTGTATTATTGTTAACTCTAACGACCGCCGGCACGCGACCGGCGAGGGAACGGCAAGAGGTTTGTTGGCAAAGCACTGTAGCTGATCAGTCATGTCTCCACCGGGATAAACCCAATGGTGGACTGGTGGGTATGGACAGGTTGGAAGCCCACTCGACGCAATTCGGTAACCTATTTCCGCAGGCGACCTGACCTAACCGCACACAGACGCGAAGCGGCCATCGAGTGTTGCTTGCTCTCCGCCCCGCAATGGGCAACAATGAGATGAGTTCCTGCACTGCCTTTATGCAACCAATGGGCCATTTCGCGAGGAATCTCGCACATTCGGTTCACGGCCACGGCAAGATTCCTCTGGGACGAAATGGAACGTCGCGATAGCACCGCCGTCGAGTCGCGGGAGATGCTTGCTATGCCCGTCGTGTTCTTTACCGGCTTCCCCGGGTTCTTGGGCTCCGAACTTCTCCCCAGAGTACTGGAGCGATCGCCAGGGCAGCGAGCCGTGTGTCTGATTCAATCGAAGTTCGTCGCCGCGGCAAGTTCTCGTCTACGGGACATCGAGCAGGCACATCCACAACTGCGTGGACGAATTGAGCTGATGACAGGTGACATCACCGAGCCCAACCTGGGCCTGGGCATGGAAAACATCTCTCCACTCATGAGCCAGACCAGCGAGATTTTTCACTTGGCCGCCATGTACGATCTCAGCGTATCGCGTGCTGTGGCAATGCAGGTCAACGTGACGGGCACGCAACACGTTCTCGATTTTGCCGAGCAGGCTCCTGTGCTGCGCCGCCTGCACTACGTAAGCACCTGCTATGTGAGCGGTCGCTACGCAGGCTGTTTCTCCGAGGATGATCTCGACAAAGGACAAACGTTTAACAACTACTACGAGCAGTCCAAATATCTGGCCGAGATGGACGTGCAGGCGCGTATGCGAAGTGGTTTACCGGCCACCATTTATCGCCCCGCGATTGTCGTCGGCGATAGTGTTACAGGCGCCACTCAAAAGTACGACGGTCCGTACACGGTGATCCGCTGGCTACTCCGTCAGCCTTTCATCGCCCTGTTGCCGATCGCGGGAAAGCCCACTGCTACTCGGGTGAATGTCGTACCGCGAGATTACGTAGTCGATGCGATTGCATACCTCAGCGGCCTGGATGATTCTGCTGGCAGAGTATATCAACTCTCTGACCCCGAGCCTTTGACGGTGAGCGAACTCATTACACTCCTGGCACACGCCACTCGGCACACCGTCGTCCGCATCCCGCTGCCAATTGCTCTCGCAAAATTCGCCATCGACCACGTACCGGGCGTCTATCGTGTGATGCAGATTCCGTCCGCTGCGGTGGATTACTTCGCACATCCAACCCTCTACACCTGTGCCAACACGCTAACCGACCTCGCAGGGAGCGGTGTGCAAGTACCGTCACTTCCCTCCTACATCGATCGACTGGTCGATTTCATGCGCCGCCATCCGGGCATCGGATCCCGCCCCATGGCATGACTGCGCAGCGATAATACCTCGTTTAACCCGCAGCCGCAGGCGAGGACGCCGCTCGGACCGATCCGCCATCCCAGCCACCCAACGCCACCATCTCGGTCGAGTCTGCGGATTGCACGGCTTGTACAGGCTCTCCCTATCACCAAAATGCCGGGGACGATTCTAACACCTTTAACGGAGGTTTCCTCAGATGACGATACTACCGGAGAGCGACTAGCCTCTCGAACGAGGAACTTTCCCATGCGATTCTCCCTTGTCATGCCCAAAGACATTCAGCGAGCACCACCCGCCGCAACCGGGTAATGGTCGGACATCGTCTTCCGCATACCAGCTCTGTTGGTGCTCAGCCCTCGTCACCATCCTGACCTTCGCCGCGGGCTGTCGCGGGCCACGGCAGATCCGGACCTCAGACTATGCCGACGCGGCGCATCAGATCGCCCGTTCGCTGAACGCCGCGGACCCGATCGTCGAGGCGATCCCGCCGACGGTTCCCGACCTGGGCGGTCCGCAACCTGTCGACGTGTACATTTCGTACGCTCTGTCGCAGAACCCGGACATCGAGGCGGCCCGCAAGAGGGTCGATGCGGCTGCCTATCGGGTTCCCCAGGCAGCGAGCCTGCGCGACCCCATGCTCGGTGTGACCGCCTTTCCCGAGCCAGGTACAGACGGCTGCCGGCCAGCAGGAAGTATCGCTCACTGCCAGCCAGCAACTACCCTGGTTCGGCAAATTGGAAACGAAGGCCGCGGCCGCCGAGGCGGATACGAACGTCGCCCGGGCACAGCTCGCGGCCATGGAGTTGGAGGTCATCGAACAGGTCAAGCGGGTCTACTACGAGTTGTACTTCATTCAGCAAGCCATCCGCATTACAGAAGACAATCGCAAGCTCCTGCTGGACTTCGTGCGGATTGCAGACAGTAAGTATCGAACGGGGAAGGCGAGCCAACAGGACGTGTTGCGTGCCCAGGTCGAGGTCTCCAATCTCGACAATCAGTTGATTCGCCTGCGACAGCAGATCGACAGTTCCCAGGCGAAACTGGCCCGACTGCTGCATGTCTCGCCCGATACGCCCGTCCGGGCTTTGGACCAACCACCTCAGCAGCAGATCCCGCAAGATCTTGCAGCGACTCTACCAGCAGGCCATCGCCAGGCCGGCCCGAATTGCACGCTCAACTGGCGGCCATACAAAGGGATCGCCGCAACGTCGATCTGGCGCGGCTGGAATACTACCCGGACCTGACGGCGGGCGTGACCTGGATCGGGACCTCGGCAGCCGGACTCAGCCCCGTGGCCAACGGTGACGATCCGCTCCTGCTCGGCGTTTTCGGTCAACGTCTGCCGATCTACCACCAGCGACTTGACGCCGGGGTCCGCGAGGCAGAGTCGCGCGTCGTGGCGAGCACACGGCAATACGATTCGCTGCGGGATCGGACCGCCGAATCCGTCAAAGATCTCTACGCCCAGGCCACCAGCCAATATGACCTCGTCAAGCTGTTTCGGGACGACATCATTCCCAAGTCCGAGCAGACGCTGGAAGTCTCCCAGGCAGCCTACCAGGTCGGTGACGTGGACTTCTTGCAGTTGATCGACAACTGGCAGCAACTCCTGCGATTCCAAATCGCCTACCACCGTTTGCAGTCGCAACTCCAGCAGACGCTGGCCATGTTGGAAAGGATGGTCGGTGGTCAGCTACAAACCGCGTCACCAAACGAGCAGGCATCGCCTTCCCTGCTGGACAATGGCCTTCCGGTTCCCGAGCCAACCCCGGCACTACCTCCGATCCCACTCACCCAATAACAGCCACCAGACCAACCATCACCGAGAAATCATGCGGACGCGAGTTGGCGCAGCCCGCTTCTTAATTCGCAGCCCGCTTCTCAAATTCAAGGAACAGGTTCATGTTGAAGCCGAGACGATCCGCAACGTGGAATTGGTGGGGCGTCACACTCGTGGTCTGCCTGACTGGCTGTGCATGCTTGTCTGGCTGCGCGAGCGCTTACCGTGACTATGCGGACTGTTGCATCCCGTATCGCTACTGCCCGCCGCGGCCATTGCCCTACACGACTTACCAGGATTGCCATTGCCCCACTGTGCAAGCTTCGCGAGATATTTGTCCGGGTCCGCTTTGATCTTGGCCTCGCAGCCTGAACAGCATAGCAGAACATCCCGGCCCTGGATGGTGACTTTGCAGGTTTCGACAACCGGTATCTGGCCGGACGCGATCGCCCCAGACATCCTTGATAATAGATGCCGAGAAGGACTGCCTTCTTCACGGTTTGCGCAATGATCTTTCTTCGTGCGAGAAGTCGATATCCCACGTATTCGACACCTCGTTCATGCGATAAAATCACGGAGACATTTCCAGAAAGAGATGCTGTGTTGGTTGAACGCCGGAGGGCCAGATGGTGGCCTGTGCGTACTTGACTCTTATGTAATCCACCGCGGAGCGTTTAGCACCATGTTGACCGACAATATCCTTGAGCTAATTGGAAACACTCCGCTGATTCGTCTCAAGGGAGAGACGATCTACGCCAAGGCGGAATTCCTGAATCCCGGCGGGAGCATCAAGGACCGCGTGGCGCTCGCCATGTTCGAGGGTGCGGAACGAGACGGGCAGGCTCAAGCCGAGCTCCATCATCGTCGAACCTACGAGTGGCAATACCGGCATCGGAGTCACGCTGATCGGGCGACTCAAGGGGTACCGCGTGCGGATTGTCATGCCGGAAGGAATGAGTGATGAACGAAAGAAGCTGATCCTTGCCCTGGGTGGCGAACTGATACTCACGCCCGACGAAGCCAGCATCCCGGGCGCCGTCCGCAAGGCGGAAGAAATGGCGGCCGAAGACCCCGACGTGTTTATGCCGCAACAGTTCGAGAATCCGGACAATCCCCGCTGCCACTACGACGAGACAGCCAGGGAACTGTGGCGGCAGCTGGCCGGTGATGTCGCGTGCTTCGTGGCGGGCGTTGGCAGCGGCGGCACGCTCCAGGGCGTGGGGAAGTTCCTCAAAGAACACAAACCCGGCGTCCAGATCGTGGCTGTCGAGCCAAAGAACGTTTCCGCCCTGCTGGGACATGAGCCGGGCTTACATCAAATTCAAGGCATCGGCGACGGATTCATACCGCCGATCCTCGATATCTCGCTCATCGATGAAGTCATCGAAGTGACCGACGAGGCCGCGATCGAAACCACGCGGCAACTGGGGCGGGAGATGGGACTGCTGGTCGGGATCTCATCCGGTGCGAACGTCTGGGCTGCACGAGCAGCTGGCCCGCCGCATCAGTGGAAACATCGTGACCGTCTTGCCGGATCGGGCCGAACGCTATTTCAGCACGTCGCTCATGTACGGGCTGGGATGCGGTGCGGCGGCTTCGACCGTTGCCAGAACTTCATAGCACAGGAAAGGGCAGGACTGACGCGATAAGAATCGCAGTTATTCCCATCCAGGCATACTCCCATTTCTGCTCCGCACGTTCCTCCAGTCCCCGGCGGACTGCGGCGGACTGGAGCTGACCGGCCAGGCGTCCACGGCAAAACGAGGCCCGGCCGAAACAGGCCACGGCTTGATGCGGTCTCGATGGCGTGCCGGCTTGACGGCACGTTGGGGACTCGACCGACAGTGTGTCATGGTGTGAAGTAGCTGACCAGTTGCGGCTCCGCCGGGATATACCCGACGGAAGCCTGAAAGACGGATGGCCCGACAGGGGGAACAAAAAGAGCACAGGGGTCAGGACTCTTTTTCAAAAAGCTGAGCCCCCTTCTTCTCTCGCCGGTGATTTCCAGTGCCAATAGCGTGACGTCATCGGTTTGAGTGCCAGCGGCACGATGTTGCGCCACGAGCTGACCCATACGCTGGACGGCCTCGCTGATTCCGCAGGCCCTGCTGTTTTCGAACGCGTCAGCTAACCGCTGCCGTCCAAACTGCTCGCCCTCGGGATTCATCGCCTCCGTCACTCCGTCCGTGGCGAGCAGCACTCGGTCTCCGGGCACGACCTGGAGCGTTTCGGTTGTCCAGTCAGCGTGTTCCATCACGCCGAGTACCAGACCGGTCGACTTCAGTTCGGTAACGTGACCGCTGCTCGTCAAGAGCAAGCCACTTTCATGGCCCGCACTTGCATAGCGTAGTGACTGTCGATTCGCATCCACCACCACGATACACATCGTGGCAAAATTATCGGTTTGAGACATGACAGCCAGGCGGTAATTGAGAAAGTCGAGGATCTGGCCGGGGTCCGAATGATGTTCACAGGCATGTTGCAGATAAGCTTTGATCATCATTGCGCTGAGCGCGGCGGGGACCCCGTGTCCGGTCACGTCGGCGATGCACACCAGGCAATCACCGCCGGGCAGGGGCATGATGTCGTAGTAGTCGCCGGCCACGTCCTCGGCGGGTTGGTACAGGTGTGCGAAGGCGAGTCCCGGCACCTTCACCTGACCGGGAAGAAGCTGTCTTTGGATGCCGCGCGCCGTTTCCATTTCCAGACGCCGGCGCCGCTCCGTCTCGGCCAACGACGAACTCATCGAGTTGATCGCTTCGGCGAGATAGTCGAATTCCTGACTCCGGAACGGCCCGGTCCTGACGCCGAGATTACCTTCGCCGATCTGGCGGACCGTGTCGACCAACTGCCGAAGCGGCGTGGCAGCCATGCGTAAGAAGACCAGGTTGACGACGATCGCCGTGACCACGACGAGCAAGACGATCCGTGGCAATCGGCGTACGACCAGCCGGCGGACGGAAGCACGGATGTTACTCAGATACTCTGAAACATAAACGACCGTGTCGGCCTGTTGACTGCTGCCGACGACCAGTTCTTCGTCCCCAAACAAGGCTCGATGGGTCGCGGAACGGGCGGCCACCTGCATGGCTGCGAAAATCTCCGTTGACGCGCGGTGATGCGCATCGGCCTGAATCACCTTCCCCTCCAGACTCACCGCGATATGGTGACCAGGTGACGAAGTGTCTCGCATACGACCGCAGACGTCGTTGATGTAGCGCTGAATGGCTTCGTTACCGTGGGGTTCCAGCCGCATGATGGCCGGCAGCAGTGTCTTCGTCTCATCGGCCAGTGCTACGTGCTTCTCCGAAATACGCTCGGCAATCTCCTGGCGATAGTCGAGGCTCAGGAAGACCCCCAAGAGGAGCACAATGGCCGCGTTGACCGCGGCCAGCAGACGGAAACGGATGCTACGGGTACTCAACATCAATCGGATCTCAACGACAGAGTATCCCCGTGCTCGGCGAACCGCGGATCCTCAATGCCCAGACCGAGTTTCCACTCCTGCACCGAGCAATAGAGCACCGGCACGACCAGCATGGTCATGATCTCGATCATCATACCGCCGAAGCTGGGAATCGCCATCGGGACCATGATGTCCGATCCGCGGCCCGTGGTCGTCAAGCACGGGAATCAACGCGAGAATCGTGGTTGCCGTGGTCATCAGGCACGGGCGGACGCGGCGCAGTCCGGCCGCCAGCGTTGCCCGGCGCGCTTCATCGGAGTCGGTGATGCGGCGCTTGAAGAAACTCTGGTCCAGATAGGTGGCAATCACCACGCCATCGTCCGACGCGATGCCGAACAAGGCCAGAAATCCGACCCAGATCGCCACGCTCAGATTGATCGGATGGATCTGGAACAGTGTCTGCATGTTCGTGCCGAAGACGTTGAAGTCGAGGAACCACGGCTGGGCGTAGAGCCACAGCATGATGAAGCCGCCGGCCCAGGCGATGGCGATGCCGCTGAACACGAGCGACGTCGTGATCACCGAGCGGAACTGGAAATAGAGGATGATGAAGATGATGAACAGGGCCAGCGGCAGCACGACCATCAGCGTCTTCTGCGAGCGGATCTGGTTCTCGTAGTTCCCGGCGAAGGTGTAGCTGACGCCGGGCGGCAAGACGAACTCGCCGCTGTCGATCTTCTCTCGCAGATACCGCTGGCAGTCCTCGACAACATTCACTTCCGCCTGGCCTGGCTTCATATCGAACAGCACGTAGGCCGTCAGGAAGGTATCTTCGCTCTTGATGACCTGGGGGCCGCGGACATAGTTGATGTCGGCCACCTGAGCCAGCGGAATCTGGGCGCCGTCCTTGGCCGGAACGAGAATCTTCTTCATCGTTTCGATCTCGTTGCGCAGCTCGCGGAGATACCGGACTCGCACCGGGAATCGCTCGCGGCCTTCCACGGTCGTGGTGATCGTGCGGCCGCCGATGGCCACTTCGACGACGTCCTGCACGTCGCGAATCGTCAGTCCGTAGCGGGCGATCTCGTGCCGCTTGAAGTCGATTTCCAGGTACGGCTTGCCGACGACGCGATCGGCAATCACCGCCGAAGCTTCGACGCTGGGGACTTGCTTCAGAAGGCCTTCGATTTCCAGGGCCACCTTCTCGATCGTGTCCAGGTCCGGGCCTTTGACCTTGACGCCCATCGGGGCCCGCATGCCGCTCTGCAGCATGACGATGCGGGCGGCGATCGGCTGCAGCCGCGGGGCGGAAGTCGTGCCGGGCACCTGCGCCGCCTCGATGATCTCGTGCCAGATGTCGTCCGGCTTCTGGATGCCCGGCCACGCCTGGCGGCCCGGATTGAGCTGCGGATCCAGCGGCCGGCCGCCATTGGCGGAACGGCACGCCGGCGGGATCTTCGATCAGCTTGCCGTTTTCATCCCGCGCGAACTTGCCCTGCACCTGGTACGGCTGGCCGTCGTCGGCCGGCAGCAGGTTGCCCTTCGCGTCCTGGAACCAGTCCACCTCGTCCGGATTGAAGCGGAACTTCGATCGGTCGCCCGTCCTTGTCGACGATGTACTCCGATTTGTAATTGATGACCGTTTCGATCATCGAGATCGGTGCCGGGTCGAGCGGGCTGTGGACACGGCCGATCTTGCCGACCGCCAATTCCACCTCGGGAATCGCCATTGATGCGGCGGTCCTGCAGCGAGAGAACGTCCATCGCCTCGCCGATCGAAGCGTGCGGCATCGTCGTGGGCATGTACAAGTACGAGCCCTCGTCCAGCGGCGGCATGAACTCCTTGCCGAACCCTTTCCACGTGGTGGCCAACGTCCATTTCAGCTTGCGTCGCCAGCGACTGGTGATGCAGTCTCCTCCCACGACTTCCCGCGCAGTCCGCCGAGTTCGTACTTGAACCGCTCGAACGCCGAAAGCTCGGCCACCTGCGTCCTCGGAGAGTGACTGCGCGTCGTACTCTTGCGGAATGCGTCCGAAGACGAATCGGGGGCCGAGCCAGACGCCGAAGCCCAGCAGCAGAATCAAGCGCCGGCAGGCACAGAAACAACAGTTTGTGGTTCAGACACCACCACAGAGATCGGCTTGTACAGATACTTCTGGAAAATCTGAAAGAAGGCCAGCAGCCCGCCGATCAAGGCCGCCACGAAGACGAAGTTGCGCAGCAAGCCCTTTCTCCGGTCCCAGCGGCAGCCAATGTTCGGTCAGGAAGATGCCCACCAGCAGCACGGCCGCGCCATTGGCCAGGAGCAGGCCGCCGCGGTGCATCCTTGTCTTGCCAGTGCTCGATAGCGCGCGGGCAGCGATTCCTCGACCAGCTTGTACGCGCCCAAGCGCGGCCAGGATCACGCCCGCCCACCACGCCAGCCAGAAGCCGATGCCGAGCCCGCCAGGATCAGCCCGGCGTACAGGATCTGCTTCAGCGTCGCGCGTTCTGACTCGCGTCGTGAACAGATGTGGGCGGCGGGCGGGATGATCGTCAGCGCCACGATCACCGACGCCGCCAGGGCGAAGGTCTTGGTGAAGGCCAGCGGCTTGAACAGCTTGCCCTCGGCCCCGATCATCGTGAACACCGGCAGGAAGCTGACGATCGTGGTGGAGACGGCCGTCAGCACGGCGCCGCCCACCTCGCTCGACGCGCGAAAGACAACCTCCAAGCGGTTCTCGTCCGGGTCTGCCTCGTCCAGATGCTTCAAGATGTTCTCGCAGAGGATGATCCCCATATCGACCATCGTGCCGATGGCGATGGCGATGCCCGACAGCGCCACGATGTTGGCGTCGACGCCGAACGTCTTCATCGCGATGAAGCACATCAGCACCGCCAGCGGCAGCAGCGCGCTGATCAGGATCGAGCTGCGCAGGTGCATCACCATCACCAGGATCACGATGATGGTGACCAGGATTTCTTCGACCAGCGCCGTGTTCAGCGTGCCCAGCGTCTCGTAGATCAGGCCCGTGCGGTCGTAGAACGGGACGACGGTCACCTGGCTGGTGGTCACCCAGTCGGGCCACTGGTCGCGCGGCGTCGGATCGCAGGTGTTTGACCCAGGCTCGTCGTGGTTCAGGCTCGACGTGCCCGTGAAGGCGTCGAAGTCGTGCGACTCGGCGTACGCCACCACTTCGTCCCGCGTCACCTTGCGATAGTCGACGACCGCCTTGGTCGGCAGACCCGGGGCGAATTCGTCGATCTTCTTCTTGACGTTCTTGATCGCCTCCAGCGGATTGAATCCGTAGCGGACGACCACGACGCCGCCCACGGCCTCGGCGCCCCCCTTGTCGAGCGCACCGCGACGCAGGGCCGGGCCGAGCGTCACCTTGGCCACGTCCTTGATGTAGATCGGCACATTGTCGTTGACCGCGACGACGCTGTATTCGAGGTCCTCGACGGTCTTGACGAACCCCAGGCCGCGGATGAAGTACTCCGCCTTGTTGATCTCGATGCTGCGGGCGCCGACGTCGATGTTCGACATCTTGACACGCCATGAAGATGTCGTCGAGGGTGACGCGCGCCGCCCGCATGGCATCGGGGTCCACGTCGATCTGGTATTCCTGCTCGAAACCGCCGACCGACGCCACCTCGCTGATGCCCTCGGCCGCCAGCAGGTAGTAGCGGACGTACCAGTCCTGGACGGTGCGCAGCTCGTCCAGGTCCCAGCCGCCGGCCGGCTTGCCGTCCGGGTCGCGTGCCCTCCAGCGTGTACCAGAAGACCTGCCCCAGCGGCGTCGCGTCGGGGCCGAGCGTCGGGTTGCACGCCTTCGGGCAGCGTGCCCGCCGGGCAGGCTGTTGAGCTTCTCCAGCACGCGCGTCCGCGACCAGTAGAACTCGACGTCTTCGTTGAAAATCACATAGATGGACGAGAAGCCGAAGAACGAATAGCTGCGGACGGTTTTCACGCCGGGCACGCCGAGCAAGCGAAACGGTCAAGGGGTAAGTGATCTGGTCTTCGACGTCCTGCGGCGACCGGCCCATCCACTCGGTGAAGACGATCTGCTGGTTTTCGCCGATGTCCGGGATGGCGTCCGTCGGCACCGGGTTGCGCGGCAAACCGCCCAGGTCCCAGTCGAACGGCGCGACCATCACTCCCCACGCCACCACCGCGATCGACGATGAGCGCCACGACCAGCTTGTTTTCCAGGCAGAAACGTATGACCTTGTCAATCATCAGCCGACCCACATTGGACTTGCACGGTTCTGAACGCTTCGCCAGGATTGGGTAACGCCAGTTAATGCCGCGAATGCTCTTCATCCGCACGCTGCTCGCTGGACACCGGCTCGTGGTGGACGACTTTCTCGACGCGATCGGCACATCCCAGCATCGAAGCACCATAGTATGGATTTCTGCACAACATCGTTATCCTGATACCAGATGGCCCCGCGTCCGTTGAAGGCCATCGGGCAATGCAACTCGTAGACCGGACCAACCTCACCAAAACCAAAGGCGCGTGCCAACACGCCAATTTCCTGCGAGAGTTTGGAGAACTCACGACGCATCGCTGTGATGTCCTGGCCTGCTCTCCAGGGTGTCGATCACCTTGTCAAGATTGGCTCGTTCCCGATCCCAGATCTGTCGGGCCTGGTCGCTGAGAGATCCCGCATTCACCGCGGTCACTGCGGATCGAAGCTCCGTCGTGGCCCGGCGGGCGTCGTCCAGATTGTCGGCAGCCAGCGTTTGCTGGATCGCCAGGTACGGTTGCCAGACGGCGGCCAGATCGGCCTGGAAGCTCGGCCGTGACCACGATGCGCTGCACCTCGGGTTGCTGGTCCGGCGGAACGCGCCAGTTGATCTCGCATCCGCCGCATGTGACCCTTCAGCAGCAGGTAGACGCGATCCGCCTCCGCCAGCTGCTGCGCATCGCGCCCTTCGACGACGTCATTGCCCAGCAGCATGGCGAACTCCTTCCATAACATGCGGGCATGCCCGGTGAGCGGCTCGCCGTCCACAGCGGCGAGCGACCTTGCCGAACTCGTCGAACGCCGTCGTGATCCTGCCGAGATCCGCCTCCTTCGACGGCCTGCGGTGATCGCTTCGTACTCTTGCTGTACAGATCCCGCACCTGCTGCTGGAACTCGGGCGGCAGGCTGACTCCCGTGCGCCGCATGCTCGCCAGCCGTCTTCTTCGCATCCCCACCGTGGTCGTGGCCGCCGCACCACCACCGCCTGCGGGCGTCATCATGCTCGGCTTGGCCTGAATCTGGATCTCGGAGTCGATCTTGAAGTTGCCTTGCGTGACCACCAGCTCGCCTTCTTCCAGTCCATGGCGAACAAGCTGGTAATCGCCGGCCCGCGGACCCAAGACGATCTCGCGACCTTCAAACGTCGGCTGACCCGGCTGGGCGAACTGCTCCCGGAGATCGCGTCATGGTGGTCTCGATCTGCGCGAACAGCCTGCTGCGACTGCCTCCGCGGTCCCCGCTCGCTGGCCGAGCAACGCGTGTTGACCGAGTCGATCTGCAAAGGTATTCCACAGGCGTTTCGCGTAGTCGGTTCCCGGCTGGTCATACGGGCGGTCCAACATCTCCCCGTATGGTCGCCAACGCCTCCTGAATCTTCTGGCAACGTTGCCCTCCTCAACGATCGCCGACAGCGTTTGAAAGGCTGGTTCAGCGAAAGACGGCATGCTCGGGCAATTCGACGTAGACGACCGCCCGGGTGCCGGTCGGCAGGATGGCCGAATAGGGTACGACCAGAGGCGGCTTGCTCTGGTCGGTTTCCGGCGTGACGTAGCCCAGCGATTCCGCGCGCACCAGATCCATACCACAGATGTCGCATTGCGCCGGGCTGGTCCTTGACGACCTCCGGGTGCATCGGACAAATCCACTTGCCCGCCAGAAACGGGTCCATCACGCGGCCCCCCGCGGCTACCTGCGGTCGCACGATGGCGTGAACGAACATCTCCGGCTTCAGCTTGCCTTCGAGGATTGGGCACATTGACGCGCACCTTCACGGTCCGCGTCTTGTCGTTGAGCACCGGCTGAATGAACGCAATGCGGCCGTGAAATTCATCGCCCGGATAGGCTTCCGTGGTGATCGTGACATCCTGCCCGTACCGAATCCAGGGCAAGTCCGACTCGTACGCGTCCAGATGTACCCAGACGAGGTTCAAGTCCGCGATGGTGTAGATCCGGTCGCCGAGCTTCACGCGCTCGCCTTCCTGCCTCAGCTTCTCGATGACGATGCCGCTGACGGGAGCATAGATCGTCAAGTGGTCGGACGGCTTGATCTTGTTTCTCGATCTGCTGGATCTGCTCTTCGGTCAGACCGAGCAGCCGCAGCTTCTCGCGAGCCGAGTCGACGAGATTCACGCCGGGGACGACTCCCGCGCCGCTACGCTGTGCCGGCATACCGCACCGCTTGTATCAGTTCCTGCTGGGCCGAATAGAGCTCTTCACTGTAGATATAGACCATGTGATCGCCCTTCTTGACCTCCACGCCCGTGTAGTCGACGAACAGGCGGTCCAGTCGGCCCGACACCCAGGCCGTGATGTAACCCAGCTTGGTCTCGTCGTAATCGACCTTGCCGACCATGCGGATCTCGTGCGAGACGTATCGTCGCTCCACCGGCGAGGTCTCGACGCTCATCAACGCCCGGGCTGCCGGGCTGACCGTCAGCGTGCGCATGCCTCCGGCAGTCTTGGCCACCGGAATCAAGTCCATCCCACAGATCGGACATTTCCCCGGCTTGGGCTGCCGGATCTGCGGATGCATCGAGCACGTCCAAATGGTCGGGCCCTCGGGTGTCTTCGTCATCGCCAGTCGCTGCCACTGCCGGAGGCGAGGCCTCGCCCGCCCCTCCCCCGATGGAGGCCAGTAGGTAGCCGAGGCCCAACAGTACGGCCGCCTGGCCCAGCAGCAGTTTGCCCCAGTGTCGGCTGAGAAAGCCTCTTGCCCACTCAGTTTTGTGCTGGTTGATCATGATCTAACACCCTTGCCTTGATGGAGCGACGGTCCCTTCGCTGATTCCTATGAATTTCTGTCATTCGAATTTGTTTCGTATTTGGTGCTTCGGATTTCGGATTTGGAACATCCACGCATGGCACTTGGAGATGCTTCCCCGGTTCACGAAACATAACCGTTCACGGAGTTCCGACCGTGCAGGGCTCGGTAACTGTGCAATCTTACTCATACTCATACTCTTACTCACTTACTCTTCTTCCTCGGAAGTGGTCCACAACCCGCGTCTATGCCGCTGGCAAAAGGGTGCAGTTCATGCTGAGTTGAGTGAAGTTGTCTCCGAGTGCAGGAGCGGGGAGTAAGAGTAAGAGTAAGAGTAAGAGTAAGAGTAAGAGTAAGAGTAAGAGTGTGATTGAAACCGAGTGAGCTGTTGCAGCCGGAGGCTGTCAACGGTTGCCACGCAACGGACTAAAGTCCGTTCTACGTAGCCCCGCGACTGGCTCGGTCGAAATTCACGTCCGCGGACTGTCGCTCGAAAAATGGGAGATCAGGTCGGCGATCTCTGCCAGATCCTGAGCGCCGACCACCGTGAGCTGTCGCTTGTTGGCTGTGAACGAAGCGATCAATCCATGATCGGCGTGGACAACGCTGCAAGGACAACCGTTGCATTGTGTGTCGATTCGCGGCTGACTGCTAAAACAGACGGGGTGATCAGAGTCATTCTCAAAGATGGCAAATTTCTTTCCGTCATCGCGCCGACAGATCGTCTGCACGCAGGTGCAACACGGCATTTTCAAAATGTGGACACTTTCAAGTGCGTAACGTTCCGGCAACCCGCCCGCCACGACCGGCTGGTAACCAAGTTGCCTGCTGGCCTGCGAAATGTCGACGGGCTGACCGTCATATTTGGCGAGCAAGACTCGCTGAGCCTGCTCGGGGTCGCGAGGAAACTGCTGCAGATAATCCTGCATGGCAGCCGCCATGCCCCCTGCTGCCATGTCAGCGTGGGAGTCCGGTGCGCGCCACGACCGCGCGGTGAGCCAGATGACGCCGGTCACCAAGAACACCAGCACCGCGGTTGTGACGAGGTTCAAAGACCACTTGTTCGGCAGCCCATGGCGCATGGCGGACGACCGCACGACCGGCGCATATTCTCTGTCCGCGGCGAGTCCAGCCTCAATCCCGCTCCAGATTTCGTCCGCCGGCTGAGGGTCGGCCAGTCCTTTGGCCATGCCCGATAGTCTCTGGTAAAGCACCAACTCTGCGCCGCATTGCGCACAACACTGCACGTGCTCGGCGACCGACGAGCGCAAAGTGGCCGACAACTCGTGGTCGAAATAAGCGGACAGCAATTCTCGAGTCTCACCGCACTCCATCTCATGGCCCCCAGCCAAGGGTGATCAGGTGCTCTTTCAGTTCACGTCGGGCGCGGTTGAGCCGCGAGCCGACCGTCCCCTCCGGGATGTCCAAAACCTCGGCGATTTCACGGTAGGACAGCTCGTCGATCTCGCGCAGCAGGCAGATCGCCCGGAGTTCAGGTTCGAGCCGTGCCAGCGCCACCTCCATCAGCTCTTTCAACTCAGCCGTCTCGCCGCCACAAACCGAGTTATCTCGAGGCTCAAAGGCGAGTGACTGGTGTCGCCTGCGCCCCTCGCGGCGCAGGTATTGATACGCTTCGTTGACGGCCAGCCGATACAACCAACCATAGAACCTCCCCTGCCCCGAAAACTGCTCCAATTTGCGAAACACCTGCAAGAAAACTTGCTGGGTCACGTCAGCAGCCGCCTGCGTCCCCACCATGCGGACCGACAACCGATAGATCCTCAGCTGGAAAGACTCGTACAGTCGCCGCTGAGCGTCGCGGTCGCCCAGCCGGCAGCCAGCCACCAACTCGGTCGCCACGTCCTCCCGCACGACATCATCCATATTAGATGCTCGAGGAACCGCGGTTCTTCGCGAAATCGCGTCGATTTTGTCGCCTGCCGCATCACCCGACATATCCGCTCCCGAAAAACCGAAAAAGGGGTCAGGACTCTTTTTTGTTCTTTTTGGTTTAACCTTGACCTCAACACGGTTACCGGCGAGAATCCGTTTTAGTGAATCATAACAAAGATGATCAAGAGACTAATGGTTTTCCGGTCAAGCAGCGGCTTCGGATGGCCGATAAGTCCGGATGACTATTGGCGCTGGTCGGGGTCGTCACAATTCGGACCGTGGGTGGCTCGTGTATCGGGTGCGATTAACATCACGAGTGCTTGGTTGGCTCATGGCTTTCTTGGTGTCTCTCCAGGGGATACCTGGCCACGGCTGCACTTGCGCTGCGCAAACAGGACCTGCGGTTAATTCACAGCGACCCTCCCAGGCGCCACCGAAATGTTGCTGCGCGTGTCGTCACGACAGCCCGCAGCCTACGGATCCGGATGCTGCACTGCACGCTTGTTGTAGGAAACAAGACTCCAGCCTCGCAAGGGGTGGTTGCTGTTGCGGAGCGGCGTGTCAGTGCCGTAAGCCAGACGACTCACCGCCACAGTCCAAGCAGATTCCGCCCGAGAGCCGCACTCGTTCGATCGATCAAGTGGCTCCGGCGAGCTTCATGTTCTTTGCGGCAAGTGGCGATCCGGAAGGGATGCCGCCCGAGGGTCGGCCTGCCATCTCGATTTCCGGTGCGGATCGCTGCGTCCTGCTGTGCCGTTTTCACCTCTAGTTCTCTCCTGCGACAGCGATACTGTGCGCGCTCCGCAAGCGTGCGTGGACTGTCATCTCTAGCCATTGGCCATTTCTGAGCCTTCGTACTGCGTCGTCTTATTCCCCGGCGAGTGCGGCCTGAGCACCGATGGCAGTGACCCTTTGGGCCAGACAAAGTCGTGCGCGATCGCACCGTGTCATCGCGTGCGCGGCAGACCGTGCACGAAGACAGTGAACCGTGCGCGAACTCACCGATCAAACGAGAGAGAAGGAAATGGAACACACGACTGATGATAAGACCCTTGTGGCGCAGTCACCTGCGGAAGATCTTTCGGGAGACGCGTCATCTCACTTGGCTGCCACAAGATCCCAACGGGGCGATCGGCGTCGATGGTGGACTAAACTCATCCTGCAGCCGATCATCTTTCTGGCGGCCTGCCTCTTGCTGATTGTTGCCTTGGGAGGACTCCAAAAGCTCGGCTGGCTGACCACCGGTGACGGAGTCAGCGGGGGTGTGGTCGCGTCGGCGGCGGCGCGAGCACCCGGTACATCTGCCCGATGATGTGCACACCGCCGCAGACCGAGCCGGGCCGGTGTCCGGTGTGTGCCATGGAACTGGTGCCGCGACTTCCGGCGGTGCCGACAGCGATGGGCCGTCGATCCAGGTCGACCCGGTCGCCCGCCGCGTGGCGAACATTCGCACGGTGGCGGTCCAGGCGATCCCGCTGGTGCGGCAGGATCCGGGCGATCGGTCGAACTGAATTACGACGAAGGAACGCTCAAGACCATTGCGGCCTACGTCGACGGCCGGCTGGACCGCCTGTACGCCGACTACACGGGCGTGGTCGTCGAGACGGGCGACCAACTGGCCCTGCTCTATTCACCTCAACTCTACTCCAGCCAGGTCGAGTTGTTGGTGGCCAAGCGGTCGCGCGAGCGTCGCCAGTCAGCCACGTTCGCCGGGCGTCGTCGCTTCCGGTCGCGACCTGTACGACAGCGCCCGAGAACGTCTGATCGAGTTTGGCATGACCGGTCTCCCAGATCGAGCAACTCGAAACAGGCGGGCGAAGCCAACAGCCGCCTGCACCTGTGTGCGCCGATCAGCGGGACGGTGATCGAGAAGTTCGCGGTGGAAGGCCAGTACGTCAAGACGGGTCAGCCGATCTACCGGCTGGCCGACCTGTCGACCGTCTGGCTGATGCTGGAGTTGTTTCCCGAAGACGCGGCGGCGATCCGCTACGGGCAGAAAGTCGAGGCGGAGGTCCAGTCGCTGCCGGGCCGGAAATTCAGCGGCCGCGTGGCGTTCATCGACCCGATGGTCGACCCCCAGACGCGTACGGTCGGCGTACGTGTCGTCATGCCGCAATGACGATGGCCTGCTGCGGGTCGGCGATTATGCCAAAGCGACGATCGACGTCCAGTTGGGCGGCTCCGGGGAACAGCTGGCCCAGACTTACGATCCGGAACTGGCCGACAAGTGGATCAGTCCACGACATCCGCACGTGATCGAGTCGTCGCCCGGCAAGTGCCGCGTGTGCGGCGTGGAACTGGTCCCCGCCGCTCAGTTCGGCTTCACCAGCGAGCCGACCGACAGCAGCAAGGCGTTGGTTGTGCCCCGCGACGCCGTCTTGATGGCGGGGCAGGCCAGCGTGGTCTATGTCGAAACCGAGCCGGGGCGATTCGAGATCCGCCGGGTCGTGCTCGGCCCATCGAGCGGTGATGAAATCGCCATTCTCGAAGGTGTCAAGGAAGGCGAACAAGTCGCTTGCTCCGGCAACTTCCTGATCGACTCGCAGATGCAGCTGGCCGGCAAACCGTCGCTGATTGACCCGACGAAGGCCAAACCAGGAGCGGTCGAGGAACGAGGCACAGCGAGCCAATTCGTCGCGGCCCTCTCCGGGCTCTCCGCCGAGGATCGGGCCCTGGCCGAGCGCCAGCGAATCTGCCCCGTGACGAAGATGCCGCTGGGATCGATGGGCACACCCCCCAAGGTCGACGTGCACGGTACGCCGGTCTTTATTTGTTGCGAAGGATGCCGCGAAGGCCTGTTGAACGAGCCGGAGAAGTATCTGGCCATCCTCGCGGCCGGGCCGGCGACGGACGATCCTGGTCATGATGCCGCGCAGCCGGATCTTCCGCCGATCGGCGAAATGGAGATCACGGAGATGGAACCGGAATTGCCGCAGATGCCTCTGCCGCAACCGAGCGAGGAGAAAGCGGCAGCCATGGCCGAGGCTTTCTCCAGGCTGTCGCCAGTCGATCGTGCGTTGGCGGAAACAGCAACGGTTCTGTCCCGTGACCGACATGCCGCTCGGATCGATGGGCACGCCGATCAAAGTCGACGTGAACGGTCGGCCTGTGTTCATTTGTTGTGAAGGGTGTCGCGAGCAGCTTGCTGGCCGAACCGGCGAAGTACCTCGCCAAACTGCCCGCAGGAGGTGATCCGATGATCAAGAAGATACTCGATTTCTGCATCCGCGAGCGCCTGGTCGTCCTGGTCGCGATCGTCGGGGTGATTGCCTACGGCTGGTACTGCGACGAAGAAGGTGCCGCTTGGACGCGATTCCCAACGTGGGCGAGAACCAGGTGATCGTGCTGACCGAATGGATGGGCCGGTCGCCGAAGGACATGGAAGACCAGATCACCTATCCGCTCTCGGTCGCCCTGCAGGCCGTGCCCGGCGCGAAGAGCGTGCGCGGCAAGAGCATGTTCGGTTTCAGCTTCGTGCAGGTCACGTTCGCCGACAGCGTCGATTTCTACTGGGCGCGGTCCCGCGTGGCCGAGCAACTGACGACCGTCTCCGGCATCCTGCCCGACGGCGTCACGCCCGACGCTCGCCCCCGATGCGACGGCGCTGGGGCAGATCTACTACTACGTGCTCGAACCGCCGCCAGGCATGGACCTGGCCGAACTGCGGTCCAAGCAGGACTTCTTCATCAAGTACGCTCTGCAATCGCGTCGACGGCGTGGCCGAAGTGGCGTCGATCGGCGGCTACGTGCGTCAGTACCAGATCGAAGTCGATCCCGACAAGCTGCGCTACCACAATATTCCGCTGAGCACGGTCATCGACGCGGTCAAGGCGTCGAACATCGACGTCGGCGCCAAGACGGTCGAAGTCGAGCGGCATGGAGTATCCTTGTCCGCGGCAAGGGATTCATCGGCTCGGGCAAGACCGAACCGGAGACGCTGCAGCAGATCGAAAACACGGTCGTGCTGACCCGCGAGGGAGTTCCGGTCCGCGTGCGCGATGTGGCCCAAGTTCAAATCGGTCCGGCGTTTCGCCGCGGGGCGCTCGACTTCAACGGCCAGGAAGCGGTCGGCGGTGTGGTCGTGATGCGGTACGGCGAGAACCCGCGTGAAGTCATCGAGCGAGTGAAGGCGAAAATCGCGGCCCTGGAGTCCGAACTGGACGGCATCAAGATCCACGGCAGTCTACGATCGCACGCTCTTGATCGACGAAACCGTGACCACACTCACCGAAGCCCTCGGCCAGGAAACGCTGATCACGATCGTCGTGGTCGTCCTGTTTCTGTTGCACGTGCGGGCCAGCATCGTCATCGCGATCACCTTGCCGATGGCCGTGTTGATGGCCTTCATCGGCATGAAGGTGTTCGGCGTGGACGCCAACATCATGTCGCTGGCCGGCATCGCCATCGCCATCGGCACGATGGTCGACATGGGGATCATCGTCCTGGAGAACATCTACGGCGGCTTGGCCGATTGGGAGGCGGAAGGTTCGCCGGGCGGGCCGCAGCGGCGACTGGAAGTCATTCGCGAGTCGGCGGCCGAGGTCGTACCGGCGGTGATGACGGCGATCAGCACCACGATCGTCAGCTTCCTGCCCATCTTCTTCCTGACCGGCCGCGACCACAAGCTGTTCGCCCCGCTGGCCTGGACCAAGACCTTCGCCCTGGTCGCCAGTCTGATCGTGGCCGTGACGGTCGTGCCGATGCTCTGTCGCGTGTTCCTGAAGACCTCGCGCACGCCGCGGTGGGCCGGGCGTGCTGACGGGGCTGGCGATGGCCGGTCTGGGTGCCGGTCTCTGCTATTTCGTCTGGGGCGACCACATCGAACAGTGGACCTTGCTGAGCCCGCCCTGGGCGGCCGCGGCGGCGGCGGCCATCGGTTTTCTCGGCGGTTGGTGGATGACCCGCGAGAAGATTCGGCCGATCGAGGAAAACCCGGTCAGCCGATTCGTGCTGTTCCTCTACGCCGGCCGGCTGCGTCTGGCGCTGAACCACAAGCTGGCTGATGCTCTCGCTTCCCGACGGTGATCATGGTCTTGGGGCTTGGGGCCTGGATCGGGCTGCCGACCGTGCTGCGCCCGGTCGAGACGGTCTGTCGCCGTGCTGGGTGCGGACCTGAACGAGGTGCCCGGCTACGTCCAGGCCAAGCACACGTTTCACCGGCCTGAAGACGGACGACTGGATCGCGCTGGACGAAGGGAGCTGGTTCTACATGCCCAGCCTGTATCCGGCCGCCAGTTTCTCCCAAGCCGATGGAGGTGCTGCAAACGCAGGACGTGATGATCAAGCAGATTCCCGAAGTCGCAAGACGTGCTCGGCAAGATCGGCCGCATCGAGTCGGCGCTGGATCCGGCGCCGGCGGCGATGGTCGAAACCTACGTCATGCTCAAGCCTCGCGACCAGTGGCGGCCAGGCATGACCGAACGGAAGATCTGGGACGAAATCAACGCCGTCGCCACGCTGCCTGGGCATCACGCCGGCGTCGCCGCTGCAGCCGATCGAAGGCCGCGTCGTCATGCTGCAAAGCGGCATCAAGGCGCCGATGGCCGTGCGCATCTACGGCGACAGCCTGGAAGGACTGGGCGAAGGCGTCGCTGGCCGTGGCCGAACACCTGAAGAAGCACCACTACGTCAACGCCGGAACCGTCAACCCCGACATCGTGATGGGCAAGCCGTACTTCGAGTTCGAGGTGGACCGCGAGGAAGCGGCCCGCTACGGCATGACGACGATGATGGTCAACCAGATCGTCTCCGCCGGACTGGGCGGCCTGGACGTGACGACGACCGTCGAAGGCCGCGAACGCTATCCGATCCAGATCCGCTACCAGCGCGACGTCCGCGAACGCCTCGACGAACTGCGCCAAGTGCCGGTGGTCACCCACACCGGCGACGTCGTGCCCTTGGAGCGACTGGCCCAGGTCGCCACCACGTGGGGACCCGGTGCCATCAACAGCGAGGACGCCCGACTGGTGGCCCACGTCGCCTTCTCGCCCGTCCGGCGGTGCGGGCGACTTGGAGACCGTCGAAGCGGTGATGGACTCGCTGCGCTCCGCGCGGGAAAGCGGGGAGCTGAAGTTTCCCGAAGGCAACTTCGAACTGCAGCCGGTCGGGTCGTTTCAGAACCAGATCGAAGCGAATCGCCGTCTGATGTGGATCGTGCCGACCGTGATCTTGATCAATTTGCTGCTGCACTATCTCCACTTCCGCAATTTCTCCCATCGCGCTGGTCGTCTTTTCCGGCATTCCCGTCGCGGCTGCCGGCGGCATGATCGCCGCTGGCCATCATGGGCGTCGACATGAACACCGCCATCTGGGTCGGCTTCATCGCGCTGTTCGGCATCGCTGCCGACGACGGCATTGTCATGGCCACCTACATCCAGGAGACGCTCGTCGCGCCGCACGATTCGCAACGTCGAGGACATTCGCGACGCGATCTACGACGCCGGCCTGAAACGGATTCGTCCCTGCACGATGACCACCGATCACCACCCTGGTGGCGCTCGTGCCGGTCCTGGTTTCCACGGGCCGCGGCGCGGACGTGGCCCGGGCGATGGCCCTGCCCGTGTTCGGCGGCATGCTGATCGAACCGTTCACGACGTTCATCGTGCCGACGCTGTATTGTGCCTACATGGAGTTCAAGATGCGAGTCGGTTTGCAGGACGACTACTGGGCCGCGGATCCGCGCGATGATCCGGCAGCGGACCTCCAGCCAACCACCGTTTCATCCGCCGCGTGACACACACATGAAAGGAGCCTTCACGGCCACGCGTTGGCCCTGCTCGAATCTGTTTGGATGTTCCTCATTCCCCCGTTTTGTCTCTCTCATGAAGGAGAAAGCCATGAAGAAAGTACTGGTACTTGTCACGGCCACCCTGCTCGTCGGAATCAGTCAGCTGGCCACGGTTCAGGAGGCAAGAGCTCAGGAGTCGAGAGCTACGGACGCCAAGCACGCTGACTGGGCAGAAGCTGACCCACGATCAGTTGCACATGGCCGTGCAGGAGATCTGTCCCGTGTCGGGCCAGCAGCTGGGAGCCCACGGCAAGCCGATCAAAGTCAAGATCGGCGAGGAGCAGCTCTTCCTCTGCTGCCGTGGCTGCCTGCAACAAAAGGTCAACCCCGAGCACTGGGCCACCATCCACGCCAACTTCGCCAAGGCGCAGGCGAAGTGCCCCGTGATGGACAAACCGCTGCCCGACAAGCCCAAGTGGACGATCGTCGAAGGCCAGATCGTCTACATCTGCTGCCCGCCGTGCGCCAAGAAGCTGGCAGCGGACCCGAAGACCTATCTCCAGAAAGTGGACGAGCTTTACAGCCGCGTCGCTCGAAGCCAAACACAGCACGCATTAGGCCGCGCTGGATCATCGCGGCACGCCCTCAACGGCGAGCTGGTTTCATACCACTCGCCCACCGTTATTGGCGTCCTTCCTAACGCGGCCGGCGGCCGCAACCAAACAGGAAATTCGAAAGCCGAATATCGAAATACGAAACAAATGCAGCATCCAAATGTCTCCATGACCAAAACGCCGCAGCGAGCACACTTCGTTCGGTGCCGACAGCCTACGAATCACCAGTTTCTGTCATTTGTATTTCTGTCATTCAAATTCCATTTTTCCCGATTCGGGCCCCCCTTTCCTATATATCATACTTGACATATGTCGACTATGACATACACTGACGAGAATGAACGGCGGCGACAGACCGATTGTCTGGCTGGAAGGCGAGATCAAGACGCCGCCCTTTTCGCATGGGGCACGAACCCAAGCAGGAACGCTCTTGCGTCGTGTGCAACGTGGCGAGAACATTGGACTGCCACATAGTCGTCCCATGCCTTCGATCGGTCGTCGGTGTCACGAATTGCGTATCCCCGACGAAGGTGCCACATGGCGCATCGTTTATCGTCTCGATACTGATGCAGTAGTGATCGGCGAGGTTTTTTCGAAGAAGACGCGAAAGACGCCACCGAAGGTGATCGATGCCTGCAAGACGCGGTTCGGCGATACGATGAGGTAACACAATGAGAGCATCCAAGCGTACAAGACTGGAAGAAGCTGGCTGGAAGGTTGGAACCACGTCAGAGTTTCTGGGCCTGACCGACGAAGAAGAGATGCTCGTGAACATGAAACTGGCCCTCGCAGCCAAAGTGAAGCAGCGGCGGCAGCAGTTGAAGGTTACGCAGCAGGAACTGGCAAAACGACTGGGATCTAGTCAGTCGCGTGTGGCCAAGGTGGAAACGGCCGACAAGTCCGTCTCGATCGAATTGCTCATTCGGTCCCTGGCATCACTCGGAGCATCGCGCGCGGAGATTGGGCGGGTCATCGGTACGCAAGTAGTGATACGTAAGCAATTGAAGAGGCGAAAGTAGAAGTGAAATGGCACGTGTCGACTTTCTTCCGGAAGAAGATCTTTCAACCCTCACCCTCCCCTTTCAATCTATCGAAGGTAACCGTTCACACGTAGTTCAAGCCAGGCAGACGCTCGCCAACTGTGCACTCTTAATCATAATCATAATCTTAATCCTAATCGCATTCGCCTCACTCGCAGCCAATTCCACTCAACTCAGCACGAACTTGGACCGCCTGCGAAGAAGATTACGAGTATGATCAAGAGTATGATTAAGAACAATCGTGAGCGGTTACTATCGAAGAATGGCCGCGAAGAAGAGCATTATTGATAGCAATGAGATTTCCAGAACGCCCATCACAATTCCTACCGTGGCCATGATACTGAATCCATTGCAGAACGCCGCAATGCCCACGGCCACGGCCAGCAGTGCTGTCAAACCGTAACTGACGAGAACCGAAATGGCTGCGAACCATGTCATCTGTGGTGCGCCGGACAGTTGCGCGGTGAACAAGCCGGCCACAATCAACAGTGGAACAGACGAAAGGAGCAAGCTCACCATGCCCAAGCGGCTCACGACTGGCTGCCGGTCGCGGTCGGCCACGTCAGAATCCGGTACGGGCGAATGATATGGATTCGCGTCTGAAGACATCTGGTATCCCCCGGTTAGGACCTAGCTCGACTGTTTGACGTTGACTCCCGCCGCCTTGTGCGGTGGGTGAATCTGACTGGCAGGCTACTCAAAACCGCCCCGCGACGCCCCTTCTCCCCCCTCTCCCACACCGCCAGGGAATCCTGGAAAGGAAACACGTCGTCGATCTGGTAGCCATAAGTCGTCGCCCCGCTGGGGCCAGCCCAACGGAGGCGAAGCGAAAGCAGCGCTCTCCCACGACATCCGTCCGCAGTGGCCGCGCGCATGAATCTACAACGTCACTCGGCGGGGAGAAAGGGGGCCACGAACTTGCTCGCCCACACTCGTCGCATGTGCCAAGCTCGCCGGAACACGCGTCTCTTCCATCCACAAAGAACATGGCGAGCGCCGGCACACCAGGGAGCGGCTCGCAACTGCACGTTGACATACAGATCTTGGGGCCTAGAGTATTTATGCACATACATGTACACTATTTGCCGGCGACGGAATCGTGGTTCGTCGTGGCGAACAAAACGCGTGCGATACAAGCGGCCACGAAGCAGGTTGGCATAGCAACCGCACCACGACGCTCGTGCCTGGCTGCTTTACTCCGGCAGGGATCTCCTTAGGCATGAAGAAACAATAACCTCGGTGTTCTCCGATTTCCGCCGGGCTTGCCCCGGTCGGAATCACAACTGGCCAGCTACTGGCGAGGACGAAAACCCGGGAGATCTGTGCTGCACACCGGGTTTTGAACCGTCCGCTAGTAAATCACTCAATGTCCCACGTTCTCGGGAAAGGGATCATGCATGACACAACTGAACCTGAAAGAGTCCGTCGGCAACTGGGTCGCACGGCATCCGCAAACGGCGCGTGTCTTCGAGTCTCTACAGATTGACTATTGCTGTGGTGGTGGAAAGCCACTGGCAGAAGCGTGCCGCGAGCGACATCTTGATCCACAGCAAGTTGTCGCCCAGCTGGAGCAGGCGATCGATGGCAGTCAGGACGCACCGGCGGAGGATTGGCTCCACGCTCAACTCCGCGACCTCTGCGACCACATCGAGCAGACGCACCACGCGTACTTGCGCAGGGAGTTACCGCGCCTGTCGGAAATGCTCGCCAAAGTAGTTGATGTCCATGGCGGGTCCCATCGGGAACTGCCGGAACTCCAGGAAGTGTTCGCCGGTTTGCGAGCTGAACTCGAACCACACATGTTCAAGGAAGAGCAGATCCTGTTTCCCGCGATTCGCCAACTGGAGCGAACCGAAGGACGACCAGCCTTCCCCTTCGGCACCCTCGCCAATCCCGTTGGCATGATGCAGCACGAGCATGACAACGCTGGCCAGGCCCTGGCGACGATTCGCGAGACGACCCGTGACTTCCACGTTCCCGACGATGCCTGCAACACCTATCGGGCGATGCTTGACGGACTCCGCGAACTGGAAACGGATTTGCACGCGCACATACACAAAGAAAACAACATTCTGTTTCCTCGGGCACTCGCCTTGGAGCGAACGCGTGCTGGAGCCTGACTCCCCAGCCAGGCGGACGACGCGCCTCCTCGAGATTCTCCACCGGGTTTATCCCGGTGGGAATACGACTGTGCAGCTACCAACGGCCGTCCGCGCGAAGCCGTTTCCTCGCTGGCCGCGGGGGCGTTCAGGGGTTTGTTGGCAAAGCATGGTAGCTGATCAGTCATGTCTCCACCGGGATAAACCCGGTGGTGGACTGGTGGGTAACGACTAGCCTTGCAGCCCGCCTACGACGACTCGGTTCCCGGGCGGCCTCCATCAATACTACACATTGGCGTGCGTGTGAACGTGACTAGATGAGAAGACCTTTGGAGGTGATCGATCCATGCTGCAAAAGACCGCGGAATATGCTTTGCGCGCCATCGTCTGCCTGGCCCAGAATCCAGAAGCAGCACAATCAGCGGATCGGGTGGCCGAGGCGACGCGGATTCCACGCCGATATTTGCACCGGGTCCTGCAACAGATGATTCAGGCGGCACTCGTTCGTTCTCAGCCGGGTCCCAACGGCGGGTATTCGCTGGCGCGCCCCGCCGCGAAGATTAAGCTCATCCACGTGATCAACGCCATTGGCCCTCTGGAGCGGATTCGCAAGTGTCCGCTGGGATTAAAGAATCACACGGGGCTGTGTGCTCTTCATCGTGAACTGGACGACGCCTACGCTTCGATAGAAGCCGCCTTCTCGCGGGTCACCGTCGCTCAAATTGTCAACAAACCGGGCAAATTCATTCCTCTTTGCGAGCATCGCTGATGTCGGCCGCTGGCATGTGAAGTGACACGTCACGACGGCGGAGTCTGCTGGTCCTGATAGACCGCTTCCAGCAACGGAGCAGGGACGGTGTGATATTGCGTGCTGGTTCCGTCGGCCCAGAGCACGCGCACTTCATCGGCGGATTCTCGTGCGCCAAGTCCGAAGATCAACTCCGAGGCGTGCTGGCTGAGGAAACTCACGTCCGCGCCCCACCACTGCACCTGCAACTCGTTGCCGACCTTCACTTCGACTTTGGCCCCAAAGCACGCGGCGGCTCGGCCCTGGAGGCGGATCTTGAGCGATCGATTCGTCGTGATCGTTTCATTCCGCAAGAGCAGCGGTTGGCCGCGATTGACGGAGATCGCCACGTCTGGCAGCCCGTCATTGTCGAAATCAGCGATGGCCAGACCTCGGGCACAATAACCGGTCCGCAACGCTTCGCCCGTCTTGGCCGCAATTTCCTGGAACTGCTTGCCGTCATTCCAGAACACGAACACGGGTTGTGCCACTAATCGGCTCGAATCCTCTGGTTGCTCCAGCGTGCTTCCATTGGCCACCAACAGGTCCATACGGCCGTCCAAGTCCAGATCACAGAAACCGCATCCCCACCCGACCACATTGAGCGATGTCTCACCCAAACGGAATTCCCGCGTCTTGTCACGGTACTCGAGCAACTCGTCGGCCAGGGCGAGGCTCTGGTAGAGCGCGTTTTCCTGTGCCAACCAGTGCGTCAGAAACAGATCCGGGAGACCGTCAACGTTGCCGTTCAGAGCGCCGGTTTCGCCCACCGAGAGCCCCATCGAACCGCGTGAATCGGCGGCCCCGGTGATCGCCGACAGATCGGCGAAAGCGACTTGCTGGCCCGGTGTGCGCGACGGGTCTTCCAGGAGTTTGCGGTAAAAGCTGTCGGCGCGATCATCCAACATGTTGTGATACAGCACGTTGGGCGAGACGTCATTGGCCACGTACAGATCCAGCCAACCGTCACCATCCAGATCGACAAAGGTGGCGGCAAAGCTGCGTCCCTCCACATCGGCCACACCAAATTTTTCGGTAACGTCCTCGAATGTCCCATTGCCGCGATTGCGATACAACCGATTCGCAGCCGGATCGAAAGCGTTGGGATTGAGCGCAAACGGTACGGTGTAGGCTCCCGTGCCCCGACCGGCCGAAATCCCGGCACGGGCGAGCGTCTCGTCGTATTCGACATAGTTGCACACATAGAGATCGACGTGCCCATCGCGATCAAAGTCACCCCAGGCTGCTCCCGTCGACCAGTCGGAAGCGGCCACGCCAGAGTGTTCGGCCAGGTCTTCAAAGGTCCCGCCACCCCGATTGTGATACAGACGATTCGGCGAGCCATAGTTCGTCACCAGCAGATCCAGACCGCCATCGTCGTCATAGTCGGCCCAGCAGGCACCCATGCCGAATCCGCCCGCATTGCCGACACCGGCGGCCAGCGTGACATCCGTGAAATGGCCGCCATCGTTGCGAAACAGGCAGCCTCCTCCCTCCTGCTGCGACGCGATTTCTTCCACCTGAAAATTGACCACGTACAGGTCGAAGTCGCCGTCGCCGTCGTAATCACCCCAAGCGAGGCCCGAGCCAGTGTCCTCGGGCAACACACGATGACGAGGCCCGGGACCATGTCGCATCACGACTCCCAGCTGAGCAGCCACATCGCGAAATCGGACCGGGGCCGCCTCGATCCGCGCTTCCAGGTCGCCCGCCGTGATGCCGACAGTACGATCGTTCAGGTCCGTGTTACGGGAGGCCTGGACCCACAATGCCAGTTGGGTGAGTGCGATCGTACCCAACACCGTGGCTGCCACGGAGAGCCAGATCTTGCGTTTGCGCGTTGACAGAGCGTGAAACCAGGTCATGCGCATGGCAAAGAGGCTTTCATCCGAGAGTCGTTCCTTTATCCCGCGGGCTGCGAAACGATGGCAATCCGCTGCTCGTCCGACGACTGGGGTACCATCCTCTGGTAGCATCCCGTGTCTCGTTCGAGCGTCGGCAGGACCAGGTCGAGAAACTGCTGTCGATACCGGCGGAAATTCAGATCGGCCTTCACCACCAAGGGCCCCTTTGCACCGGCCGGAATACTCAAGGTGTAAGATTGATGGTCGGTGTAACCGGGGAAAATGACCCGCTTACCCTTGCCGCCCGCCTGCGTCCAGAGTTCATGTTTCACGATTGGTTGTCCCGCGCCGTTGATGGGAAGTCCTTCGAGTACAAGCGTCCCCTCCTTGCGTGAATTTCCGATTTCGTGGATGCGGCCCGGCACATCCGTGATCTCCCGCGCCACCGGATCAATGCCACCCCACTCCGCCAGCGTCTGCCCGTCGGCATCCAGGACCCGCAAGTGAATCCACACTCGCATAAAGTCCAGAGGTCCCGTCGTCAGGTTGTGCCCGGCCTTGCGGTTCACGACGATCGCTTCCAGGCGAATATCCTCTCCCGCGGCAGCCTCTGGGGGCGCGATAATCTCCACGGACGCCACCGGACCGGCCGGCCACAAGTGCTCGATCTCGGGAATGACCGTCTCGCCTCGAATCCATTCTTCCGTCAATCGCACCTGCTCGTCCGCGTGAGGCAACTGGAGCACTTGCGGCATGAAGAAATTGGTGGCAATGAAACCGTGGTGTCGGTGTGCGCCATCCTGGGGCGTTCGGCGTACGGCCCCCGCTTCGCCACTTCCCGGGTCGCGTGAGTCGGGCACGAGTCGCATGTGGCAGTCGATGCAGTTCAGATTCGTCGTTGGGTCGGTGGTATTCCAATGACTGCTGTGCCACTCGTCGTACTGGTTTTGTCCGCTGACCATTCCAAAACGATTGAGCGCTTCAGGGATGAACTGCTTGTGGCACGCGCCACAGAACTCGGTGCTATGCAACAGTCCACGATCGTAGTCGGCCAGATGCTGGCGAGGAAACGCGCGGATCAGGAAATCCGAGACGGCCTTGCGCCAACCTTGCGAGTTCTCCCAGAGGTACTTGCGGGGCGGCACGAGCACGTAGTCCGCATTGCCGCGTGCGTCCACCTTGTCGATCGCGTGACACACCACGCACGAGCACCCCTCCTGCATGCCCGGCGCCGACAACGAGAGATTGTGGATGTCCTTGGCTCCGGCGAACAGCGAAATGGGATCGTGGCAACCGGCACAGTAGCGGGTCTCCTCCGCTCCGCGGTCCGAGGCGAAATTCTTCTGGATCGCTTGAAAGGATGGATTCATCGCCGAGAACCGATGGGCGCTCGGCTGCCACTCGGCATAGACTTGCTCGTGGCATCCCACCGTGCCACACGATTCTGAATTCCCCAGTATCGCCGGGTCGATCAGGTTGCCGCTGTCGGTCCGCGCATACGAGGGGGCAAAAGCATTGCCCCGGTACTCGTCGAAATTCTCCAAATAGGCCGACAGACTATACCCCGGCGGCACTGGGCTCTCGACCCCGTGACTCGGCCACGCCGCGATGGCCGCCACCGCCAGACCTCCGGCAACCGCACATACGCCCGCTCCGCCGATGAGGAACCGTCGGACACCGGTGCGGAACTCGGGAACTTCTCGAGCCATCTGCCGCCGCCGCAAGAAAGCCAGCACCAGATGCACCGTGATCAAGGCAGCTGTGACAATGCCGCTCACCAGATGCACAAGATCCCACAGTGATCCGATTTTCGGTCCGTAGGCCGCTTGCCAGGTGAGCAGCAGGCCGCTGACCACACAGGCCGTCACCAGGACGGCGGCGAAATAGCCCAAGATCATCACCGCCGTCGCCTTCTGAGCGCACCAGACCAGGAAATGGCGGACCAGGTACCAGGCGAACGGAAAGACAAACAGCAGGCCGGCGGCCGTATGCAGGAGTACCTGGACCTGCGCGTTGGCGGAAAACGGTGCCAGATAAATCCACAGCCCCGTGATCGTCTGAATCGCCACAAGGCCGGCCACACAAATGGCCAGCGGCGAAGCCCAACCCTTGGCAGCCAACTGGTGCAGAGGCATTCCCGCAGGTTTCCGCTCCACGGACAGCCGGCCGCCCGCGCGGCTCATTACGGGTTCCTCCGCCTGGGGCAATTCGACCTTCGCCGACATACAAACTCCTCTCAGTTCGATTACCGCTTGCGACCGCTGGACTGGGTTGTCTTGGACTGGGTAGTCTTGCGCGGCCGTTTGGATTTGGCCGTTTTGGATTTGGCCGTTTTGGATTTGGCCGTTTTGGATTTGGCCGTTGTTCGACGTGGCTTCGTGACTGGCAGCGTCGATTCAGCCGGCTGGCCGATATCGGCCAGCGTCGTCGACCGAATGAACTCGACGTACGCTTCCTTGACCTTTTTCCACGCCGTATGCGCCGAACAAGGACTATTGTCGGAACACTCACGCTGCTCGCCCAGCAAGCAACCCGGCTCCGCGCTCACCCCCTCAAACTGGCGGACGATCTCAATGAGCGTGATCTGGTCGGCCGGTTTGGCCAGCCGGTATCCGCCACCATGCCCACGCGTCGTCTCCAGAATCCCGCGTTGCGCAAGGTCCACAGGATCTTGGAAAGGTAGTTCGGCGGGATGTTGGCCCGTTGGGCGAGATCCTGCCCCAGCACGGACACTCCGGCACTCTGGCGGGAGAGCTGCACCAACGCTCGTAAAGCGTACTCGGAAGTTGTCGAAAACATTGTTGACCTCTAGATGAACAAATAATACACTGCCGCGGCATGCACGGTCAAGACTTTGGCTTGCGGGAAATTCCCGAGCGGGTCCGCGACACCGTCCAGGCTGACGGCCAGTCGGCTCAGTCCGGCCTCCTGCCACGGTCGCAGTGCATCCCGCGTTACGAGCGGTTTGGCCGAGAGTGTCATGGCCATCTCCAGCCTGGCCCGATCGCCACCCCGCGCCGGCGGGTACGTTGAGAACGCTGTGCCACGGACTAAAGCCCGCACCGGCTTGCGACAGCGGGGAGCGTTTCGCCGATTTCTTCCTCCAACAGCCGCAGTTTCGCGCGGATCATATCCGCGGTGTGCGGAAATGCATGATCGATGCCGTAGTAGCAGTCCAGCCGCATGTCTCGTTCCACCAGAGGGAGCGCGGTTTCGGTGTTGGCCTTCTCGTCGAGCAGGACTTGCCTCCAACGTTCGAACATCTGTCGATGCTTCTCGATCGCGTTCGAGCCCCTTTCCTTCTGTTGGGTGAACGCCAGCAACGCGTCGCGCAACTGGCATGATTCATAGAAGTTGGCCTGGGTGCGGGCTGTGTGATAGAACCACCGAACTGGGGAACACTCCGCCTCGAACGTCAACCGATATTGCCCTGGAACCAGGGGCTTGGCGGCTTCCAGTTCGTTCACGGCCTTGCGGAGACACGATTCCATCTGGCGATAAAACCTGCCGAAGACAGGGACGTTTCCGGTCGGAGAGGATACATAGATCGGGCGGAACCTCAGCCCCTCCGCATCGGTGGCTTCCCCCATGAACAGGAACTGTCCGAAAAACACCTCCGGCAGCTTGGCGGTCGGGGATACGCACATCGGGTGGGCTGGCCCCGAGTAGTATGGCCCCTTGTAGTAGGCAGGCTGTTCCGGCGACCAGTCGATAGCCTCGGACGCGTGCTTCCAGGCGTGCGCAGATGGGGGCCGGCCGCGTCGCCCGAGATACGACTGGCCAGGCTCAGCAGGACATCCTCCTTTTCTGGAACCGGGTCCCACCAGAAGAACTTGAACACTTCGCCTGCGCTGCTTCCAAAGTAAGGCCGGAAATACGGAAAGACCCAGGCACCCGTCGCCTGGCACGACACCAATGCTTCCGCCCGATCCGCCCAGCGGTCCAGACAGGGAATGAACGGAAGCCTGGGCGCCTTGAAGCCCAATTCCGGCTCGCTCTTGATATAGATCGGTACCCCCGCGGCTTGGCAGGCAGCCACCTGTCGCAACTGCGCTGGCCGGGCCCGATCAGATCGATGCTGTAATCGCCGATGCCTTTCAGGACCCCTTCGGGCTTGGCGACAACTTCGTCCTTCTCGATCTCGGTAAAGATGCCCGCGCCGGGGTGAAGTTTTTCGATGACGCCAAGCTGATATCGGTCAGCGGACCACACATGTTCGGCCGAGTAAGGCCAGGCGATGATCTCCGCGCTCGGGTTCACCTTGCGCGCCGCAGCCAGCAGGTTGTTCGACAGATTAGCAACGACCGTCTCTGCGCCCGAAGGCTCGCAGCGTGCGCAGTTCGTGTGGCCCTTGGCCGTGCCGTACGATCGCATGAAACAATGGTAGAAACTCTCTCCCCCATTAATGAAAAGCAGGCCATCCAGCGGGGCCTCTCGAAACAGTGCCTCAACGCTCTCCGTCAGATATCGCTGAACCAGCGGATGTTCAGTGCACAAGATGTATTCGCCGTCCGCCTTCCAGGTCAGCGCCCCTCGAATTTCCGGGTGTGCCGCGAAGACGGGATCGTCCTTGGGGAATTTCTCCCGCGTGTTGATCTGGCAATACGTCCTCACACCGTAGCGTTTGGCTTCGCGGGCCGTCTGGATCAGTTCGCGTAACACCTGGTGCTTTCGCCTGACGTTCAGCTCCCCGATTGCGTCAGAAAGGGATATGGCGAAAAGACTTTCCTCTCCCTCAAAGTATGTATTGAGCAGGACAGCATTGTTACCCATGAAAACGAGATCCCGGTAGGACCCCATCCAGGGCACCACACCCAGCCGAACCGCGACGCGGGGTTTGTAACACTGCTCACCGAGCGACAGGATTGCCGCTTGCCGGGCACCCATCCGATCGACCAGTTTCACAACGCCGTCCCGTACCCCGTCCGCGTCCCGCCCGTGAACCGTGATTCTCAGGGCCTCTACCGAAAGCGTGAAACTCCCCGCGGCAGAGGGCTCGCCTCCTCCGGATTCCAGCAGGACAATCGCTTTGCCGATGCCTTGCTCCAGATCTTCCGGAGACGTTTTTTCGACCGGCAGATTCAGGGCCATGCGTTGAGAGAGAAATTCCGCCAGATGACCGGCCATGATCCGCGTCCGCTCTGTCGCGCCCGCGGCGACGACGATTCTCCAATCCATCGCCAACACCATTTCCTGGCTGCTCGGTTGCGCATCCGGGTTGCGGTTGAACCGCGCGAAGTAATCCCTCGAAAGAAACGAATAGGGACACGACCGATAGGCTTCGGCGGTCTCGGCGGCCAGCCGACTCTTAACCTGCGACAGTGTCGGAACATCGCCCGTTTCTTGAGCTTGCGCCGGGCAAGTGGTCCACAGCAGCCCAGCAAGCAGGATCATCCTTCTCATCGCCTTGACGTTCCTTTCCGATCAGGCCGACGGCAGGTGTCCAACAGGCACCGATTCCGCCGCCGACGATTTCCATAGTCGCCACCGCGTGAAGGTATCGCTGCACCGGCCAGTATTCCAGTTGCCCAGCCGACTGCATCGCCGCATCTGCCGGGTTTACACTCTCAGTCTGTCAGCCGGGACCTACCAAACTCACGCACCCAGCCTGTGATTTTGATGCCGGATACGCTCTTCGGCAAGGACAGGCCCCGGCAGGCCCCAGACAAGCTTTGGCTGGAGCCTCCGTAAACGCTTGCTAGAACCACCACCAGACGTGACGATGTTCGCACAGGCATGTCGTGGCGCACAGTTCTCAACAATGGTCACCTTTAAGTGGCGTGCAATGCGGAGCAGAGCCGGCATATCGCTTCGTCCAATTCCGCGTAAACCGACAGGGCCTCTGCCAACTCCCCGCCGCGTCCCATGGTTTCGAGCCGTTCCGCCGCACCAGATGCGGTGGGCGCGGCCAGAGCGCGTGCAGCGCCCTTGAGCGTGTGCGCAGCGAAATGCAATTGGCGGGCGTCGCCGCAGGCAATGGCGTCACGGATGTCAGCCATCAGCGGCGAATACTCGGTGACGAAGGCCGCAATCATCTCCTCCAGAAGGCCCGCGTCTCCCCCGGCCTGCTCCAACGCCTGAGCCCTGTCGAAATCCAACGGGGAAGCCGGGGGCAGCGGCTCTGAGCTGGCAGGCTGGTCGGGAGATTGTGTGTTGCCGTGGGCGAGCGCACACGATTTAGCCGGCGCGGATTGATTATCGTGACCGGTCGCCGCGAGTCGCTCCACGATGTCCAACAGCTCCGTGGGCTGCAGCGGCTTGGAGACATAGCTGTCCATGCCGGCCGCCAGACACTGCTCGCGATCTCCTTTCATGGCGCGGGCGGTCATGGCCACGATGGGGACGTGACCGCCGGTACTCCTCTCCTTGGCACGAATGGCCGCCGTGGCCTCCAATCCGTCCATGTCGGGCATTTGCACATCCATCAACACGATGTCGAACGACTGCTGCTCCAGCGCCGCCAGCACTTCGTGGCCACTATGTGCCACGGCGACGACGTGTCCACGCTTTTCCAGCAGGCGGAGCGCCAGCTTCTGATTGACCAGGTTGTCCTCGGCCAACAGGATCTGCAGTCGCCGCGCAGCTTGGCCTGGTGATGGGTGCATGGCCAAACGCGACCACGCGGCATCAGATTCCTTGAGGCGCAAGGCTCGCAGAATCGCATCCATCAAGTCAGCTCGACGGATCGGCTTCGCCACATAGGCCGAGACACCCAACTCCCGACATCGCTGGGCGTCTTCCCGACGTCCGGCGGAGGAGATCATCATCAGCGTGGCGCCTGCCAGCTCGGGATGTTGATTGATGTGCTCCACGAGCGTGAAGCCATCCATGTCGGGCATCATGTTGTCCAGCAGGACCAGCGCGAAAGGCTCCCCGGCCTGCTGCGCCTGCTGCAGCAGCGACAGTCCCTGTCTTGCGCTGGTAACGACGGTCGGTTGCAGGCCCCAATGCGTGAGCACTCCTTGCAGGGCACGCAGGTTGGTGAGATTGTCGTCCACCGCCAGGACCGGCAGTCCGCGCAGTCGCGTGACTTCCACGGGCAGCCGCCGCAGCACCGGTCCGGAGGACAAGCCGAAGCGAACCACCACATGGAAAGTGCTCCCGCTTCCCAACTCGCTTTCCACCCAGATCCGCCCAGCCATCCGTTGCACCAACTGCGACGAGATCGCCAGCCCCAGCCCCGTGCCGCCGTACCTGCGCGTGGTCGACGCGTCGAGCTGCGAAAACGCCACGAACAGTCTTTCTCGTTTGTCGTCGGGAATTCCGATACCGGTGTCCGCCACCGCAAAATGCAAGGTTACCTGGTTGTCCGTCCGCGATTCTTGCTCGACCCGCAGCGCGACTTCGCCGTGCTCCGTGAACTTGATCGCGTTGCCGATCAGATTGATGATGATCTGTCGCAGACGTCCCGGATCCCCGACCAGACCGTCCGGCACGTCCGGTGCGACTTCCTGGGCCAACTCCAGGCCCTTAGCATCGGCCCGCAGTCCCAGCGCGGCCAACGTGTCCTCCAGGTGGTCGCGGAGGCTGAAATCGATCGTTTCCATTTCCAGCTTGCCAGCCTCGATCTTCGAGAAGTCCAGGATGTCGTTGATGACGGCCAGCAGGTAATCCGCGGAAGTCTTGACCATCTCCAGGTACTCCCGCTGCTCGGCGGTTAGCTCGCTATCCAGGGCCAAGTCCGTCATGCCGATAATACCGTTCATCGGCGTGCGGATTTCGTGGCTCATACTGGCCAGGAACAGGCTCTTGGCCTCGTTGGCCGCTTCGGCCGCCAGCTTGGCTCGCTTTAATTCCTCCTCAGCCTGCTTGCGCTGTTGGATTTCTCGTTCCAACGACGCGCTGTAATGGAGGATTTCCGTGTAGGAAGCCATGGCTTCCTTCACCAGTGCCTTGTCCGGCAACTGGCAGTTTTCGACACCCAGCCAAGGCAAGGGTGCGATCGGCTGAGCGCTTGCCCAGAGGATCTCGAACTGGCCAGCGGACGTGGCTCGGCCAACAAAGGCCGGCATGGTAACGTGATGGTTCGCCTGGATCGTGAGCGGCCCGGCCGGTCCGACAAAGGTCTGGCCCGCGAGGTGTTTCGTGACCTCGGCGATGTCGAATGTGCCGGCCGCTTCGACTGCTTGCTTCCACAGGTAGATTTGGCAGTAAGCCTGCACCATCGGCGCGGAGCAGACCCGTGTCGCGCCGTAACGTTGTTGGAAGTTCGCGATGAATTGCCGGTTGCCTGGGAGGTCTAAGCTCTCGAAGTAGTTCCAGCAGGCCAAGTGCCCTGCCGCCATTTCCGCGATGGATTGCAGTTCTGTCTCGGCCACGCTCACCGACAGCACGGGAGTCTCGCCCGCGGTGGCCCCCAACGCATCGTACGTACGGAAGAAAGCCAGGTTGCTGTCGCCATTCAATGTATTGAACACCACATGCGGTTTGAGACAGCGGATTTCACGGACGGTGTCGTCGAAGTCCCGCGCACCCAATGGCACATAACGCTCAGCCACGATGGCGGCGTCATCGCCATGATGCTGCACCTGCGAACGCACGAGTCTGTTCGCGGTGCGAGGGAAGACATAGTCGGAGCCTATGAGGAATAAACGGGGACCCAAATTGGCAATCGCCCAGGTGACCGCGGGCGTAATCTGCTGGTTGAGACAACTGCCTACATAAACGATGTGGGACGATTCCTCGAGCCCCTCATATTGAACCGGATACCACAACAGTCCCTTGGCAGCTTCCACGACCGGACGAACCGCCTTGCGAGATGCCGACGTCCAGCAGCCAAACAAGGCCTTCACACCGGCTGCGAGCAGGTCGTGTGCATGCCGGGCGAAGGTTTCCGGAGTGGAAGCACCATCCGCGATAACGGCTTCGATGCGGCAGTCCAGGACCCCGCCATGCTGATTGATCTCATCCAGCGCCATCTGCTCGGCATCCAACAGCGGCTGTTCGCTCAGCGCCATCGTCCCGCTGAGCGAATGCAGCAAGCCGATCCGGGGCGGTTGGCCATCGTGACGGACGGCGGGTTGAGACATGGAATGGCTCCGCGACGAATTTTTCCCCTGAGGCAGCGCTCGGACGGCCCCATTATAGCCCACCCGCTTCCCGGCAGAATCCACATCCCCCTCGCCCCCTCTGCCGGGTCAGGCGGAAATGGCGAGTGGTATGGGCTGCTAGAAAATCGAGGCAACTGCGTCCGTTCGGCAAGGGATCACGGGCTCTTTTCGTTCCGGTCCCACGGGCTTCCTCCCGCCGACTCGAGCGGGCAAGAAAGGACAAGAAGATGGGTGACAAACAAATATTTTGGTAATTGTTTAGCCGTTGGCAGTAAGGACAGCAAAGAAACCGAGGAAGATCCCGGAGCTGACGGTTTCGGATGCACGATGCATGGTTCCCAAGTCAATTATTAATGGTGAATGGTGAATAATTGACGGTTCGTGATTCGTCCTTTTTCTGTTCTTGCACCGCAGTGGAACGCCCCGATGATTGGCTTTCTCAACCGTTTTCCCCTCGTTAATTATTCACCATTCACCATTCACCATTCGCTATTTGCTATTTCGGTCTGTTTACCCCCGGGCACGCCTTACCTGGTGGAGGGCGGAAATGGGGAGTAGTACGTTTTTCGCGGCAACATGAAGAGAATAGACAAGGTATGAATCGGATATCACAAGTGACGCATATGTGTCACATGGCACGCGGGGCAGACGCTCGCAGTAGGGGTTGCGTAATCCGCCCAGTCGTTCGGCGAAAAAGCATCACTCCTGCCGCGATATGAACTATCCGTTGTGTGCATGGAGGGATCTTTCCATTTCTGTTCCGCTCGGTTCTGCAGCCCCGCCAGGTTCATCCCGGCGGACTGAGGACAGACCAGCTACTGCAAGCGAGACACGAAGTGTGCCGGGCGAGCCAAGCGTCGGGAGGAAAAACGGCGGCTCGCCGAGGCCGAAACAGGCCGCGGCTTGACTGGGTCGCGACGACGACCCGATGTGATGGTGCGTTGGGGACGCGACCGACCGTGTGTCATGGCGTGTGGGTAGCTGACCAGTTGTGGCTCCGCCGGGATCAACCCGACGGAAGCCTGGAAGGCGGAATGCCGGAGGTCGCTGACCAGTTGTGGCGTGCGCCGGGATCAACCCGACGGAAGCCTGGAAGGCGGAATGCCGGAGGTCGCTGACCAGTTGTGGCGTGCGCCGGGATCAACCCGGCGGAAGCTTACGAGACAGACCGCATCACCGTAGCTGACCAATCGATCCCCCACCGGCGCAAGGCCTCACGGGGGGAACAGAACTGATTGCCATTGCACACGGCCATACAGCGACCAAGAGCCGACTTTTTGGCAGCCCATACCCCTTCCTTATTCTTCCTTCGAACAGGTCGGGGGCACACCGCGCATGACCATGCCGTTCCTTGGCACTATCTTCACGGGCCGATAGAGAGCAATATAATACGCTGGCGAGAGGCGATCCAACACAAGACGGACGCTGTCGCCGACAATTCCGCCTTGCGGGAGGAGAATCGCGATGAGCCTGATAGCCACGCCGATGGACATGGTTCGCGCCATGGAACAGATGTCGAGCTGCTGGGAGAGATTCGTTCGGGAGTACCGCAGTGAACATTGAGGACCAGGAGCTTGCTTCCCCATCAGACCTGATGGCACCTGACGAAGCACTTCGCATGGTGTTGGAGGTTGCCTTGCCGCTCGCGCCGCGGCGTATTTCGCTGCCGTGCGCCAGGGGTCTGCGATTGGCCGAAAGCGTGGTGGCAGACCGCGACTATCCGCCGTTCCATCGGGCGATGATGGACGGCTACGCCGTGTTGCTGGCCAGCGACGGAGACAAGAACACGGTGAGAGTCGTGGGACAGGTGGCGGCCGGACAGGCCGGCGCACGGCAACTCGAGCCCGGCGAATGTGTCGAGATCATGACCGGCGCGGAATGTCCGCCGGGCACGCAAGCGGTAATTCCCTTCGAACAGTCGATCCGCGACGGCGAATTCATGCGATTACCCGTGGGGATCCAATCGCGTCAACACATGGCGTTGCGGGGCTCCGAATGCCGTGCACAAAGCGTGCTTCTTCAGGTGGGAGACCTGGTGACACCCCTGGCCGTGGGAGTGCTGGCATCCGTGGGACGGCGAGAAGTGCTCGTGGTTCCGCGACCGACGCTGGGAATCATTACGACTGGAGGCGAGTTGGTCTCCGCGCCGAACGTCCCGGACTGGCTCAAATCCGCGATTCCAATGGCCCCATGCTCGCGGCGCTGGCGACGGCCCGGGGGGTTCCTCCAACTCGCGTGTTACACGCTGACGACGACGACGACGCCATCGTGGCGACGATTGCCGCCATGCAGGATTGTGATGTTGTGGTACTGACTGGAGGAGTTTCGGCGGGAAGATATGACTTGGTTCCCGACGCAGTACGGCGGATAGGAGGTGAAATTCGTTTTCACAAAGTCCGCCAGAAACCTGGCAAGCCGCTGCTGTGTGCGACGCGCGGTCGCCAACTCGTGTTCGGCTTGCCCGGCAATCCGCTGGCCGCCCACCTCTGCTTCCATCGCTATGTATCCGCCGCACTTCGGCGTCTGGGAGGACACTCGGCCGCTACCGCCCGCGCGCGGTGGGGACTCTGGCCGAGTCCGTGCAGGCCAACCCTTTGCGGACCTGGTTCGTGCTTGGCCGCGCCGTTCCCCAGGGCAGACACGGGAGCAGGGCTGGAGGCTGCTACCGCTGCCGGGGCGAAGTTCAGCCGACCTGTTCGCAGCCAGTCAAGCGAACTGCTACATCGAAGTGCCGCCGGGCATCGGCATGCGGGAAGCGGGCGATAGGCTGCCCTTCGAGTGGTTGGTGGATGCCTCCGTGGAGTTATGTTGATGAATCGTATTCATATCGTCGGTCGAAAAAACCACGGGAAGACGACATTGATCGTCGACCTTGTCGAGGAGTTCTGCCGTCGAGGTATTCGAGTCGGTACGATCAAGCATTCGCGACACGTCCATGAATTGGACACTCCGGGAAAAGATTCCTACCGCCACCGCTTGGCCGGCGGCCAACCGGCGCGCAATTGTCACCCAGGACTCCGTGGGCGTGTTCATGTCGCGCCAGGGCCAGACCGAGTACGAGCGGTTGGAAGGGCTGTTTGTCGATTGCCAGATCGTGCTGGTGGAAGGCGACATCGATGCGCCAGGCCTCAAGATCGAAGTGTGGCGCGGGGCACCGGGATGCGTTTGCCTGGCGACTGAGCGGGAAGACATCGTCGCCGTCGTCAGCGACGACCGACCCGACGTTTCCGTTCCCGTATGGCCCCGCGGTGATGTCGCGCGCCTGGCGGACAGGGTGTCGGCGCTGGTCATTCAAACCTGATCGTTCCAGGACCCGGCCATCGTCATAGCTGCCGACGGCATGATCGTCGCAGGATGCGGAAAATCAGTCTCCAGTTGACAAAGCCGGGATAACTGGAATACCTTCATTGGGTTCAACCGGTCCGCAGTTTGCCCGCCACGACATATTTCGCACCGGGCCTCGTACCGAAGGAGCATTCCATGACCATCGAGAGACTCAAATGGGCGGCCATCATTAGCTTCGTTGTCTCGCTGGGCGGTCTACTGATCGGCGGCATGTTCGCCAACCGAGAGGCGCCACCGTATCCGGGCAAGGTCCTGGACCCCGCCGGCAAGACGCTGTTCACCAAGAGTGACATCATCGCCGGGCAGGACGTCTACCAGCGGTACGGACTGATGGATCACGGCAGCGTGTGGGGGCACGGCTCGCAGCGGGGCATGGAGTTCTCGGCCGTCACGCTCCATCTGATGGGCGAGACCGTGCGGGGACAAGTTGCCCGCGATTCGTTCGGGCGGCCGTTGGAGGAGTTGACCGGCGAAGATCGTGACGTGGTCGACATACGGACTCGTCGTGAAATCAAGACGAACCGGTATGATCAGGCGACGGACGTGCTGACATTGAGTGCCGCGCAGATCGCCGCCTTGGGCGACACTGAGCGATTCTGGGAAGAGACATTCCGCGACGGCGAGCAAGGCTATGGCTTCCTTCCCAATACGGTGCCCACGGCGGAGGAGCGGCGCCAGATAGCCCGCTTCTTCTTCTGGACGGCCTGGGTGGCGTCGGCCAATCGCCCCGGCAAGGACCACAGCTACACCAACAACTGGCCACCGGACCGCACGATCGGCAATGTCGCCACCACGGAGACCTACATCTGGTCGATCGGCGGAATCGTTTCGCTGTTCGTGACGCTGGGACTGTTCATCTTCTGGGTACATCGAGACCGGCTGTGGTATGGCGAAGCCAGGGGCGTGGCGCTGGCCGACAAGTTGATCGACGCGCCGTTGACGTCGAGCCAGCTCAAGGCGGCCAAGTTCTTCCTGGTGGTGATCCTGCTGTTTCTCGTGCAGACCACCTTCGGCGGACTGCTGGCGCACTACACGGTCCATCCGGGCACCTTCTTCCTGGCCATCGTGGGCAAGCTGATCCCGTACAGCTGGGCCAAATCGTGGCACCTGCAGCTCGCCATCTTCTGGATCGCCACCACCTGGGTTGCCTCGGCGATCTACCTCGCGCCGATCGTCGGTGGTCGGGAGCCAAAGCGACAAGGCGTGCTCGTGCAGCTTCTGTTCGCGGCCGTTCTGCTGGTCGCGGTGGGCAGCCTGCTGGGAGAAGTTGTAGGCATCAACGGCGGGTTCGGAAACCTCTGGTTCTGGTTCGGGCACCAGGGGTGGGAGTACCTCGAGCTGGGTCGGTTCTGGCAGATCCTGCTGTTCGTCGGGCTCGTGTTCTGGCTGGTGATCGTCTATCGGGCAGTCGGACCCTCGAGTGCCAAACCGAAAGATCCCCACTTCAAGGCGCTGGTCAATTTCTACGTGTTTTCGGCGATCCTGGTCGTCTTTTTCTTTGCCTTCGGTCTGCTTTACGCGCGTGGCTCGCACCTCACGGTGGCCGACTACTGGCGCTGGTTCGTGGTCCACATCTGGGTCGAGAGCATCTTCGAGTTCTTCGGCGCGGCGGTGATCTCCGTCCTGCTGGTGGCCATGGGGCTGGTGTCGGCCAAGGCCGCGCTACGAGTCGCCTATTTTACGGCCGCCCTGGTTTTCCTGAGCGGGATCCTCGGCACGGCCCACCACTATTTCTGGTACGGCGGCCCATCGATCTGGCTCGCCATCGGATCGGTCTTCTCGTCGATCGAGCCGGTGCCGATGTTCGGACTGGTCGTCCGCGGGCTGCTCGAGTACAAATCCATCCGCGCCGAAGGGAAGGAGTTCTCCTACAAGTGGCCGATGTACTTTCTGGTCGCCAGTTCGTTCTGGAATTTCCTCGGCGCCGGTGTCTTCGGCTTCCTGATCAACCTGCCGATCGTCAACTACTTCGAGCACGGCACCTACCTGACGGTGAACCATGCCCACGGCGCTCTGTTCGGCGTCTACGGCATGCTGTCGATTTCGCTCCTGCTGTTCTCGTGGCGTGGCCTGGTGCGAGCGCGACCAGTGGAACGACCGCCTGCTGGCGGTCTCGTTCTGGGGCCTCAACGGCGGCCTGCTGATCATGACGCTGGTGACGCTCTTCCCGGTCGGCATCGCCCAGGCGTGGACGAGCTATGCAGAAGGGCTGTGGGTCGCGCGCGATGTCTCCTTCTTCGAACGGCCGATCGTGGCCAGGCTGGGTCAGTTGCGCATCATCCCCGACACCGTGATCATCGTGTTCGGCGTCCTGCCGCTGGTCTACTTCCTCTTCAAGACCTTTCCGCACCTGAAGGCGGCCGAGATACCTGAAGGTGCCTCCGTGTGGGAGAAGTTGGACATCGACCTGTGATCTCTCGTGACGCGGCGAGGCCGGTGGCGCGAATGTCCCCGTCGAGCGTGATCAGCGCGATGCCATGACCTGTCGCTCAAACAGGCCGGCGTTGCTGCTGGAAGCGGTGTCGTAGTCGGCTGCGCCGGAACTGCTGCCCGGTTAAGTCGCTGCGACCGACGACTGATCTGCGACCGCATTACCTCTGCTCTCCGACTTCCCTTTCCACTCGCGAAGCGAGTGGAAAGGGAAGTCGGAGACGGGGTTTACGTCCGCGCCAGTAGTGATTTCGACCGGGGCAAGCCCGGCGGAAATCAGATAACGCCGAAGTTGTTTTTCCCCTCATGCCTTACCCGCGTGGCAGCGAAGCCTGTCAAGCCGCCGTGAAGGGAACACGGCGTTGACTGTCGGTTTCGTGAGCGTGCGGCCATCTGTCCGATGTGCACCACGAGGCGCGCGGGACGCGATCGGCGCCGTCTGGGAAAGCCGCCGGCGGATCGCTCGGGAAAATCTCTCCAAATTTTACTTGACGCCGACCGATACTCCCCTTAGACTCTTTCTTCATCCAGAGGTCAAGAGTCATGTTTACCGCGACTTCACAACATGCGTTACGGGCGTTGGCGCACCTGAGCCAGGTGCCGGCGGGAGATTTCATTCTGGGACGCCAGCTGGCGGAAGCGGCGGGGGTGCCGGCGAATTTTCTCTCCAAGATCATGTTGACGCTGCGCAAGGCCGGGCTGGTCGAGGCCACTCGCGGCCATGGCGGCGGCTATCGGCTGGTGAAACCAGCGCGGGACATCACGCTGCTGCAGGTCGTCGAACTGTTCGAGGGAGCGAATGCCCAGCCCCGCTGCGTGCTGGGCGAGAAACATCTCTGCAACAACGAAGAAGGCTGGCGTCGCGCATACTGGCTGGCAAGCGGTGAACGATCGCCTATTTCGGATTTCTGCGCAGCAACACGATCGCGGACATCGGACTGCACCAAGCGGATCCACCATCGCCCCGGAAATACCTTTCGTCGCTAGGAGGCTGAGTTCACGGTGAACGCCATAACACCCTTGCGCCACGCCCTGCTGATGGGCTCGTCCGTCATGGCGCCCGTTTCACGTGCGGCTTTGCTGATCGGTATCGTGACGCTCGGCATGTGCGACTTGCCACGCCTGGCAACCTGCCAGGAAACGGCCCAGTTTTTCCGCCAGAATTGCATGAGCTGCCACACGATTGGTGGCGGACGATTAACCGGGCCGGATTTGAAAGGCGTTACCGGGCGGCAGAACCGCGACTGGTTGGTGAAATTCATTCAGAATCCTGCCACGGCGTTGGCCAGCGGTGACGCGTATGCCCTGAAATTGAAAGATGAGGCGCGCGGCGCTGTCATGCCGACGATCTCCGGCATGACCAGGGAGCGCGCCGATGCGTTATTGGAGCTGATTGAAAACGAATCGGCGTTGGAGGAGTCGCAATTCCAGGGAATGGCCGTGTCGACCGAGCCGTTCACGGAGCAAGATATCGCCCAGGGGCGGCAGCTGGTGCTGGGCACCACCCGACTCGCCAACGGAGGACCGGCCTGCATCAGCTGTCACAGCATCCGCGGCACCGGCGTGCTGGGTGGCGGCCGCTTGGGGCCGGATTTGAGCCGCGTCTACGAGCGTCTGGGAGGCGACTCGCCACGCAGGAATTTGACCGCCTGGCTCTCGTCGCCGGCCACGTCGACGATGGCGCCGGTATTCAAATCGCACCCGCTCAACGGCGAGGAGATTCACGGTCTCATCGCGTTCTTCGAACAGAGCGCGCAACACGGCGGCGAGGCAGACGCAAGTGGATCGTTAGCTTATCTGCTGATCGGTGTGATCGTGGCCGTTCTGGGCCTGGCGGCCATGGATGCCATCTGGCGGGGCCGTTTACGGGGTGTACGGCGGCCACTGGTCGTTGCCGCCAGCCAGGGTATGGCGGCAGATCAAGCGACTTCCAGTTAGATCCGACTTATTCCGACGACATTTGTCGGGGAGCAAGACGCGTTTCGGCACGATCGACCGAGCAACAACCTCCGCAGGCCTCTTACCAACTTCAGGAAAGCCACTACCATGCCGCCTCGCGATGCGATTGCCTGGATCAAAGACGAAGTCAAACCTGACCTCCGCGGCTGGGAGGAGTTCTACCGCAACCGCTGGCAACACGACAAGGTGGTCCGCAGCACCCACGGCGTGAACTGTACAGGCGGCTGCACTTGGATGATCCACGTCAAGGACGGCCTGGTGACTTGGGAAATGCAGGGGCTGGACTATCCACCCCTGGATCCCAGCTTGCCGCCGTACGAGCCGCGTGGTTGCCAGCGGGGAATTTCCTTTTCCTGGTATCTATACAGTCCGCTGCGCGTGAAGTACCCGTACATTCGCGGCGCTCTGTTGGACTTGTGGAAGGCGGCGCGCAGCGAACATGACGATCCGGTCGCCGCCTGGAAGTCGCTGGTGGGCAATGAGGCACACCGTCAGCGGTGGCAGCAGGCCCGCGGCAAAGGAGGCTTACGCCGCACGGACTGGGAGACGGTCCTGGAGATCATCGCCGCATCGCAAGTACATACCATCCAGGCCTACGGGCCGGATCGCATGGTCGGTTTCTCACCCATCCCGGCCATGTCCATGATCAGTTACGCCGGCGGCTCGCGCATGCTGCAACTAATGGGTGGCGTCGGGTTGTCTTTCTACGACTGGTACTGTGACCTCCCCCCGGCTTCGCCGGAAACATGGGGCGAGCAGACGGACGTGGCGGAATCCGCCGACTGGTACAACGCCAAGTTACTGGCCGTGGCCGGTTCGAACCTGAACATGACCCGCACACCCGATTGCCACTTTGCGGCGGAAGCCCGCCACAACGGCACCAAGATGTGGGTCTTCTCGCCCGATTTCAATCAGGTGGCCAAGTATGCGGACGACTGGGTCGCGATCAATGCCGGGCAGGACGGCGCTTGGTGGATGGCCGTCAATCATGTGTTGCTGAAAGAGTTTCATCACGAACGGCAGGTCCCGTATTTCCTGGACTACACCAAGAAGTATACCGACGCGCCTTATTTGGTCGAAATCGGGCGGGCCGATGGCGTGTGGCGACCGGGCCAGTTGCTGCGAGCCAATCGATTGGCTCGGTACGCGGACGAGGAAAACGGCGGCTGGAAGTTCCTCATGTGGGACGCGGTCAGAGAGCAGCCGCGGATGCCGATGGGCAGTTCCGGCTTCCGCTGGGACCAGACGCCGGGCAAATGGAATCTGGAGTTGAAGGATGGCGTGGATGGCAGCCCCATCGATCCGGCGCTGACGTTCCTGTCAGGGCATGATGAAATCGTCTCGGTCAGTCTGGATAATTTCGCGGCCGGCGGCACGATCACGCGCGGTCTGCCGGTCAAGCGACTGGTGACCGCCGACGGCCAGACGGTCATGGTCGCCACCATCTACGACCTGCTGATGGCCCAGTACGGCGTGCCGCGCGGGATCGATGAGAGCTACCCGGCGGACTACGACGACGCCGATGCGCCGTACACGCCGGCCTGGTCGGAAAAGTACACGGGGATGGGCCGAGAGACCCTGATCCGCTTCGCCCGGGAATGGGCCATCACGGCAGAAAAGACACAGGGCAAGTGCACGATCATCATCGGCGCCGGCATCAATCATTGGTACCACGGCAATCTGATGTATCGCGCCGGTATCCACGCCCTGATGTTCTGCGGGTGCGTGGGGGTCAATGGCGGCGGCTTGGCGCATTATGTGGGGCAGGAAAAGCTGGCACCGCAGGAACCTTGGTCCGCGATCACCATGGCGCGCGACTGGCAACCGGCCGCGCGTTTGCAGAATGCCCCCAGTTTCCACTACGTGCACAGCGACCAATGGCGTTACGAAAAGGACTTCACCGACTACCACACGGTACCGCAAACGCCCGCCGGAGAGCCCCTGGTGGGCGGTCACACCATGGACTATCAAGTCCGCGCCGTACGCAATGGGTGGCTACCGTTTTATCCGCAGTTTGAAAAGAACTCGCTGGAATTGGTTCGCGAAGCGACGGCAGCCGGCGCGTCCACCGACCAGGAGGTAGTGCAATATGTCGTCGATCAACTGAAGTCGCGTAAACTCAAGTTCGCGGTGGAGGATCCCGATGCGCCGGAGAACTGGCCACGCGTCTGGTTCATCTGGCGTGGCAACGCGCTGATGGCGAGCGCCAAGGGTCACGAATATTTTCTCAAGCACTATCTGGGCACGCACACCAACACGATTTCCGAGGACCTGGCGGGCGACTCGGTACACGACGTGGTCTGGCACGAGCAGGCGCCACTGGGCAAGTTGGACCTGGTGGTGGACTTGAACTTTCGCATGGACACGTCCGCCCTCTACTCGGACATCATCTTGCCGGCGGCCACGTGGTACGAAAAGGCGGACCTGAACTCCACGGACATGCACAGTTTCATCCATCCCCTGTCGGCAGCCGTACCGCCCTGCTGGGAATCGAAGAGTGACTGGCAGATCTTTCAGGCGATCACGAAGAAGTTCTCCGAGCTGGCGGAGCGTCACTTCCCCGAGCCGGTCCGCGACATCGTTGCTTCTCCGCTGGCCCATGACAGCCCGGCCGAGATCGCGCAAGCCGAGATGCTGGACTGGATCGACGGCCAGGTCGAAGCGATACCCGGTCGGACCATGCCGCATCTGAAGGTGGTCGAGCGTGACTACAAGAATCTCTGGAACCAGTTCATCGCGTTTGGCCCCTTGGCTCGCTCCGAAGGATTGGGAGCGCACGGAACGAAATACGCCATCGAGGACCAGTACGATGCCGCGCTGCTCGAACGGCCGACCGTGATCGTCCAGGGCCAGCGACTGCTGTCGCTGCAAGAGGACGAGCAGGTGTGCGATACGATCCTGCGTTTCGCCACGGTGACCAACGGCGAACTGGCCCACCGTTCCTACCAGAACATGGAGAAGAAAGTTGGTCTGCCGCTTGCACATCTCTCCGAGCCTTATCGGGGCCAGCGGATCTCCTACAAGGAACTGCAAAGCCGACCGCAGCGTTTCATCAACAGTCCCATGTGGTCGGGATTGGTCACCGATGGTCGAGCGTATTCGCCGTTCACGTACAATGTCGAATGCCTGGTGCCGTGGCGCACGCTCACCGGTCGCCAGCATTTCTATCTGGACCATCCACTCTACTTGCAGTTCGGCGAACATCTGCCGACCTACAAGCCGAAGCCACTGGCCACGCAGTACGCCGACCTGCGGTTCAGCACCGAGGTGGGGCCGACGCTGATGCTGAATTATCTCACGCCGCACGGCAAATGGCACATTCACAGCACGTACGGTGACAACGAGCGGATGACGGTGCTGTCGCGCGGCTGCGAGCCGCTCTGGTTGAGCGAGCGCGACGCGGCGGAGATTGGCATCCAGGACAACGATTGGGTGGAAGTGCACAACGATAACGGCGTCGTGGTGACGCGCGCCGCGGTCAGTGCCCGCATCCCGCGGGGCATTTGCATCCAGTACCACTCGCCCGAACGGACTTATTCCGTGCCCAAGTCTCCGTTGCGGAAGTATCGTCGAGCCGGCGGGCATAACAGCCTGACGCGCACGCGGCTGAAGCCCAACCTGATGGCGGGCGGCTACGGGCAATTCACTTTTCATTTCAATTACTGGGGACCCGTCGGCTGCAATCGCGACACGCACATCCTGGTCCGCAAACTCCCCGAACTCGTCTGGTAAAGGAACGCAACGGTGGACGTTCGAGCACAGATCTCCATGGTCTTTCATCTCGACAAATGCATCGGCTGCCACACCTGCAGCATCGCCTGCAAAAATGTCTGGACCGACCGCAAGGGGACGGAATACATGTGGTGGAACAACGTCGAGACCAAGCCGGGCACGGGCTATCCCACGGCCTGGGAAGATCAAGACAAATATCAGGGTGGCTGGCAAAACAATGGCAAGCTGCAATTGCGGTCGACCGGCAAAACCAAGGTGATCTTCAACACCTTTCACCACCCGCACATGCCCAGTGTGGACGACTACTACGAGCCGTGGACCTACAGCTACGCGGACCTGTTCAACGCCCCTGAAGGATCCGATCAGCCCGTGGCTCGACCGATTTCCAAGATCACCGGCGAGCCGATGGAGATCGAGGCGGGTCCGAATTGGGATGACGACCTCGGTGGATCACCGATCTACGCCGCCAACGATCCGAATTTGAGCGACTTGACGCCCGAGCAGAAGCAACAACTGTTCGCGGTCGAGCGGCTGGTATTCTTCTACTTCCCGCGCATCTGTAACCACTGCCTCAATCCGGCCTGCGTGGCGGCGTGCCCGTCGGGTGCGTTGTACAAGCGGGGTGAAGACGGCATCGTGCTGTTGGATCAAAAACGATGCCGTGCCTGGCGCGCCTGCGTGGCGGCGTGTCCCTACAAGAAGACGTTTTACAACTGGTCGACAGGCAAATCGGAGAAGTGCATCCTCTGTTTCCCCCGCGTCGAAACGGGCCAGGCACCCGCCTGCTTTCACAGTTGCGTGGGACGCATCCGCTACCTGGGCGTGCTCTTGTACGACGCGGAGCGGATCGAGGAAGTGGCCCGCACGCCGGACGAAGGACTGATCGAGGCCCAGCGTTCGCTGATCCTGGACCCTCACGATCCGGCCGTGATCGCCGCCGCGCGCAAGAATGGCATGCCCGAGTCGACGATCGAGAGCGCGCAGAAATCGCCGGTCTACCAGTTCGTCAAAGTCTGGAAGATCGCCCTGCCGCCACACCTGGAATTCCGTACGTTGCCGATGCTGTTCTACGTGCCCCCCATGTCGCCGGTCATGTCCAGTCGCCAGGGCGAAGTGCTCGAACACGCGACCAAAGACCTCTTCCACGACATCGATCAGGCCCGCGTGCCACTGAAGTTCCTGGCCAACATGTTCGGAGTTGGCAGCGAGTCGAAACTGCGTTACGCCTTGTGCAAACAGAAGGCGGTGCGTTGGTACCGCCGCGCGATAACCGTGGGCGACGTCGACATGGAGACGGCCCGGCGCATGCTGCGCGAAGCGGAGTGTAGTGAGGAGGAGGCCGAAGCGATCTATCGCCTGACCTCACTCTGCACGTTCGACGATCGCTTCGTCATCCCCCCGGCACACCGAGAACAGGCGATGGAAATGATGACCGACCCGATGGAGCGCCGGCAAGCCACTGGATTCGGATTCCTGGAAACTCCCCAGCGAGGGCTCTGACGAGGCAGGGCCTCGAACCAATTACGGGCTACCGCTCGGCTCGGTCAACCCGCCGAGCGTTGGTCGCTAGAACTTGACTCACAATATTCACGTTTTGCCCCATAAGTAGACTGATGACACACAATCAACTGCAGACTCCTGCTGGCAGCGACGAAGTCACGGGCCAGTCCCTGGCCGGCGGCGCGCTGGCTTATGCCCTGGACTATCCCCGCGCGTGGTCGCCTGAAAGGTGGCACGAGGCTGTGGAGTGTGCGGGGCGTGAAGCGTCCTCCATCGCGGAACCCCTGGTTGCGTTTTGCGCCGCCATGGATCCGTTGTCGCCTGAGCAGCGTGAAGAATTGTACACGCGAACGTTTGACATTAATCCCGTCTGCTCGCTTGAGATCGGCTGGCAATTATTCGGCGAAGAATACCATCGCGGCGCACTGCTCGTGCGACTGCGCGGCGAACTTCGCCGCCACGGCATCGAGGAATCGACGGAGTTGCCCGATCATCTGACGCACGTGCTATCGTTACTCGACCGGATGGACGCCGCCGAGGCAAATTCTTTCGCGCACTGCTGCGTCATTCCCGCCGTCGATAAGATGCTGGCGGCTTTTGGGGATCAGGATAACCCGTACGGCAACTTGTTGCTGGCCGTGGCACGGTTGCTGAAACATCGATTTGTGGACTGTTCCTCAGGAGATGCTGCATGACTGGCATCCTGCCCTACCTCGACCCACTGTTGTTCGCCGCGTTTCCGTATGTGGCCTTGTGCACGTTCCTGCTGGTGACAATTCAGCGGTATCGATCGCGCGCGTTCACCTACTCCAGTCTCTCTTCGCAATTCCTCGAGAACAAACAGCACTTCTGGGCGATGGTCCCGTTTCATTACGGAATTATCATCCTGCTGGCCGGCCATCTCATCGGGCTGCTGATTCCTCTGCGCCGTACTGCTGTGGAACAGTCACCCGCTGCGGTTGTATATCCTGGAAGTCACCGCTCTCGCGTTTGGCGTACTGACTCTGGTGGGATTGCTCAGTTTGGTCGTGCGCCGCCTGCAAAAGTCGAAAGTCCGCGTGACGACGAGTATCGTGGATTGGTTTGTTTACCTCTTGTTGCTCGTACAGGTGTCGAGCGGGATCTCGGTGGCGGTGCTGTACCCCTGGGGAACGTCGTGGTACGCCGCCGCGGCCGCTCCTTATCTGCAATCGATCTTCCTGCTGCACCCCGATATTGGCTACGTCGTCGGCATGCCGCTGTTGGCACAGTTGCATATCGTCAACGCGTTTCTGATCATCGCTCTGTTTCCGTTCACGAGGTTGGTCCACATTCTCGTGGTCCCGAACCCGTACTTATGGCGGAAACCGCAAGTCGTGCGCTGGTACGGCAGGAACTAGAGCGAACATCGTAAGAGTGAGACTTGGACATGCTGGAAACACAGACAGCACACGAACGGCAGTGGGCATGGCGGATCCTCGCCATGAACACGTTTGCCTTCACCGTCTGTTTCATGGCGTGGATGCTCAATGGCGTGTTGATCACTTATCTGGTGGACAACGGTGTGCATCGCTGGGATCCCGCGGAGATGGGTTGGCTGATCGGTATTCCTGTCTTGAGCGGTGCTCTGTTCCGGTTGCCCGCGGGATTGGCGACGGACAAGTGGGGTGGACGCGTCGTGTTCACCCTGCTGCTGGTCATTTCGGCCGGTGCCATGTTTCTGGTGTCATTCTGCCGCAGCTACTGGGAGTTCTTCTTTGCCGGTCTCGGTTTTGGCTTGTGCGGAACGAGTTTCGCCATCGGTATTGCGTACACGTCGGTGTGGTTTCCAAAACATCGGCAGGGATTGGCGCTGGGAATTTTCGGGGCGGGCAATGCGGGAGCGGCGTTGACCAGTTTCGGTGCGCCGTGGCTGCTGCGGTGGTTCACTCACGGCGGCGAGAACATCGATGCCTGGCGGAATCTTCCCAAGCTCTATGCCGGCATCCTCTTGGGTACCGCGCTGCTGTTCGCCTTGGCCACGAAGAACCGCATTCCGGCCGGCAGTGCGCAGAAGACTCTGATCCAACGACTGCAGCCGCTGCGCAGCATGCGCGTGTGGCGGTTTGGCCTGTACTATTTCTTTGTGTTTGGTGGGTTCGTCGGGCTGGCTCAATGGCTGGTGCCGTACTACGTGAACGCGTACGGAACGACGGTAGCGCTGGCCGGCGCCTTGGCGGCCTGCAACAGTCTGCCATCCGGCCTGATTCGCGCACTGGGGGGTTGGATGTCCGATCATTGGGGTGCGCGGACGGTCATGTACTGGGTGTTTGGCTTGTCCCTGGCCTGTTGCCTGGCCCTCTCCGTTCCTCAAATGGACATCCGTTCGCCCGGTAGCGGGATTTCCGCGCGGTTTGCGGGGACGGTGCAGCAGGTCACACCGACCAAGATCGAAATCAACTCGCCCAAGGCCGGCCTGACCGCCTATGCATTGCGGCAAAAAAACGACGATCTTGTCTCGCCGGAAGAACGCCGGTCAGGCATGCTGATTTGGCCGCGCACGACGGCTTGGCAGGAAACGGTCGTCGAACCGGGTGAACAGGTCGCCAAGAAACAGCTGCTGGCGCGGGGCGTCACGGAGATTTACTTTCAAGCCAATATCTGGATCTTCACCGGGCTGAGCCTGATCATGGGCGCGGTGATGGGCATCGGCAAGGCGGCCGTGTACAAGCACATTCCCGACTACTTCCCCCACGACGTCGGTGTGGTGGGAGGTATCGTCGGCGTGCTGGGTGGACTGGGCGGCTTCGCCTGCCCGGTGGTCTTCGGCTATCTATTGAAAGCAACCGGACTGTGGACGAGTTGCTGGATGTTCTTCTTTGTGCTGATCTCCATCTGCCTGGTCTGGATGCACCTGGTGATTCGTCGCATGTTACAGCAGCAGGCGCCGCACCTGACGTCGCAGATGGAATCGACGCACCAACGGCCGCATCCGTCAGAACCTGGAAATCCGCCCATCCACCGAAACCGCCATCAGGGGCCCGATGAGTCCCTGGAGGAGCCGTCTTCATCATGAAAACGCCAATCCGCTGGGATGTGGAGGATGTGGCATTTTGGAACGCCACGGGAAAGAAGATCGCGTATCGCAATCTGTGGGTCTCGATCCCGAATCTGCTGTGCGGCTTCGCTATTTGGCTGCTGTGGAGCACGATCATTGTCCGCATGCAGACGCTCCACGACGCCAACCCGGCATGGTTTGCCTTCACTTCGGCTGACGGTCAGCCCTTAGGGGGCAACGATTATCGAGCGCTCTTGTACCTATTGCCCGCGGTCGCCGGCCTGGCGGGAGCGACCTTGCGCATTCCCAACTCGTTCATGGTCGCGATTTCGGGCGGACGCAATGTCAAAGCCATGACGACGCTGCTGCTGATGCTACCGGCCGTGGGAATCGGCCTGGTGCTGCAAGATCCCCAGACATCCTTCACAACATATATCGTGTTGGCTGCTCTGTCCGGAGTCGGTGGCGGTGCCTTCGCCTCGTCGATGTCCAACATCAGTTTCTTCTTCCCGCAGCGGGTTCAGGGGTTGGCGCTGGGGTTGAATGCCGGCCTCGGTAACCTGGGCGTGAGCGTGATGCAGTTCATGGTGCCCTATGCCATCTGCTTCGGACTCTTCGGTTCGCTTGGGGGCGACCCCTACTCGAGTGCTGCGGGCGCCGTCTGGATCCAGAACGCCGGGTTGGTCTGGCTACCGATCCTCGGCGCGTGCCTGATCGCAGCCTGGCTGCTGATGAATAACCTGCCGATGCATCCCTGCGGGTCCGTGCCGATTGCCGTCGCGACATACCTGTGGCTGGAACTGCTCGGCTTCGCCGGTGCTGCGGTCGGAATCGCATTGTGGATGACACTACCGTTGCCTGAACTCGTCAAGATCTTGATCGTGGTGCTGGTCGCCGTGCTGGTAACGCTGCTCCTCATGCGCTTCGCGACACCGCTGGCCATCCGGGGCAAACTGGTCACGCAGTTCGCCGTGTTTCGCAACAAGCACAATTGGATCATGACCTGGCTGTACACGATGACGTTCGGATCGTTCATCGGCTACTCGGCAGCCTTTCCCAAACTGATTGCCGACGTTTTTGGTTACGTGCGAGTCGACATCAACGGGCAGTTGCTGGCCGAACCACAGAAGTTGATCGACGCCCCCAACGCCCTGACGTACGCCTTCCTGGGCGCTCTGGTCGGCTCCCTGGTACGGCCCGTCGGCGGCTGGCTCAGCGATCGCTTCGGCGGTGCTCGCGTCACGCATTGGGACACGCTGGTCATGATCGCTTCGACCATGGGCGTGGCATGGTGCGTGATGAAAGCTCGAATGTCGCCGCAGCCGGGGACCTACTTCCTACCGTTCCTGCTGTTGTTCCTGCTGCTGTTCGTCACGACTGGGATCGGCAACGGCTCGACGTTTCGCATGATTCCCGTGATCTTTCCTAAGCAGCAAGCTGGCCCGGTACTTGGCTGGACGTCGGCCATCGCTGCCTACGGAGCATTCCTGATCCCCACGGTCTTCGCCACGCAAATCAAGGCCGGGACACCGGAATACGCGTTGTACGGATTTGTCGTTTACTACATCAGCTGTCTGTTCGTCAATTGGTGGTACTACGCGCGGCGGGGCGCCGCGATTGCCTGCTGAGGATGTGATGAACCGTCTTACGTTAACGATCGTGCTTCTTGTCAGCATCGGCGGTTGCCTGCTGATCCTGTCCGCTTCGTATGGAACGTGGCGCATGCCGGGCAATCAGCAGGGTTATGAGCCCGAGCAACCGATCGCCTTTTCGCATCATCTGCATGCCGGCGAACTGGGGATCCAATGCCTGTATTGTCACCAAGGAGCGGAGATCAGCCGCATGGCGGGAGTACCGAGTGCCGAAACGTGCATGAACTGCCACCGCTACGTGACAGCCTCGCTGAGCCTGATCCGCCAAGAGGACCTCGCAGCCCAGACGGAGAATCGTCAGCCGCAGCCCGTCGTGTCGACCGAGTTGCAGAAACTCTACGACGCCTTGGCCGTCGACAAAACGATGACACCCGATCCACAGCGAGAGCGCCCGATCGAGTGGGTAAGAGTTCACGATCTGCCCGATTTCGTCTATTTCGATCACCGGGCACACGTGCAGGCGGGTGTCACCTGCCAATACTGCCACGGCCCGGTCGAGACGATGCAGCGGGTCCGGCAATATAGTTCCTTGTTGATGGGTTGGTGCGTCAACTGCCATCGCGATGCCACGCGCGACGGCGTTAATGGCCAGAGTGTGCAAGCGTCGACCGATTGTGTCACGTGTCACTATTGATTACGCAACCAGAGGCGTGGGATGACCAAGTTGTCTCGACCAAATGATCGATCTGACTCTGCGGCGGCTCAGGGCGGACTGCGGACGCCGTCTGACCCGGTGCGCGGTGAACCATCTCGCGACGCACGATTGTCGATCGACCGGCGAAAATTCCTGGAGACTGCCGGGTTCGCCCTGTTCTTCTCGGCGCTGGAGGGTTGCAGCCGTGCGCCGGTGCGTCATGTGCTCTCGTCACCCACTGGGGAGGAAGGGGCCACGGCCGGATTGGCTCGCTATTTCGCCTCCACTTGCGGCGGTTGCCCAGCGGCGTGCGGCGCGTTGGTAAAGTCGCTCGATGGCCGTCCGATCAAGGTGGAAGGCAACCCGCAACATCCTTTGTCGCGAGGCGGATTGTGCGCGGTGGGGCAGGCGGAAGTTCTCGGTCTGTACGACAGCCATCGCCTTGGCGAACCAAGTCTGGACGGCCGCCCGGCTGATTGGCGGCAAGTTGACCTGCGCGTGCGGCAGGAGCTGGCTCGTTCCCAGCAGTCGGAGCGGTCCGTGTGCCTGCTGACCGGCACCATCCACAGCCCGACCACCCTGGCGGCGATTCGGCAGTTTCTGGCAGACAAGCCCGGCAGTCGTCACGTTGTCTACGATCCACTTTCCACTTCGGCGATTGCCGCCGCACACCAACTAACGCACGGTGTGCGCGTCGTACCGCGTTACCGGTTCGATCGAGCGGACGTAATTGTCGCACTGGGAGCGGATTTTCTGGGCACGTGGATCTCGCCTGTGGAGTACACCGCGGGCTATCAGGCGGGCCGCGTGCCCCAAGAAGATCCGGCGCGGATGTCGTATCACCTGCAAATCGAGGCACGGATGTCCCTCACGGGGTGCAACGCGGACGATCGCTGGGTCGTACCACCCGACGCGCTCGGGGCTGTGGCGGGCCAATTGGCTGTGGAACTTGCGCGTCGTGCCCATCGTGAACTCACGGGCACTCCACCGGTCGGGCCTATCGACGACGTGCGCATCAAAGCTCTGGCCGATCGATTGTGGGCTGCCCGTGGCAAGGCGTTGGTCGTTTGCGACAGTCAAGATACGCCGACGCAGATCGCATGCAATTTCATCAACCAACTGCTTGGCGCTTACGGCGAGACGCTGGAAGTCGCCGCGGCTTCACAGCAGCGGACAGGTGACGACAAATCGCTGGCGGAACTGCTCAAGCAACTCGAGGCGGGACAGGTCGGCGTCTTGATGATCGCAGGCGTGAATCCTCTGTACGACCTGCCAGATGGTCAACAGCTCTCCCAACTGTTGCGTAGCGACTCGGCGCCGTTCGTGCTGCGGCTGGGACAACACGAGGACGAGACGACTGAGGTTGCCACGTGTGTGTGCCCCGAGAGTCATTGGCTGGAAAGCTGGGGCGATGCCGAACCGGTGGCTGGTAGTCATGAGTTTATGCCAGCCGACAATTGCACAACTGGGATCAACGCGATCCCTCTTGGAGTGCCTGCTGGCCTGGACGCGCAGTGACGCGGTCGATTCCGCATCGGCGGCGACAGCATACACGGCGATTCGCGACCATTGGCAGAAACAGGTCTTTCCGCAGTCGGACAGTGCAGCAGTGGGACGCTGACGACGTTTTGGGAAAACGCGCGTGCGTCAAGGCGTCATTGAACTGCCGCGGCCGAGCGAACATCCGCCGACATTCGACGATCGCGCGGTGCAATTGGCTTCGCTTCCCGTTCCCACCACCGTCGACTCGCTCAGACTCGTGCTGTATCCGAAGATCAGCATGCTCGACGGGCGGTCGGCCCACAATCCGTGGTTGCACGAATTGCCCGACCCGGTCACCAAAGTCACCTGGGACAACTACATTAGTCTGTCACCTTCCGCGGCCCAGCGACTGGGATTGCGGCAGGGTGATCTGGCACGGGTTTCGATCAGTGAGAGATCCGTGCAATTGCCGGTGTTGATTCAGGCCGGGCAACACGACCGGGTGGTGGCCGTGGCATTGGGTTACGGCCGACAGGGCACCGACCGCTTCGCCCGGATTGGCCCGCAATGGATTGAGGCCGGGAGCTCTGTTGGCCCCAATGGCCTGGTGGGCGTCAATGCGGCGCCGCTGCTGCGCTGGGACGCCGACACGCGGCACTACTGGCGCAGCGACATCCAGCTGGAAGTCACCGGGGAACATCGACGGCTGGCCACGACCCAGCCGTATCAAAGTCTATCCGTGCCATCGCGTCTGGCCACGCCGGGAACGGAACACCGTCCGATGGTGGAAGAGACCACACTGTCGGCCTACCGCCGAGATCCGCGGGCAGGCGCTGTGGAGCATCACGAGTTTGCGGGCGAATTATGGCCGGACGATCACCCCTACACGGGACACCGGTGGGGCATGGTGATCGATCTGAACAAGTGTACGGGCTGTTCGGCCTGCGTCATCGCCTGCCAGGCGGAGAACAATGTGCCGGTGGTCGGCCGGGACGAAGTGCTCCGCAGCCGCGAAATGCACTGGATTCGCATCGACCGCTATTTCGACGACACCGCGGATCCGGTCACGGCCGTGCACCAGCCGATGCTCTGTCACCACTGCGCGAACTGCGCCTTGCGAGAACGTCTGTCCGGTCCTGGCCACCGTGCACAGCGAAGAGGGCCTGAACGAACAGGTGTATAACCGATGCGTCGGCACGCGTTATTGCGCGAACAACTGTCCCTACAAAGTTCGCCGCTTCAACTGGTTCGAGTACAGCCAGGCGGGGCGACTGGAAAACATGGCCCTGAACCCTGATATCACCGTTCGCTCGCGCGGCGTGATGGAGAAGTGCAGCTTCTGTGTCCAGCGGATTCGCGAAGCAACACTGCTGGCCCGCCAGCGCGGCGAAAAAGTAACTGACGGCCAGCTGCAAACAGCTTGTCAGCAGTCGTGCCCGGCAGCCGCCATCGTGTTTGGTAACGTGAACGATCCCGATAGCCAGGTTGCCCACGCGATGGCGGCGCGCACGGCACTACCGAGTACTCGCCGAGTTGAACGTGCGTCCGTCGGTCGGTTACCTGCGGCTGGTCCGCAACCGGGAAGAGCAATCTCAGGAAACGCATCATGTCTGAAGTGGCCCTGCAATCCGCACCCTTGATCACCGGCGACCGGACGCTGTCCGACGTGACTCGCGATATCTGCGCGCCGTTGGAGCGCCGCCCCGGGCGGCTGTGGTGGGCGGGATTCGGCGTCTCGTCCGCCATGATGTTGCTGGGCGTCGTCGCCGTGACGTACCAGGTCGCCACGGGGATCGGCACATGGGGGCTGAATCGGACGGTCGGCTGGGCCTTTGACATCACGAATTTCGTGTTCTGGATCGGCATTGGGCACGCCGGCACGCTGATCTCCGCCATCTTGTTCCTGTTCCGGCAGAAATGGCGGACTTCGGTCAATCGATCGGCCGAGGCGATGACGTTGTTCGCGGTGATGTGCGCCGGGATCTTTCCCCTGATCCACATGGGACGTCCTTGGCTGGCCTACTGGATCGCGCCCTATCCGAATTTCCGCGGTTCGCTGTGGGTGAATTTCCGCTCGCCCCTGGTCTGGGACTTCTTTGCCATCAGTACGTACTTTCTCGTATCGCTGATCTTCTGGTACGTCGGCTTGATCCCCGATTTGGCCACCGTGCGAGATCGAACCCGCTCGCCCTGGCGACGGCGACTGCTGGAGATTTTCAGTTTGGGCTGGGACGGGTCATTCCGCACATGGCACCGTCATGAGACGGTCTACCTGTTGTTGGCCGGGCTGGCCACGCCCCTGGTGGTGTCCGTCCATTCGATCGTCAGCGCGGACTTCGCCACGGCGGTGATTCCAGGCTGGCATACCACGATCTTTCCCCCCTACTTCGTGGCGGGAGCGATCTTCTCGGGCATGGCCATGGTGCTGACGCTGATGCTGGTGGCTCGCAAAGTCATGCAGATGGAGAACTACATTACGCTGCGGCACATCGAGCCGATGTGCAAGCTGGTGTTGGCCACCAGTTGCCTGGTCGGCGCGGCGTACGCTACGGAATGGTTCATCGCACTGTTTAGTGGCAATCCCTACGAGCAGTTCATGATGGCCAATCGCATGGCCGGTCCCTACGGTTGGGGCTATGCCGTCATGGTCGCCTGCAACGTGCTCACGCCCCAGTTGTTCTGGTTTCCCGCCGTGCGCCGCAATCTTCCACTGGTGTTCGCCATCACTTTGTTGGTGAACTTGGGCATGTGGTTCGAACGATTCGTGATCATTGTTACATCATTGCACCGCGATTTCCTCCCTTCCAGTTGGACCAATTATGTGCCGACATCGATTGAGGTTGCCACGCTCGCTGGCAGCTTTGGGCTGTTCTTCACTTGTTTTCTCCTGTTCTGTCGCTTCCTCCCCATGATCAACATGAGCGAAGTCAAGAGCGTCCTGCCGCACCATCAAGAGCATTAGACCGAGATAGACCATGAGCCAACGAGTGTTGCTGGCCACCTTTCGCCGAGAAGAGGATCTGCTCGATGCAGTCCTGCGCGGTGCGTTCCCGCGATGCGACCATTCTGGACGTGTACAGCCCCTATGCCGTCCACGGACTGGACGAGGCGTTAGGCTGGCGTCCGTCACGATTGACCTGGGCCTGCGGCTTGAGCGGAGGCGCCGGTGCCCTTTTCATGTTGTGGTTCCAGTTCTGGACGTCCGCCGTCGACTGGCCTCTGAATATCGGCGGCAAGCCGTTCAATTCCTTGCCGGCGTTCGTACCGGTGATCTTCGAAGCGATGGTGCTGTGCGGGGCCGTGGGAACCGTGTTAACGTTCTTCCTCGTGTCGCGACTTCGACCCGGCAAACGGGCCAGCCTGATCCGCGGGGACGTTACCGACGATCGCTTCGCGCTGGTCATTGAGCAGACCAATGCCACGTTTGACGTGCGGCGGATGACAGCGCTGCTGGAGGAGCACGACGCTCAGCAGATTGAAGAGCGCGCGATCCATCGTGATCCTCGCGCTGACGAGAACGCGGCCGCTGCCAGCCCGGCCTTGCGGTGGATGAATGCGGCCTTGGCGCTGGTCCTGATGGTCGTCGTACTCACGATTCTGGTCGCGCCTCGGAATCTGCTGCGGCCCAATTGGGAATTCCTTCCCACGATGCGTCGATCCGTACCGGTCGATTCTCAAGCAGACGTGGCAGGCGTAAAGATCGGGTCACCTCTTCCCGGCACGATCGCGCGGAATAGCGACAAGACGCTGGACTACCAGGCGACCGAAGAGGACGCCCGACGGGCCGGCGAGGAACTCACCAGTCCGTTTGCGCCAGATGATGAGCAAGCGATCGAACGAGGCCGCTTCATCTTCGTCAACTTCTGTACCTCGTGTCACGGACCCGAAGGGGACGGGGACGGACTAATGGTAATTCGCGGGTATCCCCCGCCACCACCCTGGAGCACTGAACAATCGCGATTACGCCAAGATGGCGAACTGTTTCACATCATCAGTTACGGCCGCAACAATATGCCCGGGCATCGCAAACAACTGTCGCAAGAGGATCGCTGGAAAGCCGTCTCCTACGTCCGGGCGTTGCAGCATCGCGCGGTTCAACGAGCGGCACAGGCGGCGGCCACCACTGCCACATCCGAAAAACCTTCACCCCAGGGCTCCACGTCGGAACCGGGAGCGAGCCAACAATGAACCATGCGTGTGACGGACGACTTGCTGGCTACGACTGGCGTCCATCGCCCACCTACTTGATCATCTCGGGTCTGGGGGCGCTGGCCATTGGCGCCGTGTTATCGGCCGAGCGGGTCTGGGGCAATTTGCTGCTGCTGACCTACCTGCTCGCCGGACTCGGTCTGGGTGGCTCTTTCTTTCTGGCGTTCCATGGCGTCACCGGAGCGCGCTGGAGTCGACCGCTGACGCCCATGGCACGCGACCTGGCCCGCACGTTGCCGCTGAGCAGTCTGGCCGTGTGCGCGGTGGCAGTGGCTGGACTCTTCTGCTATCCGTGGGCACACGGCAGCGTGGCACACGGCGCGAGCTTCTGGTTCAAGAATGCCTGGCTCTCGCCCGGGTTCTTCGTGGGTCGTACGGTGGCTTACACGATTCTCTGGGCCGTTGTAGGGCGATGGATCAGCTCTCCGACATCTCCTGGCGCGCGCGCGGCGCCGTCACGCTGGTACTGCTGAGCTTTATCGGTGAGCCTGGCTGGTTTCGATTGGGTCATGTCGCTGGAACCACTGTGGTTCAGCACCATGTTCGGCGTCTATCAATTCGCGGGGGTTTTCCTGAGCGGCTTGGCCTCGCTCGTGCTGCTCACCGCCTGGCGGAAACGCAGTCGCACCGGCGGTGCTGAGGTTGACCAGCGACAACTTCACGACCTGGGCAAGTTGCTGTTCGGATTCAGCTGCTTCTGGATGTATATTTGGTTCAGCCAATACATGCTGATCTGGTATGTCAACATCCCGGAAGAAGCGGTCTATTTCGTGCGTCGTACGCAGGGACTCTGGTGGCCCCTCATGCTGTTGAATGTGACGCTGAATTGGGGTATCCCGTTCTTCGCGCTGTTGCCCAGGCCGGCCAAACGCAGCTGGCGGATGATGGTTCGCATTTCCATGGTGATCATGATCGGGCGATGGCTCGATCTGTACATCATGCTGCTACCGCCTCTGGCGGGCGACAAACCGACGTGCGGTTGGCCGGAAATCGGCGGCCTGCTGTTGGGGATCGGTGTGGTCATCCTGTACCTGAAAGAGAGCCGTCCGCACAGTGGGACCACGACGTTCCCTCTGTGGCGAGAGACGTCCGCTACCGCCTGATTCCTGCATCCCAGGGCGCATCACCTCGCACCGAGGGAGTTAGTCATGAGTTCGTTTTCCTGCCCTCATTTCGATCTGCACGCGGACTTCTGCTCGCGTCTGCACGACATCTGCGTGCCGGGACGCCCAGGATGCGTGCTGCACCAAGCTTCGGTCTTTGCCACGCCCTGGCAAGAGCGTCTGGAAGCGAAACGTCAGGCGGCCCGCGATAAAGAGCAACGTCAGTAGTCAAGCTCCGTGATGCGGATGTTACGGAACAGGAATTGACCGCCGCCGGGAATCTCCGCCTGCAGCGCAATGAAACCGTCGGAGATCTCAATACCGTCCACTTTCCAGGCCGTCTTGCCGTTGACTTTCAGCGAGGCGACGGTTCCCTTGACGGTTAATTCAAAGTGATTCCAGTCACCCGGTTTCGTAGGCACCTCGTTCTTGCCGCCGGCCAGTCCAGCCAGCTCGCCCTCCATGCCTTTGCGCAGGTTTACCTGATACTGTGTCGGCCAGGGACTCCCCTGCGGGACTTCCGTGTAGCGAAAATAGACCCCCGAATCCCATTGGTCGGACTTCAACGCTTTCCATTCGTACTCTAACACGAAATCACGATAACGCTTTTTGGCCTGCACCAGTCCGTTGCCGGCTTCCAACAAAATGGCCTTGTCTTTCACCACCGCTTGGCAGGTGAGCACATCCCAGCCTTCGAGCGTCTTGCCGTCGAACAGCGAAACCGGTTCCGCGGCCCGAAGAGACTCGGTGCTCACTGCCGCAACGATGACGATTGACACGGAAATCACAAAACAACATGTTGCACGAGACACGGTGACTGGTTCCTTTCGATTCTGGTTGACAAACTCTCGCTGTTTTCATGCGGGCCGTGCACTGACAACACCAGACGCCTGTTTGATGAGGTGCCCGTTTGTTGGCGACTGTGCAATGCATGCTGACCATGTTCGATGCGGGCGTCCCGAACGACCGCATGTCAGGATGCCATCCTGGACGTATAGGTTGTACGCCACCAGACGAAGCGTCGCAATGAAGGGACCAGCGGGAAAACGCCACCCTTGATCCTGTCGTTCCCGCCCCCCCTGGCTCTTGTGGTGCGGTCACGACGCGGTGCACGGAACATTTCGGCCGCGAAAAGCTCGCAAAATATCCCAGCCTGCATGTGAAGATGCGGGAACAACTCCGATTTTTCTGGAGAAAACGGGCACTCCCGGTCGATGCGTATCTCCAGCGCAGCTCCCTACATAAGGGGGACCGTCGGCAGGCTGAGGGGGCTAGGAAAGCAACCGACTGTCACTGTTTTCTGGCGTCACTGTTTTCTGGCGTCACTGTTTACCAGATGGGGTGAGGATGCAGGAACGCGTCACCTGCAGGACGATGGGCGTTCCCGCCAGTTCCGCGCATGGACATGTCCGATGAAGGCTCGTGTATCAACCGTCATTCCCTGTTTCAATGCTGCTCCCTTTCTGCGGCAGACCATCAATTCAGTCCTGAGCCAATCGCATATTCCTTGCGAAGTACTGGTGATTGACGACGGATCGACGGACGAATCGGCAGCCATCGCCCGGTCCTATGGCCCTCCGGTGCGGGTCATTACGCAGGCGAACAGGGGCGAGTCGGCGGCTCGGAATCGCGGGATTTGCGAGGCGACGGGTGACTGGATCGCCTTTCTCGATGCGGACGACTTGTGGCTGCCACGCAAACTGGAAGAGCAGTTGGCGGTCGTCGGACCAGGGGTGGCTTGCGTGCACACGAACTACCAGACGTTCGGAACGCACTGCCACACCCGCGATCTTGCGGCAATTCCGCCGCGCCGTCGCTATTCCTTGGAATCGTTCTTTCCTGGGGACATCTCCCCTGGGGCCGTCGACACTACTCGTACCAAAATCGCTCACCGCCCGATTTCCCGAGTGGACGCGTTACGCTGAGGACACGATCTACTTCGTCGAAGTGTCTCGACTGGGCCAAATGAAATTGGTGCCTGAGCCGACCACGTTCACCCGCATTGGCTGCCGGCTCTGGAGGTCCCTCCGGAGTGAGTTTCTACCCGGTTGACACCGAGCCAGCCTGCCGTTCTCCTCTATGGCTACGCGACTGCCGGTTGTCCTAGGGCAGAGCGCATGCCAAGAAGCGAGGAGCAAGCATGGGATTTTTATCAGGAAGCGTAGGATACGAGTGTTTTCGCACCCGTACCAGCGATTCACCACTGCGTCATTTCGGCCCGGAACATGTTGAGACACTGGAAAAATTCGCAATCAGTTCCAAGCAGAAACTCACGGCCGAGCAATCGCGAGTGGGTCTGCTGGCCGGCGAGCATCTGTTCGACCGCGACTTCGACCTGGCGAAGAACATCCTGAACGATGCTTTGCATTTCGCCATGCGGATCGACACCAATCAAATACCGGCCGCCGTGCGCAAGGCCTGGCTGCAAATGGAACTAGCGGTATTCAAGGCCGAATCGCCCGATCGACGACTTACCAAAGCGGAGCGTCAAGAGGCGAAGGACGCGGTCGAGGGACGCTGCGAAGAGGCGGCCCGCACGGCCAGTTCGTCAAGATGCAGCAGTTTCCCATCTTGTGGGACGCACGATTCGGACAGGTCTACTTCGGCGGATCGAGCCCGAGCGCCAGCGAGGCCTGCCGCATGTTGCTCAAAAAGGCCTTTGAACTTGAGTTGGAACCGCTCACAGCCGGGAAATTGGCCCTGGAGTGGGCCGCCCAAGCGCGACGTCGCCGAGCACTTAATGATGTCACACCGGCAAGATTTCGCGGCACGGCGTCGGTTGCTTCGATCCAATGGTGGAGTGGTCAGGCGGACAACTACGATTTCCTCGGCAACGAGTTCCTGCTCTGGTTGTGGTGGCACTGGGAAACACAGTCGGACCGAATTGAACTGCCCGATGGGACCGAAGTGGTCGGCATGTTCGCGCGCACTCTGAGCTTGCAGTGTCCGCTGGGTGAGTCGGGCAAGGGAACGATTACCGCTGAAGGACCGACCAGTTTGCCCGAAGCGATGCAGGCGATTCGGTCGGGAAAACTCCCGCGCAAAGCCGGCTTGACTCTCGCGCGGCAGGGCGAGCAATACGATCTCACACTGCAGGCTGAATCCTTCGCCGTCAGCGGTGCCAAGATCCGTCTTGAGGAGAAGGTCGACGGACGCGGCGCGGTGGAAGACCGCATTGATGGCCTGAGAGGGCTTAATGAAACGGTGGTCTTGTTGTTCCAAGCCTTCTGCGATCTGCGCGTCAGCAAGCGTTGGCCTCACACACTTGGCCAGCTTCGCCGCTGGCTCAAGGCACCCGTCGCGAAGCGAAAGGGAACATCTTCCACAGAGCAAGAAACCGAGGAAGATTTCTGAGCTGACAGTATCGGATGCACGGTGCATGGCTCCCAAGTCAATAATTAATGGTGAATGGTGAATAATGGACGGTTCGTGATGCGCCCGTTTTCTGTTTCTTGTACCGCAGTGGAACGCCACAATGATTGGCTTTCTCATCCACCTTCCCCTCGTTATTTATTCACCATTCACCACCATTCACCATTCACCATTCACCATTCGCTATTCGCTATTCCGGTCTGTTTACCTCCTGGCACGCCTTACCTGGTGAAAACAAAGGCACCGTGCACTGCACACGGCTAAAGTGCTACATTACTGAAATATTCCCGCCGTCGTTTCGCACGGGCACGAGAGCGGTAGTAACGTACGGTCGCAATCGTGACGTAAGAAAACTGCGCGGCCAGAGCCAGCAACACGAACTCTTGCCCGCCCGCACCAAAACCGTAACGGTGCAGTCCCACGCCGAGGACGAAGTTCACGCCATACCAAACCATGACCACCAAGGCGAAACAACTGACGCTGCACACGGCCAGGCCAAAGCGGGCCAGCCGACCGGCGGCGCATGCCTGGAGTACCGCCAGGTACGCCAGCAGCGTGATCAAGGCCCAGACTTCCTTGGGGTCCCAGCCCCAGAATCGTCCCCAAGTATGATCGGCCCAAACGGCACCAAGAATCGTACCAGCCACCAACAGCAGCAGACCCGCCGACAGGCATCGATGCGTGATTTGAGTCAGAGTCTCGACCAGCGGCTGATTGTCCGACTCGGTCAGAAAGTAGCCGAGCGTGACGTTCCCCATCCCCCAGGTCAGTGCCAGGGCAGCGAAGCTGAGCGTAATGGGGATCACGTGCGCGACCAACCAGAAATTGGTCCGCAATTCCGGCGGTAGCGATTGCAGACTCGGATCCAATACTCCCGGGAAGCTATCGGCCAACAGCAGCACAACCGTTGTGATGGCCGCGGCCACAGTGAGGACATATTTCTGGCGGTAGACGAGTTCGCAGATGAATCCCAGCAGCGCGACACCCGCGGCCGCAAAAATGACCGACTCGTACATATTGCCGACCGGTACACTGCCCGTGATGATGGTGCGCATGCCAAACCCCGCCAGGACGGCCAGCAACCCAGCGGCAAACGCTAGACAGCCGGCCCGGTAGAAAGGTTTCTTCGTGGTGCGGATGGCCAGCAGCAAGCTCAGCGTCGCGCACAACATGAGAATCCAGGCGCAGCGAAACGGTACCCAATGATTGCAGGCGATCTCCCAGTTGATTTTCGCGGCGGTGGGATAGCTGCCCCGGGCTGGACCTACTTGCGCGGCGGTCCGTAGCATGTCGGCTGATGCCTGCTTCAGCTCGGCCACCGATCCATGCAAGTAGGCTCGCTCTCGCCTCCCGGAAGTGCATTTGCAGCGAGCGCAGGGCACCGGTCGCGTCGGACGTGTCGTCCCATTTCCCTCCCACTATCTCCGACAGTGAATACCATGCTTGATCCGTGCTCTTAGGATCGGCCTTCACAGGTTGGGGGACGATCATCAGTTGTCGGCCGGCCCGCCAATCCTGGTAAGCCCGGAATTTCCCTGCCAAATCAAGTGCCTTCTCTTCCAGTGGCATAAGTTCCCGCTGCTCACGCGAGGCAAGTGTGGCCGTCCAGATCAACAGCGGTGTGTCTTCGCCATTGTCAGGATGGCGAATCTTTGACTGACTGAGTTCCAGTGGAGAAATGTGTTTTTGCTCCGGCTTCAAACCCAATGCGCTGCGCAGCGGAGGAAAATCGACTCGCAACAGTGGCATTCGATCCCACTTGTCGGGGTACGGGATTTGCGGGCTACCACGCCCGTTACTCCCAGCCGGTTGCCCCACGCGATCCCAGCCATACCAATCGAACAGCATCCCCAGGTACAGCGTGCAAGCATCCAGACACTTTCCCGTTTCTGGTTCCACCATCTGTACGCGACCCGATGCGGCGCGCAGCTTTTCCCGCACCAAGGTCTCGAACGGCTTCTGCCGACCGCCGTCCCGCACCGGTAGGCGTCGCCATGAGTTCCAGTCGAGCGTTTGTGCTGCGGCCACTGGGACGAACGTGACGCCAGCAGCCAGCAGCAGCAAGAGGGTAAGGGCCAGGCGTGCGCGGGTGGAGAGCATGGAAAACCTCTCGCGTTGCATTACGAAATCAATCTGTCCACATCCAAATTACGATGCCGCTCCAGTCCCAGTGGACTGGGGACAGAGGACGATGAAGCTCCAGAAGCTTCAACATTCTGGCTGTCGGTATGGTGAGCATCGGTGCCAAGTCGTTGAGCCAGGCACGGCAGTCGGCGAAACAGGCCGCTGCGTTGGAGCAGCATCAGGAGCATCCCGCCGCCGATCATCCAACTGCCGGCATACTTGAGAAACCGGCCGGGATCACAGCTAACCGTTAACACGGATGTTGCCTTGTCTGGATCGGCATTGTGGCTGTTCGATTGGTACAACGTGTACTTACCGCAGGTCAACGGCTGGTTCATGGCGACCGTGTGCTGTCCGATGACCGTCCCACCGTCGCCTGTTAACTCGACGTCGCTAGCAAGTGCGACGTGCGCATTACGGCCGGAATTGGGGTCGCGGACGAAATTCTGGAGTTTCACGGTGTAACCCAAGGGACATCTCTGATAGTCGAAAGTGAGCATCGCCCGGCCCTGTTGCGTCGCAATCGACGCGAAGCTGAACTGTGGGTCCTTCCGCTTCATCCAGACTTGTTGACACATTCCGTCGTAGTCAACCTCCAACAAGGCTGCTGCTTCGTCAGTGGAGTCCGCGCGACGCAGAGTCTCAATGGGGCGGAATCCATTTTCCTGCGCGCGTGCGGAATATACTGTAGCAGTGCCAGACTGAACTGACTCCCCAACGGGAGCCGATCCCCCACCTGGATCTCCACCGCTTCGCTTCGTCGGTCATTGATGGTCGTACGGCAATAGAGCTTTCCATCGGGTGTTTGCACGAAGTCAGCTCCAGGTGTCGGCGGCACACCGGCGTGGTGATACCAAAAACGCACGGGACAGACATTTCCCGTGACTCCGTCGTTGGTCAACAGCGGTCGTCTGGCGAAAGCCAACTGAGAAAGCGACTGACCGTCTGGCAGGTGTAGCTTGAGTTCCAAGAGCGGATTACTGGTGCGCTGGCTGCGGGAATAAAAACCACCCTGGGGAGAAGGCCGGGCATCCGGATAGTATCCAACGATCTCCACTTCGATCCCGGTATCGCCTATCGGAAACTTGGTGCCGACCATGCCATCGACGGGCGTACGGTACATCTGGCCGCCGTAGTGCATCGATAACACTCCGGTCGTTCCCAGGTCGTCCACCGGCGGCCGCAGGAAGTCGTCCAACATCGTTGCTACCGGGAGTGGCCAGAACTGGTATCCGGTGGGCCCAATGACCGCTTCACCACCAAATGCCGATCCCGCCAGCCAGTCTTCCGCCACCACATCTCCCTGTGCGTTGTCCAATCTCAACTGCAGGGCCGGACCCTGATAATCCTGCCCGTCTGCCACCCACGCGCTGTGCTCAACCGCGTGTCGATAGAACTTGACGATCTTAACGCCCAACCCACACGATTGGCCGAAATCCAGTTGTGTCTCCTCCGGCCAGTCAACCGGGCCGGGAGCAAAGGAGAGCTCCGTCGAGATTTTCTGCTCGCCATTAGCATGTACGATCTTGATGACACTGTGCGATGTCACGACAAACTCGTTGGCATCTTTTCCTTCAGCTAAAACCAGCTCTCCTTGAACTCCTCCAAAGTACGTCTGAACCGCGCCGGCCAACAGCACGAGGAGACCAACGTGAGTGATGAGCGAGCCGATCTGCTCCCGTTTCCAATTTCGTCTCTTCCAAGACAAACGGACCAACATGGCCGCGAAAATATTCACGCCCAACAGTCCTAGCAGCACCAAGAACCAGCGACTGTCGTAAACGTACCACTGGCAGTAATCGCGCCCCCGCACTGCTTCCAGCAACGTGGCCCACGCCAGCACGGCCGCCAATGCGATCAACAATACGAACGAACACTTGGGCGATGCTAAGGCGCGCAGAGACAGCCCCATCCACCAGCGGATTGTCGTCGGCAGTGATTTGAACGCAGGCTGATTCACAGTCCACCTCAATCAACTTGGGGTTCGCCGCCACAATGCCGACCGGCAAGGGGATCGATGTGTCGGCGGTACGCGCTGCCTCACTGCGGCAAGATGCCGCAGCGACCGGTGGCGACGGTGCGCTGCAGCCACACGGGTGGGGGGAAAGTCTATTCGCAATCGCCTCGCGCGGCAAGAGCGATCAGCAGCCTGCACGATTCGCATCGCGTCCACCGAGACCGGCGGGAGGTTGTTTCAGGTGACCATCGGCACGTAGGAAATCAACTTCCTTGGGCCGCTCCCAACTCTGCTGGAGCGGCCGGATCGCCGGCGCGACTTCGCGAAAGCTCCAGTCGGCTTGGTCCGTCGTATCGGCCAAGTCCGCTACTTTCGCTGCCGACTCTCTCACCCCCGATTTACTGTCGTCATCAGGACACAAATCCATCACGACGCTGACGCTTGGGCGATCTACTTGCCGGACGGCTTGACGGGTGTCGCACTCACAGTTGATGAAACGGTCACTGAGCAGTTGTCGCAAGACGCGGCATGGCCTGCGTGAAATTCCGCACGATCTCGAGGCTGTGAAATAGTTACAAATGTGGGCGAAAGTTACAAAAATATCAAGAACCCACGAATTAACGGGCGATGAACTTCCTAGATTACCAGGGTTGCGTCCGGCATACCCCCTCTCGCAGTCCAACGATTGGATAGTGAGCTTGTTCTACGGAAAGGACTCGAAGTCGGAACCGCAACTCCCCGCCACACACAGCGGCGACAACGGTGCGTCACTCCCGTCGCCCTGAACGGATTCTGTCCTTCACGCAAGGAGGCGACCTCGTGCGCGATTTCAGTCGCTACCGGATTAGTGCGTCCCGGTCTTCTTTCCCAGTCTTCTTGCTGGCACCACTCTGCCTGACAGCGTTGTTCTGCCTGACGCTGGCTTCTTGCAGCTCGCCACGCTCGGAAGCCCGCCGCACGGAAACGGAAATGGAGCCAGGGTGGCCCAAGCCCAACAACAAATTCAGGCAGGTCTCGTTGTCAGCGATTCAGGCCGCCGTGCCCGTCGTGGCCGGTGCGGAGTTCGTCAACGACGACGAGCTATGCATGAACTGCCACAAGGTCTACACGGAGTCGTTTGCACAGAACGTTCACCGCGGTATTCACCAGGAAGGACAGGCTTGCGAGGCATGCCATGGTCCGGCCAGTGAACACCTGAAGGCCCGCGGCAAGACGCCCGGCCTCATTCTGAACTTCAAGACGATGCAGCCGGCCCAGGCGTCGGAAGTCTGCTTGAAGTGCCATGAGGAGAATGCCTGTGCGCCAGGTGCCAAGTGGCGAACATCCAAACATGCTCACGCTGGGCTCTCCTGCCTGGCTTGCCATAACGCTCACTACAATGTCCCGCCCGGAACGCCAGCGACGACGGAGCCCGGCGAGGTAGCCGTGGATCAGCGCGGCGTGCCGATCCAGCTGGCCAGCTTCCAGCAGCCCGCGGGCCTCGCCAGCCTGGCAGGCACATCGAACAATCTGGGTGCCGTCGCGCCCGGCACGTGCTTCAAGTGCCATGGAGATCTTCAGGAAGCGGCCTCAGTGGCCGGTCCTCACCAGATCTGTGGCCAGAGCGGACTGAACTGCACCACGTGCCATGATTCTCACGACAAGATCCGAGAGTCGTCACGCAAGGACCTGTGCCTGCAGTGCCATAAGAATGATGCGCCGAACATGGCCTGGCATTCCTCCACGCACAACCTGTACGGAGTGGCTTGCACCGACTGCCATAACCCGCATCCCAGCTCGTCGGTGGATGAGTTCCCGCGAGCAACGGGAGTGAGCTTCCTGCACACCAACGTGGCCCGCACTCAGCGGCGAGCGATGTCGGTGCAGGAACCGGATGCCTGCTACAAGTGCCATGCCAAAATCTACAGTGAATTTGCCCTGCCTTCACATCACCCGGTCAAGGAGGGCAAGCTTGTCTGCTCGGATTGCCATGACCCCCACAATCAGCAAGATGGCGGCCTAAGACAAGACGGTCCGAATCTGCTGTGCTACAAGTGCCATGCGGAAAAACAAGGTCCATTCGCGTACGAACACGCACCGGTGACCGAGGACTGCGGTATCTGCCACTCGCCTCACGGCACCGTCGCAAATAACCTGCTCAAGCAACCGACTCAGTTCCTCTGCATGCGATGCCATGTGGGTCACCGCAATCTAGGCCATGGTGGCGGAGCCCGAGTGAATATTGATGCTAACCCACAGTTGCGGGCGGCTTACTACACCGACTGCACAGCCTGCCATACGCAGATTCACGGCAGCGACCTGCCATCGCAATCGCACATGCCCGGCGGCATGTTCCGGTAATGGTGAAGGTAGGACCGTACTTGAATCTCAGGAGACTGGCAGATATTTCAGGGGAGCAAAGAGAAATGAAACTCAAACATTACTATATCTTGGGAGTGGTGGCGATCCTGCTGGGATCGTCGACCCTGGCCGTCGCTGACTTTCCCGACTCCAACAACGGATTCAACACTTGGATTTCGGATGAGGGCGACGACGTAGCGGTCCCGGATCCGGCTCCGGCGACCACTGAAGAGGATCCGGCGGTCGAGCATTCCGCTTTCGCCTTGGACAATTCGTATGACAGTTCCTACGGGGCGCCGTGGCTGACTTGTGGACCAGTCACGCCCGCGTACCGGCAAGCAGTACGTTTCGGTTGGTGGGGCCTAGCCACCAAGGGTTCTCCCTACGGAGTGGGCGAATGGATGGGGCTCGACAGCTCTTCACCATTCTGGGATGTCGAAGGCCTGCACAGCGACGGCACGCGTACGATCGACTACTATGCCAACGGTCCGGAAAATGAATCGACCAATGCTGGTTTGTATTACTTCGGCCCCGATGTCAGTGCGAACCTCGATTATGGCCGATACCTGCATCGCCTGGGACATGATCCCATCGGCGGACCGGCGTTAGCCAACGGTTATCCACCCTTGGGCGGATTCTACAATCCTCCGCTGCCGAACGGCACGCAGGGATACACGCTGTTCGGCGAGGATCTTAATGCCGGTTACGACTACGCTCTGCGCGTGCAGCAGATCAAGGCCCACGTCAAGGGTGACATCTCCGAAAACGTTTCCTGGCGGTTGAACTTCTGGGGAATGAAAAAGGAGGGAACTCGACAGGCCAACGCCACGGCACACTGCTATAGTGCGGCCGCGCAAGGCGGCGGGAATACCTGCCACTTGACCAGTCAGGGACAACACATTGACTGGGTAACGATGGAAGTCGAACCCGTCATCACCGCCCGCTTCGACTGGCTGACGCTCGAGTATTCGCGAACCATGCGGACGTTCGAGCAGAATGATCAACACATGATGTACGCCACAAACCGCAACCCCAGCTTCGGCTTCGGTACCACCAGTACCATCGGCTACGCCTATGCATCGGAAAACTACACCGAAATCGATCGGCTGAAGGTTCTGGCAGATATCGGTCCAAGCACCGATCTCTACGTGCTGGGGCACGTGGGGAACACGCACAACGATTTTCGCGAAACAGATCGCAAATTCTACGGCGTGGATGCTCGGTTGACGAATCAGTCCATCGAGGGACTGACACTGACAGCGTACGGTAAGACGTTCACGCAGAACAACTCGCCGGACGACATGGCGTTGAACAATCGTTATCCCGCCGATGCCACCACCTGGCTGGAAGGGAGCTCGCCCACGTCCATCGGTCTGTATCCAGTTGACCGGACATACTCGGCCGTAGGTGTTAAAAGTCGCTGGCGTCCCTTCTATGATCGCTACGGCACGATTTCTCGCCTGGCGGTAATCGGAGGCTACGAGTACCGCCAAATTCAACGTGACAACGTAACCTACCAGCTCGATGGCGCAGACTGGACGCAGCCTGACACGAAGACCAATGATTTTCATCTTGGTGTGCAGCAGGATTGGTCGAGCACGATGAGTTCGTTCGTCCGCTATCGAATGATCGACACCAAGGACCCGCTCTACGGTATCACCGCAGGGGGTGACACCCTTGATGTGGCGCTTAATAGCAACCAGCCGACCCACCAGGATCGCATCGAGGTTGGTGGGAACTGGAATCCGTCGGACGACTTCATGTTGACCGCTTCGTTCTGGATTCAGAACAGCTACAGCCATGCGGATTACGTCAGCTTTGATGAGGACAATTATCCGCTCGTCATTAGCAGCTGGTATGCTCCCGATGACAAGTGGTCCTTCACGGGTGGCTACGCCACGTTCTCGAACTGGATCCGGCAAGATATCACGGTGGGTGCAGGCGATCCCTTTACATCTCCCTGGAACTACACGGGCCGTGCGGATGTATTTAACATGGGTGCAAACTATGCCTATTCCCAGAACGTCACGCTCACAAGCGGTGTCGAATACGTAAGAAGCCGCAACTTCTTCCAGGATCCAGCCTCGTCGCCCGAAGCGATTGTGGCCGGCAATCCTTACACCGATCTGCCGACCTACAGTGCCGTACGCACGAACACGTGGCGGCTCATGGCAGGTACGGATGTTCGGCTGACCGACAACGTGAACTGCTACTTCCGTTACAACTACTACGACTGGGAAGACGCTCAAACTGGCTGGAACAGCGGCACTGCCCATATGTTCCTGGCTGGCCTCAGCGCAGTCTATTGATGCTGCTCCAGGCTTCGTGCCTGGTACCGAATGACTGACGACCCAAACGAGCAGCGGTCCGTGCCTCCCCGGCACGGGCCGCTTTGTTTTGTCACGGGAGGATTTCTTCACGCCAACGGCGTGGCTCAGCGGAGCCCAGACATCTGAGTGTTGGTCAGTCCAAGCGGGTACATTCAGCCCGCATCTGAGTTGGTTGCAATGCAGCTCACCTGGGATCGCGGTCAACACGAGCTCTGCGTCAAGGGTCGCCGCATTCGCGGCGCACCCTGGGTTAGCGTGGGAAATAACGAGAGGCACCCTGAAAGGGTGCGACGGATCAACGCGGACCGACTCTCCCACGTGGCGCCGTGCAGGTGCGATTTCGGGTGGTCGCGTGAGCACCGTGACAGACCGTATTTTGTCAAACCCCGTGGGGGTTTCGGCGTCGCTGGGCGACGCCGACCCAGGGTAGGTTCCACGGCTTCACCGTGGATCCTACCCTGGGCTGTGGAGTACCACCGCGTTGCGGTGAAGACACTCGCCCGCAAAACTGGCGGACTGGTTTGGATTTAGAGAAGCAAGCAGCACTCAAGCTGCGCGACGGCGCCGCTTACGAGCGCATCGTGGCGTACGAGAAACCTGTGTATCGAGTTGCCGGATCGTGGACATTGGCGACTTCGTGCCGGTGCCGAACATCTTCTGGCAGAGCCGTTTGAGCCGCTTCCATACGACGGTGATCATCACCAACCCCACCAGCACAGCCAGTGCGGACCACCGTGCATAGAACGTCCATGTTCGCGGCAACTTGCCCAGCGTGATTTGCACGACGTCTTGTTCCAGCCAACTGCTCGCCAGAGAATTCGAACACCGCTTCGCTTGGCCCGACATCCGCCGTGCCCAAATTGCTGGTAATCTCCTCGGGACGCTCGTGCTGCACGCGAATCAGCAGATGTTCGCAGGGGACATCCAACCGATGCTCCCAGACGCGGCGCAGCGTCCTCGTTGGGAATTGAGTACGTGAACCGCAACCAACGTCTTCCGGGTGTCCAGGGAATGGTCGTCAGAACCTGGCCGTCGATCACATGGAATTGCCGCCCGAAGAATTCCTTCTCGAAGGTCAAGCGAGTGAAGTCCGACGGAATCCCTAAGCGAAAAGTGGACACCATCGTCGCGTCCGGCGCCCCCGTGGCCGATGTACGTCGTGTTGCCAGGATTGTCGATCAGCATCGCTTCGACGACTTGGAGCACGCCGGGTTCGGCACGCAGCACAACCTCATGCTGCCGAATCACCAGTGGATTGGGGTGCCGGACCGCATCGTGGACCGGCACGGTCAAATGGGCAGTGCGGTGGGTGGACGACAGCTCAATGCGCCGTCCGGGATAGAAGATTCCATCTCGCGTTGCGCCGGGCAAATAGAATGCCTCGGGGCCTACCGGCAAATTGTCGAAATGGAAGCGGCCCAGTGCATCTGCCTGGGTCTTCTCCACCGGAGCGAACGCGCCCTCCAACTGCACCTGCAGAATCACTTCCGCCTGGGCGACCGGCGAGTTGCCTTGCGAGGCATTCACCACCACACCTTCGATCGTGCCGGTGACGTGCCCCGCCGGATCGCTCGCGGCCAAGGCGAAACAGTAATGTGGCTAATCCTGTTACCACGATCAGGTCCCCTCCTCGCGTCAGGCGGCTCGCTGTATCGAAATGTCCTCGTCACCGGCTCGCTCCACCTGCCGGCGCAGCTCGTCATATTGCCGAATCAAACGCTGTTGCCGGCGAGCCATACTCCCGACATAGAGCACGACCGATGCCCACACAATGATGTATCCTGCCACAAAAGTGTTCATGCCCAACTCCCTGTTTGCGATGTCGGTTTCCTTACGAACTCTCCCTGTCAGCCTGGCTCTCCAGACGTATCGCCAGTTGCTGCAGCGTGACTTGTCGGCGGCGGTGATGGACCAGCCAGGCAAAGAACACGGTGAAGGCCACCACGCAGGCCAACAGCGCGATGCGCATCATCGGATCCATCTTCGGCGAGACGGGATGCAGTCCGCGAAACCAGCGCGTCGCCATGATGACCAAGGGAACATCCAAGGCACCCAGGATGGCCAGCACGCCGCCGACGCGAGCCCGGCGATGTGGATCCTCCAGTCCCGAGCGGACCATCAAGATCCCACAAAAGACACACCACATGATGAAAGCCGCCGTGAGCCGCGGGTCCCATACCCACCACGTTCCCCACGCTTCATGAGCCCACAAGGAGCCGGTGACCAAAGTCAGGCTCGTACACAGCCAACCTGCCTCTCCCGCCGCCTGGAACCAATGATCCCACAGCAGGTTGCGGCACATCAGATAGAACATGCCACAGCCGGCCATCACCAGAAACCCGAGCAGACCTAACCAGGCGACCGGAACGTGCAAGTAGACGATTCGTTGTGCATGCCCCATCGTGACTTCCGTGGGGGCGAGCAAGCAGGCAGCCGCGATCGCCCCTGCTAAGAGACTTACCACCGCCAATTGCCACACCACACCCAACATAGGGATCCGTGCCTTACCGTCTTGCATCGCGTCAATCCTCGATCGCATACTCAAACAACAACGTGCCGGCAGTCGTGAAAATTACGGCAAACGCGCCCAGCAACTGGATCCAACGCCACCATGAATCGTCGATCTGCCCTTGGACCACCAGACGTGTACATTCGGCCGCCGCCAATACCACGGGAATCACCAATGGCAGCACGACCAAAACCAGGGGACTCCCTCCTCGACCACTGCCAATCGCCAAAGCGCTGACCAGCGTTCCAACTGCCGCCAGGCCGGGACAAGCAAGTGCCGCGATCAGCAACATCCCACCAGCATGTGGCAAGAGCGGGAATTCGCCCAACACAAAGAACAATGGGATCAACAGTCCGGCCAAAGCCAACAAGGCCACCACGTTGACGACCCACTTGGCGAGAAACAACGTGCTGGGGCCCACCGGCAACAGCTTCAGGCCTTGCCAACACCCTTCCTCGTGCTCCACGGCGAAGGATCGGTCGACGGCAGTCATGCCCGCAAAGAAAATCGCCAGCCACAGCAACCCACCGACCACGCGCTGCTTCTGGTCCAGCAACAAGTCCATCTGCAAACTGAAGACCAGCGCCACAACGACACCCAGCACCAACATGGCTGGCCAGGTACGGCGAGCACGTAACTCGCTCATCAAATCCTTCTGGATGATCCACCAGAAATGCGCTAGCACAGAAGTCCTCCGTAACTCGCCTTCTCCCCGTCAAGCCGCGCGTCTGCCAGAATTGGTTTCGTGCGTCATGGTTTCGTGTGTCATCGTCCCCTCCCCTGCCGCGGCGTCAGCGGCAGCGATTTCTCGCAGTCTCCCACCGCGCAACTGCCACATCTTGTCCGCCAGATGATTCAGTTTGGCGGCATCGTGTGTAACGACACACATGGCGCGTCCCATCTTCTTCAGACCCTGCAACACGTCCGTCAACCACTCGACCCCTTCCGTATCGAGCCCCGAGAAGGGCTCGTCCAGCAGCAGAATCGGCGGCTCGTGCAGCAGCGCCCGCGAAATCGCCACCCGTTGGCACATGCCACGCGATACTTGCGCGGGCAACCGCCCTCCATGCGCACTCAGGCCAACCTGCGACAACAGGCGTTCTGCCACGCCCGCGGCATCCCCAACGCCGTAGATGCGCGCCGCAAAGACGAGGTTCTCTGTTAGCGTCAACTGTCCGTACAAGCGGCTTTCGTGCGAGACCATGCCAAGGCATCGCCGTCGTGATGGAGTCAAGGTGGACTCTCCAAACCAGCGAACTTCGCCGGACGTGGGACGAACGATGGAGGCGAGACAACCCAATAACGTCGTCTTGCCGGCGCCGTTGGCACCCAGCAGGCCGACTAACTCACCGGCCAGGACCTGAGTGTCAATCCCGCGCAACACCGATCGGTGGCCATATTCCTTGCTCAAACCGCACGCCTGCAAGGGAATGTCGGCGTCGCGCAGCGTTCTGCCACCGGCGTTTCGACTCACACATCAATCCTGATTGGTTCGTGGTTGATCGATTCGTGAAATGCACGGACACTCGGCGGGTGCCACTTTCCTGGAAGCCTGTCCTACAACTCAGACAACAAGCCGCAAGCCCAGCGGAGGCAAAGCGAAAGCGGCGCTGTCCAGCTATTCACCACTAGTCACGTCCGTCTGTTTCGATTCGAAGCCGTTATCAATCCTGATGGCGGCGAACACTGCGCAAGCTCACTTCATGCTGCGACCTTGCGATGACTCGACACGGCCAGATCAACACGCACGTCATCCCCGTACGGACGGGATTGTCGGGCCTTCCTCGACCGCCGCCGCGATGGCCATAAGCGTATACCGGTACCCGCAACCATGATGGCACCACCCAGCCACATGCAACGCATCAATGGGTTCTCGACGAACGTCATGTACAGTTGCCCCTGCGTGCCGCCGCTGTGCAGAATCGTGTAGAAATCCCCGGTCCAGCCGGTATCGATATCCACTTCGGTCGTGTAGATCTCCGACAATCGATGGAAATGTTGAGCCGGTCGCAGCAGCACAACGCTGCCTGCTTTGTCCGTAACTTCCAACTCGGCTTCGCCAACCATGATGTCGGGCAACTGTCGCTCGACAAAGCGAACGAGATGGATTTGTCGATCGGCCCACTCGACCGTCTCGCCCTTGTTCATCACGAAACCTTTTTCACGTTTGCCCAGCGAAGAACCTGCAATCCCCACCGCCAGGCAGACAAACCCCAGATGAACCACGAACCCGGCATACTGCCGACGCTGCAACCGAAGAATCGCACCCACACCCGCCAGGAGCCGGTTGCCGGCATAACGCCGGGCCTCGACCACCACGCTGCCCAGCAGAGCCGCCACCGCGAACGTCGCCAAGCCGGCAACTGCCTGGGCAACGGGATGACGAATACCGCAGATCAGGGCAATCACAACGCCAACCACGCCGGCAATTCCCGATACCAATAGCGCTCGACGCTGTGGCTGCGTCGGAGAACCACCCCAGCGCAAGAGGGGCACGGCAGCCGTGAGCAGCAACAATACCAGGCCGGTCGGCATCATCACGTTGTTGTAGAAGGCCGGTCCCACCAACATCGCCTTCCCCGTGACGGCACTCGTCACGGCACTGCTGAGCGTGCCGCCAATGACCACGAACGCCAGCAGCAAGAAAGCCAATGAACTGATAACGATCCCCGCCTCCCGACTCATTACGCTGTCGATCGTTCGCTCCGGCGCGAGTCGCTGCCAGCGCAAGATAAGCAACACGCCTCCTCCCATCCCGATCGCGATCATGAGACCGAGGAACAGCCAACCGATCGGCGACTGGCTGAAAGCGTGTAGGCTGCTGAACACGCCGCTGCGTGTCAGGAAGGTGGCAAAGTTGCTCAGACCAAAGGTGACGAAGGCCAAGATCAACGCCGTTTTCTTGAGCATCCGACGGTGCTGCCAGGCCATCATGCTGTGAATCAGCACGGTGCCGGTCAGCCAAGGGAGTAGCGACCCGTTCTCGACCGGGTCCCAAGCCCAATAGCCGCCCCAGCCCAGCTCTTCATACGCCCACTCGGCTCCCAACAAGATGCCCACACCCAATACGGCCCAGGCCAGCAATGCCCAAATGCGGGCCTGACGAATCCAGCTCGCGTCAAGTTCACCGGTGAGCAAAGCGACCGCCGCCAGCGCGAACGGTACGGTCCACAGCGCGTATCCCAGGAAGATAATGGGAGGATGAATCAGCATTGCCGGATGCTGTAACAGGGGACTCAATCCCACCCCTTCCGGCACGTTGGATAGATTCGCCTCCAGCGGATCGGCTGCGAACACCAACACCGCCAACAGGAAACACAAGCATCCCATCAACACGCCGAAGGCCGGTGACCGCAAGGAACTCGTTCGTTCGCCCGGCCACCAGCGAAACAGGACGGCCAGCAGACTCAACAACCAAGCCCACAACAACAGCGAACCCGCCTGACCGACCCACAGAGCCGACAGGGAGTAATACCAGGGCAGGAGCTGGCTGGAATAATGGGCAACGTACGTGTAGGAAAAGTCTTTGCAGTACAGCGCCCAGGCGAGTATCACGGTTACCAGTGAGAGCGCCAAGACGCTCAACAGCGAAGCAAACGTCCCCGCCCTGCGCAGGAATCTGTGATCGCGTCCGCGCTGGGTCAGGTGTGCAAAAGCGGCGAAACCTGAACCAATAAAGGCCACCAGAAGGCATAGCTCGCCGACCACTCTCATCGCTTCTCCCTCGTTAGCGACACGGTCGGGACCGACGTCGAGTCGTTCTGCTCCGTCGACTCATACTTGCTGGCACAACGTGTCAGAACCTTGTCTCCCACGATCTTGCCGCCCGCCTCACATCGTCCTTCCACGACGACATCCATCGACTCCGTGAGATTGTCCGGCAGTGGACCCTGGTAGACGACATCCAATGAGCCGGTCTGTCCCTGCAAACAGAAGCTAGCACTGTTTCTCTGCGGCGAGATTTGCAGCGAACCCGGCGCGACGGCACCACTGACACGTACCCGCAGGCCCTCGAAACGCGTCACATCGGCCAGGCATTCGTCGGCTGTGACATAGTATTTCCAGCTGGACGAGGCACCGACGTACGCCATGTAAGCGGTAACGGCGACGACAATGCAGGCTCCCAATGCTGACCTCTTGCGAGGCGTCATGATCTTTTCGCTCCGATAACGCAGCTGGCCGCACGCCGCACCGACACTCCTGAAAATCCACCTAAATAGCGTTTCGCGACCTTGGGGCGCTTTGTACGGCAGAAATTCGAAATCCGAATTTCGGGTAACGCAATATTCCCATCTTCGCGCAATCCTATCTAGGCGCAGATCGCCCTCCAGAATTGAAAAGCGGGCGGAACCGTATCAGAATCCGCCCAATGTGTCAAAGCGGATCGAGGCGCATTACTTGCCCACAAGTACTCTCTGCAGAGCCTCGCGCATGCGTTGCTCGGATCCAGGAGCGACCCACAACCAGGAGTCCTCGAAGCCGTCCTCAAACGCCGACTCGGTGGGAATGTAGCCGGGCCAACACTCGCCGTAACCGATCGCCAACACGAACGAGTCGGGCCTCATTCCTTGTGCCATCAATTGGTAGCCGACAAACGACTCGCCAGGCAGCAAGACAATCTGGGCCGGGCCAAAATCGACGCACACTACATCGATCGGCTCCGCAGCCAACACGCGCTGGCGACTCGACAAGCCCATGGCAGCGAGAATACGTTTCTCAACACTCTGGTCCGAATCGTGCAGTCGCTGCGTCAGGGCGGCCTCGGTCAAATGTGGAGCGGGGTGGAATCCCAGCGACAGCGGCGTACTCCGAAAGATGAATTGCTCAAGGGGACGACGTTGGGTGTTCCGCCAAGCTGTGACCATCGCTTGATACAGGCGATCTCGCAAGGCGTAGCGATCGTCCGTCGATCCCGTATTGAATTTGCCGGCCGTCACATCCCCGCTACAGCCGCTCATATAGATCTGTTTCACGGAAAAGTCGTCACGCTGGCGCCGGTCACGAGCCAATCCGACGAAATCCGACGAGACCTCACCACCACCATAGTAACTCATCGGATGTGTGGCATATGCGTGCAACGCCAGAAGTGGTTGGTCACCGTTCCAGAACGAGATGGTCTTCAACTGCGGATCAATCAGCCCTGAGGGTTGATCGCGATAGAAAGCGTCGGCTCCGCTGCGACTCCCTCGGTCGAACGCCACTCGCCCACCCTCGTGTACGATCCGCCGGTTGGAGGCAACCGAATCGACCGGTGCTTCCCCGATCCCCAGATGCGTAACCGGTTGGGCCGCGGCCAGCGAGTCCTTCAAAGCAGTAGCCACTCGCCGCACCGTAGCATCGTGAAACGCCTCGTCATAGAGCTCTCCTTTGAGCCCGACTTCCTCTAACAACTTCCCCGCACCTTGATCCACCACCGGTGCATCGTGTTGATGCAAGGCAGACCAAGACCCTTTCTCGCTTGGTACCGGCTGCCTCAGAAAGCGCGTCACGCCATTGATCGTACGCACCGTTGCGGATCTCGCACCAATCGACCGCACAGAGCACAATTGGATCATCCGCTCCCAACAGCACGAATCCGTGCGCATACAACGGATCGGCGATCCGTTGAGATTTGGTCGGCAGGATTCCCATACAGCGGTGCCCCAACGGGATCGTCACGTCCGCCGAAAACGCGGCCAACCGACAACCCGGCGCAAGAGACGGTTCTCCAGCAGCGGCAGCCAATTCCAGGCGAGTGTGGCCAGCAAAGAGACTGATCCAACACACACCCAGGCACGCCAAGCGAGAGAATGTCATTTCCAAGTCTCCTAACGCGGCCGCTGCGCCCGCAGCCGAGAAGAGCTTCAAAGCGTCTGGCTTTGCTGACTTTCACGACCCGAATGACCAGCGAGTGCGGAATGCGGAATCAGCAGCACCGTGTTCCCTGTGCATTGTTGAAGTGTTGGGCACCGCTTTCCACTGTCAACATCCACCAGTCTATTCGCCTCCGGCCCCAAAACAAGAACACATGCCACCCGGCCGAGGCGGGTATCCAAAGGCAAAACGGCGCTCCGCCAATCCGAATCAGGCCGCGGCCTGATTCGGTCTCGAAGGCGTGCCGGTGGGATGGCACGTTGGGGACTCGACCGACGGTGTGTCATGGCCTGTCGGTAGCTGACCAGTTGTGGCCCCGCCGGGATAAACCCGACGGAAGCCGGAGATGGCGGATGGCCGCCAAGTTGCTGATCAGTTGTGGCCCCGCCGGGATAAACCCGACCGAAGCCGGAGATGGCGGATGGCCGCCAAGTTGCTGACCAGTTGTGGCCCCGCCGGGATAAACCCGACGGAAGCCGGAGATGGCGGATGGCCGCCAAGTTGCTGACCAGTTGTGGCCCCGCCGGGATAAAACCGACGGAAGCCGGAGATGGCGGATGGCCGCCAAGTTGCTGACCAGTTGTGGCCCCGCCGGGATAAAACCGACGGAAGCCGGAAATGGCGGATGGCCGCCAAGTTAGCAAGTTGCTGACCAGTTGTGGCCCCGCCGGGATAAACCCGACCGAAGCCGGAGATGGCGGATGGCCGCCAAGTTGCTGACCAGTTGTGGCCCCGCCGGGATAAACCCGACCGAAGCCGGAGATGGCGGATGGCCGCCAAGTTGCTGACCAGTTGTGGCCCCGCCGGGATAAAACCGACCGAAGCCGGAGATGGCGGATGGCCGCCAAGTTGCTGACCAGTTGTGGCCCCGCCGGGATAAACCCGACCGAAGCCGGAGATGGCGGATGGCCGCCAAGTTGCTGACCAGTTGTGGCCCCGCCGGGATAAACCCGACGGAAGCCGGAGATGGCGGATGGCCGCCCGAGTAGCTGACCAGTTGTGGCCCCGCCGGAGGGAACAACCATGGTCGCCGCTGCACACGGCATAACAGCGTCCAAGGGCCAACTTTTCAGCGGCCCGCACTGGCGGTCCATTTGCTGTAATCCTGGTAGAATGCGGTGACCGAGACGTTAAACTCCAGAGCACATGAGGCGCGACATGACTGACAGAGCTGACACACCGCGGCTGTTTTCGCGAGTTATCCTGCTCGCCAGCCGGTGGTTCCTCGTGATCGCAGCAGCCTGGCTGCCGGCGACACGTCCGGTGGGTGGACAGCAAGCATCACCGCCTGGGGTAACGGCGGTGGACTACCAGATTCAATTGGACACGGTATTGCAGCACGACGACGGGGAGTTCTTGTGGTTTCATCCTCGCGCTGCGGCGATCCCCAGCGACGACGAGGCAACCCCACCCACTGTGGTCATGACCCTGCAGCAGCATCTGCAAAGATCCGACTACTATTCTGGCTTGTACTTCATGTTGACACGCGATCTGGGACGCACCTGGACTCAGCCGACATTACCCAGCGAATTGGATTGGGAGCGTGACGGTAATATCAACATCGCTGTCGCCGACGTCACGCCTTGCTGGGCGCCCGCCGCGCGGCGGGTCATCGCGATCGGAGCCCAAGTACGCTACAGCGCCGACGGTACGCAACTGGAGGATCAACCGCGTGCTCACCAAACTGCTTACACGCTCTTCGACCCTGCCACCGAGCGGTGGACTCGCTGGCGGCGTCTGGAAATGCCACAAGACGAAGCATTTACCTTCGCCCGCTGCGCGTGTGCTCAGTTCTTGTGCGAACCAGGCCAATCTCCGGCTGGTGAGCCCGCTGATCACTTCCTGTTGCCACTCTACATTGCCAAGTCGGCTAACGTACCGTTCGAAGTCACAATCGCCCGTTGCCGGCTGGTGAATGACGAATTGAAGTTTGTCCAGCACGGCAATATTCTCCGACTTCCCGTCGTCAGGGGACTGTGTGAACCGTCCTTGCTGCTCTTTCAAGGCCGATACTACCTCACGCTCCGCAACGATCTGGCGGGGTATGTGACGGCCAGCGACAATGGACTCGACTACGCGGCGATCAAGCCCTGGCAATTTGACGATGGACAAGAACTGGGATCGTACAACACTCAGCAGCATTGGCTGGCGCACGGAGACGGCTTGTTCCTGGTTTATACACGGCGGGGCGCGGAAAACGACCATATCATGCGCCATCGAGCACCTTTGTTCGTGGCTCAAGTCGATCCGCAGAGACTGTGCGTCGTGCGTGCCACCGAGCGTGTGCTGGTACCCGAGCGTGGTGCCACACTGGGCAATTTCGGCGCGGCCGCCATCACCGGTCGCGAATCGTGGGTCACGGTGGCCGAAGGCGTATGGGACGATCAGGCGCGACAGCGAGGAGCCCAAGGCGCGTTATTTCTGGCGCGCGCCCTGTTGTGGTAGGGATTGTTTCCGTGCCCGACGACGTTCGTGGGACGAGCCAACGCTAGGGAATGTGGGAAAAATAACTTCCGCAATGTGGATGGGTGCCACTTTCCTGAGCGAGCGCCGAAGACATTGCGAACAATGAGAAACGCTTACCGCGAGCGGAGCCAGTGTGGAAGCAAGCCCCCCGCTGACCACTTCACGGATGGGCCACTGGAGGTAAAGCGTGAAGACACGCTTCAGCACTGGCTCCGCTCGCGATTGACGACTCGTCGTGATGGTTGCGATTAGTGTGCTCGCTCAGGAAAGTGCCACCCTCTGAGAAATGCCGAAGTTATTGTTGAACCATTCCTAGGGGATCAGGCGGCGAAAGTTTCCCGCCAGCGGGCCGCCGCGCCAGTACCACCAACTCGGGTCGGTCCACGGCGGACTGACAATCATCGGTTGAGGCGGACTCGGCATGTTGATCGGTCCCGGAAAAATGATCGGATCGGTAACCGCCAGGCCGGGTGGGAATTGGTTGTTTGCCCCCCCTCCGAGATTAAGACGCGGAAGCATGGCGCTCGCGTCGGATCGGGAATTCCCGGCCCGATCGGCAACGAGATCGTCTTGCCCAGCAATTGGAAACCCACGTCCGGCAGCGATCCGCTATCGGGTCGAGCGGCCGTCAGTTCCAAGCGATAGTCACCGGGCGTCAGCAGTAACGTCCCGCTCGAGCGGGATTCGCCGGCATGCGCCGCAAACCGCCCCACGACACTGCCGGCAGCGTCGTAGATCACCGCCCAGAGAGCCACGGAGGCGGCTGTTTTCACCGGATCCACGCTCAGTACGAAATGCGCCAAAGTCGTCTCGTTGACCTGCACAGACTGCTCGGATTGCGGCTTGGCACTGCTGAGCGTGTCCGCCACGAACGTCTCGAGTTGTGCCGGATGATCGACATACTGAGCTTCCAGCTGATAACCACCTGCTTGAAATGGCCCTGCTGAGTCGGCTCCCCGTACGCGAACCACATAGTTCTCCTCGGGGCTGACATCGGCCACCTGCAGCACGAACGTACCGTTCGCGTTGGCCAACACCTGCCCGTCCAGTTTCGTGCCTTCGCTCGAAAAGACTTCTACTTGCGGTATCAGGCCCCTAGGCTCCGTGGCGCGGACGGTCACCGTCAAAAACCTGAACCCGTCTGCTTCGGCGTCCCCTGCTGAGAGCCGCAAGGTATCAACATCCTTCGCGGAATCGATCACGCCCGACGACACGTAATGAAGGGCCTGGTCAGAGTTGGCATAAACGTATTGCACATCGGTAGGCAACCCCACGCGAGACGGCTCCCCATGTTCGTCTTCATCTCGAATCTTCGCGCCTCTCACCCTTCGCTTCGTGCGACTCGTCGTCACGCGATCGATCGTGTCGCGATTCGTCGCTTCGTTCTTCACTCTGGACAGGCGTGCCATAGGCCTCGCGTAGATCAGCAATGTCCTGTGCGGTCGGCGTCACAGCCAGCGACACACCGTGAAAGAACATGGGCGAAGCGGGATCGTTGCTGTGCCCCAGCCCAAATACGTGTCCCGCTTCGTGCAACATTACCGAGAACAGTTCATCCACGTTGGCAAAAAGGGCGTTCGAATTGATGAGCACATCGCCCGCCCATGTGCCGGAAATAAACTCGTCATGAGGAACGGAGATGGCAATGACGTCAGACGAAAGTGGCACGGCCGCAATCCGTATGTCGCCAAAGCGAGGATCCCCTTGCGTTGGACCAGCAACTCCGAAGGGGTCCCCACTGTCGGTCACCACTTGGACATTCGTGGTAGTGTATTGAGCCCAAGTCCGAAAGGCACTCAGGACCGCGTCCTGCCAGACGGCGGTCTGCGGCGTCTCCAGCTCCGCAAACAAGCCACTGGCCTGACCGGCTACGTCGGTTCCGTCAGGTGCAAAGCTGATGGTGAGATCGGAGCCGTTGGTCCAAGCTCACCCCCTCGGCATGCAGCATCAACCGTGACTCCAAGGACTCCACTCTCAAGCGACGCGTGACGCGACTCCGATTCTGCCCAACCGATCGGTATCGGGAGACACTCCCCTTTGGACGTGATTTTTTCGCTGGGCGACCGAACATGGGAACCCCTTGATCATAGCAACTGAGATCGGTAGCCACTGGTGCACTGGAAAAATCCGACACTCTCTAGTATTGGTAGTCGAATAGAGTGCTCGTTACTGCCAGAAATCTTGACTTATTCCGCGAAAGCCTGCTCATTTCGACCGACCAAGCCCACGCGGCGGCACGACGGCACGACGGACCGGCGAGAGCAGACGCCGGCAAACCACGAACTCGTCAACGGCCACTCATCCTTTGACTGCCAGCAGCAACGGCATTCGCGCCCACACGACAATGCGGATACACGCTGACATACGCTCCAGAAATATCCCGACGTCCTTGCGACGGCAGGCAGCCAAGTCTGAAGAACACCTCCTGGCGACTTTCCGAAATGAACGCGGAAAGTGCACAAGCAAGCCTTGATCGACCGGCAAAGAACGTAGTTCCGACCCTGGAAGAGCAATTCGCACCGGCAAAGCCTAGACACTTTGCACGGACCGCATTGTAATTCATCCGCGGCACAGTTGGCAAGCGAACAGACCGCTCCTCAAGAAAAGCTGACTTGCCAGAAGGACGAGGACACGGGCACTTTCCGTCGCACCGTCATGCCAGCAGAAGGGATGATCAGGGCAGCCCCATGACGCGAGAGAGCCAACCGCAACAGCCATCTTTGGGTGGCTACTCCCCGGCCGCCTGATGTACGGTGCTGGCAGCCGACAGGAGGGCACGCAGTGCTGGATTGTCCCGCAGATTTGCCAGGTCTCGATCTTGAGAAACGATTTCAACAAGCGCCGCGTCCGCCTGTAGTGCCCGGGCTATCAGTTGAATCGCGCGGCCTGCTCGTCCTCCTGCTGCGCGTCAGCAGTCGGCGCATAGATACAGGCGACCTGATACTGCAAAAACGGCTCGCCGCTGGCTGCCAGCGCCGCCACGGCGTCGCGCTGGCTGGCCTCACGTTGTCCTAGCCGGGCCAGCAGGACACCGCGACTGGCCAGCACCGCCGCGTTGGACGGATCGAAAGCGATCAGCTGATCAAGTGTGACAACCGCGGACGGCAGATCCCCCATCCGTTCGGCAAGCACGTGGGCGATGTTTTGCAGCGCCGTAATCGAATGGGGGTTCCACTTCAGTGCCTGGCGGAAATCGCTCAACGCCTCAGACGGCTCCTCCACGAGGCGAGCGACGCCTCTGGCGATCCAACTCAGTTCATCGCTGGGCGGGCGGCACATCCCCTCGCGATAATCGGCTTCGGCGCCGGCGACGTCACCCGCTTGCCTTCGCAGCTGAGAGCGGAGGAAATAGACACGGGTCTGCGTGCAGCCCAAATCAAGCGCCCGTGTCAAATCGTCCATGGCGCGCTGCAGCCAAGCCTGGGACACGAGCGTGTCGTCTTCCGCCGACGGGACGGCCAACGACGACGCACCCTGCCCGGCCGCGCCGCGATCGCCTGCCGGAGGCCGATCCGGCTGCCGCGATCCAGCCAGCTCCTGGTAGGCAATCGCCCGATTCACCAGGGCCGTTTGGGAATCGGGATTCAGCGCACGGCGCCGCGTCGAAATCGCCCGCGCCCGGCACCGGCCTGGTCGCCGGCAAGCATGCGAGCGATCCCGCGATGTTCGAATCCCAACACGAAATCTGGCCGCAGGGAAAGGGCCGCCGTATAACTCTCCTCGGCTCGCGCATACATCCGCCACTCAAGTAGCAGTTGCCGAGGCTGAACCAGAGTGTGTGATCGGGGGGGGCGACCTGTCTGAGCTGTTCCAGCAACCGCGCGGCTGCTCGATACTGGTGCTGTTCGGCTTGTTCGTATGCCAGCGTGCCGACATCAACTGCCCGGCTCGAGCCTGTCTTCATCTGCTCCAACACCTGCTCCGATTCCTTCTGGCGACCGGCCGCCACCAGTAAACGAGCACGTTGCAGCGCGGTCGCCGGAGCATCATCGGAAACGCCGCGGACGGTCCCGATCAGCGAGTTGAGCCGGAGCGTCTTCGCTGAGCCAGAGATGATGCTGGTTTGATGTCGGATCCCGCACGGCCTGCTGGGCTTTTCCACCTGCCAGCAGATAGAGCAACTCCGCCGCATCGCTTCTCAGCCGACGTTGATCCTCCTCGCTGAGCCACCTGAAAACCGGCTGGACTTCCAGGCCCTCTGGCGTCGTGACGCCCAGACGATTCAGCGCGTCGGTGGCGGAGCCGACGGCTGCATCGAGATCCCGATCATCCACGTAAGGTGAGTTGAGCACTGTCCGCGACCTGTCCAACTCCGACTCAAACTGGCGAAGTGCTTCACGAGCGCGCGCCGTTTCCAGTCGATTACTGCGTGTCCAGACAGCGGCGACCAAAGCCACCAGGATGATGCCACTGAGCACTGCCACGGTGCTGGCCGAGGCCAATCGGGGGTGCCTGCGTGTCCATTTCTGGCAGCGTTCCACGATGCTGCGATTGGACGCATAACGGAGCGGTCGGTGATCCAGATGTCGCTGCAGGTCCTCCTGCAGACTGCGTGCGGTGAGATCGCGCTGAGCAGGCTCTGTCGCCAGGCACCGTGTGACGATGCTCTCCAACCCTGGTGTCACGGCGGAGTTCAACGCTCGAATTGGCGGAATGGGCTGCCGCCGATCTTCCAGCATCTGCCCGATGATTTCGCGAAACGAACCTTGTCGCAGCGGGTAGGGCAAGCGGCCGGTCAGCATTTGAAACAGGATCACGCCCAGGCTGTAGATGTCGCTCTCCGGTCCGACATCGCCACCATCGCGCAAAGCCCGCAGATGCTCCGGTCCAATATAGGGAAGCGTGCCACCAATCAGTGCGGCGGTGGCATCGATGGCAGACCGATCCGTGGCCAGGTTGAAGTCGAGAATCAGTGGTTCGCCGTCATCGGTGAGCAAGATATTGGCCGGTTTCAAGTCGCGGTGCACAATTCCATGCTCGTGCGAACTGGCCAGCCCGTCGGCAACATGGGACATGATCCACACGACGGCATTCAAATAGCTCATATTCCCCAAGCGATGGATCACGTCGCTGCCGTACGTTGCCGCCGCAACTTCGCTCCGCCCGCGGACCGCCGCCATCGCGTCGAGCACGGCGGTGTCATCGATGATGGTCGATGCTGTCCGGACGGCTATCGTACTCACAATCGCTCTACCGGACAGCGGCAGGCGCGGGACAATTCAAATGTTCTCAGCAGATCGGCCAGCGTATTGGGTCCTAGAAACGGCATGCAAATCGCCTGCAAACGTTCCGTCCGGTGGACGGAAAAGATGGGTACGATATTCGTATGCTGCAGCTGGGCAAGCCGTTGAGATTCTTCGGAGAACTGCGGTGTGATTTTCAGTGCGACGAAGCGCCGAGCCAAGTCGTCTTGCCGCGCCAGAAAAACGCGACCAAATGCTCCGCGCCCCAACTCACCGACCAGGTCGAACCCCTCGAATCGGTCCCCGACCTGTGGCATCTCGCGAGCTGCGGCGGCCATCCGCTCCGACCACTGAGGTGCCCATTGGGACAACTCGCGCAAACCAGCATCCTGGCACGACAACGTCGGTGCTTGCGAACCTGCATCACCCAGGGGCAACTCCGGCCAATCATCGGTGTCGATGGCGAAGCGTTGGCGGAAGTCGTCACGGGTCACGCAGTCCCCGGCCAATCGCCTCAGTCGATATTCCTCGAAAGCGACTTTCTCCAGGTTTTCGCCCCTCTGCAAGACCTCGGGAAACAGGCCCTGATATTGCTCGACGCTCCGGCCATGCCCGCTCCGCCAACGATATTCCAAGTCGACGCGGACCAACTCGACAATCGTTTCACCCCACTGCGGGTGATCGGCCGGCGGCACGAAGTCCGCCACGTCGAGGTGCACTTCCAGCTCACGTGCAGCCTCATATGCCTCAACGTAGTCATCGAGTTGCTGGAAACGATCGTTCATGAGGTTTACGAACCTAGTCCTCGCGCAACACTTCGCTCAGCCGACTGCGAAACTTCTGGAGCACGCGCTCCACCGATCGCTTGGCACGTTTTGTGACCTCGGCGATCTGCTCTACGCCGTGCCCCTCGATCCGCATCGTGACCATCCGTCGCTGGACTTCGGGGAGGTCGACCAGCAGTTCGTCGACCGTCATCTGCAACACATTGTATGACTGCTCATCCAATTGCTGCTGACCGCTCACACACTCCTCGACCTTCTCCAACGCAGTCGTCTGCCCCACATCACGTTTAGCGGCCCGGTGAAACTCGCCCAGCCTTCGCACTTTATTCAAGGCGATGACTAAGAACAGCTTCCACAGCTCTTCGCCGTCCGGAATGACGTAGTGCCCCTCCGCGGCACGGCGAAAAAACGTGCGGAACACAGACTGCACCACGTCCTCCGGATCAAGACGGACGGCCAGGTCCTTCCCAGCCTGCGACCGCGCGAACAACTGCAATCGCTTCGCATACCGCAAATAGATGGCCGTGGCCGCATCTTGTTCACCGCGGCGAAACCGGCTCAGCAGCGAACCATCGGTCGGTTCCGCGGTCGACGCCGCTTCGTCAGTGGGCTTGGATCTGTCCGGCACGGCGAGTCTCGATTCCCCGGTTATCATGATAAGTGGCATGCGCACTGCAAAACCGCCAAAATGCCGCCGGCCCAAGCCACTCACACTGCGTATGATTCGTACAGTAATCAGCACCTGCCGCGTGTTATCGCCCGAGCGGCAAAGAAACCGCCAAACCGTCGACAATGCGCTCGCCCAGCCCCACCATAAACAACCCGCAGCAAGTCACATCGGAACAGGTACGATGGCGGAATCGTGACCGCAGCATGTTCTCCGCGCACGGCGACCGCCACGCAAAACGGGCCGACTGCCAGTCGACGGTTCGCCACCGCCGGCACGGACGTGACCTGTCGCACCATTCCGATTGGGTCCAGTATAGGCACTTGCACTCGAAGAAAACAGCCGCTTCTCCCACACACAACCGACCAGCCGTGCCAGGCACCGTCCGCATCAGTCGGCCTGCAAACGCCAGAAACCGCCGGCGTGGTGGTATCCCCCTGGCATCTCGAATATGACACTGCCCGGCGACCAACGATCAACAGCCAGTCTCCCGTTGGCCGCCCGGCAGCGTCGTGACGGGGATGAGCCGGGTAGACTGAGACCAGTGACTACCGGGACAGGTGGTAGCGACCCTGCCGCCATGCACACTACCACCTGTCGCAGATCACTCAATACCGGCCGCGTTTCAGTGCATCGTCTCGGCCCCCCTCGCCAGCCCAATCATCGTCGTCCAAGCGCATGAGGGAACCGTTCGTCGGGTTGCTCTCGATGGGCAGACCGTGCAGACCGTGCACTTGCGGATCACACCTGGAAACCCCTGTTGCAGAACCGCCTGCACGTTATCGGCGGCCGTAACGGTGGGCGTGATGGCGTGCGGGCTACCGTGGCAGGCAGCACAATGCACGCCGTGATGGCCGTGCGAGTCCTTGAATAATCTGCCCGGTTCCTCGAACTGGAAGTCGGGTCGACGCCGCTGATGGCAGCTCTGACACGTCGGCTCATCCACCCACGGGCGTCGCGTCGGGCTGCCAACCGCCTCCATGTCGCCGTGGCACGCGACACAGTAGATTCCTTTGGCAAAGTGAACGTCCCGCTGACAGTTCGTCTGGAAACCAGGGTGACAAGCATAACAGGTGTTACCCAGATGCTCCACGCGTCCCATGCCGCGAGGCGTGGGAAGCGTGTATGGCGGCAGACAGCGCACTTCACTCCGGCCACTCCCACAGTCCCCACGGCCCGGATCCGCATGACACCTGGCACAGAGGACCGGCTTGGACGCCTGCAGTCGCGTCCCATGCAGCCGATCGTGATCGGCTAGAATGCCCTGATCGACCGCAGCCCCCGATCCCGCGTGGCAGAGATTGCAGCTGATCTCCCACGAGACCGGCACCACGGCCGAGGTGAGCGACGACTTTCCTGCGATCTGCCACCACCTCGATCTTCGCTAACGGGTACGGGTTCAGGTTCAACTGATCGTCCAGCGGCGTGACCGGAATACCGGTCACGACCCAGTCGTTGGCATCCTGTGGGAACCATGCACTCCCGAAAGTCCGTTGCCGGTCAGGCCAATGATTCGGTCGTAGGGGCACACCGAATAGTGCCGGTGCATAGCTCCAGAAATTCTGTCTTGGTGATCGAGGTGGTATTGCCTGGAATCGAGTACAAGACGGAGATACCACTGGAGGCAATGCGAGGTTCCTCACCGCGGCGATCGATCACCTGGGCATGCAGGTTGTTGAATGGCGGTAGGATGCATAGTTGCGAGAAGTCTTGATTCATGCAGTGCATGCCGAGGTCGTTGTAGCCGAGGACAACAAACGGATTCTGCCGGAGGGGCCGCGTCCTTCTTTGGGCCGCATATCGCGCCGATCTTGTCCGCGCGGCCGTGTACGCTCCTCCGCACGCAGCGGCCGCTCCCCCCATCCGAGAATCACGCCCGCCGCGATGGCGATCACGAGAATGGGAGACCGGAAACGAAGTGATGGCATTTGAGACATGTTGGTACGTCCTCAGACTGGAATCATCAGGATAGGAGAACTCCCTATCTGGCAAAGCCGGTTTCAGGACCACCATCCGCCAAAGAGACACGCCTCACCAGCGAACCGTCGCGGCCACTCCCCAAAAGACAGGCATCGACGACGCGGCAGTTCCCCGATGCTCGGGGCGGCAGTTCGTTCACCACGCACAGGCCGCAGCCCGCCCTCCTGTTTCTGATCGAACTTCAAACAGGGGAAAGGTCGGGACGGGCAGGAGCGAGTTGGTTTGAGGGAGTCTATCCGGCTGCAGAAGTGCCGGCACGGAGACCTCCTTGCCGCCTTCCACCTTCCTGATTTCGCTCCCCCCAAAGCTGCTGTCGCTCGCCTCATCGACGCAGCGTAATGGTGATGTCAGGGGGGACGGAGCTATAATGCGAATTGGTCAGTTCACTCCCGTTTCCGTGCAGCGGTTTCCTCGGCCTGGTGCACATCACACCCTGCCGCCCAGTTCACGCTGAGGCGCCTTACGGTTCGGCTTCAAGACAAAGGACTCGTGAAGCGCGGGCCCAGGAGACTACATCATGTCCAGGTTGATTGTCGTTGCTGCCGTCCTGACGTGGTTGTCGGCCGACTTTTTGTCGGCTGCAGAATGGGCAACCCTGCGAGGCCGAATCGTCTACCGCGGTGAGGCTCCCGTGCCCGAGAAAATCACGGTCGACAAAGACCAGGAAGTCTGTGGAAAATACGATTTGTTTGAAGAGTCGCTGATCGTCAACCACGAAAACCACGGCCTCAGAGACGTCATGATCATGCTACAGATCGGACGAGGCGAAACGGTTGAGATCCACGACAGCTACAACGGTACGGCGAATAGCGACATCCTGCTCGACAATACGCACTGCCGTTTCGAGCCGCATGTGACGCTACTGCGGACGACCCAGAAGCTGGTGATCCGCAATTCGGACCCGATTGGCAACAATGTCAAGATCGACATGCACAAGAACCTGTCCATTAATCTCACCGTACCGACTGGCACCACACATACCCAGCTATTCCCCAAGGCTGAAACGCTGCCGGCCCGCATCAGTTGCTCGATCCACTCCTGGGAACTGGCCTGGCTGGTCGTCAAAGATCACCCTTATATGGCAGTGACCGACAAAGACGGTAATTTCGAAATCAAGAACGTGCCCGCCGGCAAACGAAAGTTCATGTTCTGGCAGGAGCAGGCCGGCTATCTCCGCGAAGTAACGATCAACGGTACACAAGAGACTTGGGATCGCGGCTCACCTGTCTTCGATCTCCGACCAGGCGACAACGATGTGGGTGAGATCGTGGTTGAGCCGAGCTTGTTTGAACATTGATTTATTGGTCATTGGTCATTGGTCATTAGTCATTGGTCATTAGTCATTGGTCATTAGTCATTGGTCATTAGTCTTGTTATTGGTTATTGGGCAGTTGGCGCGTTGGCACTGCTGATTTGCAGCGAATAGGCCAGCGAGTCCACGTCCGTGAGTGGTGCGGCGGAGCGGCAAAGGGGCTGTGGCCGCTGGTTGCGTTGGGGAGCATCTCGGCGAGTTTTCCGCAGATCTCCCGCATGCGACGCACACATACCGGACGATCCGTGGTACAATCCGATCATCGTACTGCTTCAACCACACGAGCAGCCTCGCAAGGGAGACACTCGCGATGGCCAGCATTGCAGAGATCCTCGGCATTTTCGCCTGTCTTTTTCCGGTCGCGGCGCTGATTACGTACATGGCTTGGGCGACGCGCCGCAAAAGATGCCCGCACTGCCGTAAACTCTGTTCGCCCGACGCCGAGAGTTGTCCGCGCTGCGGTCGATCGATGGTAACTTCGGGTTGAATGCATGCGTTGCCGCGTTTGCCAGCAGGCGGGGGGGAAGCGGCATGGCACGACCCACTCCAGCAGCCCGAAACGGCACCGAAATAACCTTTCGTGATCATGGGAACAGTCGGGAATTCAGGAGGGGTGCCACTTTCCTCTGCCAGGGCTGCAGCGAATCCCCGACAGGCTATCATTCTGGTCGGAACTGTTTGTTCCCAGGATCGCGCACAGCCATGTAGGTCGTGAATCGACCATGGAGCCTCAAGCCTGTCACCTCTAGCATCACTCGTACGCGCTAAGCTGCGCGGCGGCGGGGGTTCTTGAGCAGCCAGAATTCTTCGTCTTCGATGATGTGACGTACGGCATCCCCTTGCTGCGCCGCCGCCATGCGTTTCTTCAGGCTGCGGCGCATGGCACGATGATAACCGACACTCGTGGCGAAAAGAGTCACAAGATCGAGGAAATCACTATTGGCAGCCAGGCTTGGTTCGGTCACGGACAGGTACGCATTGTAGCCGAACCCGATCAGCTTCCCGTCAATCTCGCCAATCTGTTGCCCTGCCGATTCCATGACGTAATCGGCGCCGATCGAAAACCATTTCCGTTTGATGCTCACATACCAGGTGCGCATGTTCTTTACGTCGTAGAAACAGAACGTGTAGATCGGCGGAATGCGAAACGTGCGATGATTCTCCTGGACGATCGTCAAGTACTCATAGCCCGGTAGGACTGCCACCATCGACAGCACTGCGCGGCGGGAACCGATTGAATTGTGAATTTCGCGCGTCGTAACTTCTTCGAGCGTGCCGGTCCAGTGAATCCGTTGGCCGGTGGTCCGGAACAGTTTCATGACCAGCCGCCGTTTCTCGATGTCTTCGACACACAGCGACAGCACCTCATCGTGGCTCAGTTGCTCACTCAGTCGCTGCTGTTGCCGCTCGGACAGCGCACCGGTCTTCTTGATCCCGCGTCGATGATACTCGCGCCGCTGATTGTGGAGCGTGCGGAGCGTCTTCTCCAACTCCGATTTGTCGGGGTTCCAGATGTCGCTGCGGATGCCAGCCAGGCAAATCGGCTCCCACGTGCCGGTCCTGGTATCCCACTGTGATACATTCCCGCAAACGTCCATCTGGGAACCGAACTGGCGATCGTCGGCCGACTTGAGTCGCTGCAGAATCTCGATATTCGTCGGATGCATGCCGAGAAAGGCCCACATGTCGACATAGCGTCGAGCGGCTGCTGACATCGCCCCCACCATCCTTTCTGGGACCAGACGGACAAATCCGGAGATGAAGAGCGGTCTTGTACAAAAGATGGGAAAACGAGGCAAGACCAGCCTCGCGATCAGCATGGTTCCGAGCTTCGCCGCCCACCGTTCCCGGCTTGGATCCCTCCGGGAGACAATTCAAGACATCGGTCCAGTAACCAGTAACCAGTAACCAGTAACCAGTAACCAGTAACCAGTAACCAATGACCAATGACTGAATGACGCAATGACTAATGACTAATGACCAATGACCAATGACCAATGACCAATGACCAATGCCTACTTCGGCAGCAGAGACCAGATGATGCCGGCCAGGGCAGCCAGGCCGATGAAGAGCGCGACGAAGCCGCCCATCCGGACCGCACAGAGTTTGCCACGTGCGGGGGCACAGGTCTGCATCTCTTCCAGTCGTCCTTCGGCTCGCAGACGCTCCAGCACCTCGGGGCGTTCGTGCTGCATTTCCTCGTCGCTGACAACTCCCGTCAGGATCGACATATCCATGGGGAATTTGTCGGGACGGAAATGCGTGCCGAAGAAGTGTATGGCGAACACGAAACCGGTGGCCAGCAGGGCCAGGGTGGAGTGCACGACTTTTGCGATGTTGACGGCTTCGCCGGGCAGGAAGTTGCAGAACCAAGTCGGAAACCACAGGATCAGGCCGCTCAATCCGATCAGGATCGTATCGGAGGTGGCACCAAAAAAGTCGAACTTCTCCCAGTACGCCCAACGCTCAAAGGTCGGTTTGGGGCCGCGTCCCAGAAACCAGCGGACCATGGCCGCGAAATCCCGTGCGTCGCGCAGATTCGGCAGCGGAGAATCGGGTCCAAACAACGTATCTTTGCGCGACCGCCCTTGTTGGCGTGCCAAGAAGTAGTGCCGAGTCAGCAACACGACGTAGGCCAAGAAGCAGCCAAACATGGAAATCGCGAAGACGCGGTGCCATAAGCCTGTCGACGCGAATCCGCCCAGCGCAGCAGCCAGCCACTGGGCCCACCGATAGTCACTGAACTTCAGCGGCAAACCGGTCAATGCCAGACCCAGAAACGACACGACCATGACCGTATGAGCCACACGGTGAAAAGGCTTGAAACGAACATAGCCGGCTGTCCCGGGCTCCAACGCCTTGGGACGACCATGCTGGAGCACATCGAATAAACCGCGGGTGAACCAGATGACTGCATGCAAACCGAAGAACCCAAACACCACGACGATGAACGTCAGCACACCATGGTAGACCCAGTAGACAACGGCCGAACGATTCTCGTCAAACTGATCGGCATGCGGATCGAAACTGGCCATTCGCGGCGACATGTCCTGGTGGCACTGGGAGCACGTATGAATCCGATTCCGCGGCGACATCAGTGAATTCGGATCGGACAGCGGCAGGATATCATGCGCGCCGTGGCAATCCGAACACTTGGCTCCCTCGGTGTAACCGAGATTCGACAGCGCTCCATGCATACTCATGCCGTAACCACGATTCAATTCGGTATGGCAATTCCCGCACTGGCTCGACTCCTGGTTGCGAAACTCCGCAGACCGCGGATCGATCAGCGTATGCCCTTTATGACAATCGGTGCAACTCGGCTTTCGCTTCACCGTCCCCCCCGCCGCCGGTTTCTCGTTGGCGCCACCCGGCCCTGTTGTCCCTTCCCCGTTACTTCCTCGCCCGTGGACACTCTGGCGGAGGCGATCTTCGATCAGTCGGTGGCAGACCCCACAGGTCTCGGCCACGCGCGTGGCGTAGAGCGTCGAGTCGGGATGTTCGGCCATCAGAATTCCGTGCGCACCGTGACAGCTGGCACAGACAGCTGTCTTGAGCAATCCAGCATCCTGGAGCCCCTTTCCGTGCACGCTCGCCCAATACTGGGCCAAGGCCGTTTCGTGACACTTCCCGCACTGCTCGACCTGGTTATGTACGAACACGGGTGAGTTCATCGCGGTGACCGGCTGCATGGTGTGCGGATCGCCGCTGTGGCAAGCCAGGCAGCTCAACGCGCCGGCCACACCCTCCGCGTTCTTGTCGCCCGCCGCTTTGTGGTCGCTGGCCAGAAGTTTCTCCAGCGGCTGCTGGTGACAGTGCCCGCACGTATTGACAAGATTCAGCGGGTTGATCGAAGAGCGCGGATCGCTCTTGGGACGCATCGCGTGTTTGGCGTGGCAGGAAGTACAAGTGGCGGACTTGTCGTCACCGACGTTCAACAACTGAACACCGTGCACGCTGGCGCGAAAATCACTCACCACGGCCACCGACAACCTGGAACCGCTCGCCTGTATGTATTGCTCGTTGGCGTGACAATGTCCGCAGAAATGCAGCTCATCGACCGGTTTTTCAATCTTGCGAAAACCGTCCTCAATGGCGTGTGCTTGGCGCAGGTCCAGCGTCGAGGCATTGCCACCATGACACTGTTGGCACTTGATCCCTTTCTGCCAGTGGATGTCACCGGCCAGCATTTGCGGTGTCACCAGGAGATGGAGCATGTCACCCTCCATCACCTCCGTACTACCGTGACAGACGATACACTGATTGTCCTCGTCCGCCACCGTCGGCGCTGGCTCGGCCGACTCGTCCTGTCCCCAGAGCGGCAGCAAGGGGCCCGCCATCGATACCATCAGCAGTGGGGCAAGCAGGATCAAGAGCTTTTTCACGAGACACTATTCCTTGCCTGGGGTATCCGGCGTCTGATCCTGAGGTGCCGTTGGCTCCAAGGGCATGGGCTCCGCCGCCGTGTCGAGCTCCACCGCAGCGTTTGGCTCTGGTGCAGCGTCCGCAGCCGGTTCCAAGACAGCCTGCCGGCGCGGACGGGACCGACGTGGCGGGTCCGGGGATGGTGCGCGGCGGTGGCTCCGGCAGCTGCAATTCGGGCGGATCAAGCTGCAGGTCATGACACAAAGCGGTCAGTTGTTCCAGCAGCTTGCTGGTAAGCTCACTCGCATAGTGACTATTGTGAATATCGTTGCCGATGTGCAGAAAACGCAAGTCATGCTGCAAGTCATGCAAACGTTGCACGATAGCCACACGGTCGAGCGGCTCGAGCGTGGCCGTGGCCATCGCCCCTTCGACACGCTGGGCGTCGGAATCCAGACTACCCAAAAACTCGCGCAGCTGTTCGTGATACGTTCGCAGCCCTTCGATCTCATCCGGTGCGTGGCATCCGACACAAGTCTGCAGGGACGCCTTCATCAACACGCTGCCGCTCGCCGACACTTCCTTCCGTTGGTGACACGTGAAGCACGACAACCGAGCGGCCACCATGATACTCTGATGCTCAGGTATCAGCTTGGCGCCTGTCCCCTCCAGCATGGCCACTTGCTGCTCGTGGTGATTCGGATGGCACTTGGCACAATCGGAGACGGAGTTGGCGATCTTGTTCGCGTCGAGGGAATGGTGCAATTCGAGGTGGCACGACATGCAATCGACTTTGTGGTCGGTCACGTGCGTTTTGTGGATAAACAAGACGTCTTCGAATTCGCTTCAGATCGTCTTCCCGGTTGTGGCAGACGGTGCAGCGTTCCCGCGGCACGACCGCCATTGCCTCGAATCAGATCCGCGTGGCAACTCTGGCATTCGACACCTTGTTCGTAAGCCAGATTGTGGTGAAACTTGACCCCGCCGCCCAGATCGTACTCGGTGTCCGGGATCTGATGGCAGCGGGTGCAGGCGCCCAGCCCCTCGTTGAAATGTCCGTCCTTGAAGTGGCAGAGGAAGCAGGTCGTCTGGGTCACCGTCATATGCTGCCCCTGCACGATCTGGCTGTGGCAGCTGGTACAGCGCAATTCGTTGCCGCGCGTCGACTCCCCGTAGTGCTTGGCGTGGTCGAAGGCGATCCCCTTGAAGTCCACCCGGCCGGACAACAACCGCGTTTCGTGGCACCCGCTGCGCAAACAACTGGCGTCGGGAATCTCGGCGCTCGGCCGCGGCCCCTGCGTCTGCGTCACGTACTTGGCCAATTGCACCAGCCCCAAGACCTTACCGCGGACTTTCTCCGCCACGCCGGGGGGAAAATGGCACTTGATGCAGGCCACATCCTTGTGGCTCGATTCCTGCCACGACGTATAGTAGGGCTCCATGATATGGCACGAGTTGCAGAATTGGGACCGCGACGTGTACCATCCGGCCGTTCCGGTGCCCACCGTCATCAGCAGCAGGCAGGCACCCAACAATGCCAGCCCTTCCAGAAACAGTACCTTGAATCGCTTGACGATCAGTCGCAGACTCATTGGCTCCTGGATATCGGCTTCCTGTGGAGCGGCGAACGGCTCCTCCGACAAGTCCTGCCCAGTGCCCTCTCGAGAATCATTCATCACCAACCCCTATTTCCCTAAACTGACCACCACGATGATGGCAAGCACACACAGGGCGACGGCCAGCAAAAGGAGTGCCCCGGCATAGATCCACCGCATCCGCTCCTTGGGAGGTGCCACGGTACGGAGCGAATCCAGTTTCCCCTCGGCCTGCATCCGCGCCAGGAAGTCAGGACGACTTCGCCTCAAATGGTCCTCGCTGACCACTCCCGTAAACCAGGAGGCATCCAGCGGAAACTTCTCCGGACGCAGATGCGTGTTAAATACGTGGATCATAAAGACGAAGCCCGCCGCCATGACAGCGATCTCCGAGTGGACCACCTTGGCGATGTTCAAGATAGTCCCCGGCAGCACCAGGCAAAAGAAATTCGGAAACCAGAGCATCAGCCCGGAGACACCGAACAGCGCCAGCCCACCGTAGACCGACCAGTAGTCAAACTTCTCCCAGTACGCCCAACGTTCAAACCTCGGCTTGTTTCCCAAGCCGATGAACCACTTCAGCATCCCCAGGAAATCGTGCACGTCACGGCGGCCCGGCAGGGGCGAGTCCAGCCCAAACAGCATGCCGCGCCACGATATTCCGCGGTGGCGCAGCCGCAGCATCAGCCGCACCCCCCACGCCACGTGCACCGCGCAGCAGACAAGCAGTAGTAGCGCGAAAGCGTGATGCCAGACACTCGTGGTCTGAAATCCGCCAATCATCGTCGCTAACCGCTTGGCCCACGGATACGCACCGTATTTCAACGGCAGCCCGGTCAGGACCAGGCCGATGAATGCCACGATCAGCAGCAGATAGATGAGCCGGTCGACGGGGACAAAAAACTCGATCGCCGGCCGCCCTGCCACGCACGGTCGATCGCGACCATACTTCCGTGCATGGAGAAACGAACGCGTGAACCAGAACAACATGTGCAACGCGAACAGACCAACGCAACTGTAGATAATGAATTCAAACCAGGAATGCAGGCCATGGAGCAGCGGATAACCCTCCGCGTCCTTATAGCTGGCATGCGGGTCGTACTTGGCAAAGTTCACGCTGGCGTTCTGATGACACCGCTGACACGTATCTGCACGATGAGCCAGTGCCATGCGGGCATTCGGATCGCTTAGCGGCAGGATATCGTGGGCACCATGACAATCGGCACATTCGGCTGCCGGCTGGTAGCCAAATTCCGTCAATTCGCCGTGCAGACTCAGTCGATATCGGTCAGCCAATTTCCCGTGGCAATTCCCACAACGATTGGGCAGTTCGCTGCGAAACGCCTCCGAGCTAGGTACCAGCGCGTCGTGGCCCTGGTGACAATCCGTACAACTTGCCCGCCGCTTTGTCTCGCCCCCTGGAGCTTCCTTCGTGCCGACATTGCCTAACCCTGTCAACTCGCCGTGTACGCTCTTGGCTAGTCGCTCGATGAGATAATGGTGGCAGACGCCACAAGTCTCTCCCACGTTGGATGGGTGCAGCGTGGAACGCCGATCGGCCGCATAAAAGATGCCATGAGCACCGTGACAGTCAGCACAGACTGCCGTCACGACCAGCCCGGATTCGGTCAGGCCGGTACCGTGCACGCTTTCCAAATAGGTCTTGTGATACTCCGTGTGGCAATCCCCACAATGCTGTACTTGATGCTCCAATCGCACCGGCGACGCCGGATCGGCCACCGGCAACATGCTATGCACGTCCTGACCATGACACTTGCTGCAGTCCATCAGGGTGCCCGCTCCCTGCTCGTCCTTCTCCCCCGCCTTGGCATGCACGCTCTTGCGCAGCCCGATCAGCTGATCGCGGTGGCAGGCACCACACGTCTGAGCCAAGTTCTGCGGGTTCAATGCCGAGAGCGGATCCGACACGCGGCGCATTTGATGCTGCAGGTGGCACGACACGCAACTGGCGACCGGCGGGCCCTCGCCGCTCGGCCCTGACTCGACATCGGCAGGCTCGACATCGGCAGGCTCGACATCGGCATCGGCAGGACCACCTGGGGCTTGCAAGCCCTTTGCGTGGACACTCGACCAGAACTTGTCGATGATATCGAGCGGTGCGTCCGGCCGAAAACGCTTCATATACTCAGCGTTGGCATGGCAGTGCCCACAGAAACCAGGGACATCGGAGGGGGAGGAGATCTTGCGAAAGCCGTCTTCAATCGCATGGGCTTGCCGCAGGTCCAACGTCGAGGCATTGCCACCATGACACTGCTGGCACTTGATCCCCTTCTGCCAATGTATGTCCCCGGCGAGCAATTCCGGGGTCACCAGGAGATGGGCCGTGTCACCCTCCCACAAGTCCGTGTTGCCGTGACACTGAATACAAAAATTATCCTCGTCCGAGACGGCGGGCGCCGGCTCCACGGGTTCTTCGGACGCTGGGGTCTCCGCTGCATCGAGCGCCAGATCAGGCGCTGGATCGGGCGAAGAGGCCGGCGATTGCTCGGCCACATCCTGCGCCAGGAGAACGCTCTCAGCGGACCGACTGGATGGGGCAAGCCAAGCGAACGTGACCATCATGGCGCACGCCGCCAATTGGAGCATCGTCTTCATTCATACTGTTCCCAACCGCTCGCCCTAACGGGGCAGTCATAGCCCGTACGGCTTGCCACCCTCATCGGCGGCAAACATACACGCGATGCCCCGTCAGATAGCCAAACGGGCAGCACCCGGCGTCACGGCTTCGATAAGCAAACCGTGACGCTGAAGTTGCGAAAATTTCTCTTCAAGGCAAATCACTCGACCCCGCAGAAGTAGATCACGGTTTCACCTTGCTTACTTCTTTTTCTTCAGCTCCGGCGGCGTCTCCGAATCTTTGTGCGCCTTGGTCGTGTGACATTCCAGGCACACATTCTTTGGAAGTACTAGCCAAATCGAGCCACGTACCGCTTCTTCCTGCTCTTTCGTCAGGTTCTTCACCTGAGCGAACGGCTTGGAAATCTCTTCATGCTTGCTACCCGGACCATGGCACGATTCGCAGCCGACATCGGTCAGCCCTTCACTCTTGGCATCCTTGTAACCCGTTGGTTCACCGTAGCCAGTCGTGTGACACTTGAGACACTTTGCATCTGTCTTGTACTTCCCCGTCAAAAGCGCGAAAGCTGTGGCATGCGAGTCCTTCTTCCATTTCATGTACTGTTCGAAATGGCAGGAACCGCACCGCTTGCTGCCGGTGTACTCCTGATCGGCTGGCGGGTCGGCCGTGACCCGATACAGCGGAACGCACAGGACGGCCACCGCGAACACAGCCAACAGAAAGAGACGCGTTTTCGTCGCACGAAGAAACTGCATCTTACCTGACGCCATAACATCACCTCCCGAAATCCATGATGACTCAGTGCATGCAAACGAGAGTGCTGCCGCCGGTTTAACGCACCCGCAGAACCGACGAACCCGACTCTTCCAACCCTTTGACGCAAGTAGCGTAACTCAGCAAAATTACCGAGTCAATCTGGCATGTCCGCATTCCAAGACTCGGCGGCGCCAAAACTTAGGGTCGCAGCGATCGTCCGGCAAGGCCGAGGTCCCGCGACTTTGGAACGGGCTGTGGCACTCGCTCGGTTGCCATGGGCCACGGTGCCCAAGTCGACGCCCGCTCACTGCCGCAGGCAGCAGGCACAATTGGCATAACGCATACGGCTTGCTCTCACTGGCCCACCCACACCCCCTTCAGGGGGCGCAACCATCCCTTTCAGCACCCGGCCCCGGCCCGCGGACTCCCAGCTCGCGCACACAGGCCAGGTGCCGCCACGCCCTCTACCGCTGAGCGATTGTTCCGCTGCCACACACCCATCGCGTGGGGTGGCCGATCAGTCGTTGAGTTTCATCTCGAGGTTCCTGACCAGGAACGCCCACTGATCGGCGATCTCTTCAATGATCTTGGCCGTCGGTTTGCCGGCTCCATGCCCGGCGCGCGTTTCGATGCGAATCAGCACGGGAGCCTTGCCCTGCTGGCACTCCTGGAGTCGAGCCGCGAACTTGAAGCTGTGCCCCGGCACGACGCGATCGTCGGTATCGGCGGTGGTGATCAAGGTGGCCGGATAGCTGGCTCGGCTTGAGATTGTGGTACGGCGAATAGGCCAACAGAGCTTTGAACTGTTCGGGATCGTCCGCCGAGCCGTAGTCGTCGACCCAGAATCGCCCGGCCGTGAACTTATGGAATCGCAGCATGTCCATCACGCCCACGGCGGGCAGGCAGGCACCGAACAGATCGGGACGCTGCGTCATGCAGGCCCCGACCAGCAATCCACCGTTGCTGCCTCCCTGAATGGCCAGCTTCGCCTGTGCTGGTGTACTTGTTCTCGATCAACCACTCAGCCGCCGCGATGAAGTCGTCAAACACATTCTGTTTGTTCAGCTTGGTCCCCGCCTGATGCCACTGCTCGCCGTACTCACCACCACCCCGCAGGTTGGCGACGGCCAGCACGCCTCCCATTTCCATCCATGCCAGGCGACTGGTCGAGAACCCGGGAGTGAGTGGAATATTGAAGCCACCGTAGCCGTACAGCAGCGTCGGGATTCTGTCCGTTCAAGTGGCAGGCCTTTCTTGTGCGTAATGAACATCGGCACTTTGCGTGCCATCCTTGCTCGCGTAGAAGACCTGCTTCGTCTCGTAGTCATCCGGATCGAACTTGACCTCGGCGCGGCGGAGCAATCGGCTTTGCCGCGTAATCAGGTCGAAGCGATAGATACTCGGCGGAACGGCAAAACTTGAAAACGAATAGAATGTCTCGGTATCGGTACGTTTGCCGCCGAATCCGCGACGCCGTGCCGATGCCGGGCAACTCCACCTCGTCTACCTGCTCCCCGTCGAGGTGTGTACAGCAGGACTTGCGTCCGAGCGTCTTTCAGGTAGTCCGCGATGAACATATTGCCCACGAAACTGACCGAGCTGAGCACGTTCTCCGACTCGGGAATGATCTCTTTCCAGGTCTCGCGCGCCGGTTTCCGCAGATCAATCGCGATCAGCCGTTTCCGTGCCGCATCCAGATCCGTCTTGAAATAGAAAACGGGACCGTCGTTGCCGACAAACGTATACTCGTTGTCGAAATTGTCGATCAGCTCGATCGGCATCCCGTACGGTTCTGTGCAGATCCTTGTAGAGGACGCGGTACTTGTCGTCCGTTCCTTTCCAGACGGTGATCACGAGGTAATGGCCATCTTCGGTCACCTGCACTTGAAATCCCCAATCGGGATGATCCGGGCGGCAGTAGACCAGCACGTCCTCCGACTGCGGCGGTTCCGACTCGGTGATAGTAGATCTTCTGATTCAGATTCAGGCTCTGGAATTGCTCGCCCTCTTTCGGTTCGTCGTAGCGACTGTAGAACAACCCGCGACCGTCCTTCGTCCAGTCCGCACTCCGAGAACTTGATCCATTTCAATTCGTCGTCCAGGATCTTCCCGGACTCGATCTCCATCATGCGCCAGGTTCGCCAGTCACTGCCGCCGTCCTGAATCCCGTAAGCCATGTACTTGCCGTCGTCACTGAAGGCCATGCCGGCCAGGGCCACGGTACCATCCTCCGACCAGCTGTTCGGATCCAACAGCACGCGAGGTTTGCTTTCGAGCGTCTCCATGGTGAAGATGACCGACTGATTCTGCAGCCCCGAATTGTGCGAGTAGTAGTACCGTCCTCCAGCCTTGAATGGCGAACCGTATTTTTCGTAGTCCCACAACTGCGTTAGTCGCTGACGAATGTGCTCGCGCTGCGGAATCGCTTCCAAATAGGCAAACGTCACCTTGTTCTCGGCCGCCACCCAATCTGCCACCTCCTGAGACGTCCGCACATCGTCCTCAAGCCAACGATAGGGGTCGGGCACTTGCGTGCCGTGGTAATCATCGACGTGCTCCACAGTGCGAGTCTCCGGATAGGTAATATCCTGTTGCGCCACAAGCCGACCGGCACTCAAAAACATCATCGTCACCACGGCGGGAATCAGTCTCTCAATAAAGTCCATCTAGATCACCTTTGAAAAAGTCATTGGTCATTGGTCATTGGTCATTGGTCATTGGTCAATGGTCATTGGTCAATGGTCATTGGTCAGTTGGTCATTGGTCATTGGTCATTGGTCATTGGTCATTGGTCACTCGGTAGTGGCTGACAAACAGTCGGGTGTCAATCACAAGGGTCCCACATGCCAACAAGTAACAAGAGTGACAAGCAACGAATGACACAATGACAAATGACCAATGACCAATGACCAATGACGAATGACAAATGACAAATGACAGGGCCACCCCTGCCACGGGGGTGGCCCTGTCGTGATTCATGATCGATCCGCTACGGCAGTGCCGGCGGTTCGATGATGGGATATTCGCCCGAGAGGGCTTTCAGGAACTCCACGATCGCGGCCTGGTCCTCAGCCGAAACTTTCTTGTCCGCGAGCCCTTTGAGCATGGCCGACAGGTTCGGATTGTCGATACCACCACCTGCCATCAGCGCCACGGCCTTTTCGAGCGTGTCGCAACTGCCGTCGTGGAAATAAGGTCCCGTGTTGGCAACTTCCCGTAGAGCCGGCACACGGAACTTGCCCATATCGCTGTCTTTCTTCGTAACTGCCATCCGTCCTTCATCCGGCTTCTCTTTGTTCGAGCCGACACCCGCATTGTAGTACTTGTAGTTGCTGAACAACGGTGGTGCATGGCAAGTGGAGCAGCCGAGATCTTCAAACAACTGCATACCCTGCTTCTGAACATCGGTCAGCGCCGCTGCATCACCCTGCTTGAACTTGTCGTAGGGTGAATTGCCGCTGAGCACAGTGCGTTCAAACGCGGCGATGGCCATGGCGATTCCCTCTTTGGTGACATCGGTCTGGAAGACCTTGCTGGAATCGTTCGTTGTATCCCGCCAGGGCGTTGAGTTGCGGAATCATGTCATCCAGCTGATGCCCCATTTCGATCGGATTCTCGATCGGTCCCAACGCCTGCTCTTCCAGCGTGGCCGCTCGTCCATCCCAGAACTGCGCGTCGGCGTAGGCCGAATTGATGACGGTGGGAGAATTCGCTCCTCCCACCTGCCCGCCAATCCCCGTGCTGGTGGGCGTGTGCTGAGTCCAAGCCGTTTTGGGGTCGTGGCACGTGGCGCAGGAGACGGTGCCATCTTTGCTCAGTCGTGTGTCGAAATAGAGCATTCTGCCCAACTCAATCTTCTCAGCAGTCATCGGGTTGTCCGCAGGAATCTTGCAATTCCGGCAGACCCAACGGCACCTCCACCTTCATAGCCGCGACCGTCTCCGCCGGTGGGCTGGCGGTATCAGCCGGGGCTTCCTTCGGCGGCTCCTGCATGTCGGCCTTTTCCTGGTCGGCCTTTTCCTGGTCGGCCTTTTCCTGGTCGGCCTTCTCCTGGTCGGCCTTCTCCTGGTCGGCCTTCTCCTGGTCGGCCTTCTCCTGGTCGGCCTTCTCCTTGTCAGCCTTCTCCTTGTCAGCCTTCTCCTTGTCGGCCTTCTCCTTGTCAGCCTTCGTCGCTTGTCGGCCTTCGTCGTGTCGGCCTTCGTCGTGTCGCCTTCTCGGCGGTCCTTTCCGCCTTCGCTTCTTGGTCTTCTCGTCCTTGGCGCAGCCGGCCAGTAGCAGGGTCATCATGAGGGCTACACTTAACCACTTCCACCATCGGTCCATGCTTTGTCTCATCATCGCTTTTCTCCTCGAAGCTAGGGATACAACCTGGCGGCAGAGCCGCCCAACATTGACGAGTTACTTCTCGCGTCTGACGTCACACATGTTCGATCACCGTTGAGTTCGAGATATCCGCATTCGTCGTGCAGATGTCGCGCACCGACAGATCGTGTACATCGCGGTGGCCTGTCAGCCGCGCAAACATCTTCAACTCCTCGGTCGACACACGCAGGAAGTTCTCAAGATACCGCGCCGACTTGTCGACCTGAAGCCGTTGTCTCAACTCCGGGTCCTGCGTAGCGATCCCGACGGGGCATTTTCCCGTATGGCAGAGGCGATACTGTTGGCAACCGCTGGCCATCAGCGCCGCGGAGGCAATCGCCACGGCATCGGCCCCCAAGGCGAGGGCTTTGGCGAAATCGGAGGAAATCCGCAGTCCCCCGGTAATCACAAGGGACACGTGATCGGATTTTCGCTGATCCAGGAACTTGCGGGCTCGACAGAGGGCATAGATGGTCGGAATGGAGGTCGCGTCCTTGACGAATTTCGGGGCCGCTCCGGTGGCTCCAGCGCGGCCGTCCACCGTGATGAAATCGGGACCGGCGGAAAGGGCGAAATCCAGATCGGCCTCCAGATTCCCGGCGGCGATCTTGACGCCGATCGGCCGTCCCGCGGATCGCTGCCGCAGCGAATCGACCAGTCGGCGCAGGTCATCTCGCGAGTGAATGTCGGGAAAACGAGCCGGGCTGATAATGTCCTGCCCCGCCACTCGCCCACGCACGGCGGCGATTTCACTCGAGACCTTATTGCCCGGCAAATGCCCCCCCATCCCAGGCTTGGCCGACTGGCCGAACTTGATCTCAATCGCATCCACGCGCCGTAGATTCTCGTCCGTGACGCTGTAGCGGTTGGGGACATATTCAAAGATATAGCGGTGAGCGCTGCCCAACTTCGTCTTCCAGGAGCCCTCCCTCACCCGAGCAGATCGCCGTGCCGACCGCCGCACTGCCCCGCGCCAACGCGATCTTGATCTCTCGCGACAGGCGCCAAACGACATGTGGCTGACAATGATCGGCGTGTCGATCACCAGCGGCTTTTCCGCACTTGGTCCCAGTATCGTCCGTGTGCCAACCGGTTCGTCGTCGTTGAGCGGGATGGTGGCCAACTGAGCGCCCTTGATCAGCAGATCGTCCCACGAAGTGACCGCTTTCCTGCTCCGCATCGGTTCGATGATCGAACGTCCGGTTTCGGCAATCGTATGAATTTGATCGAACTGCCGCTCCAAATCGTCCGACGATCTTCTCCAGCGGGCCAGGTAGAGTTCCTCAACCGACTCCGCGGCCGTCTCGGACTCCGAGCCCGCAGGCGTTGAGGGACCTGGCGTCGCGGGAAGCGGGGCGTGCTGGCGCAGCGGGGCACCACGGAGATAGTACATCAGGAGCGTCGCGGCGGCACCCACTCCGACGAACAGTACCCCCAGCACGGCATTGATCAGCGGGCTCATGGCGTGACTCCCACTACTTTCCGTTATTTCCATATGTCTTGGCCAGGTATTGCACAATCATATCCAATTCTAGTGGCGAAGCCTCCAGCCCTTCGTCAACCATGGCGGCGACCAGTTTGCGAGCGGCAGCTTCGCTGGCGGGGGGTGACGACGCCACCACGGAAACCGCGTGGCATTGTGAACACTTCATGTGAAACAGTTCGGTGGCCGCCGCCGGGTCATACGCGGCCAACGGAGCGTCCGCCTCGGCAATCGCTTCAGCCGCCTTCTGGGCCGCGTCCGTCCGCTCTAGCTGCTCGGAAAACTGCTGAGCGGACTTCTGCAACTGAGGAGATAAGGCTGTCAAATAGGCGGTCACCTGCCACTGTTGTTGATCATCCAGCGGCGCGATCAAGGCCGTACGGTCCGCCATGCGTCGCACGGTCTGCCGCCACAGCGTGGGAGTGCGAGGCCTGGCCAAGACGGTCCGCAGGTCGTGGCAATCAACACACTCGTGCCGCAGGATCTGTTGACCTTGGCGCAGCGACGGCGTGGTTGCCAGCCGAGCGGACTCGGTGTCGTCGAGGCCTGCCTGAGCGAGAAGCGACTGGACGCGCTGGCGATTCTCCAGGGTAAACAGTCGTGCCGTGGCGAAGGCCTCCCGAAAGGCTGACGGGACCGAGATGCCGACCAATACGACACTGCCCACTAGCAGCGATGTACCGAGCAAGGGGACGAGCGTCTGATCGAGACGGCGAAAGAAGCGTACGATACCGATTTTCAACAGCAGCATGACACCCACCGCCATGCCCAACGAGAGGTGCACAACTGTGCGCGCCGGAAACTCAATCTGATAGGTCCACAAGCGCGGCACCATCTGCAGGATCAATAACAGATAGACGGCCAGGAAGACATAGCCGAACCCCGGTGGACCAACAGCGGTGGCAGGTGGAATCTCGCCGCGCCGACCGCCGGAGTTGACTGACCGTCAGCAGAGGGCGGCACATCGGCGGTGATTTCCTCCCCCTCCTCCGCCTCAAATTGGTTCTTTGCCGCGCCGCACACCGGACAGGTCCAGGAATCGGACAGACTGTCGAAACGCTCGCCCGACGTCGCCTCATCATGAACGTACCCGCAAATGGGACAAACGTAGCGAGCCATGATTTGCTGCTCTCACTGTTCGCCAGATTGACTGTTCGCCAGATCGACTGTTCGCCAGATTGACTGTTCGCCGATTCTGTCACTTCCATCAGCGCTCTTCGTGCGGCAGAGCGCGCACACTCCATGGAAATGCACCGCGAAATCCTCGACCAAGAAGCCCTGCCGCGGCCCGGGCGAAAGCTCCAACTCGTTCAACTTCTTCGACTCCACATCGATCACATGATGGCATCTGCGGCACACCAGGTGATGGTGGCGAGTGATCTTGCCGTCGAACCGCACAGTCGCTCCAGGGTGATGCACTCGTCGCAGCACGCCGAGCTGGCAGAGTGTGTCGAGCACGCGATAGACCGTGGTCCGAGAGAGTCCAGGAATGCGCCCCCTCACGGAGTCGTATATCTGATCGACGCTGGGATGATCATCCCGCTGCAGGACGGCCCGCAGAATGTCACGACGCTGGACTGTCAGCGGCAGGCCTTGCGCACGGCACAAGCCCTCGAACTCGTGCAATCGTCGCTCAATTTCGCGTTCGCTCACGATTTGGGTTCATCTACGGCTGCGCACAGCCCCCGATGACGACCGCGACGCACGGTAGATGGCAAATGGTAAAAAATACCAACTAGCAGTCGTTGCCGGGTTAGCATAGCGCCGTGCGCCCCACTGTCAACTACCCTCGGGAGTCCCGGAGAGTGTTGGTCAGTGACATGGGCACGGCGCGCGATGTTGGTGGGAACTTTTGACCACGTGGAGCAATGAAGAGAAAATAGGCCGTGAAGAATGAGGCCTCGAGAATGAGAAAGGAAATCGCTGAGCGTTGGCTGGCCAGGTCTTTCCCCTGACTTCCTCATGCGGTTACCCCTATTCTTCCTTCCCTATCGACTTTGGACGCGCGGGACTGTCGAATCCCCGGCGGGGCGGGACCCGGCACTGCATTTGGCTGTGGTCGCAGGCCGCGGTCGGGAAACGCCTGGATCGTCCGCTGCGACCATGGTCCGTTTAGCCTCTCTCGCACAGTTGTCGCCACCAGGTTTCTCTCTTGAGAAACGCCATCGCTCGTGTTAGGTTGCACATGTTCCATTGTCGATCACTTGCCGACTGCTCGCGCGTCGGGCCTTCATCAGTCAGGAGAAAGCACAATGAACGGTGACGGTATTCGCCTGGCCAAACTGACCTTCCCGGCGAAGCTGCTGGTAACGCTGTTCGTGCTCATCGTTGGTCCCGGCTATTTGTGTGGTGTCGCGAACATCTATTTCCATCACCAATTGGCTGATGACGAACCAGGCCTGACGATCGATGACCTGCGGGCGCTTTTCACGGCATGGAGAAGACTTACAAGCCGGACGACAAAATCATCGTCAACTCAAAGATGCTGAAAGAAGTCCGGCCGGATGGTCAGATGCGAGAGTATTTGGAAGAGGGAGGCGAGCCGGCGATTCGCGGGTTGATCAAGTGGCTCGAAGACGAAGCCAAGGAAAGTGAATTCGACAAGCCGGGACTGGTCGCAAGAGGGCGACCCATCGGCCAAAGCGATCATCCAAGGCCAACTGCATCGAGTGCCACAACGCGGACGATGGCGAAAGCGCAGACATCCCTTACGCGGAAACGGGAGATAGCGAGCCACAATACGCGCTGGTCATGGTGATGGCCAAAGCCGGATATCAAGACGGAAGTTTCGGGCATGCAGACCAAAGTCATCAAACCGATCTCCATCCCTCGACTCGTGCAGGTCACGCACGTACACGTCTTGTCGATGCCGGTCTTTGCATTTCATCGTCGGTGTGCTGTTCCTGATGACCGGGTTACCAAACGCGCTGAAACTGGTCATCGGCCCCGTTCCCTTGCTGGCCGTCATGCTTGATATCGGCGGCTGGTGGGCGGCCCGCTGGGTCGAACCGTTTATCTTCGTGATCGGAGCCGCCGGTGGGCTGTTCGCAACGTTCTATGCCCTCCAGATCCTCTGTGTGTTGGGCTCCCTCTGGCTGGGGCGCAAGACGACGTGATGACGAAACGCGGCGGCGCATCACCCAACGCCAAGGTGCGACACCAGAGTCCGGCTCGCTGCTCGTGGGTGTGACCAGCTCGCTGGAACAGTCAGGGCCACTCCCCAAGACGCCACAGCGAGCGTCGGCACCTCAGAATCCGGCGCCCCCCTGCCGCCTCACTTGTCGTCGGCGCCATCGCGTTTCGGGGGTGGATCTAACTGCGCCTGGTTGACACGTGCTTCGCATTCGGGGGAGTCCCAGGGGATGTCGGGATAGTCCTGCCAGATCTTGATGTCTTCGGTCAGCCGGCCGTACAGTTCCGGTCGGCGCTGATGCATGGTGCGCAAGTGCTTCCGACTTCGTCGCAATCCTTTCAAATCGATCGTGGCATGCACGCAACCGTCGCCAGGTTCGGAAATGCGGGGGAACAAGCGACTTTCTTCCGGTACTCCTTCGGCGCGGACGAAGCGTCCCGCGAAACCGGTGTTCTTGCCATCGGTAATATTCGCTCCGACCGCGCAGCCGTACGCATCGGCTGCGAAACGGCAATAACCGTCTTCGATCATCCCGTCGCGACCGTTGATCCACAAGATGACCTCCGCGCCGTTGAACGAAGTGCACCCCCAGGCTTCCGGGAAATAGCCGTCGTAACACTGGAGAATTCCGATGGGGCCGAAATCGAGGTGAAACACTTTGAACTGATTGCCCAGTAGGCCACGTGCTTCCGCGTCATTGCCGTCGACCGGCGGCCAGAAATGGGGTGGCGGGCCGGACGCCGGATGACACTTGAAATAGCGTCCCAGCAAGTTTCCTGCTCGATCCACAACCAGCGCCGTAGTGGCCCAGCGATCGTCGCACTTCTCGACCATCCCGGCAATCGCGTACATTTTGTGTTGCCGAGCGAGTTCGAAAAACTTCTGCACGCGTGGGTGCTCGACCGTGATCATGTGGCCCAGCACATATTCGGGGAAGACGATCAGGTCGGAACCGTTGGCAGAGGCTTGATCAAAAAACGCTGGCATCCGCTCGATGATTGAATCGGGGGTTTTGCCACGCGTGGTCAATTGGACCAGCGTGATTTTGGCCACATCCTTCAGGGCCCAGGCATGAGGACAATGCGTGGCCGCCATCAACAGAATCAAGGTGAGTAGGATTGAGCGGATCATGTCACGGTTCCTTATTGATCTTCCGATGGAGATTTGATTGACGATTGCCACGGTTTGAGCACAAACCAGACCGCAGCAGTGTGAGTTACTTGGTCACGCCACCGACAGGCCCAACTCGGTGGTCTGGTACGAGTATAGCCGATGGCAACCGTTCAATCTTAATCTGTAACACTTGAGCCGTGTGCAGTGCACGGTGCCCTTGTTTTCACCAGGTAAGGCGTGCCAGGGGCTAAACAATTACAGATTACGATTAAGATTATCCGTCGACAGTTGCGCAACGCCTGCCCGGCCTGAACTCCTTGAACGCTGATAATCGGAGGGGGGGAGGGGGTAGTTGCTCAGCGGCGGGACCGCGAAAGCGCGTGGCTTGTTTCTTGGGAACGGGCAGGACATCGGATACGATTACGGTGCCGGACTCGCTGGCGGACGGTATCGACCGCCGGCTCCACTTCGCCATGTCGTGTCACCTCGGGAGACAATTTCGCATGAAACGCCAACTAGCGCGCCGCCGATTTCTTCAAGCTGCCACACTGGCACCACTTGCTTCGTTAGCGATGGCGGGAGGAGCGGTCGCCGGAGACACCCCCGCACCGCGGATCATGCCGCAGGGGGCGGAGAAGGGGGCAGACCGGATCCGGATTGGGACGATTCAATCGAACCAGGTTCCCACCTGCAACGGACTCAGGACCGATCCCTTTAGCAGTGACTTCTCCATGACGGATCTTCTGACGTCAATCGAGCGGAGAATAGCCTGGTTCGAGCAATTGCTGGAGCGGGCGGCGGGCGAAAAGTGTCAATTGGCGGTGATCACGGAAGACTTCACTCGACTCAGCTCCTGCATGACGTTCCTGGACGATCGATCGATTTTTCGCCGCGGCGTCGAGAAGCAAACATCGCTCGTTCCCCAGCGACTCGCGGCATTGGCTCGGAAATGCTCGATGCATATCGTGGCCTGCTACTTCGCGATGGAGGGGGATGCCATTTACAACGTGGCCGATCTGTTCGGGAGCAATGGTGCGTTGGTCGGCCGCTATCGCAAGGTGCATCTGCCGCAGTACGAACTGTGGCAGGTGGGGGCGGGAGATGCGTTTCCGGCGTTCGAAACCGATTTGGGCTGGATCAGCATGCTCATCTGTTACGACCAGATGTGGCCAGAGTCAGCCGCTTGTTGTGCGATGAACGGCGCTCAGATCATTTGCCAGCCTAGCGCGGCGAGCCTGACCGATTTTCATATGCGCACGCGAGCCATGGATAACCAGGTCCATCACGTCTCGTCCACCTATGCCAATTCGATGATTGTTTCACCGCGCGCCGAAGTGCTCGCGGACGCCCAGCATGAGGATCCCGCCATCGCTTGGGCCGACGTCGATGTTCGGGGCGCAACGCGCGGCGACGAGTACTTTTACGAAACGCTTTATTCCGGTATTCAGGACCACAAGCAGCGACATCTCCACTTCCGCCGATCCGATGCCTATCACGTCCTCTCCGAGAAGCGGCCTCCACTGGCCAATCAGTATCCCGCAGGGGGCGTGGCCAATACCCCGGAAACGATTGCCGAAGTCTATCGCAAACACAAGGAAGCGCGACAGAAGAGCTTGCGAGGCGAGCCGGTCCCCTACCACTGGCGCTGGTAACTCTTACGCGTAAGAGTAAGGAGCTCTAACAAAACCGCCGATGCAGCATGCTGCTCAGCTGGTTTCGCCGCATGAACCGACGTCACAAACCACGTTTTGTTAGAGCTCCTAAGTAACAGAACACTGTTTCCTCAATAGTCGGCCGGCAGTTTCTTCAGCTGCTCCATGGTCAGCACGGGGCCATCCTTGCAGACATAGAATGGTCCGCAGTTGCAGCGGCCGCATTTACCGATTCCACACTTCATGCGATTCTCGAGGCTCGTGTAGATCCGGCTGTCGGGGAGCCCCAGCTGAGCGAGTACGGGGAGTGTAAAGCGGATCATCACGGGGGGACCGATCACGAGGGCCACGGCATTGTGCGCGTCGAGCCTGACCCGTTCGAGCACACTGGGGACAAACCCCACTTCGCCATCCCACTGGCTGCTCGCACCGCCCGGGTCGACACAGCGAACGACACGGACCCCTTTGATTTCGGACCATGCCTTTAGTTCATCATGGAACACGAGGTCCTGATCGGTACGAGCGCCGTAAACGATCGAGATGGTGCCATAGCGCTCGCGGTGCTCGAGCGCGTACCAGATGGCACATCGAATCGGCGGCATGGCAATCCCGCCGCCGACAAAGACCAGGTCCTTACCTTCCCACGCGCGCATCGGATAGCCGTTGCCATATGGACCGCGAAATCCGATCACGTCGCCCGGCTCCAGATGCCAGAGCCCCTCGGTCACCCGTCCCGTTTTGCGAAAACAGAATTCGAGGAAGCCTTTCCAGGTGGAGCTGGAGCAGATATTGAACGGGGACTCACCCAACCCGAAGAGGGAGAACATGCCGAACTGGCCGACCTGAAACGCAAATGATGCGGCTCGTGCTTGGCGCACAAAGCGAATCCGTACACTCTTCACGTCGCTTGTCTGCTGACGTACTTGCACCACTTCCATCAGGTCGGACTGATAGACATTCTTGTCGTCAAAGGAGAGTGGAACGGCGGTGTGCGAGGGGGAACTCATTTTTTGTCTGCCTGACGTACGTATTTCAACAAATGGACGTGCAACACTCTAACGCGGCCGATGGTCACAACCACAATAGGCTTTACGGACGCTGGTTCTGTCAACTTGGGTCACCCGAACGATTAGGGACTGCGCCATGCGCAATGCGGAATCACAATTACACCGATCACGCATTTTCTCCTTCCGTATTGCCTATTTCGCATTCCGCATTCCCGATTCATTTCCCATCAAGCAGCCGGCGTCACAAACATGCGCACACCGTGCGCGTGTGTCATCGACCAGGACTCCCCGCCACGACATCACCGAGCACCCGTCGCACGCCCAAGCCGGCCGGGCAGTTCCGACCGCAGGTACCGCATCCCGTGCACAAGATGTCGCCGAATTTCTCCGGGTACGTCTGATACTTGTGCCTGATTCGGTTTCGCTGTCGGGCGGCCTGATTGGGGCGCGGGTTGTGCCCGGAGGCGTGCAGGGAGTACGTCACGTTCTGGCAAGAATCCCAGTTTCTGACCCGGCGTCCGCCGCCGCGATGCGGCAGATCTACGATGTCAAAGCAATAGCAGGTCGGGCAGTTGTGCGCGCATGCTCCGCAGCCGAGGCATCCCAACGTGATGTTCGTCAGGATGTCTGCCGACGGCACGTCGTGCGTTGTCTGAGACAACCGCTGACGAATGTCGTCCGCGTAGAATTGCCGTTCCGGGCCGGGCCCTACCGCGGAGCCTCGATCTGATTCGTCGGTCCATATTTCCAGCAAGGCAGCCCCCTTCTCGGTCACCAGGCGGACTTCAAAGGAATCGTCACTCAACGGGACGAGCATCGCATCTGCTCCGCGAGTGCTGTCGGGGGCCAAACCGACGCTGGTACAAAAACAAAACGAGTCATGTTCTTGGCAGGCCAACGTGACAACAGTCGTCAGCTCGCGACGCCGGTTGTAGAGTGAATCGCGGTAGTCCCAATTGAACACATGATCCAGGATGGGTAGCGCGGCGGCATCGCAGGGGCGGGCGGCAAGCAGAATCTGTGGTTCCGCGGGGAGCTGCAGCGGCACCAGTTCTACTTGCCGGCCCTCTCCTTGATAGGCACACAGCGTTTCGTGACTTGGCAAGACCACGGACTTGATGGAGTTCGCCGGCTTGATGAATCCATCGGTGATCAGATCGAGCGGATTGGCCAGCCATCCGTAATGGATCAAGTCGGGGCGCAGCCTCCGCGGACCGGCCACGCGTCGGCCTTCGGCCAACCAGCAGGCGGCAGCCTCCAACAACCTCGACTTGGAGAGGATCCTGGTCGTCGACTGGAGTTTTGTCATCGAATGAAGCTTTCTTGGTCCTGCCGGGAGTAGGCCCCGATGAGGGGCGGGGCGTCTCGATCCTCACCCGCTCGGTAGCCAAAATCCTCCTCGGCAGCTCGCGCCAGCGTCAGATTAAGCAGCCGCAGATCGATGCCCGCCGGGCAAGCTCGCGTGCACGCATCACAGCCGATGCACCGTCCGGCCAGGTGAAAGGCCCGCGTAATATGCCAGGCAAAATCTCCCTTGACCGTGGCCGAAGGATCGATGCAGACGGGTTGATTTTTATCGACGATGCAGCGCTGGCAATAGCAGAGTGGGCAGACCTGGCGGCAGGCATAGCACTTCGTGCAACGCAGTAGTTCGCGCTGCCAGTACTCCATCCGCTCGGCAGGCGATTTCTCGAGAAATCGGTCGAGGGCCTCGTAGCGACTGCCCTGGCCCTCTGGCAACCGATCCACCGACCCCACGACGACGTCGGCGTGGCGAGGCACCTTCGTCGTACACGCGGTACATTTCTCTTCACCCGGCAGGTGCTCAGCATCGCACGGCACGCCGATGACATAAAGCTGCTCTCGATCAAGCTGCGACTCGCGTTGGAGAACGATCAATGCTCGTTCATCACATGCCTTGACGATGACGGCAGCGCGTCCGAGCGATTTGACTTCGGCACGAGTCAAGTAGGCGACCAGATTATGATGGCAGGTACGATTCCAGACGAGATCATCGACATTGGCCACTCGGGTAATGATGAGAGGATGGGCCGTGACGGCTCCCGAAACCTGCCCATAGCCGATGATTGCCTGGATCGTTCCCTCTCCGAGGAGTCGGCGGCAGAGGCTGCGGATTTCGCCGATCATCGGTTTTCCTCACAGATCTGCTGATAGGCCTGGTACGGGCCAAGTTGACGCGTGGTCTGCGTGATCGCACTGACTACTTCCTGCCACTTCTTCCCTTCCGCCGCAGAGATCCAGGTGAAGTGAATGCGCTGCAGATCGATGCCGAGTGTGGCGAGCAGCTTCTGAAACAACATCCAGCGACGGCGAGCATGGTAGTTCCCTGAGGTGTAATGGCAGTCACCGGGATGGCAACCTGAAACGAGGACCGCGTCGGCGCCTACCTCAAACGCCTTGACGATCAAGTTGAAATCAATCCGGCCGGTACAAGGCAGTCGCACAACGCGTACATTGCTGGGGTATTCCAGGCGGTTCGTCCCCGCCAGATCGGCTCCCAGGTAGCTGCACCAGTTGCAGACGTACGCAATGATTTTCGGTTCGAACGATTCGCAGCTCATGCCAGACTCTCCACCATCCCGTACACTTGTTGTTCGGAAAACCCTAGCCAAGTCCGCGCTCTTGGACGGGCAGACAGCCACGCACGTGCCACAGCCCATGCACAGCCCCGGATTGACTTGGGCCGCGCATCGCACGACAGCTCCCGTACGGTCGGTGATCTCCTGACGGCTGATCGCCTGGTAGGGGCAGGCTCGGAGGCAGGTGAAACACCCACTGCACAGTCGCTGATCGATATGGGCCACTTCCGGTTCACGGGTCAGGTGATCCCGGGCGAACATGATGAGGACCTTGCCGGCCGCGGCCGTAGCCTGGGCCACCGATTCGGGAATGTCCTTGGGGCCCTGACAGGCGCCGCACACAAAGACGCCAGCGGCGTTGGTTTCCACCGGTCGCAGCTTGGGATGCGATTCGGAGAGGAACCCGATTTCGTCGTACCCGACGTTCAATTTCTGGGCCAGCTGTTGGGCACCGTGGGCGGGGATGATGGCATTGGCCAGTACCACCATATCGGCGGCGATCGTCAGTGGGACAGCGGCCAACGTATCCACGCCGCGGACCAACAGTTGCCCATCCTTCTGTGAGATCTCAGAAACCCGGCCGCGATGATACTGCGCCCCATCCTGTTCAATCGCCCGCCGCACGAACTCGTCGTAGTCCTTCCCACCGGCGCGAATATCCATATAGAACACGTGTGCCTGTCCATCGTGGACTTTGTGCCGGTAGAGCATCGAGTGTTTCGCGTTGACCATGCAACAGATTTTCGAGCAGTACGAAATTCCCTTGGCCCTGTCGCGCGAGCCGACGCAGCTGATGAAGACCACGGTCTTCGGCTCGCGCCCGTCCGAAGGCCGTTGGATTCTGCCGTCGGTAGGCCCTGAGGCCGACGCCAGCCGCTCGAACTGCAGCGAGTCGATGACGTCGGGATATCGACCGTACCCATATTCACCGTAGCCCGCGACGGGTGAGCCTTTTGGACGAGAGCCGATGTTGTAGAGTTCGTAGCCGGTCGCCACCACAATGGCACCGACTTCCTCTTCCACGATGCGATCTTGCTCGTCAAAGTCGATCGCCTGGGCCTGGCACTTCTTCTGACAAATGCCACAGCGTCCCTTCGTGATCTTGAGGCACGCCCGGGCATCAATGACGGGACGAGCGGGTACGGCTTGTGGAAACGGCACGTAGATGGCCGTGCGATTTCCCAGTCCGTAGTCAAACTCGCTGCGATTCTCTTTCGACGGGCAAGCGTTCCAGCATTCGCCACAGCCGGTACAGCGATCGATGTCGACGTAGCGAGCCTTCTGGCGAATTTGGACGCGGAAGTTGCCAAGATATCCCTCGACCGATTCCACCTCCGAGTAGGTGTGGAGCGTGATGTTTGGATGTTGAGCGACATCGACCATGCGAGGCGTGAGGATGCACTGGGAACAGTCCAGGGTGGGGAACGTCTCGGAAAGACCGGCCATCTTGCCGCCAATCGACGGCTCTCGTTCCACCAGCACGACCGGATAACCGGCGTCCGCGATATCAAGCGCCGCCTGAATACCAGCCACGCCTCCTCCAATCACCAGCGCTCGCCGCTCGAGCGGCACACGAATGGACTCGAGCGGCCGATTCCGTCGCACCTTCGCGACCGCCATGCGGACCAGCTCAATGGCCTTGTTGGTCGCTTGCTCTCGATCGTGATGGACCCAGGAGCAGTGCTCGCGGATATTCGCCATCTCGACCAGGTAGGGGTTCAAACCGGCGGCCACGCCGCCTTGCGAAACGTGCGCAGATGCATGTGGGGCGAACAGGAGGCGACCACCAGGCCGTCCATTCTCTCTTCCACGATCTTCCGGCGCAGGAGCGACTGGCCCGGCTCGCTGCACATGTACTTGAAGGCCAGCGAACAGACGACGCCGGTTCTCGCGCGATCGATTCAGCCACGCTCTGCACATCGACCGTCCGCGCGATGTTCTCGCCACACCAACAAGTGAAAACCCCGATTCGAGCCATGGCTGCTCATCCTACGGTCACAAAATGTCGATCGACGCCCAGCTGCCGGTCGCTGAGTCCCAGGGCGCGACCGACCAGATCGGTCAGGTAGTAGACCGGCATGGCCGGAAGCGTCCGATCGTGGCGTTGAATCGCCGCTTGCTTCATGTCCAGATTCACATGGCACATCGGACAGGCAACCACCAGACAGTTTGCGCCGTGTTCGCGGGCGTCTGCGAGAATCTTGTGCGACAGTTCCAGCACCGTGGCCTCGTTCGCCAGCGTCATGCCGGCGCCACAACACCGCGTCCGGTAGTTCCATGCCACCGGCTCGGCACCGCAAACGCGTAAGATGGTTTCCATCGACTGCGGATCTTCCGGGTCATCGAACCGCACGATGGCCGGTGGGCGCGTCAGCAGACAGCCGTAGTAGCAGGCAGGTTTCGACCCTGCCAAGGGAGCCACGACCTTCTCACAGAGCGTTGCGCTATCGACCTGCTGCAGCAACTCAATCAGATTCAGCACGCGCACGTCCGAGTCGACCGGTAACTCCACGATCTCGCTCATCTCGCTCCGCAGCCGTCCATCCCGCAAATCAGCGTTGGCTTGCAGCAGTTGCCGCGAGCACATCGGACAAGGAGCCAGCAACTGCTGATGGCCTTGCTGCCGCGCCAGGGCGAGATTGCGGGCCGGCAAGCCGTGGCCAACAGCGTTGAGCGTGTGCGCAGCGGTGGCACCACAGCAGATCCATTCGTCCAGTTCGTCAAGCTGGATGCCAAACTGCTGCAGGCAGGTGCGCAACGACTGCTCGTAGTCGTTTGAGGTCCCGTGCAGTGCACAACCTGGGTAGTAGCCGACTTTCACTCGTGGGAACCTCCACCAGATGCTGGCCACTGGCACCGCTGGAAGATCCGTCGTACCACCGAGCGGTCCCGCACCTTCTCGCTGATCAGGTGGAACTTCCCTCGCCGCATCAACCGCGGCGCCAGGAAGCTGTCCTTGCAGAGGCCCCGTATACTCCAGTCGTCCGCAAATGCTGTCGTCTTCACGACCCCGATCAGTTCCAGTTCGCTGAGCCTGCCGTTGCGTCGCACATTGTTGAGAAACGCTTGATGAAAGGACCAGATCCGCTTCTGGGACCTCGACGCCACACCCCGCTCGACGGCCATCTGCCGCAACACGTCCATCACGCCGGCACAGTCGACCGACTGGGGACATCGCGACGTGCAGGTCTGGCAAGACACACATTGCCAGATCGTGTCACAGGCGATGGCACGTTCCAAGTGGCCGAGGTGCAGCAGGTGTATCAACTGGTGAGGCAACAGATCCATGTGATGCCCCATGGGACAGCCGCCGGAGCATTTGCCGCACTGGTAGCAGTCCACGAGCCGCGTGGGAGCGTGGGAGGCGATGTCGTGCCGCGGATGCTGATTGTTCGTGGACATGGCTCACGCGGAGGCTTTGCGCGGTTGGTTCAACGTCATGGCGTGTTAGATGCGGGCCCGTTTCCAGTTCGACATCCGAAGCACCAAATACGAAACAAATTCGACTCTCTGGAAGCTAACTCCGGGCTACTCCACCAGTTCTGCCAGTGAGAATGAACCAGGCTTTGCCGCTGTCTGCGTGATTCCGGGGTGGTGGAGTCATGGAGGAGCGAGTAACAGGCACGAGCATATATCTGGTCGATCCACTTCATGTTTCGTTCGTTGGGAGGTTGGGTTATTTCCCCAACACTCCCACACTCCAACACTCCAACCGCTGCGGCAGCATGCCGCAGCCACAAACATGCACGTCGTGCGCGGATGCCCGCTCACGCGTTGGCCATGACCTCGACGATGTGCCGAGCTAGTTGCACGATGAGACGCGTGTCGAGCGCGTCGACGCAGGGATCGTCGCCAGGAGTTTGGATCGCGAGCGTGGTAACACCGGCCGCGGTATCACCGCCCAACGCGGAGAGTTCCGCCCCCTGATCGCGAACCAGCGAGCCGGGGAGACGCCCCATATCCTTGCTCTCCAGCACGACCACGCGATCGCACTTGTGAGCCAGATTCAACACATCGCGGGGGGCCACACTCGCCTTCCCCGGAATCGTCTGGATGGGATAGAGCCGATCGTAGATCAGGCCACGGATCTCGGCCCCCAGGCCGGCGTTGCGGTAGAGCATCCCCGGTGTGGCAACCAGCGTTACTTCGTCGCCTTGCCGATTCGTAATGTTGATCTGCGCGATGCGTTCGACCGTGGCGGAGCGGTTGTCCCGACCCCGGCGCACGACCGGCATCGCAAAGGCAGAATTCAGGACTTCCACAATCTCCTGGTTCTCAAACGGTTCGACGACATAGTAGAAGATGCGTTTGGACCGATAGGCGGCTTCCCACGGGCACTCCGGAGAAGCGACGACGATGATCTTGGCGGAGGGAGCCAGTACGTTGATGTTGGCTGCCATCTTGGGACCATCGTCAGCCAACGAGGCGGCGTCCATCAACACGACATCATCGTGGTGCGTCGCCAGTCGCTGTGTCATCTCTTCCCAGCCCCGGCCCGCGCCGCGACCAATACACGCCCGCGGATGACACCCGACACGCAACAGTCGCTGCATGTAATCCTCGGCCACCTCGGCATTGGCTGACAGTACCAACATGCCCCGCGTCAGGCAGCCCTTCAGTTCCTCTTCGTCGCGGGTGGCACAGAGATCGGCAATCCAACCGGCACCACATGGATCATCAAACAACCACTCTTTATGCGCTGCCAACTGCGAATTGACCGACTCCACCACGCCGGTCAGGGGCGAGCAGATGGTGCGCATCTGACCATCACGGGTGGAAATACTGGCCATCGGTAATCCCTGATAGACGACCTCTCCGATCCTGGGAAGTCGCACACTCTCGATGTCGCGGGAGAGCAGGCCGGCCAACACGGCGCCACAGCGGTATTCGGAATTGGGCTCCTGACGCAGCCAGGCTTCGTGCCAGAATTTGACCGGAGTGCCGGGTGCCGGTTGCCTGACGGAAGTAGATCCCCGATCGGTCGGCTTCGTCTCGCTCATGGCAGTCCGATCCTGAGCGGCAAAACGATGCACCGCCTGAGTGATCTCTTCGGGAGTGAAAGGCTTTGTCACGTAACCGGCGGCACCCAGGCTAATGGCTGACACGGCGGTGGGAACACTCGGAAACCCGGTCATCAGGATCACCGGAATGTCCTGCCGCTTGCTGCGTAGTGCCGAGAGAAAATCGAGTCCTGTCATCTCCGGCATTTTGATGTCGAGCAGAATCGCCGCGTAATCGTCCGTTGTGGCCCGACTCAAACCCTCGTGTGGATCGCTGGTCTTATCGACAGCAAACCCCTGCCGCGAGAGGATGCGCCGGCATCCCTCGCAAATTGCTTCTTCGTCATCAACGACCAGAAGTCTTGGTTGTCCGGTTACTGTCATCATCGTGCTCCTTGAGTTTTCTGCACCGCTATTGCTGCTCGCGAAAGGATGGAATTGGTGCGCCCGCGTGCCATAGCATCAAAAGGACCGGTTCGGTCGGTGATCATGGTTCGGTGAGGACCCAGCAGTCCGGGGCCGCGGCAAAACACTCGTGTGGCCACACGACGTGGCTGGCGATCTCCCGTTTACACCGATGGGAGGCGAAGACATCGTTACGCAATCGGCGTGCCGAAAAACGACAGCGACCCGAAGTAACATCCGCGACGGATCGTTTGACCGTCGTTTGAACCACGGCCACAGGGACTCTCGCCCCAGTCAAAATCGCCCGGCTAGCGACGCGGTGGAGGCGGCGTGAAGAGTGCGCTGAAAGGTCCATCCAACAGCACGAAATCGACTGGACCAGCAGCACTTGCGCGATGCGCCGTCAATCTTCAGGGGCATTGAACCATGTGCCAAGCGGCAACTCAGAGCAGGTCGCCAAGAATGGCTCTGACAGCCCCCGGGCAGCCAAAACCGGCCGCCCCCCCGGAATCGCCTCGCTGTCAAGACGGCACCCCACAGCCCGCTGTTCTGGACGAGGCTTGTTTGTATAGAGTTGCTATACAGTGTACGGTCGCCGCCGTTTACTTGTAGTCATCCACCGACAGATCACACTTGCGCATCATGGCATGGAAGTTGGTGCGCTGCATGCCGACCAGGTCGGCCGCCTTGCTGACGTTTCCGTCGCACCGGCGCAGTGCCTGAGTGAGAAAACGTCGCTCCAAATTCAGTACGGCCGCGTCGCGGGCCTGCTGTTTGAACAACCGGAAATCTTCCCACGTCTCGGGAACCTTCGAGATGGTTGCCAACGCGGGTGTTTGCTGAATCTCTGGCGGCAGGTGATGTGGTTCAATGACGACTTTGTCACAGAGAATCGCGATCCGTTCAATGATGTTCCGCATTTCGCGGACGTTGCCGGGCCAACCGTAACTTTCGATCAGCGCCATGGCATCGGGCGAGAGGATTTTCTTCTCCACCCCCAATTTGCGGCAGAATCGCTCCAGGAAGTGTACCGTCAGCCTCGGAATATCCCCCTGTCGCTCGCGCAAGGGAGGCAATTGAATGGGGACCACATTCAGTCTGTAGTAGAGATCCTCACGAAAGTCCCCGGCTTCGACCATCTCCCACAGGTCGCGGTTCGTGGCGGTCACGAGCCGGATGTCGACCGCGTGTTCCGTCGTGTCACCGACCTTCTTGATGCGTTTGGCTTCCAGCACCCGCAATAGTTTTCCCTGCGTCTCCATCGACAAGTTCGAAACTTCATCCAGAAACAGCGTGCCACGGTCAGCGGCTTCAAAGAGCCCCTGTTTGGTTGAGATGGCGCCGGAAAACGACCCTTTCACATGTCCAAACAACTCGCTTTCCAGCAGCGTTGGCGCAGTGCGCTGCAGTCGCACGCCAAGAGCGCCTTGTCGCGCCGCCGGCTCAAGCGGTGCAGTGCATTGACCACCATTTCCTTACCCGTACCGCTCTCGCCGATGATCAACACGGTCCCATCGGTCGGTGCCACACGCTTCATCAGGCTGAAGATCCGCTGCATCGGCCGACTTTCGCCGATGATCCCTTCGAATCCCTGATTGACCTCCAGCTCCTTTCTCAGCAGAGCGTTCTCCACAATGAGACTTGATCGTTCGACGACCTTTTTCAGTACCAGACGCAACTGGTCGGGCGTAAACGGTTTACTCAAATAGTCGGAGGCTCCGTCGCGAATGGCCTGGACGGCCGATTCAATGGTGGAATGTCCCGTAATAATGACGACTTCCGACTGCACGCCAGCCGCTTTGACACTGCGGAGAATCTCGAAACCATCGGCTCCAGGCATCATCCAATCGAGAAAAATGACGTCGTAGTCGCCGGTCAGAGCAGCTTGCAGACCCTCGCGAGGGTCTGCAAAGGCATTGACTTCGTGTCCCTCCGGTTCGAACACGCGGCGAAAGCTCATGCCAATGACTTTTTCGTCATCGATCACCAGGATCCGCTGCGCTGGGATCGTCTGCCGCGGATTGTCCATCGCTCTGCTCATGAGGTCTCCGTCTCCTCCAAGATGCCGTGCGTCCCCGCCGGGACGGCCGGCAGTCGAATCGTAAAGGTGCTACCTGCGCCATACTCGCTTTCCACTTCAATCGACCCGCCGTGTTGTTCGATGATCCCATAGCTGACGCTCAGTCCGAGGCCAGTCCCCTGCCCTACCGGCTTGGTGGTGAAAAACGGATCAAAAACCCTGTCGAGGTTTTCGGGGAGGATCCCGCAGCCGTCATCCGCCACCACGATCACCACTTCCCCCTCGTCCCCGCGCGTGGTCACATTCAAGATGCCGCCGCCGGGCATCGCCGCCGCCGCGTTAAGAAACAGGTTGAGCAATACTTGTTGCAGCTGGTTGGCATCCCCCAGAACGTCGGGCAGATCTTCCCTGTAATTCTGCTCGATGTGGATCATCCGCAGCTCTTTCTGATTCTCCACCAGACGAACCATCCGCTGGATCACGGCATTGACCTCGAGTTCCCGTTTGGTGACCGGCCTTTCGCGCGAAATCCAGAAGTCCCTGCACCACTTCGGCCTGCGCGCTGCGTCTCGTGGATGATCAATTCGGCATCCTCGCGATCTTGGCTCCCCTCGTCTTGCCGATCCCGCAGCAGGTGAGCGAACGTCAGCACACCAGTCAGCGGGTTGTTAATCTCATGTGCGATTCCCGCCGCCAGTCGGCCAATGGAAGCCAGTTTCTCGCTACGGCCAATTTGTTGCTTGGTAACGTGGTCGAGATCTTGCTCGCGCCGCTGGATCGCCGCGGCCATGTCATCGAGGGTCTGGCACAAAACGCCGAATTCACCCGGCGGTCGAATGCCGACTCGAGCGGTGAGATCCCCCTTGATCACCCGCTTACACATATCGACAACGCGAAGAATGGGACGCAGTACCCAGTTCGTCACCAGCCACAGGACAGCCAGTGTGACCACCGTCGTCACCAGTACGGCCGACAGAAAGACCGCGACAATGGTATTTCGTTGCCGCACATAGGGGGCGCGGGGTAAGCCCACATACAAGGCCCCGATCACCTGCTTGTCCGGGGCGCGAATCGGCTGGTAAGCGGTAATGTACCAGTCGTTGACGACGAACGCCGGCGCAGACCAGACCCTCCCCCGCTCAATGACTTCCGCATACACCGGAGCGCTCACACGAGTCCCCACCGCTCGCTTGCCATCGTCATCCATCACATTGGTGGCGATCCGCAAATCATCCTGGAAGATCGTGACCGTTCCCGTGGCGCCATCATCCGACACTTGCTCCACAAACACATCCCGCTTGATCCGGTCGACAATCTCGTTGCGGCGGTTGAGCAAATTCCCTCCCAGCAACCATCCAACGATCCTGCGCTGATCGTCGTAGATCGGCACGACGGCCGCCATCAACATACCGTCCGTCCGCTGCTGCTCTTGGGTCGCCTTGGCGGCCGGCGTGGGGAGCAAGCGAAACCGAGCTTTCTGGGGAAGGTCGGGGCCTTCAGCCGCCAATTCCGCCGCCGACAAGATAATGGTCCCGAAGGCGGTCTGTCCCGACTGCAGGGCTTGGCGGACCAGCGATAGATTTGTCAGGGAATCCCCTTTCTGGGAGGGATTTGCGGGGCGGTAGCGGACCACAGCCTGACGATCCAACAGCGTGACGAAATCCATGTGCCCAGCCGCCTGGACACGATCCATCGCGTGTGTGATCGCCCACTCGCCCTGCTGCCCCACCGCCGCGGACAAGGTGTGGTCGAGCGACGTGGCCTGCAAAAAGCTCACAATCCGTTGCTCATCGTTGTCGTACGCCGACTGGGCTGATTTGAGACTCACCCGCACGCGGTCCTGGATCTCCTTCATCCAGACCGCGTCGACATACTGAACACCGGCCAACGACAAGAGGGAATTCACCAGCAGTATGGCGGCGATAGCCAACATGATCAGCTTGAAGCGAATCGTCATGCAGTACCTGAAGATCCCCGAAAGGTGGTTGTGAGTTCCGTCGCTGCAGATTCGGCCGTCAGCGACCGGCCCGGGAGCGGCCATACACTGTACGAAAAAATCATACGGTTGAGGCCCACTCTTCACAAGGCGAGCCAAATGGCGCCGAATCGGCTCAACAGACGACAAAGGAAGACTCGCCGCCACTTGTGACGACTTACTGGCCCAATCCAACTCAGTGACCCACGGCATGCCGCTCCGCGAAAAATCCCCCTGACGTTGTCGCGGCAGCTTGCCCCACCGCTGGTATGCGATTTGCATCTGACGCCGATGTCATGCTGCGGCCGTATTTCATACCAGCGTGCGGCTGCCAACCGCATCGTGAAACCCTTCCCGGGCGTTTTTGGCTTGCTCCAGAAGCAGGAGTGAACATCGTGATTTCATCTGAACTCGATTCGATTTTTGCCAAGTATCCCGATGCGAAGCGAGCATCGCTGATCCCGATTCTACAGGATGTCCAGCGCTGTCACGGCTATCTGTCTCGCGATGCCGTGGTCCGTATTGGCCGCTATCTGGAACTGCCTTCCAGCAAGATCTACGGTGTTGCGACGTTCTACAACCAGTTTCGCTTTCAACCGCAGGGGAAGTTTCACATCCAGGTCTGCCGTGGCACGGCCTGCCACGTACGTGGCTCCGGCGCCGTGTTGGATACCGTGCGGCGTGAGTTGAAAGTAGAGCCTGGCGAGACCACACGTGATGGATTGTTCAGCCTGGAAGTGGTGGCGTGTATCGGCGCCTGCGGTTTGGCGCCGGTGATCTGCATCAATGAGACGTTCCACGCCAACCTGACCTCCAAGAAGCATTCCCCGACTCATTAACCAGTACCGCAAACGAGCCGAAAACAATGACGCATCACAAGGTGCTTGACACGCCGCGGCCCGGCTCTTGCGAGTCGGGCTTGCCCGAGCTTCTTCAGTTGTCGATTCAGGAGTATCAGGAATCGCAGGGGGCTCGCAGCAGCTCTCAATCGGATCCGCGTTTGGTGCGGGCGCGTCGCCAGGAAGTGACGCAGCCGGTGATTTTCGTCGGTGCCGGAACCTGCGGCTTGGGGGCCGGCGCTGCCGCCACGCTCTCGGCCGTGCAGAGCTACTTGCAGGACCACGACGTGCAGGCCGACGTGGTGGAAGTGGGGTGCATCGGGTTATGCTCGGCGGAACCGCTGGTCGACATCCAACTGCCTGGGCGTACGCGGGTGGTATTCCGCAAGGTCACCGAGGAGCAGGTCCCGAAACTGCTCGACACCGTCCTGGCGGGCAAGGTCCCCGAATCGTTAATGCTGGGCCAGTTCCGACATCCGACGCTTCAACCGTGGCCGGACGTCCCGATGTTGGACGAGCATCCGTTTTTTGCGCCGCAAACGCGATGGGTGTTGGCCAACTGCGGGTTGATCGACCCGACGAACATTGATGAGTACATTGCGCATGGCGGTTACCGTGGACTGGTCGACGTGCTGACTTCGATGACGCCGATGCAGGTCTGTGAAGCGGTCGAGACGAGTGGGCTGCGGGGGCGCGGCGGCGGTGGATTCCCGACCGGCAAGAAGTGGAAGTTCGCGCAGGGGACGGCGTCCGACCAGAAGTATTTGATCTGCAACGCCGACGAAGGAGACCCCGGTGCCTTCATGGACCGGGCCGTGATCGAAGGCGATCCACATCGTTTGCTGGAAGGCATGGCGATCGCCGCCTACGGCATCGGGGCTTCCCAGGCCTACGTTTACATTCGCGCCGAATATCCGCTGGCCATTCGGCGTCTGCGGCTGGCAATTGACCAGGCTGCCGCGGCCGGTCTGATCGGCAAGAACATCTGTGGCAGCGGCTTCGACCTGGACATCATCATCAAGATGGGGGCAGGCGCGTTCGTGTGCGGTGAAGAGACGGCGTTGATCCACAGTATTGAAGGACGCCGCGGCATGCCGCGACCACGCCCCCCCTTCCCCGCGGTGCAAGGACTGTTCGGCAGGCCCACGATCATCAACAACGTCGAAACGCTGGCGAACATCCCCCAGCTGATGAAGATCGGACCGGAAGCCTTCGCCGCCGTCGGCACCGAAACCAGCACAGGGACCAAGGTCTTCGCCCTCTCCGGCAAAATCACCTACACCGGCCTGGTCGAAGTGGCGATGGGGACGACGATCCGGCAGGTTTTGTTCGACATCGGTGGCGGCATACCCGACGGCAAGGCGTACAAGGCGGTACAGATCGGCGGACCGTCGGGTGGCTGCATTCCAGAACAACACCTCGACATCAAGATTGACTACGAGTCGCTCAAGACGGTTGGTGCCATGATGGGATCGGGCGGATTGGTCGTCATGGACGAAGACACATGCATGGTCGATCTGGCCAAGTTCTTCATGGACTTCATCCAGCGTGAGAGCTGTGGCAAGTGCATTCCCTGCCGCGAAGGGACGCGCCGCATGCTGGAGATCCTCAACGCACTCACACGTGGCAGGAAGAAGGAAACGCGTCTGGACGCCATCGATCGATTCATGAGCGTGACGCATCTGCAGCAGCTGGCCGAAACGATTCGGCAAACCAGCCTCTGTGGACTGGGCCAAACGGCCGCCAACCCGGTCCTCAGCACGCTCCGCTGGTTCCGCGACGAATACGAAGCGCACTTGTTCCAGCGCAAATGCCCCGCCTGTGCCTGCCCCGAACTGGTGACTTACCGCATCGATCCGCGACTTTGCCGAGGCTGCACCGCGTGCGTGAAGAAGTGCCCGACCGAGGCGATTTTCGGCTCACGCAAGAACCCCCACTACATTGATCCCGAAAAGTGCATCGGGTGTGGCAGCTGCCTGGATGCCTGCAAGCTCGACGCCGTCATCAAGGAATAGACTTTTAGCGCGGCCAAGAGCCGCCACCAAACGTGGCTGCGACGTCGCATCGCAGCAGCTGCGCACGTCTGCCGCAGCCACGAACATGCGCGTCGTGCACATGTCATCGAGGAACAGACCAATTCACCAAGACTGCCAGTGAGGTACAGCGGATGATCCAGATCGAGGTCAACAACCGAAAGCTCGAAGCTCGGCCGGACGATTCACTGCTCTCCTGCCTGCGACGCAACGGCCTCTCTGTGCCGACACTCTGCCACATGGAAGGACTCCCCGCCAGCGGCGCGTGTCGGATGTGCGTTGTCGAAGTCGAAGGGATCCCAAACCTGGTCCCCAGCTGTGCTTTCCCGGTGCGCGACGGATTACGTGTCTACACGCATTCACCGCGCGTCGTCGAAGCGCGGCGCACGATCGTCGAACTGCTGTTGGCCGATCATCCCGACGACTGCCTGTTCTGTGCGCGCAGCGGCAATTGTCGCCTGCAGGACCTGGCCAGTGAACTGGGGGTCAAGCGTCGTTTCCGCGGCGCTCGCAGCCAATGCCAGATCGACATGTCCAGTCGCTCGATCGTCCGGGATCCGGCCAAGTGCATACTCTGCGGCAAATGCGTGCGAGTCTGTGAAGAGATTCAACAGGTGGGCGCCATCGATTTCACGGGGCGAGGCTCGCGCTCCAGCGTCGGCACCGCTTTCGACGAAGGTCTGAATGTCTCCAGCTGCATCAACTGCGGACAGTGCGTGGTCGTCTGCCCGACCGGGGCGCTGACGGAGAAGGACTATACGCGGGAAGTCATGGAAGCGCTCGACGATCCGGATACGCTGGTCGTCGTCCAACATGCTCCCAGTGTGTCGGTCAGTCTGGGTGAAGAGTTCGGCCTCCCCCCTGGCATCGATGTGGCCGGCAGACATGACCGCCGCCTTGCGTGTGATCGGCTTCGACCGGGTCTTCGATACCGGTTTCTCGGCCGACCTGACCATCATGGAAGAAGCGTCGGAACTGATCGATCGCATCCAGCATGGCGGCAAGCTGCCGATGCTCACCAGCTGCTCACCAGGCTGGATCCGCTACGTGGAGACGTTCCACCCCGATTTCATCGACAACTTGTCGACCTGCAAGAGCCCGCAGCAGATGATGGGCGCCGTGATCAAGAGCTACTTCGCCGAGCGCGAGGGTATTGATCCGGCGCGGATCTTCAGCGTCAGCGTCATGCCGTGCACCGCCAAGAAGTTCGAAGCGGCACGCCCCGAAATGGCGCGCCACGGCGTCCCCGACGTGGACGCCGTCTTGACCACCCGCGAACTGGCTCGCCTGATCCGTTCGCGCGGCATCGACCTGCGGCAGATGGCGCCGCAGGAAGCAGACACGCCGTCTGGGAGAACGCACCACGGCCGGCAAGATCTTCGGCGCCTCGGGGGGCGTCATGGAAGCGGCCATTCGCACCGCTCATTACCTGCTGACCGGCGAAGAACTGGCCGACCTGAACGTGGAGGCCGTGCGCGGCTTCGACGGACTCAAACAGGCCCATCTGAACATCAACGGCCTGCAACTCGGCGTGGCCGTCGTCAACGGAGTCGGCAACGTCAATCGGCTGCTGAAAGAAATCCGCGACGGCCGCGATGATCTGCATTTCATCGAAGTCATGACCTGCCCCGGCGGCTGCATTTCGGGCGGAGGCCAGCCGATCGGCATCGATCGTTCGGCCGTCCTGCAACGCATGCAGGCACTCTACCAGATCGACGCGCAATGAACCGGTTCGCGTGTCGCATCGTAACACGGCCGTCCAGCAACTGTACGATGACTATCTGGGTGAACCGCTGGGCCATCGCAGCCACGAACTGCTGCACACGCACTACCAGCGAGCCGAAGTACTGATCTGAAGGATGGTGTGCAAGTACGAGATGACTGAGCCAATGACCAATGACCAATGACCAATGCCGAATGACCAATGACCAATGACCAATGACTAATGACCAATGACCAATGACCAATGACCAATGACCAATGACCTGCAATGACTGATCCCCCATGACCGCCGCCTACGTTCACACCATCCCCGATCGCTGCCGCGTCTGCTACACGTGCGTGCGTGAATGTCCCGCCAAAGCCATCCGGATCGAAAACGGCCAGGCACGGATCGTGGCTGAACGGTGCATTGCCTGTGGCAACTGCGTTCGCGTCTGTGCCAAGCACGCCAAACAAGTGGTCAGTTCGATCGAGGAAGTCAAAGCTCTGCTCAGTTCATCCCGCCCCGTGGCGGCCTGCCTGGCACCCAGTTTTCCTGCTGAATTCGTCGACCTCGACTATCGGCACCTGGTCGGACAACTGAGGGCCTTGGGATTCCACAGCGTGCACGAGGTCGCCTTTGGCGCCGACATGACTGCCGCCCAGTACAAACGGTTGCTCGCCACACACCAACGGACACCGATACATTTCCACCGCCTGTCCGGCGATCGTCGGCTACGTGCAGCGGTACCATCCCGAACTGGTCGACAGCCTGGCTCCGATCGTCTCACCCATGATCGCCCTGGCTCGATACTTGCGATCGCAGTCGGCAGGGGAATTGACCATCGTGTTCATCGGACCCTGTATCGCGAAGAAGATCGGAGGCCGAAGATCCACAATTGCGGGTGAGATCGATGCGGTGCTGACGTTTCGCGAACTTCGTGATGTCCTCCGGGAGGAACTTGCCGACGAGAACGCCGTGGTGCCGAGCGATTTCGATCCGCCGCACGGTGGCTCCGGTGCGCTCTATCCGGTCAGTCGTGGAGCGTTGCAGGCAGCCGGCTTCCGGGAAGACCTGATGACCGGCGAAATCATCGCCACGCAAGGACAATCCCACGTACGCGAAGCGATCCAGGAATTCGCCGATGGAAACCTGGAAGCCAAGTTGCTGGAGGTGCTCTGCTGCGAAGGCTGCATCATGGGCGCCGGCATGACGGCCGACTTGCCCCTCTTCTTGCGACGCCAACGGGTCAGCGATTTTGTCTGCCAGAGGATGGAATCGATGGACATGGAGACCTGGCAGAGCGACGTCGCGGCAGCGGCTACGATACCGTTGCACAGAGTGTTCTGCGCCAACGACCAGCGGATTTCACAGCCGGGTGAAAACGAACTTCAGAAGATCCTGACGCAGCTCGGGAAACCTTCGCCGGAAGACGAGCTGAATTGCGGTGCCTGCGGCTACGAAACGTGTCGAGAACACGCGGTGGCCATCTATCGGGGACTGGCGGAAAACGAAATGTGCCTGCCCCACACCATCGATCGACTCAGCCAAGCCAATCGCGAACTGGAGGATTCGCATCACAAACTGGCCAGCGCACAGGAAGCCTTGATGCATTCCGAGAAACTGGCCAGCATGGGACAACTGGCAGCGGGCATCGCCCATGAGGTAAACAACCCGCTGGGCATCGTCCTGATGTACGCCCACCTGCTGCTGGACGATTGCACGGAGAAGGATCAGAAGTACGAAGATATCCAGATGATTGTCGAACAGGCGGATCGCTGCAAACACATCGTGGGCGGCCTGCTCCATTTCGCTCGGCAAAATCGCGTCGTGAAATACCCGGCCGACATCGTCCAGCTGGTCCAACACGTCGTGGCACCGCTGCCGTGCGCCCGAGGGAATTGAGCTGATCGGTGGAGAACGCGATCGAAGACCCGCGAGTCGATATCGACAAGGAACAAATCGCACAGGTGATCACCAACCTGGTTAACAACGCGTTGGCTGCCACCTCGCCGCCCGGGACGTGTCGTGGTCCGCTGCTGGGGCGATGACGACTGCGTGCGGATCTGAGTGTGAGCGATACGGGCACCGGCATCGAGAAAGAGACCTTGAAGAAGATTTTTGAGCCGTTCTTCACGACCAAACAACCGGGAAAGGGAACCGGGCTCGGCCTGAGCGTCTCCTATGGGATCGTCAAGATGCACTGTGGTGACATCACCGTCGAGACCAATGCCGATCCGGCCAACGGACCAACCGGCACCACGTTTACCGTCCGACTGCCCCGGCACTGAGGAAGGCACGCCCCAGCCACGAATCCGGAATACGGAATGAACGTGCTCCGTGACCACATAACCACACATAACCACTAACCACTAACCAGTAACCAATGACTAACCATCCAATAGCAACGGATCCTCCCATGTCAAACACCACCACCCACTGCATCCCTGACGAGCAAACCGACCCCATCGACACGCGCTTGGTCCTGATCGCCGATGACGATCCCGATTTCCTGTTCCAGCATGCAACCGTGTTCAAATCCTTGGGATTCGACGTGGTGACTGCCGAGTCGCGAGCGCAAGCGATCCTGCAACTGGAAACGCACACACCGGCGCTGGCGGTCGTCGATTTAATGATGGAAGAGAGCGACTCGGGATTCGCGCTCGTGCCATGAGATCAAGCAGCGGTACCCCGACACACCGATCATTGTGGTAACTTCGGCCAGCGCCCTGACCGGATACGATTTCGAATCGCTCCGGGGCGATCAACGTACTTGGATTCAAGCGGATGCGGTGCTGGCCAAGCCGATTCGATTCGATCAATTGGCCGGCCAAGTGAGCCGGTTGCTGGATAGGTGACACCATGGAGACTTTGCGGGTTCTAGTTACGGATGACGAACTGGGGATGCGATTGGGAGTCCGCCGTGTGCTGCGTGATTTCCGCGTCGAGGTTCCCGACATCGATGCTTTTGCCGACCTGGAGATCGACGAAGCGGACTGCGGTGAATCGGCGTTGGAAAAGATCTTCCAGAAGCCGCCCGACATACTGATCTTGGACCACAAGATGCCCGGCATCAGTGGGCTCGACCTGCTCGATCGCGTCGACGGCAAGTGTGGTGACATGTTGACGATCATGATCACCGCCTACGCTTCCATTGAAACCGCCGTCCGCGCCGTAAAACGCGGCGCATATGATTTCCTGGCCAAGCCGTTTACGCCCGATGAACTGCGCAATACGGTGAAGAAGGCAGCCGTCCGGCTCGTGCTCGCCAAGCAGGCGCGCCGTCTGGCAGACGAACGAAACAAGGTTCGACTGCAGTTCATGCGCACGCTGAGCCATGAATTGCAGGCACCGCTCAACGCCATCGATGGCTACCTCGAGCTGATCAAGAACCGGTCCCAAGGCGAGCACTTGGAGGCTTACAGCGAAGTGGTCGACCGAAGCCAGGATCGACTGGCCGGCATGCGGCGTCTGATTCACGATCTGCTGCAGATGACGACCGTGGAGTCGAAATCCAGGAATCGAGAACTGGCCCGCATCGACGTCGTCGACATCGCTCGCAACACCATCGAGATGTTCACGCAGCAGGCGACAGGCTTCGGCGTCACGATGACACTACACAGAGATGCACCGTTGTTGATGAACGCGGTCGAAGACGAACTGCAAATGGTGTTGCAGAACTTGATCTCCAATGCGATCAAGTACAACCGACCTGGCGGCGAAGTCCACGTCAACCTGGACCGTAACGGCCTGACACGTCTCGATCGGCGTTTCTGATACCGGCTGGGGGATTCCACCCACCGCACTGGATCGGCTCTGCGACGAATTCGTGCGCGTCAAAACGCCTCATACGCGAGATGTGCCAGGTACCGGCCTGGGCCTCTCCATCGTCAGGAAGATCGCCCGCCTCTACGGCGGTGATATCCTGATCGACAGCGAGTGGCAAGTGGGGAGCAAATTTACCGTGCTCCTCAAGGATAACCAGCCGGAACCAACGCTGGATGCATCCGCAGTCCCACAAGCCTCTCTGCCCGATGGCAAAATTATAGGTTGGTTGTCATTCGTCATTCGTCATTCGTCATTCGTTGCTTGTTACTTGTTGCTTGTTACTTGTTACTTGTTGCTTGTTACTTGCCAGCGCACGTCAACACGTTTCCACCGAGCCCGCCTCGGTGGGACGACAACTGGTCCGCTACCACCCGCCGCAAACATCCCGTTTCCACCGAGCCCGCCTCGGTGGGACGACAACTGGTCCGCTACCACCCGCCGCAAACATCCCGTTTCCACCGAGCCCGCCTCGGTGGGACGACAACTGGTCCGCTACCACCCGCCGCAAATATCCCGTTTCCACCGAGCCCGCCTCGGTGGGACGACAACTGGTCCGCTACCGCCCGCCGCAAACATCCCGTTTCCACCGAGCCCGCCTCGGTGGGACGACAACTGGTCCGCTACCACCCGCCGCAAATATCCCGTTTCCACCGAGCCCGTCTCTCATCGTACCACATAAGTTTTCCGGTTTTTTGTGCGGGGAGGCTGGACTTTGTCTGGCGGCCTGCGAAGCATTGAGTTGTGGTAAAAGATCTACCCGAAGTCCTCGAGGGATTGAATGGAGGCAAGTGTGAATTTGCGTAGGGAGACACGACCTTGGTGGCCACTGGTTTCGGGGAAGAGTTTGCTGGCATTGATTTCAATGACCAGCGTCTGACTAATCGCGTCGTTCTAATCGCTGATCAACTGGGAAAGCACTGTTGCTCATCGATTCCCGCAGCGAGCAACGGCCGGGCCGAGATGGAAGCCGTCTATCGCTTCATGAGCAATTCGAAGGTCTCGCCGGGAAAGCTCACAGAACCACATCGTCAGGCGACGCTGGAGCGAATCCGGCAGTGCGACGTGGTATTGCTTGTCCAAGACACCACGGAACTCGACTTGACACGTCCTTCTCAGCAAGTGACAGGTGCGGGGCCTCTTACCCATAACTCGCGTCGCGGCAGCTTTTACCATCCCTTGATGGCCTTCAATACGGAGGGAACCGCGTTAGGTAAGGTGTGGCACACACACTGGGTGCGAGAGGCGATCCATACCGAGCGTACTGCGGCACAAAAGCGAGAGGATATACGGGGCAAGCCGATTGAAGAAAAAGAGAGTTTTCGTTGGCTCGAAGGAGTGCGCGCCGCGAGGGAAGTTGCCACGCAGTGTCCGGAAACGCAGTGTGTCGTCATGGGCGACAGTGAGTCGGACATTTACGAGGTGTTGGCTGAACCTCGTGAGACAGAAGATGGCAGTCGACTTGAGATCCTGGTTCGGGCGACAAGTGATCGCAATCTCGACGTGGAGGATGGCGAACACAAGTTGCTGGCGAGAGTGCGGAGTACGCCGTGTCTCTTTCGCTACACCGTTGATGTTAGTAAGCGGACTCAGAAGACCAACGTGAAGACCAAGTCTCCACGCAAATCCTCACGCGAAGGTCGTCTCGCCGAAGTCGAAGTCCGCGCCACCACCGTCACCATTCGCTCGCCTCGCAACGGTCCTCGCCGTCCATCTCTGACGTATAACGTGGTGCTCGTTGAGGAGTTGTCGCCACCGGACGGCGAGCCTCCGATTCAATGGTTGCTGATCACTTCGTTACCCATCCACACGTTGGAGAAAGTCCAGGCGATCGTCCACTATTACTGTCACCGATGGCAGATTGAAATTTACTTTCGAACTTTGAAATCGGGCTGCCGGATCCAGGAACGTTATTTTGAGACCATGAATCGCCTGGAGAATTGCCTGGCGATTTACAGTGTGATCGCTTGGAAGATTCTCTACCTCTGTCGCATCGGACGAGAGTGCCCCGACCTGCCTTGCGACATTATTTTCAGCGATAGCGAATGGAAGGCCGTCTACACCATCATCCACAAGGAGCAGCCCCAAAGCGAACCGCCGTCCCTCAACGAAATGATTCGTATGATCGCATCCCTGGGCGGCTACGTGTCCCGCAAGACAACTCAACCCGGAACGCAAACTCTCTGGTTAGGCCTTCAGCGAGTGTATGACTTCGCCAACGCTTGGGACGCGTTCGGCCCACAGTGTCCGGTTCCCACATAACCCGGAATTTTTTTTTGGCCTTCGAACTTGTGTGGTACAGTGAGAGCCCGTCTCGGTGGGACGACAACTGGTCCGCTACCACACGCGCGCATCCTCCACACGTTTCCACCGAGCCCGTCTCGGTGGGACGACAACTGGTCCGCTACCAAGCGACGCATCCTCCACACGTTTCCACCGAGCCCGTCTCGGTGGGACGACAACTGGTCCGCTACCAAGGGAGCCCACACCACACGTTGTTGGAGTGGAATGGAGATGCATGAGGTAGCTGGCCAGTTGTGGTCCCACCGGCATGGAGCCGGTGGAAACCTGTTGGGGCGGTGGTAGCTGGCCAGTTGTGGTCCCACCGGCATGGAGCTGGTGGAAACCTGAATTACACGCCGAAGGCTTTCTGCATCTGTTCGCGCACCTGGGTGAGCCGTTTCACGTCTCCCCCGCCGACCTCAGCGGTGACCCAGCCAGTGAAACCGATATCGGCCAACGCTTCGCGCACCTGGGCCCACGGGAGATCTCCCGCACCAATGTCGGTGAACTGATTGTCGGCTCGACTGAAGCCCTTGACATCCAGTTTCACGGCCGCCTGCCGAACTGGCGCGAGCCATTGACCCGGTTGGCCATATTTCCAGTGGTTGCCCAGATCGTAATACATGCCGACCCACGGGCTGTTGAAGCTGTCGATGAACTTCACAAACCGTTCGGCACTTTGATCCGGCGGTGCGTCATGATCGTAAAACATATGATTCCAAACATTCTCGACCAGGATCATTTGTCCTAGCGATGCCGCGAGCGGCAGCATCTTCTTGATCTCGTTGCGGCACCGCTCGGCAATTTCTTCCTCCGGTCCGTCACTTCCTACTCCCACCACCAACAGCACTCCACTCCCACCTGCCGCATGCGACACGCGAATACAATGCTCAACATTCGCACGTCCCTGGGCACGGACTTCTTCATGAGGGCTGGTCAATGGGAATTTCCAGTGATCGTGATTAATCGCGTTGTGCACGAACACGCCCGATGCACTCACGGCATCACGAGCTTGCTCGGGTGTGAACTTCCCGGCTTCATCCAAGTCGACTCCGTCGAAGCCTGCCTCCCCGGCGCAACGCAGCCGATCTGCCAACGCTTCACCGGCCTGCTGCTCCGGGATCATGGAGAGTTTGCACGACAAGAGAATTGGTTTTCCTTCCGGTGGAGTGACGACCTGGGAAGACGCAGACTCCTCGCCGATGCCCGGTAGTTGTCGCTATCGCACCGGCAGCAACCATGGCCGCCGTGCCCGAGGCGATGAAATGGCGACGATTCAACACAGCGGCACGGGCCGGGTTCAAAGCTCGGTCAGTCATGGTCGGAATCCTCGGCGAGAAGTAAGTCAGCTCATGATCTTTGATCTTGCGATTATCGCACGTCGTCAGGCTTCGAGAAACCGGGGGCGCGGCGTGGCTCCGCTTGCCACAGCGTTTTGAAGTTGCCAGATTTCGAGGGCCGCCCAGATCTGTCCGAATTCTGGCGAATTCGACTACAGGACATGCTTTACAGCGTTGCCCGTTGGGGTTTGGGCTTCCGCGGTTTCCGAGACCCAGGGGTGCCGCTGGCCACGATGTCTGGGCTCTGTTGTTGAATCGCTTGCAATGTGCTGTCCAGGAGCGTAGGTTACGGGTCGAGTTCGAGTCCTGTTTTCTCTCCCACGTGTGGCGGAGTGATTGTGATGCGCGGAGCAATGTCTGGCAACGATTGTTTGGTATGCGACGTGTTGGATTGTTGAGTGGCTTATTGGCCGCCATGATTTTGTACGCGATACCTCTTCGCGAGACCAAGCGGGTCAAACACCTGCGGCAGAATCAACCGCCGCACCGGCAAGAAGGTCGTGTTGATCGGGCATCAGCCGGATCATCCGCCCGGTACGCATCTCTACCTGCCGGAATGCGAGTTGTTGGCGAAGTGCCTGCGGCAGACCGAGGGCGTGGAGGCAGTGGTTTCGGATGGCTGGCCAACCGACCCCAAGGTCCTCTCAGGCGTCAATGCGATCGTACTCTATAGCAGTCCTGGCGCGGAAATTCTGCTGGGCGGTGCCCAGCGCGAACAATTCGAGAGCTTGATGACGCGTGGCGTAGGGTTAGTCGCACTCCATTGGGCGACCGGGTTGAAAGATCAGAACAATGAAGAACTCGGCAATCGTTATCTGAGCTACCTGGGTGGATTGTTCAGTGTTTCATTTTCCGGGCTGAGAGAACATGTCCGAATCGAGGGTCGAACAGATTCTTCCGGATCATCCCATCTGCCGCGGCTGGAAGGGATTTGCATTGAACGATGAGTATTATCTGAATCTGAAATTTCTGCCCGAGGCCAAGTCGATTCTGGAGGTTCCGGTCAAAGGTAAACAGCAGATAGTGGCTTGGTGCTACGAGCGTCCCAACGCGGAAGGTGGCCGCTCGTACGGGAATACGTTGGGGCACTTTCATGAGCTGTTTTGAGCACAAGAAGTTCGGCGCATGCTGGTCAATGGGATCCTCTGGACGATGCACCGCGCAATTCCACCGGATGGCGCACCGTGCAAGCTGTAGTCGCTCGATTGCGTGGGATAGGCTGGAAGCATTGTCCTGACCCGTAAGTCCACTGCCGGGCTTATCCCGGTGGAGACATGAGTGATAGGCTGCGGATCGCTTTCCCAGCAAACCCCTGAACGCGAGATGTGGATAAGGATGAGGCTCTAAGCCGATCCTGCGGAAAGATGGTGAGTTGGACCGCAAGCATGACTCCTGCCGGGGACTGATATGACAAGTAGACGTACGATTCATCGACGGCAGTTTTTGCGCTCCGGGGTGCGTGCGGGGATAGCTGCCTGCTGCACTCCGCTCATCTTGCCAGCCACGGTACTTGGTTCAGGGCGTCCCGCGCCGAGTGAACGGATTGCCATGGGGTTCATCGGCGTAGGGTGGAAAGGACTGCAAGGTTGTTTCGGCTCCCTGGTTCACTCGTTTCTCGCCAATCCCGCCTGCCAGGCGCTCGCGGTGTGCGATGTGAACGGCAAGTCGCGTGAGGATGCGAAGCAGA
>CAVOXY010000023.1:0-119454 GCA_963700515.1 uncultured Planctomycetota bacterium | reverse complement strand
CAGGCGGTCAGCGAAATTCTCGATTGCCTGGCTGACGCCCATACCAAGCTGTCGGAAGGTCAAGGCGCGGAGTTGCTCTGGCGCGACTCGCACGACAAACGACTCAAACCCATCGATGCCTTGAAAATCTATGCGTTGAAGACGGCACCTGCTTTCGAAGCGGCCATCCTGGCCGGCGTCCGCATGGCGGGCCCGATCGAAGAATACGCCACGCCCGTCAAACAGTTCGCCCGCAATCTGGGTGTCGCCTTTCAGATCCTGAATGATTTGAACGACTGGCGGAGTGATCAGCACAACAAATTGTCTCACGGCGGAGATATCCTCGGCGGCCGCCCGACGATCCTGTGGGCGTTGGCCCTGGAAAGCCTCGATGCCGGCAGGGCAGCAGCAGCTGCATAAGCTGCTCGACGACCATGGCAAACCGGCGGACTATCGCCTGGCACGCGTCCGCCAAATCTACCAGCAGGCGGGAGTCTTCGACAAAGCCTGCCGACTGGTGGACAAGTACGAACTACGAGCCCAAGAGGTGGCCGACCAGTTGCAGCCTGCTCAACTCCAGCGACTGTTCGGCTACTTGATCGAAGCCGTACTCGACCGCCCCGACGACCCGGTACTGGGTCTCGAATCACCGGAAGTCACGACGCTGCAGTGAAGGATCCCTCGGGAATCGTGAACCACCCCCCACCCGTTATTCCTGATCTCGAGAGTCTGTTGACGCTATTCAGCCCCAACAGCGACTCGGTCGGCGTCTTCGAAGAAGTCGCGCCGGCCCAACTCCCGACCTTCTATCGGCGCCTGCTCGATCATCATGACCACATGACCGTCACGCAAGAAGCGGTTCATGGCTGCCCGGTGGCCGTCGAGGTAAAGCGTCGCCGGCTCTCGAAACAGCACTATGAACGCAAGAGTATTTTGCGCAGCGCTCGCGGCGGCCAAGTCCTTCAGTACTGCGTCGTGCGATTGAGATTCGCCTATCTCGACGAAACCGTACGGGAGGAAATCGAAAACGAACAAATCCCGCTCGGTAGAATCCTGATTCATCACAACATTCTGCGGCGCGTTCAACTCTTTGCGCTGTGGAAGATATGGACCGGCCCGGAACTCTGCCAGACGTTTGGCCTCGACCACCCGACCACCACCTATGGACGGACCGCGCTGATTTACTGCAACGGGGAACCAGCCGTAGAATTGCTCGAAATCATCGCCCCCCAGCCGGAATAGCCAAACGACGCGTCAGGCTTGCCGCAGCAGCGAGGGGTTGGAACAAATGAGTATTGGAGAATTGTCGCTAGTAACGCTAAAATAACGCCACTCCAACTACTCCAACACTCCCCACGCCCCACCCACCCAACCCTCCGAAACTCGATGAACGATTACTACGACACGATTGTCATGGGTGCCGGCCCCGCTGGATCAACCGCCGCCGCGTTGGTCGCCGAGGCCGGGTTCTCCACGTTGCTGGTCGATCGAGAGAAAATGCCACGTTTTCACGTCGGCGAGTCACTGATGCCAGAATCCTACTGGGTCTTTCAGCGACTCGGAGTGCTTGAGAAGCTCCAGCGCAGCTCGTTTGTCCGCAAAGTCAGCGTGCAGTTCGTCAGCCACACCGGCCGACAGTCGCAGCCATTTTTCTTTCCCGACCACGACCCACGCGATTGCTCTCGCACCTGGCAAGTCGATCGAGCGGAATTCGATCAGCTGCTATTCGACCACGCCGCCGAGAAAGGCGCCCAAGCCCATGACCAAACACGCGTCCTGGAAGTGCTGCTGGAGGGTGACCGAGCCACCGGCGTGCGACTCCAGACCCCGGATGGCCAGACCCGCACGGTGTGCGCCCGAGTCGTGGTGGATGCTACCGGACAACAAAGCATCATCGCAAATCGACTGCACTTGAAACATTTCGATCCGGATCTGCGCAAGGTGGCTGTCTGGGGGTATTATCGCGGAGCTCAACGTGACCCCGGAGATCATGGCGGCGCGACGATTGTCCTGCACACGCAAGAGAAGCACTCGTGGTTCTGGTTTATCCCCCTCTCTGGCGGCGTCACCAGCATCGGCGTCGTCGGGAATGCGGACTACCTGCTGAAAGACCGTGGCGAACCATCCGAAATCTTCGAAGATGAACTAGTTCGCTGTCCGGCGCTGACCGATCGGCTCATGGACGCGGAATTGGTCAGCCAGTTCCGCGTGGTCCGCGAATTCTCGTACACGGTGTCACGAGGTGCCGGCGACGGCTGGGTGAGCGTGGGTGATGCGGCTGGTTTCATCGACCCCATCTACTCCTCGGGCGTCTACTTCGCACTCGTTACGGGCCAATTGGCTGCGGACGCGATTGTGCAAGGGCTGGCCACTGGCGATGTCTCGCAGGAACAACTCGGCAAGTGGATCCCCTCCTTTCAACAGGGGGCCCAGTGGGTACGACGACTCGTCCAGGCCTTTTATACCCCTGAGTTCAGTTTCGGCCGTTTCCTCCGCGACCACCCGCAACATCAGGCAAACCTGACCGATCTGCTCATCGGCCGAGTGTTCCACGACGGGGCTGGTAGCCTGTTTGCTGACATGGACGCCGACGTCAGAGCGAACGCTGGTTTGGCAGCGAAACAGACTTAATCCGTGCCGGCTATCGGGGCAATCGAGCGAACCGGGAGGACGGGAGGACGAAGCTCCTGCTGAGCCGGGGTGCCGGGTACCGACATAGCTCGACAGGACGCCTCGCCCTCCCAAGATTCGCGGGTGCGGTCGAGTAGAATTACCGGGCACTGCGGTGGCTTGCGTTTTCAAGCGAATTGCGTAAAATGACCGATTCGCAAACCCGAGAAATGATTGGATAGTCGCCGACAAGTTCGGAAATGATAAGTAGTTACATTCATTGAACGAGTGATCATGAAACGTACAATCAGGCCCCGCAAACGGTCCAAGACGCCGCGTTCGCGGCAAGAAGAAGGACCCGATTTTCGTCGATGGCCAGCGACCACGACCAATGTATGTCGACTACAAGGACGTGGAACTGCTCAAGAAGCTGATCAACCGCCACGGCCGGATCGTGGGCCGCCGCAAGACGGGCTGCTCCGCAGCCAGTCAGCATGCGGTGACGCGGGCGATCAAGCGCGCTCGATTCATGGCGCTGTTGCCCTATACGGGCGAATAGTCGACCACCCAGTATCCGCAAGCCTGTTGGAGGGGAAACCGCCACAGGCTTGTTTTATGCGCGGCGCGGCGTGTCACGGAAAGTCACCCGGCGCCGTCTGGGGCGGCAACGGGGCACGGACGCTGGTGGGATAACGAAACAGACGTGAATGCCTCGCAGTACAGGGCAGATAGTACAGGACTGACCATGCCGGCACCCTACCGAACTTGTCGTCGCGTTGAATTCCGCGACACGGATGCGGCTGGAATCATGCATTTTTCGACCTACTTCACCGTACATGGAGGAGGCCGAGCATGAACTGCTGCGGGACACTCGGTACGAGCGTGGTTCTGCCGTTGGAGGATCCGCAGGCCACAGGCAACATCAGCTGGCCGCGTGTCGCCGCCGAGTGTCAGTACCACGACTCGGCGCGGTTTGAGGATCAGCTGGACATCGAGGTGTGCGTGGTCCGCATTGGTACGGCCAGTATCACGTATGGGTTTCGGTTCCGCGTGAAGCAGCGGGAAATCGCCACGGGCACTCTGACGAGTGTCTGCTGTCGTTTCGTGGCTGGCAAACCTCCCGAGTCCGATGCCGATCCCGGAGCAACTTCGGACGCGATTGTCCGAGTTGATGGTGTCGTGAACGTGAAACCAAGCTATCTGCAGCAGCTTACCATCCGACTGGCCATGGGCCTGGAGCAGGTACCGGAACAGACCCGCACCCAGCATGCCGACTTCCTCAAACGTGCCCAGCGGCCCGATGGTGGATTTGCCGGACGGATGGGTGACGAGCGATCTGTACTATACGAGCTTTGCCCTGCGCGGCCTCGCCGTTCTGGGTGAGCTTCACGGGACTGTGGCCGAGCGGGCTGCGGCATTCCTCCGCTCCCGCCTGCCGCGCGACGAGAAGCTGATCGACCAGATGTCACTCGTGCTCGCCGTCGCACTGCTCGATGCCGCCGCCGGAATTGACGTGTATGGCCCCGCGGGTGACGCCTGGAAAGATGCGTTCGCGGCCAGGCTGCAAGCGTTGCGCTGTGAAGACGGTGGCTACGCAAAAGGACCTGGTGGAGCGGCCAGCAGTACCTACCATACCTTTCTCGCACTGCTCTGCCTGGAATTGACGCAACAGCAGATCGTCGCCCCCGAGCGAATCGTCGAATTCGTCCAGTCTCAGCGCGAGCCGCTGGGAGGCTTTCGGGAAATCCGCGTGAGCAAGCGGCCTGGCACCAACCCGACGGCCGCAGCCATCGGCATCCTCCGAATGCTCGATGCCCTGGACGACGAGTCACGGGACTTAACAGCCGCTTTTCTCGCTGACATGCAGGATGACGATGGCGGCCTGCTGGCGAATTCACGCATCCCCATCGCCGATGTATTGAGCACCTTCACGGGCCTCCTGACGTTGGCCGACCTGGGACAATTGCAGGCCGTCAATCTGCCCGCGGCCCTCCGCTTCGTCCAATCTGTACAACATGGCGGGGGGGGATTCCTGGCCGCCGTGTGGGATGAAGTCTGCGACGTGGAATACACGTTCTACGGAGTCGGCTGCCTCGCTCTGCTCTCATAAGCTCACTCACGTGCCACTTTCCTGAGCGAGCGTCAAACACTTGGCCAACCATGCAAAACACTGACCGCGAGCGTGCCACGCGGGCTTGGCCCGCAACCCAACAGGGACCCGAGTACGCGGTGCATGTTGTAGAGAGTAAGAGTAAGAGTAAGATTGGAACTGAGTGAGCCTTTGCCGCTGGAGGCCGTGAACGGTTACGGGTAACATGATAAGCTGACAACTGCGTAGTGCCTCATGCCAACCATCCACTGCCAGTGAGATCGAGCGGCTGATATGCCCGACCTGATAGTTGAACACGTTGCCAAGCATTATCCGACTCGGTCCGAGCCGCTGCCTGTGCTACGGGACATCTCGGTCGCATTGTCGGCGGGCGAGAACCTGGCGATTCTGGGTCCCAGCGGATCGGGCAAGAGCACGCTGCTCTACGTCATCGGCACGCTCGAGCCACCGTCATCCGGCTCGGTCACCATTGCTCAACAGAACCCGTACACGTTGACCGAACCGCAACTGGCTCATTTCCGCAACCAGCACATCGGGTTCATCTTCCAGGAACACCATCTCTTGCCGCAGCTGTCCGTCTTGGAAAACGTGTTGATTCCGGCACTGGCCGAGGGACCGGTCACGAGCGAGGTGCAGCAGCGGGCTCGGGATCTGCTGGACCGAGTCGGCCTGCAAGACCGCCTTGAGCATCGCCCGGCCGAGTTGTCCGGTGGCGAACGTGGACGCGTGGCGGTGGCCCGAGCGCTGATCAATAAGCCGAAACTGGTGCTGGCGGACGAGCCGACCGGGAACCTCGACCAGACCAACGCCCTGTCGGTGGCACAACTGCTCCTGAAACTCCAGCGAGAAGAGAACACCATGTTGATCGTGGTGACCCACAGCCTGGCATTGGCTGGGCTGTTGCAGCAGCGAACACAGTTGGACAACGGGCAACTGGCTCCGGCGGAGCGGGGGAGCGGTGGAGTGATGGAGGGAGAGGTGGAGCGGATGGAGTCGGTGGAGTGATGGAGTGGTGGAGTGATGGAGGGATGGAGGGATGGAGGGATGGGAAGATCGAAACGTCTCGGCGCCGAGAAGACAGAACGACCATCCAACCAGTGCGTCTTCGTGCGTGCTGCTCACACTTCAGTCCTCCAATACTCCAATACTCCAATACTCCAATACTCCAATCCTCCAATACTCCAATACTCCAATCCTCCAATACTCCAATACTCCGGAGTCCGTGATCCTGCGACCCTTTACCAACTAGCAGCGAGTCATCTGTGTCTTTCCTGAAACTGGCAATCCGCGGCCTGCTTTACCACTGGCGCATTAACGCGACGGTAGCCCTGGGTGTTGCCGCTGCCACGGCGGTATTAACGGGTGCGTTGCTGGTGGGAGACAGTGTCCGAGGAAGTCTACGTGCCATGACGCTCGACCGCTTGGGACGGATCGATGAGCTACTGATCAGCGACCGTTTCTTCCAGGCCTCCTTAGCCGATCAGTTGCAGCAGCAACTGGGGTTTCAGCAGTACTATCGACAGGCGGTAGGCGTGATGTTGTTTCCCCAGGCAACTGTGGAGCGGCCTGGTGAAGGTGGCACGACCCGCGCCTCGAACGTGTTGGTGGTCGGCAGCGAAGCTCGGCGGCTGGTGGTTCGTTCTGGGAACTGGGAAATCCCTCGTGGGCTGCGAAGCAGTCGCCCGTCCGGGGAGAGATCATTCTCAACCGCCAATTGGCCGACGAGCTCGACGTGAAAACCGGTGACCAGGTGACACTTCGTCTGCCAAGACCCGAGGGTATCCCGGCCGACAGTCCGTTGGGAGAAAAAACGGACCGCATTCGAAGCCTGCCGGGACTCCAAGTAATTGAGATTGTCGAGAACCGGGGCCTGGGTCGGTTCAGTCTGCATCCTAGCCAAAGCGAGCCACGCAATGCGTTCGTGGCCTTGGAGCAGCTTCAAAGCGTCCTCGGGCAAGCCGGCCGCATCAACAGCATGCTAGTTGGCGGCCCCGATGAGCGATCGGTACCGGACGAGAGAGCCAGCGAAGCGTTAGCGGCAGCGCTGCAACCTACGCTCGACGATCTGGGATTGAACGTCAAACATTCCCGTCTGGCTTATGCCGACCCGGCGACCGGTCAGGAAGAGGTCATCTACGACTATTTCAGCCTCAGTAGCGACCGCATGATCATGCCGCCGGTGGTAGCACAGGCGGCGGAACGAAGGTTGGGAAATTCTTTTGGTCAGCCGGTTTTCACATACCTGGCCAATCTGATCGAGCCGACTCCGTTGGGTGATCGCCCCGCAACGGCTCGGATTCCCTATTCCATGGTCACCGCGATCGATCGGAGTCCTTACTTTCAGCTGCGCGACTTGCAGCAACAGCCGATTAGCCATTTGGCAGACGATGAGATCGTCCTGACGAGTTGGGCAGCCAGCGACCTGTCGGTTGGTCCGGGAGACCAGGTCCGGTTAACCTATTTCCAGCCGGAGACGCAGTATGGGGCATCGGAAGAGTCGCATGTCGAACTGAAGGTGAAAGCGGTCACCCCATTGACCCCGCCGGCTGAGCCCTACCTGCCCTCGCATCAACACCACTTCACTGAGCCTCCAACGTTGGCCAACGACCCCGATTTGACTCCCGAGGTCGAAGGGATCACGGATCAACGCTCCATGGATGATTGGGAAGTCCCCTTCACAATCGATTACAGCCTGATTCGGTCACAAGATGATCGGTACTGGGAAGATTACGGGACGACGCCCAAAGCGTTCGTATCGCTGGCCACCGGGCGTCGCTTGTGGGGCAGCCGCTTCGGCGAGTCCACTTCGTACCGGGCGGCGGCCAGTGCGGACATGACAGAGGGGCAATTCGAGGGGTCGCTGCTGGCGGAACTGTCCCGAGACAAAGTGGCGTTGGGATTCGCGTTTCAGCCGATCAAGCGTCTGCAGTTAAGTGCTTCGGCGGGAAACACACCGTTTGATGTATTGTTTCTGCTGTTGAGTTTCTTCATCATCGCCGCGGCGCTGATGCTGGTGGCTCTGCTGCAGCGACTTGGCTTTGAGCAGCGAGCGCGTCAGGCCGGTTTGTTACTGGCAGTGGGCTGGGACGAGCGCCGGCTGCGGCGATTGCTGATCACCGAAGGAGTGGGCGTCGCGATGGTCGGCGGCGGTCTGGGAATCGTGATTGGGTTTGGTTATGCCGCGTTGATTTTGGCTGCATTGCAGAGCAAGGCCTGGTGGCTGGGAGCCATTGCGACGCCATTTCTCACGTTCCATTATTCCTTACTCAGCTTGGTAATAGGTTACCTGGCCGGCGTGCTGGTGTCGGTCCTGACGATCTACTGGTGCGTGTTTCGGACCCGCCGAGTTCCCGCTCGGCAATTGCTGGCCGGCAGTGTATCGTCCGTCGAGACGACATACGCCACTGGTTCACGCTGGCCTCATATCGTGTCCGCCGCGTTGATCGTCGTGTCGATTATCTTGGCTTTCTCCGCCACGCGAATGAGTGGTGAAGAGCAAGCGGGCACGTTCGTGGGCTCCGGTGCTTTGATTCTGGCAGCCCTTTTGCTCTGGATCTGGAACGCGCTGCGGCAAGGTGGACGCCGCCTGGCATCGTTGACCGGTCACGCTCCGTTGGCGATGCTCGCGGCGCGCAGCGCTGTGCGCAATCCGACGCGCAGCGTACTGACCATCGGGTTGATAGCGACGGCCAGTTTTCTAATTGTGGCGATGAGTGCCTTTCGCTTGACGCCAACGCCATCGGGTACGGGCGGATTCGACTTGATGGCAACACTATCACAGCCGATTTTTGCCGATTTGGACAGCGAAAGTGGACGTGATGAGCTGCTCGGGGACGCCGCCCCGGTTTTGGCGGGGAGCGACGTTTATACGTTTCGCGTGCGTCCCGGCGACGATGCGAGCTGCGGCAATCTGTACAAAGCTCGGCAGCCGCGAATCCTGGGAGTACCTGCTGCGTTTGTACGGTATTTTGACGAGACTGACACCGGTGGATTTGAATTTGCGTCTTCGGCCGCCGTAGTCGACTCTGCCGCGGACGCTCCGAGTCGCCAGAACCCCTGGCACTTGCTACCGGAGACTTCCACTGCGCCGGGCGAACCGATCCCGGTCGTGCTGGACAAAGACACCGCCATGTACAGCCTGCAGCTTTACGGAGGAATCGGCCAGAAGTTTACCTTTGCCTACGATGACCGCCCGGTCGAGTTTCGCGTGGTCGGCCTACTCTCGCTCAGTGTCTTGCATGGCAATCTGTTGATCTCGGAAGCCGACTTTCGCCAGTTGTTTCCGGACATCAGCGGCTACCGATTCGCGTTGTTGAGAACACCGCCCCGCGAGATGCAACGAGTCGCCGAAGTGCTGGAGGACAGACTGAGCGACCAGGGATTCGACGCGACCCAGACGGCCGTTGTACTCAGCGGTCTCATGGCTCTGCAAAATACCTATTTGCGCACTTTTCAAATGCTGGGCGCCCTCGGCCTGCTACTGGGCACCTTCGGACTGGCGGCGGTGCAGCTGCGCAGTGTCCTGGAGCGGCGGGGCGAGATGGGTCTGCTGCGTGCGGCCGGATTCCGACGCCGTCGCTTGGCCCAACTTGTGTTGTTGGAAAACGTCTTCCTCCTGCTCGCCGGACTTCTCGTGGGAGTGGTGGCGGCGCTGATGACGGTACTCCCACACATGCTTGGCGGTGGGGCCACGGTGCCTGTTGTCGAATTGGCCACCATGCTGGCTATTGTCCTGCTGGTTGGCCTGGCGGCCGGACTGCTGGCGGCCCGCGCCACGTTGCGGGTGCCGGTCCTGGCGGCTTTGCGTGAAGAACGGTAACGTCCCGATTGGAGATACTACGTATGACGAAAGTCGCCTTTGCCGTAGCTGCTCATCCCGATGACATTGAATTCATGATGGCCGGAACATTGATGTTGCTGCGTGACGCAGGTTATGAGCTGCACTATATGAATGTCGCCAACGGTTGCCTCGGTACGACCCAATATGACACCGCGACGATCGTCGAGATGCGGCGCTGCGAGGCCATGCGGGCCGCCGAGAGCATCGGAGCGACGTACCATGAGAGCATCTGTGCGGACCTCGATATCTTCTACGATCGCCCCACACTCGCCAAGCTCGCTTCGGTCATGCGCGAGGTGGCACCAGACGTTCTCCTGACGCAGTCTCCTGTGGACTACATGGAAGACCACACAAACACGTGTCGCCTGGCGGTGACCGCCGCCTTCGCGCGGCATGCCCAACTTCCCCGTCACGCCATCACGACCCGCGGTGACGAAGCCGGTCGCCGTCTATCACGCTCAACCCTATTCGAATCATGACCCTCTGCGACAACTGGTGGTGCCCGAGTTCTACGTCGACGTGACCGATCGCGAGGAAGACAAAGTGGCCATGCTGGCCCATCACGTCAGCCAGAAACAGTGGCTGGACGAGAGCCAGGGACTGGACTCCTATCTGCAGACGCTCCGCGATCTCGATGCGGCCGTCGGACAGATGTCGGGGAAGTATCGCTATGCCGAAGGCTGGCGGCGCCACTTGCATCTCGGTTTTGCCGGCCCCACGGACGATCCAATGCGGGACGCGTTGGGACAACGCATCGTCGCTGCCACGTAGCGACTGCCAGGATCAAGACCATGAATAATCCCGACATCGTGGCCCAATTCCGCTCGGCACTGGCGGACTGTAAGCGTCTCTACATTCAGGCTGCCCGTGCCAGCCTGGAAGATCGACCCGATGCCGACGAGCAGACGCGGCACGATCTGATTCGCCGCATGGTCGATCTGCACAAAGGCCTGCTGCTCAAAATCTACGCGACCGTCACCTGCGCCGATTCGCGATGGAGTCGCAGCGAACGTGAATTGGCTTGCGAACTGATCGATCACCTCTGGCAACAACGACTCTCCGGGGAAGAACTGAAACAAGTCGCGCGACGCATGTTCGAAGACGCCGGGAGACTGAATTGGTACAGCCTGGTACGACCTTTTGACCAAATCGTCAAAATCCGCAACCTGGCTGCTGAACTGCAGACGGTGGCGATGCGAGTCGCCAACCTGGTGGCCAAGTCGGATGGCACCGTGACGACCGAGGAAGCCAATGTGATTCGCTCGATCCAGCAAGAAATCGAGGTTCATCTGAACCGAATCTCACTCGACGACGACAAAAACAGCGATCAAGGTTCGCAGGGCAGCGAGGCGACAAAGATCATTCACCAGGAAACCGACTTGCTCCCAGGGACTTCCCGACCGCCTGAATGGGGAAAAACAGGACCGGGAACCAAAAAGAGGACGATCCGCTCGCGACAGTCGCCGGAGGCGGATGCCGAGGATCCGGCAGACTCGCTCGAGCAAGCGTTGCACGATCTGGAACAGCTCGTCGGACTCGACCAGGTCAAAAAAGAGGTCCGCACACTCACCAATTACCTCCATCTGCAGCAACATCGGCAGGCCGCCGGTCTCCCCCAGCACCCGTTGAGCCTGCACATGATCTTCAAAGGGAATCCCGGTACCGGTAAGACGACCGTCGCCAGAATCGTGGGTCGGATTTTCAGAGCACTCGGCTTGCTCAAAAAGGGACATCTCGTCGAAACCGACCGGTCGGGTCTGGTGGCCGAATATGCTGGCCAGACCGGCCCCAAAACCAACCGCAAGATCGACGAAGCGCTGGATGGGATCTTGTTCATCGACGAAGCATACAGCCTCGTGACGGCCGACAAGCCCGATGCCTACGGGGCGGAAGCCATCCAGGCGCTTGTCAAACGCATGGAAGATGACCGCGCTCGGATCGTCGTCATTCTGGCCGGCTACCCCGAACCAATGGAGCAGCTGCTGCGCAGTAATCCCGGACTCAGCTCCCGCTTCAACACGCAATTGCTGTTCGAAGATTACCCCCCCGTCGACTTGGGGCGGATCTACCATCGTCTGTGCCAAGCCAACGAGTACGTGGTGCCATCCACTGCGCGAGCCAAGCTGCTATTGGGGTTTCATTGGCTCTACGCATGCAGGGACGAGCATTTTGGCAATGGCCGACTGGTCCGCAATACCTTCGAGAACTCGGTCCGCCGACTGGCCAATCGAGTGGCCGCGGTCGCGCCAGTGACCCGTGAACTGCTGACCGTCCTGACCACCGACGACATCCACCTGGAACAGGTGCCCAGCGATGCCTGGCAATCCTTGGAAGGGAGCCGCACACGTTTCGCCGTGACTTGCGAATCCTGTGGGAAAACGGCCCATGCCCGGGCGAACCAGCTGGGAGCCCAACTGAAATGTCCGCATTGCAAGACGCGGTTGATGGCCGAATGGGGCTCGCCGGTTATAAAGTCTTAAGAACTCAAAATTCCTGCCAGAACGTGTCACGCCGCCACCGAGCGGTTCGCCTCTCGGCTACACGAGCCAACGGTCACGGCCTGGCAGCCGCCCCCCCAAATGCAGTACCACTGCAAGGGGGGTCAGGTATGTGCTACACTCGCGAACTTCAGGTCACCTGTGCAGACTCTCGGGGCCTCCGGTGCGAAAGCTCCACAAGTGTGAAGCTTGGCCCCCCTGCGTGTCGACCTGCGTCTTTCTTCTGGGAGATTCTGACTATGAAAGGGATTCTGCTGATTGCAGCTGGAATCGCACTGACCGTGACTTGCTGGGGGATGTATGGCCCGGTGCTCCACGAGGGTCAAACCGGCCTGGGGGGCAGCCGCCTGAAACCCTTGATTTGCGTGGGGTTGTCCTATTTCATCATCGCCATCCTTGTCCCGATCGCCGTCCTGGCTTCGCAGGGACAGCTCAAAGGCGACTGGACCGGTACGGGGATCACCTGGAGCCTGATGGCCGGTGTCGCCGGCGCGCTGGGAGCCATGGGCATTATCCTGGCGCTCACCTCCGGTGGCAAAGCCATCTACGTGATGCCGCTCGTTTTTGGCGGTGCTCCGGTCGTGACCACGTTCCTCTCGATGTATTGGAGCAAGTCTTGGAAAGAAGGCGTTAGTCCCATCTTCTTCCTCGGATTAGTGCTGGTGATCATCGGGGCAGCCACCGTGCTCACGTTCGCCCCCAAACCCTCCAAAGCAGGACAGCCGAAACCGGCCCTGGCGCAGTCCGGTGTCGATGTCGAAAAACCACCGGTCGTGCATTGAAGTCTCAACCTGTAAGATGCCCACATCTACGTGCCCGTACGCGATATTGTCCGTGCACGCTGTGAGCATGTTCGTAGGACGGGATCCTATCCCGTCCATGCCCGGTGCATGAGATCCCAAGCGACTTGGGTTGCGGCCACAGGCCACCGTAGAGTGTTCGTCAGTATCACCCGCGCCCAGCACGCGCATGTTTGTGGTTGCGGCCACCGGCCGCGTTAGGCATTTACGCAACAGACAAGACGGCTCGATGCGGATTGCAGAGATCTTTCGTTCGGCGCAGGGAGAGGGATTCCTCACGGGAACCGAGAGTGTCTTTGTGCGCACCAGTGGCTGCAACCTGCGCTGTTGGTTCTGTGACACTCCGCACGCCTCGTCCCAGCCGACGGGCGAGGATATGTCGGTGCACGACATCGTACGGGCCGTGCGTGCTTGCTCTTTGGAGCACGTTGTGCTGACCGGTGGCGAGCCGATGTTGTGGGCTGAGTTGATTCCCCTATCCCAACAATTGCGCGATCAAGGTTGTCACATCACGGTCGAAACGGCAGGAACGCTCTACCTGCCCGTCCACTGCGACCTGATGTCGATCAGTCCCAAAACCTCGAACTCTCTGCCACGCGAGGATCAGAGCCAGCGTTGGCGACTGCGCCACCAACGGACTCGGCAGGCCCCGCAGGTCATTCGGAAACTCGTGGCACAGTATGCCTATCAGTTCAAGTTCGTGGTGGACACCCCACACGATCTGGATGAAATCGAGCAATACCTGCAACAATTTCCCGCAATCGATGCGAACTGCGTCATGCTGATGCCACAGGGGACAACCCGCGACAGCCTGGCGAGCACGCAGGCCTGGCTGGAGCCCTATTGCGAGAATCGCGGCCTGCGATTCTGCCCCCGCAAGCAGGTCGAGTGGTTTGGCCTGGTGCGCGGCACCTAGAGATGCACACAGACTCTAGGAAGTCATTGGTCATTTGTCATTGGTCATTGGTTGGCGGCGTACGAATTGCATTTTCCGAAACTCGAAACAACCCGAAGTCCGATACGAGCCAATAACCAAATAACCAAATAACCAATGACAAATGACAAATGACAAATGACCACCCCTATCCGGAGTTCACGGCCAATGTCCGATGCCTTTCGCAAAATATTGGAGACCTTCGAGAATCAGTTCCCCCAGCGCAACTACAAAATCGAAATCGTGTGTCCGGAATTCACGTCGGTCTGTCCAAAGACCGGTCAACCGGACTTCGGGCAACTCACGATCACATATACGCCTGACCAACTCTGTGTGGAACTCAAGAGCCTCAAGTCATACCTGCAACAGTTCCGCAACGAAGGAATCTTTTACGAAAACGTCACCAATCGCATGCTGGACGACCTGGTTGCCGTGCTGCAGCCGCGCCGTCTGACCTTGGTCGCCGCCTTCAGTCCCCGGGGCGGTATTTGTACGAACGTCACGGTGAAATACCGGCAGTCATCGAGCAGCAGGGAGTGAGTGAGGACTGGAGGACTGGAGGACTGGAGAAATCCCAACGCGGCCGGTGGCCGCAACCCAACAGGAAATTCGAAATCCGAATATCGAAATACGAGACATATTCGAATGACAGAAAGGTAACTGACAGAAACGGGTGATTCGCAGGCGGTCGGCAAGGAACCAGGTTTCCGCGCTCCTCCGTTTTGGTCATTTGGATGTCGAATGTATGTCGGGTTTTGATATTCGGATTTCGGATTTCTACCCCGCTCATGGTTCTCGATGCACTGTGCTCCAGCATTGTGCCCCGCGATTCAGTAGCTCCGATGCTCGGGACGCTGGAGCCAGAGGGTAAACAACTGGCGGCACTCATCGCGCAGAACCCCGGCTACCAATCGCACGCGGCTCCCGCCCAGTCGCAACACGTCGGCCGCCGGAAGCTGCAGTTCGTTGAAACCTGCCTGTTGGGCATCTTCGATTGTCGCTCCGTAATAGACGGTATCGACCTGAGCCCAATGCAGAGCGGCCATGCACATGGGACACGGCTCACAGGTCGAGGCGACGACGGCTCCCGTCAGATGGATGCCCTTGGTGGCCTGGCACGCACTGCGCAGCGCATTGATCTCGGCATGCGCCGTGATGTCGGTCGTTGCCAGCACCGTATTATGCCGGCACGCCAACAGCTGCGGGCCCTGGACAATAGCGCATCCGAACGGACTTTGGCCCTGCGTGATCCCTCGGCGAGCGACGTCGATCGCCCGCCTCATCAGTTCTTCCGGATCCATCGGCAATTGTCCCTCCTGTGAGTCGCGTCGCCTGGCTCGTTCATACTGAGCCAATCGCCGTGGCTATTTTGCCCGCTCCCCACTCATCAGCCATCGCCGATCAGTCGCCACATACTCGATGCTGGAAAATCCAAAACATCGCCTCCAGATAGTCGGCGGCTTCATCGGGCGGCATCACCAAAGGGGGACTGACGCGGAGCACGGTGCCGGCCAACGGACCGAGCAGGTGGATCGCCCGTCCCCTGTCATCTCCCTGGTAGCATGCGCGGACACAGTCATTGGCTACTTCACTGGCCGCACGATTCCCCATCGCCTGGCACTGCACACCCCACACACATCCTTCCCCTCGCACGTGCGCGACGGCGGGCGTCTGTTTGAGTCGCTCCAGCCCGCTCTCGAGCACTGCCGACAGAGTCTGACCTTGCGCCAGCACATCGGTCGTTTCGAACTCGTCAAGCGTGGCCAGCACGGCGGCGCAGGAGAGCGGATTGGCACTCCACGTATCGGAGCCGGCACCGTAGCCTAGGGTTCCCAGCACATCGGCACGTCCCACTGCCGCACTGACCGGCACGCCATTGCCCAGGCCTTTCCCCAGGCACACCACGTCGGGCTCGATCCCGTAACGCGTGTATGCATACATCGGCCCCGTGCGACCGAAGTTCGACTGGATTTCATCCAGAATGAAGACCACATCGTGCTCACGACAGAACCGCTCCAGTAGCTGCAGATATTCCGGCTGAGGATGATAGGAGCCACCGCCTCCCAAGTACGGTTCGGTGATCAGGCAGCAGAGGCGATCGCCCCACTGTGCGTAAGCTTGCTCCAATTCCTGTTGATAGGGGGCCAGGTTCAGCGGTTGTCGGCGCAGCAACACGTCACGGCACTCGTCGACGGGAAACGAGATGAAGTGGACGCGCGGATCCCGGTCGGGATCCTGTTCATTCCCCGTAACCGCGTCGGCCAGGCCCTTTTTGCCGTGAAATCCGCGGCGTGTCGACAGCATGATGTCGCGTCCCGCCTGGCGTCGCAGACAAGCCCAGAGCGATTTCTGGATCGCCTCGCTACCGCTGGCCGCCCAGAGCACCTGTTGCATCCGGCCACCTCCCCTGTGAGCCCGCATGTTGGCCACCAGACGCTCGCCACAAACCACTTCCAATTCGGTCACGGCGTTGTAGGCGGTCAGCGGGAGCATGCGGGTGAACGGCTCCGCTGATGCGAGATCGGCCAGCTGCAGGTAGTCCAGCACTCGCCGCCACCAACGCACCGGGTTATGTCCCAGGTTGGCGACCAACACGCCAGAGGTGAAATCGGCCAACCTGCGCCCTTCCGGGGTCCAGTGATACGACCCCGCGCTGTGGCTCAGTACAGCTCAGCGAAGGTGTATACGTTCGCTGACCGTGCGGCTCTATGTCACTTAATCGCTGCCGTAGTTGATTCGAAGCGGGTTCCCCCTGCTGGATCGGTGGGTACCCACGCACGTTCTGAATGACCTGATCCTCAGCTGCCATAACCAACGTTTCTCCTCCCAGATGCCTCGGATAACAACCCGCCGAAGGTGACCGTTGCCAAAAATCGAAAGGAACCGGGGACCCTAGGAGCGCGCAAGGACGGGACAGGATCCCGTCCTACGGGCATTCCCGCGCCGCCCGCATCTCACACCTGGGATGCGTACAACACCTCCGGTTCGTGGTAGCCTGGCTGGTAAAGCACCAGTCCGCCGCGCGAGTCGTTGACCCGCACAACACAATCGGGCGCCCCTTTCGCGTGCCGCTCAAGAATCGCCTCGAGTGCCTGCACCGCTGCGATGACCTGCCGGTCCGCCGACAAATCGTTGTACGCTAACTGCCGCATCTCGGCGAGCCGCTCGGCCCGTTCTGCCGCCCCACCGCCGAACTCGACGTAAGCCACCTCCCGCACAAACCGCTCCAACACTTCGATCCCGTAGCCACGCTGCGTCCGCCGCCCATCCGGCTCGATAAACGATCCGTTGTAGTGATTGTTCAGCGACATCTTCATCTCGGTGGGCGTCTGACCCTCAATCGTGCATTCAACACCTCGTCGGCGACTGTGACCGTTCCAGACACCATTATCGAATCGGAACTGCACTTCCTGCTCCACGTATCCGGGAAAGTTATCGGGAGTGACCCAACTGGTGTGGATATCAAATGCCGCTTCGCGCCGGTCGTCGTAATGGTATACGACCCGCATCTGGACCGAATCCCAAGTGTGGCTGTGGGGTGTATCCACCATGCCGCGCTGCCCGGTGGCACTGATCGAGTACAACTGGCCGCCAAACGTGAAGTCGATCAGCTTCAAATAGTGGACGGCAACATAGGTGCCGGGATTGCGCCCGTAATCCATTCGGCAAACTGCCGGCCCGAAATCTGCTTCGGTTCCAGCAACGTGCAATAGCCATTGTTGACGTGCTGCAAGTGGCGGTCGACCACGAGTGTTCGCAGTCGCTTGTGGTCGGGGTCGAACAGTTTATGGTAGACCACCTTGGCCAGTACGCCGTGACGTTGCGCCAGCCCCTGCAATTGGTCGAGTTGGTCCAACGACAACACGGCAGGCTTCTCGATCAACACGTGTTTGCCCGCCTGCAGAGCGGCGTGGGCCACATCGAAATGCCGATCGTCGGGAGTGGCAATGCAGACAAAATCGACATCACTGCTGAGCAACTGTCCGACCGCATCGGGCGGAACATAGCTTGCAAAGCCCCGCATGGCCACCGGTGCCATGGCGCGGTAAGACTCGGCCCGTACCCCGGTCCTGCTCGCCACGGCCGTCAATTGGACACGGACCACGCCAAATCGGCGATCATACAAATCGTGAGAAGACACCGTCTCCCAGAAGGGACGATACGTTTCGTCAAAAATCATCCCCATCCCGACCATACCGGCGCGCAGGGAGCAGGATGGCTCGATCAGCGATGTATGATGTTGTTTCGGCATGCTCACGAAGATACCGCAATCCTCGAGAGCTTGCCAGCGTCCGACCCCCTTGCGGCATCAGGCCCGGGCTCTGACAATGACGAGGTCCCTTCCCGTGAATTCGAGCAGGTGGAGTTGCCCATGACTGCCAAACCAAGCGTGATACTGAGTGGTTTCGCCGACGAAGCCGCGAACCAGAAGACCGTCGAGCAACAGTTTTCGGCCTTTGCGGCGCTGGGGCTCCAATATTGCACGTTGCGGTTCGTTGATGTGGGCAACGGCGTGAAAAACGTCATGGACTTGAGCAAGTCCGAGATCAGTAGACTGCGGCACTTGGGCGGTGAGTACGGACTGAATGTCTCGTCCGTCGGCTCACCGATCGGCAAAGTCAAGCTGCTGGATGTGGAAGATGGCACCAAGAATCGCTATGTGCCGTTCGCCCAGTATCTGGCTAAGGATGTCAAGAAAGCCTGTGAGATGGCTCACGCGTTCGAAACCAAGTTGATACGCGGGTTCTCCTTCTATCACCCACTCGGTTCCGACCCGGTGGAACACGTGTCCCAAGTGGTGGATCAACTGAGCCAGATTGCGGAAGTATGTCACCGTAGCGACTTGACGTTTGGGGTGGAACTGGAAGCCAATTTGGTGGGACATACCGGTCAACTGTTGGATGAGATTCACCGCCGCGTCAATCACCCGGCGATGCTGTTGATTTTCGACGCCGCCAATGTGGTCGTACAAGGGTATTCATCCGACGAGGTGTTTGCCCAGTACCTGGCCATGAAGAAGGGACTCGGCTGGCTGCACATCAAGGACTATCGGCACCCCAAGCCGGCTCAACGCACGGGGCACGTGGACGAAGAAACGCTGAGGCATTTCGTGCCGGCCGATATCGGTGACAGCGGGCACGAAGCAATCTTGCGAGATTTTGCCTCAGCCATCCCGGCCCTCGAACGGCGTTTGAAGCGACGTGGTATTCCGGGGGTCTTTCTGGACCTGGAACCCCATGTCAAGGGTGGCGGACAGTTCGGTGGATTCAGTGGACCCGATGGATTCGGAGTGGCCTTACGCGGGCTCTGCCGGACCTTGGATTACGTGGGGGTCGACTACCACTTGCGCGATTTCGACGACATTCTGGCCGCCCGCGGGTTCTAACCGCGTCTTGCCAAAAAAAAGGGGAGGCTCCCCGTTTTTGCGGCAATTTACGCAGACTGGGCACCCTGCTCGAATGATCGCGCCCTACTCGCAGTGCCGTCAACGGACTACAGCTCACCCTCCCCGTCGGGGTCGGTATCGGTGGGTACCGATCGCTTCAGTCGCAGGCTATTGAACAGTTTGCCGATGCCGCGTACGAACATCGAGGTGCCGAATGAAAAGCCAATCGCGCCACCTACCAACTGGCCATTGAGCGTCTTGGGACTCATGCCTATCACCAGGCAACTGGATGCCAGGCACACCGCCGAAACCAGCAGTTCGCCCACCGCAACGGTGAGAAATCGTCGTTGATCGCTGCTGTTGATCGCTTGCCGCGCCGAACGGTTCGCCAACTGCCGCATGGCCAGCAGATCCGTCGCCATCTCCGGCGTCGAGGACCGGGAAACCGTCGACAACGGCGATGCTTCCCCAGCGGTATTCGCGTCTTTCGACGGACTGCTACCACCTGTAAACGGCATGGTTTCCGCCGGGGGAGCAGGCTGACTGACGGGGGCCTTCGTGCCGGGCGCCACCACGGCCACAGCCGGCCGTCGCGCTGGCTGTTTACGAGTTAATACAGGCGGCTCGTCCACGCCCTCTCGCCCCTGAGACGCCACACGTTTCAACAACCGTTCCATGTAGCGTTGGATGACTCCCTCCTCGTCATTCGGGTCCGGTTCGTCCGGCGCGCTGGCCAGCATGCTCCAGGCCTGCTCCATCGGCGACTGCGCTGCTGGCTGCTCGGCCTGCGTCTCTTCCACCAAAGCAATCGCACGAGACGACAGCGCGTCGGCGTCAAGCACCATCGTCCGTTCACCGATCACCACTTGGTCCGGTGCGAACTCTGCGCCGCCGGATTCTGCTGCTGCAGGCTCTGCTACTACCGGCTCTTCCGCTGCTGGCTCTTCCACTACCGGTTCGGCTGCTGCCAGTTCCGCTGCCGCTGACTCTTCTGCTACTGACTCCTCGGCTACCTGACTCCTCGGCTACTTGCTCTTCCGCGGCCGGTTTTTCGGTTGGGGGCACTTCGCCCGGACAAGCCGCATCGCGGGGCTCGGGAACCGCGGATGTTTCGTCTGCCGCCGCTTCCAACAGCGGCGTGACGGCGGGCGCATCCGCCGTCTCGTCACTCCAGCCACGCTGCACAAGCTCCGCCGGACTCATCATGATCGTGTGATTCGCGGCGGGTTCATCGGCTTCCGCGAGCGGCGACGCATCAGACGTGGCAACCGGTTGAGCGACAGGTTCGTGAACGTCCGCTGGCGGGTCCTCTTTCAACCGACCGCGTCCCAGCAGTCCTGCGGGCATAGGCATCGTCTGGGACCGTGACGGCAATTCGCCTTTCGAGGACAGGAGATTATTCCGCGGCGTATCGGTTCTCTTGTGCCTCTCGACATCCTTGCGGATTACCTGCTTGGCTTCGTCGAGTTGAGACAGTAGTTGTTTCCCCTCTTGCTGCAACGAATGGATCAGGAACTCAGCCTCCTGCATTTCCTGATTATTTTTCATTTGCAGCTGTTCCAACGACGACGAACGCTCGGCCAATTCGCGTTGGAGACTCTCGCGGTCTGCGTGCCATTCGTTGCGAGCGCACTGATGTTGTTCGCGCTCCTGCTGCAGTTCGTGGCGCAGGCTGTGGACCACTTCTCCCAACTTAGAGAGTTCCGCAGCGTTCTCCTCCTGCCGCCGCTGCGTACCTCGTCCGGTCTCCGCGATACCCGTCAGGGTCTGGGACGCCTCTTCGAGCAGCGACTCCAATTCGGCCACGCGGCTGGTGGCGGCGGCGTGGCTTCCGATCGCCTCCTGCCAACGTCCGTGCAAGTCCCGAAGTTCCTCGCGCAGTTGCTGCTCGTCGGCTTGCCAGCGCTCACTGTCCTGCCGCCATTGCTGCCGTTGTTCGTCAAATTCCCGCTGCAGCGCAGCCAGCTCTTCTTCGCGCTGTTGCAGTAAACGCGCGGCGTGCTCCTGGGAGTCCGCAGGCAGCCCTTGTCGTTGCACGAGTTCCTGCAATTCCGTTTCCAGGGCCATCGACTGCTGGCGGGATGCATCCAGCTCGGCTGTCGCGTCGTCCAGCTGCTGACGCACCTGCTGTAGCTGCTCATCGAGTTGCCGTCGGGTGGACGCCCACTCACTTGCTTGCGTTTGCCCGTCCTGTTGCCTTTGGAGCAGCTCCGCGCGGGCTGCTGCCAATTGCTGGTTGTACTCGTCGCGTTGCGCCGCGAGTTGCTCATCCGTTTTGTCTAACCGCGTGCGTTCGTCGTGGACTTGCTGCTTTAACTCACGCAGTTCCACCTCCAGCAAGACCGCACGTTCTGTCGCCTCCGCCGCTTCGGCCACCAGTCTTGCTTGCTCGGATAACTGGGTGTCGTGCCGCTGCCTGAGCAATACCAGATCTTGCCGCAGTCCGGCGATCGTTTCTCGATAATCGGCGCGTCTCTCGTGAAGCTGGTCGGTCTGCTTCTCGGTACTCTCCGCCAGATCTTTGCTAACCGCCTCTGCTCGCGTCAGATCGCCGACCAACTGGAGATACTTCTGCGTCAGCTCCCCCCGTTCTCGGTCACCTTGTTCCACTCGCGCGGCCAGAGCCGTCTCCAGCTCCTCGCGTTCCTCTCGCTCGTGACGGCACGTCTGGCAGACGTTCTGGAGCGAATCGTGGTCGGGAGGGAGGGCGTCCCGCGGCAGATCAGGCACCTTGCCCAGCGCCGTGTCTGTTGCGGGGAGGGAAGTCGGCGGGCGGTGAGCAGGTGTTCGGCTCGATGGGAGCGTTCGACTCGTCGATCCGGGACAGCTCGAGGACCTCCAATTCGATCGGTCCGATGTCCAATCGGTCGCCCGGTTTGAGCCGCGAATCCGTGAAGCCCGCTCCGTTGAGGCAGGTGCCGGCGGACCACCGACGGATGAACATCCCCTCCGTACCACGAAGGATCAGGCAATGGAACGGACGCACGCCAGCGGCGCGCAGGCGGAGCGTGCAACTGGGATGCGACCCGATCAGACATTTTGGGGAGCGCATGCGCAGAATGCGACCGTTGTGCTCAGGCGACCGCACGCGGAACGTCAGGACTCCGTCGGTGTCCCCCAGCAAATAACTACCTGGATTGGCGACAGTGGTGGCGGTGACCATAAGCATCCTCTTGCGCGTGATTCCCACGACCAAGTATTGCCCCTCGTTACGAAGTGCGCGAATGTCGCGCAGCGGATGGGAATCTCCATAGGGATCTACCTTACGGACACGTCGGCGTCAAAAACAGAGTTCCTCCATTGGATGGGGTAAACGGGTCGGATAATCGGCAAATCTTGCCGGATTGCCAAGAAACGGCTGCATCTCTTTGCCGGATTTGACGATTATCGGATAGCCAACACGGACACCCCGTCCACGCCTCGGGCGAAGGTGCTGACAGGGTGACGCAACAAAAGTGTCCGCTGTCGAAATCGTGATCCATTTTCACTGGGTGAACGAGCGTCAGCGAGGCTCCAGCAAGACATCTTTAAGTGTTTTGATTCAAACAACTTAGTCCTTCTAGACCAGTAAGCCGGCCGGCGACATGAAAAAAAATTCTTGCACCGGTTCCGGTTATAGCCGAGGTGCGTACTATAGTTTGGTTATCGCATGCGGTACCGACCGGCACCGAACCGTTGCTGATGACGGCAATCAGTGGCAGAGAGTGAGGCACTTTGAGGAAGGTTCGGGGGCGCAAGCAACTGGTGTTCAGCGCCAGTTGTCGAGTCCGACCCCAGCCCAAGGGTGAAAGATGGTGAAAGAAATGGGACGAAAAGACGCGATCTTGAAACTGCGACAGGTACTCGTCCATCGCCGCGACGCGTTGCGGAAGGCACTGGCGGGCGATCTCAGTTCGCTGAAGGAACTGCGTGAACAGAGTTCCGGAGACATGCTCGACGCGGCACTCGACTCGGCTCAGGACGAGATCAGTTCGCAACTGGCGGAAGTCGAAAGTCGCGAGTTGTCACAGATCGAGAATGCTCTGGAGCGGATGCGTAACGGAACCTATGGGATCTGCGAAATGTCGGGCAAACCGATCCCGCTGGCCCGCTTGCAGGCTCTCCCCTACGCGACGATGTGCATCGAGGCACAACGGGAGGCCGAGAAACGTGGTTCAGCCGGTGGGCAGACCGCCAATTGGGGCCAACTTATCGACTCCAGCCCGGGTGACTCGGAAGTGTATCTCAACGATCTGGAGATGGACGTATCGTAGTGGGCGACGATGCGCCGGCGGGCAACCGAGCACGGTACACGACTGCGTGTCGACCGGCAAAAGCGTCTGTGGTTTCCGGCACGGCCGCTGGAGGCGGCACGCTCGGTGGGAAGATCGGACGGCCTGGGCATCAGCCCCCCCCCCACAAAGGTGTATTGGCTTCGCCCAATCAGCCGGCTTTGGATTGCGTCGCAACGGGACGACTTCCGCACCGCTTCCGTTCGCGCGTGCATGTCACGCCGTGCAAGTCGCGCGGCCCGGTGAGGTCGCCCGTACCGAGGAACTCGCGTCGAACACTGGTCTGCCACGGCCGTTCTGCCGATAGTAGACCGGGTCGACGGTTTGGCCTGTGGGCCACCGGAGGCAACCGGCCGAGCAGAGATTTGATCGGGGACTCGTGCGCACCAGCATCCCCCAGGGCCGATCCAAGTCGCCTGGAGAGAATTCACTCAGAGATGACGGAAGGATTGAGCGGATGACAGCGTCCCCAGTTTACACATCCTGGATTCGAGCACACTCCATCAAACCGATCATCGTGCTCGCTGCTTGCCTCATATTGCTCAGCTCCGCACGCGTCGGGCGAGCCCAGTTCTCCCTCACCTCTCAGCCTTCGGAGGCCGACCGAGAGCGGATGTATCAGGAAGTGGCAAGTGAGGTGGAAGCCTTGCAGCGTCAGGGCAATATCCTGAAAAAGGTCATCCTCCTCTCGCGACCGACCGTTGTCCACATCGAGGCGAAAAAGACCCAGGATGGTTTTGCACGCAGGTCGGTGGAAGAGGCGGGGTCGGGTGTCATCGTGCAATACAACGAAAAGTACTATGTGCTGACCAACCGGCATGTCATCAAGCAGGCCACACTGAACAACATCCATATTCAACTGGCCACCGGCCAGGTGATTTTTCCCACTCGTGTCTGGGCCGATGTGGAAACAGATGTCGCCGTGATGGCCGTCGATGCTCCCGGCCTGACGGCGGCTCGAGTGGCCGACAGCAGCCAAGTCGAAATGGGCGACTTCGTGTTGGCTGTCGGCAGCCCCTTCGGGCTCAGTCACAGCGTCACCTACGGGATCATCAGCGCCAAGGGCCGCCGGGATCTGCAGTTGGGTGTCGAAGGAGTGCGCTATCAGGATTTCTTCCAAACGGACGCTGCCATAAATCCCGGCAATAGCGGCGGACCACTGCTCAACTTGCGTGGCGAAGTGATCGGCATCAATACCGCCATCGCCAGTAGTTCGGGGGGCAACGAAGGGATCGGCTTCACCATTCCGATCAACATCGCCATGTCGGTCGCCCAGCAGTTGATCGACCAGGGGAGCGTCATCCGAGCCATTCTCGGGGTCCAGCTGGATTCCCAATATGATGATGCGGTGGCGCGCAAACTCGGCCTGCCGCGTCGCGTCGGTGCCCGGGTCAATCACATCACTCCCAAAACGGCGGCGGAGGTGATTGGTATCCAAGTTGGCGACGTCATCCTGGCCTTCGATGGCGTCCGCATCGACAACGACGATCATCTGGTCAATCAGGTCAAACTGACGCCGATCGGCAGACCGGTGCCTGTCGTCGTGTTGCGGGACGGAAAGACGGTTGAATTCAAGGCGGTCATGACCGCTCAACCAGATTGAAGCCGCCGCGCATCCCCACCCATAAATCCGCTCCTGGCCGAGGCTGGCAACTGCCTCCGCCGCAGGGCTGATCGTGTCCGGTTTGCGGGTGTCAGCGTTAACCGCTGATCGCCGTGGCAGCTCCCGCCAGCGCCAAGGAATTGACGATACAGTCGACCACTTTCTCGACATCCAACTGGATGGCCACATCCATATTGGGACGCCATCGCGGGTTGTGTCGCCGGTCGAAGACCGTCGTCCCCATGGTCAAGTCCCCCCGCGTCTCGACATCACCAGCCATCTCCGCAAACTGATACAGATCCGGATCCAGTATCGACGTCAAGGCGATAACGTCGTGCAAGTAGACGCTCTCCTGCCCCATTCGCTGATGGTAAGCACGATAGATGAACGGTAAGATTCGCCGCAAGAAAACGCCTACCCGCGTCGACTCGGCAGGTACGCGATCGACGAAATCGAGCGTGAATTTGATCAGCCGCGTGACGTCCAACGGAACCAACACTTTCGTGACCGGCGATTGAAACACGAGTCGTGCGCTGCTGGCGTCAAAGTGCATATTGTATTCGGCGGCAGCCGTCACGTCTCCGACGCCATTGACCGCACCGCCGGTCATGACAATTCGATCGACCAGCGTCGGCAAGTCTGGATCACGCTGGAACGCCCGTGCCACGTTCGTCAGAGGGCCCAGACAGATGATCGTCACACGATGCGGCTCCGCCCGGATGGCATCGCAGATCACTTTCTCGGACGGATGCCGGTGGTGCAGCCGGGAGACGACGAAACCCGCGTTGCCCAGACCATCCTCGCCGTGCATGTGCAGCGTATTGGTGCCAGCACAATGCTCGGGCACGCTAGCAGTTCCCACGCGCGGATATCGCAATGGGTCCAGCTGCTCGATGATCGCCTGTACGTTGCGGCTGGCCTGTTCCGCCGAAACGTTGCCAGCGGCCGCCGTGACGGCCACCACGTCGAGTCGTGGATCAAACAGAGCCATGGAGAGCGCGACGGCGTCGTCGATTCCCGGATCACAGTCGATAATCACCTTCCTGGTCATTTTCTCACTCGCCGCAACTGTTTGCAGAATTTCAAGTTAGAACTCCGTACCAGCACCGCAAAAGGCGATTGTACTGTTGATAATTCCCGACAACAACCCATTCCCGACCCCGCCGGCCAGTCGCGGAACGCGGCAGCCTACTCTAGAATCGGTCCCAAGCCATGTCGCATATGAGGGGCGGGTGACCTCGTTAGGCTCGCATTCCCGCCCCTGCCATGTCCCCTTGGCGGCCAGCCGCTCTTTAGCTCTCTGGTCATTGACAAGGAACTTTCCGCTCCCCGCCCCATCCCTCCGCTGGAGGCTAAGTTGTCGTGATCCAAGAATCGATCCAACGCGTCCAAGCCGGACAGCATCTCACGATGCACGAAATGTCGGAGGTCATGAACCACGTGATGCAAGGTCACGGTGACCAGCAGCAGATCGGGCAGCTGCTGATCGCCCTGCACCACAAAGGAGAAACGGTAGACGAGGTGGCCGGGGCGGCGACCGCACTGCGACGCCACATGACGCCTATTCGGTCCAGCCGCGATAACCTGCTGGACACGTGCGGTACCGGCGGCGATCGATCGGGTACGTTCAACATCAGTACGGCTGCCGCATTGGTGACCGCAGCCGCCGGGGTCCCTGTGGCGAAACATGGAAACCGCGGCATCACCAGCAAATCGGGATCGGCCGACGTGCTCGCCGCGCTCGGTGTGAACATCGAAGCCGACATCTCTACCGTGCAACACTGCCTGGACGAGCTGGGGATCTGCTTCTGTTTCGCCCCGCTGATGCATCCTTCCATGAAGCACGTGGCCGTGGTCCGACGCAAACTTGGGATCCCAACCATCTTCAACCTGCTGGGACCGCTCTGTAATCCCGCCGCCGCCCCTTTCCAACTACTGGGAGTGGGACGCCCTGAGCTGCGGCCACGCATATCCGCAGCCCTGCGGCTGCTGGGCACGCAGCGCGCTGCGGTCGTCAATGGCAGCGATGGCCTGGATGAAGTCACACTCAACGGCTCCACGTACGTGTCGCTGATCGAAGACCATACGATTAGCGACACGACCTGGTCCCCGCAGCAATTCCGTCTGTCGCCGTCCTCGCTGGAACAGCTGTTGGTCGACGGACCAGCCGCCAGCGCCGCAATGATTCTCGATATCTTGAGCGGAACACCGGGGACGGCACGTGACATCGTTGTCATCAATTCCGCCGCCGCCCTGTGGATCGCTCGGCGCGTCGCGGAACTTGACGAAGGAGCCGCCATGGCTGCCGAAACCATCGACAGCGGCGCCGCGCAGCGACTGCTCAGGCGACTCGCTGAGGTTAGTCGGTCAGGCTGAGCCCGCGGACGTGTTGACGCCTGAAAGAAGTGACTAACCGTTCCGGTCGTCCAGTTCAGCACAACAGACACTGTGACGCCCCCCTCTTTGGCTGCGGCCAGGGGCGCGGTAGGAACTCGACAGCGGACCTTTCCACCACGCACCCAGCAGCTAGCACACTCCGCCAGCAGCAAGCTGTCAGCACGCTGCGCGTCCGGCTTGCCTCGCATCGCCACAAAGAATAGACTGGCGGCGACGGAGCCACATCCCTGCAGCACGGAGGTGATCGCAGCATCGCATGTCCTCTGAGGCACCTTCGGGCGACGACACACTTCTGGCTCGCACGCTCGGCATCCTGACTCGCGGTCTGCTCCACGTGCCCCGCACAGTACTCGCTGTCGGTGTCGCACTGGCGGTTCTCTCGCTCGTCTTGACGGCAGCCAGACTGGGCTTTCGCACCAGTCGTCTCGATCTATTGAACCCGAAGAGCGCGTACAATCAGCGCTGGCTTGCGTATCTGGACGAGTTTGGCAGCGAGGACGATGCGGTCATCGTGGTGGAAGGAACGCGGCGTGATGTGGTGACGCAGGCCATCGATCGTGTCACGCAGTCGTTGCAGCGAAAACCCGAGAGTTTCCATTCGATCTTGAGCAAGATTGAGACGAGCGTGTTGCGGGGCAAAGCGCTGCACTACCTGACGCGGGCCAATCTGGATCGGATCCAGCAAGCGATCGACAGACTGCAGCCGGTGATCCAAGGCCGCTGGGCGCAGCTGGAGATATCGGCCATTCTCCGGCAGTGGAACGATCAGGCGGCTCAGGTTGCCGCGTTACCGCCGTCCCCTCAGACCCAGATCCAGATCCATCTTTTGTCACAGCAACTGCAGCGGATCCTGGGAGGACTGGGCGACGCCCTACAAGGGCAGCCTCATCAGGTCCCAAACCTGGTCCCTTCGCTGCTGGACGCTCCCGAACACCCGCTCGCGCACATGCCCCTGGACCCGGACGGGTACATTTTGTTTGACCAGGGGCAGACGGGATTGGTGCTGGTTCGGCTGAAGAAGCCCTCTGATGGCCAATTCGCTCAAGGCGCGCACGCGATTTCGGTGCTGCGCGAGATCATCCGGGATCAACAGACACAGAGTCCGGACGTGGCGATCGGGCTGACCGGTTTGCCGATTCTGGAATACGACGAGATGAGCACCAGCCAGAGCGACATGATTCTGGCCAGTTTCATTTCGCTCGTTGGTGTCGCCTGCCTTTTCGTGGCCGGTTTTGGTGGCCTCCGACTCCCGATCGCTGACGGTCTGCTCGCTGCTGGTGGCAATGGCCTGGTCGTTTGGATACATTACGCTCGGCATCGGGCATCTGAATATTTTGAGCATCTCGTTTGGCGTGATCTTGATCGGTCTGGGGATCGATTTCGGTATTCACTACGTGGCGCGATATACGCAACTGCGTGCGACAGGCCAGCCGTGCACTGAGGCGTTGACAAAGACTTCATCCGGTGTGGGAACCGGGCATCATCACTGGTGGCGTGACCACCGCGCTGGCGTTCTTCGCGGCGGCATTGACCCAGTTTACCGGAGTCGTTGAATTGGGCTTGATTGCCGGAGGGGGAATTCTGCTCTGTATTGTCGCGGCCTTGACCGTCTTGCCTGCCATGATCCGGTTGGTCGAGCGGGGCCAGGCGAGTTGGCGGGCACCGCGTCCTCTCCCCTTCGCCGCACTGTGCACTCCCGTTCTGTGGTTCCCGCGCACCTGCCTGCTCCTGTCCGTCATCGCCACAATGCTGCTGGGCTGCGGCATGTCGCGACTGGAGTTCGACCACAACTTATTGCACCTGCAGGCAGACGGACTCGACAGTGTCGAGTGGGAACATCGGCTCCTCGAGTCGGGCGATCACGGCGTCTGGTTCGCCGTGTCCGTCGTGGATACGCCGCAAGAGCTTGCACGGCGGAAGGAGCGTTTCGCGAGCCTCGAGTCCGTGCAACGCGTGGAAGAGATCAGTTCGTTGCTGCCGGCCGTGGATCCCCAGACGTCAGAAGTCATCCGGCAGATCCGGCGGGAACTTGATAGCTTGCCCGAAGTCGTGCCCCTGCTCCCGGTAGCGCCACAGCAAGTCCTGCGGCAGGAGTTGCTCCGAACGCTGGCCATCGTACAAACCCACGCTGATGCCCTGCATGCTCTGCAGTCCGTCGTCTCGCACGTCGAGAAACAACTCGAGCAGTGCGATCCGGCCGATTGCTCCCGGCGGATCTCGCAGTTCCAGCAACAACTCGCCCGCGAATTGCTCGGCCAACTGCGGCAATTACACGAGGTGGCCAGTCCCGAGCCTCCCACCGCCAACGATCTCCCCCCTGCCTTGCTCGATCGCTTCGTCGGTCTCCATGGACGACACCTGCTCCGAATTTATCCCCGCGGAAACGTCTGGGACATGGAAGCGCTGAGCCAGTTTGTCACCAACATCGAAAGCGTGGATCCCCAAGTCACGGGCCATCCCGTTCAAACCTTCTACTCTTCGCGACAGATGCAGCAGAGTTATGTACACGCAGCCATCTACTCGGTACTGGCGGTGGCCATCATTCTGATGCTCGATCTGGGCAGCGTACGGCTCGTGCTGTTGGCCATGCTCCCCATGGCGTGCGGCATGGTCCAACTGTTCGGACTGCTCGGCTGGCTCGGAATTCCCTTGAACCCGGCGAACTTGATCGTCCTGCCCCTGATATTGGGAATTGGCATCGACGATGGTGTCCACATCGTCCACGATTTCCTGCACTCCCAGCAAGCGTACCGCATGTCAGAATCGACGGCGGCGGCCGTGGTCTTGACCTCCGCCACCACCATGGTCGGCTTCGGCAGCATGATGATTGCGAGTCACCGAGGCTTGCGCAGCCTGGGCCAAGTGCTGACGCTGGGAGTCTTCCTCTGTTTGCTGGCCAGCCTGGTGACACTGCCGGCCGCCTTGGCGATCATCGCGCGCCGGCGGCGGGCCACAGTCACCGTGACCGAGGCAACAGAGTCCGAGCCGGTATCGACTGCCGCCGCAGCGCTCCATCGGCCACGACGCGGCTCCACGCATCATGCATCACCCGCCGATCGAGCTCGCTGACCTGGCCACCGCCACCTCCGACCCGAAACCGGGATGACGCGGCGGGGATGTTGATTAAATCCCCCAAACGCACGTGAGATGGGTTTCCAGCCTGTCAGGATCGCCCAGTTTCAAGTGCCGAGGCCGAGGGATTCTCCCAGGGGACAGGCTGGAAGACCGTCCTCTGACCAGTCCAACGAGCCAGCCTCGCCCACCCGGTTTTGAAACGGCTTCTGGTCATTCATTGTCCGGTATTCACTATTAGCTATTTTGTTTGAATCTGGTACTGTTCGCCCGCGGGGTCATGCTACGGCCGCCCCCCCCTTTTGCCGAACCTTCCGCGACGAGGGGACCGCGGCACGGGCCCCATGCCTCTTTTCGGCCAGCGGCGGCTCGGGGCCGGGTTCACTTGGAGAAACGTTATTGTTAGGCTTATGAGTTTGACGAATTTCCAGCAAACGAACTTCTCGCATACGGAGCGACGTGGATGTCGAAACCCCAACACAAGCTGAAAAAGGCCAATCATGGCCGCCGTCCTGCCAACGCCAAAGCCCGCAAAGCCAAGCGTAAGGCCATTCGGACCTAGTCTCCCGCGTGCCCGATGCCTCTCCGGCTTCGGCCACACCACCAAAACGTACCACGCAACTCGCTGACCTTCCCGCAAGTCCGAGCTGCCCGTTGTACCGTCCGTGCCTGGGCCCGTCGTCATGGAGACGCGAGACTCTTGTTTGTGACTGCGCGTCTCGAGACGCACACGTTCGTCCTCGGTCCAATCCCGATTGCTGACGTCGGCAGATTGTGACCCGCGAGCGGGGTTGTGGCGCTCGGTTCGACAAATCTTCATCTCCCCACAGACGTTGAGGTAACTATCGTGTCGTCCAAAGCACTGCTCTACGATCTCTCCACTATTGACTTTAGCCACGTCGTGGCGGACATCGAGGCGATTCGTAAAGTCAATCCGCAGCGGTATGAAATGGAACAGTTGACGGCGGTGGTATACGAGAGTTTGGAGGAACTGGTCTGCATCGGCTATAAGGATATCTCCACCAGCGAATTCTGGATCCGAGGGCACATGCCCAAGATGCCGTTGATGCCCGGAGTCATGATGCTGGAAGCTGCGGCACAAATCAGTGCCTATTTCGCTCAGAAATACGACTGCCTCGGTGCCAAGCTGATCGGTTTTGGTGGCCTGGAGGAAGTCCGGTTTCGCGACCCCGTGATTCCCGGCGATCGGCTGGTACTGATTAGCAGGTTACTGAAGTCGCGGCGGGGTCGCATGATCGTCTGCCAATTCCAGGGAGTCGTCGGCGAGCGGATTGTGGTCGACGGTATTCTGAAGGGCATACCGATCCCCGTCGACCTGCTGTCGCCCGATGCATAGTCTCTTCACAGCCAAAGTTCCGATCCGATGGGCCGCCGAGCGCTTCCTAAGATTGATCTGCAATTGGACCTGAGCCGCTGGCTCGTGGCCGAAGACGAGCTGCCCGAGAAGATCCCCGACAGGGCGTTATTTGGCCGCTCCGCCCCACTCGAAATCGAGGTAGGGAGCGGCAAGGGCCTGTTTCTCGCACGCGCGACTCAGATGAATCAGGACCACGATTTTCTCGGCATTGAAATCGCCGGAAAATACGCCCAGTTTGCGGCGGCCGGTCTGGCGAAGCAGCAGAGTGCCAATGGCAAGCTTATCCGTGGCGACGGGGTGCTGATCTTCCGACATCGCGTGCTCAGCGATAGCCTGGCGGCCGTCCATGTCTATTTCCCGGACCCGTGGTGGAAGCAGCGTCATCGCAAGCGGCGTTTGATACATGCCGCCTTTCTGCATGACGTGCAGCGCGTGCTGCGCAGCGGCGGTACACTCCACTTCTGGACGGACGTGCGGGAGTATTTCGAGACGACCCTGAAATTGATTCGGCAGGAGACCGACCTGCAAGGCCCGGTAATGCTGGCAGAACCGGTGGCCAATCACGACTCCGATTACCGCACCCATTTCGAACGCCGCATGCGCATGCACAGCGAACCGGTCTACCGCTGCCAATTCGAGAAGTTGTAGGGAGGCGACTGTGCATCGCCGGTCGGCGGGTTACTTGTTACTTGTTACTTGTTATTTGTTATTTGTTACTTGTTATTTGTGCGTCAACGCCGAGTGCAAGCATGGGCGGCCGTTGGGGATGAGATTGCGTGATGTCGGTGACATTTCCCGGCATCAAAGTCGCGACAATTGCGAAATACGGAGACGACCGTATCGACGCGGCCCGAGAGCGGTCCATGGACCGTGATCATCGTCCGGTTCGTGACTGCCGCACAGCAGCGCAAACCAGCATCCAGCATGCGAATTGCGAAAAACCGCGATGGCCGTCCACCTCCTCACTACTCACCCTACTCACTCACTCCACTCCTCACTCCTCACTACCTCACCTCACTCACTCCTACTCCTCACTCCTCACTCCTCACTCCTCACACATGCGACGTTTCGTACGTCCGCTGATGACAATCCTCGGTCCCTTCCCGCGATTGCTCCAGAGCGATCTGGTAGAGACGTTGGCCACAGGGAGTCGGATAGTCCGTGGTGATACAGGCTTGACAGAGTTGATCGGCGTCGAAACCGATGGCTCGGGCGATGGCTTCGACCGGCAGATAACGGAGCGAATCGCATCCCAACTGGGCAGCCATCTGCCGCTGCACTTCGTCGGTCAGCAGGCCATCCCGCATGAACTTGGGCGCAAACAGCTCGTTGACCGTCGACATGTCGATGCCGTAGAAGCAAGGGGCGATAATGGGCGGGCAGGCCACTCGCACGTGAATCTCTCGCGCTCCTCCCAGCCCGCGAATCCGGTCCAGCAAGACCTTCATGGTGGTCGAACGCACGATCGAATCTTCGACCAGAAAGACTCGTTTTCCTTCCAGCACTTCGCGCAGCGGCGTGTACTTGGTTTGCGCTTTCCTCTCCCGATCCTTCCCTCCTTCAATGAAGGTACGTCCTGAATATCGGTTGCGGATCAGTCCTTCCCGCGAGGGAATACCGAGCTCGAACGCCATCGCATCCGCGGCGGCCTTGCTGGTGTCCGGAACCGGCACCACAATCGTATCGCCATCGAGCAGATCGATCCGGCCGTCGGCCTTTTCCAGCCGCGCCAATTCGACGCCCAGCGCCGTGCGTGACAGATAGACGCTACGCTGGTCCAGCGTACTGGCCACGTTGGCAAAATAGACCCATTCAAAGAAACAGTGAGCTCGGCGCGGCGAATCGGCAAAGCGACGAACCTCGAACTCGCCGTCGACAATCGTGATGGCCTGGCCCGGCAGCAGCGGCAGAATACTCGCGGGCTCGAATCCCAGGTTCAACAGCGCCACACTCTCGCTGGCCGCGGCAAACAACGGACCTTCCTTGGCATAACAGAGCGGCTTGATCCCCAGCGGATCACGCGCCACCACCATGTCGCCGCAAGCGTTCAGCAAGACGAGACTGTAAGCGCCGTCGAATCGCTGGCTGATGTTGCGCATCACGTCCAGCAGTTCCGGCTTGCGGTCCCCCGACAACTCGCGGCTGATCTCATGCATGATGATCTCGGTGTCGGTCTCCCGAGTCAAATGATGATCGCTCCCATCGAGCAAGCGATCGCGCAGCTCGCCGTAATTGGCCAACTGGCCGTTGAAGGCAAAGCTGAACCACTTGTATTTCTGCAGATGGTGCCGCTCAAACGGCTGGGCATCGCTGCGATCGTCTTTGCCGCAGGTCGCATAACGCACGTGCCCGATCGCCGCACGCCCCGCAGTACTCCTGCATCAGACTTTCCCGCTTGCCGCGATGCGACAACCGAAACACCTCGCTCACCGAACCGATATCCTTGTGCGTATCGATCAACTGCCGGCGACTCGGGTTGAAGGAGGTCATGCCGGCGGCCAACTGGCCGCGGTTCTGAATGTCCAGCAGCATCCGTGGCAGCAACCGAGACGCCTCGCTGGGGAGGTAGTCGCCGCAGAGAGGACTCACTTCGGTGCCGGGCAAATGGTAAATCGCGGCGATGCCGCACTCGTCATGGATTTCGCTCATGAAAGCCTTATCTCATGCGACGCCGTGTCGCCTGACGTCCTGTCGTCCCCGGAAACGCAGCGCGGAAGAAAGTCTGGCGGGCGGCACGCGAACGGGGCGATTGTTTCGCCTGGGCGGTCGCTTCATCTCTACGTCCCACGGCCTGCGCACTCCCCGAAGGACGTCTCCCACCAACAATGCCATTCTATTCCCAGACTGCCAAATCCACAACCGAGCGGCTCACAACGGCCACCGTGTCACGCCGCTCCAAAGCCACCGAAACCCTTCCGTGACCGCCACATTCGTCGTGCCACAAATTTCTCAAACATGCCGTCGATCGGCGTCATCGCGCTGGTGCCTCGAACCGGCCAGACGAACATGTACGGCCCGACGGCGAAAGAGCTCGCCAAGAACTTTTGTCGCTACGACTTCTCCGTTTTCCTCATTCCCGCTACATTCACTCTGCAGTAATCACAAGTGGGCGCGGAGCCCCCATCCGCACTCGTTGCCGGAAACCGAAAGTATGATGAACGATCTCGTACGCCAGGAAATCGCGACCGCCGCCGACACAATTGTCGTTAAACTGGGGACGCGAGTACTCACCCATGCGGATGGGACGCTGGACGAAAACCAGCTCGCGCGGTTGGGAGAAGAAGTCTGTCAGCTGATCGAGTTGGGACACAAAATGGTCCTGGTCAGCTCCGGGGCGGTGGGAGCTGGCATGAGCCAGTTGGGGCTGACGGAGCGGCCGGGGGATGTGGCCCAGCTGCAGGCGGTTGCCGCGGTGGGTCAAGCCCGGCTGATCGAAGCCTATGACAGGACGTTTCGCAAACATGGCCACACGGCGGCGCAGGTGCTGTTGACGGCTGACGACTTGGACAATCGCACGCGTTATCTCAACGTGCGCAACACACTGCGGGCTCTGCTCGATTTCCGCACCGTACCGATCATCAACGAAAACGACACGGTGGCGGTCGACGAACTGGTCGCCACGTTCGGCGATAATGACCGCCTGGCCGCGTTGGTCACCAATCTGCTCCGCGCCCCGCTGCTGGTGATCCTCTCGGACGTGGAAGGGTTGTTTGACGGCGATCCGCAGCACGAGCAGTCGCGGCTCATCTCCACCGTTCGAGATTTTGATGAATCGGTACTCGCCTGCGTGCGCGATCGCCGATCGGGATTGGGGACCGGTGGCATGGCCAGCAAACTCAATGCGGCACGGATCGCCACCACGGCGGGCGAGAATGTGATTGTGGCCAGTGGCCGGCAGCCCGGGAATGTTGTTGAGCATCGTCCGCGGCGAGGAGGTGGGAACGCTGTTCCTGGCGCAGGGCAAATCGATTAGCCCGCGGAAGCGGTGGATTGGCTTCTCCGCTCAGTCTTGCGGCCGGATCACCATCGACGCGGGAGCGCGAGCGGCCATCGTGCAACAGGGGCGAAGCCTCCTGGCGATTGGAATCGTGGAGGTTACCGGACAGTTTCACAAAGGGGATCTGGTCACCGTGTGCGACCAGCAGGGTCGCGAGATCGCTCGCGGGCTGTCGAACTACCATGCCGACGAAGTCCAGCGGATTCGCGGCCTGCGGAGCGACCGGATCGCCCAGGTGCTGGGCCATCGCCCGTACGACGAAGTGATCCACCGCGACAATCTGGCCGTGTTCACCCCGTAGCCTCGGCCAGGGGTGACCGCGACGTCTCGTCACAGTACTGCAACCCATAGCCGCAACCACGAAGAAACATGCGCACTCCCTATCGCGGCCGGCAGCCGCAGCCAAACAGGCAATTCAGAATCCGAATGTCTCAATGACCAAAACGCCGCAGCGCGCAAACCTGGTTCGTTGCCAACAACCCACGAATCACACGTGTCTGTCATTCGTATTTGTTTCGTATTTGAGGCTTCGAATTACAGAGTCTCCGAGTCTCTGTCAATCGCGTACCCACCCTGCTCGCCGGTGCTAACGTTCTCGCCAGCGTGCCACTGGCTGAGCGAGCGTCAAAGACTTCACCAACCGCCACAAACGTCCACCGCGAGCGGAGCCAGTGCCGAAGCTGGTTGCGACATGCCACTTCCCAGGTGCCAGCGTGCCACTGGCTGAGCGAGCGTCAAAGACTTCACCAACCGCCACAAACGTCCACCGCGAGCGGAGCCAGTGCTGAAGCTGGTTGCGACATGCCACTTCCCAGGTGCCAGGGTGCCACTGGCTGAGCGAGCGTCAAAGACTTCGCCAACCACCGACAAACGTGCCACCGCGAGCGGAGCCAGTGCTGAAGCTGGTTGCGACATGCCACTTCCCAGGTGCCAGGGTGCCACTGGCTGAGCGAGCGTCAAAGACTTCACCAACCGCCACAAACGTCCACCGCGAGCGGAGCCAGTGCTGAAGCTGGTTGCGACATGCCACTTCCCAGGTGCCAGGGTGCCACTGGCTGAGCGAGCGTCAAAGACTTCACCAACCGCCACAAACGTCCACCGCGAGCGGAGCCAGTGCTGAAGCTGGTTGCGACATGCCACTTCCCAGGTGCCAGGGTGCCACTGGCTGAGCGAGCGTCAAAGACTTTGCCAACCACGAGAAACGGCAACCGCGAGCGGAGCCAGTGCTCGTGACGGCTCGAACAAATGTCGACTGCCGGCAGAATGTGGATTGAGCAACATTTCGGGTTCCACCCCGGGTTCTGGTGTGCCGGCACTCGCCTGCAGGCCTCGGGCACCGGCCAAATTTGTGCGTGGCGAGCTTGTCACACCTACAGGATCCCGCCATCGGCTAATTGATATAAAGAAGTATTGTGTCCACGACCAACGCCGGCACCTGCCAGACTCGACCGCACTTACGTTGAGAGCGCCCGGCCAGCATTCAGTCGGCCCGCGAGCGCTCGAGCATGAATCGCTTCCAGGTCGAGCGGTACGTCGGGCTCGAAATCGACAACCTTTTTGGCCACCTTCGCCGCCTTACCCGATCCCGAGAACGCGCTCAGGAACGAGCGAGCCTTCTCCTGCTCGATCGGAATGTTATGCTCTTGCATCAGCTCCAGCAACACTTGCAGGAGACCGCCGAACGAACTGGGCAACTTTTTCGGCAGATGTGACAGCATCTCCACCAAGGCTTGCGCGATTTGAAAGGCGTGGAGCGGCGAGGCATCAGCGACCTGCGGCAGTGATTTGGCATATCGATTCGCGTGGTTCACCATCATTCCCAGCAGGCGGCCAATCGGCTGCGGATCGAAGCGGCCGTCATCGATCGCTGCGATCGCCACGTCCACTGCCAGAATGCGCTGCTCGGCATAGCCAGACCCGAGCGACAAGGTGAGCGCGGCGTTGCTCATTTCACGTAGCGGGGTGCAGGGATCAAACAGCGGTGCGAGGTGGACCGCCAGCGGATTGAAAGCATCGACGCGAAAGTACGATTCGCGAGCGATCGGCCACACGGTCGCGGCCATATTCGTGATTTCCTGCTCGATCGGTTTCGTATCGCGGCCAAAATTCAGATCGCAATGAATATCGTGCTCGTGGGCCACCGCCGTGGGCAAGGCAAAATCGACGTTCCGCCTCGCTGAATAGCTGACGTGCGGCTTCGGTTGCGGTGATGCCTTGGCGTAGTACCTCCCCTCCCCTTTCGCATCGTAACGCGTCTCGTAGATCGCCGCTCGCCCCGCATCGACACCCAGGTTCGGAAATTTCTTTTCCACCACCGCGTCGTCGTGCCACGGATGGCGAGCCCGCGCGGCCGCAATCCACAGGCTGGCCGTCTTCATTTCCCGCGACGTTGCCTGGCCACCGCATGCGTAGCGCACGGCCACGCCATATTCGCCCTTCAGCTTGGACGCCTTCTTCAAAGCTGCCCGGCGATTGTCCGGGGCCAGCCGCAATAGCGACAGGATCTGATCGTAGAGTACCACCTTCGCATCCGGCCGAGATGCCCACGCTTTGGCTCGTTGGACAAGCACAAGCGGATCGATCCAACCGCCGCAGTGCGTCGCCGTGCCAAGCAACTGTAATGACTCGCCGGCATACAGGGCCTGGCAGATCTGCCTGGCTCGCAAACCGAGGAACCCTGCAAATCCTGCTCGCTCCAGTCGGCTGGTGTCGCACCACGCCGGAAAATCCGTGACCTTTTTCTTCGCCGAGCTTCGGTCAGCGGCGACCTTGGCTGCTTGCCGGCTTATCTCATCGGGTGCACAAGCCCATGCGATAATCAATGGCCGGAGTTCACGATGCACGCCACAGCCCACGAAGCTGTAGTCGTGTGAATGACGAATGAGCTGCCACGCTCGCTTGACAATCGGGTCCGCCAGCTTCCGCTTGCTCGCATCGTTGCGAATCGCGAATCGGGCGAGGGCGTCCACAACCCGTTCGGCATCGTCGATCAACAGTCCGTTTTCCAGTACGCGAGCGGCCACGTCGACCAACTCTTCTAGGGACGTGATCGGCGTCAGAGGCGGGAAGTGCGGCAGCCGCGCCATCTCCGTCCCGTCGAAAGTACATGGTGGGACGAGCGACTTACGCTGCTTGATGGCGACCAGTAGGTCCGTGACCCCCAGCAGACCCGCGAGTTGCTTGTTGAGTCGTTTTGCGGAGTTCACCAGCTGATCCAGTTCCCCTTGCACCGTGGCACTCGCAGCCACTGGAGCACTTGCGGTGTCGACCGCCGCCGACCGCCGCTGCAACCAGGCGTTGATTTCCTTGCGGACGCTGGCGGTCGTCCCGGCCGAGGCAGCCGAGACACGGTCGGTCAGGGCCGTATCGTCGGTCGCGTTCTTGGAGAGGAATTGCCAGACCTCGGCCTGCACGTCCTTGTTGCTGTGCGTCAGGCCGTCGGCAACTGCAAGGCAAATACTCGTCGCTGCTTTCGGATTCCGCTTGATCAGCTCGTGCATCCATTTCAGCGCGGCTTGGCCCATCTTCTTCGTCGGCTGACGCAGGGCACCACGCAGTGCCGCAGCCAACTGTGTCTCGTCCTGCAACTGGTCCTTGTCCAGCTCTCGAAGCCGATCAAATGCAAACTGAACCACCGTTGGAAATTGGTGGTCGAGTAACCCGCAGTAGGTGTCGAACATCGCGCGGCGTTCGGCCTTTGTCGGTTTCAATCTGTCGTGAATATCAAAGAAGAACTTCACTCGTTCGCGATTGAATCCCATATTGAGTGCGGAAAAACAGCTGTCGAACAGGCGTTGGCGGTCGATGACACCTTTCTTTTCAAGGGTCAGGATGATGTCCGACCACGGTTCACCCAACAGGCCGAAGAAGCTTTCGTGCCGCACCGAATCCGGCACCTCGAAGATTCGCCAGAATTCCTCCTCCACGAGATGCGGGTCTTTCAGAAACACTTCTGCCGCTGGCTTCGCATCGATCATCGCCCGCGTATAGTTGTCGTGCCGTGGCCGTCGACAAAAGCCTTCGGCTACCAGCCGGCGAATGACGTCCCAGTCTTCCCCCTGCTGAGCACGCATCTCGGCCCACTGGTCAATCCAGTCCGGTTTGCGGTCACGAAGCAACTGGTATGCCAACTCGTCCGCTACGACCCAGGGCTTGAGCGATTTCAACTGGCTCAAGCCGCAGCAAGCGTACGCGGCATGTGCCGCGGGAGAAAGCAGCTTGTTGGAACTGAAATCGGCCCGCCACATTTCGCGGTCGACTTTCAGCTGTTCCTTTAGCCATCCTCCAACATATCCGGCCAGCGATTTACGGTCCGCTTCGCTGGCACCGGCAAAGAACTTCACGACCTGCTCTTTGGTGTCCGGCTTTGACAAGAGTTTCTCAAGCTTCTTCTGGTCAAGTGCCACGAGTCTGCTCCTCATACAACTGCACGGCCAGGATGTGTTTGCAGGGACCTCGCCGATTCTGGTGTTTGGCGTACCACGGACAAGTACACTTGGTTTCGTCACCCAATTGCCGGACCGTGTGTGTCGTGTCGTTGCTGCGGACGTGGAACTCCCCGGTTCGCGGCGACGTGACGGCACGGTCCTCCAACAGCTGGCGAGCACCCTTGAGCCGCGGCTGCAGCTTCCGCACAAGATCGAAGTCGAAAGGAAGCTCGCGGTGAAAGTAGTGAGCATTGGCTACGTCGAAACCGACCAGTCCTTGCGCAGCCAGATGCTCCAACCCGCGCAGCAGCTTTGACCTTTCGCTGGCACTGCGGCTGAGCGTATTGGGATCGAGGACCGATTGCCAGCGGAGTGCTGCCTGGGCCGACACCAGGTCCGCGCCACTTATGGCCTTGGCCGTCGCCTGCAAACCCTGGCCCTCGCCGGAAAAGCCCCGCCACACGTCGTGGGTCATCAGCATGGTGAAGCGCGCGTCGCCCAGATCCAACTCCCACGCGCTTGCATCGACCTCTTTCGCGCTGTAGACACGCAGTGACTTTGCCAGCGGAACGATGTCATCGAGCACGCGCAGACGCTCCAATCCGCCCGTCTCCACGGCGTCGTTGCTTTCGCGCTGACTCAACCGCAAGCCACTACCCGATCGACACACCCACCAACGCGATCGATGGTCCACCTGACGGGGCAAGGAGCGGAGGAATTGCAGTGCCTGCAGTGCATTGACTTCGTGGCTAAGCTGCAACTTCGCACTGTACAGGGTGACGGCGACGAGGCCCTTGAGCCAGCGAATGGGCAGCTGTACGCGTTTTTCCACCACCGGGGATCGGTTGCGTTCCAAGACGAACTCGTCTGCCCCGACACTCAATTGCAAATCGTCCGTCGGCCGGATTTTTCCCAGAGCCGCAATCAGGGGCGGGTTGAAATCGACGTTGGTCGTTCCGCACATCATGGTGGAACCATCCAGGGCATCCGGCGGCAAATCGACGCGCGCGTAAACGCTGCAGCAGCCAGAGAAAATCTCCAGACGCAGAAACGATTCGTGGGCCGTAATGATCGGATCGGCCAGGCCGGCTTGAATCAGGTCGCGTCGCGCCAGGAACCGCATCCGCAGCAGCCACACCAGCGCCAACAGCAACTTGGCCGTCCGGTGTGGTTGCCGCAACGTGCCTTGAAAGAAATAGGGGTGCAGGTCCGCGTCGGTGCATGTCGCCAGGCGCAGCTCCGGCTCGGCCTCTACCGCCAGGTCGGAGGCAAACGGATATCGGTAGAGATACTCTATCGCCGCGCCGCTCACGCGCTACTCCTCAACCTACGTAGAACGGAATTCATTCCGTTTAAGTAGTACCCACGAATCACCACTTCCAGCCGTGCACCAGACGAAACTCAATCCGTTCGCGCACCAAGAACCCTCTTGCCCATCTCAGTCTGCGGGCCATAAGATTCACGGCAGCCATCGGCACCTGAAGACAAGTCGCACCGGCAGATATCTTACACAAAGGACGCGTCGTCCCCAACCACTTCGTGGCTGCCCCATCTTGCCCCTGTATCCGTGACGGTGGCATGTTGCCACAACTAGACTCAACTCCCTTACCAAGATCAATGAACTCCAGTTCGAACGAATCAAGACCCTGGAGCGCGGAGTCCAGGTTGCCACGAGGCAATACAGAGAAAGTGTGCTAGAGGCGACAAGAACAATTAGGGACAGACATGATCTGCAGATTATCGATTTGCCGGTCGCACCCCAAGCAGGGGCTGGTATTCTCGTGCTTTGTCTTGTTTCCAGCGCACGATGAAGTCACGCGGCTCAATACCATCGGTGACGATATTCATCGGTGGACTGGCTCGCCGCTTAAGCTTGGACTTCGAACGGTCGTCTTCGGAGTCTGCTTTTGGCTTGCGCCCTCGGTTGTCGACCAGTTGGAACGTGCATTTTCTTGAGGAACTGTCTGCGTAGGGGACCTCACACAAATTCGCATCGGCGGCTGACAGCGTTCGGGTCTCGCCAAACAACTCTGATTCATGCTGGAACTTTATCTGCTGCAAACCGGCGGTCAGCTCTCCCACGGACTGTGGATAAATCTCCTTCTTGCGGAGCTCCACCAGCCCCGCCGCCAGGAACTCCAGACGACGGATTGTTTCGCGGTAGTCGGTGGGAGCCAGAGTCTGGAGATGCCTGCGCCAGAGGTTCTCCATGACCGAGAAGTCTGGCATGCCGAACGAGGCCACGAACGCCTGCTCCCAGCGGACGCCTTGGTTCAGGGCAACGAGGAAATTGAGAAACGGTTGTTGGTATTTGCCATGGTCCCCGTAGAGCAAGAAGTGTGTCATGCTCCAGGCCTGCAGGTAGTTGAGTTGAGCCGAGCCTTGCCGTACCTGGTGCCCCCACTGCTGGGACGGCATGGTGATGATCTCGCGGAACGGCCGAAGTTGTCCAGAAGTCGCGGCGGCGGTAAGGAACTGCTTGTCGCTGGGAGTCACTTCGCCCAAAACGATCGTGCCGTTCACGGCCACGCCACGTTCAAACACTTCAGCCAACCCTTCGTTTGCCCAACTTGGCAAGCCGGGAAACAAATGACTGGCGAACTGATGGAATCCCTCGTGCTGCAGTAACTGTTTCATTGCCTCGACCGAGTGATTTCCTCGCCAGGCCACCAGCGAGATATTGGAATCACGAGTGATACATTGCCCCCACGAACCGGTCGGGTCGCTGCCAAATCGTTCGCGAACGATCTGGCGGAAATCCCCCTGCTCCGCGAACAAGTAGACGTCCAAGACTGCTGGACGACGGATTTTCAACCCCGCAAATAGCAAAGCATACGCTTGTGCCGTGATGTCCATGTGCGTTGCGAGTTCCTCAGCCTGTTGCTCCGGAAGATCTGTCTTGACGTTGTAATATCGAGTGCGAAACACGCGTGCCTTCGTCCACCAATCCGTTTGTGCCGGGGCGACGGAGCCGGCGAGCAAGACGAGTAACATCGAGAGCAGGCCGGGCGAGCGAAGCAAGGGGAGCAAGCGAAATGAACGACATCTCTGTCGTGAACCGACTTTCTGCTGGTTGAACACGTTTTGGCCCACTTTTACCCATTTTCGTTGATTAGCCGATTCCGCCACCACATCTACTATAACCGGATACCTCCGATTTGACTTCAGGCTGAAACCAATCCAGGCTCGGCATGCCGCCTATACTGTATGGACAGTGTGCACTCCCCCGCCTGCACGTGGCCAGATCTTAGCAGAACCGGCTAGAGTTAGTAGTCGGAACATCTGCCCGGATACGCGTAGGAATATGATTGAGACGAGAGTAAGCCTTTGTCGCCGGAGGCTGTGCAACGGTTACACTCATTCTTATGACGTTTCATCTCCACTTCGCGTGCGACCAGGCAATTACCATGGCAAATGCGGACTCCGTTGCAGAACCGACGAATCGATGGGGCTCTCGATGAACATCACGTTCGCCTGCGGCCGGTGCGCTCACCAATTCAGTGTTTTGGACACTGAGCAGGGAGTTCCGGCAGTCTGCCCGCAATGCGGCTTTGGGCACTGCTACCGACTGGGTGTGCTTCCGGCGACCAAGATCGCTGCGTCCAAATCGGAACAACCGGCGAAGGCAGCGGGAGCAAGCGAGCAAGTGCCGCCCAAGCAACTGCCCCCGCTCAGCGATCTGGAGAGTCGTTCGATCGCAGAAACGGGAGACGTCCGCCGCTCGCACGAGCCAACAACGACCAGCGGACTCGTTCGACCTTCGAGCACGTGGAAGGCTGCGCGAAGTACGATAATCGTGATTGCCGCGGTGCTGGGATCGACGATTGTGGGCATCGCCATCTACTCGGCGCGACAGAGGACCGGTCAAGTTACGGATCAAGATGCGGGCTCGTCGTTGGTCGGGAAATCAGAAACGTCAGAGACGCAACCTCGGGGATGCCGACAATCCAACCGCCAGTGCGCCGGCACCACGAGACAACGTGGCTCGGTCGCTGGAGGAGGCCAAGCACGCGATCGTAGAGTTTGTGATGCCTATGGGCATCGGAAATCTGACTCAGTATGGGACTGGATTCTTGATCGACGATCGTGGGTGGGTGGCGACAAACAACCACGTGATTGCCCGCGCCACCACGGATGCGCGAGTCGAGATGGTGGACGGAAAACAACTGGAAATAGCCGGAATTATTGCACGATCGCCGCAGCTGGACTTGGCGATTGTGAAACTCAAGGACCCGCCGGCGGACTTGACTCTGCTGGACATTGGCTACGAAGGGGATATCGCGCTCGGTGAGGATGTGTTCGCGTTCGGGCATCCTTATGACGCCGCGTTTTCGTTATCGAAAGGGATCGTCAGCCGCGTTCTTTCGACGCGGGAGTGGACGCATCATTCACCTCGACTTCCACTCACGCAGCGACAGTTTCCCGACGACATGATCTGGATTCAACACGACGCAAAACTGTCGCCGGGCAACAGTGGTGGACCGCTGATGGACGAGCAGGCCCACGTTTTCGGGATGAACACGTTTGTGCATGTCAAAGCGGAATTTGGCTACGCCAGCCACGTCAAGTATCTCAGGGAAGTTATTGGCTCGGTCTCGGGCCAGATGGACCCGCTACCCGAGGCGCGTGAAGCTTTGCGGACGGCGGTATCCAGCCAGAAAATGCTCAGTCTGTTCAACGCGGCTTCTGCTTATCAGTGGCAGCCAAGTACGGCCCAGCAGTACGAGGGCCTGGCCGAGCTGGCCAAGCAAATGACGCTGGCCAAACATGCCTCCGTTGTGCAAAGTCAAACGACGAAACTGCAGTCGGACGTGATCCGACGAGTCGCCCAGGTGGCCGATCGGCAGTTTGTGGCACTGCAGAAGTTGACCTGGAACGCTGGGCAACTTCGCTCCTTGGCTACATTTGCGGATGGCATGCTCGACAATGCAGGTGAAGGAGTCTTTGCGTACGGTTCGATTTTAGGAACCGCCCGGCAACAAAATGCCTTGCTGATGAAAGTCGACAGGACGGACGACATCATCGTCTTAAGCGGCAGCCCTGGATTGGCTCAGGTGCCACGAAACGCCAAATGTCTTGTGCTGGGATTTGTGTTGCCGCAGCAAGTGAATGTTCAAGACCAGACGCGGTCGGTCAATCAGCAAGCCCCTGTCGTACTGACGTACTACGTATTGCCCCTGCGGCTCGGGGATTGACACCCCGTGCGGTCCGTGTCGGCTGCGAGTCTGCTCATGGTCGGCAGCCGGCTGCGGGATGGGGTGGGGAGATGTGGGACGGCAGCGTCGCGCCGAGTGCCCAAATCACCAGACGGCAATTGGGGGAAACGATTCACTATGGAGTGCCTGTCAGAGATTTTGCCCCTCTTCAGAAGGAACGGTGTCTTTTCTCGGCTTTTTCTCGGCTGCCTCGCCGGTCGATCTCGACGAGGCCTTGTCGGCGACATCGACCGATGCTGCCGGCGCGGCGGTCGGGTAGAATCGAACCGTCTGATTGCTGCAAAACCCAAACGGTTAGTGGCACTCCGGCGTTGATTCCTCGAAGCTGTACCTCTGGTAGTTGGACATTAGAATTGGAGGAACAGGCAGATACCCAGTTTGTGACGCCTTCGCTTTGATCTTTTGACGGAGACCGTGGCCACTGCAATTTCGTTGGCCGCGCAGGAGTCTGTCAATGACGACGAAAACGGGCAGTGACGACCGTATTGACGCGCTCGGCGATAAATCGCCAATATCCGTACGCGAGAAGAAGCCTCGTTTCTCTGAGTTCAGCCTCCGCCAGTTCTTGCTCCTCGTCGGTGTCTTCGGTGTGCTTTTGAGCATCGTGACGCCTCAGATACGTCGGACCTTTCAGGGACGGTGGGATCAGAGAGCGGCCCGCAGACGCGTGGTTGCCGGAGCCGACCTGAGCACCGCCGTACGTTTGAACAACGTCGTTCTCGCCCGCCATGCGCTGGAGGCAGGAGCGGACCCAAACCTCATCCTCACTTGGCATCCAGCTCGCTTGTCAGCGTTGTGCACTTGTATCGTGAACGGCCAGATCGAGATCATGGAGCTACTCCTGGACTTTGGGGCGGACGTTGAGCGGAGCGAACGAATTCCAGGTGCGATCGTGGACGGCCCCCCTCTATTTGCCGCGACCGGCTGCAGCCAACCACCCGAAGTCCGGGGCCAGATGGTTCGGCTTCTGGTGGTGCGGGGCGCGGACCCTCGAAGGGAGATCGCCGGTCGCAATGCGATGGATGTTGCGTTTCACGTCTCCGATGCCCAGACCGGCGATCTGCTGCGGGAGAAGGGCCTGCCGTATGGCCCGCGAGAAATGGCCGCCTTTAACCGCCTCGACGAACTCAAACGGGTCGTCAATGAGTCCCCCCAGATTCTCAAAGACCGCTTCCGGTCGACCTGGGCGGCCCGACCCGGGCACGGCCCAACGCTACTTGGAATCGCTCTTGAGAGAGGCTACCGAGAGATGGCCGTGTTCCTGATCGAATCCGGGGCCCCCTTGGACACCGTGGAATATCTCGGATATACCCTCCTGCATGAAGCGGCCCGCGGTGGCGATCCCCAGCTGATCCGGCTGCTCGTGGCGCGCGGGCTGGCGGTGAATGCCACGGACGACTACGGTGACACTCCGTTGCGCGACATCTCCGCGCGGGATAAGCCGCAGGCGGTTGCCGCACTTCTGGAGGCAGGAGCCGACGTGAACCAGCAGGGCATGAACGGCTACTCGCCTCTACATGGCGCGGTCCAGAACGATCACATCGAAATCGTTCGGATGCTCCTCGTGGCCGGTGCCGACCCTACGCTACCCGACAGGAAAGGGGAGACCCCGTTGGACTTGGCGCACACGCGGAACCCGGAGATCGCTCAGCTGTTGGAGCAAGCGTTGCCGGCCAAACGGGCACCTGTTCACGACTAATCCGGGGCCAACAATGCTAGATGGCACTCGTCGACTGCATCGAATTGCCCTCTGTTACGTCGGGCGAACGATGGCACATCCCAGCGACACCCCTTGCGGCTGTCTCGTTTGTTTTCGACCCGCAGATTCCCATCGCGTCGCCCTTAGCTTTCTTGCTTCTATGGCCGACCTGTGTGTTTATGTCATTCATGCAGCTCGTTCCAATTGCGGCAAAGTCTGTTTGGTGGTGGTCGGGTGTTGGGGCATGGGTTCTTTGAATCACTTGAACCGTTTCACCCGGGCCCAAAAAACGACCGGGTACGCAAACTGGCAGTCACAGTGCCCGACATATCGGCAGAACCGGCAGTCGTGGTATCATAGTGGGAGTGTAGACAGTTGCACCGACAAGAATTGAGTGTTGGGGCACTTGGCGCTGCGCTCGAAACGACGTAACTTGTTGCTATTAAACACTTGCCAGAGTGGCGGAATTGGCAGACGCGCTGGATTCAAAATCCAGTGCCCGTTAAGGGCGTGTGGGTTCAAGTCCCTCCTCTGGTACTCGTTACTGGTCAACGACTTACGGCGACTCATAAGCAGTCGCCGTTTTCGTTTCTTGTTGGGTACGGTTCATATGGGCGTACCCAACTTTGTTGAGAACCTGGGCAATTCGCTCCGCTTGATCGGCCGCGCGGTGCGTCAGGTAGTACTTCTCGGTCGTCGAGAAGTGCCGGTGCCGCATGATCGTGTCCGGTGTGACGATCGTGGTCAGTTCCATCAAGGCCTTTCGTCCCAGGGACTTGCCCTTGACGGCCAGTAGTCGGCGTTGAGCATCGGTCAGTAGAGTCGTTTCTTCCCCTCTGCCTTCATCAGGGCATCAAGTTCCACTTGATAGAACGCGATGATCGCTTGCTGCTCGCGATGGACCCAACTCGCGAGAATCATCAACAAGAGTTGCCAGGGTTACAGGATGAAACTCATGAACAGCCTGTGGGTGAAAGTGATCGCCAGAAGCTTCACGATCTCGCTGCTCCGAGCCCGCGTCAACATGACCCCGTCATCGAGCAGCCATATGGCGAGTCGTGGAAGACGAGGTGCGTCCGTTTGTCCTGACTGCGTGAAGAGTGCGGCCAACGGTACCGTCAGAGCTTACCTCCCAGCGACCTTCCATAACTCATGTCGAACGTCGGACTTGGAGTCCGGCTCAATATTTTGGCCCCACGCGGACTAACCTTGCGGCATCCAGTTCTCGACATGAAGGCCGGGAATCAGACTGAAATCAGCCAAATTCCGTGAGAGAAGTGTCGCATTGTGCACAAGCACGATCGACGCGATCTTCAAATCCGTGGAACTGATTCGAATCTTCTGCCTCCTGAGTTGTTTGAATGTGTCTGCGGCATCCTGATTGAACGGCAGTAGCTGCCATTCAGCAAAGAAGTCGGCAAGTTGAATCAATCGCTGATAGAAAGGAATTTGCCGATGGACGTCCGCGTTTCGTCCAATCTGGCTCAGCCAACTGCGGATCTGTTCTTCATAGTTCGCGACTGTCGTGACGACGACTTCGTTGCGGTCAACTGATGCAAGCCGTTTACGAAGCTCTTTGGCACTGGGAGCGTCTTGATGCTGCAGAACTGAAATGTGATCCGTATCAACAACGATCATGACGTACCGTTCTGTCGGTCATATTTTTCGTAAAACAGTACCCGCTCTTCCTCGCGCGATCGAAGTGCCCCGTCGATGATTTCCTTCATGCCCGGATCGTCGTCAAACATGCCAACTGTCCGGCGCCAATTCTTGCTACGCGGTTCATCACCGGACAATCGGGATAGAACCTGGTCCACGACCTTCTCCAGCCGGTCCAACCGTTCTTCGACAGAAACCCCTGTCATATCCGTTCCCCATAACAACTAACGTTGAGTCGAAGCTGTGTAAGTTGATTCTATCGCCGACGATCCCGTCAGACAATGGTCTCCCCAAGAGCACGCGGCGTGTTCCACGAACCGCGATTGTCCAAATGGCACCCATCGGGCCAGGAGCCTCTGCCGGACAACATATGGGCGCACGAACGACGACTCCGCCTGAGCGGAACCCGGACGGTCAAATTACTCAGCCGACATTCAAATCGGCGGTGAGAACGGATTTGGACGCGACATTGAAAGAGATTCTCAGTCGGAACGACAGTTGAATACTCGGGCAGCGAACCAAGATCGCGAATCTCAGTGGTTCGCGCGTACGCTGAACGCCGATTGCCGCGATCAAATTGGATGAGGCAACGTCATTTAGTCGCGGTGTTCTCTTGCGTTTCCCTTGCCGTCGGAGGCGCACCGTGACCTCGCTCAGAAAAGTGTTCTGCCGAATTTGGCCCTTCTCTGTCAGAAGGGCGGTTTTCGGGCGCCTTTAGGAGTAGTGGGGCGCGGAGTCGCGGGTGAAATCCAGAACGCGATTAGGGCGCTCTGCAAGCCATATGGCGAGGCCCAGACAGCGATCAAGAAAGACGTGAGAGAGAAGGTCCGGGCGACGTTGCGTAGCCTGCGTGAAAGTCTAACGGATGAGCAGTTGGCACACGATGTATTCTATCGGTACAAACGTGCGAAAGCGACAATTGCGTTCCTGCAACGATCGACGGGGAATACTCTCATCCATGAATGGGAAAAAGTCCACAACATCTATCGCTGGAATCCTCTTCGACATGGAAAGCGTGTCACGGTCGAGCAGCGGTTGGAGATTCTGCTCCCGAAAAGGGAAAGCATAGCGCAGTATAACCTGATGACTTGTCCGATACGAGAGGAGCGTGATACTCTCCTGCGTTTTATTAACGATCAAGGATTGCGCGAGCCAGAAGGGAAGTTGTATCCGTCAACGCGCGGCCAGCGGCTGCGCGGTACAGTGGTGCACGTGGCCTCGGGGTTTGTACCAGTAGTGGGCGAAAAGCAAGACCTTGATTTGCTGTTCGATCGTCGCGCCCCCGCCCACGAGCGTGTCCTTGCTGCGGGCAGTCTAGTGCTCAGCATCGTCACGATCGGGACCTCGCCCAACGCAAGCTCCGTGCTGAAGGGGGCACACGGACTGACATACGAAGTCCGCTACGTCGACAATCTCGACGAACTTGCTGAAGGCACCGCAGTAGTCGCTGACAACGTTCGGTATGTGGACAACTTGGACGAACTGACCTCTTCACGCAGAGGAGTCGGCGTTCTTGAAAATCAAGCCGGGAAACAGCTTGACAAGGCAGCGGAACTCGGCCAAGATGCGGCGCGAAGTGTTGCGACCGGGATTGTAAGGGCGGGCGGTTGGAAGGAGATCGCAAGAAATCCTGGCGACGCACTCGACATACAGTCTGCGTTCTCCGGAAAACCGATCAAGTATCGAAATGGAAAGGCGTTTATTGAGGAGTTTGAGCTTGACGGCGTCCATTTCGACCGAGTCAAGGACGGGGTACTTGGTGAAGTTAAGGGGAACTATGACTTCGCGACTCGTCTAGCACAGGCAGGGAAGCTTGAGTTTCTAGACGACCTGATTAAAGAGGCTCAGCGACAGACACGTGTTGCTAGAAAACTCGGGCTTCCCTTGGAATGGCATGTGCGACGCCAGGACCTGCAGGGCTTCAAGAATACGATTGGAGCGCAGTTCTCAGAAATCAGGTTCGTTCCATACGACCCATGAGCCATATGTCAGGCTTCTGCAGAAAGTCTCATGTCATCAAGTTGCCCCGGGCATTAGAGGATTCACTGATGCGTGCATTTCAATTTCTTCAACGATGTCGTCCGAAGAACGACCTTCGAACATCAGACGTGTCCGGATTCCTCCGACTCATGTCCGAAGCGTTCGATGTACAGTTCTGGACCTATCGGGGCGGGAAAGTTGATTTGGCAGAGTCTGCGATTGAGAGACGTTTGAGATCATTGATCGATCCGCAGATGCCTGGAGCTGGCGCTTCGTGGGTTCTTTCCTCTCACGGCGGCGAAAGCCCAATTATCGTACGACTGGCAACTGGATCAGACGAATGGGGTCGTGACTTTTTCGACGTCGATTTCTCTCACGTGCAATTCCTACCAGACCTGTCCTATTTCAAGCGATCAATTGAGTTATGCAAGCCATTTGAGGCATGCATTGTGGACAATAAGAATGAGATCGAACTAGATTCACAGGAACGACAAAGGCTCTCTCCGAACTTTCAACGCCCGTCTATCGTGCGTTGGTTTCATTATTTTGGCAAACCGCTCGTTAGCGCTCTCGGTGGGTACGACCAGTGTTTGGCCACGCCTGCCTTCAAGACCGAACGGTTCCGTGACGGAGTTTTGTTGCAGCTGACCGAAGAGCCCTTTGAGGCTTGCAACTCCCAGCATAGAGAGCGTCAACGACTGGCGATGCGCCATCTCGCACTCAACTAGGAAAGCAATCGGGCGTGTCATAAGCCAACGACCACGCTTCCCTGAATTGGTCCATCGACTTTCGACGTGAACACTTGTGCACAGAATGCGGGGCCTGATGAGGCAGCCGGACCAATGACGACACCGCGAAAGACGGCTTGATCTTTGACAATCAGGATGAACGAGACGCGAAAGCTGATGTTCGCGCATACGGATAGCGCCAGCTGTCCGCGCATCGTCGCGTTCATGCCACGCGTCGAGCCCTGATGATGGGCAGATGTCGATGGCCTTTGTAGCAATCGATCTCAAGGACGATCGAATCGCCCGGCTCACCATCGATGCCGACTTGCGGTTTTGCACATGGTGAACCACGCGACCATCGCTTACGAGGTTCGAAACGTGGCTGCTCGTTCGCTGGCGGACGCAAGAAGTAGATCTCATTCGGAGTTCTTCCGCCCAGCGTGTCATGGGGACGGTGCTCATTGTACCAATCGACGATGGAGTCCGACCTCGCGCTCGAATTCGGCCTGATCTTCGGGCACCGTGAACAGCCGCAAGATCTCCTTGAGCGTTCGTGGAAGCGTTCCACGACGGCGATGCTGCCGTGCTTGCCGACGGCTCCGAATCTCGGCAGGATGTTCATGGCTTTGCACCAGACATGCTCGAAGTGCTCGCATTTGAACTCCGGGCCTTGGTCGACAATCAAGTGTTTAGGTCGTATTTGTTCCTCCGACATGATTCGATCCAAGGCCGCAGTCACTTCCTCGGACGTGGGGCGGTACTGGAACACCGCGACTCCCATACAGCGCCGTGAAAAATGATCGATCACGTTCAAGACCCACCAGCACACGGGCCAGCGCTGGCAGATGGCGTTGGGAATCCAATTGGTCCAGAAGCCGCCGGAAATGGGTACCGCTGTTAAATCCGCGTGCCAGGTGTGGCCAGGATATTTCGACACGATGCGGCACTGCTTTGCCAGCATCGTCGGTCGTCGGATCCGGGGGCTTGACCGGATTCTCCTTCAGGATCCGCCCGACGGTCGTCTTGCCGATGTGGATACCTGCCCTGGCCAACATGTCGGCGATCTTCACTTTGCCGAGCGTTGGGCAGAACAACTTGATCTGCTGGACGGCGTAGCGAACGAAATCCGGAAATCGATTCACGGGCGTTCTGGTCTGAACCAGCGAGTCATCATCGACTCGCCTGAGCCACGCTCGGACGGTGTCATCGGACACGAAGAAATGACGCGACGTTTCCGCTTTGTTCCAGCCTCTCATGGCACGCAATTCCAGGATGGCCATCCGTTCTACGGTTGTATATTGCGGGCGTCGGTGTGGGGCGACGCGCTGCATCCGAGCACCGTTGATGCGTAGTTCCTCGCGGAGCATCGCCACTTCGCATTCCAGTCGGTGGATTCTGGCGTCTTTCGTATCGCCATTTCTGATCAAGGCTTCACGACCGGCGAGCATGGCGACTCGTACGATGCCGACGACATTCAGCACCGCACTTCGGACGTACGAGTGCCAGTTCCTGGGAAGTCGCAATGTCTCGACATCTTCTTCACAGACTTCGACAGGCATGGAGGTTCTCGGAAATCACCCACCATACCAGGTCGCCAATGGCAAGGTGCGGCGCAGCTGGCATGATCGACGAATCTGGGCAGGCCAGTTACCGACACGCAACTGAATCTATCGATTGTGCCAGCGACGGCCGTCATCGGTAGGGGCACTGACGTCCGCCAGAGGACTGCTGAAAGTCGGTGGGCCGGCACACCACACGCGGTACACCAATCGGATGAGTTTCTGGATAGGGCGCCATTGAGCCGTTTGAGTTTTTTGGCTGGACGAGGTCGGCAGAATCAATCGGAGTTAGCGGGGACGTCAGGACGCACTCGCGAGTATTCGCCGCTGGGCAATTCGTAGTAGATGGTTCCATCGATCGAATAGACGTTCGCTACACCTAGCCGACGGCTTTCCTCTTGTGCCTTGCGCACCGCCGAACGGCAAATGCGCATGAGTTCGTCCGCTTTCTGATACGTCTCGACGTTTTGCAGTAGGTTAGCCATTCGTGCCGTCACTAATCAGTTGCTGAAACGATGTGAACAACTCTGCATCTCGCACGGAAATGTCGCCGCCCGTTCCGACCGCGACATCCAACGGTTGTCTATCTGAATTGTAGACCAAAAGCCAATGGTCTGCCAATGGACGATAGCGTGTCCAAAAGTTCTGCAAGCTCCGCCAGAATCGCCGGCGGATGTCAACCTCTGGTAGACAACGATGACTACTGGAAAGAGTCCAAAGCAGGGATGTGCTCAGTAGCGTATCAGCGTCCAGCCCTTTTTTGACAGAATCGCACGTCTCGGGGAATCACGACTCGGTATCCTTGGGTTTCGTTCCTCTTCGGCCCTTGCGTTGGGAATCCTGAGCAAGGAGTTCGTCAAGTAACTTGGGATCAACATAAAAGGTCGTACGAGAGAGACGCTCGAATGCCTTTGGCAGATCAAGCAAATCGTGATTGGCGGCGTCGGCCAATACGCCAATCGTGCCGGCAATGAGCAGACCGCGACGCAGCGCCTCGGCCCTCGCCGCCCGATCATCAAGAAGAACCAGATCAGCCCCAACTTCCTGAGCCAAGGCGATCGCTTCTGCCTCGCCCGGCCCGAGCCCAGCAGCTACCGGCACGGATGCAGCACTACGTATCTCACACCAATGGGGAAGGTCACCAATCCAACGTTTCGCGGCCGCAGGGCTGTTGGTGTGAGTGAGTTCATCGCGAACGGCGGCTGGGATCATGACCCGACCATATAGTTGTGGGAGAACATCCACAGCGTCGATGAGAACCAAGTAGTGAAGCGGGCCGGTATCGGCAATGACGAGTGTCACTTGGATCCCCGCGTCTCGTCAAGCCTGTCGAGAGAAGCTTGATCAATCGCCAAGTCGTCGACAGTGTAGGGGTGCTTGACCTTGTGCAGAACCAGAAAGGCGTCGGTTTGCCAATAGTCCAAGCCTAGAAGCTGGCTTACCTGGTGGCGGGTGAAGCTCTCGGAGCGATAGCCCTCGATCGCAAATGCCTCCAGAAGCTGTCGCGACATGCTTTCGATATCGCCAAGCTGTTTGACGATGTCATCTGGTAATTGGACAGTAATTTCCATAACGAACACCTTTCGGAGAAATCTCCTCACATGCCAGCATTCTACCACCAAGAGCGTACGCTAGGAAAGATTGAGAGCCGATTGAGGTTAGGTAGGGCGACTTTCTCTGGCTAGATTCGGCCGACGTTTGCAGATTGGCAGGCTCCCTCAGGTCTGATTCTCAATTGTGGACTGTTGAGCGTCTCGCTGCATAATAACGAGATGATCGGTATCGAGAAGAAACATCGATCATTGCCCTGGGTCAGTCTGCGATTTCCGAAGCACTCTTCCCATTTGCGTAACTTCATCAAACTCTGAAAAGTCCTTCATGCGTCCGAACAGACTGTCCGGCCAAACACCTGAAGCAACCTCTAAGTGACGTTTCAATTCCGCTACTTCCTTCTCCAGGATCGCCAGTCGTTGAGCAACATCCTTCTCGGCCACTTCAAAGCCTCCTTCGTCCAGTTAGTCGCGGGTCACGACTCCAGAGTCATCTTACATTGGGACATCCTGATCGACAACAGAGTTGGGACAACGTGAATGAATCAGCAGCGTCCTGGCGGCCCGCCAGGTCCCGGGCGCCGCTTGCCCGAGCGAGCCGCGAGAATCCCGCCACCGGTGAAAAGCCAAGCGGCGAGCGGAGCCAGTGCGATGCTCAGTGCGGCTCGTCGAACGATCCTGATGGCGGACCATAGATGAACGGCGATCCAGAGAACCGCTGTTTCGGCGGTCTGAGCTTCGACAGGCCAATCATCGACTGGTCATCCGTGAGCCACAGTCAATCGCGTTGCCGCTGCTCGAGTTCTGCCAGTCGCTCTCGTGACGTCGGCGTCTTGCTTGTCGCTCGAGTTAGACGCTTGCCACGACGCTCGCTGCAACTTACCGCACTCGATCTGGCCAGCAAGTCGGCAATTTTTCGCAAAACGATCGCGGGCTGTCACAAGGGCGGTTTTCGGGCGCCATTAAGAAGTAGCGGGGCGCGAGATCGCGGGTGTGGTGCCTGCCGGATCGTGCCCCGGGGGGACGCCCGCACGTGCTGGCCGCCGGCTGCGGCACAGTCGCGCGAGGTGGCCGATCACGAGGACGAAGATTCTTTGTATGGTGCGGGGGAAGCGGCGATGGGATGCGGAGCGCTCTTTCAGTGCGGTAGCGGTTTTCTTTCGATCGATGCGCCGTACCTGGGACTGCCGGGCGTGGATCAGGATCCGCACGGCTGCTGTGACCAACGGCCAGCGGGCGAAAGGCAGCCGTCGGTGTTTTCCCTCTCCGACGCGCCTCAGGGACCGGGCCAGCTGCCCGGCGTGCTGGGCGAAGTGGCCACGGCCGTGGCCGACCTGCGGCAGCGGTTTCGGCTGCGGATTCCCGGCATCCTGGACGGCCCGGCCATCGTGAACCCGGCCAACCGCAACGTCGTGTTCCAGCTGGCCGTGCCCAGTACCGGACCCTTCGCGCCTCGGGCCCTGCTCACCTACAACTCGATGGCACGCTGCCAGGTGATGAACCCCTACGGCGCCAAGTGGCGCTTGCTGTTTGAGCAACAGGTCATCGAGCGGGGCGAGGATGACGCGGTGGTCATCAAGGGGGACGGCTCCTGCTGGCGGTACACCGATCTGGATGCCGAGTCGCAGTTCTATCTGGCCCCCGACGGCGCCTGCAATTCTCTGGAGCGGACCGACGACGGCTGGCTCGAGACCCAGCCGGACGGCCTCGAGCTGCACTACGAGGAGCTGGAAGACGACCAGCAGCAGCCCAGCGGCGTGGGCCGTCTGGCCACACTTGCGCGTCACGACCAGGTCTGGACGCTCAGCTACGACCAACAGGCGCTGCTGGAGTCGATTACCGATCCCTACAACCGGCGGACCACCTTCACCTACAGCGACGGCTATCTCACGACGATCACCGACCACGCGGGCCGCGAGACCGGGTTCCAGATCGACGGCTGCTGCCTCAAATCGGTTACCTTTCCCGAGTCGACGGTGACCTCGTTCGTGTACGATGCCCGGGGACGAGTGCTCTGCCACGTGGCGCCGGGGGGCAGCCGCACCAGCTACAGCTACGACTGCTGCGGCCGCGTGGAGACGATCACCACGCCCTTGGGAGAAGTGACCACCTTCACGCAGGCCGACGGCCTGCATACCCGCATCACCGATGCCCGCGGCCATATCACCACGCTTACCTTCGATGAAGAAGACTGCCACCTGGCGTCGGTGACCGATCCGCTGGGGCACGTGACCACCTACAGCTGGCACGGCAATCGGGTGAGCGGCGTGGTCGATGCCAACGAGCACGACACGCACCTCGACTTCACCACGCTCGCCAACCGCACGCAGAGCGTCTCGGCCATCGTCTACGACAACGGCGACACGTACTCGATCAACCGCCGCGGCAGACAGTCGCAGGGTGGCAATACTCCATGAGAACGCCGCCGAATCGTGCAGCGTGTTCCAACATGAAGCGTGTCCGCAGCGGTCTGTGTCGCAGGCTCGAAGCACGAATCTCCACTGAACATTGTTGCATTTGTGCTGTGAGCCTTGCTCCGGCCTTGACCCGAGTTATCCAAACTGGGAACTGGGGACAAAATGGGGACACGGTTGGCAACGTAAAACAAATTTGAATACAATGCAAAGCAAGTGTTGGTTTTTCACATCCAGAACGCAGGAAGGGATTTGCAGTACATTTCCAACGCAAAGGCAATCCAGATCCAACCGAGTTAACTAGCTTCAAAATCCAGTGCCCTTAACGGGCGTGGGAGTTCAAGTCTCCCCTCTGGTACTTACGACTGATCGCCGCAACCCCTTGCGGCATAAGCCCTAAGCTCCGACACCCTCGGAGCTTGTTGCGTTTCTTGCCCGGCCCTCCCCTACCCCTTGGCGGCCGGTTTGAGTGCAGATCGATGCAAATCGATGCGAGCTGTATGGCACCAATATTGGCATCAAATTCCACTGCCATGTCACCACTGTTGGCACCATTTCTTGGGTCCCGTGTCATCTGCCATCCTCTCGACGGGCACGTCGAGCATCACTTTGAAACGTCACGATCCCGGTTGGTGGTGCCACTGTTCAACAACTGGACCGTTCCAATCGTTGCGACTTGGCGCACACAACAAAGCCAAAGGAAGGAACCCCACACGACTTGAGCAGTGCGCGGCGGCATCCCAGTATCCACTTCGGCCCCGAACGTCAATCGCGATTGAGAATCCATGCCGCTGCAGCACTGCCTGAGTCGGGCTGGTTCGAGATGGTACGTGTATCAGTCGCGCCAAGTCTCGGTGCATGGAATATCTTGGGATCAGACAGTGGCACTCGGATAGAAAACCCCGGACATGCCCAGCAAATTCTGTCCGGCGGCGATTTGCCGCCTGGCATGCATAAGGCTTCCTCGCACGGTTAGTGACGTACTTCCCGAAGTTTCGCCCTCACCGCGAGGCTATTGTGCGCACTCTTTCTTCCGTAATGAGGCTCGGCCACAATCTGATCGCTTCGGAAAGGTTGACTCTCTCACAGGACTGGAACATTGCAAGCACTCGGCTACCGGTCAGCTCGGATTGCTGCGTCAGATGAAGGAACAAATCACCGTTTTCCCAAAGCACTTCGGGCAACTCCGCAACTGCGTCCGGTTGAATCAGTGTTCCGGAAACAAAGAGCTCATTCATGGCGCCCACGGACATTCTCAAACTCGGCGCAATACGTTTGCGGAACTTTCGCTTGGTCGTGGATCGCCGTACACCTCGGTGATGGCCAGAGAATAGTCACCCTCAACCGGTTCTGCTGCCGTGGAGACTGCTATTGCGCCGGCAAGGAGGCTGTAGAAGATGTGCCTGTTGCCGATCTTGTCAAACTGGATATGTCGGGTGCCTGTACCGATAACATCGCCAAGCTGATTGCGTATGGGATGTCCCAAATGGCCAGATGACTAATTGGAAGCCGCAGTGGTGCCGCGTCAGGGAGACATCTCCAGCTTCGCGAGCAGCGCTTGCACGCGTTCAAAAGCATCTCGTCTCGCCACGTCGTAGTCCCCTCCGTGTTCCCGCAGGACACTCGCTGCCCAGACGGGTCCGACAGATTCGATCGTTGCGAACTTGTCGCGGATGTGCCCGAGCGACTCGGTGACAACCGGTATGTCCATGATGGGCATGAGTTCGGCAGCCAAGCCAGCAATCCCGCTGGGGTAGTGAAGGCAGCAATAGTAAATGTCGTATGCATCCTTCGCCTTCATGCGCTCATTGAGCGCCATTCCCTTCATGACCAAAAACGCACCGGCCGTTGCCACGCGCGCCGATACCACATTCTCTCCACCTAAGGGCAGTGTACCGCGAACCTCCGTCTCGATAAAATGGTCAAGGGCAACGGATACTCCCTTGGCGCACCACACTGGCATGCCTTGTACCATGCGATGGGTCCCCTCCTTTGGTTCACCCGATTCGCCCGTGATGATGTCGACACGGACGGAATACGAGTCTTCGCCGCGCTGCACGACGCGTCGGAAACGATTCGGTGGGCCACCGGGCTCTGGCCCGTACCCACGGGCCTGCAACTCATTCTTGATCGTCTCGTAGACGTGATCGGGAATAGCGCGCCAGTCAATGGCCAGATCCACATCGATCGACCCAACGTGATCCGCCTCGCCAAATAGCAACGGTGGTACCCACCCACCGACCACGATCAAATGCTCTCGGTGTTTGCCGAGGATGGTCAGCACCTCAACCATGACGGATTTGCAGGCCGCGATCGCACCGTCATCGTATTGGTCTAGCTTTGCCATTTCGGTTTGAGTTCCTTCACGAAGATCTCTTCGGCAGCCTCTCCACCTCGGCCGGAGAGTTGCACCAGATCCAGATAGAGCTGCAATGCTGATACGAGATGCATTCCCTTGATCGTTTCTTGTGTCATAGTAGGTGTATTCATCGTGCGGCTGCCAAATCGATAAATTGGCCCCACTCTCTACCTGCTTCGCGCCAAGCTCGGCAATTAACGGTGCGAGATCGGTTTCGTCGCGAGCCTCCAAATATACCGTGCTCATGGTGTGACGGACCATCGGGGCGAGCCGCCACGCTCCGGAATACGCCGTGAGGGCATAGCGAACGCCGTGCTGGGCCGACCACGTCGCAATTCGACTTTCGATATTCTGGTTCGTGTCCATCACGTAGAATGACTGGCGCCGGGGAAGTTGGTAGGCGTTTTGCCATGCCTTGAGCAGGGACTGCGGATCCCGCACAAAAAACAAGCCTTCCCGCATTTCAATGAAGGCTTCGTCGATCAGTGCCTGCTTAATGCGAGATGTCAGCCCGAGACTCACTTCGGCCTCACGCGCCAGTTCCTGAACTTGCCATCCTCGACCGACATCCGTCAAAAGCACGCGCGCGATGCGGCTGGACTTCGCGGCAAATGGGTCCGCCGCTTGACGACGAGTTCGATGAGGATTCGGCTGTCCTTCAATGTGGATGAAGAACCCCGGCGCTTGGATGTGGCAATTTCCGGCGGCATCCAGATGGCCGGCACCCGAGTCTCGGCATAAGGCAGCCACACGTGGCGAAATGGTCGGGCTGCAGACGACCAGCGTCTCCTGTTTCGCCCTCTTGGGAAAACGCTCGGCAAATGCCAGGAATTCCCGTGGCGTTAACCTTTGTTTTGCCGCCACGAAGACCTTGATCGTAGCTCGGCCTCCGGTCGGTTGAAGTTTGAAGATCCAATCGGACGTTGCGTTGGTTGATGGCGTGCGGCTGACGACGCGAAAGGCTCCCGTCCGCTTCGCCAGACCTGCAAACCAGTTCGGAATGTCACGTGCGAGCGCAGTCATGATTTTCACCCAAAACGATACTTTCACCACAGCAGTGAAATAGTACATCCCGGTAAAACACCTGTCAATTCGATTTTCACTTGAATCGCAATTTTCACGACCGTGCAGTCAAATTACTGAAACGACCGCTGTGCTCTTTGAAAATCTGGTATTGAGGCGACTGACGACGCGAGTTTTCGAACGTCGGGACCGTCAGACAGGCGATGCGTTGGGGCGCATTGGCGGATTTGACGCCCGTGCGCGGGGATGCCACGAAACTTGTAACGATGGTGCTTGGCAGAACGCTGCTATGCAGCGGATCGGTAGTAGTACCGCAGGAGCCCACCGAGCCGCTCACGACATTCGATTTCACCATCCGTGTGCCCGACTTCTTTGCCAGGTTCGATGACTTGGTTGTCCAGCCCTTGGTGATTTCGTTCTTTGTGATAATGCGCCACGTAGGTTGGCACCAGACATGCTCGAAGTGCTCGCATTTGAATTCCGGGCGTTGGTGAATTAGACCACCAATCTCTGTCTCTTCAAAAGCGGATCACCGGCCTATGGGGCTTTGTAGTATTGGACATATCGCATGACCATGCTCAATTCGCCATAACTGTACTTTTCGCCAAAGTGGGATTTCGCCTCTGCCGCAGATGCTACCGGTGTGGCCAGGAAGAATTGCTGAATGTCAGCCACCGTCTCCCGATCGAGCACCGAATAGATGTCCAACTCGCCGAGGCCGATGAAATGGGATAGATGCCCTTCGATCGTGCTGCGGGCAAGGTGACGCTCAGCGGCTATCTCGTCTACACTCTTGCCGGCTCGACACAATTCGAAGCTTTGGCGTTTGGTCTCCGATGTACGCCGTGGCGGACGCGCCGACGGGGTTGTCGGGTTCCTGGGAAGTTGTTGCTCCGCGCAGTATTTCTGAATCATCTCGCTGATCTCCTTGCCATACCGTCGCAGTCGCGTCTTGCCGATGCCTGGGATTTCACGAAGCCGGGTCTTATCCGTCGGCAGATAAGTCACCAATTCCCGCAACGTAGCGTTCGGGAGAATTTCCATCGGCGGTCTGCCATTTCGCTGAGACGTTTGCCCACGCCACTGGAGTAGTTGACGATACAGCGTCGGGTGCGGTACTCCTTTCGGGACTACGAGCGGCATCCGCGAGGACGCGGGGACGGCCTTCGCGAAATCCAGTTGCGCGTTGACTTTCGCACGATTATAGGCTTCGGTCGTGAAACCGCCGCCGCAAGCAGCGAAGCAGGCGCGTTTTACAAAGAAGGCGAGCTGAAGTGACTGCAGTTGAGACGCGAGCGCCGCGGCGACTGCCTGATTGTCGGCAACCGTGGAAAGTTCGCTCGCATCCTGTAGGAGCCCAGTGATTTTCTCCGTAAAGTACGTGCTCGCTTTTTGAATGCGGGCATGCAGTGCCTCATTGGCTTCGGGCATGGAGGCTTGACCGAGGTACTCATCAAGCTGCGGCGCAAACTTTGCGGTGACGTCGAACAACTGCACCCCGGTCTGCTGGGCAAGCGATTTCACCTGATCCAGAGCCTGAGGCGGCAGCGTTCTCGCGTGTTGTGCGTACGTGGAGCGTAGTTGATTCAGTCCGTTTTCGATCGAGTCGAAACGAAACAGCTCACGCACAAGTGACTCCTGGAATTCCCGTTTGGCTTGCTGCAATTGGGACTCACTGGGAGCAAGGCGCTGAGCATCCTCGCTGAAAGCCTGTACCACGGGGTCGGTTTTGACACTCGAGCCGCTGATTCTGGACCGCAACACGATCCCTTCAAAACTCTTGCAGCGGCTGAGGGCGACATAGACTTGCCCGTACGCGAAGGCGGCCTGGGCATCAACGATCGCCCGTTCGAACGTCAGACCCTGGCTTTTGTGGATGGTGATGGCCCAGGCGAGCTTGAGCGGATACTGCGTAAAGATGCCCACAATCTGCTCATCGATTTGTTTCGTTTCTTCGTTCAATGAGTATTTCACGTTTTGCCATTCGGCGGGAGCGACTGCAATGTCGGCCGGATCCCCCGGGCATCGTACGAAGATCAGATCATCATCAATGTGCGTGATCCGGCCAATTTTGCCGTTGAAGTACCGTCGTTCCGGCTGCAAGTCATTCTTGATGAACATGACTTGAGCACCTGTCTTGAACTCCAGCGCATGGTCCGTAGGATAAGAACTTTCTGGAAACTCGCCCACAACGTGTGCCTGGAAGACGTGGCGGGGAGCCGAAAGCTGGTTGAGGTTCCCGGCGTTGATATCATGCGCGACCCGATTGGTCGCCGTCAGCGTGATGTAGGCATCCTTGCCGGGCGGTCGGAAATCCGCGACGAATCGGCTGTTGAGTTTCCGCAGCGACTCCTCGTCGAGGCGATTGACCCGCACCTTGTTCAGCAGCGCGATGAACTCCGGGTCGGACTGACGGTAAATATGTTTCAGTTCGATCGAAATGTAGTCGGTTTGGCCGAGGCGCGGCTGCCGAAGAAATAGGGTGTGTCGTAGAAACGGGAGAGCACGTCCCAATCCTCCTGTTTTACGACTGGAGGCAGTTGGTGCAGGTCGCCGATCATCAGCAATTGCACACCGCCGAACGGCCGGCGGTGGTCGCGGAAGCGGCGCAGCACCTCGTCGACGGCGTCGAGCATATCCGCGCGGACCATGCTGATCTCGTCGATCACAAGTAGATCGAGGCTGCGGAGCAGCCGGGTTTTTTGGCGCGAGAAGCGGCGTTGGTGGTTTTTCTCATTGCGCTCAACGCCTGGCAGATGCATACCAAACGGGAGTTGAAACAGCGAGTGGATCGTCATGCCGCCGGCATTGATCGCGGCGACGCCGGTAGGTGCAACTACGGCCAGACGCTTCCTTCCGTCAGCCTTGATTTGGTGCAGGAAAGTGGTCTTGCCGCTACCTGCCTTGCCGGTCAGAAAGACGCTCTTGTCCGTGTTGCGGACGTATTCAAACGCGAGTTCAAGCTGCGGGTTTGTCTGCAGGTTCATCGAGCTGCCACGTTTCATCGACACAGGTTTCGAACAGGTAAGGCGCAAAGCTGACGTCCAGTCCAGCCTGCAGCGCCGTCGCCGCCAACAGTTGGTCGCGCCCCTTGAGCATGTTCGCGGAGCGATGGTCCAGCGGAGTCTGCTTCACTTGAAAGCGGGCATCCTGGTGGTACAAGTGACAGCAGGGATAGCCGACGATGCCGCCCTGGGGCAAGAATCTGGTGTCGGCCAGCAGTGCATGCCATGCTTCCAAGACCGTGGGGGCTAAATCTTCGTCCGCCATGGTGGGCGACGGCTCGAACTCGGCGTCGCGGCGCAACAGATAAGTGACGGTCACGCGTGCCCCCACGCCAACTCTCTCGACCTGATGATCCACGTCACCGAAAAACGCGACCCAATGAAGCTGGTTTGCCTCCGGTTGCGTGGCAATTGCCTGCCCCCAGTCAAAACGCTGCACCACGCCTCGATGGGTCAACACAAATTCGCCGCGCCAAAACTGCGACGGCAAACACACGACCAGGGTGCCAAACATGTCTTGGCCGCGCGGGGTGTCCTTGTGCGGGGCAAAATGCCCGCCCGACGTGTAGACGTTCAGCGCATACAGTTCCGCGATAATGGGAGACGAGTTATGCGGCAGCATCCGGCGCCGAATCTCATCCAGGATGCCGGCCGTTTCGGGGTCGAAATGCTCAACGGAAAAACCGCCGTCGCCGGCTTTCAGTTGCACGGCGTCGCGAACAGTGCGGTCGAACCGGGTCCGTCGTTTGTCGCCGAACGTCGCCGATTGGCAACGGTCGAGCAATGGTTGCAGCGTCTTAGCCTGCTCGTAACCGTTCGCCGCCCGTTCGACCGTAAACCGCGACTTGTCCCGAAACACCAAGGCGAGCGGTTTATCCGGAACGAAGTTCCCTGCGGACGAAAACGGAGCCTTGACTCCATGAATCGCCCACCGCAGTTCTTCTAGTCGAGTTTCGTCCCTCACAATCAATTCCTTGTACGTTGGCCAATTGTCCAGCCTCAATGCCATTCGATGCCGATAGTCTACCTCAATTCACGACAATCAAGAGCGACCGCCGTGACCGTGCGGCTATGTGGGCGGCTGAATTGGTCCATCGACTTTCGACGTGAACACTTGCGCACAGAATGCGGGGCCTGATGGGGCAACCGGACCAATGACGACACCGCGAAAGACGGCTTGATCTTTGACAATCGGGATGAACGAGACGCGAAAGCTGATGTTCGCGCATAAGTAAGGTCGATGTCCACTGACAAGCGTGGCATGTCCCGAACAAAGAGGTTGATCGCCGTTCCGCCCTTTAACCCGAATACCTCCTCTCGGGCGATCGCCGGAAGGATCCGAAGCAGCAACTGGACTTGGGCGCGGAATACGGCTGAGATCATGCGGCAGCTAGCTCTTGAGGAACGACCAGATCGTACTTCGGCACGTAAACGCCTCCCTTGGCGAGACTCCTCGCACCCTTTCCAAGATCGACCGAAGAGACGTCCACGAACTCCAGCCATTGATGCCGCGACTTCTCGGCCAGGTAAAGAAACAGTCGCTTCGCTTTCACTGAGGTGCATGCCTGGAGAAGTTCCAAAACCACCTGCGGTCGCAGGTTCCCCAGTCCTTGCATCACCTGCAAGCATTCTAGCAAGTCGAATTTCTTCGGCGCCAGGTGGAGACATTCCAGCATCGCGCGTTCCGGACCCGATACCCGCAGCGTGAACGTCTTCTCCTCATGTTTTATCAGTCCCAGGTCTTCCGGCAGCACCGACGTTGCAGTGTGCACGACGCGTATTCCCCAGTCATGCTGCTTGAACCATGCGGGAAGCTTGGTGCCACGCGGCGAAAACGTGTACACCGCTTCTCCTCCCAGCCGCAGGTAATGGGCGAACCCTTGCAGCGAAAGGGCCGTAAGTGCGCCGGCGTGGAGGAGCAACCCGGCCTGTGACTGAAGCGGGTACAGACCGCCTTGCCAAGTCACTTCCTCGCTCGGACGCTTGAAAGCGCCCGTGCCAACCGCTGCCAACCAGCCGCTCCGCCGGTAGCCCGTTTGCAGCTCCCTCGAGATACCCTGACGCTCCAGCCAAGAGGCCAGCAGTACCGTGCCCGGCCGGTGAAGTTCGAGCAGCTGTTTTAGTTTTGCGTATCTTTTGGTTCCCATGATACCAATAATAGCACACATCTAAAGACAGTGCTCGCCCAAGCCCCTTCATGGTGTAGATTCCCCGGATCGCGTTGTGGAAATTTCCAATAAACGGCCCCAGAGTGACTGCGTCCGGATATGGCCGGATTCCGTTGGGCTGCTCGTTTCCTGCAAAAAGGACTTGTTTCTTAGTGTTTCATGGTCCTCCGTCGTTCCTGGTCGGCCGGCAAAACCCCTTTCCGAAGGACTCGGCCGAATTTGGCCGGATTCTGGCCGGATTCCTGTCACGTCCATGCTTTGCTCGTCTTGAGATAGACGGTTGCTCGTTTCCATCTGGCACTTCCACGCCAAAACGTCCGACCCTCGCGATTTCCGACTTGGCTTCGACGATCTCCTGCGCGTCGCAATCCTCGATGCTGAAGCCCGGCATGGGATCCCGTTCCCAGCGTCCCAACTGCGCTGCACTGCGTTCTACGATCGAGGAAGTGACTTCGCCGTCAGCCTTAAGAGTCGATCGACCCACGCGGATCCAGATCTCTCTATTGAGTGAATAGGGTTTGTCCGCGCCTTGCGGGATGTTAATGATGGCGAGATGTTTGTCCGAGATCTGATGGACGAAGACAGAAAACAGTGCGGACGGAGTCAAGTGCTGCGCAACGAAATTATTGAGTTCCCGTCCGCGACTCTCCGCATCGTCCAATCCGACGATATCACCATCGTCGCTAATGCCCCAAAGAATGACGCCGCCCTGCTGATTGAGCATTCCGCAGATCGACCTGGCCAATGTTGAAATATGGGTACGCGCTCCCAGAAACTCCAAGGTTTCCGACTCACCCTGTTTCACGATCCTGGCAATCTGGTCACTCATTGGTTGCCTCCTTTCACCCGAGCTGCAATTGCGTCGGTATCCTCCAGCTTCGGCAAATACTTGTCTGTCAATTCGCGATAGCGGCGGAACTGTGCGGTTGCGAACAAGCGGGCATCATCTTCGGGGCCAAAAGGCTGAACCCAATTGCCTTTGCTGCTCGGCAACGTCAGCCACATCGTGCCGCATGGCGGCCTCGAACATCTCCAACACACGAAGGTCCGAGAGAATGGGTGTTGGTTTGAACTCCATGCCCGGGATCAGTTTGAATTTGGGTTTCGCCGACTCGTCCAGATAGGGTCGCAGGAGCTGTCTGGCAATGGCAACACGCTCGTGGACGAGAAACCAGCGAGGTTTGTTATCTTCGATCGCCTACAACGCCTCGCGATGCGTGATGGATAATCCATCCGTGGTCTCCTTGCCTGAGCCGTATCTTGGAAGAATCAATCCGAGAAATAGCTCGCAGTCATCCACGGCCTTCAGGCAATTGGTCATTGCCGAGTCATCCGGGTCGATAGGGATGGTGCCCTTGTGCGACATGATGACCTCGTATCCGAATGTCCCCAGCAGAGCGTAAATACTCTCCAGCAAATCCTCGTAACCGTAAACAGCCGACGAAACGAGAATCTTGAGCCGTGGCCGTGGCTTCACCGATGTAGTTGTGTTTGCTTTCGCTCTAGCCATTCAAATCCTCACTCGTTTGAGGAATTTCATCGAGCAGTTCAAGTACCGGTCGGGGCCACTTTATCGAGTGTAGCGATTGGGGAATTGAAAGGCGACGCGCGATGCCCATCCCCACTCCCGATTCGGTCGGATTGGTGCCACGTCATAATCGGCGCAGGGCGGGCGAAGCGAGGCAAGTCATCCGGCGGTACAAACCACGGTACAAACTCCGAAACGAACACCACCTATTCGGGTAGTGAACTGGCCCACCGACTTTCGTCGTGAATGTTCGTACAGGAAGAGTTGGCCGAATTCGGGGACGCCACATCGTTGACAGGGAAGCAAAGCTAGAACTGACCGGCAGAAGCCTGAAGAGTGCGATCGAAACAACTGGGCTACGCGCAGACCGGTAGCGCAACGCGCCGGAAACCCACAGCGTTCATGCCGCACGACAAACGCGTATCACCGGTAGATGGCGACGGTTCTGGAGGCAGTCGATCGCCAGGTGGATCGGGTCACCAGGATCACCTTGAATATCGACGTGCGGCTGCGCACAAGTGGACGCACGTGGCCAGCGTCGGCGAGGTTCGATTCGAGGCTGTTCGCAGGCTGGTGGCCGTGAAAAGTACACCTCGTTGGGTGTCTTGCCGCCAAGGGTTTCGTGAGGGCGGTGCTCATTGTACCAGTCGATGACGAGACCACTTCGTGCTCGAAATCAGGCTGGTGCTCGGGTACCGTGATCAGCCGCAAGATCTCCTTCAGCGTACGATGAAATCGTTCCACAACGGCGATGCTGCCATGCTTGCCGACGGCACCGAAGCGAGGCAGGATGCTCATGGCTTTGGATTGCGAGGATCTTCGGGCGACGTGCCTCTTCATTGCTCTCCACAATCGCGGTCCCAATCGCTCTGCTGTGAGAAATATGGCCGAAGACGTAGTTAGCCAGGTCGCTGAGCCAAAGAGTGATCGCGCGCTACTCTGAGCGCTGATGTCTGCCGTCGGTATCGAGAAGTTACCGGCTAAGCTGCCCGCCGGAAGTAGTAATTCAGCATGCCGCCAAGACGCTCCCGACACTGGACTTCTCCTGTCGTGCTTCCAACCTCACCATCCGGAGAAATGATGGTATTGTCCAACGATTGATGATTGCGTTCCTCGTGGTAATGGGTGAGATAGGATTTCACTGTCCGCCGAAGTGTCTGCTCACCAAAGAAGATCATCCTCGAAAGACATTCTGATTTGATGCTTAAGTGGAATCGCTCTAGATGGGAATTCAAATCGGGACTCCGCGCTGGCAATTGCACCGGCTCCACATCAGCTTGTTTCAAGATAGCTCGAAAAGCCTGACTGAAGTTCGCATCCCGATCCATCAGGACATACTTCTTGTCTTTCAGAAAACCGTCGAATGGATCCGTTAAGTTTCTGGCGATTTGTTTCATGAAGTCATCGCCCAGTGAGGGCGTACACGCGGCAAGATGAACTCGACGAGTGGCAAGTTCCATCACAAATAGCAGATAATACGTGACCAACCCGCCTTTCGTCCAGACTTCAATGGTAGTGAAGTCGATGGCCGCCAAAACGTCCCAATGTGATTTGATGAAAGTCTTCCACGTTGTCTGGCGTTTCCGGTCAGGAGCCGGTTCGATTCCGTGCTGCTTGAGAACGTTCCCGACTGTCGTGTCGGATATGTGGTAGCCGATGTTGGCGAGCGCGCCCTGGATGCGGTCGAAACCCCAGGTTGGGTTCTCCTTGGCGAAACGAAGAATCAAATCGACAATGACTTGGCGTATCCTCGGGCGACCAGGTTGTTTGTTCTTCCGATCGGAGTAATCCCATTTTTGCGCGACCAATGTTCGGTGCCAACGCATGATCGTGTCCGGTGTGACGATCGTGGTCAGTTCCATCAGGGCCTTTCGGCCCAGTGACTTGCCTTTGACGGCCAAGAGTCGGCGTTGATCATCTTTGAGCAGAATCCGTTTCTTCCCTTGCGCTTTCATCATGGCATCGAGTTGGGTCTGGTAGAACTCGATGATCTTTTGCTGTTCACGATGAACCCAACTAGCGAGAACCATGAAGAAAAGTTGCCAAGGTTGCAGGAGGAAACTCATGGACAGCCTGTTGGGTGAAAGTGATCGCCAAACCGTCCACGATCGCGCTGACCCGAGAGCACGTCAACATCGTCCGTCAACGAGCTGCTGATTGATAGGTCGTTGACGACGACAATCGCCCGTTTGTCCTGACTGGGTGAAGAGTGCGGCCAACGGCATCGTCTGAGACTTCGTCACAGTGGCCTACCATAACTCATGCCGAGAGCATTACTTGGAGTTCGGCTCAATATCTTGACCGGACGACGTCTCCAGCGCGTGCGCGGCAAGTCGCCTGATGACGTTATCGGTCGCTTTGATGCGGCGCTCGCCCGAGCGTTCACTGCACGGAAACGCCTCGACTGCGAAGGTAGTCCTTGACCTCGGATATCCGAATCATGTTGAAGTGGAACACCGAAGCGGCCAGGAGGACCGTTGCGCCGGCTTCGACGGCCTGGTAAAAGTGCTCCAGTTTGCCGGCGCCTCCGGAAGCGACGATCGTAGCCGAGACCACATCCTTCATCGCACGGATCACCGGAAGGTCGTATCCGGTTTTGGCGCCGTCGCCAGCCTTGCTGGTCGGAAGGATCACCTGCACGCCGAAACCGTCGACTTTTCTGGCCCATTCGATGGCGTCGGCGCCGGTTGCGGTCCTTCCCCCGTCGATATACACCTCGTATCCGGAGGGCATGGCATCGTTCTGATCGACATCGATGGCAACTGTGACCTTGTCCGGACCGAACTCTTTGAGCATCTCGAGGATTACTTCGGGCCTGCGGAATGCGGCGCTGCTGGTCGAGACCTTGTCGGCGCCCGCTCCGAGCACGGCCGCCGCGGAAGCCACGTCGGATATCCCGCCGCCGACGGTGAACGGGACGGTTGCGACCTCCGCGACGCGGCTGACCACGTCGAGCATTGTGCCCCGCCCCTCAACCGTTGCGACGATATCGAGCAGCGCCAGTTCGTCGGCCCCGGCTTTGCAGTAGGCTTCGGCACACTGGACCGGGTCGCCCGCATCCTTGATGTCCACGAAGTGCACGCCCTTGACCACCCGACCGTCTTGCATGTCCATGCAGGGCATGATGCTGATTGGCTGAGTCATCGCTCTGTTCCTTTCATGTGTAGCGAAATCGAAGACGCCGAAGGTCGGCGCGAGTCTAGATGTGGTGTGTCTTCTCATGGGAGACGGTTGTGAAAAAGGCCGTCAATAAAAATCGAGCATCACGGGGCCCATTAGGCCGGAGGGCTGCAGTGCGTCCGAGGAGGCAAAGCCCTGGAAGTTCTTCAGAGTTCGTTTGCCTTTTTCATACTGCAAATTACTTTTGGTTGTGCGCTGTTCCAGCGGAAGTGCCGCATCCCCAATAAGCCGGTTGGCCCAGGCGTTGGTTACCTCGATCTCCAATACATTTCTCCCGGATTTCAAAAGCCCGGTCAACTCGAGCTTCCACGGCGCCGTCCAGACCACCCCGAGATCCTTTCCGTTCAGTCGTACCTGCGCCACTGCCTCCACGCTGCCCAACTGCAGCCAGACCGGTTTCACGGAGTCGGTTTCGGAAATCTCAAACGTCTTGCGATAGGTCGCTGTTCCAGAAAAATGTCGGATCCCGGTATCGGAATGTTTATCCCAGCCGATCAGGGAATCGAACACCGCCTTTGCCGGTGCACCGCGCCCGGGCATAAAGCTCACATCCCAGGGCCCGTCCAAAACCAACTGGCCGGTCGATGGAGCAGATGCTACGGCCGCTCGGGGTTGCCCCGGTTTCCGAAATACGACGAACAGAGAGCCATCCTGGGGCAGATCAAGCGTAAGAGCGGTGCGGCCGTCACGAGTACTGCGCCAGCCGTTCGCTTCGCTGTTTTTTCCACTGACAGGGCACCATAACTCGGGCTGTTTTCCCTTCACCCGGAAGGTGCATTCAGCCTTTCCGGTTCCCGCCACAAAGTAGATGTCGGTCTCTCCATCGCGCCGGTGCGTATATTCGAACGGCCCCTCAAAATCGGGCACCAGTCCTTTTGCCTTGAACGCCTGCCCCAAGGCCGGCGTCCCGGCCCACAAGGCTTCGCCCAACCGTTGAACCTGCGCATCCAGTTGTGCGGCGCGGGCCGCCGCCCCCGGTTCCTGTTTTGGTTTGCGTTCACCAAATACAACCGTGACGCCTGCGGATTTGAGTTCCTCGATTTTGCGTAAGGCGGCCAAAGAGACTCTGTCTTCATCCGGATCGACAACCAGCATGCGATAGCTCATGCCGTCGGGCAAAACCAGATCTCCATTGCTGACCGTCACGCGACTCAACAAAGCCTCTGTATTGATGATATCGTATCCGTGGCCAGCCGGCAGTTCCATGGTTGCCTTTTCACTCCACCTGGTCGTAAAGCGGCCCCAATGCTGATACGGAACATCCCCGGTAAAGACACAGACGTCTGCCACAAAGAGCCCCTGCCGTAACATATACTGACAGCGGCCGAGATAAGACAGAAATGGCTGCGCCTGTTCGAACCATGTCACATTCGGATTGATATGCGTTCCCGCGAAATATTCACTGCCCGGCAAGCCGAGCTCTGTGGGAGAGCAGGTGAAGGTGTGCCAGACCAGGTGATTTACACCATCGATAAATGATTCATCACCGCAACGCTTCAACGTAGCGGGATACGTCGTCCAATGCCGCCGCATATGGGTAAACGCCTCGGCAGCAGCGAGCCGTTTCCCGTAAACGTGCGCCGTCATCGCCTGGGGTCTGCTCATCTGACGCCCGCCAAGCCCCTCTCCATTCCACCAGTACTCGCCCTGCGGCATATCGTTCCGGGCGAGAAAAGCCAGTTGGTCAGCCTCACCGAATATAGCAGGTTTACGATTCCACGGACCGCCGGACTCCGAGTGCCACGCTAGTCCGTTGCGATGACACAGATCGACCATTGTGCCATAGAACTTATCGCGAAAGACATCATTGCGCGCGCGGCGGTAGTCCACCATGAATCGCTGGGAAGCTTCCGGACTCTCGACAACGAAGGCTGCCAGAGCGGGCAGCCAGGGCCGAATGTCGTAGCCTCGGTAGTTCAGGAAATCCTCTGCAAACGAACCTGTCCATGTGGGCACCGACCCTTCCCAGCTCACACTGTAAAAATGGGTCAGGGTTTTGCCGGCCAGCGGGCCGACGTCTGCGATGATCGCCTTGCCCATGCGATTGAAATGTCCCTCTACCGCCTGCGGGTCCATCATATCCACGTCATACTCGTGCCCATCGATGGTCGTGGAGCCAAAGCGCAGGAGCGCCCACTGTCCCTTGGGCACCTTCCATGCGAGTCTTCCCTGCGTATCGATCTTACCGGTCAGATCGATAACCGCCAGAGCCTTGCGGGTTCCGTCTCCGGAACTCTCGCCAAGCTCCTTTCCCGACCAGCCGTCAAACGGCCCATCGCCCGCATTCAGCCATTGGTCCATAGGCTCCATGACAGCGCCATCATATTTGACGGCAATGGTCGCAATATCCCAAAAAAACTTCCGATCGGAGGGGCTCTTCAACTCCGCCTCATACAGCGTTTCGCCAGTGAGAGGCACCGCCTGCCAGATCAACCGCTTGGGAGCATCGCCCCCTACCGGCCACGGCCCCTTCAACGCTCCTGCACAGCTGCTGAGATTGACACTGACCTCCAATCCTACCCGGTTCGCCTCCTTGATTCCGAAGGCGAGCATTTCACGCCACTGCTGGCTCATGAAATCCATCTTGGGAGCAGGCAAAATCACATGATCTATATCATTGTGGTACCCACGAGAATCAAACATCAGAATACCGCCAAAACCGACCCGTTTCATCGCCTCCATATCTCGAGTGATGGTCTCCTTGTCGACATTGCCGTTCAGCCACCACCAGTAGGCCCACGGACGTGCTTGTGCCGGCACTTCGGTAAAACCCTCATCCAACGAGGCGGCGTGAGCACTCCATGTTATGCACACTAGCAGGATTCCCAGAACGATCTGTTTCTTCATGTTCATGAACTTCCATTTCTGTCGGTCTAGTATTCTCAGAATGCGAATGACTGAAAGGAAATACCTTTCCCCCCACCTGTGCCTGTCTCGCCGATTCGCCGGGAACGGAGGGGGCCAGGGGAGCAAGGGGCGAGAGAATTCGCAGGCGTCGGGCGCCACGCCCATTGCCTGCGGACATTGGGAACTCGGTCTCCTTCGGTTGGCCAAACGATCTCATCCGTCCGCGTGCCCCACAATACCACAATTCGAAGACGGTTGCGGTTGAAAGGCGTTATCGCTCAGGAATGCACGACGCGTTATCTGCTGGATCCGGATAGCCTCGAACTGCGTGCGGGACCAGAGCGTGATTCGCAATTGTTCGAACTGGGCAAGGACTACGCAGCGGATCGGGAGTGGGGTAGCATTGGGCGGTTGCCGGACGGTCACATCGGCGCAAATCAAGTTGTCTATACTACATATCGTCACGGCATGCTCCGTATCGACTCGGTCGTGTTGACCGCAGCAAGGCAGATCATCCTGCGGCAGGGCGAACCGCGTGCCGCTGCACCGCGGCTGGCGCCACGAGAAAAGAACGATCACCGTGTGGCCAACATTTGGATCCCCGGCCGTTTGCCGAAGCTCGGTCCCAATCACCTTTTCCCGATTCTGGAAACGGCCTATCCCGAAGCTCCCAAGCCGTCTCAAACCGTGGCCGAACGGTTTCTGCCGAAGACGTTGAAAAAGCTGCGCGACGGTCAACCGCTGCGCATCCTGGCATGGGGCGACAGCGTCACGGTGGGCTCGTTTGTGCCCGATCCTGATCTCCAACGTTGGCAGGTTCAATTCGTCGACCGGCTACGGGAGCGTTTTCCCCAGGCGCAAATCGAACTGGTCACCGAAGCCTGGGGCGGACGCAACACGGCCCGGTATCTGGCCGAACCGCCTGGCAGCGTCCACAACTACGAGGAGAAGGTACTCGGAGCCAAACCGGACCTGGTCGTTTCGGAATTCGTCAACGACGCGGGCCTGAGTCCACAATTCACACGTCGAGCGGCATGCCGCAGGCCTCGAGATGGCATTTGTGCACAATGTAATCATGCTTGTATGTGTACGGATTGACCATCTCCCCGCTTAGAACAGCAGCAAACTCTCGCCACTGGTCTTCGTAGCGGTCTTTCAGTGGCGGCATGTCAACAGTCTGAATACCTTTCTTGAAGCCGCCGCGATCTTCCTCCATGGCAAGCGTGAGGACCCCGCCGGACATGTTCCCCTTGGATTCTATCGGCTGGATGATGATGCTTCCCTTGTCGCCCATCACCTTGAGGCGTCGACGCTGAAAGCCCTGCGCCTCGGCGATGGATGTCCGTATCGTGGCCAGCCGATCGCTGGAGAACTCGAAAATGGCCAGGCAGTTGTCAAGCACGCCGTCAGCACGGGTCTGACGGAGGTAGGGCGTGATTGTTTCAGGTTTCCCCATGAGCGAAACGACGATATCGATCAGATGGCAGGCCAGAATGTACGCGATCCCGCCCTGGTAGTCTTTGATGAGGTTCCGGTAGCCCTCCCCGTCGTACCGTCCCATGGCTGTGTCGAGATCAAACACATTTCCGATCAATCCGTCTCTCACCGCCTTGATACAGAATTGCACAGCCGGGTTGTTCCGGTACATATAGCCAACCTGGATCGTCAGCTTCCTGTCTTTCGCCTCGTCCAGCAACTGCTTGAACTTCGGCAGCGATTCGCCGCACGGTTTGTCCAGATGGATGTGCTTTCCGGCTCGTATGCAGCGCAGGGCAGGAGGAATGCAAACGCGTTCCTCGGTTTCCACCGCCACGGCCTGAAGACCGGGAACGGCCAGCAGTTCGTCGATGGACATCACTTTCAAGCCCTGGAAACTACTGCTTTTCAGGGCTTTCTCTCGCAATTTCGGATCGTCTTCCACAAAGCCGACAACCTCGAAAAGATCAGGCAGTTTGCGGAGCGATCCCATTTTGTAGGCGTGCTGATTGCCCGTGCCGATCTGACCGATCTTGATCCGTCGTTTGGGAGGAATGGCGGCGATTGCCGTTGGTTCAAGCCACTGACCGACTGCGGCAGCCGCGCCCGCACCAACGGCGGTTTTCAGAAGATGACGACGATCCAAGGTGTCCATTGGGCGGTCCTGTTCTACTGTCGGTAGGAAAGTTGTTTTCTTGCGCAAATTCCAGCGACCAACGGGAGCGAGTTCCTGCAAGGGTGCGGTAGCACCCCATGGGTTGGCGGCCCTGCCGCCCTGTTCAACGTTGATCAGTGATTACTTGACTCTCAAGAGGCGGGATTCGGTGCGAATGACAACACAAGCACAAGACACACGGTCGACAATGTGCGCGTTCGAGTGTGAACGATCATTTTACCGCCAACTCCATTCGTTCAGAAATCTGTAAAGGCTGGCCCAGTTCGCAGGGAAGCCTCTCTACACCTGCTCCGGCACCACAAAGGGGCCGCGGTAGGGCCGGCTGAGCAACTGGTTTGCATCCGGGGCTCCGACGAACTTCTCGGCCTGGGCGTCGAACGACAACGTGCGGCCGAGGCGACACGTCGAGTTGGCCAACTCCATCCGGCCGGTGTCGGCCAGGTGGCGTTTCATGTCCTCGAACGATTCGCGGAACATCGTGTCGCCGTCGAAGGTCTTCGTCAGCCTGTCGAAGGGCACGTCCTCGCCAAGGCGGTAGGAGATGTTGCCCAAGTGGGCCAGCAGCGCGGACCGATGCCCTTCGAGGATTTCGGCATGAAGGTCTTCACGTTTCCGGCTGCGGACGCAATCGATGAAATTCTGCATATGACGCGGTCCCTGCTCGGGAGCGCCGGGAGGCGGAGCAGTTCTCGATCGGCACGCCGTCGCTCTTGCCTTTGGCAAAGAACTTGCCGTCCCGGACCACGCCTTCGTCGGTGTAGAACTCGTTGGTGATCTTCCATTGGTCTTTCCTCGACCAGGCCGCGAATCTCCGTGCAACAGCTTGACCTCGCCGAAATCGATCATGGTCAACTGGGTGTTGGGAGTCTGGCCCTGATCCTTGTAGCCGAAGCGACCGCCGAGGCTGACGACGCTCTTCGGCACCGCACCGTCGGGCATGGCCCAGCGGCAGACGTCCAACTGGTGCGACCCCATGTTCCCGATCTCGCCGTTGCCGAAGTCCCACCGCCAGTGCCAGTTGTAGTGCACGAGATTCGTGCGGAACGGCTGCACGGGCGCCGGGCCAAGCCAGAGATCGAAGTCCAATTCGCGGGGCGGCTCCTGCGGATCCTTGATGCCGATGCTCCGCCGCGTCCGGCTGGCAAAACCGTAGGAGACCAGCAGCTTGCCGTATTTCCCGTTGCGAACGTCGTTGACCAACTGGATCCATTGCGGATCGGACCGCCGTTGCGTGCCATGCTGGACGATGCGGTCGTATTTTCTCGCCGCCTCGACGAGTTTGCGGCCTTCGAAGATGTTGTGGCTGCAGGGCTTCTCGACGTACACGTCCTTGCCTGCCTGGCACGCCCAGATGGCCATCAGCGAGTGCCAATGGTTGGGCGTGACAATGGAAATGGCGTCGAGATTCTTGTCGTCCAGTGCCCGGCGAACGTCCTGTACGCAGGCGGGCGTGTTGCCCGCCCTCTCCTTCACGATCTTGCTTCGGGAGGCAAACAGCCGGCTATCGGGATCGACGAGGTAGGCGATCTCGACATCCTTCATCTGGCCGAATCCCGTCAGGTGTGTTTGTCCTCGCCCGTTGATTCCTGCTACGGCGATGCGGACGCGGTCGTTGGCTCCCAGCACTCGGCCGGAGGCTTTCGTGCCGGCGATGGTGAACGTGGTGGCGACGCCGGCCGTGGCGGCGGCGCGTTTCAGGAAGGTCACGACGAGTTGTGACGTGACACGGGCAGGCTCCTGCTTCTCTCGATGGATGCAGTGTTCACAGACTGATCGTTGCCGTCGGCAACACGTCGAGACCTGACTCTCTCCTTCACACGACCTCCTCGACCACCCACGGCTTGCGATACTCTCGCTTGAAGAGTCTCCATGGCCTCGGGATCGTCGAGAATCTGCTCGGTCTTCGGGTCGATTTGCAGCTTCCGGCCGCCGAGCCGGCAACTGATGTTGGCGTAGTGGACCAGGAGCATGCTGCGGTGGCCTTCTTCGATGTCGGCGTTGGGCCGCTTGCGGCTCTTGACCGACTCGACGAAGTTCTCCTTGTGGTCCGGGTCGGGGAAGCGGCCGTACATCTCGTCCTTGACCACCGGCTGTCGATCTTTCGTGCGGACGAAGACCTGCCAGCCGCCGCCCATCCGGCCCACGTACATCATGCCCTTCTCGCCGTAGAGCTCGATCCGCGTGGCGTTCTGAGGCCAATGGGGGAAGATGTCGCCGTTGCGAATCCCGGGGTCGCTCCTGAGCATGTAGGGCGTGAACTCGGTCTGCTCGTAGGTCATCAACATTTCGGGAAACTCGAAGATGGCCAACTGCGTGTCGGGCGTTTCGGCGTCACCTTGCGTGAAACGCCTGCCCGTGCAATAGACGCTGCTCGGATAATCGACGCCGCAGAGCCATCGGGCCAGATCGATCTGGTGAATCCCCTGGTAGGACATCTGGCCGCCGGCGTAGTCCCACAGCTTGCGCCACTGGACATGGATCGCCTTGTTGTACTTGCGGGCCGGGGCCGGGCCGTTCCACATCTCCCAGTCCAGCGTCTCGGGCGGGTCGGTGTCGGGGCCCCACTGAAAGTTCGGCTCGTAGCTCTGCTCGAACACGCGGCAAAGATGCACCTGGCCCAGCTTGCCCTCTTCGAGGTAACGTTTGGCGGCCAAGTTGTACGGAGCACTGCGGTTCTGCGTGCCGATCTGAACGATTCGGTCGTACTTTCGAGCGGCCTTGACCGCCTGGCGGCCTTCCCAGCAATTGTGGCTCTGCGGCTTCTCGCAATAGACGTCCTTGCCGGCACGGCAGCACAGAATCGTCGCCAGGGCGTGCCAGTGCGGCGGGGTGGCGATCACCGCGGCGTCGACCGAAGCGTCTTCGAGCATCTCGCGGAAGTCCTGCACGCACTTGGGCCGCTTGCCCCCTTGGCGCGACGCGTACTCCTTCGCTCGCGGCTCGTGCAACTGGCGGTTCACGTCGCAGACGTAGCCGATCTCGCAATCGCCGCGATCCAGAAACCCCGTGGCCAGCGAGTGGCCCCGCCCTCCGCCGACGCCGATCATCGCCAGCACGAGCCGGTCATTGGCCGGAGTTGCCCGAACCGATCCGGGATTGGCCAGAATGGTGGCGCCGCCGGCCAAGCCAAGCGTCGTCTTTCGAGTACGGTCGAGGAACCGCCGTCGGTTGATTTCGACATGGAAATGGAACCTCCAGATGAATGCCAGCTCTTCACGGTCATCTCGCAGCATACGTTGTCCGAAATCCGCCAATCACGCCTCGAACTTACCGGGCTTCATGTACGGCTTGAGCGACTCGAAACGCCACTCGATTTCGGCGATTTCCTCTGCCGAGAGCGTCAAGTTCCGAAAGATCGGCTTGGCGGGAGTGCTGCCTCCCGGACCATACTGACGCGAGATCATGTTGCGGAACACGCCTCGCATCTTCAACAAATAGAGACTGTAGCCGCGCAAGTTGCCTGGGTGCGTTTGCGACAGGTTGAACATCAGCGTCAGCTTGCTGTACATGTCCTTGAGCATCGCGGGATCGGAACCGCTTTTCATCAGTTCCCAGATCTTTGCGAGGATGTCGGCGTAGGCGATTCGTTCGGTGACGAGGCCTTCGGTGCCGAGCCGCGACTCGTAGAGCCATCCATAAGCGCCCGAGCGCTGAAGACGCTTCGGATCGACGGCGAGGCGAGCAGCGCGCGAATGCGAGGGACGACCGGATACGATTCTTCCTTGACGTAACCGAAGTTCGGGAACTCCTTGGCCAACTCGATCAGAAGCTCGGTCGAGGGACTGGTGCCTCCGCGGCGAGCGGTCGTCTGTATCATGACGGGCTGCTCGGTGATCACCGAGGCGAGGGCACGCCAGTATTGGCGCAAGTCGTCTTGCGTCTTGCCGGTGTCGGGCGGTCGCGAGATGATCGCCGTGGGTGAGAGCTTCTTGGCATGTTTGGCGTAGACCAGCATGTCGTCGGTGTCTTTACCCTGCACACCGAGACACAGCGCCGTCGTACTCAGGCCCTGCGTCGTCTTGGCGAGCACCTCCATCCCTTCGAGTTTTTCGTCTTGAGTCAGCAGATCGACACTATCGTTCGACTGCGGCCAGATCATGCCGGGGCTCCCGCACCAGTCGGCAAACCGCGCCTGTCGGGCAAGCACCTCGAAGTCCACTTCACCGGAGGTGGTAAAGGGGGTCGAGAGAATCGGAAACGGCCCTCGGAACCGCGGATAGTCAGGGCACCTCAACTTCACGGGGACTTGCACGGCGGTTGCTCTGGGAGTCGCCGCAACGCTTGGGGTCTGTAGCAGCGTTCCCGCTAGTGCGCCCGACGCGCCGACTGCCGCAGCCTTCAACATACGTCGTCTGGTTATCGATCTTTCTTCGTTCATCGGTGTTTCTCCTTTCGTTGTTCAGTTCTTCCATGTCTCCTCGTAGGCCTTCCAGATCTCCTTGGCGAAGTCGGCGTTATCCGTGCCTCGGCCCCAAAGGAACACACGCCGCTCGGTCGTGCCGGGAGTTTCGAGCCCAATCTGTACGCGGTGGGTTCCGCTGTCCAAATAGGTGAATCCCGCGGCACGTGTGAGTGCGAAGCAGGCGCTTCGGTACTTGGGCCCGAACGCCGCAAACCACTGCGGTTGGCCCGTGAAGCCGAAGTCCTCGTTGTTGCCCATGCCACGCACGTCATCCTTGTTGGCCGCGTCTTTGGCGGGGTCCTCCTGTTGCCACAGCGTGTCGGAGGCCTTGTCCAGCACGGTCAGATGCGCGTTTTCGGCCCCAACCGTGACCTTCAGCTGGGAATCTTCCAGAGTCCATGCCTCGCCTTCTCGGCGGACATCCGCACGAGCCCAGGGGACAATGGCCCGCAGAAGACAGAATGACAGCAGGATTCTCATCGCATATTCCTTCTGCACTTTCGAAGACCGGACTGATTCATGCGGCCAGCGGCGCGGTGGGGTGGGGTGGTCGTGAACACGCAGCTCACAATGCACATCCTGACTTGTTCGCCAACCATTATCAAGCAGGAAGGGCGGGACCAAGGCTTTCGCGGGAGCGTGCGAACCGCAGCGTCCGGATTCTGAAAACGAACGCCTTCCAGTGCGTCTTGCCAGCGCGTGACTGGGTCAATCAATGTGATTGTACAACATTCCGCTGCCGCGGACTGCTGCATCGGTCGATGTGACCGCTGAAGTTCTTGACAACTCCAAAAGTTCAGAGGTCGGGGCGACCTACGCGCCTGAGTGACCTGCGATTGGAGCCCTCGGGCGATGTGGCATACGTGCACAAAGTGGTTCGCTTCCGCTGCGAGAACGGCAGGTTCTGGAGTACCACATCTACCTCGATCGGCTTGGCCAGACTGGCCTCGAATCCTGCTCTCAAATCCGCCTGGCAGGGACGGTGTGACGTTCCCCACGGTTGCGTCATTTAAGGGTCGTATTATGATGAGCCCCAAGAACCTCAGCACTCCGACGAGTTGATGAGACAATTCCTCGGCGGGGCAGCAACCGATCTCTCAGGGCTCGTTCTCGCGATTCCCTTCTTGCTCTGCCTGTGGCCCATGTCCCTGTTGCTGAGCGTGTCCTAGAGATCGCGTCAAGCCGCCGCGCTGGCCGACGGAAATCGGCTGAGGCTGACCTCGCGCACCATCAGGCGGCACGAACGCCAGACGCGGTTGCGTGGCGGCCTCGGCACAACGCCGGCGTGATGGTTGCTGCTGGGCTCGGCCGCTCACCGGTGTGGGGCCGGTCGGTAGCTGGCCAGTTGTGGTCCCCCTGGGATATACCCAGGGGAAACCAGAGGGAGTGTCGGCGGGTAGGTAGCTGGCCAGTTGTGGTCCCCCTGGGATATACCCAGGGGAAACCAGACTCACAGTGAAGCGGGAAGTGAGATGCACGGAAGTCGTAGCTGAGACCGCCGTAGCTGAGACCGCCAAGGGCTCAGCAGCAGGCAGTAGCTCGAGACCGCCGTAGCTCAGACCGCCGTAGCTGAGACCGCCAAGGGCTCAGCAGCAGCTGACCGCCGTAGCTGAGACCGCCAAGGGCTCAGCAGCAGCTCAGACCGCCGTAGCTGAGACCGCCAAGGGCTCAGCAGCACCGGCGACAGATGTTCCATCGCCACTGGTGTGAAGGACAAGGAGATGGGGTGCCAAATAGATAAGTCGGCAGAGGAGATCTTTTTGTCATCCGATTTTTTTGTCCTTCATCTGCCCCGTCCAAGGACTCTCCCACCATCTCGAGATAATTCGTAACCTTCGATTGTCAGTGCAGAACCTTCCCCAGCCGTTTCTAGCCGCAACTCCAGGTCGGCGAGTCCCAAATTCCCATTCTCGGAATCATCATCCCCAGAAGTCGTGACAATGGCACACGCATGAGACACACTCGAAGGAAAATTATTTCCCCCGACAAGAAGGTGGTTGGGCATCGGTACGAAGCCACTCGTTAGGCGCACAGGTGCAGTCACCTCCGCGCTTTCGTGACCCAGGACGTTTTGTCCTGTGTCAGATAGCGGCATGCCGTCGGATGACTAGTGCTCATCTACCCGCAACTGCGGTCGGGGCCGCTTCACGCCATCGATCTGACAACACTGATCGGATTCGTTGCGAGTCACAAACTCCAGCGGTCGGAGCGACCTCGATCCCATCCCTGCTGATCACGTAGGGGATGTTCTGCTCCAGTACAGTAGTCCGTCGCCCGAAGGGGCCGAGTACGTCGCCGTTTGTATTCCTGCTTTTTCACCCGAAACGGTTCATCGGGAGTGAGAGATGCCTACGTTATTCACCACTGAGACCACAGTTCAGGAGCCAAGACAATGCTCAGGTCACTGCCAATAATCTGTCTTCTACTTGGGTTCTGCCCACTGCCGCACGCTGCGGCACACTGAGCCGTTTCCCGGCAGCAAGATTGCGGAGTGCTTGATGGGCCAGCGACTCCCGATTGCCGAGGCTCTTCTGAACCAGTCCGTGCTCGCCGGAATTGGGAACATCGCCAAGAGTGAGATTCTGTTCTCGGCGGGCATCGATCCGAGGGCGAAGGTGTCGGAGTTGGGCGATGGTGAGATGCCCAGACTGCTCAAGGCCATCCAAGAGACACTGTGGGGCAGCTACAACAAGGTGGTCGCTGGAAATGCAGCGTGTATCGGAAGGCTGGTGAACAGTGCGTCGAGTGCGGAGGGACGATTCGGTCAATCAAGCAGCCGCCTTCAAGGCGGGCGACCTATTTCTGTCCCAAGTGCCAGCAGTAGCGCCGCTCACTCCTCAGTCCCAATCAACGGACGCACTCCGTCGATGCGAAAATGGACGAGATGTTGCGTCTTGCCCTCGTAGCACTCGTCAGGAAGATTTCGCCGCCGAAGAGGTTTTATCTTCTCTTGATCGTCGTCCTGTCCAATCTTGGTCAGCGACAGTCTCTTTCCGACGTATTCGTCGCCCTCTTCGATGAAGAGGTAGGCTGCGTGCGGGTTTGCCAGGATGTTGGCATACGACAGGCGCTCGTTCATGATGAACGAGGCCGTGTTATTGTCGTTAGTCATCCAGGAAGTGGGGCCGTGCGTAGATGGCAACATTCACTTTGCCATCAGCGTCGGCGGTTGCTAGGACGCCGACGCCTTTGGTGTTCTCGAAATAGTCTTTCATATCTGTCATGTGCCTTTCGTCGTGGCTGTGCTGTCGGGACTAGACTTCCTTCGCCAACTCAGCTTCGATGACCTTCAGGACAGCCGGATCGTCGGGCTTGGTGCGAGGGGAGAATCGGGCGACGACTTCTCCGTCCCGCCCGATGATGAACTTCTCGAAGTTCCAGCTAATCTTGCCCGGCCCGACAGGTTCCGTGTCCAGTGCGGTCAACGTTTTGTAGAGATCGCAAGCCTCTTTACCTTTCACGTTCACCTTGGCAAACATGTCGAAGGTCACGCCGTAGTTGACACGGCAGAACTCCTGGATCTGCTCTGCGGTTCCCGGCTCCTGCCAAAGGAACTGGTTACATGGGAAACCGAGGATTGCCAGACCGTCCTCAGCGTACTTGTCGTGCAAAGCCTGGAGTTGTTCGTACTGCGGCGTCAGCCCACACTTGCTCGCCACGTTGACGATCAGCACTACCTTGCCCTCGTACTTGCTCAGGTCCACGTCCTTACCATCCAGGGACTTCATCGTGAAACTCAGCGGCTTGGACACTTTCGGTGCCTCCTGTTCGTTGGCGTTGGACGATGAACACCCCGGTATGGCGACGACAGCTATCAACAATAACAAAGCGTGCTTGAACATTCACCTGACTCCTGCAATGTGGTTAGCGTGACAAGCGGTCAGGGCAAAACTGAGCTTCACTTGGCCTCATTCAACTATTCGCAGGAAACCTCAGCCTGGATTCACGAACTAATCGGGAATCCAGTGCCGCCCAGGAGGGAGTCAGACTATAGTATATCGTTCGGTCAAGTGATCAGGAGCGGCAAGAGCTCAATTCTGTCGCTAAGAAACTTAGCGACACCAGCCAAGAAGTCCGTATACCAACGACGATCCCGGACGCCGATCCACGGACGCCTTCCCGACGGGTCTTGGGTTTACGGCGTCGAGGTTTTCCGTAGGCTGTAAGCGGCGGTGGGACTTGGGCCGCTTGTCTGGGTCACGCGACTGCCGGTTGTTGCCGGCCTGCTAAATGCAGCCTACCGAGTTTTCGCCCGGAATAGGCTCCGTTGGACGCGGCGCTGCTCAGACAGCACAAGCAACTGCGGCGTCAAAATGTGCAACACGGCGGCCAACTCGCCGATTCGCTATGCGCTGGGTCGCATGACTGCATTGAGTGACCTCGTTTCGCCATGGAGATTGAACGGCGGAGCTCACCGTACGCAGGAGACCTAACAACGTCCAGTCAACAGGAGTCGAATTGTGCAATTCCGCCCCGAAGAAATAGAAATGGCACGCCAGCCTCGTCGTCTTGGGCTGCCCTGGGAGCCCAAAGCCGGACACTACGTTTACGACGAAACCGGATTATGTCGCAAGACTTCCCCGTTTCAAGACGGCATGTACTTTGTGTTGAATTATTAATACTTCATGCGTCAAGCGGGCGGTGTTGAACGATTTAAGGTGATCATGTTGTGGCTTCCCACGTGGCATGATGCCCGAGAGATCTTGCAGAATTTCCGTGTCAGCAACGAGGAAGTGGCTACCGCGTTGCGGGATCGAGGTGCAAGTGAACGCCATCAGGAATTGCTGCTTCTGTATGAGATCCTTGCAGAGCGGCTGCGGCGTAGTGTAGCCGTCGCTGATTCCATGAGCCGAAGCGGCGAACATCTCTAGCCGCCGAAAAATAGTGAATCGTGGTTCCCTCTCACGTTGACCGAGCTATTCGATACGACGGCAACTCGGCGCACTTATCCAGGCGTCCTGCACCATCGAAATTCTTTGTCAGAAATTTTGCGGTTCATGAATCCGGGGTGCGTATTGGTGCGAAGACGCTACAGAAGCCGGGAGAATGTGGCGGAAAGCACCATCCGGTCGAGCAAAACGCTGAACAAAAACGGAATTCCCAAATTCGGATGGTCGTCAATATGAGTACATGTCTGACCTTAGACCCGGACACGATTCGCCTTCGATGCGAGCTTATCGACACCTTGATGAAAGCAGTTGACAAATTCGACTTTGATCGTGGTTTCCGTTTCAGCACGTACGCTTACCGCTCAATAACACGCCGTGCATATCGTCAAATCTCCTCTCGCCAAGAATCTGCCAGACGTTTCACACATACAGTTGAAGAAGCGGCGACATGTCAGCCTGAAGACTCCAACGGGCGATCGGCCAGCCCTGCGGCCTGGACGCACCTTCGCGAGATGTTAGGCAAAATGCTCTCTTGCCTAGATCGCCGAGAACGGTTCATTATTCGTCGCCGTTATGGTATGGGTCGCAGCCAGAAGGCAGCGACTTTTCAATCGATGGCAAACAAACTTGGCATTTCAAAAGAACGTGTTCGCCAATTGGAAAGCCGGGCTGTCGGTAAGCTAAAGTCGATGGGGGAGGAACTGGGGATGTCGGATTTGTTCGAACAAAACGAGGCGACATCTCTAAATTGAAGAAATACCGCAAACTACACTTCGATAGGTATCGAGCGCTTGTGGCGACGCTCCGCTGAATTGCGGCGTAACGCTGAACGAATTCTCGTCTGCTCTTGCCAAACAGCATTTTGGGCACCACAATAGAGGGCGATTCGTCCCTGTCTTGTGCGCTATTGGTTTAGCAGAAATCGATGCGGTGCCTTTAACACTACTACAACGCGTCGCCAGCGGAGAAGCTGTCGCTATCGATGAGTGTTTGGAGACATACGGTGGGCTGGTATGGTCGCTGGCCCGGCGATTTTGCCCAAGACACGCAGACGCGGAAGATGCCGTGCAGGACACCTTCATTGAGATTTGGCGTAAGGCCGAGAAATTCGATCCCAACATTGCCTCGGAAGCGACGTACATCGCGATGATCGCCCGCAGGCGTCTGATTGACCGTTACCGACGCAGCGGCCGTTCACCCGAGACGGTTACCCTGTGTGAGGAGACGGTAAGTGCAGATGCCGATCACGAGAAGTGGTTTGAAATCAGCGAAGAAGCGGCGCACGCCCGGGCTTTGATGCAGCAACTGCGCCCGCAAGAGCGGGAAGTGCTCGAGCTGTCCGTAAACGAAGGCATGAGCCAAAGTCAGATCGCCGAAGCAACGGAGATGCCTCTCGGTACCGTCAAGACTCATGCCCGGCGGGGCCTGATGCGACTTCGCGAGTTGCTGGGAGAAAATGACGTTCGTAGCGTTCAGGGAGCCGAAGTATGAACAGTCAATGGCAAGTCGTTGAACGCCGGCTGCTCGCGCTGTTGGCAGATCGCGCAGCCTTCGGACTCACGGCAAGTGAGAACGAGGAACTTCGGCAGCTGCAGGAATTTGTTCCGGTTTTCGATGATGAGTGCATGGAGCGGGCGGCCGCGATTGTACAATTGGCCTTCGTGCCCGTCGAGCCTCTGCCTGCGGCAGTCCACGCGAAGATTCGGGCTTCCTGGAAGGTTCCAGAGTCGTCTCGGCAGTGAAATCGAGGCGTCCGCCACCACCGCGAGATCAGAGCCGACAATGAGTCAAGATACTGAGTTTCTGGGCCGCGTCTTGAGAACGGGATCGCGGGCTTATGCCGCTTACGCTGCGAATGATCTCCTCGGGTCAACGCCTGACGCAAGAGAGGGATTCGGCGCCGACCCGCTCTCAGTTTGGCAGAACTGGATGGCCGTGAGAGTGGAAGAGCTCGCTGCAGCGGTTGCCGCGGAACAACCGAAGCTATTCACGACTCAGGTTCACTGGGGCAAGGCGGTGCTGGCAGCACGGGGTGTCTCTGTGGAGCACTTCCGAAGCGCGCTGACGGGATTGAAACGTGTTTTAGCCAACGAGCTTCCGGATCAAGTCCAAGCGTTAGCGGCCCAGTATCTCGATGAGTCTCTGGACGCGTTCGATGAACAGCCCGTTGATGTTCGAGCGCGAATTCTGCCGGACACCCCTCACGGACGCCTCGCCTCGACCTACCTGCTGGCACTGCTTGAAGGCGATCGGAGGCGGGCCAGCCGCACCATACTCGACGCGGTCGAACAGCCGGAAAGCGTCGGCGACATTTACCTCCACGTCCTGTTGCCCGCGCAGTCGGAACTTGGGCGAATGTGGATGACCGGTGAGATCAACGTGGCGGAAGAGCATTTTGCCTCGCATACGACAAAGATGGTGATGGGTCAGCTGCTATCTCGTGCGAAGTGCCAGCCGCACAACGGTAAGACCGTGTTGGCAGCAGCCGTGGCGGGCAACCGGCACGACATCGGGTTGTACGCCGTTGCCGACTTCTTCGACATGGCCGGTTGGCGGACGATCCAACTGGGTGCGGACGTCCCTATCAACGATCTGGCCCAAGCCGTCGAGTGTTTTGATGCCGACCTCGTCGCATTGTCCGCATCCCTAAGTGTCCAATTCGAGACGGCAAAGTCGACGATCAAGGCAATAAGATCCGGACGGCGGGGTGATCGGGTGAAAATCTTGGTCGGTGGACTTACGTTTGCGGAATCAGGCAACCTGGCTGTCGAAATGGGCGCCGACGGCTATGCTGCCGACCCGGACGAAGCCGTTCGGTTAGGTAGCGATCTCGTTGGCTTGCCGGATGGCCGTCATGCCCACTAGAACAGGATAGCGCGACAGAACTTCTTATCCCTTCAGTTGCCAAATGACGTTAAGGGTCTGAGCGGCTTCGATTCTTCCACGCCGCTCGCCGTGCGTTCGTCAGCAATCGGCGAAGATTCCGCCGGGCGCAGCTTTGCCGGTTTGCATGAATCGATCATCGGCGTTCGCGGCACCCGCGGCCTCGAAGACGCGGTCCGTCTGGTTTGGGCGTCACTCTGGTCCGACGCAGCCTTACTCTATCGAAAGGAATTGGGGCTTGATCCGGCTCGCAGCCGCATGGCGGTGCTTATCCAAGAGATGGTCGATGCCGACCGCTCGGGAGTTGCTTTTGCTCGTGATCCGCGCAACACCAGAAAGAACCTCGCCATCATCGAGTCCGTTCCCGGTCCCTGTAGTCAGCTGGTTGACGGCCTGGTTGACCCGGATCGTTGGGAAGTCGACCGCGAAACGGGTCGTGTCATCGTGTGGCTTCCAGGACAACGTGAAGACTCGGGCGCGACGACGTTCCGCTACTGCAACCTCCAGACCTTGAGAGGATACTGAACACTTTGCTGACGGTCGAGCAACTATTTCGCTGGGCTCCCGACATGGAATGGACCGGGCGGTCTGATTCGTTCACCGTATTGCAGGCCCGGCCGATTACCACGTCTGCGCCTGACGAGGACAAAGAGCGGAGTTGGTATCTGACGTTGCGACCTAGTGATGCTCGTTTGAAGGAACTGCGAAAACGTGTTGCCGGACACCTCATCCCTGAATTGGAAGCAGAGGGCCGAAAGCTGGCCGCCGAGGAGCTCGATCGGCTTGACGACCACCAACTGGCCGATGCCGTTGAACATCGATGCCAGGTCGTCGCCAAGTGGAAGAAGATCTATTGGGATGATTTCATTCCGTTCGCTCACGGCGTAAGACGACTCGCAACCTACTACAACGACGCGGTGCAGCCGGAAGACCCCTACGAGTTCGTTGCTCTTCTCCGTGATCAGCCGTTGCTGGCCGCCCAGCGCAACCGATCCATAACCGACTTAGCTCAGCAGCTGGCATCGAGTGAATCTCTGCGCGACTGTGAAGGAACTGCTCGCGAATCATGAAGGCTCTCTCAATTGGCCGACGTTCCGCGACTCTCTGGCACAGGTCACGGACGACGCAGCAGACTTTGTCCGTGCCTTCGAGGATTTAAGCGACCGGTTTCTTGACATCGCTTACGATCAGGAACGACTGCACGATCGCCCCGAGCCGTTGCTGCGAAACATCGTCGAGTTGTCACATCGTCCCCGGCACTCAAGGGGCGAACGTCCAGCGCCGGCGAATTCTGCTTTAGCCTTGGAGAAGGGTTTATCTGACGCGGTCGGGCCCCAAAAACACCAGGAGGCGATGGAAATGATCGAGACCGGCCGAGTGAGCTGGAAACTCCGTGACGATGACAATCTCCTGGTCGCCCGGCTGGAAAGCCAGCTTCTTCGTGTGCTGGACGCAGCCGCTCAACGTCTAAGAAACACCGGACGAGTAAACGGAGAAGGACGCCCCACCGACGCACATGCCCAAGCGCTGGTTCGCGCATTGCGCGATGCATCGATTGGTCCCGTGACGATCGAGACAAGTATCCAGGAGAAACAAACGGCGGCCACTGCGTTGGGAGAGACTCCTCGACAACTTATCGGACAGCCCGCCTCACCGGGCGTCGCCACCGGTGTGGTGCGCTGCATTCGGGGCCGCGACGACCTCGGCAAATTTCGAGAAGGTGAAGTCCTGGTGTGTGACGCGATTCAGCCGACCATGACGCACCTGGTACCACTCGCCAGTGCCATCATCGAACGCCGCGGAGGCATGCTGATTCACGGCGCTATCATTGCGAGGGAACTCGGTATCCCGTGCGTCAACGGCGTTCGTAATGCGGCAGATGTTTTGAACGACGGTGACCTTGTATCCGTGGATGGTCATTTGGGAATCGTCACTGTCGGGGCCGCCGAGTTTGACTTGGAATTACAGGCCGATACGCAGCAATCGACGACAGAGGCCGCTGGCCTTGAACCACCAAAGCCCTCATGAGCATACGGCGCTGGCGTTTCATCTGGTGATCCTCTATGACGCAGCAACCTCCCGGTCCCAGGCGACTTTTCAATCGACGCTTTGCGCCGCGAGGTTTGCGCGAACGACCGCTCGATTTCATCGTGGAAATGGCCGTGCTGCTTCGCACACGACCAAATAGCGCATGGTACACGATTATTCCGAAGGGGACCCACCAAATCAGGTCATTGCTCACGATGGTAACTCCCCACGACCAGGGCAGGTCTCCTTTCAAGGCAGCCGCCAGGAATCCGATCGGCCCAAAGATCTTTCCTAGGAACCCAACCAGAACGATCGGCCAGTGACGCAGCGGGTTGCTTGCCGCGATCAAGTAACCAATCCCGTAGACTCCGACGATCATCCCGACGCACTGCCAGATCTGCGGATACCGCGGCAATTCCATCTCCGCCCAGTGGAACAACGCTGCTGGAAACAGGACGACCGCCGCGCCCCACACGAGGTTGTAAATGCCAGCGGCAAGCAGCGTCAATCGCATCCACGTCGGACTGTTGTCGGTGATATTCATGAAGCTCGCTCACGGAAATCGCTTAGCATGCTGCGAACAGAACGATGTACTTTCTGTTACGATAGATGCTTTCGGTGCTTTGGCAAACGCGGATTCCTCACGCCGAACGGCACATACATATCACATGCACGAGACGTTCATTCGTTTGTTTTTCTTGGCGCATATCACTGCGACCCTGTACCTGACGGGGCTGATCTGGTTCGTACAGATCGTTCACTACCCGCTGTTTTCCCGCGTCGGCAACGCGGAATTTCCCGCCTACGAACGACGTCACACCATCTTGACCACCTGGGTTGTGGGTCCGCCGATGCTTGTCGAAGGGATAACGGCATTGATCCTGTTTTGGCTCCGACCCGGAGGCGTTACGGGCGCGCAACTCTGGATCGGAGTCGGTTTGCTGGCCGTCATCTGGATTTCGACCGCCTTTGTCCAGGTACCTTGTCACGACGTGTTGTCGCAGGAATTCGACAAGACAGCACATCAGCGACTGGTTCGGACCAACTGGCTCAGGACGTTAGCCTGGAGCTTACGGGCGCTGCTGGTGCTCTGGATGGCGTGGGCGACACTGCAAAATGCTGGCGAGTCCGTCCTAGACTATCGCTAGGGCGTTGCCGGCATGTGACCGAGCACACGACCGGCCATGGCCATTCCACTGAGAAACGCCCCCTCAACGCGTGGACCGCTGCACCAGTCACCGCAGGCTCCGATTTTCAGCCGCGAGTCGAACAGGCATGGCGACTCGAGTGGCTGGGGTGGAATCGCGTAGCCGGCTGGTTCCCTCGACGAGTGGGTCGTTACGACGCCTGGAATAGGAACCCAATCCGTTCGACTTGAAGCTCTCCCATCGCATGTATCCCGCCACCGAGCCACCGCGCGTGTGGGGCACGGGCGCAATTCCATGATCGATCTCGCACTCGCTCACGATATCGGCGAGATTACTGCTCGCAAGACGGATCGGCTCAAACGGCAAGTCTGAAATGGCAGTTACGAGGCTTGGCTCGGCATCTTCCCATAATTGCGGAACGCGTTTGTCATAAAGCGGTTGTGTGTCCTCACGGAATTGGAAAGCTCGATCGTACACTTTACCGACGAGTTGCATCGGCACGATGCACGCCGTGTCCACACAAAGAACGGGTGTCGCAGCTGCTTCTGCCAGCCGGCGCGTCCAAGACCTGAACGGTTCCACGGGCAACTCTTCGGTAACAAGTACGGCAGCTCGATTGTAGAGTTCGCGCAGATTCGGGCCGCGGTTCTGTCGTGTCTCTACGCACAGTGCGTAATGAATACCTCGCTTGTTGAACTGCTCTTGAAGGTCACGAGCGCCCTCGAGAATGAATGTGTGGTGCCGGTCAGAGGCGTACGGGTATCGCTCCGGGACACCTTGATAAACTAGGAGCGGAAGCCGACATTCGTTCGCGACCGTGACAGCCACGTCGAGCGCAGGGTTTTCATGGGCCCGCATGGCGTGATGAAGCCAATAGACAACTAACTCACCCATCGGCCGCTTCCGCGGATGCCCGACGAGCCTGGTGCGCTCGCGGAGGTGGGGCGGAAGCAATCCGACGAAATCAGTCTGTTCACTTTCCATCATGCACTCTCGGCTTCTCACCGCATTGGCCCGGTTTTTCTGTGGGGGGGCGCCTCGGCCGACCCACATTGTCGGAAATTCGGCACTGCAGCACCATAGACGCGCGGCCCAAACTGCCAAGAACAAAAGAGGACCGTGGATGACTCGCTGAATGGCCGACCAAGCCCAATTCACTTCATGCGGGTGACTGTGCAGACACTCCGTATCAACTGGCTCCGATGGCGGACGAAGAGGGCAAGGCGGCCGCCCAGAACATTCTCGAGGGAAATATGCGACAGGTCGACTATTCGGTTGTGCCCAGTACGGTGTTTGCTATCCCGAGCATTGCGTCAGTTGGTCTTGCGGAAGATCAGGCCCGGGAAATGCAGCGCGATTTTCGGGTGAATCGAGGTACCACGATAGCCTGGCCCTCGTCAAAACGCATTGGTGAAGAGTATTCCGGCTATAAGATCTTGGTCGACAATCAAAGCGATGAAATCATCGGCGGGCACCTGGTCCTCATGGCCGGCGGCCACGCCCGCCAAATCGATGAGATCGTCGATATCCATACCGAGACCGTTCGGATCACGATCGAGTTGCACGTAAATTGCGCACCGGGTAACCGTCGTACTTGAGGGTTGACAAGTTCGGAAACTTAATCGCTTCACGGTTCGCGTTGGATGCGATCGAACGGTCAAGTCGCTGGAGTAACCGCCTCCAAGATCACGTACTTTTGCCCCAAGTGCCAGCAATAGCCAGCCGTCACTCCTCGGTCCCGATCAATGGACGCACTCCGTCGATGCGAAAATGGACGAGATGTTGCGTCTTGCCCTCGTAGCACTCGTCGGGGAGATTTCGCCGCCGAAGAGGCTTTATCGTCTCCTGATCGTGACTGCCCGCCGGCCAGGATTAAGCAGTCAATTTTGCTTGTTCGCGCATCGCGAGCACACCCGGATGTTTGATTCGTCGCTCAACCGAGACGGCATAGAATTGCTCCTGGACTCCAGCAGCGACGCCGACCCGTCGAAGGCCGTACATCCGCCGCACGTCATCCTCAATGATAGCAGGGAGTGCAAGAAGTCCAAGACCATGAATTCCTGCGATCTTCATCATCGCACTGTCAGCGAACTCGCCCCGGATAATTGGCGTGAGACTCAGGTCAATAAACCAGCGTTCCATGTGTCGCCGCAGCACGCTGTTCTCGGTCGGTAGCAAGAACGGAGCGCCGTCGAGTGACGCTGGGAAGTGACGTCTGTATTTCTCGGCCAACGCTTTGACCCCCACGATGACTACGTCCGATTCGCCAAGTCGGTGTGAGTACGCCTGTACTTTGTATAATGGATCAAGTGCTGTATCCGACAGGACCACATCCAGCTTGTGAATGGCCAGATCGGGTATCAACTGCGCCATGTGACCTTCCTGGCACACGAGTCGCACCGGTTGGTCCAGTTCGAGTGCGGGTTGCAGCAATTGAAACGCGACAAGCTTGGACATCACGTCGCGGACTCCAACGCGCAGCTCAAGTGGCTTGCCAACCGGTCGCCCTTTGACCATTTCCATCAATTCGCGTCCCATCGCGAAGATCTCACCAGCATAGTCCGCTACCTGTTCACCCATCTCGGTGAGCGCCAAGCCGCGGCCCTGCTTCTTGACCAGTTTTGTGCCGAGGGCGCGTTCTAGCTGCCGCACCTGAATGCTCACGCTCGCCGGGGTCACATGCAGGATTTCGCTCGCCCGCTGCACACTTCCTTCCCGTGCGACCAGCCAGAAGTTCAGGAGCTGGTGGTAGTTGAGCCAATCCACAGTTGGCCTCCTACAGTTAAGGCAAGTTAAGCAATATTGGGTTGATTACTAAACAATCCTAATTGCACACGCAGCCTGTAGTCAATGGAGTACAGGGATCTTTCGACATTGCGCGGCGTGAAGTCCTTCTTGGCGAAGACCGCATTTCATATGACACACTCATTCCCGCCACCGGGGCGAGCCATCATTATTTCGGCAACGACGCCTGGAAGCAGTTCGCTCCCGGTTTGAAATCGATCGAGGATGCTGTCGAGATTCGCCGCCGCGTATTTGCTGCGTTCGAGCGAGCCGAGCGAGAGGCGGATGCAGCAGCGAGACAGCAACTGATGGCGTTCGTGATTGTTGGCGGCGGCCCTACGGGTGTTGAATTGGCGGGCGTCATTGAAGAGCTCAGCGCATCATACACTGCGAATGCGTGAATGAGATAGGGCCCGACCATGCCTTACCGGTGCATCGTGACACAGGTGACTGAGCCCGCGTTGGCCATGTTCGTAGACGACCGAAGTCGCAACGTGGCTGCCGCCACCGGCCTGGGCCTCAAGACAGTCCATGCTACAATCGAGATACCTTGGATTCCGACGGTGAATCGCTCCCTAGGACTGCCCAACATAGCACCCTGGCGCAAATGTCAAGCACGCTCGTATACGACCTGCTGATCATCCTCGCGGCCGGCCTGATCGCAGGTCTGGTTTGCCGTTGGCTGCGCGTTTCTGTACTAATCGGGTACTTGGTTGTCGGTGTACTAGTTGGCACGGGAGCGTTGGGATGGGTTAGCGACGATCAACACGAGATCGAGTACATCGCTGAAGCCGGTGTATTTCTGCTGCTGTTCTCTATTGGACTGGAGTTCTCACTCGACGAACTTGGGCGGCTAGGTCGCAACCTGATCATCGGCGGTAGCGTGCAGATGCTGGTGGTAGCATTGCCTGTTGCTACCCTTCTGCTTACCTTGGGACTGGAATGGCAACCGGCGATCTTAATCGCTGCGGCCGTCTCATTCAGTTCGACCGTGCTCGTGTTTAAGGCACTTGCGGAGTGGGGGCATTCGAGTCTGCCTCACGGCCGGCGAGCGATCGGGATCTTGTTGTTCCAGGATGCTGCGCTTATCCCGCTTCTACTATTGGTGCCACTGCTGACGGACGCGGGAAAGGCAACTGGCCCCCTACAGTACATCCTGCTGGCCATCACGTCATTAATGTTTGTCGTCGCCGTTGTCGTTTTGAGGCAACTGCTGGCCAAGTGGGTCGTTCCGACATTTGCCAGCTATCGCAGCCCCGACCTTGTTGTGCTTTTCGCTGTGGTATTGCTCGGCGGAGTAACTTTGGGTGCCTACACGGTCGGACTACCACCCGCTATTGGGGCCTTTGCCGCCGGGCTGTCCCTCAGTGGCAATCGGTGGACGAAGCAGATCGACGCGCTGATCCTGCCGTTCCGCGAAACATTCGCGGCCGTGTTCTTTGTCAGCCTCGGGCTACTCTTCGAGCCACGGGCTCTCTTGGCCGAGCCCCTCTTCACGCTCGCCTCTTTTGTCAGTCTGCTCGGCATCAAGGCCACGGCGGCCACGATAGCGCTTCGGCTAACCGGTCTCCGCTGGCAAGCGGCGGCGGGGATGGGGATCGGTTTAGCTCACGTCGGCGAGTTTGCATTCGTTTTGGTGCTACTGGGGTGGGAAGCCGGCGTCATCGTCAAGTCTGACTACCAGCGAATCATTGCACTTGCGATCGGCTCGTTGATCCTGACACCTCTGCTTCTGAAGACCGGCCCAGCAGCGGCATGTAGGGCTGCGGGGCCGACGGGAGGGGGTGGGTGCCAAGTCGGACAAGGTGAGCGTAGCGTCAGGCTTTGCGATCGCTGCGTTTGAGCCTGGCGCTTGGCAGGTAGCGACTGGGAGGCACGATCGGCGCGCGTGTGTTCTCGGTGACCAGCTGCTTTTGTCTTCGATTCACTCGTAGCGATTTGATTGCGGGTGAGCAGCCGCCCAGCGATCGGGCACCTGAGCAGAGAGATACTTCGAACGTACCTCCAGATGACTGGATTGTCATGAGCGTCCGTCGAGTTGGCGCAACACGCTTTCCAGACCGTCGGCGCGGTCGACGTGTGCCGGGAGGAGGAAGGGAGCGGGGATCGGGTTCGAGGGAACGTCAGCCCTGGACTTTGGCCTGGGCCTCGGCTTGGCGGCGAGCGAGAATCCGCTGGCGGGCACGGCGAGCTCGTTTGTTCTCGGCGACGCTGTTTCTTTTCCTCGATACGCTCGTGGCGAACCGATTTCGGATGAGCGGCCGCCCAGCGGTCCGGCAACAGGTCGAGCAGATACTCCGAGCCGAGTTGTAGCCGAGCTGGATCGTTTTGTGCCGCATCCGCCAGCTTCCGCAACACATCTTCAAAGTAGTCGTGAATGACCAAGTGGTTGCGCACCGCGCTGCTGGCAATGCTAACCAACAGCAAGCGACCGGTCGCCGCGCGAGGGTGCCCCAAAAACAACCAGTTGGTGCGTCCGACTGTTAGTGGTCGAATCGTCTGTTCCGCCTGATTGTTGTCAATCGGGATCCGTCCATCGGATAAGTAACGCTGAAGTCCCGTCCATTGGTTCCGCAGATAGCCGATAGCTTTCCCAAAAGCACTACCTGGCAACGCGCGGCTCACTTTCTCACTATCCAGCCACTTCTTAAAACGATTCCAGATGGGAACCGCATCGCGCTGACGCAGTTCCAGCAGGCCTTGCGCATCGAGCGTCTTGCCACGCTCTTCCACATCGTACAGTTGCCGATAGAGCGACTGCGCTTGCGCACTCAAAATCGGTTCGCTCGCCTCGGCCTTTACGAACTCCCGCCGCGCATGCGAATTGCAGCCGGCGTGCACAATGCGTCCGCCCGAGCGTTCTTCGATCTGCGTATAGCCACTAAAGCCATCGCCGACAATAAGGCCCTGGAACGGCGCTAAATGCGCATCGACAACCGCATGCTGATGCGTCAGTGACCAGTGAAATATATTGTAAGGTGCCAAGCCATCGAGTCCCGTGTACAGCCACGCATAACTAGTGACCGAACCGCGATCGTCCAACTCCGGCGGTTCACCACCCGGCGGCGCGCCCGAACGACTACGTCCTTCCAAGGATTCTAGCTGCTCGCGACTCAACGCACCGCGTGTGAGCAAGCGTACACGTGTGTCGTCGGTCAGGATGATCGACTGCTGCAACAATAAGTGCCACATTTGATCGAACAGCGGCGTCAGCACGTCGACACTGACATTGATCAGATCATTGATCGTGCTGCGGCTCGGAGACCAGCCACACTGTGCGAACCAGTCCTGCTGGCGATAGGTGGGGCAGTGGAAGCCGAACTTCTGAGTCAGAATGGCCGCAACCACGCTAAAATCGTACTTACAGCCTTCCACAAGGGACAAGGGAGGAGAATGAGCGAGGACCCCGCGTTCGGGCTCCCCCTTCTGCACGTACTTGGGACGCACAATCCGATCGATGTAGACTGTCGGTTTCTCGAACCGCATCCGCTCGGTGATCGCCTCACCGATGCGCGTCAGCCCTTCCTTCTCTTCCTCGCTCAGATCCAAGATCCGCTCGCGACGCTCGATGTGTTCGGGGAACTCTTGCGTTTGGCGTTGCTTTTTCTCGCCGCCGCTGTCGCCGTGCCGCCGCATCGCGTACTAACTGCTCGTCCAACGCTTCGTCCGCCTGCAGCTGGGCCATGATGACAGCCTGCTCCTCGTCGCTCGGCGTGGGTTCTTCGCCGAAGTCCAACGACAACTGATCTGGTGAGAGCAAACGTCGTTCGCTGCGACGGCCCCACAGCATATCGACCAATCGCTGATTGATTGCTTCCAGCTCGTCCACGCGCCGCTGTAGCTTATCCCGGTCGTCGATAAGCGTCTGCGTCGAGGTTAAGAGAGCTTCGTAGTCAGGACGAAGCGTGTCAAGCTGTTGTCGCAACGCGGCGTTGTCTTCACGCAACTGCTCATTCATTTGCACCATCGATGCATGCTGTTCACGAAGCTCTTCATTGAGCTTCATGACCTGTTCGAGCTGAGCGGTGAGTTGCGTGACATCCATGATGCGAACATTATACAGATCGCACGTCACAAGAAAAGACGAGGGCTGAAGAATTTCTTCTTCAGCCCTCGTTGAGCGTGGCGCATGTGGCGTCGCGTGATGGATCAGACCGTTGCTTGCATGCAACTCGACGCGAATCCGTCAGTGCACTGACCATCATCCGTTGCGCGCGACAGCGGCGCAGCTTGGTAACGTTTTCGTCGTTGGACACTTTGCAAATCAACGCCACCAAGAATCATGGCCAGTGTCGTACCATCGATCTGCACCGTGATCGTGTCGTCGCGAGCTGCCGGGGTTTCGAACCGACCTTTTTCCAATCGCTTTCGCCCACACGACGAGACCGTCATGGTCCCAATAGAGGATCTTGCAACGGTGCTTACGCCGATTGAAGAAGACGAAGTAGTCGCCGGTCATCACATCCTGTCCCATCGAGTGTGTTACGATGGCATGCAAGCCATTGAATTGCTTGCGCATATCGGTTGGCTGCGCGTGAACGAAAATACGCATGGCAGGTGACACGCTAAGCATATCGCACCTCCTCCTTCGCAGACGCGTGAGCGCCGTCGCCAAGCGAGCGCAGGACGGTTTGCAATGCTGCCAGGTTCTGTTGCGGAAGACGGATGACCGTCCCCTCGGCGAGCACGACTTCGATCCACGCGGTGGCAGACGTCGCGGGCAGTGGGACTTGCACGAACGCATTACTCGGTCGAGATTCTGATGCCTTCCCTTTGCGATGCGCCCGAGCGTCCTTCGCCTCCACAACGGCCGCTGGCGGCATTTGTCGTGCTGGCGATCCATGCAGCTTCCGTCGCCACGCATAATAAGCCGACGGCGACAACCCTTCACGCTGACAGAACTCCACCACGGTCAAGCCACTGCGTTGCTTCTGTTCGAGCAGCTTCCGCCACGCCTCACGCGACTTCGGGTCCCTTTTACGTCCCATTCTGAGCTCAGCCTCCGGTAAAGATGAGAGAATAGTTTTCCACCCTCTCAGGCTAACCCACGCGCCAAGCATGCTTGTCTCGCACGCTTACACTCCATCGACTTCTGCTCGACCGCCGTGTAAGCTTCCTGGCACTATTCACGCTCCTTGAAGGGACAGGAATAATCCCAGGCATGAGCGTGTTCGTACTTTCCTCGAGTGCGGATACAGGCGTCAAGATATCGGTCAATCGAATTGTCCGATAGCAATCTACCGACGATAATTGAAGACGTGCGACTCGTCAGGTTGCCGTCGTCACGTCACCATGAGACGCTCCCGCCGATTTGGCGGTCACTTGGCCGGTGGTTAGAAGGTAGCTTGTGAATCAGGACATCCAAGAGCAAGTCAAGTCGAAATACGGGGCCGTCGCCGCCAGTGGCCTGTCCACCGAGAATGACGGCGTGAAGGCTGTTGCCCAGGCATTCGGCTATTCTGCCCAAGAGCTGGCCTCGATCCCGGCAGCAGCGAACATGGGGTTGTCGTGCGGCAACCCGCTTGCCGCTGCCAGCCAATCTGAAACCGGGAGAGGTCGTTGTTGATCTTGGTTGCGGAGGTGGGTTGGACGTATTGCTGGCGGCCCAGCGAGTCGGCCCCACGGGGAAGGCCATCGGGATCGACATGACCCCGGCGATGATTGAGTTAGCTCGGACGAACGCCGCCAGAAGCACAACGCCGCAGAACGTCGAGTTCCTCTCGGCCCCGATCGACGACATCCCGCTCCCCGATTCGTCTGTCGATTGCGTGATCAGCAATTGCGTTATCAACCTCGCCCCCGACAAATCAGCTGTGTTCCGTGAGATTGTCCGCATCCTCAAGCCGGGTGGCCGATTGGCCGTGAGTGACATCGCCTTGAAGAGACCTCTGCCGGACCAGCTGGCCAATAATATCGCCGCCTATGTCGGTTGCATCGCCGGGGCAATTTCGTTCGACGAGTATCGTCGGCACTTGCTGGAGGCGGGATGCGCCGCAGTAGAGATCGTGGACTCCGGGGCCGACCTGAATACCTATGCCAAGGTTGAGCACCAATCCGGTTGCTGTTCGTCACCGGCCGAGCCTTCAGGTGTCTTGGAGATCATTGACACGCCGTGCTGCTCTCCGAATCCATCAACGGGCGAAAGCACACTTCACGGCCAGCTTGGGGAATTGCTCAAGCAGTATGATGTCAACGAATATGCCGCCAGCGTCAAGTCTTTGCGGTGAAGCCTTGCTAAGACTCGGGCCAAACAACCGATCTATGACAATTCGCCATTCAGAAAGCGATGCCGCCATTGCGTTCACGGTCCGGCGTTTCTGTTTTTCTCCAGTGGATTGGACAGCTTGGGTAAGGTAGCCGAGAAGAACCCGTCACTAGGTGACATCTACCTGTCATTGGCATGGCTCGCATCAGCAGACGCACTACTTCTCTTGCCCAGTCAGCCGCCACAATTGTACGCCTCCCCATTTCTTCACCGGTAACTGGGGCCATCGGAGGGTGCATTGGCGCTTGCGAGCAAAAAGTACGCCTGCTGGTTGAAGGTTCCATAGTTGGATACGGACTGCGGATTCAAGTGACTTGATGGATTTCAAGCCGTCAGCCTATAACAAAACTGGCGATCGAAGACAACCCCTTTCCACTGCGGATTGTCGGCAGACCCTATCCGACGGAGTCCACCGAAAAACCCAAGCAACACGGAAATCTGTTGCCCCAGGCTAAAGACGGATGTCCCGTTCGGGGCGTGCCAGCCTTGGAGGCTGCATTCTCCGCAACACCTTCCTTTGATGACGCACTCAAACAGCCCCATTCTAGCCGATCGTGGCGGCCCGTGGGCAATGACCGGAAAGGTGGAACACTAATCTCCACTGATCTTCACTTATCAGGATTGCACTGGGTGAGCGTTTCTGTGTGAGCGGTGCCTCGACTCTGGATGAGTGGAGATAAGCGAAGATAAGTGTTCCTTCCTTTCCGGCCGAAGTTCTTGTTGCGAGTGGCCCCGCAGCGAGGGCATGCGACTCCTGCCGGCGCGAGGCGTTTGTGTGCCGGGAACTGAGGCGGCCCCTGGATGGGGAACGGTCACGGTTTGACCGCACTGCCGGCAAGGACCCGCTTGGCCGGCGAATTGATTAGCAACCTGGGTCCGCACGCCGCAGTGGAGACACTGTACCCCCAATCCGTTCTAGAAGAACGGTGGAAAAAGAGTTATCCTGCGGTTCTCCACAAGCCCATTGACCGGAACTTCGTACGCCGTCGAGAAAGTACCGTCGTCATCACCACCGCGTCCCCTGGCGACCGCCTTGATGTTCTCGCTTCTCATCAACCAGATTTATTCATACAGCACCGTTGTGGTAGGTCGCGGGTCGTCAGTACGACCAAGCGCCAGGAAACGGCATGCCCACTCCCTTCCTGGAGGTGGCTGGTTCGCGGCATACGCCTCCCCATTTCTTGGCCGATTGGTTCCAATCTGATCACGTAAGATCTTTCATCGACTGGACCGGAATGTCTTTGGCGGCAGATGCAGCCAAGGGGGGCCATTTCGAGTCATCCAGTCGGTAGCCCACCTCGGAGACGAGCGGCCAGACGATCGGAGCCAAACAAAGCACAGCCGCTTGGAATCCCTGCAAAGTGGCACCCAGGTTGCCCGTATGGGCCGAATTGTCCGCCTCGTTTTCGATCACAAACGGCCCTTCGAAATTCCGTTTCATCAGCGTTTCCAGAAAGTCGCGCCAGTCCATGCTGTCGTTGCCCCCAAATCCCGGCAACATTGGTTCGTAATGATGCCGATCCCATTCGTGTGCCGGAACCGGTACACCCGCCTGTTCTGCCAACTCCGCCTTGACGGTTTGCATCGCGTAGAGAGCTCCCCAATGAGTGCGGCCAGGTGAGCGAAGATTTCGGGTACCTTTCACGTGAACGCGGCGAATGCGGTCCATGTCGGAAGCACGAAGAACGTCGCTCGGGTCAATGTTCTGCCAGACATCATGCGAGGGATCATAGGTCTCGCCATGGGCCCGGCTGGGGAGCATCGCGTACATCAATTTACGGGCAGCCAAACACCCTGGAAGATTGTTATAAGTGGTGGGGGCCGTCGCCGGGCACCAACCTTCCATCGGGCAGTTCTCGTAGATCACCGTGACCCCAAGGTCGGCCGCATAGTTGATGATGGGACCAAACACCTTGGCGTATTCCTCGAGGTTCTTCTCGAAACCGCCGTCCTGGACCCCTAGTTCATGGTTGTAACCAACAAAGGTCCCCACCTTCACATCGTTGTCGTCACCACCGCAAAGATGGGCGATGCGGATCAGTTTTAGCAAGTGATCTTGGTTTTTGACGCGCTGGGCAGGGTCGCCGCCAATCAGGTTTTCGTAAGCGCCGACCGAAAATCTCAGCCCGTCGCGATTGCACGTGTCGATCAGCTCCTGGGCTTGATCGCGCCCGAATTGGTCGTAATCCAGGTGCGTCGCCACATGATCGGCCCGGGTACCATCTCTGCGGAATACACAAAGTTCCATGCCCTGGGCGTTAATTTTCTTGGTGTGTTCAATGACTTGGTCGAGCGTGCAACGGGGGAAAGCCGAAGTCATGACCCAGATCGGATTATTCATCAAGGCGAGTCCTTTACTGAGATTAGTGGAACTAGACCGCCGACTTCACAGAATCGCCGGACTGACTGTTCTCGCATTCTATTTTCTTGCTGCCGCAACGGTGTAGTCGTCCATCGGCTTTCGGAGGCTCTTCAGCGTGGCGGTAGTATCCCCCGTCAGGCTGAAATTGGTCGACGCGAAATCCTGCCGCCTCAATAATATTGGCAGCGTACGTCGGTCGTGTCAAACAGGTGCGACCACAATCGATGGACACAACCGACGCGTATCACCGGTGTTGTTGAGGTGGTGGTCTCGTGATGTCGAGCCGGGTTCCGGACCGCAGCCCTTGGCATAATTACCCCACTCTACCCAGTGGCCTGGCGAACGGGCCAGCGTCGCGGGGGGCATCTGGAAATTCTTGAACTTCTCCTCGGGCAAGCAGTCTCCCATCGCCGAGCAGAATTGACATGGCGGCAGCGTCGACCCTGCCGCCAACGCAGGACCGTGACTGGTCAACCAGATTCACGACAAAGACCATGGATTCAGTTCTTATGACGTCAACTGCGTCTTGCTGGCGAGTCACCGAAGGCCGGTGGACCATTTCGCGGGTGGATGAGCGATCGCGTTGTGTTACAATGCGACCTGAAAGAACACTTGGAACCGTTCAGGAGGCAAGGAAATGGTACGATCGCTCGCTCACCTCCCGTGGTGTCGTTGCCTTGGTTCTTAGAGTGAGATCACGCTGCGTTCACTTTCGTCACTGATTCCGCTTTGGCGAAGATCCGTTAGGTCATGCTGATCATCGAGGAGCTATACCGGCTGGCGGAGGCATTTGCTGAGAACGGTCTGGAATATGCGGTTTGTGGAGGGTTGGCTGTGGCGATCCATGGGCGACCTCGGCTGACTGTGGACATCGACATCGTGGTCGCTGCACAGGACATCAAGAGAGCGGCTGAGATTGCCGTAGGCGTTGGATTTGACGATGTCTCTGGATGGGTCGAATTGCCGCTCAACAAACTCGGGATAAACCGTTTGTATCGGCTTAACAAGATTTCGGGAGTGGACTTCCTGACCCTTGATCTGCTGGAAGCCGATTCGTCCAAGAACGCGATTTTCTCGGACCGAGAGACCTTTGATGTTGAGGGTCGATCGATTCAGTCGCTTTCACGAGCGGCTCTCATTGCCATGAAGCGAGATTCGGATCGAACCAAAGACAAGCTGGATGTGGAGCTCCTCAATGACGAGTCCGACTGAACGTGCCGACCGAAGCAAACGACAGAGCCGTGGCTGGTCCGATGATATGGACAGTCATGCGATTTCTCGGCGATTGGCGATTGTGGAGGAACTCTATTCGACGTGGTTGAGATTGAAGAACGCACACAAAATGCCCCCACGGTCTGTTGTGTCGGAAGCGAGGCCGGTGAAATCACCCGACAATGCGTCGACCAGCGACGAGTGTCCAGGTGAATAAGCCAGGGGAAATCCATCACGAGGCTCCCGCCCTCAGACGCTCCTTCCTCTCCGATTCCCTACTTGCCACTCAGCCGGCGCGATGCGTCGGCTGTCAGAACGAACTCGGTTCAAGAAGTGCCGCAGGAGCAATGAAGGACAAGAAACATGGTCGCGAACACTGCCGGGCATACCGGTCCACCGGCTTTCGCCAGCCCTTCGGCGGAGGCGTGAATCCCATTCATGACGGGAGTTCGTGGCACAACCGGTAGATTTGAAACACTGCGTCAGATTGAAGAAATGGGGAGCAGTATGGGCTGTTGAAAAGCCGCCGTTTTTGCCCCAACTGCCCTCTGCCAGGACCCATGTTTTTGTTCCTGACCAGCTCATTCAATTCGAAGAGGCGGATGACAAAAAGATGTGTGACAGAAAGATGTTGTGTGCAGTAACACATTTTTTGTCCAACATTTTTCTGTCATCCTTCCGGAAGAGAAATAGGATAAGGCCATCTTCGGTCGGATTCAACTTTTCATCGCGCCAGGAGTCGTACGTTGTCCGCGGCTGACCGGGCAACAGACGTAGTCCGCACACTCGTGCCTCTCAAATAGTGACAGTCGCATGTCATTGCAGAGCACGTCCGCTCGGTCGACTTATCCCATCTTATCTGGTCAACCGACGAAAATGTACGCCTCCCCATTTCTTCACCAAGATCACCCGGCGGCGGGCGAGGGCTTGTCCACAGGGAGGTCGCCGGATTCGCCGCTCGGGTGCATCGCTTGGTTCGTCGTGTTTGGTTGCCACACCGGGCGATTTGACTCGGCCTGCCGTTTGGCAGCATCTTCGGCAATCGCCGCGATATCACCAGCGAACCGATCGGAAATATCACGACGGATTCGGTGTATTTCCTCAATCGGAGATTCCGTTGATTCTGCGTCATCGCCGAGAAACTCCTCTGGCGTACAAATGATTGGGATCGGAATGCCGAGGTCCGTGAGGACGCCATGGATGCGTGGAAGTATCTTGGCATTCGCGAGGTGTTTACAGTTCCACGTCAACAGGTATTGTACACGATGATGGGCTACGACGGCGATATGCAACGCATCGACCTGCGCTTTTGGTGGCAAAACCCCAAGAGACATGATCTCGCTGGCGACTTGAGGAATCTCGGGTGCAGTTTCGGCAGCAGAGGAATTCCGTCCAGTGCGAGCAAGCGGTCTACAGCAAGGAGTCGCGTCACCTGCAGAGGCCTCGTCGATGACATACTGTGACACCACGAGTTCGTATTTGGTTCGCTCGTTGTTCCACCATCGATGCGTTCAGCAACTGCCGCGCAGCGGTGACCACCTGCGAGCTTGGTTTCTGCCGCAAATAGCTGATGATCGACGTTTCAATGTAAACCGTGTCCATCGCGTCATCCGTCCACGGCGAACAATACGGATCACGAGTGGACTGTAGTAATGTCCATTGACTTCGTCCCGATCGGCCACTCGGGTGTTTCCGATCGGTAATTTTGAAGCTCCCCAATGGTGAGCGCGAGACTTGGTCGGCTCTGAACGCGACCCACGTTGCACCTCAGCGAAATTACCGCCCCGCCGGAGTTCAAGCCGAAACTCCCCGGCAATTGGGGAACACCGATCTTCCGTGTCCAGAGTGGAAATAAGTGCCAATGAGTGTTCCGCCATCTTCGGCATGCCCGGTCTGGAACTCGAATAGGCCGCAACGTTCGATTCGATGTAATGGCCGCGTTCATCGAGCCGCCTAGTCGGTTCGCAAAGTAACCTCGGCGGTAACCGGGCCGCCGCCAAAAAACTATGATTTCAAAATCCGCGTGATCGGCGGCTCCGGTTCACCGCTTTGTTCTGCCTATTCGGCATCGCCGTGTGACGTGACACCCTCCTGAGGTGGCGGCGCAATGATGACTGCCACATACGGGAGCCCCTCTTCGATCTTAATCCGCTTTCCTTCTTTGCCAACAAGCAACCGCACGGGTCCAACTGCTCGACTACCTGGTTCATCCGGCAGCGTGATGTTCGCCTCGCTCATCGCCTGGCGTCCAGCCAACAACGCTAACCAACAGGCGACCGTTCTCCCGTTCAGGAATGTCTCCGCCGACAGGGCAAAAGGAGTGTTTGCCGTTAAGACAACCATCCCATACGTCATTGTCTACGATATCGTCCGCAAGCAGCCCATCACAAACAGGCACCCAGTCTGTGACAGCAAAATATTCGGTCTCGCCCAGCTGTTTGAGCTGCTCTGCAACCCAGGACTCAACGACAGGGCCGTCCTGCTTAGGAGTGCGCGCGGTGACGGGCACGATGACTTTGACGAACACCTGGTTGAACTGTCGCCGCGCGGTCGACTCCGGCGTAGGGCCCTGAGCGGGTAACTCGGCAGCAATGGCTGCGACCATGTTGAAGACCAGTAGACAAACGAAACTAGGGCACCTCATTTTGAACCTCACCACGTGTTAGTAGTAGGCAGAACGACCAAGCGTAACCGGGCGGCGACGTTACGCGTTGATTTCAGATTCCGCCGGATTCGCCGCTCCGGTTCACGCATTTGTTATGCGATTACTTTATGTTTTTGTATGTTTTCTCATATTTTTCCGGATGTTTGACGAGAGGTCGTGGCGGCAAATTTCATCCAGTTCTTACTGGCGATGAAATCGAATGTTAATTGAGTACTTGGATCGAATTTCAATTGATTGGGATTGCTTGGACCGAAATAGACCAGTGTATATCCCCACAGGTAAATATGCACACAATGTGTTTCCTTTCCGTCCTGCCACACTATACAGAAGTCAGGAGTTGAGCCTGAGCCGCGTCCCCATTTTTCGCTGTTATACGGGCGATACAACCGATAATCAACAATCTCGGATCGCAGCTGTTCTAAGAGAGAAGAAGACTGAACTGGCAACGCCTCGTCGTAAAACAAAGCTCCACCAAATTCAATCGTGGCAAGCAAGGATTCATCTTCGTCCAACTCTTTCAATACCTTCCATGGTATCCCCTCGTAAATCTTCAGATCTTCGGCTTTCGAGAATGCGGCCAGGAAAACGGCGAACTGGACCATGAAATTAGCATTTGCCTTTGCGTTCTGTTGAGTTTTTGCCTTTCTCTTCGCGTTCAACACCTCCAGTTGATCTGGCGTCAGGATCGATTCAAGCTGTTCTTTGTGCTCGATCAAACGCTGGTCCAATTGTCTTTTCGATGAAGCGACGGAGTCTTTGAGTTGGTTGATCTCCTTGTCAAATGGAAGACGATTGACAAGTTCAATTAGCTTGGCGTACTGGTCATCGCTCACATCAATTGAAAGGGATGGTCCGTCAAAGTAAAAAGTCTTTTGGCCAAATGCCGTACTCGATGAATTCGAGAGAATGAAAAGAACCAATAGAAGCAAAGTTCGCAGCATCATTTGTCCAGCCTGAAAGTAGAGAAAATATTGATCGCATAACGAAATGGCGCCATTGACGTTAATTTCAGCCTGAAGCCCGACCGCCATTCCCGCTCGGCTTCATCCTTTGGTTCTGTCGCGTCAGTTGTCGGATAGGAGGCCACGAATTCCGAGCATCCTCAACCGGCTGGCGACGCCCCCCGGCGTGTTCTTACTGGATGAGCCGCGATTACTCCTCAAGGCGATAGATCGTAAATGTGTCGTAGCATGCCTGATTGGCCGAGTTCGTGATACCGACAATCACGTCGACCGTCTCTTCCTCGAAATCCTTGGGCACTTTCCAGGTAATCTCGCCGGATCTGGAGACATGCATCCCTTTCGGTCCAGACGTCAACTCGAATTTGGCTCCCGGGCGTTTTGATGCGACCTTGATGCGGTACTTGTAGGTCATTCCAGTTTCGAAGACCCGAACGGGAAGCGAAGCCACGAAGAAGTAGTCGGCGGCCGAGCCCTTCAATTCTTCCAGCAGGTCGAAGCTCTGCAGCACAATCTTGTCGTTCGAAAACGGGATCGACAGCAACGCGTTGGCAGGCACGACGTAGTGCACCCGTTTGTCGAGCGTGAAGTCTGAAGCCGACCAGCTGCGATTCTCAGGGTCTGATCCGAGATCCAAACTCGGCAGCCCTAGCAGCGGTGCCTCGGAATCGATGACATGAATCGCCGGCTTGATCCCTTTGAATGGTTCCCGTCCGAGGTTTCGCTGCGCCCGGTTCTGCCGGTACGGACAAGTACAGCTTTGGATGTGTGGTGGGCACACAGGGAACGCGAACTCGCTGGCCAACGGATTTCGATGTCAGACTGTTGGAGAAAACTCCGCCAATGCCCGTGAATAGGTGCATTCCATCCGGGCTAGGAATGACATGTCCCACCGAAGTGTGTTGGTTCAGTCCCGTCAGTTTGTCATCGAGAAGAATCCCGACATTCAACCCCTGAGGACTGTGGCTTGTGGCCCACATCCCGAACACGCGTCCATTTGCGGACGCGCGAACGTGCATTACATCTCGATGGCTGATGCTTCCAAAGCGACCGGTTGCTGTGATCCTTTTCTCTTGAAGCGAGTCGACGGCAACCGTCGTACATGTGACACGCGAGAGTGCATCTGTCCTGCCCGACCAGAGCACAAGAATTGGCCCACGTGATGCCGAGCCGGCCACAGCCGTTTTGACGACGCCGTTGAAGGGGGGCTTGACGGTCAGTTCCTTCTTGAATGTCTTCAGGGACCATCGCTCGATCAGGTCTTTTGTCCGGTCGAACACGATCGCGTGATCCAATGTGCCGACGACGACGACGTTGTCACTTGCCAACGGCAACACCTCGACGATCGCTGCGGAATTGCAGTCGAAGACTGCGAGCTTCTTGTCACGCTGCATGGTCAGCAGAAGCATCCGTCCGCCGCGAGCGGCGACAACATCGGTAATTGCCCCAGGCAGCGGGACCGATTTCTTGGGGCCCCTAAACGGCCTGAATGAGATGTGCATCGTGTCCGCAGGGCTTCGGCCGGCCAGTGCGTCTTCATCTGACGTTGTGACTCGGTAGACCTCCTTACGGCCATCCCGAACGACGATGGTGAATTCACTTCGGGGGGGCTCATCGTTCGGACTCAAAGAAATCTCGGTGGCTGCAGACAAGTCCAAGGCCGCTTGTCTTCGCCGAAATCCACGCCGACTTGGCCCAATCCGGTCAAGACACCGGTCGTGCTCGCTGCCATCAACCAAGGCCACAGTGTGCTGGTCCTCTGCGTCGACTCGCGTGATCCGCGTCACATCGGCCAGCCTCCGCCTCTCGTCGCCAATTGCGAACTCTGTATCGGCTAATCGTCCGGTGAGTTCCCCCTGGGAGAACACTACGTGCCCTTCGATCATCACGGGTTTCTGGTCGACCTTTCGTTGTGGTACAAATCGGCCCACAAACGTATTCTCTTCGCCTCGCTTCATAGGGATCGCAATCGGAGCCGCAGCATCGATCGTCAGTGCCGCTTCGACCGCGGGGTCCGCCAGATCACTCATCAGCGGTGAGATAGTGACCCGCAGTTCCGCGGAATCCGAGAGATTTCGAGCGGTGATGGTTGGCAGGTCCAATTTCACATCGGGCTGTCGCAGTTGCTTCGTCAGCCAATCAACCGGTATGGCGAAGTTGACCCCCGTGGCAAGCACACCGTAACTGACGACGCCAATCACCCTCCCATCGGGATCCAAGACGGCGCCGCCAGAGTTTCCCGGATTTATCTCTGCATCCAATTGAAACAGTTGTGCTTCGGCATCTCGTCGACGAATCGACGTAATCCGGCCGACACTGACACTCATGGCTGGATAGCTGTCTTCCTCAACCGCCAACCCTTTGCCGAAAGGGAAGCCAAATACGACCGTTTGCATCGTCTCGAAAACGTCGGAGTTCTTTCCAGCGGCAACGCCGTGAACTCGCCGGGCTCCTTCGCGGAGTATCGCAAGGTCGTGCTTCTCGTCGACACGGATCACCGACGCCGGCACCTCTATCTGCGAATCGGACGCAGCATTCAAGATCAGCCGGATGTCAGCCCCTTCGTCTACTGTACTCACCACGTGATGATTCGTGACAAACACTCCCGACTTGTCGATACAGAACGCAGTGGCCGACAGCTCTTGACCGCTCAAATCAACCAGGGCCGTCGCCGCCTTTCCGCGTTCGATGACCGTACGATCCTGAGCCGGCAGGACTTGAGTCGCGACGGATGCGAGCAAAAGAAGACCAGCAGAATCCGCATTGATATCTCTCCGAACAACGAGACAGAACGATGGCGTTCACGCGGCGGGCGCATGAGAACTTTTGCCTGGAGCTCACATCGCCGCCCGCTCGCTTGCAACGCTTTGTTACCCGCTTTGTCACCCGATGCCTCCGATGCATGCCACACATCTCTCTCGCGTTCGAAGGCGACAGTCGGTACAATGTAGTAGTCGTCGAAGGAGAGTCAAATGTCAGTTGCGAATGAAGCAAAAGCCGTTTACGAAGTTGATTTGCGGGAGAAACTGGAACGTCAGTATTTCGGTCAGTTTGTGGCCATCAGCCAGAGTCCCGCGATCCGTTTGTTGCAGTGACCTTCGTTGAGGCGGCTCTCGCGGCAAAGGCAGCGGCATGCGCAAACAGAAGACTTTCGTAATCCGCATCGGTTTTAAGTCAGCGGTTCATATTGGAGCCTTTCCGTGATCGGAAGAGTCGATGAAGGCAAACGGGCTTTGTTGCCCGTATCTCTTAGGGCTAAGCCAAAAGAGCCGGTAAGCGTCGTCGAAGCGTGGGTAGACACGGCGTTCGACGGCCATTTTGTGTTTCCACTGGCGTTGATCGAGAAGCTAGGGCTGGACACGTTGGCTGAGACGGAGGCAACCTTGGCAGACGGGACAATCGTTTCGCTCGAATCGTATGTGGCATTTTTGGATTGGTTTGGCGATTTAGTTCCGGTTCAAGTGATCGCCAATGAGGGACGGTTTCCTTTGCTGGGAACTGAGTTGCTAGATGACCACTGTCTGCAGGTTGACTACAAGGCTAACGCTCTGACGTTGGAGTAAGTTGGGGAACGACCCGCATCACCGGGCGGCGGGAGTGGACGTTGATTTCAGATTTCGCTGGCGACCGCCGCTCCGGTGCATGCGATGGTTATCCCGCTTACCGTTGATCAACCCTCGAACACTATCGTTTACAAATTACGCAAAATCACACCAATTCATGGCTCTCGATGATTGAACCTTCGTTTCTTTTGTCTGCTATTCAATTCGATGTCACAACTTTCGTCGACGATACGATTCGTTTGGCACTTGCGATCCTTCTTGGAAGCATCGTTGGGGCTGAACGACAACTCGCCGGGCAATCTGCCGGTTTGCGAACTCATGTGATGGTCGCATTGGGTTCGGCTGTATTTACACTTGCGGGAGTTTCGACTGCGGGCGGCGATCTTCATCAAGTAACCCGAGTGGTACAAGGTGTTGCCGCTGGAGTAGGATTCCTTGGGGCTGGAGCCATCTTGAGAATGAATGGCGACGCGAAAGTCAAGGGCTTGACAACAGCGGGTTCAATCTGGGTTGCGGCGGCCATGGGAACTTCTGCGGGCTTAGGGGAATACGCATTGGCTGCTTCTGCTACCATTGCCTCGTTGGCCGTATTGGTAATACTTCGACCGCTTAGCCGTCGCCTTGATGACTATGTCAAACGTCACGAGCCGAAGGATTAGATCGCGGGATAACCAAGCGGATGCACCGAAGTCGCGGAGCGATGCGTTTTGCCAATGGGCGAAGAAACGGGGACAGGTACAATTCCGCCGGTTGAGTGAGCAAGATAGCTAATTCGCTGTGGTGGTGACATCGCATACAAGAGGCCAAAACAGTCAGGCGTCGTTGAATTGCTCTTATTTCCGAAGTGACATATATGTGTCACCAGTCAGCACGATCTCGCGAACCGTGTTTGACACGCTGGACCGCGTGTCCAGTCAGTGGGTCGGCACCGACGATACGCCGTCGAGCGGCAGTTGGCCGCCCAGCAACAACAGCGGGGCGAACATGATTAAAGTCACCCAGTTCGAATTCGACGGCGGCGCCATCGCTGGCAACGACAACCGGACGAAAGTGGTCCGCTATCTGACCGATGACGTGGAAGCCAATGCGCGGGTCACCAAAATGAAGCACGATTGGCGCGACCGCCAGGTGTTCGTGGTCGACGCGGAAGAGTACTCCAGTAAGGAGAAGAAGCAGGGACAGGTACATTTCCGCAGGCTGTTTGGGTAATGTGAAAAAAATGTTTTTGCAGTGCCCTGTTGTTGTCACGTGAAGTAGCGTTTCCCTGCGATCAACTCTTCTTCGGCGGTCGTCCACGTGAGCGGAGTGTGGCTTCGAGTCCAAGGTGCCGGGCGGTTTGTTCGACCCACGGACCGCTACCGTAGGGACTGCCCCGTTCGGCGCATCGGCGCAAGGCTTCGATCTCGGCGCCGGTCAGTGCCTGATTCACGCGGTCCAACCAATCAACGGGGCGTGGTATGGGCCAATCATCGAGCGGCAACGCGCGAGGATCGTCAGGATGCAGCCGAGCCCAGGCGCTGCTCCATACCCAGTCTTCGGCACGCTCCACAAGCCCCGCTCGCACGGCGTTACGCTCGACATAGCGGCACATCGTGTAGAGATGCTCATCGCTTTCCACCGGAAACGACTTGAAACGGCCCTGGTACACGTGCCCTTCACCTTCACAGTGATGCGCCTTCTGCCAGCGACGAACATGGGTGGTCATCAGCTGATGCATGAAGGCGGACAGCTGATCGTCCAATTCAGGCCACAGAACGAAGTGCCAGTGGTTAGGCATCAGACAGTACCCGAGTATCCGCATCGGGACGATCAACAACGCTTCCTTCACGACCCTCACGAACGCTTCGTAATCTGCTGACCCGAAGAACAGTGTCTGCCGACCGTTCCCACGGTTCAGCACATGAAACACGGTCCCTCCCGGAAAGCATCGTTTTCCTCGCGGCATTGTGGTGTCCTCTCCTCAGCCCGCGCGCACCAGTAACGGGCACGCCTGGCGCGTGTCTTTTCGCATCGCTGCCGTTCAACGACAGCTCGCTCTCTATGAGGAGAATCACCATCGGCGCCTCGAACCCCTCACGCCCGAGGCAAAAATGTCACAAAAAGTGTCGCGCCGCGAAGATCGCCTCGCATCCCACACCGCCCAGTTTGCCGCATTAAATGTACCTGTCCCGGTTTCTTCCCGCTAGTTGCCAAAGTAGACGTTGTTGTCATACGTCCGCTTGTCGGCTCGCTTTTTCTGGTGCTCCTCCAGAGGGCCATCGAACTCACAGTGAAAGAACCGGCTGTCGAACATTGCGCTTGGCAGCAATTCGCGGCGACCTTCGATCGCTGCGGCCAGGTGCAGTAGCGCCAGGGGCGCTTCGTCGCCCGTGCGGGCATACTCGCGCCCTGGGCGTGGAAAGAGCCCCGATTCGGCACGCCACTCAAGCAGTTGATTGGCCACTCCACAAGCCCGCCGCAGCGCCTCGGGGTCGTTAGTCGCCGCGTGGTATTCGAGCAAGGCATAGATCAGCCGCCAGTCGGCCATTTTCTGTTCCTTGCCGAGTTGAGCACCGAGCTTGCGAGCCATTTCCGCGTGCTGTTGGTCGCCCGTGAGCCGATACGCCATGGCGTAAGCCCACACGATCGTGCCATCCGCAGGCAGGGGGGCAAACGACGACGGAACATAGTAGTCGGACTTGGCTTCCTGCCACCGCAACGCCGTGCCGTCGATCATGCGGGCGATGAACTTGCCGCTCTCCTCGTCGTAGCACTGTCGAGCGTAGACCTTCAAATCCTCGGATGCCCATTCAAGCAGTTCGCGTCCCAACTTGGCGTGCTCTCCCCCAGCGGCGGTCAGTGCCTCGGCCGCCTGCATCTGCACCAGTGGCAAGTGATGATACCGCGACGTTTGATGGTAGCTGGCCACAATCTGCGCTTCGTTGATGGTCGGGTGAACGTGGCCCAACGCGTCCTGCGCGCGGTCCTGTTTCCGATAGCTCAGCTGGCCGCCGCAGAGCCCCGTTTCGGGATGGCGTCCCTGCTGCCAGCGGCGGAGCAGCCGTCGCGTCCAAACCAGTGCATCGGATTGGTTGTCCAGCACGGCCAGCATGACGCCGGCATGGGTCAGCGACGGCGTGACGTTGCAGAAAGAAAGATTGCTGTCCTGCCGCCGGAAACGGAATCTCGATATCCTCGTCGAAGGCATGGTCCCATAGCGCCGGCCGAGGTTTCAACACGCTTCCGTGGCGATTGTAATCCAGCCGCTCCCAATCCAGAATGTGCGAGCCCCAAACCGTCTCCATGAGCCGTCGAGTGGCGGCTGGGTCGACGCGGTGCATGAGCCGGTAGTAGGGCTGGTGGCCCTTCATTTCGTGGACGTCGGCATATTGCCCGACCGCTTTGTCGCCGTCCAGAGTCCCAGGCCATGTGCCCGCCCCAGTAGAGCAGGCCGTTGGGAGTGCCGAGGTGTTTCAGAGCGTGGCCCACGGCGGACTCGGCCGCTCGGGCATACTTCTGATCGCCGGTCATCGCCGTCAGCCCGTCGAGCAGACGCATCAGCGGCTGTTGGCTGGCGAAGTTCGAGAGCACCCACGTTTCCCCGCGGCACTTCCACAACGCCGGTTCGAGCGTCCTGGCATGGAGACCGTCAACGAACAACGGTGTGTTCCGCTCGCCGTACGTAGTCGCGACCGTGCTCGACGTACCGTGTCGGCAAACGCTCGTGCAGCGCTGAGGTACGGTTGGCTGTCGAAGTCTTCGGTGCCGCCCGAACCACCGGCGACACACAGACGCCAAGCATGGCCGCCGTAGCGAAAGCAAGCACTCGTGCCAGTGGAAGTCTCATGATGTCCTCTCGATAGAATGGGTATAACGTAAGGTGGCAGGGCCACGCGAAACGACAACGAACGATGTGCCGGCCCTCCGGACCTGAAAACAAAGCCCACTGCGACTTGTGTATAACAACGAGGGACGGGCCTGCAGATGCGGGAGTTATCTTTGAGCAATCCCTCAGTCACCGATCAAAAACGGTATTAGACGTTATAGCATGCTGACGAAGGCAAGTTAACATCCTGACGAGGACGTGAAATGAACAGGACCTCTTACGTTACCGTGTGTTGTCTGAGCATCGGATTCGCGTGGTTCGGAGCACAGCCAAGCTGTGGACAGGAATTCGCCATCGACCTCGGCGCGAAGAGGGCGCGGATCGTTGGGTGTTGCTGGACGACACCGCGGCCGTGCACGACGGCGAACTCGTGCTGGACGGCCGGCAGCAGATGTCGCGAGCGATCTTCGAGCCGATGGTGTGGGATGACGTCACGTTGCGCGCGAAGTTCCTGGTCGAACCGGCCGACGAAGGCGTGCTGGCCTGTGGTTTCGTCGTCCGCGCCGAGGATGCGGCCACGTACTACTACGTCCACTACGATCGTGGGCAGGCGATCCTGTGCCGCTCCGATCCGAGCGTTTCCTGGAGCGAAATCAAACGTACGAGCGGCCTGAACAAGCCGGCGGGCGAGTGGCACGATGGAGAACTCCAATGCATCGGCGACACCTTGAAGGTCTCCTTGAACGGGAAGTTGCTCTACGAGGCCAAAGACGCGACGTTAACGTCCGGGCGAATCGGCTTCTATGCGAATCAGGGTCTCGCTCACGTCAAAGACATCGTCGTGATGGGCGAGGGTCGTAAAGCCACGGAGGAACTCAAGATCCCGCCGAAGCCCTTTGTTCACGTCTGCACCGATGCCGGCGCCGGGGCCTACGAAGCGTTTCCCGATGTCTGCCGATTGAGCGACGATCGGTTGATGGCGGTCTTCTACGCCGGCTATGGTCACGTCGCACTGCCCAACGAGCAACTGCCCAAGGGCGGACGAATCAGTTACTGCACCTCGGACGACGAGGGCCGCACCTGGAGCGATGCCCAGGTGCTGTACGACGGTCCCGACGACGACCGCGACCCGTCGATCGTGCAACTGAAGAACGGTCAGCTGATCTGCAACTTCTTTTCCCTGCGCAAGACCGATCAACCGGGCAAACGTTGGACCGGACTGGGCAGTTGGATGGTGACCTCCGACGACTTGGGCCGGACGTGGTCCGAGCCACAGCAGATCACGGCCGAGGCGTACTGCAGTGCCCCGATCCGCGAATTGTCCGACGGAAGACTGATTCTGGGCGTCTATCGGGAGACGCAAGGATCGGCCAACGGCGGGGTCGTTCTGAGCGACGACGGCGGAAAGACCTGGAGCGACGTGATCGACATCGACAACGGTGGTGTCCGGCTAGACGCCGAAACCGACATCATCGAGCTCAAGGACGGGACCCTCTACGCCGCCCAGCGACCGGCGATGTGCTTCTCCGTCTCGAAAGACCGCGGCAAGACCTGGAGCGTCTCCAAGCCGATCGGTTTCGCGGGGCATTGCCCGTACTTTCTGCGCACGCGCGACGACATCATCTTGCTGGCCCACCGCGTTCCCGCGACCAGTCTGCACTACAGCCTCGACGAATGCCAGACGTGGAGCGACAACGTCCTGGTCGACTCGGTCGGCGGCGCGTATCCTTCCATGGTCAACCTGAAAGACGGATCGGTGCTGATCGTCTACTACGAAGAAGGCAGCGGTTCCAGCATCCGCGCCAAACGCTTCCGAGCAACCCCGTCGGGCATCGAATGGCTGCCTCAGTGATCAGGTAGTCATAGCGGATGTTTCTCGCCCGTCTGCAATAGGCAGCGCGAATCCCGAGTCGGGAGCCCGATAAGTTTTCGTCGCGACCGTGCACTGTTGAGCAGTTCTGTAAACAGGTCGGTGTTACCGCTGCGACTTTTTACTACTGGAGGAAGAAGCTTGCCGAGGCCGACGATGTGATTCCAGCGTCGGTCCGGTCAGCGAGCGATCATAGCGTTGCAGCATCTCGCGAGGATCGGCAAGGCAGCGATGGTCCTGCGCTGCCAGGAAGTTTCATGCCGGCGCGAATTGCGAGATCGACCACAGCCAATGGCGAAGTGGTTATCCGTCTGCCATCGGGAGCGCAGGTGCAAATCCCTCTCGGCGCATCAGAGGCGATTTCAACCGTCATCGCACAAGTCTACGGCATGAGCGACTGTGCTACTACCGAGGTGGCGTATTTACATCCTTGCCGACAACAGCGTTTGCAGCCCTAGCGAGATGGCGACCGCGTATGTTGGGGGTGGTGGTAGGCGATCGCGGCCAATTTCGTGTTAAATTGGGCCATTAATTCACCAAGTGTCCGGTTGTCCGCATTTTTAGAACGCGCAAAGGCCGCTGCTGAACTCCAACGGGAGAAGTATCCATGACCGTCTATTCGATTTCCATCCGGAAACCATCACTCGTACCTTTCATGCTTGCAGTGACGGTATTCGCTATTGCACTGTTATCGGGAACCGTGGGAATAGCCGACCCTCAAGCACCCCGTGCGTCATCTCGCTCAATGGCTCGTGGCAGATCGCTGCCGGCTCCCGATCAACAACCGGCGCAGTTCGACCGCACGATCCCTGTTCCCGGAGTCGTGGACATGGCGACTCCACCGTTCGAAAACGTCGGCCGCAACACCAAGTTTGCGGACGACGGCGGACACAAATTCATCATGATCCCCGACCCTCACTACCGCGTCTTCTGGTACCGGCGGACCTTCTCGGTGGACGGCGAAGTGCCGCCGGTGGCCGTGCTGAAGCTCGCCAAGGCCAAGTTCGGTACGCGAGTCTGGCTCAACGGACACGACCTTGGCAAGCACTGGCCCTGCTTTACGCCCGGCTACTTCGACGTCCGCAAGCACCTCAAGGGAGATGGACAGAGCAACGAACTGATCGTGTGCGTCAATGCTGATCCACTCGCGGTCGGCGACCGAGTGGCGAATGGCTTCGACTTCGAGAAACGCAGCTACCTGGCCGGCATCTACGACGACGTGACACTGACCCTCACGGGGTCGCCGTTCGTCGTGAACGTTCAGGTTGTGCCCGAAATCGACCAGAGCACTGTCCGAGTGGTCGCCGAGTTGCGAAATACGAGCGATCGAGGCGGTGGTGACCGACGTCGAGTTCGAAGTCCGGCCGTACAACAATCTCAGGTCGTAGGCCAAGTGAAGCTTCCGGCGTGCGTCTCGACCCGGACAAACCCGCAGCGTGGAGGCCCGCATCCCGATCCGCGACTGCAAGCTCTGGACACCCGAGACTCCCAACCTCTATCACCTCGTCACGCGTACCAGCTCCGATGCGTTACTGACTCGCTTCGGCATGCGTCAGTTTCACTTCGATCCGCAGACGGCGATCGGCGTTCTGAACGGCAAGCCCTACTACTCTGCGTGGCTCGAACATCTGCTACTTCCGTTTCGAGGAAGATCCGCTTCGAGCCGACAAGCCGTGGGACGAGCAATGGGTCCGCACGTTGCACCGGCGATTCAAATCGCTGCACATGAACTCGCTCCGATACTGCATTGGGTTTCCGCCCGAGATGTGGTATCGCATCGCCGACGAGGAAGGGATTCATCATTCAGGACGAGTTTCCGATCTGGACGCTCGGCGAGGATGCCATGACGCCCGTGGGCGCGAAAGCGTTGGCCGACGAGTACCGAGATTGGATGCGCGAGCACTGGAACCACGCCTGCGTGCTCATCTGGGACGCCCAAAACGAGTGCCGATTCGACAAGACGCGGGAGGCCATCGGCATGGTGCGGCACCTGGACCTATCGAACCGTCCGTGGGACAACGGCTGGGGCAAGCCGCACCAGCCCGCCGACATCATCGAAGACCATCCCTACCAGTACTCCAAGTCCATGGCGGTGGTCCACTGGAACCCCGAACTCAAACCGTTGCCGACGCTGGACTCCGTGGTCGATCGCTACTCGAAGCTGGGTCCGGACGGGCCGCGTCCGCGAATCGTCAACGAGTACGCTTGGCTATGGCTCCGGCGCGACGGCCAGCCCACGACGTTGACCCGTGCCGGCTACGCCGCTTACCTGCCCGATGCGGATGTCGACGCAGCGCCGCGAATTCTACGCTCGCTGTTTGAGCGCCATGACCGAGGCGCTGCGAGCATCGCGGCGCGTGGCCGGCGTGCTCTACTTCTGCGGTCTCGGCCATTCCTGGGAGGCTGCGCCACCAGCGACAATTTCATCGACCTTGACCGCTTGGTGTTCGAGCCGCATTTTCTGGAGCACATGCAGTACGTCTTCGCACCCGTCGGCGTGATGCTCCGCGTTCCCGATACGTGCGAAGCCGGCCAAAAGGTGGAGGCACGCGTGGTCGTGTTCAACGACCTCGATTCCGACATGGTCCGGCGACGTGAAGTTGTCGCTACCGGACGGCGAAACAGCAATCGTGCGGGACGTCAAGGTGGCGGCCTATGATCGTACCGAAGTGACTCTGCACGTGACATCACCCAACCAACCCGGCCGCCACGAATTCTGCGCAGAAATCCTAGAGGCCGGTGGCAAACCTGTTCTCAGTCGCCGGCTCGTGATACTAAAAGATCATAGCTCTGAGAAGTAGCTATCTCTACACGGTGTCTACACGGTGATTGAATATCCGTAACTGTTTAGCCGAGTGAAGTCGTTCTCTGATTATCAAGACTCTCATCGGCACAGACGCGTCCATTGTCCTGGCCGGTGATGATACCCTCTGCCGGAAACGTTGGGTCGACCTGTGCATCGTCATCGCCAAGCCGTGGTGGGCGCCGACGAAGGTATTCGCATTGCCGATCTGCATGCGTTTGTATCGAAATCGTCAGGGGCTGACCAAAGGCAAGAATGAATCCAAGAAGAAACCAACCAGTGGTCAAGCCGCAGCAGCTTCCAGCAAAGCCAAGCAAGCCGCCGCGGCGAAGAAGAAAGCCAAAGCGAATGCAAAGGCCAATCGCGGAGCCGACAAAACACCCCATAAAACTCGACCCGAATTGATGGCGGAGATGATTGCATTGGTTGCCGCCTGGTTTCCGGATC
>CAVOXY010000022.1:0-84179 GCA_963700515.1 uncultured Planctomycetota bacterium | reverse complement strand
ATCACCGTCCGACTTAATGGCGAGCCGATCCCTACGGAAGCAAGGCCTTCGAGTTACTTCGCCCTGCGGTGCCGGGTGTGGCAGAACAACGACACGTTGGAACTGATGATGCCGATGAGCCTGCACATGGCTCCCATGCCGGACGATCCGACAGTCGCCGCGTTCATGGTCGGGCCGCTGGTCCTGGCAGGCGGAACTTGGGGGGCAAAGGCTTGACGGATGATCTCGTGTACCAGAAGGAAAACTGGTACCGGTTTCCGGTCAACGCGTTTTTGTCCTGGCGACGCACCAGTCTATCTCGGCGGGCTGAACTGATGGTGGCGGTGGCCGCGGTACTGGAGAGGAACGCGGCACTTTATGCACGACTGATGGCGCACGAGATGGGCAAACCGGTCCGGCAGGGACGGTCGGAGGTGGAGAAGTGTGCGTGGGTCTGCCGGTACTACGCCCAGCACGCTGCAAAATTCCTCGAAGCGGAAGTGGTGGCCACGGAGGCTCAACGCAGCCTGGTCACTTTTCAGCCCCTGGGTGTTGTGCTGGCGGTCATGCCGTGGAACTTTCCATTCTGGCAGGTGTTTCGTTTTGCCGCTCCCGCATTGATGGCCGGTAACGTCGCCCTGCTAAAGCACGCATCAAATGTTCCGCAGTGTGCAGTCGCGATCGAACAGGCGTTTTCTGAAGCGACTTTTCCCCCGGGCGTGTTCACCAGTCTGCCGATCGGCAGCCGCCGCGTGGCAGATTTGATCCGACATCCACACATAGCCGCCGTGACGCTGACAGGCAGTACCGCCGCCGGTAAAGAAGTAGGCGCGCACGGCTGGCGAATCCTTGAAGAAAACGGTTCTCGAGTTGGGTGGCAGCGATCCCTATCTGATACTGAGCGATGCGGACGTGGACGCGGCTGTTGCGGCCTGCGTTACGGCGCGCATGGTTAACTCGGGACAGAGCTGCATTGCGGCCAAACGGTTTCTGGTGGTGGAAGAACATCGCGAGCTGTTTGAGCGACGCATGGTCGAGCTGATGAGCCATCAGAAGGTGGGAGATCCAACCGAGGAAGAAACAGACGTTGGACCGTTGGCACGACACGATTTGAGAAACGAGCTACATCAACAGGTGCAGTCGAGTATCGAGCTGGGTGCTCAATGTTTGTTGGGAGGCACGATCCCACCTGGCGTCGGTGCTGACTATCCTCCGACGGTGCTGACCAACGTGCGTGAGGGGATGCCCGCCTACGAAGAAGAGTTGTTTGGGCCGGTGGCGGCCATCATTTCGGTCGCCGACGATGCCGAAGCCATCCGCCGGGCTAATGACTCACCGTTTGGCTTGGGAGCGGCCGTGTTCACGCGAAACGTGGCGGAAGGAGAACGGATCGCCGCCGAAGAGCTGGAAGCTGGCTGCTGTTTCGTCAACACCTTTGTCCGTTCCGATCCCCGTCTGCCGTTCGGCGGGATCAAAGAGAGCGGCTACGGCCGAGAACTCTCTCACGACGGCATCCGGGAGTTCGTCAATATCAAGACGGTCTATGTCAAATAGCAGCCGTTCACGGCTGTTCTTAATCCTAACGCGGTCCTCGTCCGCAACCCAAGAAAAGTGTTACCGTGTCTGGTTGTGTTGTCTGGCGTTGCTGACTTGGACGACCGGGACGATTACCAGGGAGTGCGGAATGCGGAATGCGGAATCGAAGATATACCCTTCACGCAATTTCTCATTCCAAATTGTGCATGCCGCATTTGCCCCTCCCCGATTCGTTCCTGCCAGCGGTTGGACCGTAGTGCATATCCGTCAGCGGCTGGTGGCAGAGAGAGTCTTTGTGCTGCGGTGACAAGTCAGAGAGTCGAATCGACCCAGGGGCCTTCGAGCTGGAGGATGAAGTCGATGTTGTCTCGGCTGACGGTGTCGGTGCCGCCCGAGGTGGAAACCGCTCGCACCAGTTCGAATGCCATGGCATCCAAGCGGAAATCGACGCTGCTAAGGAGGGCCTGGTCGTGACTCGCGGCGAGGGAATCGTCGCGTGGCGAGTCACGCAATTCGAGTCGATCGTTGCCATCCCCCCCGTCGATGACGAACTTCTTAATCTCGTCGGCGTCGAAATACCACTCGAAACCGTTGGCGGCAAGGTAGTGCTGTGAGCTATCGGTTAGCTCGGAGTTGCCGGCCGGAGCGAACGAGATCTCGTCGTCCAGGCTGGTGCCCGTCAGCGTGATGCCGTTGCCGATGCGGCGCATCTCAATCGACTCGCCGGCCCGGATGGCGTCAGCTTGAGCCGTGTTGCCTCCCTTTTCCTCAGCACGAGCGACGACCTCACGAATGACCTCGTGCAGGGACGGTGCCGAGGCAAAGAACATGCGAGCGGAGATGGGAGGTTGGGCGAGCCGCAATTCGCCGAAGTTGTAGTTGCTCCCGGCAAGTTCCGGCGGCAGCACGATATTTGTGATACGGTCATTGTCCAACGCACCGACCGGTTTGCCCGCGATCGTGCCCAGCACATCCACGCCATCCGACAAACGCATTTGGCTGGCTTTCACGAACGGTGTACGTTCCGCCGGGCAGGTGATCGAACACATAGGCACCTTGAGCATCGGTCATGGTCACAATTTCGACGCGACGCTTCCCCAGGTCGATGCCCGTGAGCGTGACGAAAACACCCGGTATGGGCAGTTCGCCCGCGTCCTGTTGGCCGTTGCCGTTCGTATCGAGCCAGACCGTGCCGGAAACGCTGGCGGTCGTCGGGTCTTCAAAGAGGGTGACAACGTCCTGTGAAGGCGAAGCCAACGAGACATTGCCGTCCATGTCCCCGGATACGAGTTGCATTTCCAGCGTAATCTGCTCGTTAGGATCACCGAGGCCGTCGTCGACCACGTCAATTTCCACCGATTGGATGTCGCCGTCCTGGCTGCCCGCGGGGAAGGTAAGCGTCGTGTTGGACAGGACGTAATCGTCGGGTGTGGTTGCTGTGGCGCCAGGCAGAACGACGACTTCCACCACCACATCTTCGGTCAATGTCCCACCATTGGTGACCGACAGTTGTGCGTCAATGTTCTGTCTTCCGCCTGTTTCAATCACGAGGCTTGAGCCGCTCACGAAGGCGATGGAAGCGGTGTCGTCGTTGACGATCGTTCCAGTCTGAGTACCTACCTCCGTGACGATGATGTCATTCAGGCCAGGATCAAGAAACGTGATGCTTTCCAGCGTAACAATAAACGTTTCATCTCGTTCCACAGCGCTGTCGGCGATGACCAGCACGTTGATCGAATGCTCCTCGCCCCCAGTGCCGGCGAATGTAAGTACGCCGTCATTGTCGACATAGTCGTTCCCGGCGAGCGTGGCCGTACCGTCGCTGGTCGTGTACTCAATGGTCAGGCCACCCTGCACGGGATTGGACAAGACAACCCGAAACGCGAAGACGGTTGGTTCGCTGCCAGTCCCCTCGGGCAGAGACACCGGGAAGAACGAGATGACCGGTTCGTCGTCGTCGAGAATCGTGAATTCCAGCGGCGTGCCCACCATTTCGATGCGAGCCGCGGCGCTTTCGGTGATGCCACTGATGGCACCCAATGAGGCCAGGAACGTCTCGTCCGGCTCCAGCATGTCATCCGCCGTGACTTCGATCTCGACCGTGTGTATCTCGCCATTCTCTCCGGTCGAAGAGAATTGAGCTGCTTGTACTCAAATAATCACCGCTCGCAGCGGTCGCGGTCCCGTCGCTGGTGGCGAAGGCGAGCGTGAAACCGCCTTCGACCGTACCGACCAGCTCCACGGTAAACCTCGCGCGAGGATTCGTATCGCCTGTCCCCTCCACGATCGTGGCGCTGGACGTGGAGACGACCAACTGAGCGGAATCGTTATCCTGATTCACGGCAGAGATCGTCATGGGGGCGAGGTTCGCATAAATCGTATCGAGACTACTGGCTTGGGCGGTGATCGTGTAAGCGCGATCGCCATCCACCCACGCATCGTCGACCCCCACGACCGACACCTCTTGCGGTGTACTCCAGTTAGCGGGAGTGAATGTGAGCTCATTGGTCGGTAAAGAACCTTCGGAATCGTCGCTGGACGCCAGGCTGATGACGACGTCGCTCGTCGGCTGGCTGGTCAGCACGACCGTGAAACTCGCCCGCGCGCCACTTTCGCTTGTCACCAGGCCGGAGGTAGGAGTGATGAGGATGGCCGCGGAATCGTTGTCGACGTTCACCACCTGCACATCGTCCACTGCCAGGTCGTCGTAGAACGGATCGTCGCTGACCGTTGCGCCGGTGACGATCACATACGGCACATCGCCATCGTCAATGTCGTCGTCGACACCGGTGACGGTCACGACCTGTGGCTGGCTCCCAGTTAGTGGGAGTGAAGGAGAGCGTGGTCGGCGCCACGGTCCCCTCGGTGACGTCGCTAGACGATACGTCAAACGTGACATCGGCGGACGGCCCGCTGGCCAGACGCACGGTGAACGTTGCGGTCTGGCCATCTTCGCCGGTTGTCAAGCCGGTGACCGGTGTGACAATGACGGCCGAAATCTCGTCATCTCTGTTGATGAGGGAGAGGTTGTTCACGTTCCGGTTGTTGAAGTTGGGATCGTCACTGTGCGCGTTGGATGTCACGATGCTGTAGGCGACATCACCGTCGCGCTGCGAGTCATCTTGACCATGAGCCACGATCGTCTGTGGTTGGTTCCAATTGTCCGGCGTGAAAGTCACGCTCGTCGGAGTAACGACACCTTCGCTCTCATCGCTTGACGACAAATCGACGGAGACATTGGCCGTGGGGCGACTGTGGAGCACGATGGAGAAGGATGCCGTCGCTCCCGCTTCGGTTGTCTCCCCCGAAGTGGGCTCGATCGTGATGTCGTACGAATCATTGTCTTGGTTGGTCAGGGAAACATCGGCAGCGTTACGTCCTTGGTACTTGGGATCGCTGCTAACAGCCGGAGCAGTGATAATCGTATACGCGATGTTCCCATCGACCTGGTCGTCACCGACGCCGGTGACGGTCACCTGGTGAGGTGTGTTCCAGGTGTCGGGCGTGACGGTGACGGTACTCGGCGAAACCGTTCCCTCGCTCGTATCGCTGGAAGTCAGGCCGATGGTTACATCCGCCGTCGGGCGACTGGTCAGCGTGATGGCAAAGGTGGCGGTGCCGCCCGATTCGCTCGTTTGCCCAGTGGTTGGTACGACCAGGATGCCGGCCGAGTCGTTGTCGACGTTGGTCATGGCGATGTCGGCAACTGCTCGGTTGTTGTAGGTGGTGTCATCACTCACGGCAGCCGATGTGATGATGGAGTAGCTTGTGTTTCCATCTGCCACATCGTCATCCTGGCCAGTGACGATGATGGACTGTGGGGTATTCCAGTTCAACGCGGTAAAGACGACGCTGCTGGGGAGAACCGTTCCCTCCGTGGTGTCGCTTGAGCTGAGCTGAATCGTGACGTCTGCCAGCGGTTCACTGGTGAGAACAATCTCAAAGCTGGCGGTGCCACCCGCCTCACTGGTCTGGCCCGTCGTCGGTTGGACGGAGACGCCCGCCGTGTCATTGTCCAGATTCGTGATGGACACGTCCGCGACCGAACGGCCGTTGTACTCGGGATCATCACTCATTGCGGCAGCGGTGACAATCAGAAAAATCTGATTGCCGTCGGCGACATGATCATCTTGACCGGTCACGGTAATCGTCTGCGACACATTCCAGTTCGCCGGTGTGAATGTCACACTCTCCGGCTCGACCGTCCCTTCGCTTGTGTCGCTGGAAGACAGGGCCACGGTGACGGCGGCAATCGGCTGACTGTCCAAGACGATCTGAAACGCGGCCGACGCGCCGGCTTCGCTTGTTTCGCCACTGGTCGGCTGCACTGTGATGCCGGCCGCATCGTTGTCCAAGTTTGTCACGGCGACATTGGCGGCGTCGCGGCCGCTGTAGAACGGATCGCTGCTGACCGCCGGCAAAGCCACGATCTCGTAACTGATGTTTCCATCCGCCACCGCGTCGTCGACACCCTTGACCGTTATCGTCTGCGGTACGTTCCAATTGGATGGCGTGAACGTCACGCTCGTTGGAGAAACCGTTCCTTCACTCGCGTCACTCGCAGACATACCGATCGTAACATTTGACGACGGGGCGGTTTGCAGTGATATCTGGAATGAATCCGTTCCTCCAAGTTCGGTCGTTTGAAGACCCGCCGTGGGTGCTATGACGATCCCCGCGTCGACGATGTCGATGGTCCCTCCCACGAAGTCAATGTTGCTCAACGGCACCACCACGTCGCTCTGAAAAAACAGAGGTAGTCGGGCCGTGAAATCCGACAGATCTGCCGCCAGGTGTAGGGTGCCGGCAGATGTCACGCTGATCGGAACGCTAAACAACAGCAGTTCCGTACCGGGCGAGGCGGGAGGCGTCGTGTCTGAATCTGCTCCACCCACTTCGTCGATCAAGCCAGCTGTCGTCGTGTCGCCTGAAGAGTCGAGCTGATACGCTGTCCCCGACTCAACAGCTCCCGTGACCGATATCCGAGCGGAATCGTAGGTCACGTCGAAATAGGCCTGCCGGACGCCAGTCGGTGCGCTACGCGAATCGCGCACGTACACCAGCAGGTTGTAGTCGCTGCCGGCCATCAGGTTGTCGCTCGGACTCCCCGACAAGTCCGCAAACGCGAAACGCACCGTCATGTCACCGGCGAGTAACATCCGGTCTTCTAAAACTTCGTGCCTCAGCGGCCGCGCATGCTGTCGAGTGGACGGCCGGCCCGCAGATGTGAGACGGGAATACCGGGACTGCCATTTCCGTGAGGTTCTTCGTGTGCGCCCATCCATAGGGTGGTCTCTCGCTTGAAGGTGTGCTCGAAGCGGTTGGGTTTCCGTGCCTGTCTCGGCAAAGAAGTTGGGACATGATGCTGCGTTTGTAGTGATTGCGTATTTTAACCGGATTGGGATAGGCAGGCAACTTGCCAGCCGAGCGATGCTTGCCAACGACTGGCGGCTGACAGGGGGATGCTAGCAGGAATGCGACCCGTCCGGCGGCTGGGTGAGGCAACAGCAGCGAAAATACGGTCCGCCAAGCCATGCCTCGGGGACAACTCGCTCGTGCCGGGCGTTGACCCTCTGACATTGACCGTCAACTACCGTTCTGTTAGAAGCTTCACCCGCACGATTCCGGGTGTGGATCTTCGTAGTCGGTTCCGACCTGCCCATGCCCGGGAGCACGACGCTTGGCTGCGCGTGCCGCGGTCAAGTTCCGTGTCCCTTGCAGGCTGAGCTGCCCCCATCGTTTACCACTGGTCTGCGATGCCAATCCTGGTGTTTGCCGTTCACGGTGTACATACACACTACGAGGCGCAACGATGTTGCTGAAAATTCTTGGGAGGCGGAGACGAGGACAGCGGAACCATAGAAATCGGCTGGTGTGCAAGCCAACGCTCGAATCACTCGAGAATCGCCGGCTGATGTACGGTGCCAATGCCTTTGCGTGGAGCATCATAGAGCCAAGTGCGCTGTCGGCCGAAGCAGTCGGAAACGTCGGTGGTTCGCTCAGCGCAACGGCAGTCCAGGCCGGTAACCAGCGATGCAGCAGCCAAGCGACTTCCGATGCCGCGGCGGTCGAGATCCGTTTCTTGCGACGCCAGTACCTGGCCTTGGACCAGAACACGGTGGTGGGAGAGAGCCTCTGCATTGCCGCGCAGGATATCGAGACCGCCTTCCCGGAATCTGTACCTGACCGGTTGTCAGGCAGCCAACTCATTGATCTGACACCGTCTGGCCAGGCGGTAGCGGAACAGACGGTGCGCGCCACGGCTTTGCCGGCAAGCACCAATACCGATCTGTCCCATCCCACGGCAGCGCAAGTCGGTCACATGCAGAGCGACGGCCCTGCATCGAATCCGGTGGTCGCTTCGGTCAACGCACCGAGTCCACTGCCTGCCAACGTTGCCATTAAGGTCGGGTCTGGGGCTGAACAGGTGACCAGCAGTGCAAGCAGCCCGCAGAATTCCCAAGCTGCGCACAACGAGGTCGTGATCATTGCGTTAACGAGGCGAGCCCCTGTAGTTCCTCCAGGATCTAGCGGGACATCTGGGACTGGGACAAATGGGACTGGGACCAACACGAATGGGGGCGCCACGACGTCCGGCAATTCTCCGATAACCTTGCCATGGGACAATCAGGGAGGATCTTCAAGCGGCAGTGGCCAAGATAGCGGAGCAAACGCTGGCACTCCTTCGCCCCTTTCCCAGATACCTAATGTGTTGAATCTGCCCGATTCCTCTCACCCGGCACCGACAGGGGGCGGTCCCGCACCTTCCGACAACTCGGCTCAACCTGCCGATTCCCCGCCCGCTGATACCGCTGCGACGATCGGGTTAGGCCGCTTATTGCTCAATGCTGCAGGCTCCAGCTCGACAGGAGCAAGTGGGGCGGGCCATACCATTGCTGGCACTTCGACGACCTCACTGAGTACTACACGCGCGCTGCTGACCTCCGTGGCTCACGCGACATCTAGCGGGGACGCCGCCTCTTCGATGAGCTGGCCGGACTTGGTAGACATGGCGCCTGACAGCTCCGCCGGTTGACGCAACTCCGGAGTGTCTACGGAGTGAGTTCTGCCTGTTGCGGCTCTGAAATCGCGTCTAACCCGTGGCACGGGCTTCCGTCGGGTTTATCCCGGCGGTGCCACAACTGGTCCGCTACCGCGGGGCGATTGGCCTTTTCAGGCTTCCGTCGGGTTTGTCCCGGCGGTGCCACAACTGGTCCGCTGCCGCGGGGCGATTGGCCTTTTCAGGCTTCCGTCGAGTTTATCCCGGCGGTGCCACAACTGGTCCGCTGCCGCGGGGCGATTGGCCTTTTCAGGCTTCCGTCGAGTTTATCCCGGCGGTGCCACAACTGGTCGGCTACCGCGGGGCGATCGGCCTTTTCAGGCTTCCGTCGGGTTTATCCCGGCGGGGCCACAACTGGTCGGCTACCGCGGGGCGATCGGCCTTTTCAGGCTTCCGTCGGGTTTATCCCGGCGGTGCCACAACTGGTCCGCTGCGGCGGGGCAATCGGCCTTTTCAGGCTTCCGTCGGGTTTATCCCGGCGGTGCCACAACTGGTCGGCTACCGCGGGGCGATCGGCCTCTTTTCAGGCTTCCGTCGGGTTTATCCCGGCGGTGCCACAACTGGTCGGCTACCGCGGGGCAATCGGCCCTTTCAGGCTTCCGTCGGGTTTATCCCGGCGGGGCCACAACTGGTCCGCTACCGTCACACCATGACACACCTTCGGTCGAGTCCTCAACGTGCCATCACAGCGGCACGCCTTCGAGACCGAATCAAGCCGGGCCTGTTGCAGCCTTTGGCCGTGTCGCCGCTTTGCCTTCCGACACCCGCCTTGGCCGCTCCACTTCATATCTCATCGCCAGTAGCCGGCCAGTCCGCAGTCCGTCGGGACAAACCCGACGGAGCGGGAGGAACGTACGAAACAGAAATGGGGCCATGCCTGGATACGAACAATGCCGAGTTGTTGGTGCGCCAGGTTGTACGTCGCCCGTTCGATGGATTGTGGCAAATTGGGTTATTCAGTGAGAGTTGCGGCCGTCGCGAGCGGTCGTGGAGCTGTGAAACTTGAGGGCGATCTTGCGGGAATTGGCCCTTTTCGCTACAAGTCGCCCACTTCTATTTCTTCACGGACGATCACGTGAACTCTCCTCTTTATGTCGGACTCTTGTCATGCACGATCGCCTTCGATCTGCCTTGCAGACGATCGTTTTCCTGATGCTGTTCGGTTGGCCCACTGCGGGGTGGACGCAGCTGACAACACTCTCCGATCTGATGGTGCCGGCGACCGTGGCGCCATCAAGCCAGTACGTGATGACCGGCAAGCTGGAACTGCGACCGCAGGGCTATGCGCTGGTCGGAGGCGACGGCGAGCTGGAAGCATATCTCATACCGCGCAAGTCACTCGATATGACGGGCTTTGTGGGACAGACGGTGGAGGCGACGGTGCGCGAACCGGTCGTGCGGACCGGCAGTGAACCCCGACTTTGGGTGGACCAGGTAGCGTTGCCCAGGCAGCAGAGACAGTGCCGGCGCATCACGTTCGCTGTTCGACCCGGCCGTTCCCGGACGTATTGCACTGGCTCAGTACACCGAGCCGGTTGTGACGCAGCAGATCCCTGGAGCCGCCGTGACGGTAGCGGATCGTCTGGTCCCGGAGTCTTGGGGACCGCGAGGCTGGGTTTGGGGAAGTGCCGAGTACCTGTATTGGTGGCCCCGTGGGATGTACCTTCCCCCGCTAGTCACGACCAGTCCGGCCGGCACACCGCGCGAGGAGTCCGGTGTTCTCGGTCAGGCCGATACGCGAATTCTCTATGGCAACGAGGAGATCTTATCGGGAGCACAAAACGGTTTGCGACTGCGAGCAGGTGTTTGGTTTGACACCAAGAATCGATACGGCTTGCAGGGTGAGTATTTTTCGCTGGCGAACGGGGACGCGAGTTTCATGGCCAGCTGTGACGACGCGGCGACTCCCATTCTGGCCCGGCCGTTTTTCAACATCAATCCGCGAGATCCATTTACCGACGCTTTCGATCCGCCGGCCCGCGAAGACTCGCAGCTAATTTGCTATCCCGATCTTCTGCGCGGCAACGTAACTGTCGACGTCAGTTCGCGTCTGCAATCGGCCGGTCTGGCCTTTCGCGAGTTGATGGCTCTCGAGACTTTCTGCGGCAGCCAGGGTACGGGCTTTTCTCGCGTGGATGTGCTGATTGGTTATCGCTACATGCGACTCAACGAGCACCTGGGGATTACGGAGAACCTCAGTTCCTTCAACGCGGAGATTCCGGTTACGTTTCAGATCCAAGATCAGTTCGACACGCGCAATCAGTTTCATGGTCTTGACTTGGGCATGACGTGGCAGGCCGGCTGGGGTAAGTGGTCTGTGGACTTGTTGGTCAAGACAGCGTTGGGAAACGTGCAACAAGAAGCGGTCATTCGGGGCGGATCAACTGCTTCGCTGCCGGGTACGCCGCCGGTATCCTATGATGCGGGCTTGTTGGCGCTACCGTCGAATATTGGCAGCTATTCACAAGATCGTTTGGGCGTCGTGCCTGAGCTCGGATTCACGATTGGCTATGCCGTTCGACCGCGGTTACGTGCCACGATTGGTTACTCATTCATCTATTGGGGTTCCGTAGTGCGACCGGGTGATCAAATCGACCTGGACATCAATCCCGACCAGTTACCTCCTCCGCTCGTCCCCATGGCCGGTGCCCTGCGACCCGAGTTTGCTTTCCAGGAAGTCGATTACTGGGTCCACGGCGTGAACGTGGGCCTGGAAGGACGCTGGTAGCCCCGACATCTCAAGAATGACTGTGGGAAACTCTTCTCGTGGTGTGGCTGGTGCAGTGCGCGGTTGGGATAGCTCGCGCTGACATCCGTATCGAATTTCCGGCAGTGGCCTTCAACTTCGTAGCCACGAGAAGTGCGGTATTTAGCGGTGTCTGGGCAGTTGTCGTCGGTCGGGGTAGAATGTACGGCAGTCAGGAGGCAGACTATGTTGAGCCGAGACACACTCGAAGCTTACCGCCGCATGACGGCCAGCCAGCGGCTGGAGATCACCTTGGAAATGATGCGTCCCAACATGGAGCGGATGTTCGCGGGAACGCCGGACATGGTCGACCGTCGCTTCGAACTGCTGCGCCGGCAAAACGACGATCGCAATCGTCGCATGCTGATCGCCATCGCCCGCACTGGGAAGGCGTCATGACGGACCTGACCGAACCGTTTCGCGATTTCGTGGCGATCTTCGAGGGGATGCGAATTCCGTACGTACTCATGGGCGGCATGGCCGTGGCAGCGCATGGCTTGCCGCCGACGCACGACGTGGACTTCACCATTTCCTTGCCGCGTGAGCGTCTTTCGGACCTCTACGAAGCGGCGACGGAGGCCGGCTACACGATCCCAGCGGCGTTCGAGGATGGTTGGGTGGATGAAGTCGCCGGAATGCCGCTGGTTCGCGTCCAGATGTGGGTGGCTGGCAAGTCGATTGACATCGATATCTTTCTTGCCGAATCGCGTTATCAACGGGAACTGCTGAAACGTAAGGTCCGCGTACAAGTCGAGGGTCTGGAAGCGTGGCTCGTCAGTGCCGAGGACCTCATCTTGCTTAAGCTGATCGCCGGTCGGCCACGCGACTACGGCGACATCGTGGACATTCTGTTCGTGCAGCGCCAACTCGATGAGAAGTATCTCCGCCACTGGGCCGCGGCCCTGGACGTCGCCGCACGTTTGGAGCAAGTGCTGCGCGACTGGCGAGACCAGTAACCCATGTGAACCCTCGATAATCGATAATTCTCTCGACCCGTCTGCGGCCGAGATGCTGCCGCACTTATTTATCCCCGGGAGCAGGGAAACGACTCGTGCCATTCGTCTCATTTGTCATGAGTTGACGGTGTTTTGACTAACGAGACGGCAAGATGGGACGCGACTGCTCAAGTCATTATTGGACTTAGCGATACGACAGAATTCTTGCAGCAAAGGAAGGTATTCCGAGAATCTCGAAATGGTGCCAGAGACCTTGGTCCGGGTAGATAAGGAGGCCCGGGCAGATAAGGACAAAAAAATCGGATGACAAAAAGATCTCCTGTGCCGACTTATCTATTTGTCACCCAATCCTCTTGTCCTTCCAACGAATGGCGACGGAACATCTGTCACCGCTGCCGCTGAGCCCTTGGCGGTCTCAGCTACGACTGCCGCTGCTGCTGAGCCCTTGGCGGTCTCAGCTACGACTGCCGCTGCCGCTGAGCCCTTGGCGGTCTCAGCTACGACTGCCGCTGCTGCTGAGCCCTTGGCGGTCTCAGCTACGACTGCCGCTGCTGCTGAGCCCTTGGCGGTCTCAGCTACGACTGCCGCTGCCGCTGAGCCCTTGGCGGTCTCAGCTACGACTGCCGCTGCTGCTGAGCCCTTGGCGGTCTCAGCTACGACTGCCGCTGCCGCTGAGCCCTTGGCGGTCTCAGCTACGACTGCCGTACATCTCGTTTCCCGCTGCTCATTGAGTCCGGTTTCCCCTGGGTTCATCCCAGGGGGACCACAACTGGTCAGCTACCACCGACCGGTCCCACACCGGTGAGCGGCCGAGCCCAGCAGCAACCATCACGCCGGCGTTATATCGAGGCCGCAACGGAACCGATCGTCTGGCGTTCGTGCCGCGGTCAAGGACGTTTGGCATCCGAGCCGCTGGGAGTAATGCAGATGTTCCGATAAGCCACTTCGCCGTGATCGCCTTGGAACAACAGCGGGCCAGTGGGGGCTTCCTGACCGGTGATGCCGCCCGGTGTCGGTCCCTTGAGTTCGAGGTTGCTGTGGATCACTTGGTCGTTCAGTGTGACACGTACGATCATCGCGTTGGCGGTCTTCTTGCCGGAGGTATCGAATCGTGGAGCGCGATATGCAATCACGTACTTTTGCCATTGGCCGGGTGCTTTGCTGGCGTTTTTGCTGGGCACGGCGGCGCCGTAGATCGCTCCCATATCGCCCATTCCCAATTTCGTGCGACCGAAGCTGTCCAGTATTTGAAGCTCATATTCTCCCATGATGTAGATGCCGGAATTCGCTCCCTTGGGCACCATCACCTCCAGCTCAATCACCGCGTCGCCGAACTTGGCATCGCTATAGATGTCAACGCCATGCTCGCCGACGTTGACTAGTTCGTCGCCCTCGGGCGCGACGCGCAGCTTGGTTGGGTTATCGGGATCGATCGTGGCCGTCCCCACGGTCCAGTGACTTTTACTGCGATCCCCTTTGGTCTGCCAGCCGGCCAGGTCTTTGGGTGGGACCAACTTCACGGTCTTCTGCGGTGGATCGGCTGCCGACACCGGTGTCACACAGAGGATGGCCAGCAGAGTCAGGAACATTGACGTCAGGCACAGGTGGGTTCTCATCAGGCGTGCTCCTTGAAGTTTTCCAGGCAAGAAACGATGGGCGACACGGAGTCGTCCAGAAATCACTGGTTGGTCTCGGTTCCGCTTGTTGCCCAGTCTGGTTACCGGGCGTGGTGGAATGCAAAAGGCGTGACACGGTGATGATAAACGATCGAGATGTGCGTGGGAACGCTGGCATCGTTTTGTCCTTTGTGCCTGGTCGAGTCAGCAGGCGGAAACCCATGGAACCGGAACAAAAACGGCCTTTCATCCAAGGCTAAATGGACGCCGCTGAATCGACTTGTTAGCAGCTCAGGTGGCGAACCTTTCACAGTGGCGCGTCCAGGCCCAGGTTCAGTTCCAGGGCACGGTCGTACACGCATGACGCCGCCGCAAGATCCTGCACGCCGACACCCACGCTCTTGAACAGCGTGATTTCGTCGTCCGAGGACCGCCCGCTGGCTCTGCCGCTGATGACGTCGCCCAACTCGGTCTGCAGGTCTTCACGTCGAATCAGTCCTTTTTGCAGCGCGATGATCAGGTCACCCGCTTCATCCAATGCACTGGCCCGGTGGTCGACAACAATCCTGGCTCGAGCGACCGTTTTCTCAGGTATCTCCTGTACCTCTGGCTTATAGGAACCGATGGCGTTGATATGGGTACCGAGTTCCACATCACGGTCGACGAACACCGGAGTTGCGGAAGCGGTTGCCGTGCAGATGATGTCGGCTTCACGGACGGCAAGGTCCGACTTGTCACCAATCAATATCTGGACGTTCAGGCATTGGGACATCTGGCTGGCCAGTGATTGGGCAGCCTCCTGATTCGGATCGACAATATACACAAGGCGGATGCTACGCACGCAGCTGACCGCTTCCAGTTGAGTGCGTCCCTGTACGCCAGCACCGAACACGGCCACTACGGCCGCATCCCGTCGAGCTAATATATCAGTGGCGGCACCCGATGCGGCACCAGTGCGGATGGCCGTGAGCGTTGCGCCGTCGAGAACCGCCAGTGGGCTACCCGTGCTGCCGTCGACCAGCAACATGACTGACTGGAGACGGGGCAGATTGTGTTGATAATTGTCGTCGAACAGCGTGGCAACCTTCAGACCCAGACGCTGACAGGCGGGCAGGTAGGATGGCATGAACAGGGCGGTACCTTGCTGATCGGGCACCTCGATGTGCGAGCGCGGTGGAAGTACAGCGTCACCCTGCGACAAGGCCACGAAGGCAGATTTCATGATCGTTATCGCGTCGGACATCGGTAGCGCCTGCCGGACATTGTCGGCCGACAGGATGCGAATTGTGCGTTGGTGCGTCATGGCAGTCACTTGTCGGTTTCTGGTGTCGAATGTGCGCATCTCCGTGGCTGCGGCATTTTGCCGCAGCATGGCATCGTACGCGCCACCATATTGTGGTTGTAGCCCCCAAGCCTCCGTCGAGACCTTGGAGGTCGGCGACCCGGGGCAATCGCCAGTGATGCGATCCGCCTTTTCAGGCTTCGGTTGGGTTTATCCCGGCGGGGCCACAACTGGCCAGCTACCTTCAGGCCGTCCGCTTTCAGGCTTCGCCTTTTCAGGCTTCCGTCGGGTTTATCCCGGCGGGGCCACAACTGGCCAGCTACTTTCAGGCCGTCCGCTTTCAGGCTTCGCCTTTTCAGGCTTCGGTTGGGTTTATCCCGGCGGGGCCACAACTGGCCAGCTACCTTCAGGCCGTCCGCTTTCAGGCTTCGCCTTTTCAGGCTTCGGTCGGGTTTATCCCGGCGGGGCCACAACTGGCCAGCTACCTTCAGGCCGTCCGCTTTCAGGCTTCGCCTTTTCAGGCTTCCGTCGGGTTTATCCCGGCGGAGCCACAACTGGCCAGCTACCTTCACACGATGACACACAACGTCGGTCGCGTCCCCAACGTACCATCAGGCCGGCTCGTCTTCGCGACCTAATCAAGCCGCGGCCTGTTTCGGCCGCGGCCAGCCATCGATATGCCTCCCCGCGCTTGGCTCGGCCGACACACTTCGAGAATGCGGCTTACGCGACATCTCGGGTTCCGCTGCGGATTCTGGCGTGCCGGCGCTCGCCTGCAGGCCTCATGCAGGTTTCGTCCACCGCCGAAATTTCCCTGGTAAATAGCATCCTAACACTTGTTTTTTGTCCACTGGCCTCTATCAAGAAAGAATGGATTTGCACGGTCCTTAGGGCGAAAATAGAGGCGGAAAATGGACAGCTCACACTCAGCACAGTTCGCGGGATACTTACACCAGCGTGTCTGGCTCGCGGCGGTATTGGCTCCAACGCTGATACTGGCGTTGACTTGTAGTGCGTTTGGCCAAGGTGACGCCAGTGGTAGGGAGGGTGCCAAGGCACAAGCCGACAAGGCTCGAGCCGAGGAAGCGAAAGCGGAGTCAGGCGAGAATGTGTCGCCGGGCGAAGACGCATCGCCAAAAGAGTCTGTGAAAGTTGAATCGAAGGAAGACGCCGAGAAGGTTGTTGAGGAGGCTGCCACGGACGCTAAGGAAAAGGCGGGTGAAGCGATTGAGGCCATCAAATCCGGCGACGTGACACAGGCGGCCAGCAAATTTGGGGAACTCTTCACCACCTACGGAATCCCGGCCATCATCGCGATCGTGATGTTGATTGTGGGTTACTTTATTGCCGCCCTTCTGGCACGGTTGTGCAGCACGCCGGTGCGTTCCCGCGTGGACGAAACCTTGGGCCGGTTTGTTGGCAAGCTGGTCTTCTATCTGTTGATGGTCTGCGTGATTCTGGGCGTGCTGCAATACTTCGGTATTGGAATCACGAGCTTTGCCGCAGTGCTGGCCGCCGCCGGCTTCGCCGTCGGTTTGGCTTTTCAGGGTACGCTCAGCAATTTCGCAGCGGGGGTGCTGTTACTGGTCTTCCGTCCGTTCAAGGTCGGCGACGTGATCAATGCGGCAGGCATCACGGCTAAGGTATTCGAGATCGATCTGTTTACCACCACGTTTGACACACCGGACAATCGCCGCATCATTGTCCCCAATACCGCCATTGCCAGTGGAACGATCGAGAATATCACCCATCACCGGCACCGCCGTGTCGACGTGTCGGTCGGCGTAGACTACTCAGCAAGTATCCAGAAGACGCGCGAGACATTGACGGTCGCTGCGGAATCGATCAAGCAATTCCTGGTCGAGGGAGAGGGGCGTGGCTATCAGGTGGCGCTGGGCGACTTGGGTGATTCGGCGGTAGGTTGGACCGTGCGGTTCTGGACCAAGGCAGCCGACTTTGGCACGGCGAAAGAAGCACTCACTGCGGCCGTAAAGAACCACTTGGACGATGCGGGAATTGGCATTCCGTATCCGCAAATGGACGTGCACCTGCATCAACCAGGATAGCCGCGAATCACGGGATGATCAAAAAGATGCACTCGTCTCGATTCGAATCGAAAGGGAGGAATTTAGATGACCACTCACAAACGATGGCTGCTGCTCTCAGCCACCATCCTAGGTATCGGCCTGATTGCCGGTTCTGCCGGGGTCGTGTCGGCCCAGGAGAAACGACCCAACATCGTCATCATCTGGGGCGACGATATTGGGCAGTCCAACATCAGCGCCTACACGCGCGGAATGGTGGGCTACCGGACCCCGAACATTGATCGGATTGCCCACGAAGGCATGTTGTTCACCGATTACTATGCCGAGCAGAGTTGCACGGCAGGTCGGGCATCCTTCATCACCGGTCAGCATGGCATGCGCACGGGCCTCACGAAAGTCGGGTTGCCGGGTGCGCCGCTGGGCATGCAGAAAGAGGATCCCACGATCGCCGGGTTGCTCAAGCCATTGGGATATGCGACCGGCCAGTTTGGCAAGAATCATTTGGGTGACCGTGACGAACATTTGCCGACCATGCACGGGTTCGACGAGTTCTACGGCAATCTCTACCACCTCAACGCCGAAGAAGAACCGGAGCATCCCGATTACCCGAAGGATCCTGAATTCCGCAAAAAGTACGGGCCGCGAGGAGTGCTGCACTGCTGGGCAGACGGCAAAGGCGGACAGAAGATCGAGAACACCGGACCGCTGACCAAGAAGCGGATGGAAACCATCGATGATGATGTGGCCAACCTGGCAGCCGATTTCATCGACCGTCAACATCAGGCTGGTAAACCGTTCTTCGTGTGGGTGAATTTCACGCACATGCACTTCCGCACGCACGTCAAGCCGGAGAGCGTCGGACAATCCGGTCGCTGGATGGGCGAGTATGCGGATGCCATGATCGACCACGACAAGAATGTCGGAACGGTACTCCAGAAACTGGATGACCTGGGAATCGTCGACGACACATTTGTGATGTATAGCACCGATAACGGCCCGCACATGAATAGCTGGCCGGATGCCGCCATGACCCCATTCCGCAACGAGAAGAATTCGAACTGGGAAGGCGCTTACCGTGTACCATGCATGGTGCGCTGGCCCGGCAAAATTAAGCCGTTGAGCGTGTCGAACAATATCGTGTCACACCTGGACTGGTTCCCCACGCTGCTTTCGATCGCGGGAGATTCAGACGTAACAAAGAAACTACTCAAGGGTTATCAGGTTGGGGACATGAACTACAAGGTCCATCTGGACGGTTATGACCTCGTAGCGTACCTGACTGGCCAGACAGACAAATGCCCGCGCGAGTCGTTCATTTACTGTAACGATGAAGCGCAACTGACCTGTTTGCGCTACGACAATTGGAAGCTCGTATTCCTGGAACAACGTGCTCCCGGAACCCTCCAGGTGTGGTCCGAGCCATTTGTTTCGCTCCGACTGCCGAAGATGTTCAATCTTCGACTCGATCCCTACGAGCGGGCAGATGTCACCTCGAACACCTACTATGACTGGCTGCTGGACCACGCATTCCTGCTGGTACCGGCTCAGCAATATGTGGGTCGGTTCATGGCGACTTTCCAGGAGTATCCGCCCCGGCAGAAGGCGGCCAGTTTCAACCTGGACGATATCATGAAGACATTGCAGGAAAGCGGTGGCTCCAAGTGACGTGAGGCGGAGGCGTCAGGTTTGGGGCATGAAGTCCCAAGCCTCGAGTGGTGAGCGGGGGTGGGGCGTGGCTCCGTTCGCCAGAGCGTGGGTGCGACGGCGCAACGATCCTTGGCTCCCCCACGTTCTCCGCGCACGGGACTACGCTCTGACACCTAACAAGGCCATTGGCCGCAACCAAAGTGGGCGTCAACGATTCTGGTTTTGCTGACTTGGAGGGCTGGAACGATTCGGGAGTGCGAATGCGCAATGCCGAAATGCGGAATCGGAATTGCAGCTTGCACGCGGTTTCTCATTCCGTATTGCGCACTCCGCATTCCGCATTCCCGATTCGTTCCCCATCGAGCAGTCGGTGTCACGAACATGCGCGCACCGTGCGCGTATGTTACCGAACAACACTCTACCGCAGTTGCTCAGCCACTTCTGGCGGGACGGCCAAGGCGGTGCCGTGGCGAGTGCCTCTGGGGAAAGACAGCTGGCTGTCAATCGAATCCCAGGTCTTGAGGTCGGTGGATTTTAAGCCTTCGTAGTGCCCTCGCGTATAGGCATCGTAGTAGAGCAGCCACGAGTCGCCGGCCTGCAGCGCGGTTGGACCTTCAACCCAGTCGGGGGAAATCGGTTTTTCCGCCGCACTCCACGGTCCCGTCGGTTGATCGGCCCAGGCCATGCGGATGTGCTTCTTGGCCACCGGCGATTTGGTTTCGTCCTTGATGAACATAAGCCATTTGCCGCGGGCCGGGACGATCGTCGCGTCAATGCAGTTGAAGCCAGGATCGTAGAGCAGCGCGGTCTTGCCGAATTCCTGGAAATCGCGCGTTGTCGTGAAGTAGATCCGGTGGTTGCAGACGCCTCCTTCCGGCATCTGATCCCCGTCCACTGCTTCCGTCTCTGGAAATCGTCCTGGAATCGTTGTGGACCAGTAGATCACGAACCGGGTTGCCTGCGGGTCGTAGAGTATCTCCGGCGCCCAGCAGTTGCGGGCCGTTGGCTCGTGCTTCATCACTGGGAGCCATTGTTGTTGCGACCAGTGGACGAGGTCACTCGAGTGAGCCAGGCCGATGCCCTGGTCCCACCAGCCACTGGTCCACACCATGTGGAAGGTCCCGTCGGGACCCTGCGTGACGCACGGATCGCGCATCAGCTTGCCACCAACTTCCGGAGTCAGGAAGGACCTGTTGCCTTGGAGCGATTCCCATTTCAAGCCGTCTGTGCTGGCAGCCAGATGCAAGCCATCCTCACCATTACCGGTGAAATAGCTGAAGAGGAACACCTTCTCCGTATCCGGTGGTGTTAACTGGATCTGCGCCGGGCGATCTCGGTCGCACGCGAGCCACCCATCGCGCAGCTCGACTTCCGCCACCTGAATTGAGCTGCGTCGCTGCTGAGTCGTATCCTTATCGGCATCCGCGCCGCGTCGGCCGGGATGCGTGAAGTAGAAGAGCCACGCACGGTCGTTGTTGATCACCAGGTCGGGATGTCCACCCTTCACTTGATCATCTGCTCCCGTGCCGGGAGTCGCCAGCAGATTATCGCTCTGACGCTGCCAGTGCTCGCCGTCATCGCTGCGGTACACGCCGAGTCCCTGCCACTGATCCACGACCATCCAGATTTTGCCCTGCCATGGCACTACCTTCGCGCCTTCGCACGGGATGTCACCAATTACCTTGCCGCGATCCGTCCAAGTCTTGAGGTCGGGGCTGTCGGCCTGGTAGATGGACGAGTGATCCAGTTCATTCTTGTACCACAACCGCCAGGTGCCATCTTTCATCCGCAGCACGCAGGCGTCGATGACTCTGTCCGACGCCAGCGGAAGCCTTCCGGCGTCGGTCCATTTCAGCAAGTTCTCGCTCACCAGATGATGAATGAATCGCTGGCCCCCCCAGTCCTCGTGCATTCCCGGCACGAACGACAGAAACATGTGGTATTGGCCACCGTGCCACACCACTTCCGGCGCCCAGTGCGAATCGTCACTCTGTCCCAACTCGATATCGGCCGTGCCTCGGTAGGTCCAGGTCACACCGCCATCCACCGACTCGGCAATGCCGATGCGTGTTCCATGAACCCACGAGACGCCCTTAAGTCCCGGCACATTTGCACGCCGGTTCGTGTAGAGCATGAACCACTTCCGCTCCGCTCGATTCCAGACAATGGCCGGATCCGCCGCACCGTCATAAACCGGGTCGCGGTACAAAGGCTTGGGCGCAGCTTCACCCACAGAGCCGTCGTCCGCCGCGTGCGCAGCGGATGCGATGAGCAGGAATGCCACTAGCCATGCTGACTCGCCAAGGACCAACGCGCGCGTCAGGGCACCCGCAGTGTGCCAGGAGTGAGTATATTTCATTTTCAAAGCCTGTTATTTTTTGGGAAGTGTGATTCGGCCACTCGTCACTTCGCCCGCCGCGGGCTTAGCCGCAGCGCCGCTCGACTGACGCTACGTAGCTGAGCCCGCCGAGGGCTCAGCCGCAGCGTGTGTGGATATTACGTCGGTAGCTGAGCCCGCCGAGGGCTCAGCCGCAGCGTGTGTGGATATTACGTCGGTAGCTGAGCCCGCCGAGGGCTCAGCCGCAGGCTAGGCAGCGTGTGTGGATATTACGTCGGTAGCTGAGCCCGCCGAGGGCTCAGCCGCAGCGTGTGTGGATATTCAAATTCTCGGAAGCCTGGCGGCTTCCGCTACGGGCACGACGCAAACTTTGCTTGTTTTCCTGGCTGAGGGATGGGCCGCACCTTCGTTGGTCATTGTACAATATGCGCTGCGACGATGGTTGCCGGTCGCTCCGTTCTGCAACTTCCGTCAGACTTTTGCGGATTGCCGTGAGGAGTGTCTCCGCCGGGGCGAGCCCGGCGGTGGACCAGTAGTAACCATACGCCTTGGATAACGGACTCATCGATCACCGTTCCGCTAACCAGCTAAACCATTATCAACATCCAATATTTCACGCCATCGGTCTCGCCAATATGAATTACGCCATCAAAGCGTCCCTGTTCGGTCAGTTTGTCGCAGTGCCACGAAACATCGTGCGAACCTGTCGTGCCGTGATGATTCTGTCAAGTGTTGCAGCCATTGCCTTTCTGCAGTCGCCTGCGTCGCTCGATGCGGCAGAAGCGGAGCAGGCATCGCGCGATGCGACCACTTCGCTGAATCTTGTTCCCTGGCCGCGCACTATCCAATTGGAAGGAGGTCGGCTGGTACTTCGTGAAGACGCCAGGATTGCGGCGGAGAACGCTGCGTTGCTCCCTCTAGGACAGGTCCTGAGCGATGAGATTCACGCGCTGAGCGGACGGCAGTTGAAGGCCGTGACCGGGTCAGGTTCACCGGGTGATATCGTGTTGCGACTATTGAGCCAATCACCGGATGAGGCATACATTCTGCAAATCGACGAAAGAGCGATCGTCGAAGGGGGCAACTATGGAGCTGTCGCACTCGGTACCACCACCTTGCTGCAATTACTCCAACGTGAATCGGCTGATGTTGTGCTGCCTCGATTGACGATCAATGACCAGCCGCACAGTGCTTATCGAGGACTGTTGATCGATGTCGCTCGCCAGTACCACTGCGTGGAGACGCTGCGGCAATGCGTGCAGTTATGCCGGCTTTACAAGATTCACTATCTCCAATTGCACTTGACCGACGACCAGGCATTCACTTTTCCCTCCGAGGCCTACCCGCGTTTAACGACGCAAAACTGGGGGGGTGGTCCGGCTTACACACGAAAGGAGTTGGAAGAACTGGAGTCCTACGCCGCGGCGCGTGGTGTGGCCATTGTGCCTGAATTCGAAGTGCCCGGACATGCCGGCGCGATGAACCGGACGATGCCCGAGCTGTTCAAGATCGAGGGTACCAAGCCGTACGAGCATCACGCCACGATCAATTTCGCCAATCCGGACGTGCTGCGGGCGGTCGACACGATCGTGGGGGAAATGTGCGACGTATTCCGCTCGTCGCCGTATTTCCACATCGGGGGCGATGAAGCCGACTTCGTCTTCGCTCACCAACATCCGGACTTCCAGGCGGCGTTCAAGAAGTTTGGCTTGGACGAGCAAGGCCAGTGGCAGCTCTACCGCCATTTCTTGATCCAGATGGACGAGATCGTGAAAAAGCGCGGCAAGCAGATGATCGTGTGGGAGGGTTTTCACCGCGATCCCGACTCGCAGTTTCAGATCCCCCAGGACGTGATTGTGATGGAGTACGAGTGCCCGTTCTATCCACCACGACAACTGGTCGAGGACGGTTACTCGGTCGTTAATGCCTGCTGGACGCCGTTGTACGTGGTCAATCAGAAACGCTGGTCGCCGCGGCAGATTTACGATTGGAATCTGTATCGCTTGGGCCAGCACACGACGAGCTATGCCTTGACAACGTGGCATCAGCTGGAAGCGACTCCGCAGATCATCGGCGGTCAGATGTGTACCTGGGAGCAGCCTGAGGCGATCGAGGTCGCTTCATTGCGAACCCGGCTGCCGGCGATGAGTGAGCGGATCTGGAACCCCGACGCGGGCCGAACCTATGACGATTATGCGCAACGGGCTGCGGCCACCGACCAGCTGTTGAGTAAGTTGATACCGACCGTCCGCATTCGCGCGACGGGCCTGGCTGCCGAGGATCGGGACCGCTACGACGTGCCCCGACTGCATGAACCGATGACGGTGATCCTCGAGTCAGAACTTCCGGCTGCGGAAATCCGCTATACCCTCGACGGCCAGCCGCCAAAAAGCAGTCCTGCCGTCCCAGCTGCCGGCGACGCGAAGCCTAATCCAGCGCCGCCGGCTACCAGTTCCAGAACCTACTGCGAACCAATCGTGATCGATAAGACCACGATGATTCGGGCCGCCGCTTACGACGCCGACGGGAAACCGGTCGGTTATCCCACAGGCGAAGTCTTTTATTACGAAGAGAAACTCGAGCCGAATCTGGCCACCGGTAAATCCGTGACCGTCTCGGGCGGAACTCAGTCGCCTCAGAATCCGGAGTTTGCCGTGGATGGCAAGGCCGATAACCCGCACGACAGCTGGTGGGCTGGTCCAGCCCCGCAATGGCTGCAAGTCGATCTCGGCCAGGTGTATCAAGTCGACCGGGTGCGAGTCTATCCGTATTGGGATGGTATCCGCTGCTACCAATACGCGGTCGAGGCATCGACCGATACAAAGTCATGGAAACTGGTGGTTGACCGTAGCGATAACAAGACGGCGGCAACCCCCCAAGGCGATGACGCCAGTTTCCCTGCTTGCGATGCGCGATATATTCGTGTGAAGTTGCTCAACAACAGTGCTAATGATAGTGTGCATCTGGTCGAGCTGATGGTGTTCGAGGCAGCCAAATAACTTGATGGCCCGTCCACTCAAAGCGAGTCGGGCAACAATTTGTTTCGTATTTCGTGCTTCGGATTGCGAGTTTGGACTGTGCCCATTTTATCGATTAACACGCGGGAATCCGACAGAGAGACGTCCATGACCAATCGACATACTATCCTGGTACTGCCAGCCACATTATTGATGACTATCGTTCTCTCGGCGACAGCGCGATCTGCCGAAACGGATACGCCGCCCGCACGGCCTAGCCCGGCGCAATACGCGTGGCACGAGCAGGAACGGCTGTTGTTTGTCTGCATTGGGGTGGCCACGTGGGAAGGTTCGGAATACGACGCGGACGGAAAGACCGACCTGTCGCAAATGGACCCGGCAAAGTTTGATGCCGACCATCTGTGCGAGGTGGCGAAGTCGTGGGGTGCAGGCGAAATTCTGCTGGTGGCCAAACATGTCGGCGGATTCTGCTGGTGGCCGACCGAGACCACGGAGTACTGTACGCGAAGCATCCCCTGGCGCGAAGGGAAAGGAAACCTCGTCAAGGAGGTTGCCGACGCCTGCCGCCGGCATGGCTTGAGTGTGGGTATCTATCTGTATCCCGACGACACGAGATTCACCACGGCAATCGGCCGTGGCGGAAAGACCGATGATCCTGCCAAGCAGGAGGAGTGGTCGCAGCTGTTCCGCCGGCAATGGGAAGAGACGCTTACGATCTGCGGGCCCGACCTCGTTCGCGAAGTTTGGCTCGACGGTGGTTGCGTAATTGAGTTGGAAGACATCCTCGAGCGCCTGGCACCCAACGCGGTGGTTTTTCAGGGACGCAGTGCCTCGATTCGCTGGGTCGGTAATGAGGCGGGCATCGCGCGCGACCCGAACTGGAACTCGCTCAAGCTGTCTGACCTGCAGTCGGGTGGTGCTACGCAGGACCAAAGCGATCCGGATGGTGATGCATGGGCGCCGGTGGAGTGTGACACGACACTGTACGATCACAACTGGTTCTGGAATCCCGGCAACGAGCAGAAACGCAAGAGCGTCGATCAGTTGCTCAAGACATATGTCCAATCGGCCGGCCGCGGCAGCGTACTCTTGCTCAATTGCACGCCTAACACCAGTGGAGAGGTTCCGACGGAGGACCAGTCGCGCTATCGCGAACTGGGTGAGGCGATTGAACATAATTTCGGCCATCCGGTGGCTGCAGTGAAAAATGTCACCGGCGAGCTGGTCGAACTCGATCTGGGAGGCCCTCGGCAAATCAATTGTGCCGACCTGTGGGAAGATTACCAGTTGGGCCACCGCATTCGCGCCTACGTGATCGAAGGCCGCGCCGGCGACACCTGGATTCCGTTGAGTACAGGGACGGCCGTCGGCCGGCGCAAGCTGGATTTTTTCGCCAGCGTGACGGTGGATCGCGTTCGCGTTCGCGTTACTCGGAGCGTCGGCACGTCGACGCTCCGATTGCTTCAGGTTCATGCGGTAGACGAGAGCTTGGCACGCGATTACGTCCCGGCGCTCGGCCAGGGCCGACTGGCAAAGGCATCGAGCGTTCATAGCCCACCTTATGAGGCACGGTTTCTGGTGGATGGTAATTTGCAGACGCGCTGGGGTGCCGCCGACGGAGCGCCAGAGCCATGGGTCGAAATCGACCTGGGCCGCTCACGTACCATTGCTCGCGCCTCGGCCAGTGAATTGGCCGATCGCGTCAGACGTTTTCAAATCGAGATTCGCAATCGCGAAGATGAGCCATGGCGCATCGCCTACGCAGGCATTCGGATTGGCGACAACTGGAAAACGGATTTCGATCGTGTCACTACGCGTTTCGTGCGCCTGCACATCCTCCAGTACGAAGGCCCGGCTCCGACCCTCTGGGAGTTCCAGGTCGATGATCGGGCGGATGCCTGGGAGCAGGTGAGTGAATGGCAGGCGGGCGTCGACGTGCAGGTCGATCTGTCCGTGCCTGTCTGCGAACCGGGGCAGTATGAGGTGCGTTTCGTCCTCGAGGATGGCGAGCCCGTTGTCGTTGAGCGGGCAGCGCTGCTGCTGGAAGGCCGCGCAGCGGATCCCAGCCTGCTCTCGGGCATCGGTACCAACACACTCCAACTCAATCGCACGCAGGCCGTCGGCGAGGCGCATCCACGGCGCTCCGAGCTACTTTGCGCGCGCCGGAAGGCACACGAGGAATGGTTCAGATCCGGCCTGCCCGCAGTTAGATAACGTTTCGTGATCATGGCAACAGCTGGGAATTCAGTCATGGTCCACATTCCGCACATCGCATTCCCAATTCGTTTTCAAGAGGGCGTGAACGCATCTCTTGGCGAGCGGCCCAGCCGGGAACCAAACCGGTTGTCACTTGGTCGTGCCAGTAGTGCCTGGCACGAGGAGCCCGGAAACGCCGCCGTGGGGAGTCTGCACATTGAGCCTTCTTACTTGACGACCCCCCAAACGACGGGAATAATGACTCAGCACCGTAGTCCGCTTCCAGCCGACCATTAATTGGATCGGAGCTATCGAACATGAAGCCCCGCCGCCTCCATTTCGAAGTACTCGAATCGCGAACTGTGCTGTCGACATTGGCTGGGGAAGCGCCAACAGATTCCGCGACTCAGCCGACCGACGCTCTGGTGGCATTTCATCTTGAGGTGACCGGCGGGGCCGGAGATGTCAAATCTTCTTTTCAAACCGGTGAGGAACTGTTGCTGAATATCTTCGTCGAAGACCTGCGCGGACGCAGAGGGTGTTTTCGCGGCCTTGTTGGACGTGTTCTTCGATAGCCAACTGGTTGTGCCTATAAGATCACCGGAATTCGGCGAGCAATTTCCCAACATGCATCAGGCGTCATGCGGAGCGGATGGGATCCTCGACGAGATCGGCGCCATCGGTGGTCTGACAGCTCCGGGACCGGGCTCTTTCTTGCTGATGCAAATTCCGTTCGTGGCGGTGGCACCGGGTAGTGTCGAATTCTCCGCCGATCCGGCAGACTACCTGCCATTCGATGAGGTACTCATTTATGGTTGGGGAGAAGCGATTCCACCGCAGCGCATTGAATATGGGTCAGTCCAGATTGAGATCTTTGGTGCGCCAGTGGCCGAGACGATCGTTCCTTGCAACAGCACCATTCCCAAAGGCCCGGTAATCTCCGATCCCGAGTTAGAAGAAATTGTCAATCAGGAAAAAGAACAACGCCCCCCAGCACCTCCCGCCGAACCACGCCCGGATGATCTGATATTTGACGATCGTGAACTTGTTTCAGTGATCGTTGATCAGGACTATTCCTTCATGCCGCGGATGCTGAGGAATCTATATATTTCCGCTGACCTGACTGCCAAGGACGTGCTTTCGATTGGCGCCGCATTCGGCACTGCGCCAGTCGCTCTTGACAATCCGGTGGTCCTGATTCCAGCGGCGGACGCAACCGGCCCCACGGACAAAGCCGTATTTGCAGGGAATGTTCAGCTCAACGTCGATGTGCCGATCGGTACAGCGCCTGTCACGAGCATTTCCACCGCGGAATTGTCTGCACAAAGCAGCGATCCTGCGTTAGAGGAATTTCTGCAAGACAGCTTGCTTCTCACCTTGCTCGCGGGCGATTCGAACACGGTGTTGTTTCGTCACTAGCGCGGGTCTTCACCGCAACGCGGTGGCACAGCGCAGCCCAGGGTCCGGCTTCACGGCGTTCGTCGTGGAGCCGGACCCTGGGGCGTCCTTTCGATGCGCGGTATATTATCCGCTGGTCCACGATGGCGAAAAGATCCGCAGTGCGGCGAAGTTGTCCGGCGCTTCTCGGGAGAAATGTGAATCATGAAGACGTTCCCCATTACAACGATCGGCACTCTGATCAGTCTGCTTCTGCTGCTGACTGCGCAGGCTCAGGAACCGGAGAAGGACAAGCCCTGTTCTGTCATCACGGTGGGAAAGCAGGTCACGCTGCATTCGCCGACTTTCTCGTTCACGCTTGACACGTCAAGCGGCTTGCGCGGCGTGTCGTGGCAGAACCGACTTACGAGGCGAACGTTGAATCTGGGCAACGGTCTGGAAGCAGAGCTCGATATTGGGCTGCCTGGCCAGTCGCTGGAAACACCCAGTCTGCGCGTGGCGGCAGCGCGAACGACCCAGGAAGGCACAAGTGGCGAGGCGATATTCGAACTCGCGGCCAGAGACCCGCCGCTATCGGCAACGGTGAAGTATCGTTGGGATGCCCAGCAGCCGGTGTTGCGGAAGTTCGTCACAATCACCAACCGCGGCAGTCAGCCGTGGAACCGCCTGCTGAATGTGCGACTTGGGAGACTATACGATCGATGCGCAGACCGAAGCCGGCGACCCGGACTATCCGGCTCTGCTCGAAACCCGCATTGACGATCTGGCGGGGCGAACTCGCGGGTTCCCCGCCTACATCCAATGGCAGTTCTTCGTCGGGCTGGCGCATCCGGCTGGTTTCGCCACGTGCCAGAATGACAAGCTTTCATTGCGGCAACTACCAGGTGTTAAGCTACGCGGCCGGCGCAAGCTTTGAGTGCATGGAGGCGAGTCTACGGTGTCAGTCGCGAGGGGGAGGTACGAAAGGCTTTCCGCGATCACTTGCTGACGCGCATGCGGCGGACCGTGCGTGGGCATGACAAGCCGCTGGCCATCTTCGAGCCGTTCGGCGCGAAACCCGATGGAGACTTCTGGGAAACGGAAGCGTTCGTCACGGACAACCTGGCAAAAGTAATTGAGGGCCAACGCGACTCGGGCTTGCACTGGGACTACTACTCGATTGACTTCTGGCACGATTCAGCGGGAGACCTGAAGACTCCGGACAAAACCCGGTTCCCCAACGGGTTCACTGGAATTCTGCCGGAGCTGAGTCAGATTGGCACGCTGCCGGGACTCTGGGTCGATAGCGGCAACATCGGTGACTGGACGATTGCCCACAATCCCGACGTCGCACCCGCGCTGACGCCGGCACGCGGCAGCAATGGGCTCGGTTTGTGCCGGGCGACCGAGCCGGCCAACCGCTTCTACATCGAAGGCTATGCGCACCAATTGCGCGAGAACGGTGTGCGGCTGGTAAAATTCGACAATGTCCAACTGACTTGCTCCAACCTCACCCACGACCATCTTCCCGGCGACTACAGCGTCGAGCCGATCGAAAACGCGCTGATCGATTTCTACCGTTGCCTGGACCGCGAATCTCCCGATGTGTTCATCATGCTGTACTGGGAGTATCGTTCGCCGTGGTGGTTGCAGTATGCTGACACCGTCTTCGATGTGGGCATGCACATGGAAGGTGCCAGCTTCTCGCCGTATCCAACCCTGCGGCACGCGATAGTGTCACTCGCCGGTTGGACCGCGGTCGTTGGATGTTGAAGGACTGGCCCGCGCTCGGCTGGGACACGCTCGGCATCTGGCTCTCCGATTGGCCCTGGAACAGCCGCATTGGCAAACAGGCGTGGCAAGGGGGCGTGATCATGGACATCAGCCGCGGTCATCTGCTCGCACAGATCTGGTCTGATACAGACTATCTAACTCCCAGCGAGCGACGGCAGATGGCGGACTTCATCACGCTGCTCAAGGCGCAGCCCAGACTGCTTCCGGGACCCGCGTTTCATTCTCGGAAATCCCTGGAAGGACGAGCCGTATGGATACTGCTGTAGCGACGGACAGCGTGCCTTCCTGGCCATCAACAACGGCGTGTGGAGCGATAACACGTTCACCCTGGAATTGAACTCCGCGTGGGGATTGCCCGACGGACAGCGCTGGAATATCTATCGCTGCTGGCCTGATCCAGCCAGGCTCGGTGGCGACTATGAATCGCAGGCCACCATTGCCCTGCGGCCGTTCGAGATCACGTTACTCGAAGTCGTGCCTGAGGGTGAATCGCCGACACTCGACCGGCAGTTCAAGTCGCAGGAGATGCCGACACGTTTTGCTGAGGCAAGTCAGGAGTTGAAGATCACGGTTGAGAAACCGGACAAGTCGCGCGAGGTTGAAGCGATTGCGTGGAGCCCGCTGGAACTGACGGAATTCAAGTCCCTTGGTGGAGCAACGTTGGCGAAGCTATCTGATGGTTCGCTACTGGCCCGTGACGACAATCCGGCGCAGGACAGCTATGTGCTCAAGGTGCACCCTCCTTTGCGGGCAGTCACGGCGATTCGTCTGGAAACGCTGACCGATGACAGCTTACCGAGCCAGGGCCCAGGCCGTGCCGTCAACGGTAACTTCACTCTGACCGAGCTTCAGCTTTCCGTGGGAGGCCAGCAGGTCCGGATCGCGCGAGCAGGTGCCGATTTCTCGCAATCCAGCTATGGCGGTTGGCCAGTGGCTGCCGCGATCGACGGCCAACCGCAAACCGGTTGGGGCATCGACCCGGCTGAAGGGGCCAGTCACGTTGCGATCTTCGAACTGGCGCAACCGCTCGTTTGTCCGCCGGGTTCCGCGGTCGATGTGCGGCTCGATTATGCCGACCGGCAACACAGTATTGGCCGATTACGACTGTCCGCGACTGACATGAAGCCGCCGATCCCGATGCCGGAATCGGAAACGCGCTTTACAGTCTGCGGAACCGTACCGCCAACTGCGTCGGGTGGCGTTCTTGCGATTAGCGATGCGTTCTTCCTGCAGTCAAATCCGTACTGGGCAATGAACTGCAAGGACGGTTTTTCCATTGACGCTGCCGTCGCGGGTCAAGCGGTCACACTGGAACCAGTCGTTAACAACGGCATGTATTCCGCGCCGTGGCAGACATGGTGGCTCCCTCTTGCGCCATCCAGTGCGCCACAGTCCTTTGAGTTGCATATCAGCAGTCTGTTGCCAACCGAAGTCGTACATCGCTTTTCCGCACATTTTGTACCTGGGCACCCGGTAGGTGAGTAACTCAACTGACCTTGTGAAATGTATACTACTGAAGCAACTCCTCCATTTGCTGGCGATACGCTCATGAACAAATGTGTCACCCTTCTCACCGTCATCGCATTGATCCTGACAGCGGCAGGCTCACGAGCACGTGCCGAGGCAGTTGAACTTGCACGCAGCAGTGGTAGAGCACGACGGCATTGTCGGCGTCGAGTACCGATCTGGTGACACGATGGTCGGGCGTTCGACGCCGGCGGCCCCGGCGGGCGTGGAGTTGCTGCTGCCGGATGCTGACTTCGTGCCGGTACAATTTCAGACGAAGAAGCAGGCTGACGGCGTTCTCGAACTAGGCCCGGAAAAGATCGGCAACTTGACATTGCGATGGCAGATCACACAGAAGACGCCGTCATTGGTCGAGCGCACTTTGGAAGTGACGGCGGATGCGGCGCAGCAGTTTTCAATCGCCTTCCCGCTGGAGGTTGTTTTGGAGGGTGAGTACGCCTCCTTCTCCGGTCCATGTCAAACTCGCACGATGTGCGACACCGTGCGGGGAGGGGCGAACATCGAGACCTTTCCGGTAGCGATGTTACGTACACCGGAAATCGTATTCGGAATCGTCGCGGATTCCCCTGGCTTGTGGGAGAACCGCTGCCAGGTCCTGCTCGACCCGCCGGCTCGTCGGTTGGCCGTGCTGACGGGCGACGGTCGGGCTCCCTATCCGCTGGTGATCAAGCCGCCGGAGGATGCTCGGGACACCTACCAATATCAAATGGACGGCTGGCAATCGCTGGCGGTGGGGGAAACTCGGCGATTCACCACGTGGGTGTTCGCCAGCGCGGCTGCGCACACATTACGACGCGCAAGTGGCAGCACATCTGGCAGTGGCCAACGGAAAGGGCTGGAACTCATCAACCGTGGAAGCGATTCTGCGCAACACGTCTCTTTATTTGCTGCGCCGCAATCTCGCTCTGGACGCCAACGGCCACGCGCGGGACGGACGATACATTTTCATTTCGGGACCTGGTTACGGCTGGAAGCAATGGGTCAGCGACGGCTTCTACACCGCGCTGGGACTCGATGATCCGGAGAAGACGATCGAGTCGAATCGAGCGGTCTTCTGGACTCGGATGGATTACGAGGACAATTCGCAGTACTACTTGATCTGGGCGGTGCTGATGAAACGGGCCGGAGGGAACGTGAACGAAGCACTCGTCCGCCAAGCCTACGAGTTTGTGCGGCAGCACGAGCAGGACGGCCTGTATATTCCGCCCTCGTTGCCCGGTGCTCCCAACCCGCGGGGTTGGAAGACCTACCATGATGTGCTGGAGTACGAGGAGGGTGATTCGCCCGCCAGCGACCAGGGCTTCCATTGCGGCGCATTGCTGGCAGCGAAGGAGCTGGGGCTGGAGGTCACGCAACAGGACATTGACCGAGCGATTGCAGGCTATCGTTCGCTGTTCAACAACGAGCGTGGTTTCATGCCCACCAGCCGAAAACAGCGTGACACGCTGGGGCAGGATACGCTTTATGGTGCAACATTGACGTACGCCGTATTCGGCCAGAAATTACTTACTGATGAGCAGGTGTTGACGCACTTTCGTACTTCCGAGCAGGTGAAGACACCGTTTGGACTGCGCGTCATTTCCAACGCGGATGGCTCACTGCTGCCCGGCCACAGCGGCGTCTATTGCTACGGCGGATCGTGGTTCCTGAACGATGCCGCAAACTACCTGTTGGCAGGCGTCCACGGCCTTCCGGCTTCCGAAGTCGATGCGCTGTTGGCCGAACGTATTGCGCGAGAAATTATCCACGTGCCAGCTTTCAACGAGTCGATCAGCACGGTCACTGGTCAGCCCCACGGGCACATTCTCTATTCGTGGAATTCCGGCTATTGGTGGCTGCGCAGAGAGATTCGCCGCCGCCTGGGCCAGACCGGTATCGACCCGGTTGACGCGGCCATCGATGCCCGGCTGGGTGTCGTCCGTCAGCACGGCGTCTTGACGCCATCACCGTAACCATTGGCTCGTCCGTCGACAATGTCGCTGCCAAAAGTTACGGTCTGCGATCGAATCATGATGCACAGGAATTAGGTTCATGAAAAGACAGTTGACGATCCTTGTACTGACGATCATGTGTCGCATTCCCCTCACTACGTCGCTGGCCGCGGCCCAGGAAAGTCCGCCCAAAAACCAGTCGAACCGCGTGCTGCGAGACGACGGCACTTATCAGAATGGTGGCTATTGGGCCACGCCGCTGCCGTGGTTGATGGTGACGTTAATGCACGCCGATCCGCAGCGGGCGGCCACCGCCTTCTGCGATACGGTGGAGGATTTTCAGGCTCGCAACGATATCAACGAGTGGATCAACGAGCAGGCCCAGCCGCCGGCAGGTGTGCGCGACTATTGTGCCAGCGCCGCCATGCCGTTGGCCGGAGTGAAGCGATTGCGGGAGTATCTGGCCAGCAGCGACAACGAACTTCCGCCCGATCTGGCCAAGCGACTTGATGCGGCGGAAGCGTGGCTTAGGCCGGCAGCGAAACGAGTGCTGCGCGGTGGGTCGCGTCTCGGCCGCGGTGGCGTGCGAATCTTCACGCCCGATGCGACCGGCGGCTACGGCGCGTTTTGGGTCCGTGACTGGTCGTATCAGATTGAAGGCTGCCCGGAGGCGTTTACACGCGAGGAGATTCGCGACGGCTACTTGTTCCTGGCTGCCGCTCAGCGGGAAGACGGTTGCATGCCCGACCGTGTACGCAACGATGGCCAAGGCGTCTATTCACCTGGCGGCGAGGCGAATCCGTTCTCCCAGAACGGTTCGGTGGATCAGTCGCCGTTTATGGTCATCGTCTGTTGTCAATATTGGAAGCTGTATAACGATCTCGAACCGTTCCGCCGCACCGCGGACGCGCTCGAGAAAGCGATGCGTTTCACACCGCGCAATCCGACAAATGGTCTGGTGACGATCACCGACTCGACCTTGTTTCGCCCCTACAGTTTTCTCGATACAGTGCCGTTGGTGGGCGACCAGCAATTCGACTCGGTGTTGTTCTGGGACGCCAGTGTGAAGCTGGCGGAGATGTTTGACGCCGCTGGAGAGTCGCCACGTGCCGAGCCATGGCGGCGCGAAGCCGAGCGCGTGAAGAACTCGCTCGCGACATTATGGGATGACCAGGTCGGGATGTTCGTAGTCGCCAGCGAGAAGTGGCGTCAGCCGTCGATCTGGGGGTCGCTGTTCGCGGTGTACGCCGGCCTAGCCACACCAGACCAGAGCGAACGCATCGCGCGCTACTGCGCCGACAACTACGACCTGATCGTGAAACGAGGCCAGATTCGCCATCTGCCGAAAGGAACTTTCTGGGGGCGGCCGGTGTTGGAGTATGCGGATGGGAAGTAGGTGAAAAGGGTGTGCCAAGCGAGCCGGCACAAGCGTTGCTCTGGTCCAGAAAGTTCGTGGCGAGCGCCGGCACACCAGTATGCGCTTTCCGGTTTCCCCTGGGTATATCCCAGGGGGACCACAACTGGACTGCTACCCGCCGCGCACTCACATTCCGGTTTCCCCTGGGTATATCCCAGGGGGACCACAACTGGTCTGCTACCGCCGCCCCGCCGAGCACCACCAGCGGCCGAGGGCAGATGCGGCCATCATGCCGGCGGCTTGCCGAGGCCGCAACAAACCGGACTTGGCATCGCGCCCCGCGCCATCGCGCGAGGCAGACCGCGGCTGATTTCGATCGGCCAGCGCGGCGGATTCCTGGCCTGTCTTGGGCTCGACCGATCGGGGGTATTTGTCTCTTGGTAGCTGACCAGTCATCGCCCCACCGCAGCGAGTGCGGTGGCGGCGTACGACAGTGTGCCGTGACGTCATTCCGGCTGACCAGTCGCAGGCCGGGCAATCAGTGTATTGATTCCCCTTCGAGGCGCGTGCAAGGCGCAGGATTGTGATAGAAAAAGGGGGAACCACAACGCGGTTGGCGGTGCCGCTGGGTAATGATATCGCGTCCCGTCTTCCCCGGTTCCGTCAGGCCGGGTTCGGCTGGATGGGGTGGGTATTGCGCGAAGGCCACGCCATCTCCACACGGCGCGCCCGCTACGACGGCAATGGTATTTATGGTGAGGGCTTTCACCCGTTTTTCACCAAGGAAGGCAAACTGCGCGGCGGACTTGAATTCCTGACGGAGCCACCCCAGTTGCGTGTGCCCTGGGAGAAAGGTTGAAGTATGAAGACTCTGATTGTGTTTACGGCGGTGTTGTTGACGCCAGCGGTGGTGATTTCGGCTGACCCCATATCGCCATCGCCATCACAGAAACCAGCCGCTGATGTGGCGGAGGGAACTGGCCAAACGGCCGTTGCCAAACGCCGCTGGCAGGGCATTCCCGGCCTGGAGCGGACAGAGCAGGGGAGATTGTTTGTCACCTGGTACACCGGGGGCAGTCGTGAACCGGACCCGGAGAATACCGTGTACCTATGCTGGAGCGATGACCAGGGCCATAGCTTCACAGAGCCGACAACGATAGCCGAGCCACAAGGCGGTGCCCGCGCTTATGATCCCACCCTCTGGCGCAGCTCCCAGCGGCACGCTGTGGCTAATTTTCAACCGCGGCAACAAAGAGACTGCCGAACATGGTGTGTATGCCCGCACGTGCGCCGAACCGAACGCCATGACGCCCATTTGGAGCGAAGAGTTTCGTGTCGGGTACGATGTGCCGGTGAGTTTCCGCATGAACAAACCGACGGTTCTCTCGACCGGTCAATGGGTGATGCCGGTGACGCACGCCAGCGAGCCGACATATGACTGGTTCGCCGGAAATAAGCAATTGCAGGGTGTCGGAATCTCAGCCGATGAAGGCAAGACGTGGCAACTCCATGGCGCCGTGAAGGCTCCACCATGGGCGCTGGAGAATATGATTATTGAGCTGCGTGACAGGCGACTTTGGATGCTCATGCGCACGGGGAGCGGTTTCTTGTGGGAGAGTTTTTCCGCGGACCACGGAATGACATGGAGTGAAGGTGCGGCCACCACGATCGCAAGTCCCGGTTCGCGGTTCTTCATTCGCCGCTTGACGTCGGGCAATTTGTTGTTAGTGGATCATTACCGGTTCACCGGACGCAGTCACATGACGGCTCGCATCTCCACCGATGACGGCCGGACCTGGAATGAAGGACTGTTGCTCGACGCGCGGTCGAGCGTTTCCTATCCCGATGGAGTTCAAGACGAGGATGGAATGATCTGGATCGTCTACGACCGCGATCGCCAAGGGGCTGGGGACATTCTGCTGGCGACTTTCCGCGAAGAAGATGTGGCTGCCGGCCGGGATGTTTCCGGCCAAGTCCGCCTCAAACAGATGGTCAATAGCCTGGCCGAATCACGATAACGGTCAGTTACCGGCCAGCACGTTCGATCGCCTCATTTGTCTATGCCTATGGGCCGGGTCGACGTTTTCGTGTGTAAGATGCGCGCATGTTTGTGATGCCGACCGAGCCCAAATACGAAACAAATTCGAATGATAGAAATTCAAATGACAGAAATTGGTGGCAGTTGTAGGCTGTCAACGGATGGAGAACGAATCGGGAATGCGCAATGCGCAATGCGGAATGAGAGATGGCATTGAAAGTGCAAAGGGGTGGCGAACACTTCGACAGTGTGCACCGTGAACATGTTACGGCTGATTCCGCATTGCGCATTGCGCATTCCGCATTCCCTAATCATTCCGGTGAACCAACTCAGCAGAACCGGACGCTTTCAAACCTTTTTGATTGTGGCCGCAGGCCGTGTTAGGAGTATTCCCATGCGAACTGATGTACTGAAAACGTGTCTGGGGACGCTGGTCACATTGTGGGTTGTGGTAGCCTCCGTCGGTGCGGTCGAGGAACTCCCAACCGAGCAGATCGCCAACGGCGTCCAGGTCGTGCGGGGAGCGGTCAACGGCGTGCTACTCCAGCGTGACGGGAAAGACCCTGGCAGTCTACGGTGACCCGCGTGAGAACCCGGACCCAGTCGACACGGTGTTACTGACACATCACCGCCGCGACGTGGTCTGGGCCGGCCGCACGCTCGTGTCGCTGGGGGCCAAGGCCGTTGTGCCCGCGGCCGAAGTCGCTGAGTTCTCTGACGTCGGCGAGTTCTGGTCGAGCTTCGCACAGCAGCGTTTTCACGACTACTCGCACAAGTCCACGAAGGTGCTTGCCGAGCCGATGCCGGTCTGGAAAACGGTTCAGGGAGGTGAGACGCTCACGTGGGAGGGGCTGCCTATTCGTGTGCTCGACACCCCCGGCTATACCCGCTGGAGCAGTCACGTACCTGATGGAACTCGACGGGCAGCGGATCGCTTTCACTGGCGACCTGTTGTATCGGGGACGGAAAGATCCTGGATCTGTACAGTTTCCAGGATGCCATCCCTGATTTAGGAATGATGGCCTACCATGGATACGCTGCGCGACTCAGCGATCTCATTGCCAGTCTCCAAAAAATCGCTGCGGAGCAGCCGACTGTGATTGTTCCGGCACGCGGCCCGGTCGTGTGGAATCCGCAGGAGACGATCAACGTTCTCATCGCAAGGATCCAGACGCTCTACGCAAACTACTTGTCCATCGACGCGCATCGGTACTACTTCCGGAGGATCGCTTCATCGCGAAGGGCCGGCGCGTGCTGGGCCCGACGCGCAGGTCGAGTGGATGCCGGCCGCCGAGACCATCCAACCGCTACCTCCCTGGATCGTGCCGATCGATAACGCCAGGCTCATCGTGTCGGCCGACAAAACTGGACTGCTCGTGGACTGCGGCAGCCAACGCATCATCGACGAATTGAAGAAGCTGCAAACGGACGGCAAATTGACCGCCATCGAGCATGCATTTATTACCCACTATCATGATGACCACACCAATCAGGTCGCCGAGTTCGTCGAAACGTTCGGCGCCACCGTCCATGCTTCTCGTCGAAACTGGGACATTTTGGAGAATCCCGCTGCCTATCGCATGCCCTGCCTGACTACCAACCCCATTCACGTTTCCGGCCGGGCCGAGGATGGTTTTCACTGGCGATGGAAAGAGTTCGAAATGACCCTCTACTATTTCCCAGGCCAGACGCTTCAACACGATGCGCTGCTGGTGAAGAAGGACACGGGCGAGCAGTTCTTCTTTATTGGCGACTCTTTCACGCCGTCGGGGATAGACGACTATTGCCTTCTCAACCGTAACCTTCTCCACGAGGGAATGGGCTATCTAATATGCTTGCGGCACGTGCGGCAGTCTGCGCCGGACGCGCTGCTGATCAACCAGCACGTCGGGCCCGCTTTCCGATTCTCTGGTCAGCAGATTGACCACATGATCGACGTGCTCAGGCAGCGAGTAGGCCTGTTACAGTCGCTCCTTCCTTGGGACGATCCAAACTTCGGCATCGATGAAGGCTGGGCTCGCTTCTATCCCTACGCGCACACCGTACGCCCGGGAGAGACCGTGAAATTCTCCCTTCGTATCATGAACCACTCGCCGGTCGAACGGACGTTTGAGGTGAAGCCAAACCTCCCGCCAGGATGGACGCTCGTCTCGCTCTCACCGGCCCCGATCCGCGTTCCGTCGCTGGAGGAAGGAGCGGTCGAGATGATGATTGCCTTGCCGGACAAGGTGCCGGCCGGTACGCATATCCTGACTGCGGATCTGCGCTGGGGAGACTGGGAGCTGCGCGAGTGGACCGAAGCGATGGTCACCGTAGATGATCACGACCATGCATCGGGCCAGGTCGTGGAATAGGGATTCACGATTGTTCTTAATCATAATCATAATCTTACTCATAATCTTCTTCGCAGCTGGTGCAAGTTCGTGCTGGATTGAGTGGCGTTGCCTGCGAGTGGGGCGGAGGCGATTAAGTATTACGCGGTGACGTGCGCCCTGTTTGTGCCGCCGACTGCTCGATGGAGAACGAATCGGGAGTGCGGAATGCGGAGTGCGGAATGCGGAATACAAGATCGCGTTGAAAGTGGAAAGGGGTGCCGAACACTTCGACAGTGTGCGCAGTGAGCAGGGTACTGCTGATTCCGCACTCCCTAATCACTCGGGTCGTCCAAGTCAGCAAATGCAGACGCTCTGAAACTCCTTTTCTTTGATTGTGGCCGCCGGTCGTGTTAGGGAGTGTCAGATCTTCTTTCCCGCACGGCGAGCGTCGTTGATCTGTTCGCGACTGCGGTGTCGATAGTCCCGCAGCGTTTCGATGTGGTATTCGCGGCATAGATCGCGCACGCGTACGCCGGGTTTTGTTGATCGCAGCAGATACCACGATTCGGCCGGAAAGGACCGTTCCTGCTCGACCTCGCCCTTGTGTTCGGTTAGCAGCTTTGCCACTTTGGCTTCGTTGAAGTTGGTGTGGATCAGCGTGCGGTCCAGGTCCAGCGTCGCGACGAATTGCCCGGACCGCGGTTGTTCAACCTTCTCGATTGTCTGGCCCAGGATATCAATCATGTTGCCATCGCCGACGGCCACCACGTAGTAGTTGTGGATCATGGCGTAGCCATTCAAGACCATTCCGCCGCCGTAAGCGCTGGGCCAAAAGACGATTTCGGCCCCTTTTCGCTCGGCCTCCTGCCAGAGTTCATCGAAATTGGCATCGAAGCAGGTGAGCAGGGCGATCCGGCCAAAGTCGGTGTCGAAAACGTTCACACCTTCCTCACTCACGTTCAGCCCTTCACCCCAGAAGACAAATACTTTGCGGTAATAGCCGGCTACCTGTCCCTGACGATCCAGCAGTACTGCCGTATTGTATTGTTTGCCGTCGAGGGCCTGCTCGCGGATGGGACACACCACGTACATGCGGTACTTGCGACAAAGCTCACCGACCGCCCGGGTTGTCGGGCCAGGAATCGGTTCAGCTGTCGTGCCGGCAAATTCCTCCGGCAGGCAAGCGATATCGACATGATTGGCGCCGGCAACCTCCAGATGCTCGATCGCCAGTTTTAGTTTCTGCACGTGGTCTCCGCCGAAGCCGATCGGAATCGTGGCGACCTTCACCTGCCGCCCCGGCAGTCGACCGGAGTCCGCGGCAGTGGGTGGCGGCGTCGAGAGGGTCACGACAAGGCTGGTGATCAGCAGGGCTATTCGAGCCGGATTGTAAAGCATGGTTTTCCTCGCTTGGCAACTACAGCCGCAATCATTGTCAGGTGGATAGACTCCATCGCTACAGACAGTTAGGGTGAGCGGTCAAATGTGAAGTAGGGCTGTCCAAAAAAGCCTGGCGGCATTCTTTCGGACGATGCCGATATGATGGGCGAACAACAGTGAGATGTCAAACGCATGCTGGGCGGTGGCGAACTTGTTTAACCCGCCATAGGCGAGGATGTTGTGGCCAGGCCAGCGATGTTGCAGACGACCTTGGCATACCCGCATTGTGGTTGGAAATCGCAGCGGGAGTCGTTGCCGGAGGGTGGGGTCCTTTCATACAATGCAGGTGAGTTGTGGTCATTCTGATGCGAGGCGAGCTGATGCAAAGTGTGAAGATTGTCGTGTGGCAGGAAGCTGAAACTTGGATTGGCTATCTCCAGGAATACCCTGACTATTGGACGCAGGGAGAAAGTCCTGACGAATTAAGGGAGCACCTCAGGGACCTGTACACTGATCTGTCGTCAGGTGCTATTCCCGGTGCTCGACGAATTGAGGACTTGATCGTGTCATGAAACGCGTCGAACTCATCAGAATTATCGAAGGGTTTGGATGCGTCTTGATTCGGCACGGGGCGAAGCACGATTGGTATCGAAATCCAGACTCCCGCATCTCGCAGCCCGTACCACGCCATCGCGAGATAACAGATCACCTTGCTCGTCATATCATTCGCATGCTGCGCAGCGACGATGACGAACGCGGCGATGCATGAAGTTGAGCCCGACGATTTCCCGAAACCTCGATTAAAGTCTTAGCGTGTAGGATGCGCGCAAGGTGCGCACATGTTCCAAATCCGAAGCACCAAATCCGAAACAAATACGAATGACAGAAATGCAAATGACAGAAACTGGTGATTCGTGGGCTATCGGCAGCGAACAAGGCATCCTCGCTGCGGCGTTTTGGTCATTGAGACATTCGGATTTTGAATTTGTTTCGTATTTCGATATTCGGATTTCGGATTTTGCAGCGGGGATTCATCCCGCTATTGGGTTGCGGGTCAAGCCCGCGTGAAGGGGACATCTTCATTCAATCACGCAGCGCTTCAATGGCATCATCGAGCTGCTGGCGGAACGTGGTCCAGTCGTCGGGACCGAACAGTGGATCATGTTCGCGCTGACCGAGCTTGAAGGCGGCCAGCCGTTTCGCGACCAAACGTTCCGCGGCCTGTGCGGCGGGCGTGCCGGCATGCTCCTTGGCCAGTCGTGTGGCCGTGAGCAATCGGCGATAATCGTCCAGGCCCTCACGTATCTGTTCGAAATGAATCGACGGCAATAACTGGCCGTCGGGTGACGAGTTGCACCAGGCGTAGTCGTCTTCCCGGCAATCGAGCGCGTAGTACGGATCGCCGGCGACGACGTTCCAGTGCCAGGAGACGCGAAACTGCATGCGAAACTGCTTGACTGCCTTGTACATGTAATCGCCAAACGTCCATCGGTTGCCACCATTGTAGAAGGCCCAGTCGCTGCCCGCCTTGTGCAGCAGATTCACCGCCGTCTTCGTCGTGACCGTTCCAATCGACGACGTGCAGCGCCTTCGACAAGCGGAAGTGTGGGTCGCTCTGGTCGCTGCCGCTAAAACTACTGGCTGCGGTAAAGAACGGCGGGCCCTGCGGGAATGCTTTGCGGTAAGCTTCCGCATTCTCGGCCGACCGTGTCAAGTCATCGCCCAACGGTTCGTCACCCAGATTGTAGTAGACGGGAATCCAGCCCTGTTGCTCAGCGTGTTTCTGGATCGCCGTGTAGACCGCCTTCACGAACTCGGCGTAGTCTTGAAAGCCTGCCGCGTTCATGGCTTGCGTGTCCTGATAGTACGCGTTAATCCCCGACACGCCCCCGCCGTACGAGACCACTGCCAAAAAGCCTAGTTCCTTGGCCATTTTCATCTGGGCGTCGGCCGCGGCGAAATCGAGCACTGGCTGCTGATCTTGGAAGCCACGGTAAGCGATCGACGGAATGCCACTAAACGTGGTGCAACCGTACTCGCGCATCTTGCGGAGACTGCGCTGCAACATGTTCTGGTTCCAGGTCGCTGCCGCAGGATCGTCACCGTTCCATGGCGTCGAGATGGTGTAGCCCCATGGCCCGGCCGGGACATCCACCGGATCGAGTGTCCCAGCACGGACGCGAAATGTCAACCGGCACCTCGGTCACGCCACCCTGCTGCGGTGTGATCGTCAGGGTGCCTTGATACAGCCCAGGTTGTGCGTCGACCGGTGTCTTGACCGTCAGCCAGAACCGGCGCGTGACGTCCTTGGGAACTTCCACCACGCCCGTCGGCATGATCAATCGCGGACTGATCGTGTAGACCGAACCCTCCATCGTGACGCGACTAACGCGGTACGAGACGAATCCCACATCAATCGCGCTGGCCGGAATGACGCCGCGGGGACTGCGCAGGTCACTGGCCGTCACGGTAACCTGGCCGAGGTCGCGCAGCGGGACCACGCTCATGGTGAGCGGTTCCTGTTCACCTGCAAACGCCTCGCCACGCAGCGGACTACCGATCTCGGCGCTGCGCGGCGTGTCGTTGTAATACACGTCCTGCATGTAGTCGCGTTGGAACACGACGTAGCCGCGTTGCTCGTCATTCGCACTGGGCTGCAGCTTGTCTCCGGTCGGGCGGTGGAGGATTCGCTTAAAATAGTTGTCGAAGTAGAACCGGCGTTTCTGTGCCACGTATCTGAGAAATGCTTCCCCTTCAGCCGCTTTGGCGACCGGAAAGAGCACGACTGCCGAAACGCAGCAACTCCAGTTGTCGCCTTGGAAGTCGATATTCAACTGCCCGTCCGTCACGTCAACATCGAACAGTTTCTCCTGGAAGTACGCCTTCTGATACTTGTCAAAAGTATTGTCGGCCGGCGAGTCCTCGACGTTCCAGAAGCGAAAGTACTTTTCCTGGAAATGAGCAAAGTCCATCTTGTCCGTCACCACCGGCTGGCCTTCCGCCAGAATTGCTCGCTCGCGATACACCTGGTACTCGCCCCAAAACCCGGACGGGCTGTCGACGTTGACAAACACTCGGTACTTGCCATTGGGCACGTCGACTGCCAAACCGCCGCGCTCGATGCAGACAAAATCCTGGTAGAGCGGGTCTGGTTGTAGGGCGTCGAACACGCGCCAGATCCGGGCATCCAGCAGTCCGTAACCGCGTCCCCTGCTGTACAGCGTACCGGGTGTGATCTGCCAGAAGCCGTCCATGACCGGACTAGTGCTCGATCCAAAATCAAACGCGAACAATCCGTCGAACGTGACTCCTTGCGTGGACGTATCACGCTCGAGCCGCACATTGTCCACAAACAGAGGCGCTGGTGGCGACTCGCCGATGCCCAGCACGAAACGCGTGATACTGTCCAACAGCAGCATACGTCCCGGCCGCGACTTTCTCGCCCACGTACAGCTGTTTGACCGGAATGATCAAGGTGCTCTGCCCCGGCGGCGCGACCGTCACATAATTGACGCGTGTCCAGTAGTCGCGCGTAGCCGTATCCCGGACTTCGATATACAACTCGAACGGATCATCAGCCTCGACATGCAAGTCGGCCTTCAGAAAGTCATAGCCCGACCAATCCTGCGGCCCATCCATCACGGCATACGACTTGTCGATCCGCAGGGCCTTCGTCCCGTCCGTGGCGTGCTGTTCGACCACCTCGCCACCGCTGAACGGATTCTTGTCTTCAAACGATGTGATCAGCTTGACCGGCGGGCCGCTAGCCGACCGTCTGCTTGACGTTCAGCGATGATCCGCAGGCGTAGCACTTCTTCCACGCGGGCATGTTTCGGTAACCGCACTCGCTGCAACGCACGGCGTCGACCGCCAATTCTGCAGGAGGCGCGATCGGTGATTCTTCCGGACCGAGAATCGGTTCGTCCGTCAGCGGCACATCATTGCCGACTTTGACCAGCGACACGTCGTCGATCCAGAAGTAGCCGGGTGCAAACATGCCGAACGATGGGCCCGCTTCTTTCTTTTCCTTGACGTCCGCTACGTACGTTAGCTTGGTCCACCCGAACGTACCGTTCTTCTTCAGCGGCACGTACTTGTCGTTGAACATGAACTCCGTCGATGCGTTCCAGATGCCGGTGCCGATATCCAACCCGCGGAGATAGGCCGTGATCTGATAACGCCCCGGTTCCAGTTCACGCAATTGGGCCGTACGAATCTTGGCACCGGCGCCGCCGATCAGCAGGCATGAATACTTGCCTGTACGAGCCACCTGGCCGACCGCGAAACTGCAATCGCCTTCGTACTTCCAACCACCCCATTTGGCGAAGACCAGTCCGAACTGGTCCCGCTCTTTCGGGATCTCAAATGATGGATCTTCGAGCAGGTTGGGTCCTTGTTGAGCCCACGCATGTCCGGTCAGGCACGCGAACACAAACCATAACACCAACGCGTTGCACCAGGTGCGCATGGTATTCACTTCCTCTCTCCTAAGCTATGTGCGAGTTCCCCATCGCTCTGCCGTAACGATGGTACTCGTTTAACCCGCAGCCGCAGGCGAGGACGCCGCTCGTACCGATCAACACTCAGATCCTCGCCTACCGCGCGGGTCAAACAAGTGGCCCGCAGGGCTGCGCAAGTAAAACATATCACAGCCGAAGGCCCATTCCCACGCCGCAGTTGTGAGGATTACCACCTCTTTCGGCTGGTACTGCGTCGTGTTGATCGTGAAGGAAGATCGAGAAACTCCCGGGACGCCTACAATCTTGGGGTCGGTGTCTGTTGCAATCCCTCGCTAACCTGTGGACAATGGCAATAGTCGGATGTTTCGCCCGCCTTACATGTCCAGTCGAAAACACACCGCCCGGCCAACTGGACCGAGAGTTACCTCGACCAACAGACTGTGCCACACTGTCTACCGTGAAGGACCCACCGATGATCTACAAACGGACCGGCATGACCAAGCTACTAATCGTTTCGGTCGTCCAAGTCAGCACGACCATCCGCTGGGGACCCTTTGCCCTTGGCTGCGGCTACCGGCCGCTGGTGGGAAAGAGGTCAGTTATGAAACGTGTAACTCTCGTCGTCCTGTTGCTGAGCCTGCTGGTCAGCCGTGCCACAGCCGAGCCGGTGAATATGCAGCAGAGGGCGGAGGAACTGAAAAGCCTTCGCTGGGGCATGTTCATATGTTGGAGTTTCAGTACGTTCTCCGGCCAGGAATGGACTCCAGGCGTGAAGGACATCGCATTTTTCAAGGCCACGAATTGCGACACGGACCAGTGGGCTCGCACCGCCAAGGAAGCGGGCATGGGGTACATCCTCTTCCTGACCAAACACCACGATGGTTTCTGTCTCTGGGATACCAAGACCACCGACCGCAAAGTCACGAACGCACCGCTAGGTGCCGATGTGTTAGCGGAGCTGCGCAAGTCGTGCGACAAATACGGTATTAGGCTGGCCTATTTTTCCGAAGGCGAGTTCGACGACAATAAGGACTATCATCCCGGTGGCTATACAGCCGAGATGAAGAAGACGCAGCTGAAAGAACTGCTCACGCAATATGGACCAATCGAGTATATCTGGTTTGACCACGCCCAAGGCACCGGTGGCGTGAATCACGAGGAGACCGTCAAGTGGTGTCATCAGTGTCAACCGGGCACACTGATCGGGTTCAACCACGGTGAACCAGCCGGCGAAGTCAGCCTGCGCGAAGTCGGCCGGCCCGGCCCGTTGGGCACCGCCGCCGCCGCTTCGTTCAACAAGGACAACGAAACAAGATATCAAGGATATCTGCTGGCCGAGTTCACCTATCCGATTCTGCCGGCCCACGAAGGGGGGGCCATGTGGTTCTACTCCTTGCCCCAGCACGACAATCTCTGTTTGCCCGCCGAGAAGCTCTACAGTGACTACCTCGGCGCACTGAAATACGGCAACATCTTCTCGATCGACGTCGGGCCAAACTACGAGGGCCGACTCCGCGACATCGATCTGCAGACGCTGCGCAAAGTCGGCCAGTTGATCAAGAACCCGCCACTGGTACCGGCGTCGCAAGACAAACCGGTTCAAGCCTCCAGTGTGTGGGGAGATGGCTATGAAGCTGACAAAGCGGTGGATGGGGACCTCGCGACGCGTTGGGGAGGGGCACCCGACTCGCGCAGCGGCTGGATCGAAGTCGACTTGCAGACGGAAAGGAAAGTGGGCCGGGCCGTGGTGATGGAAATCGGCTATCCACGCACCGAGCAGTTCGCCATCGAATACAAAGACGGCGATGCATGGAAGCCGGTTGTGACCGGCACCACGATCGCCGGCAGCAAGGTCTTTGAATTCCCGCCGATCGCCGCTCGTTTCTTCCGGTTGAATATCCTCCAGGCCAATGAAGTTCCCACCATCGAGGAGTTTCAGCTGTTTGAAGCAAAGCAATGAAGGATTGGCTGCACAGCCGCTTGATCCGCCACCGAGAACGAGGAGTGGTACGCGCTGCATCCTTGCCTCCGGCTGCGGGTTAAACGAGGTTGCGGCAAACCATATCCAATTAACGGATTCCGCGGCCGGGTTGTTGCCGAGTGTCGTTCACGCATTTAGGAGTTCCAATGACTGTGACCAGCGATCGCTTCTTGTTGGTTGTCACCATGGCGCTGTTGGGATTTGTGTTTTCGGTCGCCGATAGTTCACCGGTACGTGCCGAAACGTATGTTGTCGATCCCAACGGCGCGGACACGAACCCCGGTACGTTGGAAAGACCTTTTGCGACGCTGCAGCGTGCGCAGCAGGCTGCTCGACAGGTCGGCGGCCGCGAGCCAGTCACGGTCCAGCTGCGAAGAGGGACGTACTATCTGCCGGAAGCGGTGGTCTTTACCGCGGAAGATTCCGGAACTGAAGCGGCTCCGGTCGTCTACGAGTCCTACCAGCACGAAGAAGCTGTGATCAGTGGCGGCCTGAGGCTGCCACCACTTACCTGGACGCCTTGGCGCGATGGCATCATGCAGGCGACCGTCCCAACTGGCCTGATCGGCGATCAGTTGTTCGTTAACGGTCTGCGCCAGCCGATGGCACGCTATCCCAACTACGATCCCGAACAGCCGATCTTTAATGGCTATGCGGCCGATGCCATCGATCCCCAGCGAATCCGCCAGTGGACTGATCCACGCGGCGGCTTCCTGCACGCCATGCACCGTCACATGTGGGGCGGCTATCATTACCGGATTACCGGCAAGAACGCTGACGGAACATTGCAGTACGAGGGAGGCTGGCAGAACAACCGGCAAATGGGCATGCACGACCAATACCGCTTCGTCGAGAACGTGCTGGAAGAACTTGATGCGCCCGGCGAGTGGTTTCTGGACAGCAATCGCAATCTCCTCTACTTCTTCCCACCGGCCGGTCTGAACCTGACCACGGCCACCGTCGAGGCAGTGCGGTTGCGACATTTGGTCGAGCTGCGTGGCAACCAACACGCAGCCGGTGCGGTTTCTAACGCTCAGAGATCTCGTCTTTCGACATGCGGCACGGACGTTCATGGATAACCGTGAACCGCTGTTGCGAAGTGACTGGACCATCTACCGTGGCGGGGCGGTGTTCTTTGACGGGACCGAGGATTGCACGCTGGCGGATTGCTTTCTCGATCAAGTTGGCGGGAACGGAGTATTTGTCAACAACTACAATCGGCGAGTCACGATCCGCGGTTGCCACATTGCGGATGCTGGCGCCAACGGTGTTGCCTTCGTCGGCGATCCACGGGCTGCGCAATCCGTTATTCGAGTACGGGCAACGTCAGAGCTACGCCGAAATCGACAAGACGGCCGGTCCACAAACGGACAACTATCCCGCGGATTGCCTGGTGGACGACTCCCTGATCTATCGGACGGGGCGCGTGGAGAAACAGACGGCGGGGGTACAGATCGAGTTGGCGCAGAGTATCACTGTCCGGCATTGCTCGATCTATGACGTGCCGCGGGCCGGTATCAATATCGGTGACGGTTGTTGGGGCGGCCATACGATCGAGTTTTGCGACGTGTTTGACACAGTCAAAGAGACGGGGGACCATGGTTCGTTCAACGCGTGGGGACGCGACCGGTTCTGGAACCTTACCGATCTCGATCTGAACGACGATGCGGTCTGGCAGGACCACCAGGAGACGCCGCGGCTGGACGTCGTCAAGCCGATTGTGCTGCGGAACAATCGCTGGCGGTGCGATCACGGTTGGGACATCGATCTGGACGACGGTTCCAGCAACTACATCGTGACCAGCAATCTGTGCCTCCATGGAGGCATAAAGAACCGCGAAGGGTTTTACCGCGTTGTTGAAAACAATGTCATCGTCAACAACGGGTTTCATCCGCATGTGTGGTACAAACACAGCCAGGACGTTGTTCGTCGCAACATCATGTTCACCGACCACTACCTTCCCGCTGGCGGCATGCCGGCCACTCCCTGGGGTCGAGAGATGGACGATAATCTTGTTCATCGCCCGGATGCAGCGGTGCCGCAGCCCGCTGTGAAACTGGCTCAACAATCGCAACGCGACGAACACTCGATCATGGCCGATGCGATGTTCATGGATCCCAAAGAGGGCGATTATCGTGTGCTCGATAGCTCGCCGGCGATCAAGCTGGGATTCATAAATTTTCCCATGGATCGGTTTGGAGTTCAAAAGCCCGAACTCAAAGCGATTGCTCGGACTCCACAGTTCCCCACCTTGACGACTTCGGCCGACGGTGACGCGGCACAACAGGTTGTCCAGCGACCACGATATCTGTGGCAAGCCCCGGTACGAAACATTTCCGGTCTTAGCGATCGATCTGCCTACGGATTGCCAGGAGAATATGGAGTGCTGATGCGAAAGGTTCCCCAGGCGAGCGATGCCGCCAGATGTGGCTTGCAGCAAGACGATGTGATCCTGACCTGTAATGGTGTAATCGTGCGGACCCTCGACCAGCTACTGGCCATGCAGGATCAGGCAGCCGGCAAAAAACTTGCGATCGGCCTGCAACGCAGGCAGTCAGCGGTGTCTGTCGACGTGACCGACTATGTTTTCGTGAAAAGCGAATATCAAAACGACAAGAACTTTCAATCCATTCCATTGGCTCGGAACTCCGCCACTTTTTCAGCAGCAATCGAAGCCAGCGCACCGGGCACGAACAACGAACCCCTTACGACGCTCACAGATGGCGAACTAGCACCAAATTATGGTTCGGTGTTTGGCAACGGAGTCACCCACGGAGCTTACAAAATGGACCTGGGCGAGGTGCGCAATATTGCGCATGTCAATACCTTCTCGTACAACCAGAACGATAATCGCGGCAGGCAGCGATTTGTGTTGTATGGCAGCGCCGCGGATCACGACCCCGGTTGGAACGTCGAGGATGGGGGAAGTTTTACGCCAATCATCGACGTGGATACCCAGCAAGCTGCTACGACCGATTATGTCGCCACCTCTGTCCGGCGCAGCAACAATTCGCCGTTGGGTTCCTATCGATGGCTGGTATGGGCCATCTCGCCCGTGACCGAAACGGCTGGCGGTGAGCACACCGCGTTTCAGGAACTTCAAGTTATCCTGGAAATGCCGTAGGGTGTGACAAGCTCGCCGGCGACGACATTACGACATCCATCATCGCCACGGCAAACGCCGGCACACCAGAGTACGGTCCACCACCCGTCGCATCGTCTTCCGGACAGAGTAGTGAGTAGTGAGTAGTGAGTAGTGAGTAGTTAACAAGCTCGCCGGTGACGACACTGCGGCACCCATCAACGCAACCGCGAGCGGCGGCACCTCGGCATACGGTCAACTACCCATCGAACCATTCTCCCACGACGTGCCAAGCAGCACTTCGAGCGCGTCTTTTCCCGAGCACGGCAGCTCTCGCACCACAGTGATCTTCATCGCCAAGGCGACCACGAGGAAGAGAATCGCCAGCACCTGGGAAATAATCGGAAGGGGTTGTGTCTCGATTGCCTCGGCATATTTCGAATACCAGCGGCATCCGTTTTCGTAGCCGCCGGTCCAAAACGCGTTCACCTGCCATTTCACGCTCGTTTGTGCCTGCTGATTCATGTTGACGACGCGGCGTCCTGGGTCATTCCTTTGAACGGTTGACGTAAAGTGCACGCGCAGGAAAAGCAGGATGCCTAACAGCAGCAAATGCGCGACAAGCTGCCTCCACCACCGTCCTTTGAGACTCCAACTGTACCGGAAGCCTTCGCGCAGCGCCGCCGGCAGTGGACTCGGGCTGAGCAAGACGACCGGCAGCAACGCGGCTGTGAGCAGATTCCAGACCACTCCGATCACGCCCATTGCCGGAAGTGCCAAGATCAAAGTCGCCGCACCGAGTGCCACCGCCGGCACAATGCTCGCCAGCAACACTCCCACACCGACCATCAACACCACGAAGGTGCGGAGGAAGTGCTGCCGTATGGGTGGCCAGGGAGCGACGTCCAGAACGTCCGTGCTTCGGACAGCGCGCAGTATCAAGTCGGTTTGCCAGGCGGCGAAGGCGGTCCAGATGACGATGCTCAGAACGGTGCCCAGTGAAAGGCTGAGCGCCAAGCCAAGCAGGTTCAATGACCAGCTGGGCATCAACAGTGCGTGCAACAACGGCAGTCTTGCCAACAGGTCGACAGCCGTCGATGCAAGCAACGCCACGCCGACTGGCACCAGTATGTCAGGTTTCGACGAGAGCAACTGCCACGCCGGCCGAAACAAGGTGCGGAGGACCGCCAGTGTCACCAACACGAGGATTCCCGCGAACAGAACCCCGCGGCTCTGACGAGGCTCCAGTGGAAAGCTCTGGAACAGCGCCATGGCTAACGTTGCAGCCACCCCCATTAGAGCGACCACTCGCCAATTGCGATTACGGGTATCCGCGGGGGGAATTGCATGTTGGACTACCGGCGGTGGCTCACACGACATGCTTGAACGCCTCCAATGGTCACACCCTACGCTACTCGTTCGCTTTCACGAGTAGTTCTGGATTCCCAACCCAAAGGGCGAAATAGGGCGACTTCGCCTCTTGCCGCTGCAGCAGGATCAGGAATGGCTTATCGAAAACCATGATGTGTTTTGCTGGAGGCGGTTCAGGTTGTGCCGAGCACCCGAAGGCTATGTGTGACTCGCTGCGCAGACGCACCCCTTTTTCGTCCAACTGGAACCTGACGTTTTGAAGAGCACTCAGTACCAATAGATCCTGGGCAACGTTCGGATTCGTGACGAGTAGTCTCTTGCCTGTAAGTTCATCGTACTGCCGCGTGATATCGAAGTTCAGCTTGGGGACCTTCAGGATATCGCCAATCAGAGGTTGCGTGGGTTCCACATTCGTGGCACGCATCCCAACCGCTGCCACCAGAGCCTCGAGAGTTGCCTGTGGCGGCGTCTTTGCCAGAATCACTCTGTCGAGCGTGCTCTTGGTTTTCAATTCAATGACAAAATCGTCTTCGCTTTGATAATCCAGGATCGCGAGTTGCTCGAGCATGTCCACGTGTTTCGGCTTGTACTTCTCGCCAATCCCAAAGCATGGCACACGCTCTGTCCCAAACACGAGCGGCTCGTCGACTCGCTCAAAGGGAATCGGAAACTCGAGGTTCTTGAACAGGTACGAGTAGACCACGATGTCTTGCGGACGCGGTGTAAGGTCCGGGGGTGGAATATACCGCGGTGTAGCCTGACCCTTGAATGTCTCTTGCAGCTGACGCACAATCTGGCCGAACACGTCGTCTCGCACAAAGCCGGCCACGGCCACGTACGACTGTGCGTCGAGGTCCCGTTTGGTGAAGGATTGCTTGTTGAGGATCGGCACCATGCCGGGGTCGCTGTCGAAATGCAGGTCCTCCTTGACAAGCGAGATCGCCTCGTTCCACGCCAGCTGGAAGCTTCCACACCACAGGATGTTCTGGTCCTGAGTGACGGGTGCCTCCAGGTGCGGAGTAAAAATGGTGTGCTGCAGATCCGACGCATCTGCCTTGAGCAACCCGGCGTCACTGAAGGCGTCGTCGTGGGTCTGGGTATTGTGTGTCTGAGTGTTACAGACGGGACCGATGGATAAGAACGCGAGCAACAATAGAGCGAGTGATAATCTCTTTGCTGGCTTCACGTGTGTCTCCCCCAAGCTCTACGCTACTCTGGTCCTCCACGCTTTGGCAAGCGTGGCTACATCAAGGAATCAACGCGGCTGCCAATCGCCCATGCTGCCAATGACTCGAAGGCGATCGGCGGCGCCCAGTTTCTCGTAAAGTTGCCGTGTCCATTGGTAGGCATCCGGCATACTCCCCACGAACGTAATGGGGCGCGGATATGCCAAAGCCAGGTTGTGAGGTAGATCGCCGATGCGTAGCACCCCGAGAAACTCCGGCGTTGTCGGATCTTCGTGGCTGCTGGGAGGATCGGCCAATATGATCTCGGTGATGTGAGGATCGAGCAACGCGGCATAGATGGCCAGCGGCGCCGTGTAGCCCTGGCCATACACTGCCACGGGGCCCGTCACGCGCTGTTGTCGCAGGAGCGTGATGGCGGCCGATAGATCACTGACCTGCCGCTCGGGGAGTGTTTCGCCCAACAGCGGATACGTGCGTCGCGCTGTCCAAAGGTATCCGGGACCGAGCGACGTGGCCGCCGTGTTGCGCACCTCGACCACCGCCGTGGCGAACTCGCCGCGCACACTGGGCCGGGAAGATCCGCCACCGGCAAAGGTGCTGCGCGCGTCCGGTTGCACCGCGCACACCACTGTCGGAATCGACGATTTCGCGTCCGTCGGCCGCTTTGTCTTGATGCCGAGGGTCACACCATCCAGCGTCTCGAAAGAACACGTGGCAAATGTGCCATTCGCCTCGCCGCCATCCAAACGGATTTCCCGCTGACGCGCAGCGTGGTCCGATAGCGTATAGCGAAATGTCAATTCTCGCAGTCTCTTCAGCGCTGTCTCCTGATGAGCACGCCAAGCTGCCTCGTCGCCGATCGTCGGCAGTTCAGCTCGCTGCACAAGCAGCTTGTCAATTCGTCGCATTTCATCTTGCTCGGGCAGCTTACCGCCAAACACGAGCAGGTTCTCCTCCGGTTCCACGAAGTCCGTCACGTCGTCCGTGACGGGCGTTGGATCGTTTTTCAAATGCGTATTGAACCAGGTGAAAATCGCGCGGCGCAGTTTCGGCGTGTAACCGTGCGGCGTCAGGTCTTCGACGAGATCGAAATGGCTGTCGGCCCCCAAGGCAGCGTATTGACGTCGGATGCGTTGTGCCACGTCACGGTATCCGCTGGGACGCCACAAGATGTCTTCTGAGCCGGAGGCAATCAACAGCGATCGGGGAGCGATCAAGGCGCCGATGTCGGGCCAGCACCAGCGGTAATAGTTGATCCAGAAAGCACAGTCGCAGTGGCCGTCGGTGCTTCGATCGGTCACCACCTGTTCGATGCTTCCCGATTGGCAAACGGGCACCACGACCTTGACTCGCTCATCGGCAGCACCCAGACACCAGGAGATGACACCACCGCCGCTCAACCCTGTGACTCCCATCCGCTGCGCGTCGACGTCTTCGCGCGTCTCCAGATAGTCGAGGGCTCGCATCGCGTTCCACACTTCCGCTCCGGCCGGCGTATAACCGCGGCTGGGCCAGTCCCAACGTCCTTCCCGATACGTGCCGTGGTGCAATCCCTGCGATTCACCCAGCTGAATCGGATCGAGGACCAAGGCGACATAGCCATGCTGCCCGAACCAGCGCGGATTGGCCTGGTACGGCGGATTCACTTTCCCTTTCGAGTGGCCGCACAGGTAGAGCACCGCCGGCAGTCGACCCGTGATCGTGGCCGGGCGATAGAGATTAGCCGGCCACGTAGGCTCCCGGGACACTTTGGAAGTGGATCTTCTCAACCACATAGTCCCCGCGTTCCAGCACGCCGGTGATGGTAGCGGCCAATGGTGTGCGCGGCGGCAGTGGGGATAGACCGATCATCTCGCGCCACATTTCCCGCCGTTGCGAGGCCGTCGCTTCCCACTGGTCGGGTGACAGCGGCACGGCCAGCGAGGCACTGGATAACTGGCGTGCCTGCTCTCGCGCCGAACCGTAGATCGTGTTCCACTGCGCTGCGGCTGTGTGGGAAAACATCCCGCACCCGCACAACAAGCCGATGATCGTGAGTCGGTGGATGTGTCGCATGGTGATCTCCCGAAGGTAGGCCGATTTACGCCCACGTTGACAGAAATCAAACGCATCGAACGTCTCTGTCTTTGGGTCCAGCCGAGGTTCCATTACCTGTCTTTCTCGCAGATCCCCTCGTGCCCGTCCAGTAAGTCCATGACCTTGCACGACAATTCGCTGGGTAGCTGGGCCCGCCCGTAGCTGGGCCCGCCCGTATGGGCCCGCCCGTAGCTGGGCCCGCCAGGGCTCAGCAGCAGCGTAATCCGTATCCCACTTCCGCTGAAGCCTCGGCGGCTTCAGCTACGTCTCCAGCAGCAGCGAATCCGTATCCCACTTCCGCTGAAGCCTCGGCGGCTTCAGCTACGTCTCCAGCAGCAGCGCAATCCGTATCCCACTTCCGCTGAAGCCTCGGCGGCTTCAGCTACGTCTCCAGCAGCAGCGTAATCCGTATGCCACTTCCGCTGAAGCCTCGGCGGCTTCAGCTACGTCTCCAGCAGCAGCGCATCCGTATCCCACTTCCGCTGAAGCCTCGGCGGCTTCAGCTACGTCTCCAGCAGCAGCGCAATCCGTATGCCACTTCCGCTGAAGCCTCGGCGGCTTCAGCTACGTCTCCAGCAGCAGCGTGGTCCGTATGCCACTTCCGCTGAAGCCTCGGCGGCTTCAGCTACGTCTCCAGCAGCAGCGTAATCCGTATGCCACTTCCGCTGAAGCCTCGGCGGCTTCAGCTACGTCTCCAGCAGCAGCGTAATCCGTATGCCACTTCCGCTGAAGCCTCGGCGGCTTCAGCTACGTCTCCAGCAGCAGCGTAATCCGTATGCCACTTCCGCTGAAGCCTCGGCGGCTTCAGCTACGTCTCCAGCAGCAGCGTAATCCGTATGCCACTTCCGCTGAAGCCTCGGCGGCTTCAGCTACGTCTCCAGCAGCAGCGTAATCCGTATCCCACTTCCGCTGAAGCCTCGGCGGCTTCAGCTACGTCTCCAGCAGCAGCGTGGTCCGTATGCCACTTCCGCTGAAGCCTCGGCGGCTTCAGCTACGGCGGCTTCAGCTACGGCGGCTTCAGCTACGGCGGCTTCAGCTACGGCAGCTTCTCGCGACTGGCTCGGAACTCGAGATCCGACAGCATTTCGGCGCGGGATTTTTCCAGCGACTCGGCCATCTCGCATTTCGACAGCAGATCCCACAGCGACGTGTTCGTCTGGCGCAAGGCCAGTGTCGTAGCGATCCACGGCGTTCCCCAGCCGGTTTCCGTGCACCAGGCACCCCATTCCCAATCCGCATTGCTGGCCCAATACTCCCACCTGTGGAAATCAAATCCGCGGTACCAGGCTCCGTCGAGTTCCGGATGAGCTTGCGATTGAACCTGTATGCGACAGAGGAAATCGGCAAGTTTCTTTTCGGCGTTGGCGTAGAGCGGATCGTCGGTAGCCGACGCAGCCTCGTGCAACCCGATGAGCGCGAAGTTGCATGTGTAAAGTGAATCGCAGATCGTATCCCCATTTTGCTGAATGAGCGTCACCTCGCCAGTTCCATACTCCTGGTTCGATGCCATGCCTGTCGTTGTCCCACCAAGCGTCTCGCAAATCGCTCCACTCTCAACTTGCGCAGCCAGCAGATCGGACGCCACCAGGCGGAGCCAATTGCGATGCTGTGGCGTGTCGTCGACTCGGACCAGCCAGGCGAGAGGCAACAGGGCTCGAGCCCGCTCGATCTGGCTGCTGTGAAGTACCCAATACCACCGATCGGGATAGGCTTCCATCAGCATGCGGATGCCGTTCTCGCTCGTCGTCAGATACGGCTCGTAACCGGTTTTCTCGTAGGCCCACAAAAAGCAGGCCCAGAGCCAGCTCTGATAGTGCGGCGAGTATTGTACATGCTCATTGCCGGCAAACCACTTCCAGCCCCGACGCTGCAATTCCTCGTCGACCACGCAGGCATTGCGAAAACCATTCGTACCCGATGTGCGGAAGTTGGCTACAAGGCACCTCGCGACATTGTCGTTGTACCGCGGCGTTTTCAGTAATGCCGAGGAAGCCAGTATGCCGAGCAAGGCCCGGGCGTTGTCGTCACCCCAGTATTTGTCCGGAGAGTCCAGGGACCAGCCAACCAGTCCGTAGGAAGGACTGACCGGGTCCGCACGTGACCCCTGGGCCAGCGGAGATTTTACAAAGAGATAATCCAAGAGATTCGCGGCGACTGTCTCACTTTGCGGGTTGGCGTTGACCTTGGAGTCGAATGCTAACGCCATGGCCACTTCACTCATGCAGTCATTCCGCACGGCGTAACGCATCGGTTGGCTTCCGTCGAGCCGGATCGTCGAACTGTAGCCTTCCAGCAGGCCGAGAGATCCGTCGCCCCGCGGCCAATCGTCACCAGGTTTCTCTCGGACCGTGTTATAGGTCAGCGCCCAGTCCAGCGACTCCTTCGGCCAGTCCGGGTGCCGGAGAACTCGGTTCTTGGTAAACCAGGCAGTTGCCCTGCGCACGGCTTGCAGTTGGGCATCAGCTGGCAGTTGTTCATCCATGCCATACGAGGGACGAACCGTCGCCGTCCACGTCAGCTCGGGCACGTTGCCCGCCGGCTGGACCCAGTCGAGGATCATCTTCCAGATGGCAGCCCAGGCATCTTGCGGCATGTAGCGACCGGTAACGAAGTGGCTGAGCTTGGTGGTGGCTACCAGAATGTCGCCCCGCGGATGCTCGAAGAGGATGGGATAGGTCTTGGTGTCCTGCAAGCCGAAGACAGCGGTATTGACCCCCGCCACCTTCGCCGCCACCAGATGGGAACTGGGGAACTCCACTTGCATCATGCGGCAAGCATTGGCCATCGCGATTCGCATCGGGTGGAGCGTTGGCCCGAAAGCGTCGGAAGTGACGACAATCCGTCTCGAGCCGCAAACTCCATTGTCGGGCCAACCTGCAGGCCGGGCAGAGCGGCAGGATACTCGATGTAGAGTCGCAGGTGTTTACTAGCGGCTGTTTCCAGCACAGCAGTCGTGACGGTCGTCGCTCGCTCCGGATAGCCGTCGGCGAGGATCAGCACGCCACTTCCGGCCGGTGCTGTCTGCACAGCTTCCTCAGGCGAGTCGCATCGCGTGGCCGCCAGGCCACACTGCGCCGCCACGCGAACCAGATCGTTCTCGGCCGTGGCGCAGAAAACAAAGCGGTGCTGCGTCTCTGCACAACGTGCCTTGACTGCGGCTGGAAGAAAAGCGTATCCAGTGATAACCAGTGCGGCAAATATCACGTGTCGTGTGCTCACTGAAGAACTCCTTCGATGGATGCTCTACTCAAACGCGCGAGAACTTCCCTTGGCGTTTTATTCTAGCCGATTGCCGGATCTTGTAGGTGTGACAAGCTCGCCACGCACAAAGTTGGCAGTTGGCTCAGTTCAGCAGGCGAGCGCCGGCACACCAGAATCCGGGGTGGGACCCGAAATGTCGCGCAAGCCGCATTCTTTCAGGCTTCCGTCGGGTTTATCCCGGCGGAGCCACAACTGGTCAGCTACCGTCACACCACGACATACCTTCGGTCGAATCCTCAACGTGCCATCACAGCGGCACGCCTTCGAGACCGAATCAAGCCGCGGCCTGTTGCGGCCTGGGCCGTGTCGCCGCTTTGCCTTCCGACACCCGCCTCGGCCGGCACACTTCTCATCGCATCTCCAGTAGCCGGCCAGTCCGCAGTCCGCCGGGATAAACCCGACGGGGCTGGAGGAGCGAGTGGAACAGAAATGGGAATATGCCTGGATGCGAGCAACGGCAAGTTGTTATCGCGCCATACATCGTACATTATTCGTGGCAGACGAAGTAGAATAGGTGGACTTGCGACCGGGGAGCAGCTCGCGAAGTTGAGGTGCCTCCCTGATCAAAGGTGCCACGCCACATACGGATTGTGACATATTTGTGTCGGGCGCACGCAATGATCGCAGTGAGATGTTCACTCAGTCTATTCACTTTGCCGCAAAAAAAAATGTACTACGCCCCTTTCGTACGACTCTGTTTGGCGGTCTCCCTGGCCGCGGTCAGCTTTTCGATAACGCTGGCATCTGCCGGTGATGTTCAGGTCCGGTGGGAGCAATCGGTCCTGCCTGCCGGCGGTGCCAAGGGTGCCGTTGAACTGACAAACGGAGATGTCCTCGCCAGTCGAACCGCAAGAGAAGAGCAGGGGATGCGAGTCATTTGTTCGCGGAGCCGTGACGCTGGGCGCTCCTGGCAGGTCATCGCCACGATCGTCCGCGATGACGATCCCCAGGTTGATATCGGTGACGGTCACTTGCTCCAACGGGCTAACGGTCAGATCCTCTACTGCCACCGCCACAACAAGTATCGCGGCCAATTCTCGACCCGGCCGTCGTTTTCCATCAACGTGGCCGCCAGCCAAGATGGCGGCCAGACATGGGTGGCCCATTCCACTGTCGAACGGCTCGAATTTGAGAAAGGCGCCCCGCCTTCACGTGGGCTCTGGTCGAGTTTTCTGCTTGAGAGAACCGACGGTACTTTGCAGTGCTACTATGACGACGAGAACACACCGCTGGTCGCAGGTTTTCCAGGGCATCAATGGCTCCGCATGAAGACCTGGGATGCGGCGTCGTCCACGTGGACCGAGCCGGTCACCGTCAGTCGGGCCTTCCATCCGAAACATCTCTCTCGCGATGGCATGGCCAGCGTGGTCGAATTGCCTGGGAACCGACTGTTCTGCGCGCTGGAAAGCTGCGATGTAACTCCTCCCCACGCCAACGTCATCCGGTACGTGACGTCGGATGACGGTGGAAGAACTTGGAGTTGGTGTCGTCGCGAACGCGACATCCTGTTCCGGTCCGCTGAGAAGAACTTCATGGCTGTCGCTCCCTGGCTTGCCCGACTCGATGACGATCTGCTGGTGTGCGTCTTCGCCACGGATGAAGACCGCGAGGTTCCGGATAAGCCAGCCACCCCGGTACCCAAGTTGAACATGGACGTGAAATGCGTCTTCAGCACGGACGGTGGCCGCTCCTGGTCGAAACAGGCGCAAACCGTGTACGCCGACTCGCACAAGTCCTACATGCCGGGCGTTCTCCAACTCACGCGGGGGCCCGCTGCCGGTTCGCTCATCGTGTTCTTTCACGATATGCAGCACGGCTACCTCGCCCGACGCGGCAGCGTGGTTCGCTTCAGCGAAAATCCCTGATCGACTCGATCTGCCGCCATGTTCGCCCACGGGATTTGTCGTATATTGGTTGGTACGGGCCAAATCATAGCGCTCGTTGTCTATTCTCACACAAAGGAATCAACACCATGAAACGCGCATCACAGATGCTGTCGTTCGGTCTCTGTTGTCTGGTTGCCTCGACGGCCGTGACCAGTGCACAGGCTCAGCAGCAGCCGCCGAAATTGTCGGAGCAGGAGATCCAACGGATCAAAGACGCTCTGCCTGCCCAGGCCACGGTCCAGCCGACCAAACCGCACAAGGTCTTGATCTTCTGGCGCTGCGAAGGGTTCTTTCATGGCGATGGCATTGCGGCCGGCAACAAGGCCTTTGAGTTGATGGGAGAGAAAACCGGCGCTTACACGACCGTGGCCAGCGACGATATGGCAATGTTCGCTCCCGACAAGCTAAAGGAATTCGACGCGGTAATTTTCAACAACACGACGACTCTCGCATTTGAAGACCTCGCGTATCGCCAGGCTTTGTTGGACTTCGTCAAGAGTGGAAAAGGTATCGTCGGCACCCATTCGTCGGTGGACAACTTCTACAAATGGCCGGAAGGTGCGGCGATGATGGGGGCCCTGTTCGCCGGCCACCCGTGGGGTGAGGCGCCGGTCAAGCTGGACGATCCGCAAAGCCCGTTGCTGAAAGCCTTCGCCGGCAAGGGCTTCTGGGTGCAGGACGAGATGTACAAGATGAAAGAACCGTACTCACGCGACAAGTTGCACGTGCTGCTGAGCTTCGACATGAGCAAGCTACCCGCCGACGCGCCGAGCCGCGAAGACAAGGACAATGCGATCGCCTGGATCCAGCAGGTCGGCAAAGGACATGTCTTCTATTGTTCGTTGGGTCACAACCGGCACATCTTCTGGGATCCGGCGTTCTTGCAGTTCTACCTGGACGGCATCCAATACGCGCTGGGTGACCTGCCAGCCGATGCCACGCCCAGCGCCAAACTGGACCCGCAGCCGAAACCGGTCCTGCCGGCGCCGAAATAGTGCGAGGTTTTTCTCGCCACGTAGCTGAGCCCGCCGAGGGCTCAGCCGCAGCTTAATCCGCATGCCGCTTCCTCTGAAGCCTCGGCGGCTTCAGCTACGACGGTCCGTAGCTGAGCCCGCCGAGGGCTCAGCCGCGGCTTAATCCGCATGCCGCTTCCTCTGAAGCCTCGGCGGCTTCAGCTACGACGGTCCGTAGCTGAGCCCGCCGAGGGCTCAGCCGCAGCTTAATCCGTATGCCGCTGCCTCTGAAGCCTCGGCGGCTTCAGCTACGACGGCTCCGTAGCTGAGCCCGCCGAGGGCTCAGCCGCAGCTTAATCCGCATGCCGCTTCCTCTGAAGCCTCGGCGGCTTCAGCTACGACGGTCCGTAGCTGAGCCCGCCGAGGGCTCAGCCGCGGCTTAATCCGCATGCCGCAGCCTCTGAAGCCTCGGCGGCTTCAGCTACGGCGGCTCGTAGCTGAGCCCGCCGAGGGCTCAGCCGCAGCTTAATCCGCATGCCGCTTCCTCTGAAGCCTCGGCGGCTTCAGCTACGACGGCTCGTAGCTGAGCCCGCCGAGGGCTCAGCCGCAGCTTAATCCGTATGCCGCTTCCTCTGAAGCCTCGGCGGCTTCAGCTACGACGGCAAATATTCTCGGATCGCATAACGAACCAGCAAGAGTCTTGAACTGCAGTGCCAGGCTCTCCCGAGCTGAATGAAGCATCCTCGTCCCGTTCTTCATCCCGGACGGTAGGCTAGGGATCGAATCATTCGGCGACGTACGCCATGAAATGTCCGTCCGCGAGGCCTACCACGAGTTTGCCGTCGAACCATTCCAGGCAGGTGATATCTTGAGGGAGCAGCTGACTCATTTAGACTTCGCCGCTCGTACTGAGCAATTGTAACGTTCCGCCCCAATAGCCTGCGGCCAATACTTCGCCCTCAGGAGCGACGAGCTTGGCGATGCGGCCGTTGGGGGTGCGCCGCTGGGCCAGTTCCATCGCTTCGCCATTGGCTTTCGCCCTTGACGATCATCCGCAGTCTGCCAGCCTCCAAAGGTTCGAGCCCGCGCCGCACCACCGAGAGATCGGTCCATTCGTTAGGCACTTGAAGAAGTGAGCCCAGGCAAATAGCCGCGACGAACTCGCCAACAATTCGATGGCTGCTCAGATTCCTCCGGAACATCTGGTTTACCCCCGTTCTATCAGCAGATCGTTTGACGCGGTACGTGTCCGTCACCAATCGTACTCTTCTCGATCGCCCTGTTCCTCGCCTGTGAGTTAAGTGTCTTTCTTCGAGCAATCGCCCTGTTTACAATGGAGTGCCGCGTCTCTCGCCGCTCCGTCCCGCCCCCAACCACGCAGCAGCACGCGAAAGTTTGGCGCAACAGATCTGCCACGCGCCAGAAGCGTGGTGACCGGTTGTTCGGTGATGTTTCGAACATAAAGACGAACGCAGTTCCCCTTGGAGCAGAAGAATGTCCTTGTCGCGCACCACGTTGTTGTTGCTCTCGGTCGTCACCTTTTCTTTCTCGTGCATCGCGACCGGCACATTGCGCGCCGCTGACGGAGCAACTCCCGAATTCGTCTGGTTGGAAGGGGAACAGCCATCATCGGCGAACTTGGACGCGAAAGGGACTGGATGGGGCAACTCGCAATTTCTTTCCGAAGAGAAATGGCTGCACTGCAGCATCGACGCGGGCAAGGTCGATAGCCACGGTACCGGCTGACGGGGTCCTGCTGAAGTACGAGTTCCAGGCTCCGCGCGATGCGGACTATCAAGTCTGGAGCCGGATCGGATTCGAGTTCGTTCGGTCATCCTTTCGACTGGCGCATCGACGACGGTGCGTGGAAGCGGGTTACACCGGACGAACTCACGACGCGACCTGATGGAGATCGCGTTCTGGTGCGAAGTTGCCTGGCTGCAATTGGGCGACCAGTCGCTGAAGGCCGGGCCGCATACGCTCGAATTCCGGCTGCCGAGAATCAAGAACGAGAAAGGTGAGACGCAGCGGATCCTGTTCGCTTGCGATGCCATCTGCCTGTCGGCCGGTCCGTTTCTCGCCCCACTCGAAATTCAAACCCGACGAAGACGGTCGTGACGACCGCGATCGGCAGGCGTCCGAAACGGTCTTCCAGTTGCCAGAACCAGCAGCGCCGGCGCAGCGTGTGTCGCTGCCGTTGACGGTTTGTGGGAAATCTGCCGCCACGACGAGCAGTTGCCGGGCCCGGTTGCCGAACCGATACGCGAGTTTCCCGCAGGCACCGCACTGGAAAGCCATCTCGGTGCCGGGCGACAAGAACACGCTTGCGCCCGGACCTGCTGTTTGCCCATCGGCTGTGGTATCGCACGCGTGTCGAAGTGCCCGCCTCGATGGCCGGCCGCGCCTTCCTGTCTGGACTTCCCCTACAACAACCTGAACACGACCGTGTACGTCAACGGCGTGCTGTGCGGTTTCGAAAAGAACCCCTTCGTGCGATTCCAGATCGACGTGACCCCGGCATCCGTGCCGGCGAAGTCAACGAGATCTGGGTGGGCATTCGCGATGCCTACTACGGTCGATCGGCCGATCCGGAGCGTCCCTTGAAACTCCGCAAGACATTCAACATCCCGCTCAAACTATTCGGCGACGGATTCCAGGATCTGGACTATCCCGTCTGGAACTGCCCGCAGTCGGGCATCCTCAGCACGCCGACGTTGGTGGCGGCCGGTGGCGTGTCTACGCGGCCGATGTGTTCGTGAAGCCGTCCGTGGCCGAGCAAGCGCTTGGACGCCGAAATCACGCTGCAGCAACACCGCAAGCAACGAGGCCGCGGGCGAGATTCGCTGGGAAGCGGTGGACGAGAAGACCGGCGCTGTCGAACATTCGTTTCGCTCCGCAGCCGATCCGTGTGCCGGCCGGAACAGACGCAGGTTCTGAACGTCTCCGGTGCCTGGGAGAATCCACAGCTCTGGTGGCCCGACTCGCCGCATCTGTATCGGCTGCGCACGACGGTCGTCGTCGACGGCGAAGCCGGTCGACGTGGAGGAAACGACGTTCGGCTTTCGCGAGTGGCGGATCGCGAGGGGACGCAGTTCACGCTCAACGGTGTCGTCTGGCACATGTGGGCCGATCTGGTCGGCGTCAATTCCAGCCCCGAAGCCTGGCTGGAGGCCTACCGGCGCACGAATCAGCGCACGACGCGCATGAGCACCGCCGGCCAGGCGAGCCACGATTCGCGCTGGCTGGGCATGGAGCCGCAGAAGGCACTGGAATTCTGCGACCGCAACGGCGTGGTCGTGCGTCGCAACACGACGCTCGACGGCGAGACGATCGGCAACAACTTCAGCGAAAGCGATCCGGTAACACGTCAGCAACAGGGCGGATCGGAACTGAAGCTGGCGCTGATGAAGAACTGGCGCGATCAGTGCGTGGCGCAGGTCAAGGGCGAACGAAACCACCCGTCGATTCAGATCTGGACGATCGAGAACGAATTCGCCTTCATCAACTTGATCAACCTGCTGGGCAACTCGCCGAACATGGATCGCTACGAGGAGGAGATCACCAAGACGCACGACGCGGTGCATGGCGGTCGATCCGACGCGCTCGGTGATGATCGACGGCGGCGGCGCGACCAAGGCCAACACGCTGGGTGTCCACGGCGACCACTACGTGGCGACGCTGGACACGCGCTATCCCGATCTGGCCTACGAACCGTTTGTCGAAGGAGGTGGGCGTGGCCGCTGGAAGTGGGACCAGCAACGTCCGCGATTCATCGGCGAGGACTGGTATGCCACCGGCATCAACCCGGCCGACTATGCCATGTGGGGTGGCGAAGTCGCCTTTCAGGGCAAGGCCGCCACGCGCGACGCCGTGGCGTTGATCTACCGGATGCTCAACGAAGGCTACCGCTGGGGCGGTCACTACGCCGCCTGGCACTTCTGGCTCGGCGGCGACGGCGGTCCCGCCCAGTGGGGCGCCAACGATCCGCGGGCCGTCTTCGTGCGGCAGTGGGACTGGACGTTCGGGTCCGGGCAAAGCATCAAGCGGACCTTCGGCATCTTCAACGACACGCAGTACCCCGATCCGATCACGTTCACGCGCCGTCTGACGATCGATGGACAGAGAAGTCTACACCAAGAGCACGACCCATCGCGTCGCGCCCGGTACGGCGGAGAAATTCGACGAAGACGATCTCCCTGCCGTCGGTCGCACGAACGCAAGGAAGCGGCGTTGCATCTGGTGCTGAGCGTCGAGGGGCAAAGAGATCTATCAGCGACACGAAGGCGGTCTCGATGCTTCCGCAGCCGACCGCCGGCGGCGATCAGCGCCGTGGCGTTGGCCGTCTTCGATCCGGCCGGACAGACCGCGGCGTGGCTCCAGCGTCTGGGCGTGCCACTGCGGCATCAGTCCCCTCGCTCGACGCGCTTCCGGCAGATGCCAAGGTCCTGCTGGTCGGGCGCGACGCCATCCGGGAAGATCAAAGCACCTCGACTCAGTTGGCGGTCTATGCCTCGGAGGGACGATCGGTCATCGTGCTGGATCAGTCCCACCCGCTCAAGTACCAGGCCATTCCCGCCGAGATGCAAGCTGGCGCCGCGGACCAAGAAAAGCGATTTTGGCGAGGAAATCCCCGCCGCCGACGGTTGTACGGCCTTCATCGAGGACTCGTCGCATCCGGCGTTTGAAGGGCTGCAGAACAAGGACTTCTTCACCTGGGGGCCGGACCACCTGGTGTTCCGCAATGCGTACCTGAAGCCCACGCGCGGCGCCAAGAGCCTGGTGCAATGCGGTCCGCGGCTGGAATACTCGGCGCTGGTCGAAGTGCCGTCGGCAAGGGGTGATGTACCTGAGCCAACTGGACATCGGCGCCAAACTGGACGTGAATGCCGTCGCGCAGCAGTTGCTGCTGAATCTGATCCGCGCCGGCCTGGACTACCGCTTGGAGTTCGCCGACGTGGTCACCGTGATCAACGATCCATCGCTGGGCAAAGCCGTGGATGCCATCGGTCTGCAGTATTCCAAGGCGGCGGATCCCGTGGCGGCGATTCGGGATGACGACGAAGAAGATCGCCATCGTCTCGGCGACCCCCGCGCATCTGAAGCAACTGGCTGGCAATCCGGCCGCTCTGGAGGCTTTCTGGCAGCGCGGCGGCACGCTGGTGCTGTGTGGACTGACGCCGGAGGGTCTGGCCGACTTCAACCGAATTGTCGGTGTCGAGCATGTCATCCGGCCGTTCAAGCGGGAACGAGTGACCTTCCCGCCGGTGCGCAACCCGCTGACCGCCGGCCTGACCGTGGGCGACATCGTGATGTTGTCCGGGCAGCGCATCTTCGGCTGGACCGCCGACGAATATGTCGCATCCGACGTCTTCACGTACGTGGTCGATCTGGAAGATATGGCCCCGTTCGCCAAGAGCGATTTTGCCTCCTATCGACAATATCGTCAATGGTTTCGTCGGATCGGACGGCTGGCCGCTGATCATCGACTTTCCAGCATCCGCAGGACGGCAAGCCGTTATGAGATTCACCTCGACCTGCCCGCGGAAGAAACCATCGTGGAATACACGCACGACCAGTCGATCAACTACAACCCGACGACACGGATCGCCTTGCTGTTCGACGGGAAGGACCGTGTCGAGTTCGAATCTGGATACGAGTGGCGATGCGCAGACCTTTGCCATCGACCCGCCGCGTCGCGCCCAACGCGTCACCGTGCAACTGCTGTCGAGTGGCAATCCGATCCAACCAAAGGGCCGAATATCGGCATCGACAATATCGCCTTGAAGGTGCAGCGCAGCGCCGCAGTGGCATGCGACCGTCAAGCCGATGCTCAACCTGGGCGCGCTGGTGCAGTACGTCAAGGGCAGCGGCGGCGTCGTGCTGTGCAACGTGAACTTCCAGGAGAACGAAGCGGTGCCGATCAACCAGACCAAGAAGCGGACGATCCTGGCCACCGTCTTGCGCAACCTGAAGGCACCGTTCTCCGGTGGACGGACCGTGATCGCCGGCGGCAATCTGACCTGCACGCCGCTTGGACATCCATACCAAGGCGACCACGCTACAAGGACGAACGGGGCTGGTTCGGCGACGCGAACCGGACGTTCAAGGCGCTGCCCGCCGGCGAGCACGTCCTGGCCGGCGTGCATACAACATCTACGAGATGCCCACCTCGCCGGTGCCCCAGGTGCTGATGCTGGGCGGCGATCGGAGTTCCCGGCAATCCGCCGACGGAAATCAAGGGGATCCCGGTGAGACCAGAAGGCCGACGCCTTGTTCTTCCTGCACACGGCTCGCGTGGACCGTCGCCTGAACGATCGTGAGCGGCGCGAAGGGCAAACAACTGGAGATGTTTCGTTACGTCGTTCACTATGCCGACGGCAGTGAGGCGGTCGTTCCCGTCGATCAGCGAGATCCACATCGACGACTATCGGCAGCAGACAGCCGCAGGCTCTGCCCGGTGCACAACTGGCCTGGACCCGGCCCTATCCCAACAGCGACGTCTCGGCAGCCGCCTACGCCATGCAATGGAATAACCCGCGTCCCGACGTGGAGATTACCAGTATCGACATGGTTTACGGCCCCGAACGATGCGGCGTACCCTGCTTGATCGCCGTGACAGCCGTCACCGCCCCGTAGCTGAGCCCGCGGAGGGCTCAGCGGGAGCGTCGTAGCTGAGCCCGCGGAGGGCTCAGCGGGAGCGTCGCATGGGTCACCACTTCATCTGAAGCCTCGTCGGCTTCAGCTACGTAGCTGAGCCCGCGGAGGGCTCAGCGGCAGCGTCGCATGGGTCACCACTTCATCTGAAGCCTCGGCGGCTTCAGCTACGTAGCTGAGCCCGCGGAGGGCTCAGCGGCAGCGTCGCATGGGTCACCACTTCATCTGAGCCTCGTCGGCTTCAGCTACGTAGCTGAAGCCCGCGGAGGGCTCAGCATCGCGGTCACCACTTCATCAGAAGCCTCGGCGGCTTCAGCTACGTAGCTGAGCCCGCGGAGGGCTCAGCGGCAGCGTCGCATGGGTCACCACTTCATCTGAAGCCTCGGCGGCTTCAGCTACGTAGCTGAGCCCGCGGAGGGCTCAGCGGGAGCGTCGCACGGGTCACCACTTCATCAGAAGCCTCGGCGGCTTCAGCTACGTAGCTGAGCCCGCGGAGGGCTCAGCGGCAGCGTCGCATGGGTCACCACTTCATCTGAAGCCTCGGCGGCTTCAGCTACGTAGCTGAGCCCGCGGAGGGCTCAGCGGGCAGCGTCGCATGGGTCACCACTTCATCTGAAGCCTCGTCGGCTTCAGCTACGTAGCTGAGCCCGCGGAGGGCTCAGCGGCAGCGTCGCATGGGTCACCACTTCATCTGAAGCCTCGTCGGCTTCAGCTACGTAGCTGAGCCCGCGAAGTGCCGGTCAGAGATAAGGCGAGAAGAGGCGTGCGACCCCGTCACGGAGTCTGCTGGGCAGGCTTCGTCCGTCCACGTCCGCCAAGCTGAGCGGCCGCGACTGCTGGATTTTGGAGCGGACCAAATCAGTCAGCGACGTCGCCAATTCGCGGTCGTAGCACTCCACGTTGAACTCGAAGTTGAGCCGCAGGCTACGGGGGTCCCAGTTGGCGGAACCCAGGAGTGTCCAGAGCTCGTCGACCAGCATCAGTTTGGTGTGATCGAACGGCGGGGGCGAGAGCCAGACCCGGCAGCCGCGTTCCAGCACCTGCCAGAGGAGTGCCGTCGAAGCCCACTGCACCAGTGCCAGGTCGTTCTTCGCGGGCAAGACGATGTCGACCTGGACGCCTCGCAGGGCGGCCACGTTCAGGGCGGCAATCAACGACGCGTCGGGCAGGAAATAGGGCGTGACGACCAGCACGGAAGACCGTGCGCAGGCGATCGCGCCGAGGAGCGTGAGACGCAGGGTCTCGAAATCATCGTCCGGTCCATCGGGGATGCCGCGGGCCAGGACGGGGCCCTCCGGCTCGACGGTCGAGAACCACGGTTCGCCCTGCAGGAGTTCGCCGGTGCAGAAGGCCCAGTCGTCGGCGAACACGGCTTGGAGCTGGGCCACCACGGGCCCGGTGAGGCGAAAGTGCAGATCCTGGACGGGATGGCGGGGTTGCTGCTCCAGGCAGTTGCCCGCATGGATATTGATGCCGCCGGTGAAACCGATCCGGCCGTCGACCACCAGGATCTTGCGGTGGCTTCTCAGGTTCGAGTACTGAAACCGCCAAGGGATCAACGTGGGCAGGAACTGGGCGCAGGGAATTCCCGCCCGTCGCAGCCAGCGCGGGATCGGCCGCCAGCTATAGTGCGCCCCCACGTAGTCGATCAGGACCCGCACTTCGACGTGCCGCAGACACCGCACGTCGCAGCGCATCCAGGAAGCGTTGGCCCGTCCGGTCGTGATCGAAGATGTACGTGGTCAGCGTGATGGACTGCGAGGCTTCGTCGATCGCCTGCAGCATGGCCGGATAGGCCTGGTCGCCGCTGACCAGCGGCGTGACACGATTCCCCGCCAGCAAGGGCCGCCGAGTCACGTCGCGCACCAGTTTGACCAGGGGCTGCAGGGGCGTCTCCGCCAGCGTGCCTGCTTGATCGGGGACCTCCGTGGGACACTCGCCAAGACCCGCGGACGATCCCGGACGAGGGCGATCCGCACGGAGCGACCGGGCGCGTCGCTCGATCCGATTGATGCCCAGCCAGACGTAGAGCAGGACGCCGAGCATCGGGGCCAGCCAGATCACTCCCACCCAGCCGATCGCCGCGCGCGTGTCGCGTTTGGATAGCACCGCGTGCCCCGAGGCCACCAGCGCAAGGATCACGTTGAGCACCGCGGCGACGTAGGGCCAGAACGCGAGAATCTGATCCATCACGGCAAACAGAGGCCTTTCCATCGTTCGAATTTGCACGAGACTCAAGGGTTCGACACGCCGACCCGCCAGGGTTATCCGGCAAAGAACGACTCGCGGGCGGCGGGCTCGAGGCAGCACAACGCAATTCGGCTCCCTTTGGTCTGCAGATTCTTGTTGAATTGGACGAGCGCGCTGATGGAGGCTGCGTTGAATGACGCCACCCCGGAAAAATCCAACAAAACCTGGCTGTCCCGGCCCAGCAGATCGGCCAGACGCGCCAAATCCTCGCGGAGGTCACTCGCCGCTGCATCTTCGAAATTCTGCGGCTGCTTGAACTGGACTTCGATCACGCTGGCAGTGCGCGAGACAATCAGATGCGCGAAGCTCCACGACTGGGGCGCGGTGGCTTCGGTGGCGGGCTTCTCCGATTTGGGTATCAGCGCCCGGATCGCTTCGTCGCGATGTTCGTACATTTCGAAGATTCTATGCCGGTATTTTGCCATGGTTGCTCCCCTCGGCAGGCCAAATCCCTGCGCGTCTGCAGGATGTTCCTTCGTGACGACCAACCTGATCGACCGACGAAGCTGCGCCTATTCTCCTGCACGGCCCCCTGGCGCACCAGACGGCTTCCCGGCACTGGCCGCGCATGTCGGGCGGCCGGCTGTGCGGTTTTTTGGGTGGTGCGCGTCACGGGAACAACGAACACGAGAGTTGTGGCGCGGCGGAAACAGAGGCCGTGGTCCAAACCGCTGCCGGGGACGAGCACTGAGGGCAAAGTCTGCCCCTTTCCGCCGGTAACGTGTCCCTCTTCAATTCCCAGCGGTGTGCTGGCAATGTCGCGGGGAGCCTCCTGCGGGGCAGCCAGGGAGAATTCCTCGGCAGAAAACGATCCCCGGGAGCTCCGAAACCGGCCTTGTCGCCGCGGCCTGGCAAGATACAATATTTGTACCTGCATATTTTGCAGCTTGATCGCATGACTGGTGTCGGACGCCTGTGAGAGGACTCCCCATTGTTGGCAACCATGACTTCCTTCATTGCGGCGGCGGGCACCAATCCCTGGGTGGTGGGTGGGTTCGTCGTTGCTCTGCTGCTGATCCTGTTGTTCGGGGGGGTGGCCTTTTTCTACGGATCGCTTTGGCTGCAGGCCTACCTGACCGGTGCGGATGTGCGGATGGCGAGTCTGATCGGCATGAGTTTCCGCCAGGTCAAGTCGAGCATGATCGTCACGGCCAAAATCATGGGCCGGCAAGCGGGCCTGAACATCGACCGCGATCACGGCATGAGTACGGAGCATTTGGAGGCCCACTACCTGGCTGGCGGCGACGTCATGCGCGTGGTGCGCGCCATTATCGCCGCGCATCGTGCCGGCATCGACATGGACTTCGACCGCGCCGCGGCGATCGACCTGGCTGGCCGCGATGTGCTGGAGGCCGTGCGCACCAGCGTCTCTCCCAAAGTGATCGATTGTCCCGCGCCGCAGCGGAGCGGTCGTACGACGCTGAGTGCTATCGCCAAGAATGGAGTGGAGTTGCGCATCCGGGCACGCGTGACGGTCCGCACGAACCTGGATCAATTGATTGGCGGAGCCACCGAGGAGACGATCATCGCCCGCGTCGGTCAGGGCATCGTGACCACGATCGGGTCTGCCCGCACGCACATGGAAGTGCTGGAAATGCCCGACCGCATTTCCAAAGGTGTGTTGCATCGCGGTCTCGATGCGAATACCGCCTTTGAAATCGTCTCGATCGATATCGCGGACATTGATGTCGGAGAGAACATCGGTGCGCGATTGCAGACCGACCAGGCCGAAGCGGACACGCGCATGGCGCGCGCACGGGCCGAGGTACGCCGTGCCGAAGCGTTGGCGAGCCAGCAGGAGATGCGTGCCAAGGTCGTCGAGAATCGCGCGGTCATGGTGCGTGCCGAAGCCTTAATCCCGGCGGCCGTAGCGGTGGCGTTCCGCGAGGGTCATCTGCGCACACGCCGAATCACGCCGTTGCGTAGCGACCGGTTGCCCATCTGGTAACCCGTTCACAAGCCAGCCTGGCACCCACGCTGCGTGGGCTGTTGGAAAGTCGGCAGGCCGCTTGTGCCGGCCGAGGACCGACTGGTCCGCTATCGACAGACCATGACACGGGCGATCTTCGGTTTGCCGCGGCATTCTCGGGGGGGCTGACCACCACGAGGATCTCCTGGTCCGCGTGGCGTGCGCGGCGCTTGGCCTGCCCAATCGCAAGGGTTTCCCCGCCGCGTACGAGCGGGGCTCCGGTGGTCCCGGACGGCTCACGGCGCCGCAATCGCTCTTGCCAAACGCCCCTGGAGAAGATATACTATTTGAACCTGCATGTTTTGTAGGTGCAGCTTTAAAGACTGCAAAAAGAGGGTCTGTGGCCGGATGTCGCGCCGCGGCGAGGCCGCTGCAGGCCCTGCTATGGTGCCGTCGGACACGTCAGCGGCGGCGGGCCCGCACGTGGTTCACGCGGATCGCGTCACGGATCGACGTCTCGCCGAGGGCCCCGCGCCGCAATCAGCCTGCGGGGCGGTCCGGCATTTACGAGGAAGACGTTTCCATCTCTGCCGACATGAAAGGGGCATCGCCGATGCCGAACACCGTGCGTCTTACCCGAAAGAGATTTCTGGAAGACCGGCAGGGAAGAACATTCTCTGACGTGCTGGACGATCCCGATCAGCCGTTTGATGACGTGCTCGCCTTCTTCAGTGATGTCGGACGACAACGGCGGATGGAAGAGTCCGAAATTCACCACGACCGGCCGGCTCTGGCGGGGGTCGTGCGGGAGTTCGAGGCTCAGCCAGCCGTCAACGCTTTCTTGTCATCGGAACTCCCACGACGCTCCAAACGTCTACGCCAGGCGGTCGGTGTGGTGGTGCGCATCATCATGGAGCAGCGCGGGTGGAAGAAGACCGGCAAGAAAGGTTCCTTGGGAGTTCGTGGACGTATCGTCCAGGGTACCAAGACGCCTGGCAACTGCCACAACACGGGCGGGCTGGCATTGTGGTTCCTGCGAGCAGAACGTTACCAGCCTGCTGACGGTACGCCGTTTCGCTCCGTGAAGGAACGAGCGGAAGAAATTGAGTCGGTCGGCGAGAAGAAAGACCGGGTCGGGAAGCCTTGAGGCGCCGTCGATTCATACAGACATGACAAATGACTCCAAAACGGCAGCGTGTTACGCCCACAACTTGCGCGCGCGTATGCCGGAGCTGAAGAAAGGGCTCGACCATTCGCTGGAGGAAGAGTCGCATTCGCAGTATTGAACAGGAAAGGAACGACAAATGCCATCTCTTGGTAAGACGACGTTCGACGGCAAGTCCGGGAAGGCCTACCGATTCACGGTATATCCTTTACGTACGAGGATCCGCAAGATCGCGGGGCTCTATATCATCGCCAATCGATCGCATGACGATTCGAGTGGGCATCAACACCAAGCCCTTTTTGTGGGCCAGACAGAAGATCTATCGCAGCCGTTTGAGAAGCATCGCAAAGCGCTGGAATTCGAGCAAAATGGCGCCAACTGCATCTGCCTCCACGCAGACGAATCCGAGAATTCTCGGATCGAAAAAGAGCGAGATCTCGTCGCGGCCACAGCTCCCCTGTGTAACGACTGAGATTTGACCAACCGGTGGTGTGACGGGGCGGCAAGGCAACGCGGGAAGCGTGTTGCCCGTCCGTCACGCACTCCACTTCCACCCCAGCAGCGCGCTGGGCGACTGCCAGGTAGCAAGCGAACGCGGCGAGTTGTCCGCCCAAGGGTATGATCAGGCAGAACTCCCTCAGGAAATGTTGGACCGGGAATTCGATCATCTCGACGCCAGAGGGCAGGCAAGGCAATTGGGTTGTGCTGGCGAAGTCGTCGAAAAGCACAAGTCGCCGCGCCGCTGGCAAATGATGAATCCCGGCAATTCATGAATCACAAGAAGCCCACTCCCATCCTTGGTGAACAGAACAGGAAGATCTGTCCTGTTTGTGGAAAGCGGTCGTACTCCGCCGGTGGTATCCATCCGCAGTGCGCCGTGCAACAGGCCGATGCACCTCGTCAACAACAACTCAAGGCGAAAAAGAAATCCGACGAGAAGAAGAAGTCCGTGGTCAAAAAGCTGCCACAGACTTGGAGCCAGAAGAAATGTCCCAATTGCGGTGTGGAAGTGCATGTCCGCAAGAAGATATGCGACTGCGGCTTCGACTTCTTCAAATCCTAAGACGCTCACCCTCCTCGCCAGGTCTTCCTCGTTTGACGGTATGAACGCGTGTCGCCTCCTGGTCCGATCGCGTCAAGTTAGCTTGGCTGCGGGTTTCCGGTCGGTTCAGTTCTCCAACTTTCTCTAAACCTTCGCCATGCAGAATGGTCCGTCTGCGATGGCGGATGTACCGCACCGACTGCGACCGTGCCGCGCTACTTCGGTGGCCGCCGGGGCATGGTCCAACGGCCAAAGTTCCCAGCGGCGGAATTCGATCTCCGCCATTTCCGACTGGATCGTCAATTTGCCGGCCGACGGATGCACGTCGAACGCCTCGTTAACCTTCACGCCGTTGACCAAAATGGCAAGCTGGTTGCCGCGGCAAATCACTTCCATTCGCGTCCACTCTTTGCCGGGACTCTCGATGTCGTTCTTTCCGCGGAAACCCCGGACGTCTTTCCAGTCCGGGTCGCGGCCGAACCAGTTGAGGCGGCCCGACGTGAGCACTTTTTTCGCACCACCCGCGTGCCAAACGTCTTCCCCATCGCGATCTTGAACACATTCGGCCGTCAGCGACGGCTGCACTTGTCCGCTGCCGCGGACCACGATGAAGTCGCCCGTGCCCCCCTCGATAATCTGAGCTTCGAGTGACTCCATCCAGATCCCGGAGTATCCACCCTCGGGACCCTGGCAGTGGACGAGAACCCCCGAATCCTTGGTGCAATCGATGCGGTTTCCCCACGTCTGCTGGCCCCAACGAAACTCACAGATCATGTGGTAGTCGCGATACTCGCTGCAGGTCGACACTCCCCCCACGCCGTCACCCGATATATGCAACAGCCCGTCGTGCACCGTGACGACATGGCGCGGATCTTCATGCTTCGTGTCCTGAAGGTACGTGTACAGCCCGTCGAGATTCCGGCCGTTGAATAGCTTGATGACCCCGTCGGTAGGCGTGATGGTCGGGCGGCTAGGAGTCTCTTCGGCAGTCAGCCGCGTGGCAAGAAGTGCTGCGACCGCGAAGGATATCGCCAGACGAAACGACCGGACGCGATGGTACATCGTCCAATCTCCAAACGAAAAATAGGGCAGGAATGGGTCGGGACGCTCTGGTGGGACTGCCGCGAGCGTGGTGGGTGGCTTCGAAACTCAGACGGACGACGCTGACGCGGCTCCAGGCACGACACTTACTATACCACCGTAACACCACAAATAAAAGAAGCCTGGTCCCTGGGCGAAACACTTCAGCCGCGTCGAGGCGCACCCCCGGCGGGGATGACGTTTGTTGGGCCACCGCTTGGAACACGCGACGGTGCGGTGCGGAGAAACTCGACGTCTACTGCCTCGGCGCGGTGCGCTATTTCAACTCCATTTTCGCCTGAACGAGTCAGAAGGTGGGAGCCCGTGGGACCGGAACAAGAAGGGCCTTTCATCCAAGACTCAGTGGAGGGTGAACAACAGACACCGGAGTATTTGACACTAGTGAAGCGCCCATCCTGGAAGATTGGCTCGGTGTCTTGTAAGCACCAAATGTGATGCCTCTTGAGGGTTGTTACTCCGATCGCTTCGTCAAGAGGGGAAATGAGTCGTCAGCACGGATTGGAGTGCTCGACGACGCCACCGTCGTAGATCCACACCCTGAAGTTCGTGTCATGAGAGATGAGCTTTTGGCCATCGGCTGAGAAGATGAGTTTGCGGAGACTTACGTTGACCTTTGGAAATTCAAGCAATAGCTGTCTCGTGACGACGCTCCACAATCTCAGGATCCCATCGGCGCCGCCGGTGGCAATCGTACGTCCGGTGGGAGAAACCGCGATTGCCCGCGCCCGGCCTGCATGAGCAACCATCGCGAATCGTTCAAGACCCGTTTCTAAGTCCCAAACGACGAGCTTTCGGTCACTTCCCACCGAGGCGAGCCAGTGGCCCTGGGGGTCAAAAACCAAACCGGTAATCGTATCCGCGTGCGACGCCAAGCTCTTGATAAGCTGGCCTGACACGACGTCGTAGATGGCCACTTCACTTGAACTCCCGGCGGCCAACCACCGACCGTCCGGCGAAAACGCGGTTGCTTCACTTATCGTTGCACGGAGTGATGCCCGTTGCGTCCCTGTGCCTACGTCGAACAGGCGTACCGTGTTGTCGTGAGGAAACAATGTCACGGCCATCGCCTTCTTGTCGGGCGAAAACACCAGCCTTTGGATTTCGCACGATTCCTTGGCCTTCCAACGCCATACTTCTGTTGCTTCCAGGATGTTCCACAGCACAATCTCGCCCCGGTCATTCCCGACTGCCAGCAGCTCGCCGTCCGGAGAAACGGCGACCGTGTCCCACTCACCCTTCTCGGACAAGGGGATCTGGGCATCCGTGCCGCTATCGAGATTCCAGCGGTGGACTCCTTCGACTTCACTGGCTGTAATCAATATCGCACCTTTTTGCGAAAGTGCAATTTCTTTACCCGCGATATCTGCCAGCGGATGCCAGCCATGAAGGTTCCATAGTCTCAGGTGTCCATCATCGCCCGTGGATACGAACTGCGTGCCGTCGAAGGAAATGGCCGCACTGTAAATTCGCCCTGCGTGCCCCAACCAGTGGCTTTCGATTGAATCCCAACTCTCCCTTGCCGGCGTAAGTTCCCAGCGACGAAGGCCACCGCCGCGGTCTCCCATAACCAACAATCTACTACCTCGGGGATGGACCGGTCCAAAAGTGATGCTTTGAACGCCGTCTCCCGGTCCGCGCTGCAGTACACGATCGGTTGCCCAACGATCATCCTTAAAATTCCACACGAAAAACCAGCCGGCAGTGTTCCCGGCGGCGAAGAGTTGGGAGTCTCGCGAAAAAGCGCAGCATACCGCACGTCCGTTCGGTATTGTGAAACGCGTGATTTTCCGCCGCGATCGAAGGTTCCAAAGAGCTGTGGTCCCATCACTACTGGCCGATCCCAAGAATTGGCCATTTGCGGAAATGGTGATCGCTTCCACCGCTACTTGGTGTCCCTCAAACGTGCCCATCGGCTTTCCCGTGACGGGATCCCAGACACGGATCACCGGTTCCTTACCGCATGAAATCAGCTCGCGTCCGTCGGGCGAGTAGGCAACCTGGTAGGCCAGGCTCGGGTGCGCGTGAATCCGCAGGATCTCTGCGCGGCTGGCCGCATCCCAAATCCGCAGCGTGCCATCGTCGCCTGCCGACACGATCTGCGTGCCGGCGGGATGATAGGCGAGGCCGTTCACCTCACCCTGCCCGGTATCAGCCGACCAGACTTCCTGCCAGCTGTCGGTGTCGAAGACGCGCACTATACCGGCTTTGCCTGCCACCGCCAGTTGTTTCCCATCGGGTGAGTAGCAGACACAGTAGAGTGGTTCTTCGCCACGGATCACATCAACATGTTCGAGATGTGCTTGTTGCCAGAGGTAGTACCACTCGAAACCTCGTAGATCCGGCTTCCCTTCGGTCGGTAGGTGGCGCGAAAGCAATTCGGTTTGTTGCACGGAATCGCCCCGCTGCCAGGCGCTGACTGCCATCTTGATATCCGACGCGTAGGCCACTTCGCTGGTGAAGCGAGCTTGCTTACGTAGCTCCGCCATAGCCTCTTCGGCTCGGCGGCGCTGCCGCTCCGTCTCCTTGTGATTCTCATTGGCCGTGTTCAAGGCGTCCTGGGTCCTGACCTGTTCGCGGGAGATCATCAACGTGCTGATGGAGAGGCCCACGGTCGCAATGGTAAAGAGAAGGATCCAAAAGCCGACTGCTGCCGTGTTGCGGTGCATCCATTTCCCGACCAATTCCCACAGCGTGGGCCGCTTGGCTTGAATCGGTCGATCGGCGAGGAAACATTTCAAGTCCTCTGCCAATTCCTGTGCGGTCCGGTAACGATCGGACGGGTCCTTGGAGATCGCTTTCGACACAATGGTCGCCAGATCCTTGGGGACATCCGGACGGATGCGGCGAGGCGAGGGTGGGTCGACTGAGGGAATTCTCTCGAGCAGAAGCTTCGGATCGCTTTCCGGAAAGGCCGGTTGAAGCGCGAGCATTTCGTAGAGAGTAACGCCCAACGAGTAGACATCGGTGCGATGGTCGAGCACTCGACGATCGCCACGCATCTGCTCAGGACTCATATAGCGCAGGGTTCCGAGGATCATACCCGACATGGTGAGATCCGGGTTCGCCTCGAACATGGCCAGGCCGAAGTCGGTAATCCAGAGGTGGCCATCGACGTCGAGCATCATGTTTGAGGGCTTAATGTCTCGATGGACGACTCCCATTTGATGGGCGTGCTCCAAGGCCTCTGCCGCCTGCACACCAATCCGTGCGACGCTGCGCAAATACTCGCGGCGGCCAACCGATGAGCTGACCGAACTACTATTCTTGGCAGGACCCGCAGCCTTGTCACCACTTCCATTACCGACGGAATTCGCGGACTGGTGGCGCTCGCGGCATTCCCGGTGATGCCTCGTCGATCGCTGCGGTCGAACAATCAGGCGGCGCCCTGCGTCGTCGGTCAGAATGACGTTGACACGACCAGCTTTCAGCGAGCTTGTCGGCTGAGAAACGAACCGGCGCGTAATCACGCTGATGTCCCGTCGTTGAGGGTTCGCTTGGTGAGCGTCGCCGCTGTAGAGTGCCCGGACTTCCGTGATCAATTGGCGCAGTGTCTGGCCCTCGATATATCGCATCGCGTAGTAATGAACACCGCGCTCCGAGCCGACCGCGTAGACATCGACAATATTGGGATGTTCCAGACAGGCAGCTGCCTGGGCTTCATTTCGGAATCGTTGAAGCTGCCGGCCATCGAGCACGGCGGCAAACGGCAGTGCTTTCAGCGCGACTCGACGACGCAGCGACAATTGCTCGGCCTCATAGACAACCCCCATTCCCCCTCGGCCGATCTCACGCAGCAGGCGAAAATCGCCCAGGTCTCCGACCAGAGGAGGCGGGTGGTCGGTCGGATTGCCGTCGACCTCTCCGCTCGTTCTCTGACGCAACGCCTGCAAGGCCTCGAAGACTTCGCGGAGCTGATTGGCCATGTGAGGATATCGCGCGAGATACTCGTCGAGCTGCGGCGAATCCCCGCGACTGAACCGCTGCGTTAATTCGTCGACCACGACGTCCAGTAGGGAACCCATGGATGAGCCACTCGCCGCTGATTGGGCTGATTCATTCCTGTCTTGGTGCATGCTTGGCGATCTCGAACTTCTCGAACTTGCAGTGCGTCAGCATATGACGGCCATCGGACACGGCCAGCGTGCCGTTTCGCTCGGCACCAACGCCGCTGTGGGGCGCTCCCTGTGCGCTGAACAAACAGGAGAATCCCTGTGGCACACGTCAGATAAAAAATCGTCCGACGCAGACTCGTGTGGCAATCCTCCCTTACCTGTCCATGTAACCACCGACACAAAAAATGCCAGTCGCGTCGACCCGCATTTTCATCTGGTCAGGAGGACCATGCTCCTCCGATGGTACCCGCCGCCGCTGCCGTGGCACCCTGATTGATGGTCCGCCCGCGATGTTTCAGCCCGTTTTCAGCTCTTTACGTGCATGCCTGGTGCGTTGCTTGCCCCCCTCTAGTGACAGAGAGGGGGTTCCCCAAAAAAGTGGAAAAATACCTGTCCGGTTCTAAAAAAGTTCACAGGTTGCAGGGTAGGGGGAAAGCCTGATGAAACGCACCGAGAACGACTCGGAGGAAACGCTTAGGTTGCTGGGCAAGTTGGCCGAGGGCCATGCGGAACATCCGGAGACCTTTGCGCTGCTCTTCGAACGCCACCGGACCTTTCTCCAGCGAGTCATTCAGAAGCGGCTCGATCCACGACTCCTGGTCCGCGCCGACTCGTCGGATGTACTCCAGGAGACGCAGCTGGAGACGTTTAGGCGGTTCGACGACTATCTCCAACGGCGTCCCATGCCATTCCGGCTGTGGCTGTTGAAAACCGCTTGCGAGCAAATTCGGCGCGTGGAGCGCCGGCACCTGGAGACCGCCAAGCGGTCGGTCGATCGACAACTTCCTCTGCCCGAGAATTCTTCTCTACGACTTGTCGCTGCCGGTGCGGACACTCCCAGCGGCCCGGTCAAACGGCGCGAGATGGCCGCGCGGGTCCGCGCGGCGCTAGCGCGACTGTCGCCGCAGGATCGCGAAATCGTCATGTTGCGAAACTTCGAGGATTTGAGCAACTGTGCCGTGGCCGGTCTGTTGGAAATCACTCTCGAAGCGGCCAGGAAGCGGTATCGCCGTGCCTTGCTGCGACTTCAAAAGCATCTCAGTAGCGAACATGAAGGGCTCTGAAATTCATGTCAGGAAACGGCCAGCCCGCGAAAAAAAACGCCCAGCAAATTCTGGACGCTCTAGCAGACGAAATAACCGACCAGTTTCGCGGCGGTGAAAGACCCCGCCTCCACGACTATCTCCGTCGATACCCGCAGTTTGCCACTGAGTTAGAGAGGATCTTTATCGCGATTGCCACGCTGCACGCTTCCTGCACCGACGATCCGGAGGCGGCAACAAATGGTGAGGACAGCCAGTGACCAAGACAGATGGGGACTTCGGCTCGTACGCTGCCATTGGTGGAGAACGCAAGCTGGTACGCGGATGCAGGCACGATACGTCCTCCCGAACTCAGAGAACGAAACAGAACCGCGTATCCACCGGACAAATGCATTCATTTGCTCACGCCGACGGGTGATGCCGAGGATCCTAGTCGGCCACGACGAACTCATCACATGAGGACCGTTACGAACAACTAAATCACATTGATGCTGAGCTTCTTGGACGAGATCGCCCCCGCTCAGTAATGGTCTTGAGTAACGTTAAGATTCGGAGGATTCGTCATGAACGTAAGCAACCGTTATCGCCGTTACCGACGCCGCCAGCCTCCACGCCAAGCCGCGTCTCAAGTCAAGCGGATTTATCTGTTCGAGACGCTTGAGTCACGAGCCACTCCCGGATCCATGCTCTTTTTCCCGCCGAGTCTGATTCCTGAAGTCCCCCAAGATTCAGAGGACCGTGGAGCGTTGGTGGCTCAGCCGACGCCCGGTATCCGGCACGGGGATGCTGCGTCACGCATTCCCGAGGTGTCCGATGATAAGCATCTTGCTCTTGGTGACACAGGCCTTGGCACGGCACAATTGCAAGTCAGCGTGATGGGTGATCTTTTGCCCCCCAGTACCGCCTTGGTCCCCTCGCATGACTCGCCGAGCGATGAAGGAACACTGCTTGATGAGACATTCGACACGGACGCGGAACATAGCCATGCAATGGGAGCTCGCGCGGGCAGTGACGCCGCGAGACTTTCGAGTTCCGGCGGTTCGAGCAACGCGCCCATTCTGGAAAATCTTCCCGATGCGGCCGCGCGAAGTGGATTGTCTCGCCCGCTGGACGCTCCTTCACGGATGCCGACCGCCGAGGGCGAAGGGCCAGGGCTGGCGCCCACGGTAGCTTCCGCGGCTACGGATGATGCCAACACGGGTGGGCTGAGCGATGCCTCCGAGCAAGGTGTCAGCCCAGCTGCATCCGCAGAATCTCTGCAGATTTTTCAGAATCCAGCCGATCCTTTGGACGTGAATGCCGACGGTCACGTCGGTGCGGCCGATGTGCTCCACGTCATGAATGGGCTCAACCGTATAACCAAACCGGCGGATGGAGTACCGGGCATTTCTCTTTTCCTGGACGTCAACGGCGATGGCATCCTGTCGCCGCGCGACGTTCTGGAGGTCATCACTTACCTGAATGCCGGCGCAGCGGCCCCGGTCTACTAGAACGAGAACAGCCGACTTGAGCAGTGCGCAGCTGAGACGCGGCTTCCATTGGCACGATGGACGATCGGTACTCGCTCCACACTGCGTGCCTGGCACGGCGGCGAATTGGTTGGTTGCCGCGTTGTGAATGGTCCTCTCTGGCATGGACACGCGTGGTCGCACTCTGGCACGAATCGGAGGAGAAGAGGAGAGTGTAGGGTGTGCCAAGATCATCTGCTGCAACGTGATGTGATCCACCAACGTGATGGTGATCGCCGGCACACCAGAATGTGGCTGGCATCAGATAGCCGCCATTTCTCGCGACGTGTTCGCGACACGTTGCGCTATCCTCTCCGCGTTAAGCGTCACGTTTCCCCGTGCCATATGTGGCTCCATTGCGGCCTCGGCGATGAGCACGGCTTGGATTGACAAGTAGCGATTAGGGCAAATACAACCGACCGGTTCCTCGCAGGACGTCAACGTCGATGAGGATGTCAAACAAACGCTCCACGACCAATCCCGTGTATTGCACATCACGTCCGATTCGATCAGGGTCGGCCAAAGTGAGCACGGGCAGGCAATCGGCGGTGTTTCGTTGGCCGATAGTCACCTCCAACGATTCGGGGCCCTCCGCATTCCGGTTGCCCGTGATCAAAAGGACCTCGTTATCTTGGCATGTTTGCCAGATGGTCGTGTCACTGGCATCGGCCCTTAGGCTGAGATCCTCAAACGTGCAAAGAACACATTCGAGGTCGCGCCACAGCTCTGCCCAGGTTGCGGACTGGCAAATATCCATCAACCGGCTGACATGCCCCTGGACGTCGTTATCGGACATGATCCGTAACATATTGGCCGGCTAATTGCTTGCCGTGTGCTTTCGTGACAACCGTGCCTGAACCTTGTCCCGATTCGCGCGGAGTTGCTCTTCCACTGGCGCCGGATTGCCTTTTCGGATCCGCGCGAGGATTTTCTCGTACTCCGCGTTCACCACATCCGAGTGGGCGTGGATGTAATCCATTGCCACCTGTACTTGCTGCGATGACAGATTCAACATCGCCGCAATCCAGTCGCGAGTCCGGCCGGCACGCAGATATTCAAGGACCGTATACACGGTAATTCTGGTTCCCTCGATCTTGGGACCGTCACCGCGATCGAGGATCCGTGGTTCACTCACAGAACACCTCTATTTTCTCATTGATCCTGCATTCGACAGATCTCTATCATCCTATCCGTAAACTGCCCCTTCGTCGACTTGGGTTGTATTATCAGGTTGATCACGGTTTGAGGGGCAGGAAATGGGGAGTGGTATGGGCTGCTAAAAAGTCGGGCGAAGAAAAGGGGAGTGGTACGTTTTCTGGGGCAAGCGAGGCAACTTAGGGGGGGGGCGGCGCCAGACCGCGAGAACTGTCATAGAGATGTCACTCGTGCGGGGCGTGATGCCGTGCCGCTTCTCGGCGGCAGAAAAGGGGTCAGGACTCTTTGATGGGTTTTCTGAGGTGTGGTAAGCTCCCGCCATGGCGAGACCACCACGAGCTGACGAAGCGGGCGCGATCTACCATGCGTTGAATCGAGGCAATGTGCGCGGCACGATTTTTCACATGGAAGAAGACCATGAAGTCGCAGGCATGCGCAGCGCATCGGACTTCGCGCGGTGAAAAGAACGTGCGGTAGAATACCGCGTCGCAGATTGCCGCTAGCGGGAGCGAAGCTTACTGGGCCACAGCCTGGAACACGCGACCGGCGCCGCGGAGAAACTCGGGGGAAGAAAGGTCAGGACTCTTTGATGGGTGTTCTGGGGTGTGATAAGCTGCTGCCATGGCGAGACCACCACGAGCTGACGAAGCGGGCGCGATCTACCATGCGTTGAATCGAGGCAATGTGCGCGGCACGGTTTTTCACAAGGACGAAGATTTTGAAGCGTTCGAGCGGATAGTGGGCGAGGGCCGGCAACGCTATGCGGTAGAGCTATTTGCCTACCAATGGATGCCCAACCACTGGCATATGGTGCTCCGCCCGCTTGAAGATGGAGCAGGAAACGGGGAGGCTCGGCCTCGATCGTTGGCCGGTCCACTCGCCCTCCATGAGGGTAGTGTACAGCGTTTTTTTGGCGGCGGATGCGGGGGGATTGGCACTTTGGCGGAGGTGGGTGCGCAGCGGGAGCGCGTGCCTCGTCGAAGGATTTTCGTGGGGCTCAGCGACGACCCGGTCGCGGTGGCAGTGGGAGCCGGTTGAGCAACCAGTCGAAGAGGTCGCGGCCGCCAGCTCCGAAAAAGCGTTGGGCGGCCGTCGTGCCATCGGCACGCTCGAGGAAGTAGTTGTGCACGGTGGTCAGTGCCCGGAGTTTCCTGGTGCTCAGATGGTGGAGCCCGTGATGGTGCAAGGCCAAGTGACCGTTTCTTCCTTCCACGCAAGAGCTAGACCGCTGGAACAACCCGTGCAGTCAGCCAACACCCGCTCCACCTCCTCGTGCTGCGAAGTCGGGAGATCACGTAGCGGCCCGTCTCTGGCTTGGACACGTAACAACTGACTAAACGCCTGCAATCGCTGGCGTTCCTCGGCTTTTGAAGCCCGTTTACTCGCGTACTCGAAATAGATGGCCGGGAGCAGGGTACTGGCGAGCGATTGGGCAGAAACGGGGAGTAGTACATTTTTCTCGGCAGCGCAGCAGACTGGGCAAGCGGCTGATTCGCGAGAGTTGAGGTGATTGGGAGCGTAATAACGCATACGTGTCACACTGTTGGAAAGGGCGAAGTACGGAAGGGGTACCGTGCCACTGCTCAATCCATGGATCTTCCAACCGATGAATACCGGCGCAGCAAAATCGGTTCACTGAATCTCTTGATTGAGTAGAGCAACCCAACATAATCAAAACATAGATTATTAATGGTAAATACTTCATAAAGTTATTTCCTCTCCATCATCCAGTAGATGATTTATTTACCAATTCAGGAAGAATGTTTTTCTTCGAAACTTTAAAAGAATGATCAGCCCCTTCAAACATTTCTAGCGTTGCCGTTTTCGTGGTTACTTTCTTTATTAAAGAGATCTCAGCAGCAAAGACCAACCGAACCAATAGGGC
>CAVOXY010000021.1:0-564714 GCA_963700515.1 uncultured Planctomycetota bacterium | reverse complement strand
GTCGTGCTGGTAACAGGTCGCCCCAATAGCCGTTCACAAAGCCGAATTCGATGTGCTCGTTCCTGCTGAGCTTTCCGCTCCGCGCCCGGCGGTGCTGTTCCTCGTCAATGCGGCGCTGTTCGGCTTGGGAGCGGCGCTGTTCGGCAGCGGCAAGCTGCTGTCGCGTTTCGGTTAGCTGTGCCTGCAACCTTTGGGCGTCCGTTTCCCACATCCTGGCGTCCCGCGTGGCCTTCAGGCGCCCTTCGTAGAGTTCCCGCGCCATTTCGTCTTGGGAGAACATCTTCAATACCTCCATCGCCCGGCGGAACTCACGTGTGTCGAGCGGTGCGGGCAACTGGTCAGCGTCCAACGTTACTCCATCCTTGAGAAAGTAGAGCCAATAGTCCAGCGGATTACTCAAGTCCGCTAAATCCCGATTGAAATTGGGAAGCTCCAGCACCGGGCGCGAAAGAACTCCTCGATCAAGACAATTACCGTTTGGGCTGGAAACCCCTCAAAGAAAATAAGAAGTTTCCGTACTCGCCGGGATCGGCTCTGCCCAAAGTCGCCAAGCCCACGGAGAAGCAGAAGATCGATCGCCGGCGTAGCTGAAGCCGCCCAGGCTTCAGATCGAAAGATCATCCAACCGATAGAATGCTGAGCCCTTGGCGGGCTCAGCTACCGGCGTAGCGGAAGCCGCCCAGGCTTCAGATCGAGAGATCATCCAACCGATAGAATGCTGAGCCCTTGGCGGGCTCAGCTACCGGCGTAGCGGAAGCCGCCCAGGCTTCAGATCGAAAGATCATCCAACCGATAGAATGCTGAGCCCTTGGCGGGCTCAGCTACCGGCGTAGCTGAAGCCGCCCAGGCTTCAGATCGAGAGATCATCCAACCGATAGGCGAATCGGCTCGAGCCCTGGCGGGCTCAGCTACCGGCGTAGCGGAAGCCGCCCAGGCTTCAGATCGAGAGATCATCCAACCGATAGACTCATCAGCCCAGCAGTACGGCTTGATGCTGCTGATGGCAGGCGGTCACGACCTGATCACGAATCACGTCCGCTTCTTCGTTGGTCATGGTCCTGGCGGGCGACCGCAAGGTGATGGAGAACAGCAGTCGTTTCTTCCCGGCGCCGTCTTTCTTGGAATCGCGATAGACTTCCTGGAACTGGAGCGTTTCCAGCAAGGGACCGGCCGCATCGCGAATCGTCCTTTCCAGCTGAGCCCACGGCAGTTCCTCCTCCACGATCAGGTTCAAGTCCCGCGCGATGGCCGGATAATCGCTCAACGGCTGACGCTGCGGAATCAGGCTCGCCGCCGCCGCGAGAACGCCGAGATCAAGCTCCAGCACCGTCGTCGCACCGCGAAGTGCGAATTGCTTCAATCCGTTCGCGTTCACCTGGCCCAGAAATCCCAGCAACCGCCCCCCTAGCTCCAGGCGGCATTGCTGATCGCTCTCGAGCAACGGCAGCTGAGCCTCGGTCACAACCAGCGGAGCGGGAATGTGCAACATCTCCAGGCACGACTCGACAACACCTTTGAGGAAATGGAACCCGCGCCCCGAAGTAACTCCCAGCGTCCACGGTTCCCGCGGCAGTCCACTCGGCTGGGCGAGATACACGCGTGCCGTCTCAAATAGCTCGATCACGTTGTTGGCCACGGATTCATTGATGCGCCGCACCTCCAAGAGACTGGGGATCAAGCTCTTGCGGAGCGTGTCGGCACCTTTGAGCATGGGAGTGCTGCAACCCAATGGCGGAGCGTCGCTCCAGGGACTGAATGCCTCGCACCACGCGCGGGGCACGACACTGGCCGTCATCGCTTCATCGATCCCGGCCGCGCACAGACCGTGCCGTATCTTCTCCAACACGCGATCCTCATCCGTGCGATGAGAAGGCGCCATGGGGACCCCCACGTCCTCGGGAATCTTCTCGTAGCCGTGGATTCGAGCCACTTCTTCGACCAAGTCGATTTCCCGCGTCAAGTCGCGCCGCCAGGTGGGCGGAAGGACTTCCACGACTTGCTGATCGCTACGCACCTCCAGGCAGCCCAAAGCGATGAGAATGCGACGCACCTCCTCCACCGGGACGGTGATTCCCAATACCCGCGGCAACTGGCTCAGCCGGAGCGTTATCGAGGCGCGCGCCTGGAGCGGGGCCCCCACGTCCAGCACCCCGGGCGCCAGTTGGCCGCCGGCCAACTGCAGAATCAGCTCGCAGCAGCGGCGACTCGCCCACTCCACTCCCACCGGATCGACGCCACGCTCAAACCGATACGAGGAAGGGCTGTGCAGCCCCAGCTTGCGCGCCGTGGTACGAATCGATAGCGGCGCGAACTCAGCCGACTCAATCAACAGGTCGGTTGTCTCCGCGGCCACCTCCGAATTGACACTTCCCATGACACCCGCCAGCGCCACGCTGCGCTGGGCGTCGGCAATCACGCACATGCCCGGCTCCAGGTTGTACACGCGATGATCGATCGCTTCGAACTCCTCCTTGTCGCGTGCCTCGCGGACGATGATCTCCGGTCCCTTGAGCAACTTCAAATCAAACACGTGCAGCGGCTGACCACATTCCAGCATGACGTAGTTGCTGACATCCACCACGTTGTTGATCACCGCCACCCCGACACTACGCAAACGGTCTGCCAGCCAACGTGGACTCGGCCCGATCTTCACTCCACGGATGACGCGCGCTGTGTACCGAGAGCACAGCTCCGGGCAACGGATCGACACCTTCGCCAGATCGGCGACAGTCGGGCCACCTTCCACCGGTCGCGGATCTGGAATGCTCAACGGCACGTTCCACAAGACGGAGATTTCGCGCGCTACGCCGAGGTGGCCCAGGCAATCCGGACGATTGCTGGTCACCTCCAGGTCGATCGCCAAATCGTCACCGATCCGCTGCGTCGACTCGTGGTTGAGACCTGCCATGGCGAGACGGTGCTCCAACTCGGCAACATCCATCTCCAACGCCACATACTCTTTCAGCCAGTTCCAGGAGACTATCATCGTGCAGCTCGATCCGCAGAAGGTTATTGGTTATTGGTCATTGGTCATTGGTCACTGGCTATTTGCTGTTTTCGGGTTCCTACGAGTCTTGGACGTTGCACTACGCACGCAGTCAGCCAATGACCAATGACCAATGACCAATGACCAATCAGAACTGGTGCAGAAATCGAACGTCATTCTTATAGAGGTCACGAATATCCGTGATGTTGTGGCGACGCATACAGAGTCGCTCGACCCCCAAGCCAAACGCGAATCCCGTCACCTGCTCGGGATCATATCCGACCGCCTGCAACACATTCGGATCGACCATCCCGGCGCCACCGAACTCGATCCACTGATCGTTCCAGCTGAAATCCGCTTCCACACTCGGTTCGGTGAACGGGAAGAATGAAGGTCGAAAACGAATATGCACATCGCTCCCCAGGTAGCTCGTGGCGAACATCCGCAAGACGCTCTTCAAGTCAGCCATCGTCACGTGCCGATCGAGCAGCAACCCTTCCATCTGATGGAACATCGGGTAGTGGGTGGCGTCGGCCGTATCGGGCCGATAGACGCGTCCCAGAGAAATGATCCGCACAGGAGGAGGCGTCTTTTCCATGACTCGAATCTGGACCGTGCTGGTCTGACTGCGCAACAACCGCGTATCGCTCGACTCCCGCCACGGACAAGTAGAAATTGTCGAGCGGATCACGAGCCGGGTGCTCCAGCGGAATATTCAGGGCCTCGAAATTGTGCCATTCATCTTCAATCTCGGGGCCATCGGCCACCGAGAAACCGAGTCGCCCCATGATTCCCTTGAGCTCTTCAATGGTCTGCGTGATCGGGTGCAAACGGCCCCACCGCAGGACTTGACCGGGCAACGTCGCGTCAAACCGTTTGGCCTTGCCGGCCTTCGGCGCAGCGTCGCCCGCGCCCAGTCGCTGCTGGGCAGCCGCCAGGACTTGTTCGATGCTGCGCCTTGACTTCGTTCAGCCGTTTGCCCGCCAGCGGACGATCTCCCGCGGCCACCTGCCCCATGCTCTTCTGCACCGCTTTGAGACGGCCTTTCTTGGCCCCCACATACTCCACTCGCGCCGCCTCCAGCGCAGCCGTGTCGTCCACCGCGCTCGAGCGCGGCAGTCGCCGCCGCCACGAACTCGTCCAGCTCCTTGAGGAATTCGGCCAGTGCCATAACTTCACCGCTCGTCCAAGAAGTAGAAAAAGAGACAGGCTCGCTCGTCGCACCTGCCTCTTCAATAATCGGTCATACGCCACGTCAGCGTGGAGACGGTGAGCCGTGTTGCGGTCGACTCTCGATAGAACAAGGCAAGTGCCACCGGGCGAGGCGAATCAGGCGTATCGCATCGCTGCCACGTCAGGCAGCCAGCTTCGCCTTCACCTGCTCAACGACCGCATCAAAGCCCGCTGGATCGTGAATCGCCATCTCGGACAGCGACTTGCGATCCAGTTCGATCCCCGACAGCGTCAAACCATGGATGAACTCGCTGTATCGCAGCCCGCGCTCTCGCACGGCCGCATTGATACGCGTGATCCAGAGACGACGAAAATCCCGCTTCCGCACTCGCCGGTCTCGAAATGCATACGCACCAGCCCGCACGAGCGTCTCTTTGGCCGACCGCAATAAATTGCGGCGCCCTCCCGTGTAACCCTTTGTGCGCCGATAAATCCGGCGCTTGGCTCGTGTACGAGCCGAACCTTTCGTCGTTCTCATCGCTTCGTTCCACCCATGTCCAGGGCGATCAGGCCTCCTCCACCAGATCAGGTCGAGGACGTTCGGTTTGCCCGTGCTCCCGGTAAGTCACCTCGTGTAAAAAACAAATACCTACGGTTATTACAGCTTGCGGATCACAGTTCGCCGCGGAGACCCCGGATTATTCCCGAGAGTCCAGTCAGCAGCCACCACTCACCGCGCCCCGCCCTACTAGTAGCTGTTGTGATTGAGCGCTCGCTGAATCGACTTGGTCATGCAGTCATCCACCGTCGTCGTGCCCCGCAAATTACGTTTACGCTTCTGCGTAACGCGCGTCTGAAGATGGCTCGTTCCCGCCTGACGATGCTTGGCCTTGCCGCTCGCGGTCAACCGAAATCGCTTCTTGGTTCCCTTGTGGGTTTTCTGCTTGGGCATGTTGTGACCACTTTGCTTGTATAGTTACTGACAATCCCGATCGAGAGACGGTTCACGTAATGAACCACTCGCCATCGAGTCCCGCCCGACGGCAGTCGGGATCTGGCCGGCGCCATCCTGTCCGCGATGCGACGACGTGAGGAAGTTTCCGCTACGTGAAACCTCACATTCTAGGATCTTGCGGGCGTCTCGCAAAGGGCTCTTGGGTGAATTCCTAACCATTGACCACGCAGCACTTTCGGCTGCCAAAGCGTTTCCTGTCTCCAAGCGGCCGCGTGGCCCTCCGCGCCACCCCCCCTTTGCCGGACCAGGTTTTCTGCTCCCCCACCCCGGTGTGGATGGTCGTCAGCAGGCAGTGCGGCAGATAGCCACCAGAGCCTCGCGCAGACCGGTGGCGGGCGAGCCGTGCCCTGCTACAGTGTTAACCGACCGCCTGCTTCACGAGGCCGCGATGTGTAGTCGGCCCGCACACTTTAACTGTCGGCTGCGGGTTAAACGACACCACAGGCCGCGCAAGACAACCCTACGGTCCGCCACCGATGTCACCACCAGCGTCTTTGCGAATCACCTATCTCACGCCAGGCGCGGCGGGCATGTACTGCGGCAGTTGCATGCACGACAACACGCTGGCCCGTACCCTGTCGCAGTTCGGGGTCGACGTTCAACTGATCCCTCTGTACACACCGATCCAGACGGACGAGACCGACGTCACCATTGATCAGGTCTTTTTCGGAGGTCTTAACGTCTATCTGCAGCAGCGCAGCGGTCTCTTTCGCCATCTCCCCAGAGCGCTCGATCGGATCCTCGACGGGCCCCGCCTGCTGCGCTGGATTGGGGCGCGCGGCATTGAAACGGATGCCTCCCTGTTGGGTGACCTGGCCGTGTCGATGCTGCGGGGCTCGGCCGGGTTCCAACGTAAAGAGGTGACCCGACTTTGCCACTGGCTGAGCAGCCAGCCGAAGCCCCATCTGGTCAACTTGAGCAACATCCTGATTGCTGGTTGTGTCCCCGAAATGCGTGCGGCGTTGGGTGTTCCGATCACCGTCACACTGCAGGGCGATGATGTATTCCTGGCAGAACTTCCCGCCAAGTACCGCGTGGAAGCCCTGCAGCAGATCCGCCGACTGTCGAGCCACGTCGATGCGTTTCTCGTTCACAGTCAATACTATGCGGACTTCATGGCGAACTATCTGGGCGTTCCCCGCGAGAAATTCCGCCTCGTTCCGTTAGGGATCGACGTGGAGGGCTACCTGCCGCGGCAGCATGGCGATCCACCCGCCGCGATATCCCAGTCGCCTCTTCATATCGGCTACCTGGCGCGGCTGGCACCCGAAAAGGGACTCCATGTCCTCGTCGACGCGTTCCTCCTGCTGCAACATATGGCGGGACTGCCACCCACCCGCCTGCTCATTGCTGGCTGGCTCGGCAAACGGCATCACGACTACGCCCAGTCCCAGTTCGCCAAACTCAGAAGCAGTGGACTCGGCAACTCGTTCGAGTATCTCGGGACACTCAGTCGCGCGGAGAAACTGCGGCTGCTGAGCCGACTCGACCTGTTTTCCGTCCCCACAACTTACGGAGAGTCGAAGGGGCTCTATGTACTCGAGGCTCTGGCTGCGGGAACACCTGTACTGCAACCTCGGCACGGGGCCTTTCCGGAACTGCTCGCGGCGACCGGGGGAGGGCAACTGATCGCTCCCAATGATCCCCAATCACTCGCCGAAGGCTTATACCAGCTACTGAGCAATACAGAGCTCCGCCGACAGCTGGGACGAACGGGCCAAGAGACCGTCCATCAACGTTTCAATGCCCAGGCCATGGCACGGCAAACGCTGGCCGTCTTGGCAGAAATCATCACCGCCCACTCAGCTCTCAGCCCATCGTAGCTGGGAGCTGGTTCGTGCTGGTAGCTGGCAGTACAGATTGGCCGTCATGCGGCATCACTTGGGCGCTATGGTACATATCATGCGCCGGCCTTGCTGCTGGGGCGGGATTTCGACTTTGCCAAAGTCGATGAGTTCCTCCATCACGTTCTCCATGACGCGTCGGCCTTCCTCGACGTGAGCCATCTCACGTCCACGGAAAATCACCGACACCTGCACCTTATCCTTGTGCTTCAAGAAACTGACGGCTTGTTTGACCTTGAAACCGATGTCGTGTTCGCCTGTCTTCGGTCGCAGACGGATTTCTTTGGTCTTGGTGTGATGGGTGTTCTGGCTGGACTTCTTCTTCTTTTCGTATTTGTATTTGCCGTAATCCATGATCCGGCAAACGGGCGGCCGCTCGTTGGGGGCCACCTCCACCAGATCCAAATTCGTATCAAATGCCCTGGCCATCGCCTCTTGTGTGGGCAAGATACCTAGCTGCTGACCATCTGCACCAATCACTCGTACGGGGGTCACTCGAATCTGTTCGTTGACCCTGGTCTGGATGCGGTCGATTGCTGTCACCCTTTCCTGCTAAACCCTGTGATAGACGCCGTGATAGACACTCCACTGCGGCCGCAGAAACGCACTGCGGCAGCTTCCTCCAAATAAGTCAGACTCTCAGTCAAAGTCAAGCGTTCCAGGAAACCGGTAAAGTCCAGTGAGCCGGTAAGGCCGTACCGTCGTGCACCGCCTCGCGCCGCAAGCCGCGGCAAATTCGTCCAGCGGGTGACATGGCGACAGTACAGGCTTCTCCGACGTCAGGGTGGCTGGCACCCACTGGCCGGCTGGCACCTTGAATAAGCAAGTTACCCTGCCTTCGCAAAGAGTGAGTATTGACGACCCGGGCTGAGGTCGTCAACTAGATTTTCCCAAAAATCAGCCCCTCCAAAATGGGGATTCTCCTCCACAAATATAGGTTGCTCTGAGAGCTGCGGCCGGCGCGAAATGAGCTGCCGCGGACGAGTACGTGGGGTGTGCATTCCACCCTGGTGTCACTGCCTGTGGTGTTACTGGCTCTGCCAGTGCTTCAGTGCCAAGCTCTGCCGGTGCCCGGGTACCCGTTTCCACCACGTCCCCTAGTACTCGTTGTGTGAGCTGCGTTCTCCCAGCCCCGCATTGCCACCGAACGTCTGGCGGACCGTCCGGTCGGCGATTTCCTGCCGCAGTTTCTCCAGGGCGGCCTCGACCTTCAGGGCCCCCAGGTCACCCTCGATTCGGTCCCGCACGCTGACCTCCCCATGCTCCATTTCGCGGCCGCCGACGACAAACATATAGGGAATCAGTTCCAATTGGGCATCCCGGATCTTGGCTCCGATTTTCTCGGGCCGGTAGTCACCCGTGACGCGCAGGCCGGCGGCGGCCAGCTGCTGCTCGACCTGGCGGGCATATTCCTCGAACTTCTGGCTGACCACCAGCACGCGCACCTGCTCGGGAGCCAGCCAGAGCGGGAACGCACCCGCGAAATGTTCGATCAGCACTCCCATGAACCGCTCGAGCGACCCGAGCGGTGCCCGATGAATCATCGCCGGACGATGGGGTCGATTGTCGGCGCCGATGTACTCCAGGTTGAACCGTTCCTCGCTGGGCAGGTTGTAGTCGAGTTGTACCGTCCCCAGCTGCCACTCGCGACCGATACAATCCTTGACCACGAAATCGGCTTTGGGACCATAGAAGGCTGCCTCGCCCGGCTCGATCTTCGCCTCGATCCCCAGACTCTGGCAGACTTCGATCAACGACTGCTGAGCCCGCTCCCAGTTCTCGGCGTCACCGACGTATTTCTCGCTGTCCGGATCACGGAATCCCAGCCGCACGCGGTAATCCTTCAGGCCCAGACAATCGAGCACATACTGAGTCATTTCGATGCAAGCACGGAACTCGCTGGGGACCTGCTCGTGGGTGCAGAAAATGTGCGCATCGTCCTGCGTGAACCCTCGCACACGAGTCATGCCGGAAAGCTCTCCCGACTGCTCATATCGGTACACCGTGCCGAACTCGGCCAACCGCAAAGGGAGATCCCGATAGCTGCGGGGCTTGGACTTGTAGATCATGATGTGATGCGGACAGTTCATCGGCTTGAGCAGATACTGTTCTTCATCTTCCAGCACGATCGGAGTGAACATGCTGTCCATGTAGTAGGGATAGTGTCCGGAGGTCTTGTACAGCTCAATGCGTCCCACGTTGGGAGTGTACACCGGTAGATATCCGCGACGCTGCAACTCTTCTTTGATGAAGTTCTCCAGCACCCCGCGGACAATCGCCCCTTTCGGGAGCCAGAGGATCAGGCCGGAGCCCACCAGCGGACTGATGGTAAACAGATCCAATCGCTTCCCCAGCACGCGATGATCGCGCCGCTTGGCCTCTTCGACCAACTGCAGGTGAGCATCCAGGTCTTGCTTGCTGAAGAAGGCGGTACCATACAGCCGCTGCAGTTGTTTGCGGGAAGCATCTCCTTTCCAATAGGCCCCGGCGACCGACAGCAGTTTGAAAGCGCCGATGGAACCGGCGCCAGGAACGTGCGGGCCGCGGCAGAGATCGAGAAATTCTCCCTGCCGGTAAAATGACAATTCCTCGTGCTCGACCAGCCCTTCCTCAATGTGCTCCACCTTGTACTGCTGCTGCATGTCGCGACACACCTGCAAGGCCTTGTCCCGCGACTGGACGATCCGCTCAAACGGCTCATTTTCCTTGACGATCTTCGACATTTCCGCTTCGATCGCCGGAAAATCCTCCTCGGAAAGAGGCTTTTCGAGGTCGAAATCGTAGTAGAATCCCCCTTCCACCGTGGGGCCAAATGCCAGCTGGACCCCCTCGTGCAGGCGCATGACCGCCCGCGCCATGACGTGCGCACAGGAATGCCGCATAACGGCGAGCGATTCCGGGTTCTTCTTGGTGAGCAGGCGGAGCGCGACTTCGCCGTCAGCGGGGAGTTGGTGGTCGAGGCCGACAACTGCCTCGTCCACCTCGGCCGCCAAGGCGGCTTTGGCCAGACCCGGCCCAATTTCGGCGGCGATTTCGCCTGGAGTGATGGATTGTGCGTACTGTTTGGCGGTTCCGTCGGGAAGATTGACCTTAAGCATGGGATTCACAATAGATCCTACTAAGTGCTGGCCTCGCGGAATGGCGTCGATACAGAGGACCACCAGTCATTTCCGCGTGGCTCTAAGCGCGTAAAGTACACCATGACGGACACTTCGGGCAAGACAGGGTTCGCACAGGGGTGCGGAAGGCGCGGAGGATGCAGCGTAGCTGAAGCCGCCCAGGCTTCAGCCGCGTGGGTGTGACAAGTCGCCACCCAAACCTCCAGGCCACCCAGAACGGCGGAAGGCGACCGCCGGCACACCAGAATCCGGACTGAAAACGCAGCGTAGCTGAAGCCGCCAGGCTTCAGCCGACACGCCCAACGGATCCCTGCTGCTGCTGAACCCTGGGGTCCAGCTACGGCGGGTCCAGCTACGGCGGGTCCAGCTACGGCGGGTCCAGCTACGGCGGGTCCAGCTACGGCGGGTCCAGCTACGGCGGGTCCAGCTACGTCGGAAATCCTCCAAACAGCGCTTCCTTTGTCAACCGATATTCGCTAATTTGAGTTGTCTCAACTGGGGGCCGTTAGCTCAGTTGGTTTAGAGTGCTTGCTTGACATGCAAGAGGTCACTGGTTCAAGTCCAGTACGGCCCACTTTGAGCTGTGGCAGCGCACAGCAGTTTCCAGAGAATCGCCGTCTTCCTGCGAGAAGACGGCGTTTTCTGTTTCTTGGCTGAGTGTCAACTCCTCATGCGACGCGGATCGCCGCTCCACGTCCATGCCGCTGGTTCGTCGATTCGTTGAACGTTACTGCCGGCCTGACGTTGCGCTGCCTCTCGAAGGGAGTTGTCGTTCCTCATTACTGCTCGATCTTGGATCAGCAAGAGCCTGCTTGATTCGTTTGGTGATGTCCGCGTGGATGCGTTCGTCCCATTCTGCGGCATTATGTGCGCTGATGTCAAATGCCGCCCCGTAGTTTGGCTTACCACTGATCATAAATCTGTTTGAAGGCTCTCCGAGATCAATATTCTCTATGCGAGCCTCGTCCTTCCAGACACCCCAGCAGAAGGTATTGCGGGTATGAAAATTGACGAGTTTACGGATAGTGGGTGGCAATTCCTTCATGCGTTCACCTCGCGAGAACGAAGAGGGATCGACACCAATTGCCAAGGCAACTTCAATTCGTGGATCACCTGTCAATTTTTGGGCGACCTCCATCATCGTGTGTCCGCCCCAGCTATGTCCGATAAGTATGAGGCTATCAATCTTGGCGTTGGAATGCGATTCACGTATTGATGCGACAATCGCATCAGCACCAGGTGGATCTTTCTGCGCAGATTTCCCTGCCAGTGTGCCGTTCCAGTTAAAAAAACGCGTTTCGAAACCGGCCTTTTCCAGATCACCGGCCAATTGATACATTCCGCTATTTCCTTGTCCGCGCCGGGCCTTCTGAGCAATCTGTTCTCGCGACGGGTCTGAACCAAAACCCGAAATGACTACAACCAGCGAGGATCTCGATTCCGAGGGAATCTGAGCCACAACGAATGGAGTGCCTGTCAGAAGAATGAGACCAAGCACGGGTAATTCGATTGCAACCAGAGGCGCGAAGGCCGGGTTCGCTGCAGCGCATGGTTGGGCGACTCATTGCTTCGCTTTCGCCCTTCGTTTCAATACGAGAAGGTCGGATTTTGTCACCTTGTCGGACCCGAAGACCGTTGGACGTTCGGACGATGGCCGGCCACCCGTGCCACGTAGGAAGCAGATCGTCAGCACATCACCTTCGATCTTATAGATGGCAAATACGGTTTGCGGCTCCCCACGCACTGTTCGCGTCATGTTCATGATGGCCGGCCTCTTCGAGCCGTCCAATGTAATCTCATGTTCACTATCGCGTCCCGTCACTTTCCCGACAGTGATACCCTTGCGAATCAACCGATTGGGAGGCTTGAAACACAATTCAAATGGAAACTTCTCTTTCGGAACAGTGTGGCCGGCCGACAGGATCTTTTCAGGGATCCAGGCACCTTCGAGTTCTGCAAACGTGCTGTCTGGCGGGTAGTCCGCGGTGTCAGGCTTGGCGGCATCCGCCTGTGCAAGGGTCCGATCAATGGCTGTCGCCAGCATGGCTGCGAAAAGCAGAGATGTAAAGGCGGGGCTCATAAGTGCATTTCCCGGTTGAAAACACTGCGCACGAAAACGCTTGACCAGTGATTATCCCGAACGACCTATCACCGATGCCGTTCTGACGATATGCCGACCGGAGGTGGCGGGATGTCCCCGCCGCTTCCCGTGGCGAATTATTGACTCAAGGCATTGGCAGTCAAGCATTTTCATCCTGGCACCTGCCTGGACGGTCACGGTAATTCGCCGTCGGGTGTCGGCCAGACACTCTGAGCTCTCGTTCTCACCGCATGTGCGACGGGCATTGGCCATCGCCTGACCGGTCATCCAACTTGCAGTTCCTCGTCGCCAGCGTGCAGGGCTCAATGAGACGGCTACACGCCACGTACCAAGGATCTGCCCGGTGAGCAGGTCCACGTTGGTGGCAGCGGCCAACTGGTTGGGAAATCTCCGCTCGATGTGCCCCGTGGTCAGCCACGACAAATGCACGGAAAGCAGAGGTCCCTTCGAAATTAGAGTGTCTGGTTCTGCGTCTCTAGCGTCTCTGGTTCTGCGTCCTATGGATTGAAAGTGGCAGGCGTCTCTTCCGTTCTTCGCCTTTTCCAGCATTGTGACACGCATGCGTCATAACGCTACGCACCACCTTAACTTCCACGAACCAGCCGCTTGCCTAATCTGCTTGCTTTGCCGAGAAAAATGTACGGCTCCCCATTTCTGCTCCATTGGTCTTTGTGTATTGTGTGCGATTGGCCTTCGTACCGTCAGACGGAGAACGACGTTTCGCTGGACAGAGCATTTTGGATGTGCCATTTGTATCCTGCAAGGTGTTTTCGATGTGTACTGGCTGATTGTGTTTCCGATTGTCATATAGCAGGTAGTTGACAAAATAACCTCAGCAGGCTTCAGGGCGGCTGATCATCTAAATGGACTAAGCGAGCTCGGGTGTAGTTGATGCTGTCGTATGGTCAGTTAACCAGGTTCCCGAGAAGAAAGGTGACTAACCAAGCAAGGTAGGCGACGAACGTGCAGGTGGACAGGGGGCGGGAGCCGAGAATGGAGCGGCGAGACAATATACTGTGAATTAATAGCGACCGGCTGCGAGTGCCCTGGCAGCGTCAGTTGGGTGGCATGGCGTGGGTGTGGTCGCGAAGCGTGACGATGTTGGTCGCGTCGGTGGCAAGACGGGAAAGACGTGGCAGCTGCGGTGACATGTGGCTGTCACACGGTGGTGAACAGCGTGAGGTGAAGGCACGGAGCGATCGCCGTGGCTGCGTGGCCGCGTGGAAAAACAACGGATTTCTCTTCGTGTGGTGCACTGGCGGCCTGCCTCACGTCACAAGTAGCTGGAGTTCATCAAGGCACTGAGTTGACGCCGGATCTGTTGGGCCCTCTCACCCATAACAGGAGCCGACTCGTCGCCACATCGCTGCGCCTCGATCTGCGGCAGCCTGTCGCCAAGCGTGACGGTGAATCCGGCTTGAGCCTGGCGGAAGCGGGAGAGCGGCATCGCCAGGATTTCACTCACTCGTGGCCGAACCGTGCTGCCGGTCAAGTGCATGTCAGCGTCAGGTCGCTGCTGCAGCTCGCGGAACTTCTTGAGCTCCATGAGGTCAATAATACTCCTTAGCGAGAGACGACTTCTCGCTCAGGAGGATTGTCATGTCACAGCTCACATTTCGCTTTCGCGATGCGGACCAGGATCAAGTGCCTGGTCCGCAGCTTTCAGGCCGGCTTCGTGAGGACGTGTTGTCTCTCATGGCCAAGGCCATGGCACATGTATGTCAAATGCAAGGAAAGGAGAATCATGAACGCTATCGGTAATTGAAAGGCATCAACGGACTGTCGCATCAACTCGTCGGCATGCTGAGGTTTCTGGGACTCGTCAAGATACCACGGATTGCTGCAAACCGGGGCGCATACCCCTGCGGAGGCGTGGCGCGGTTAATGGATGGAGCCGGGGGACAGCGGCGACGTGCCACCCTCGTGGACCTGATAAGGCGGCAGTATGAGCGGGTCCGGGTTGCGTTTTTTCCGGTTCTGCGCAGAGAATAGTACGCATGAACGCTCAATCTGAACATATCTTACAATCTGCCCTGGCTCTGCCTGAGTCTGAGCGTGCGGAAATCGCCGCATCGTTGATTCACAGCCTCGACACGGAAACCGACGAGGGTGTGGACGAGGCGTGGGCTGCAGAGGTCCAGCGACGCGCATCGAGTCGATCGACCGAGGCGAAGTTCAACTCATCCCCTGGGATGATGTCATGCGCGAAATGCGTGAGCGTCGGCATGGCTGAGCCTGCCGCTTTTTGTCCATCCAGACGCCCGCATGGATGCGCTCGAAGCGTATCACTGGTACTCCCAGCGCAGCCAGCAAGCCGCCGACGCGTTTCAGGAAGAGTTGCAGGATGCTGGACGTTCTATCGAGCATTCCCCAGAACTGTGGGCACGCTACTTGTTTGGCACGCGTCGTTACCTCATGAAGCGTTTCCCCTGAGTCATTGCGAGCTATCTCATCAACCCGTCAACGCATGGAAGTTCTTGGGACTCGCCGGATAGGGACCGTTTGGCTGGAAGCTGACGTGCAACGTAAGGCACTTTAAGAAATGGGCAAGCCGCGATTCAGCCCGAAATGCCTGATTGTGGTTGTCACGTTGCTGGCCATTGCCTGTGGTGCAGGTGCGTACCTGTACCATTGGCGGATGACGTGGAATATTGTGGCCGAATCAAGTTGGCCATCCGAACTTCAAGAGATGATTGCGGACCTGCGTCGAGAAGGGGTCGACACGGGAGAATGTGACGTACGCTCCGTTGGACTAATCACGACCTACTGCTGGAGAATGCCAGCCACGGACCGAGTCGTCGCCGCACACATTGACCGTTTCCATTTGGTGCGCGTTGCGAATGACGGGCCCGCTGGCCGGCCGACAGGCCCGCGTCCTCAGCCACGCCTTTGTTGGAGTCTTCCGGGGTCATCAAGTCACGCCTATTTCTTCCTCAGCACCAAGTGGACCTCGAAATCGCTTGACCTCGCTGGCGGCCACAGCAAGCGTCAGTGGCGCGACAGGGTTTCCCGGAGATCTCGATTAACACTCTAATCGACGACGAAGTAGTCAGAGAAATAGTACAGGGCGGTCATGATCCTCATCGTCTCCATCGTGCTGGCCTCGTACGGCTTCACCGTGCCCCACGACGATCCTCCTCGCCAGATCGTGCCATCCGACCGTATGTCACCGATAATCGAACCTTCGAGCCGGATTTCGGTCCCACTGTAGAGGTTCCCCTTGTCCAGTTTCCAGACTTCGCTCCCGTCGTGGCGAAATGCGTCGCCCCCGATCTCTCCGACAATGGCGCCGTCCTTGCGAACCTGATCGCCGTCGAAGTTCCCGACGACGGTCCCCTCCTTAACGATCTCGTCGCCTCGGAGATAAAGAATGACGACACCATCCTTCGAGATGGCTGTTGCCCCAATGTACGGATCGGCCATCGTATTGTCCTTTCCCTTGGATAGTCGGGATGCGCATCTCGGAACTTGAATTGGGCTGCGTTGTCCTTCCGGCATGATCACAGGAAAAGTTGGAGCACCACACCAGGAATTGTGACGGCACGAAGTTCCGGCATATTGAGCTCCTCGAGACGGTTGGCCCGTGCCCCGGGACGGCCCGCTCAAAGGATCAAGTTTACCAAGTTGCATCGCCGGGTTGTTCTGTTTCTCAACGACCCGCCGCACTCCACCTTCCCCACTCCTTGACTATTCTGGCCGGCCAAGTCCTTGGCACTCAACACGTGACTCGCTTCTCGGCTGTAGTCACAGGCCGCTTTCAGGGTGATTTCTTCCAACAAGACATTCCTGACCCCTTTCATTCCATCCTTTCATTCCATCGGCGCGGTTGTCGGTATAGATGCTAAATCAATCGAAGTGGTGAAACGCGTCTCCGCACACCGTGGTATGGCTCCTTCCTGTGAAACCTAGCAGTGCCCCGTCGAAAATTCTTGAATCGAGATGATCTGGCAGGCGCGAGACGTTACACTGAGATGATTGCCACTCCTCGCGGAACGGCGATTTCGTTTGCCCGCCCCATCCCGCCTTACGACAGACAAACCCCTGATGAGGAATCCGTCATGAGTCGATCGCCAACAACCCGTCGTGACTTCTTGCGCACGAGTGCCGGCGTGGCAGCTGCCGCAGCTGTGCCCTACGTCTGGACCAGCCGCTACGCCAAAGCTCAGGACAAGAACGACCGGCCCAACGTCGCTTCGATTGGGGTCGGAGGCATGGGGACCGGTGACGGTCGCAGCGCTTCGCGATTTGCCAACATGGTGGCCTGCGCGGACGTCGACCGAGACCATGCCGAGAAGTTTGCGGCCTGGGAGCAGTTTGGCGGCAAGTGTGAAGTCTACACAGACTACCGCCAAATCCTGGATCGCCCAGACGTCGACGTCGTCACGATCGGGACTCCCGACCATTGGCATTCGAAAATCGTCATCGATGCCTTGAAAGCCGGGAAGGACGTGCAGTGCCAAAAACCCCTGACGCTGACCATCGATGAAGGAAAACAGATCTGCACGGTGGTGAAACAGTCGGGCAAGATCCTTCATATCGGAACGCAACAGCGCAGCGAGGATCGAGCCAGGTTCCTCAAAGCCATTGTGCTGGCACAAAGCGGTAGGCTCGGTGACAAACTGACGGCCACCTGCTCGATCGGCGGTGGACCTGAGGGCGGCCCGTGGGACCCGACCGATCCACCGGCCAGTCTCAATTGGGATTTCTGGCTCGGACAGGCTCCGTCAGTACCCTACGTTACCCAGCGCTGCCACGGTAACTTCCGATGGTGGCTGGAGTACTCCGGCGGGAAAATGACCGACTGGGGCGCTCATCACATCGATATCGCCCAGTGGGGCCTCGGCTATACCGCCAGCGGTCCCTGTCGAGATCGAAGGGACTGCGACCTTCCCCGACGTTTATCCCGTCGATTTCGATCCCGTCCAGTTCTTCGCCGGGCAACAGCAACTCAAGAACGGCTATAACACCGCCTGGACTTTCAAAATCACACTGGCCTATCCCAATGGCAATTCCATGATCGTGCAAGATGGGCCCGACAACGGCATCTGGTTCGAAGGGGACAAGGGAAAGATCTTCGTCAGCCGGAGCAAGCTGACCGGCAAATCGATCGAAGACATCGAGCAATCCAAGACCGATAAGGAGTGGCTGGATCAGGAGGTCATCAAGCTCTACGGCGGCACTCAACCGGGCGATCACATGCGTCACTTCTTCGAGTGTCTCAAGCAGCGGAAGTTCACGATCTCCGATCCGTTCACCCACCATCGCACCATGACCGCGTGCCACCTGTGCAACATCGCCATTCTGCTCAAGCGCAAGCTGCGGTGGGATGCCGAGAAAGAAGACTTCATCGACGATCCCCAGGCCAGCCAGTTGCGCAAGCGGCCGCAACGCGCTCCTTACACGATCGATGCGTAAAGGGACGCGACGAGCGCACGTATGTCGCCGGCGATTCCCGCAAGACCGCTTAGTGCGGTAGATTACACACCCACCTGAGCTATTATGCGTCGAGCGCATACCGCTCGGCAGGTGTCTTGTGCAGCGGGCTTCTAGACTGTGGACGATCGCTCTCGCGTCATCGGGCGATGGACTCTCAAGCGGCGTTTCGCCTCTTGCGAGACCAAAAGACCAAGCCGGCCAACCCACACAGTCCCCACAGGGCGATCATCGACGGTTCCGGAACCTGATAGGTAACAGTCGCGTTGGCATGGTACCCGTCGCCTTGAACCGTCAAATCCGATATCTCAAAGGACTCCACCAGCGGATGGTTAATCACGGTGGCGTTGACGCCCGTTTCGGACACTAAAAAAGAAAGTATCGTCGGCACACCGCTAACGAGCTCCAGCTCGGGATAACCGTAGTCACTGTCCGCGTCGTTCGTTTCGTCAAACAACTGCTCATATCCCGTGCCTTCAAACATGTTCAGCCCTACCAACAGGTACGGCGGAAAGGCGATACATGGCACCCTGACTCAGGCTGCCCTCTAGATTGTCGCTGTCATACGAAAATGTACCCGTCCCCGTGACTCCGTCGAGGGACCCGCCAACGATCGTGACATACAGATTCTCAGTGATCCAACTTGGCCCCAGGTCCGCACGGGCGGTTTGCCCCATACCTAAAACGGCTACACAGGCTACGACCAAGACGATTCCAATACGGCGGCAGTTCATGATGTGATTCCAATGTCAGAAGTCAGGGAGGAGCAGCCAACTCTGTTCCGGAAGAGATGTGTGTCAGACGCGATCTTCTCTCCTAATTTATGCCCGCCACGACCCAAAAGCTTACGGCGTAAACACTTGAATCTCCGTGAGATAGCTCTAATTGGCTACACACCATAACCCACAAGTACTACTACGCGAACACTCGGCGAGCGCACCGGGGGATGAGCCAGACGCAGCAGACACCTGATTGGGTGGTAATGTGCCGATTTCCCTGGTGGAGAGTGGATTGGGAACTGACAGCGGGAATCTGCATGGCCGTGCCTGGCAGAAGCGAGCCCGTCTTGGCACCGGCGTCATATACCTTCCATCTGAGGTCCGGGAGCCTGCCGCTGGAGCTGCCGATAGAGTGGGAGGCGGGCAATACCCTCGGCGATTGCTCGCTGAACAGCTACTGGAGTGACCGCCTGGGGGAGCCTCGCCGCATCGTGGTTTTGTGGTTGGACCGAGGTTTTTTTTCTGATGCAACTATGGCATAACCAGGGGAGGCACTGTTGACGTTGGGGCCCACGGGGGCGCCGAAGTAGCTGGTTTACGCACCATTACCCTTTTCGGATCGCGGACCGATGAGTGCATCCGACGATCGCGAGGACTCTGCTGAGCGGGGCGATCCGCCTGGTGATCCTTTCCGCACGGTTGCTTCGCAAAGCGGCACGCAACGTGGCGATGCGATTGAGTGCCCGCAGCACATTGGCCGGTATACAATCGAGCGGCTGATCGGAGTGGGCAGTTTTGGGCGCATCTATTTGGCATGTGACCCGCAGTTGCAGAGGCACGTGGCGATCAAAACGCCTCATTCCCATCTCATCGCTCGACCCGAGGATGCCGTGCCGTATCCTGCGCCAAGCGCAGACCCTAGCCAGTCTCGACCATCCCAACATTGTCCCGGTTTACGATATCGGGAGTACCGAGACCGTCCCCTTCTTTATCGTCTCGAAGTACATCGAAGGCCCCGATCTCGCTCAGCGCCTCAAACAGCATCCGCTGACCTGGTGCCAGGCGGTGCACATCGTCGCTGCGATCGCCGACGCACTGCATTACGCCCACACGCGTGGCATCGTGCATCGAGACGTCAAGCCGGGCAACGTCCTGTTGGAGCGCGATGAGCATCCTTGTGTGGCCGACTTCGGACTGGCGCTGAAGGAAGCGGATCTGGGAACAGGTCCGCGATATGCCGGCACGCCTGCCTACATGAGCCCCGAGCAGGCGCGTGGTGAAGGACACCGAGTGGACGGCCGTGCAGATATCTACAGTCTGGGTGTTGTGTTCTATGAACTGCTGGTGGGGCGGCGCATTTTCTCATCTCCGTCGCAAGCCAAACTCCTCGAACTGACTGCTTACCACGAGCCGAAACCGCTGCGGCAGATCAACGACCAGATTCCCAAGGAGCTGGAACGCATCTGTCTGAAAGCCGTCGCGCGGCGCCTCGGATCGCTACACGACGGCGCGAGACATGGCTGACGATCTGCGACACTTCCTCGCCGATCCCCCATCCCCGTCCACGTCGCTGACGTCGTCGCACACTCAAGCACAAACAGCCAGTTCCACACGGGTCTCCGATTCCACGGAGAATGAGGAACGGCCCAGTACGGTCGATACAGACAGCCGACCGCTGCGTGTCGTTCCGAAAGGCCTGCGCGCGTTCGAGGCACAGGATGCCGATTTCTTCCTGGAACTGCTCCCCGGACCACGCGACCGAAACGGACTGCCCGAAATAGTCTGCTTTTGGAAAAGGCGTGTCGAGCAAACCGCTGGCGACCAGGCCTTTCCCATCGGTCTGCTATATGGTCCTTCTGGTTGCGGGAAATCATCCTTCATGAAAGCGGGACTGCTTCCGCTGCTCGCCGATTGCGTGACGACGATCTACGTCGAATCGAGCGGGACTCAGACCGAACAAAACCTGCTCGATGCCCTGCGCAAGCAGTTCCCGGGCATGCCGGCCGCAGGGGGCTTGAGCGACCTGATTTCGGCCATCCGCACGGATCAGCTGGAGAACGAGGGCAAGAAGGTCCTGATCGTTCTCGATCAGTTCGAGCAGTGGCTGCATGCGACTCCAGACTATGAGAGTTCCACGCTGGTACAGGCCCTGCGCCAGTGCGATGGGGGACGCGTCCAATGCATCCTGATGGTACGTGACGATTTCTGGATGGCCGTTACCCGCTTCCTCCACGCCTTGGAGGTGCGATTGGTCGAGGGTGGGAACTCCGGCACCCTCGATCTCTTTCCACTGCGACACGCCCGCAAGGTATTGGCGGCCTTCGGCCGAGCGTATGGAGATCTCCCCCCGGAAAACCAGGATTTAAGCAAGTCGCAGCGTGCTTTTCTGTCCCAGGCGGTCGAGGAACTGGCTGAAGACGGGTATATCATCTGCGTGCGGCTGGCACTTCTGGCGGAAATGATGAAGGGAAGACCTTGGACGCCCGCGACTTTACAGAGGACCGGTGGAACGGAAGGGGTGGGAGTCACCTTCCTGGAAGAAACGCTGGCCAGTTCGACGGCACCACCGGAACATCGATATCACCAGCAGTCGGCGCGACGCGTACTTCGCCCTGCTCCCCGAGTCGGGTGCAGCGATCAGGCGGCAGATGCGTTCGTACGAGGAGTTGCTGAGTCTATCCGGTTATGCGCACCGTCTCAAGGATTTCGAAGATCTCTTACGGATCCTGGACAGGGAGCTGCGTCTGATCACACCCAGCGATCCAGCCGGTATGGCTGCCGCGGACCAGACCGACGTGTCTGCCGCAACGGGGCAGAAGTACTACCAGCTGACTCACGACTATCTGATTACACCTCTGCGCGCGTGGTTGACGCGCAAGCAGCGTGAAACACGCCGCGGCCGCGCCGAACTGCGACTGGCCGAACGTGCCGTCCTGTGGAATCTCAAACCGCAAAATCGACTCCTCCCCAGTAGCTGGGAACATTTCACGATTCGTTTGCTGACGCGGAAACGGTCCTGGGATGATGCGCAGCGCAAAATGATGCACAGAGCAAGTGTCGTGCACGGCTTGCGAGCAGCATCGATCACCCTTCTCATCGCCCTGCTGGCATGGGTCGGCTTCGAGACGTTTGGCACCGTGCAAGCCGACGCCCTGGTCGAACAGATCGCGACGGCTCGCACCGCTGATTTGCCCAACCTTGTCGGCAAGCTGGAGGGGTACCGACGGTGGACCACCAAGCCTTTGCAGAAACTGATCGCCTCCGACAATCCCGGCCTGCAATGGCGCGGACGTGTCGCCATGCTACCGGTCGATGCCGTTCACGTCGAATATGTGAAGCAATGTCTGCTCACGGCGGCCCCCGACGAAGTTGCTGTCTTGCGGCAATCGTTATCCCGCCATGCGGAGATGATTCGCGAAGATCTCTGGCAGATTGCCGAAGACTCATCCCGCGATTCCAGTGGGGAGCTCCTTCGCGCGGCCAGTGCGTTGGCCTGCTTTGACCCCGACTCACCTCGCTGGAATGGCATCTCAGCTCGAGTTGTTTCGGCATTGGTCAGCGAGAACTCCCTGCACGCCACCGTCTGGATGAGCATGTTGCATCCGATCCGCCAGCAACTGTTGGAGCCACTCGTGTCCGTCTTCTCCAGCCGTGACGGATCCTACGCGCTGACCCAACGAGATCTGGCGACCGACATCCTGGAAATCTATGGGGCCGATCGTGTTGACATATTGGCTGAAGCCATCTTGGCTGCCGAACCAGAGCAATTCGTGAAACTTTTCGACACGTTCTCCGCTCACGGGGATATTGCCAGTCACCTGCTTCAGGCGGAACTGACGAGGGAATTGTCCTACCACTGGCCGGACGCCCCATTGGATCCACGCTGGCCGGCTCCCGCCCTGGAGTCCGTAGAGCAGCTGGTACGAGCGGACGGCATGCTGGACGAGCGATTTGCCTGCTGCCAGACTTTGCCGCTTGACCAGGTCGAGTCACTCTGCCAAACGCTGAAAGAATCGGGATACTATCCCTTTCACGTACGTCCCTACGATCACGAGGGTACCGTGCGGGTGGCCGCGGTATGGAAGCGAGGCAGACGCGACTATCATTTCGGACTCAATCTTTCCGCCGAGGAGGTCTTGAGCCGCGACGAAGAGATGCGCGATGCGGGTCTTCGGGCCACCGATGTGGCTGGCTACGTCATCCAGGTGGAAGGATCCAAGCTGGAACGATATTGTGGCGTGTGGTGTCAATCGCTGAACGAGGACCGACGGATCTACGTGGCGGGAACGAAGGCTACCTTTCACTCCGCTTATGAGTCGATTGACAAGGCTGGGTTCGATAAGCCTGTGTCGGTACAGGCATTCGAGGGGAGTGATGGCCAGCAGAAGTATTGCGGCGTACGGTCTAATGGTAATGCCTGGTCCGCCACCAAATCTGACTGTACTTCCGAATCGTTCGGACACGTCGAATACCTGAGCATGTCCCTGTTCGATCTCGCCATCAGCCACTCTGGATCAGCAGACGCGTTGGAGACAATTTGCCGCCGGGAGGTTGCCGCGGCAGAGGTCGATTTGCAGGAGAAACCGGACGATTTGGACGCTCACCTCACGCGCGCTCGTGCGCTGTTCTGGTTGGACGATTTCGCTGAGGCCGTGACGGAGTTTGATTGGCTGATCGCCCGGGCTGACAAAGGAGCTGCGTTTTATCGTTTTCGCGCCATGGCGCGTAGCGCGGATCGGCAATGCCGAGGCCGCACGGGCCGACTTGGCCCGATTTAGTGAACTCAGCGTATCTGATGCGGAGAAGGCACAACTGGCAGCGATCGTTACCAGCTTTTTAGGGGACGATGTCGTCGGCCTGCAGCAACTGGAAAGGGTGATCCAGGACCATCTCACCGACCCCCGCACCTTGCATCTGGCCGCTGCCGCCTATGCCATGGTGGCGGGTGCGATCGAAAGCCCGGATCTGGAAAAAGCGAATCGCTATACGGAGCGAGCCGTGTCGCTGCTGCGGCAGGCGATGGATGCCGGCTTGGAAGGCTATGCCGGACTGCAGTCGCAGCGTGAACTTGCCGCGATCCGAGATACCGGTCCATTCCAGGCGTTCATCGCGCAAGGCGTATTGGAGCGGAGGTACATCTGCTTGCATCGGACGAGTGCGGAGTTTCAAGCACTCGCATTGTACGACCTGGAACCCGGGCCACACCTGGAAGCCTGCCGCCCACTCGTCCTCGATGGCTATCGCCCGGTCACGATGGGCGCGGCGTACATGCCGGGAGAGCAGAAGGTAATCACAGCTTCCGTCTGGCAGCGACCCAGGATTTCCGAAAACGACCAGGATACGCTGGCCAGTCGCCAGGCCAACGCCGCCCTCGGCCTGCTGCGCATGGGACATGCGGATATTGTGTGGCCCTTATTGCGGCATTCCCCGGACCCGAGTCTGCGCACCTACATCTTCTCTCGATTCAGCACGACGCGGGTCTCGCCCAGTACGATCGCGGAACGATTGCCCGTCGAAACCGACCTCTCGATTCAACGCGCGCTGATCCTGGGGTTGGGCCAGTACACGTCACCGTCTCCTGTTTTGCAGACGGCCGTGGTACCACAGCTACTCAGTTGTTATCGCCACATGACCGACCCGGGACTGCATGTGGCAGCCGAATGGGTGCTTCGCCGCTGGGGACGGGAACCGGAACTGGCTGAGATCGAACGGCAAATCCCTCGTGGCGTTCCGGACGACAGCCAGAGAGTTTTCCTCACTCCTCTTGGACAGAAGATGATCGTGGTCCCTGGGCCAGTTCAATTCATGATGGGCTCGCCCTGCACGGCGGGGAAGATTTACTCCAACGAACCCTTACACCTTCGGCACATCCCCCGCTCCTATGCCATCGGCTGCACCGAAGTAACGGTGCAGCAATTCCGTGCTTTCTTACAGGACGTTCCCAGCTATGACCACTACTCCAATAAGAAATACTCGCCGACAGAAGATTGTCCCCAGGGAACGGTAACTTGGTTTGATGCCGTCGCTTACTGCCGCTGGCTGAGTGAGAAAGAAGGGACCCCGGAAGATCAGATGTGCTATCCGGCGATCCCCGAAATCAAGGAAGGGATGGCGTTACCGGTGGACTACCTGCACCGAACCGGCTATCGTCTGCCCACGGAGGCCGAATGGGAATACGCCTGCCGAGCAGGGTCCGAGGTGAATCGCTGCTATGGGCGCAGCGACGACGTGCTACTCCATTTCGCCTGGTGCGACATCAACTCCGGCGACCGCACCTGGCCCGTCGGAAGCTTGCTGCCTAACGATTTTGGGCTGTTCGACGTTTACGGCAACATGTATGAGTGGTGTCAAGAGTTTTACAGGCGGTACCCCATCGGGACCCGAGGACAGGTGGTCTTGGATGGCGAGTTCCCCATAACGGAAGTTGACGCACGCGTGCAATGCATCATGCGGGGGCAAGATTCCTGGAGCAGTCCGATCGATATCGAAGCGGCCTTCCGGGCAGCAGCGCGCCCCACGACCCGCAGCTTCAACGTCGGGTTCCGCTTGCGCGCAGTATCCAACGCGATCCGGAGGTTGATTGACCGTCTGCCCGACTCCCAGTGCCGAGCAAAGAGAGTGCCTCTTTCAAGGAGATAAACCGCATGCCTGACCACCAGCAGAGCACCAACCAGTCGTTTTACGATCGCATCAGTCGAGCGTATGACATGATCGCCGATGGGAACGAACACAAGGCGCGCGAGGCCGGCGAGACGGCGCTTCAGTTGCAGCAGGGAGAACGTGTGCTGGAAATCGGTTTCGGCACCGGCAACAGCTTGATCAACCTGGCCGACCGCCGTCGGTGCCGGCGGACAAGTGTGCGGGATCGATGTGTCCCCCGGCATGCTGCATGTCGCCCAGGACAAACTCGCCGACAAAGGCCTGTCAGACCGTGTCAGCTTGACCGTTGGCGACGCCCGTTCGTTGCCTTTTGAAGCCGGCAGCTTTGATGCGGCGTTCACGAGCTTTACCCTGGAATTGTTCCCGCTGGAAGATATACCCGCCGTGTTGGCGGAAGTCCGCCGGGTGCTCAAGCCGGGTGGCCGACTCGTGGTTGTCTCGATGGCGACCGTCAGCGATGGCCAACACACCAGCATCCTGGAGAAGACGTACGTCTGGATGCACCAGCACTTCCCTCATATCGTCGATTGCCAGCCAATCGACGCCACGCAGTTCCTGCGCGAAGCCGGTTTTGAAGTGCGTCAGCAGTTGGAAATGGAAATCTGGACGATGCCGGTTCGTGCCGTGGTCGGCTTTGTACCTGTGTGACGAGTGCTTCAATATGGATTGGAGGGCATCACTTCCCAGGCTTCCAGGTTCTTGACACGCGCCTCACCACCGTTGGCAAACAGCTTCACATCCAGGCTGTCCGCTCGCGAGGGATAGATGCGTCGCATCACGGCCTGGCGATCGTTGGCAAACACCTCGATGACGGACTTATCGACAAAGATGCGCAGCTTGAGCGGCTCGTCCGCCGGCAATTTCAGCGGCCCCGCCTCGACGCTCTTCGCCCCCTCCGTCAAGCTCGATTTGCTGGTATCAACCGTCAGTTTCTCCTCCGTCGCGTCGTAATAGACGAGCGTTTGTTCGGCGCCGTCGGGAGAACAGCACACTTTGACGCCATATTGCCGGGCATCTTTCGCACTGATTTCCAGACAGAGTTCGATGCTGTTGCCCCGTATCCCCTCACAGGGCAACTCCGTGTCAGCCGCGACGACCAGATCCGAGCGTTGCTGGCTGTTATAACGCAACAGCGCGAGCTCTTCGGGCGGACTCATGCGTAGCAGGCCATCCTCACCCAACGACAGGACACGCGGTAGACTCATGGTTCCCGACCAGCCGAAGTCGCTCCGTGTGGCGAAGGCGGGACCATCGAAAATCCACGCCCACATGATCCGGCGGCCCTTGTCATCCAGCAAGCTTTCGGGCGCAAAGAAAGAATTGTCCACCCAACTCATCTTCTCATGAAACGTCGGATGAAACTGCTCGTCCTTCCACTGGCCCAGGTAGTACCGGCAGCCGAGCCGGTGACTGATGCAAAGCAGCATCCGCTGGTTTCCGATCGGAAAGAAATCGGCACACGACACGTCCTCGCTGATGGACACTCCGTCAACTGTGTTGGCAAGCAGGTCGCCGACGTAATTCCACGGGCCTTCCAAGCGATCGGATTTCACGATTCCCGGCCGTTCGCCGCCAAAGATGGCGTAATAGGTGCCATTCTCTAGCCATCCGTACGGATCCCAGGATCGATACTTGTCGTGCCACGGGTCACCTGGCTCGGTCTTCGGAGTGATGGGATTAGAAGACAGTTTTTCCCATTCGTTCAATTCGTCATCCACCGCCACCGCCATGGCGTTTCCCTGGCCAACCTGGTGGTAGCACATGGTCGGGCGGCCATCCTTGTTGATGAAGCAATTGCCGCTGAACATCCCCGCCACCAACCCGGTCGGATGGTGCCGCCAGTGCACCAGATCGGTACTCGATACGTGACCCCAATTGTGACCTCGCTTGTCCTGGAAGATGTAAAAGAGATGGTACCGTCCTTTCCAGAAGATCGCCCCGTTGGGATCAAACGGCATCGCTTGTCCTTCGGGTACCACGAAGTGGTATCCGGGCCGGTACGGATCGGAGAGAAGTTTCTCGCGCAGCGCACGTGCCAACTGATCGGTCACGTTCAGGTCGGAAGAGGCCAGGTTCGTGTCAGGCTCCACGTTGGACGCCAGCAGGTAATCGCCTGGGTTGGCCAGGATCAACTTGCCGCCGGCAATACGTGCATCGCCCAACAGCGTGGTAACGGGAAACGTCTTCATCCGATCGGTCGCACTGCCATCTTCGAAATTCCACCAGGCCAACGGCGCTGGTTCCGATGCCTGATTCGGCTTCAGAGCGGCAATTTGCTGCGCGTCCAACGCCACATCATACAGTCGCGCGTCATCGATGATGCCGGTGAAGAACCGATTGTCAGGCCGAGCTCCCAAGTGGCGCAGCCCCATCAACACCAGACTGTCACCGCCAAATCGCTGGAGGCCACTGGCGGTATAGTCCGCGCAACACTCCCCGTTACGGTAGATGCTGATCTGCTGGTCCCGGTAGACGATCGCGATCTGCACCTGCGTCGCGCTGTCGGCAACCTCCGTGGGCCAGGCCGCCTGATCCTGCTCTGTGCGACTGAACCCGTCGCTACCCGCCATCCATTTGGACGCCGCCAGTTCGCCAAACACAATGGCATCGAAGACGCCGCCGGCCTTCTCGATCGTCAGCACGCTGCCGCCACGCTGCGTCAGATTGGCAGGTGCCACCCAGGCGACGAGAGTCTTGTTCGTGATCACCCGGTTCTCCGCTCCCTCCGCGAAGCAGAGCCCCGCCAGGAGAGATGACAACGCTGCAACAATGCAGTACGTACTTCGTATGTGTCGAATCATGGTAATACTCCCGCTGTCAGAAGAACGGTGATGAGCCCACGTTACGGGGATCTTCAGCGAATCCAGTCTGCTCCCATTGTGTTGTCGCCCGCGACGTACCGCAAGAGTGCCGCGACGTCCAATCGCCTTTTCCAGGCATCATTCCTCACACCGCGGGTACTCCGTCGGTCTGGGCTTGCTTGGACCGGGGGCACTGATCGGTTAAGCTGGTAGGCAACCGCAGTGGACTAGACCTGCCGGCTGTAGAACGGAATTTATTCCGTTTATGTAGCCCCCATCGCTTCCCACTTGCTCGACGCGACACGACATTACGTCCTACAGCATGCGTGCATCCCGCCAGCTAAAACTCTCACGAAGAGCAGAGATCATGAAGACACTGACCCTTACACTGCTGTTGGCGCTGGCCGCTGTGGCGATCGCCGACGACAAACCGGTGGTCACATTGTGGCCCCACGGGCTTCCGAAAGATGCCGTCCCGATCGCGCCGGATCAAATCGCCGAACTGCAGGCCAAACAGACTCCCGAACGTATCACCTACGTGGACGAGCCGACGCTGACAATCTATCGCGCACCAGCCGACATCGCCAACGGCTGCGGCATCGTGATCTGCCCCGGCGGCGGATACAACATTCTGGCCTGGGATCTGGAGGGTCTCGAACTGGCCGAGTGGTTCAATTCGTTCGGAGTCACCGCCGCCGTGCTGAAGTACCGCGTCCCGCGCCGCGATCCCAAACGTCCACACTGGGAACCACTGCAGGACGCTCAGCGGGCGATCCGAATCGTGCGTCAGAACGCGACTGATTGGGATGTGGATCCGCACCGCATAGGCATCCTCGGCTTCTCAGCCGGCGGCCACCTGACGGTGATGGCCGGTACGCATTTTGATGAAACGACATACGACCGGGTCGATGCCGCGGACGACCTGAGCGCTCGACCCGATTTCATGTGCCCGATTTACGCCGCCTATCTCGGCAATGACTATCAAGACAACGTCCCCGAGATCGGCTCGTTGGTGAAAATCACCAAAGAGACTCCTCCGACGTTCCTGGCCGTCACACTGGACGATTCGTACCGCGGCGTGCAATCGGCCATGCTGCTGGCGAAATTCAAGGAAGTTGGCGTGCCCGCCGAGGCTCACATTTACTCCGTCGGCGGACATGGCTACGGCATCCGCCCCTCCGCCAACCCAGTTTCCACTTGGAACCAGCGGTTGCAAGATTGGATGCAGGCGAGTGGCTTGTTGAAGAAGCCGGGAACGAATTAGAGTGCTCGGTACATGACTCGGTAGCGATTTCGTGAGCGACTGCCGTGGGGAACGAATCGGGAATGCGGAATGCGGAGTGCGAATGCGTGAGAGATGCAGGGGTGGCAAACACTTTGACCGTGCACATAACGACTGCTGATTCCGCATTGCGCATTCCGCACTCCCTAATCGTTCCGGTCGTCCAAGTCAGCAATGCCAGACACCTTGACACCCGTTTTGGCTGCGGCCACCCGCCGGTTAGCTTCCTGGAGTAACACACCGTGAAAATCCCTTTGATTCTCGGCTTCGTCAGCGTTCTGTGTTCGGCTCTGCCACTCGCCGGTCGGGGCCAAGAGGAAATCTCGGACACTGCCCGCTATGTCCGGATCGGGCACTATCAATGCATCTGCAAACAGGGTGATTTCGAGGCCAATCTGGGCACGGTCATCCAAGGCCTGCAGCTGGCCCAGGCAGCGCGATTGGACATCGTCTCGTTTCCGGAATCGTTGCTGACGGGCTATTACTCCACCGAAGAAGACGCACGCCAGCACAGCTTCGCCATCGACTCGCCCGAGATGAAGCGCGTTCTGGAGCAAACGGCTTCCTTCGATTCGCTGTTCATGGTCGGCTTCAACGAACGGCGTGGTGAGAAGCTGTATAACACGGTTGCCGTGATGGAAAAAGGAAAGCTGTTGGGTCGCTATAGCAAAGCGATGCCCATCTTTCCCTACTTCACACCTGGGCGGGAATTCCCGGTCTTCGAAAGGAACGGCTTGAAGTTCGGAGTCGTTATTTGTGCCGACGGTGGCTTTATCGAACCGACGCGCATCCTGGCTCTCAAGGGAGCACGCTTGATCTTCGCTCCCCATTTCAATTTTGTGGGCGACCCGATCCAGCATTACCAGATGGTCCGGAACGATCACATAGCGCGCGCCATCGAAAACGGCGTCTACTTTCTCCGCGCGAACAATGTCGTGCCGACGCGCACGCTGGAGGGAATGCGGGGCGAAGGGTTTGGATACGGCGACAGCTACCTGCTCAATCCCAACGGTGAAGTGGTTGCGGCAGCAGGGCTGTACCAGCAATACCTCATGATCTACAACCTCGATCTCCAGCAGCAGTATCGCAACCGGCCGATCTGGCGGAGCCGCAAATCCGCTGCCGAGCTACTGGACACTCTGCAGGAAGTCCTGCAGCAGTCGGAAGAGAGATGATTGTATCTCTGTAGCCGCACGACCATCAACGCTCCCCGGTCGGCAGCTTCGCTTCCAGGTAATCCGTCATCAGCTGGCGCAGGTGGCGCGTGGTGTTGGTTCCTTCATTAATCGAGTGCGAGCGATTGGGATAGGCCATCATCGAGAATTGCTTGTTGCAGCGAATCAACTCGTTGATCAGTTTCTCCATGGTCTGGTAGTGGCAGTTGTCGTCACCGGTCCCGTGAACCAACAGCAGGTTGCCTTGGAGCTGGCTTGCGAAATTGATCGCCGACCCCTGCCAAAACCCTTCCACGTTGTCTCCCGGCAGACCCATGTAGCGTTCCTGATAAATCGAGTCGTAATAGCGCTGATTCGGCACGGGAGCGATGGAGATCGCCGTCTTGTAGAGTTCGGGGTACTTGAAGATGGCGTTCAAGGTCATGGAACCGCCACCACTCCAACCCCAGATACCCACTCGGTCGGGATCGAGATACGGCCGCTCGCGCAACACCGCCTGTAACGCAGCAGCCTGCTCCTTGGGAGCCAGCACGCCGATCTGCCTGTAAACACACTTGCGCCAACTTCGGCCGCGCGGAGCGGGAGTCCCACGGTTGTCGAAGCTCATGATCACATACCCTTGTTGGGCCAACATCAGGTGCCACAGATAGTTGTTGCCACCCCATCGATCGAGCACCGTCTGGCCTGCAGGTTCGCCATACACGTGGACCAGCAACGGGTATTTCTTGGAGGCATCCAGGTGCGGCGGAAGCATGCACCAGCCGTCCAACTGCACACCGTCACCGATGTCGACGCGAAAGAACTCCGTCGCCCCGCGGTCCAACTTCTCGAAGTTCTGTCGCAGCAGGGTGTTCTCCTCCAGCATGCGCATCCGTTTGTGCTCGGGCAGACTGACGATTTCCGTGTGTGGTGGACGATCGGTCGCGGACGATGTCACCATCGCGGCCCGGCCGTCGGGCGAGATGTTGTAGTCAAACCAGCCTCGCTCGTCTGGAGGAGTGATCCTGGTCAACCCCGTTCCATCCATCTGCACCCGGTACAAATACTGCTGGCACGCGTTGTCAGGCGAGGCCAGGAAGTAGAGACATTGGCTGGCTTCATCTACCGTCAGCAATCGAATCACATCGTACGCACCCGGCGTAACCAGCTTCGGTTCACCGCCCACGCGATCCACCAGATAAACGTGCCTCCATCCGTCCCGCTCACTGATCCAGGTGAAGCGTGCTGCCTGATCGAACCAGTACATCTCGTCGTGCACGTCGACCCAGGCGTCATCGCATTCGGTAAGGAGTGTTGTGACATCGCCCGTCTGCGTGTCGGCCAGCATAACACGTATGGTGTTCTGCCGCCTATTGAGCTGCTGCAGGACGACCTGCCGCGAATCGATCCACTCCATGCGAGCGATGTAGTTATCGCGTGCATCCCCGGGCACCTTCAACCAGCGCACGTCGCCACCGGCTACAGCGATGACTCCGACCCGGCAGGCTGAATTCTGTTGGCCGACTTTCGGATAGGGAAACCAGCGCACGGTCGGATAGAGCTCGTCCGTATTGTTGACCAGCGGGAACTGCGGCACACCGCTGGTGTCAAGCTGCCAGAAAGCGATCGATTGTCCGTCCGGGCTCCAACGCCACCCGTTGCGCAGCGACAATTCTTCTTCATAGACCCAGTCGAAAGTCCCGTTGATGATGTTCGGCGAATCGGCCTGCGTGAGTTGCCGAATCTCACGGCTCACCAGATCTTCCACGTACAGATTGCGGTCACGCACGTAGGCCACGTGGCGGCCCGTAGGCGAAATCGCGGCGAACATGAGCGTCGCGGCCTTGGCGTCACCTCCCAACTTCCTCAGCTCGTGGCTGGAACGGTCGAGCAGCCAGTAGTCGCCGCGTGTATTCTGCCGCCACACACGTTGGGAGTTGGTGTAGATCAACACCAGGGAATTGTCGGCCGACAGACTGTAGTCTTGCACCGGCAACGCACGGTCGCTCCCCGGGGGCACCAGACGCTCGGCCGGCACCAAGACCTCACTCAGGTCACTGTCGCACACATGGCGCACAATCGCCTCACCAACGTCCGTCGGTTTCTCCAGCACGGTATATGCCGCGGCGGTGCCAAGCCACCGTGTCGAAACGCTTGCTGCACGGAATTCGCCATTGCCGAAAATTCGGTCGAGCGTCAACTGGCCTTCGCCCGTGTCGACCTCCAAAGCTCCCCCGCCCGCCTCGGATCCGCCAAGCTGCGAGAGACAGACAACGCAGACCCACAAACAGATCCAACACGGATACCCAGTCAATCTTCTCATCATCATGCGCTCTCTCGCCACAACAAGTTGCTTCATCCGCGGCAGCAGGGCCGAGCCAGATACAGGGGACGCGTCAATGAACCGCCGTACTACAGAGCATACCAACCCTGCAGGCTTCGAAAACTCGCTCGCAATGCGATGTACTTGCCAGCATGCGTGGGAGTCGCGCAGTTGTCAATTCCGGTGGACTGCCCCAGTCGGATATTCGCCGCCAGACTCGCCGGGCCGGCGACCGGGGCTCGACCGATTACGCGTGTAGCCGGGCGTGAAACTCGCCATCGTCCCGTCGGCGGATGAAACGCCAGCCGCAATTCCATCCAGAAGGCGCAATCGAATTACGCCATCATTGACTCGCTGTTCAACATGCGGCATCATGACCCGGTGCCGTGAGCAAATGCGAAATCCGAAGCACGAAAGACGAAACAATTTCGAATGTCCCAAAGCGGAATGACAGAAACAGGAACGCCACAATCTGATTTTCTCACACGCGGTGTGTTTCGTCATCAGCAGATCCTTGTTGCTTCAACATTTCTCAGGACTCAGAGCACAGCAAGCTCCCTCCGACTCCGGCTCAAGGAATGGCACGGGGGTCGCCCCTTGCGCCATTTCCCTCTGCCTCTGCCACCGATCGCTCACCGCCTCTGGCCCCACCAAATTCATGGGCCTGGCGAGCATCTTGATCATGGAGACCATGTTGGCCCATCGAATTTGGGGGGCCTGCGGCCGAAGGTGAAGCGACCGATGGCGACGGCGACGGGAATGGCTCCAGGGGACTCCAACAAACCTCCTTTTTGATGATTTATCCACGACCAATGCGGAAGAGCCAGATCCTTCCAGTGGCTGGGTTCCAGCATGACAACTGGTGGTACGACCTATTGATAGGCAGCGATGGGCACTTCCAAGAGCTCCAGCACTTGTTTCTGTAGGTCGGTCAGTTGCGCGGGGAAGATGTTGATGTCATCACCCACCGTGACTTCATACCTTTCTACGTTTCGGAACAGTCGCACGATATCGAAGATGGTCGGGGAGGGACATGGTCGCTCCTCCGGGTAGATCGGAAGGGAACGGATTTTGTTCTTCCGCATCGCCAGGCGGAGCTTTCGCTCGATCAAGGCCGACACCATCAAGGCCATGACGTGGACATGGAGAAAGGCGACGACGCGTTCGGAATTCTTGAGGTAGACAGGCGCGATCTCCTGATACGTCTTAATCTGGGAATGTCGCTTTTCCAGAAACGGCTGAAATTTGTAGATTTCCAACACTTTCTTGGCCGGATGTGTGTCGGCGTCCAGATTGGTGATCAGCGGGAAGATGCCATCCGTGGTCTCCTCGAACTGAACCGCATCGCCGTCCACCGTGAAGGAGAGCGAGTAGACGTTTTTCCAGACAATCTTCTTGGGCGTGCCCTGGGTGGGACGACCCTTTTTAGGATAGATATGCTTGTACTCTCGCGTCGTGTGGATCTCATAGGCAATCAGCGTGGCACATTGTTCCTGCTGGAGAATGCTCTTGACGTATGAACACATTCAGATTCACGTCGGTTACGCTGGTCCTTTTGAGCTTCTGCTGGTTCGTTCCGCCTGCCGCCGAGTCGCAGCAGCCGCTGGCACTGCACCCGGAGAACCCGCACTATTTTCTCTGGCGTGACACACCAACGCTGCTCATCACGTCGGGTGAACACTACGGGGCGGTGATGAATCTCGATTTTGACTTTGCGGCCTATCTCGACACCCTGGCCGCAGACAAACTCAACCTCACCCGCACGTTCAGCGGCGTGTACCGCGAGACGACCGATTCGTTCAACATCACCGACAACACGCTCGCTCCCAAGCCACTGCGATTTGTCTGCCCGTGGGCCCGCAGTGATACGCCCGGCTATTTCGACGCCGGCAACAAATTTGACCTCAACAAATGGGACGCCGCCTATTTTCAACGACTACATGATTTCATGCGGCACGCTCAGTCGCGAGGTGTGGTCGTCGAGTTCAACTTATTCTGCCCGATGTATGAAGACGCCATGTGGACCGCCAGTCCCATGAATCCAGCCAATAATGTCAATGATGTCCCCACCTGCGGCCGGGAAGAAGTCTACACGCTAAAGCACCCGAAGCTGCTCGAAGCTCAACTGGCGGTGACGCGAAAAATCGTCCTGGAACTTAACAGCTTCGACAATCTCTATTATGAAATCTGCAATGAACCCTACTTTGGCGGCGTGACCATGCCGTGGCAACATCGCATCATCGATGAAATCGTTCGCACCGAAGACTCCTTACCCCACCGCCATTTGATCGCCCTGAACATCGCCAACGGTCGGCAGAAAGTGAAAGATCCTCACCCCAGCGTGTCGATCTATAATTTTCACTACTGCGTCCCACCCGACACCGTGGCGATGAACTTCGGCCTGAATAAGGTGATCGGCGAGAATGAAACAGGGTTTCGCGGCCAGGAGGATCTACTCTACCGCACGGAAGGCTGGGATTTCATCATCGCCGGCGGAGCGCTCTACAATAGCCTTGATTACTCGTTTACCGCGCAGCATCCTCGCGGCGACTTCCTCGATTACAAGTCACCCGGCGGCGGTAGCCCCGCACTCAGGAAGCAACTGTCCATCCTGCGTGACTTCATGGAGTCGTTCGACTTCATCCGCTTGAAACCGGATGAGACAATCATCGCGGATATCCCCGCAGGCACGGAGGCCCGAGCGCTGGCAGAGCAGGGTAGGGCATATGCTATCTACTTGCACCTGACATTGCCGAAGAAGCTGGATCTCGAGGAACTTGGCCAGCCCGTGCAAAGGAAACTCAGCCTCAACCTGCCCGCGGGGCATTACCGAGCCGATTGGGTCAATACGAAGACCGGAACCGTCGACAAGAACGAAACGTTTCAGCACGACGGTGGGGCAAAAAGTCTGGCGTCACCGGAATTCGTCGTCGATGTGGCTCTGAGCATTAAACACCAATGACATCATGACGTGAAGCAATCCGGGAAAATCTGGCTCGATGACGTTCAACTCGAACTGCTGGAAGGCCCATGACACTCGACACGACGATTTCACGACGCAGTTACCTGGCCGGCTGTCTTAGTGCTGCGGCCACACTCATCTTGCCACGCAATTCCGTCGCGCGGTCGCCAGCGTCACCGTTTCAGCTGAACTTCATCCTGGCATCGGCCATGTACGGTTATGCGGATGTACGGCAAGTCACTGCCGAAGTGAAGAAGACAGGCGCCGACGCCCTCGATATCTGGCCCAAGGTTCATGGCAACCAGCGTGAGCAGATCGATGAGATGGGGATAGAACAGTTTGCGCAACTGCTCCAACAGCACGCAGTCAGACTTGGCTGCATCACCTGCTATCGACTCGGTCCGTTGAATCTCCGAAACGAAATGCAATTGGCCGCCCGGATTGGCGGGAAGGGGGTCGTCCTGGTCACCGGTGCACATGGCCCTCAAGACCTGCAAGGCGACGAACTCAAACTGGCTGTACGACGCTTCGTGGAAGAAATGAAACCACACACGGAGGCGGCTGAAACGACAGGCTGTATCGTGGCCATCGAGAATCACACCCACAGTCTGATTCACTCGCCCGACAGTATTCGCTGGTTTGGCGAGCTGCCAAAGTCGCCCAACCTGGGGATCGCACTGGCTCCTCATCACCTGCCACAAGACCCACAGCTAATCGCGAAACTTGCTGAGGAATTGGGTTCCGACGTAAAATTCTTCTACGCTCAACAGCACGGCATGGGCTCGCAAACCAAGCTGCCCAAAGAGCAGGAGATGCTCCAGATGCCCGGCCGCGGACCGCTCGACTTTCGGCCCATCCTGGCTGCTCTGCGAAAAATCAACTATCAGGGCTACACCGAGATCTTCATGCATCCGGTACCGCGAGGCGTTCCCATCCTCGATTCCACCGACGCTATCACCAACGAAATCAATCGAGCTCGCCGCTACTTGAACGATTGCCCTGGAGACGCCGTAGCTGAGCCCGCCAGGGCTCAGTGAACCCGAGCAACCGACGCCGCTAGCCGCTGAAGCCTCGGCGGCTTCAGCTACGCTAGCTGAGCCCAGCCAGGGCTCAGTGAGCCCGAGGATACTTCGACGCCGGCTGCCGCTCGAAGCCACGGCGGCTTCAGCTACGTAGCTGAGCCCGCCAGAGCAACTCTTGGAGATGCCCGATGATGGGAATCGATATGAGTTGATTTCGGGAGAGCTGCACATGATGTCGCCGGCGGGAGGCCGCCACGGCCGCGTGGCCCACAACGTGGGACTCGTTTTGGGAAATCATGTCCGCTGAGAGAACTTGGGAGTTGTCTTTGCAGCAGAGACCGGCTTTCTAATTTCTCGCGATCCGGATACTGTCCGTGCCCCTGATGTGGCGTTCGTGAGTAGTGCACGACTTGCGCAATTGGAAGAGGATGCCGGATATCTGCCACTTGCCGCCCGACCTGGTCGGTGAAGTGATTTCACCGGGCGATACCTTTTCGGAAGTCGAAGAGAAGGCCCTGGGCTGGCTTTCCGCTGGCACACGCATGGTCATGTTGATTGACCCAGGTACCAGGACCCTGCATGTCTATCGATCCGCTGACAATATTGTCGTGCTCAGCGAGAACGCGGAAGTCGACGCCAGCGATGTGGTGGCTGGTTGGCGTTTCGCCGTGGGCGAGTTGTTTCGGTAGGCGAGCTCATTGGGGATCGTTCCGGCGTGGATCTTTCGTGCGCCGGTTACTGCGCTGAATGAAGCCGCGGACGAATTCCGTTCTACGTAGGGTCCTCGGTACTCGCGGTCGAACAGATGTTGCCACTGCGAAAGGCGTCGGCCATGGCCAGCGGGACCTCCGCCTCGGCCATCACCAGGCGAGCACGGTTCTCGGCCACCTTGGCCTTCATCTCCTGCTCCGCCGCCACCGCTTCCGCCCGCCGACTCTCGGCTCGAGCTCGCGCGACCCGCGTATCCGCCTCGGCTTGATCGGCCTGCAGTCGCGCACCGATGTTCTCGCCCACATCAATATCCGCAATGTCGATCGAGACGATCGCAAACGCCGTATGAGCATCCAGGCCACGTGACAACACGGCTCGCGTAATCCGATCCGGGTTCTCCAGCACCTCAAGATGCGTGTTCGCCGAACCGATCGACGTAATGATGCCTTCGCCCACACGAGCGATCACCGTCTCTTCGGTCGCACCGCCAATCAATTGCTCCAGGTTCGTGCGCACCGTCACCCGGGCGCGAATTCGCAGCTCCACGCCGTTACGGGCAATCGCGCTGAGCGTCGTCTTGCCGCTGCGCCGCGGATCGGGACAGTCGATCACCTTCGGATGCACACTGGTTCGAACCGCGTCCATCACGTCACGTCCCGCCAGATCGATGGCCGCCGCCCGGTCAAAATCGAGGTCGATATCAGCTCGATGCGCCGCAATGATCGCATGGATCACGTTCATCACGTTGCCGCCGGCCAGGTAATGGGCCTCCAAGCGAGCCGTACTGATGCCCGTGCGACGATTGATGTCGAGACCCGCTTGAGCCGCCATGATCTTCGCCTGGACCATCACCCGCGGATTCACCTGCCGAAAACCCATCCCCACCAGACTCGTGAAACTCACATCCGCATCGGACATGAATGCCTGAAACCACATCTTGCCGTAAATGGGAATGAAAATGAGCAACACCAGGATCACCATCGCGGCGATGATCGCGAAGGCATAAACGATGAACATCCACCATTCAAACTTGCCTCCCAGTGGAGCTTGCCCAAGCAGAACCAGTAGCTGACCGATCATGAGTGAACCCCCATATGGCAATCCAGCCCAAACGTGTTCTCTCGACAGAATCAATGTTGCATCATGCGGCCCACTACACCACTGCGAAAAGGCCACACCACGTGATGCCACGATTGGCACCACGATGATATCCGATTCCCCACTCCAAAGGTAGCAGCAAACGGCGGCCAGGCACCAATTTCACCGGCTCATTCGTCGCCCGTCACTCAATCCAGCCGCCACAAACCACCCGATCTCCGTCGTAACAGACGACCGCTTGCCCCGGAGCCACGCCAAAACACGCGTCCTCAAAAACTACGTGCAATCGCCCATCCACTAGCCGCGTCGCCGTGGCCGGAGCAGGAGGCGTGTTGTAGCGAATCTTGGCGCGACATCGCATGCTCCCCGCCGGGGGGGGCGCTAGCCAATTCACGCTGGCGGCCGTCAATTCCTGCCTGGCCAGTGCCGCGCGGCGGCCGATCACCACGTCGCGCGACTGCGGATCGATGCGGACCACAAAATAGGGCTCGCCCATGGCGATACCCAGCCCCTTGCGTTGTCCGACCGTGAATCGCTCAATTCCGCCGATGGTGTCCGACGATTTCCCCGTCGGTCGTCACGATTCTCCCGCTCGTATCCGAGTGCCCCACGCCGTTGCCTGACGAATTCGTCGTGTTTGCCAGACGTCACGAAACAGATCTCCTGGCTGTCCCGCTTGTCGGCCACGCGCAGTCCAAGTTCGCTCGCCATACGTCGAATTTCTGCCTTGTGGAATTGGCCTACCGGCAGCAGCATGCGCTGGAAACGCTGATGGCTGATCCCGAACAGCACGTAGGACTGGTCCTTATCGTGGTCCACCCCGCGGCACAGCCAGGGGGTGCCGTCAGCGGACAAGATACAGCGTGCGTAGTGGCCGGTGGCGACGTACTCGGCACCCACGCTATCGGCGTAGTCGAAGAGTTTGCCGAATTTGAGCCACTGATTGCAGACCACGCAGGGATTTGGTGTGCGTCCATGCACATACTCGTCCACGAAATAATCAACGATCTGACGGAACTCGGCCTGAAAATTCAGTGCATAGAAAGGAATATCCAATTGGTCGGCAACTCGTCGAGCGTCCTGGGCATCCGCTGCACTGCAGCAGCCTTGCTTGTGGTCCGCTCGGACATGTTGCTCTGCGGGACTTTGGTTGGCGAGCACTTTGAGCACGGGTAGCGTAGTGGGCGGTGCCGCCTCCGTCGCGCACGATACCACGGCCTGTTCACCGTGCCGCATGAACACGCCGATCACTTCATGTCCCTCTTGCTGCAGCAGGTGTGCCGCCACACTGCTATCCACACCACCAGACATTGCCAAGACGACACGAGCCATGAGCGAACCCATCGGAGCCTTATGAAAGTCTTAGCGGAATTCCGAACTGCACAAGGGTAGCGTGAAGTCGCCTACTTGTCGTGTTGGAGCATCCGCCCGCGCATATAATGAACGGTCCTCTCTGCATCGCCCAGTCGCCCCTATCCGCAAACAAAATTCCGCATTCCACACTCCGCATTCTGCATTCGCTGATCGTTCCGGTCGTCCAAGTCAGCCAAACCAGACACTGTGGCGCCCTTTTTGGCTGCGGCCGCAGGCCGCGTTAAGATATTCACCCGCAATCTGCGGGCGTGTCCCCCTCTCGGCGTGGCTGCGTCCACCAGCCTCCAACCGCTAAGAGCGCTACTTTCTGTAGTTTACGAGTCTCGATGGTCCAGGGGAACCGACGGAGAGCGGGCGAGGCCTTCCCCCACCGCGTAGGTGGACAGTATATTGCCGGAGAAGAGACGTCACGTAGCTGAGCCCGCCGTAGCTGAGCCCGCCAGGGCTCAGTGAACCCGAGTACCGACACCGCTGCCGCTGAAGCCTGGGCGGCTTCAGCTACGTAGCTCAGCCCGCCAGGGCTCAGAGAACCCGAGAACCGACACGCTGCCGCGGAAGCCTGGGCGGCTTCAGCTACGTAGCTGAGCCCGCCAGGGCTCAGAGAACCCGAGAACCGACGCCGCTGCCGCGGAAGCCTGGGCGGCTTCAGCTACGTAGCTGAGCCCGCCAGGGCTCAGTGAACCCGAGTACCGACACCGCTGCCGCTGAAGCCTGGGCGGCTTCAGCTACGTAGCTGAGCCCGCCAGGGCTCAGAGAACCCGAGTACCGACGCCGCTGCCGCTGAAGCCTGGGCGGCTTCAGCTACGTAGCTGAGCCCGCCAGGGCTCAGAGAACCCGAGAACCGACGCCGCTGCCGCGGAAGCCTGGGCGGCTTCAGCTACGAAAGAGAGAGCACACATGGATTCCGAAATCGTGGACTTGGCCGAAGAGATACAGGACCGGATCGTCAAGCTACGAGACAGTCTTTGACTACGCCAAGAAGAAGCAGTATGTGGTGGAGATTGAAGCCCGCATGGCCGCTCCTGGGTTCTGGGACCATCAGGAAACCGCCCAGCAGGTAGTGGGCGAGCTGAAATCCCTCAGATCGCTGCTCGGCCCTCTGGAAGTGGCACTTCGCAGTTCGGACGACCTGACAGCGTTGCTCGAGATGGCTGAGGAAGATGATTCCATGGCTGCGGACGTGGCAGGCGAGGTAAAACGTCTCAGCCGCCTGGTGTCGGACCTGGAACTGAAGGCACTGTTGAGTGGCCCTCACGACGCCGCCGGCGCGATTGTCACCATCCATGCTCGGGACGGCGGCACCGACGCCAACGACTGGGCGGAAATGCTGATGCGCATGTATATCCAATGGGCGCAGCAGAACGACTACAGTGTGGCCATGTTGGACCGCAACGACAACGACGAAGCGGGAATCAACAACGCGACGATCGCCATTCGCGGCCCCATGGCGTATGGATACTTGCGTGGCGAAATGGGGATCCACCGACTGGTCCGGATCAGCCCGTTCAACGCGGAAGGGAAGCGGCAAACCAGCTTTGCGGCCGTCGACGTTTCGCCGGAGATTTCCGATGCCGTGGAGGTCGAAATCGACGAAGACGACGTCCGAGTCGATACGTTTCGAGCCAGTGGCGCGGGGGGCCAGCACGTCAACAAGACCGACAGTGCGATTCGCTTGACGCACGTCCCGACTGGGATCGTGGTGCAGTGCCAGAACGAGCGGAGCCAGCACAAGAACCGTTCTGCCGCCTGGAAAATGCTCCGTTCGCGAATCGCTCGCTTGGAAGAGGAAAAACGGGAAGCGGAACAAGCCCAGAAGTACAAAGACAAGTCGCGGATCGGCTTCGGATCGCAAATCCGCAACTACTTCCTGCACCCCGACCAGCGTGTCAAGGACGTGCGGACCGGATTTTCGGAAGGCAGTTTCCAGAAGGTGCTCGATGGTGGCATCGACGGATTCCTCGATTCTTACCTGCGTTGGCGTGTATCCAAGGAATAGAGAATCGGGCTAAACCGCCGGGAGATCATCCCAGGGTGGGCGCCAGAAGGGGAGGCGGGGGAAGAACGCATCGGCCATTTCGAGAGCCACGCGGGTGGAAACGACCAACCGCCCTGCGCGATCGCGTCGCGCACATCGAGGTGTCCCAGCAGGAGCTGGTTGACATCGTACAACGAGCACTTCAGGTAGCTGCGGCCCAGTGCGCCGGGAATCAACTCGACATTCCGCCGACTGACCGACAGACGATACTTCTCGTTGTTGATCAGCAGCCCCAGTTGGCAGGGGCGGGGCAGACCGGCAGCTTTGGCTCGCTGTCCCAGATCACGGCCGATCAGCTTGAGAAACCGGCGCGGTTTGAAGATGTTCGCCATAAAGACCAGGCCCTGGTCCGCTTCGTGATGGCGATATTCCGCACCTGCTTGCACAAGCAGTCGATGCAACGGCTCTTCCGGAGCGGCATCGATCCGCACACGCAAAAAATCCCTTTCGATCGCATCTCCGCACGCGCGTCCCAGCAATTGGATGGACGCCTCGGGATGCTCGCGTCGAACACTTGATCTCGACGATCCGCCCTTCGCGTGCCGCGGCGTAACCTACGATCGGCGCCAGCGATTCATCCAGATCGAATTTGTCGGGGCCGTTGATGGCCACGTACACGCGATGGTTCCCCCCTCGTCCCACCAGCCAGCGCCAATAGGCGTCCGAGCGGACGAGTGGTCCGAAGACGTTTTGGTTGTTTTCCTCGTAGAGCCGCCTCAACGCGGCCAATTCGACATGTCGCCACAGCCGGATGTTGTATTGCTTGCGGTGGGCTGGTTTCAGCACCGCCTCCTGCAGGAGAGATCGCTGGGCTTCACGCCACTGCAAATGCGAGAGAATCTCGCGGGGACCGGCCGTGGAATAACAGTGCCGCCCACACACAATCCAACCGCGACGCTGATAGAAACGCGGTTGATTCGTGGCCAGCAGCCCCATCACGGCACCATCGCGCAAGAAGATCTTGCGGGCCGCCTCGAGCAGGGCCGTGGCACACCCGTGCCGACGATACTCCGGCAATGTCGCCACGTCGGCAATCACCCCCACGGGCAACACCTGGCGACCGAAATGCATCTCGCGATTCATGATCCGCAGGTGCGCCAAGATCTGGTTCCCGCTCTTGATCAAGAGTCGATCGGCCGGCTCGTAGCTCGGTTCCTCCAACTGCGCTTGAAACTCGGTCAATGACGGCTTCTGCAACGACCGAGACCAGGAACGGATGAATCAGCGGATGATCACCCGCCGTAGCATGCACGACACGCCACGCCGCTCGCGGGGCAATGCCACTCCCAGCCGACGCTGAAACAAAATGCGGATTGTGGCCTTTGTCGGCAACCTCGGCCTTTCGAGTCGCATCGCTGCCACTCGCCTCCTGCTCCACACCAGACCTAGACGGAATCGACTTGGACGGAACCGTGGATTTCATGAGTCAGAATCCCTTCCTCATGGAGACTCACTGCACAACCACTCCCAGCACCATCATATTGTGCTCCAGAAGATGCCCCGATGCATCGCTCGACATGACCGCAGTTGTGCCCAACTCGAGAGTCATTGCCCCACTGAACCTGCCATTGACTCTGAGTCGTTAACTCTAAGTTAAGGTTCTTGGCGCGAAAGATCCAGTAGCCGATCACGTAAACTGTCTGCCGGAAAAAGACAGAACGCATATTCCCGTGAATCAAGAATGGCTTGCTTACGCAATGAGCCGCACAAGTCCGTACGCTGTTGCACCAATTGCTGCTGTCGTGCGCCAAGCAAACCGTGAAGCGTTCGATTCGCGCGCTCAATGTGCTGATGACGCTCCCGGCGACGGTGCGGCGGCACTTCGATCTCGATCCACCGGCGTTTCTCCGCGACCAAGGGTACTATCTCCGGCGCTGGATCAATGTGCAATTCGGGATGATAACGCAGCTCCCGCAACAAGCGATTGAGCCGCTGAACATCTTGTGGATCCACTCTGATCCTGGGAACAGGAAGCTTCAAAGTGGCGGTTGCCACCAGATACTCGGGTGGCTCCACAGCAAAGAATCGCCGCACGAGGGCGTCCGTCACCTGGTCGTATTTGGCCCCCCCAATTCCGTGGATAAATATGTCGCTCAACACGAGGCGGGCAAACATCGTGGTGATCAAGGCTCGTGGTCTCAGGCGAATCCCCGCAGTATGGGCCTCACTCAACTGCTGCACACAACGTTCCGCGTCCGTGTCCGCAGCCAAGTCGAGCGTGACACGGATGTCCCGTCGATCACTCAAGATCACCTGACGTCCACGGCGCCGCACGAATGCGGGTCGCCGCAAGGGGGCATCGGTGGTCCATAGCCAAAACGGCACTTCCGTCCAATCTTCGTGCCGTGTCAAATCGGGAACGGGGTGCGTGTGACTGCGAACCCGGTTGACGTGACGGTACTGTGCCAGGCAGTCGTTATGCACCTCACGCAGCCGCGGGGCCTCCGCCAACAGATGAGCGGCGAACCAGCGAAACGGCTGATCGTCACACACGGCGCTCAGTGGCAGTTCCAGTGTCGACAATCCCCATGCTCCCTCTAGGACATGCCGTGCCTGAGCCAAGGCTCGCCCCAGTATGCCGTGCTCCCGCGCTGCCTCGATCGCCAGAGGCCACAACTGCTGCATGAGCGGATGCTTGACCAGCGGCCTGATCCGGTCCTGGACGCGACGCGCACAACTGGCAAACAGCGCCATGTCCCGCACCGGTCGCTGTTCGTAAGGAATCGGTTCGGCCGGCTCGTCGAAAGGCACCGACGAAAGCACGGGCTCGTCGACCGAGCCGCCTGGCACCCGAATCGATGTACTGCGCACCGAGTCGTTGTCGATCAGTAGACTCACGGCTTGCGCACCCGTCCGACGAGCAAGCTCGGAAAGGACGAAGTTCTTGAACCACACCCCGGGATGCACCAGTTCCGGCTGATGCCCCGCCAGGATGAAGGGGACGTTACCGTCGAGCGGCTGGGAAGGCAGATCACGGTAGCCTTGCGTGAACGCTCGGGCCTGCTGCAGCAACCGGTGGCGCGACGCGGCACGCAGCTGGCCGAGCCGGCACCCGCACACATCACAATCAGCCTGCTCCCGCCGCGCAATATTCTGCTGGAGAAAAGCCGCTTCATCCGACAAAGGTGGGTCAAACACCGTCCCGCCGTCTTCGCGAGGAGCGCGCAGACGCCGATACGCCATGGGACTGACGATTTCGTTCATCCGGCTCCCCCACTACATGCCGGATTGACGGCCACCGAACCCGTAGTCATCCCCGCCGAACGCAAACTGCGTTGCAGAACCTCATGATAGTACCGCAACCGCGTCTCGCCGTCATCGAGCATCCCGCCGAACGACCGCTCTTCCTCCAGATAGATGAGTGGTACTGGCAGCTCGATGATCCGCAACTTGTGGGCGACGGCCTGGACCCAGACCTCCAACGGCATGGCATAGCCGGTCTCGTGCAACTCGAGCCGCTTGAGCGCCGACACGCGGTACGCCTTGAACCCACAGAAAGCATCGGTCAACTGCAACCTCAGCAACTGATTCAACTCGGCCGTCATCAGCTGATTAATCCGCTGCCGCTGAGCCGGCGGCTGAGTGTCACCGGGATAGTGCTTCAAATATCGGCTCCCCGACACAATGTCGACCTCCGCGCAGGCAGCCACGAAACGAGGAATGCGCTGCGGTTCATGCTGCCCATCACAGTCGATCGTCACCAGCACGTCATACCCGTGTTCGGCAGCATACTTGAACGCCGTGATAAGGGCCGCGCCATACCCCCGGTTCTGGGCGTGCGTCTGCACACGCACATCACCTCGAGCCGCCAACAGATCCCCCGTGCCGTCGGTCGACCCATCGTCAACCACAAGTACCTCTGCGCTATGCCGCAACACCTCGTCGACCACTCGACACACATGTCGCGCTTCGTTGTAGACCGGCAGTGCCGTCAGAGAGCGTAGGGACATCTCGAATATCTCGCCAATAGAATAGAGGGGTAAGGCGTCGACCGCACCAGCCGATTGCCGCTCATAATGATCCTGGACCGGACGTCTTGCCCCAGTCCCCTTAGCTCCATGTCCCGGTTCTCCGCACCCCGGCTGCAACGATACTGTTCTAGCTCAGTCCACCCTGAGTCAGTTAGCCCTCAACCGGCACGTTTCCCCCCGGGGAAGAGCTCGCGGGCGGTTGGCGACCGGGCGGCGGGTTGCGGTGGGCCAGAGGGGTCCGGCCATCTCAGAGCCCTGCCGTGTCGGATGCCCGCCCTGGAGCCCGCGCAGCTTCGTGGCTGCCGCATCCAGGCGCCTTGGGAACTCAATTCTAGAGGCCGCGGGGATGACGTCAACGCGACAACCCACCAAACCGGGTGGCCAACAATTTGAATCCGCGTCGCCCAGGCAGTAGACTCACAGACATTGGACCACTCATTCTGTTCCTATCCGGACAGCTGCTGAATTGGACCGGAGAGGAGACTCCTCCATGTGGAAACGGTTCCACGGATTTCTCACGAACTTCTGGGGTCCCGGACAACTGGCCCGGGAAATTGCCGATCGCAAACGCGCCGAGGAAGCCCTGCTGGCTTCCAAGGCCGCCTACGAATCGCTCGTGGAAAGTCTGCCCTTGAACGTCTTTCGAAAGGACCTGGATGGTCGAATCATCTCGGCGAACCAGCGGTTCTGCGAATCGGTGGGCCGCTCCTTGGACGCGATCCTCGGCCGCACCGATCTCGATTTGTTTCCCGCTGAGAACGCCCGCAAGTACCGTAATGACGACCGCCACGTGATCGAAACGGGTGACGTCCTGGAGGACGTAGAAGAAAACTACGGTTCGGACAACCAGAAGCGTTACGTCCATGTGCTCAAGGCGCCTGCCCGCGACGCCAGCGGGAAGATCGTCGGGATCCAGGGCATGTTCTGGGACGTGACCGAGCGAGTACAAGCCCAGAAGGATTTCGACCGGCTCTTCTCGGTGTCGCTCGACATGATGTGCGTGGCGAGCCTTGACGGCAGCTTCAAACGAGTTAATCCCGCCTTTGAGAAATCGCTGGGACATCGGCCGGGCGAGTTGCTCGATCATCCGATCCTCGAGTTCGTGCATCCGGAAGACAGGCAGAGTGTCGAGCGGGCCCTGGAGCGGCTTCGGCAGGGTGTCGACATGGTGGGGCTGGAGAGCCGTTATCGCTGCAAGGACGGTTCCCATCGTTGGCTGGCTTGGACCTGCCCCGCCCCCGGATACGGAGAGACACTGCTCTATGCCGTCGCGCGCGATACCACCGTTCGCAAGCAAGCCGAGTTGGAGCTCAACAAGGCCAAGGCGGCAGCGGAATCGGCCAACCAGGCAAAGAGCGACTTCATGGCCAATATGAGCCATGAAATTCGGACACCCTTAAATGCCATCATTGGCATGACCGAGCTCGTGCTGAGTGATCGCATGCCGCGTGAGCGGCAGGCGGAATTCCTGCGGATGGTCCTGGAGTCCGGCGAGTCGCTGTTGGACGTGATTAACGATGTACTCGACTTCTCCAAAGTCGAGGCGGGCAAGCTGGAGCTGGAACCGGAACCGTTTCGCTTGCGTGACTGCCTGGGTGACACGCTGCGAACGCTGGCCCTGCGGGTGCGGTGTGCCGAACTGGAGATCGCCAGCGACATCCAACCCGCTGTGCCCGATGTCTTGATCGGCGACGCCGGGCGTCTGCGTCAGGTCGTGGTGAACTTGATCGGCAATGCGCTGAAGTTCACCGAGCGCGGCGAAATCATTCTCACCGTGCGTCTCTTGTCTCAGACCGATCACCACGTGGAACTGGAATTTGCCGTGCGTGATACGGGAATCGGTATTCCAGCGGCCAAACTGGCCAGCATCTTCGAGGCGTTTGAGCAAGTCGATACGACACTCACCAGACGGTTTGGGGGTACCGGCTTGGGACTGGCCATCTGTCGCAAACTCACCCAACTCATGGGAGGGCGAATCTGGGTAGAAAGCCAATTGGGAACAGGGAGCATCTTCTACTTCACCGGCCGCTTCCCCTACACCATCGGCCTGGATGACCTGCAGGAAACGATCCCGGTCGAGTTGCAGGGGGTGCGGGCCTTGATCGTGGACGACAATGACACGTCGCGCCGCATCCTGACCGACATGCTCTGCAGCTGGGGATTGATCCCCGCTTCGGTAGCCCGCGCCGCGCCGCCCTGGAAACCTTGCAGCAGGCGGAGATCGACCCCTTGGCCTGCGAGCTGTTGCTGGCCGACATCAGCATGCCGGACATGGATGGCTTTACCCTGGTGGAACAACTGCGCAATGATCCGCGGTGGCGGAATTTGCCGGTCATCTTGCTGACCTCCACGCACGTCCCGAACGAGTGCGAGCAATGCGAGCGACTGCAGGTCACGGCCCAGGTCGCCAAGCCGGTCAAGCAATCGGATTTACTGGACGCGATTACCCGCGCGATCGGCGCTGTCGCGCGCGCGCGGGACAAGCCGCGTCTGCCACCAGCCTTGCCTGCCCGTTGCCACGATTGCGGATCCTGCTGGCTGAAGACAGCCTGATGAACCAGAAGCTGGCGCTCGGGTTGCTGGAAAAAGACCACACTCTGACGGTGGTGAGTGACGGCCAGGCGGCGGTGCAGCAGGTGGAAAAGGAATCTTTCGACGTCGTCTTGATGGACGTTCAAATGCCGCTCATGGATGGTCTGGAGGCGACACGTGCCATTCGCGCGAGAGCGGACGACAGAGCGGCACGTACCCATTATCGCCATGACGGCTCACGCCATGAAAGGCGACCGCGAACGGTGCCTGGCCGCCGGCATGGATCACTACATCTCCAAGCCCATTCGTGCCGCGCGACTGTTCGAAACACTAGCCGCCACCCTGCAGGCCGCTGCCGCCACGCGTGACGGAGAGCGAGACGCGGCGGCCGCACACGGCAACGGGCAGGTCGTCGACTGGCACGAAGCTTTGCACAGCGTCAATGGCGACCGGCGATTGCTGCGCGATATCGTCGAAGCGTTTCTCGACGAATCCCCGCGCCTGCTGGCAACCATTCGCGAAGCCATTGAGATACAGGACGGCAAGACGCTGCAGCGTGCCGCCCACACACTGAAAGGTTCCACAGGATACTTCGGGGCGACGCACGCAGCGGAAATGGCCCTGCAGCTGGAAACAATGGGCAAGAAGGGCGAGATGATTCACGCTCACAAGGCACTGGCCGACATGGAACGTGAGATGGCCAGGCTAACGCCTGTTCTGGTAAACTACATGCATGGACGAACCGAAACGAAACAGTGACCTACTGGCACGACTTATCACGGAATCAGGTGAGTGGCATGACAAGCATACTGGTAGTGGATGATTCGGCAGTTGACCGGAAGATCGTGGGCGGACTACTCGAACAGCGCCCCGACTATCAAGTGTTCTATGCGGAGGACGGGACGGACGCGCTGCTGAAAATGGAACGGAAGCGACCCGATATTGTGGTCACCGACTTGAACATGCCGCACAAGAACGGTCTTGAGCTGGTGCGGGCCATGCGGATCCATTTTGGCGCCATCCCTGTCATCCTGATTACGGCCCAGGGAAGCGAGGAACTCGCCGTCGAAGCGTTGGAACACGGTGCCGCCAGCTATGTCCCCAAAGTCGTCCTCTCGGAAAAACTGATCGCCACCATCGACGATGTACTGGCCGTCGTCAGCGCCAAACGCTCCTACCATCGCCTGGTCAGCAGCATTGATCGAACCGAGTTCGAATTGACGCTGGAAAATGACCCCGCACTGTTCGAGCCTTTTGTAGAGCTGTTCCAACAGATCGTGCACGGCATGGGACTGTGCGACGACACCGACCGTTTCCGCATCGGCATGGCACTCAAAGAAGCCCTGCTCAACGCCCTCTATCGCGGAAACCTGGAATTGAGTTTCGAGCAGACGCGGGCGGGCTATGACGACGAGGAGGAGGGCAACCCTTTCCTTGACCTGGAAGAGCTGCGGCAGCGCCCGGCATTCGCCTCCCGCAGAATTCACGTCACCGTCCGCATCAATCCGCAGCAGGCGGTCTTCGTCGTGCGGGATGACGGCACGGGGTTCGATACCAGCCATCTGCCCGTCAAGGGAGACCTGGGATCCCTCGACGCTCAGTCCGGCCGGGGAATTGTGTTGATGCGAGCATTTATGGATGAAGTCACGTACAATGATCGGGGAAATGAAGTCACCTTGATCAAACGTCGCACGTGAATGGCGGTGCGGTTCTCCTTGACCCAGACAGCCGGCGGCCAGCGACTCGACAACGAACGCTCGAGACGATGGGAGTCGGATGGCGGCGGAGAAGGGCTCGTACATGACTGGGGTCGGACGTGTGCCTCGTCTCCGGCTCAACCGTTCCCCAGCGGCGTTGAGCCGAGGCGGTACGACAAAGGGCCGCCGGCACCGTCGACGCGCGGCTGCGCGACGGTGGGGTGGAACGGCAATTGGATGGGGATCGCGCCGGTATTCCGCCCAACAAAGTAGTTGATTTTCGGAGATTGAGCCGATGCCGACTGTGTTGATCGTTGACGACTCAGCCATCGATCGCAATTTAGCCGGTGGACTCCTACGAAAAGTGCCCGGCCTGCAGGTCGGTTTCGCAGTCGACGGCTCGGATGCCTGGAAACAACTGACGATCCACCCACCGGATCTGGTCCTGACCGACTTGATCATGCCGGAAATGGATGGCCTGGAATTGGTCGCCAAGATCGTCAGCCAATACCCGCTCATACCGGTCATTCTGATGACCGGCCGAGGAAGCGAAGAGACTGCCGTCCGTGCGCTGAAGCTGGGTGCCGCCAGCTATGTTCCCAAGAACGTGCTGGCCTCGCTGTTGGTCGAGACGGTGGAGAACGTGCTGGAAGCTTCCCGCGAGGAGCATTGCGAAATCCGCTTGATGGATTGCCTCACCCGCAGCGAAACCAGCTTCCAGCTCGGTAACGACGCCACGATGATCGGACCGCTCGTCAACTACCTCCACCGCACGATCCGCACCATCGGCCTGTGTGACCAGGCCAACGGGATCCGTGTTTGCGTGGCCTTGGAAGAGGCCATCAACAACGCCCTGTTCCATGGCAATCTGGAAATCAGCTCCCACCTCCGCACCTCCGACTCCGAGGCGTATCGGCAATTGGTCCAGCAGCGCTGCCAGGCCTCGCCCTTTCGCGAACGCGCGATCCACGTCGAGGCAAGATTCACGAAGCAGACCGCCACCTTCATCGTGCGTGACGAGGGCCCCGGCTTCGACCTCCAGTCACTCCCCGATCCGACCCAGCCCGAAAACCTGGAGAAGGCCAGCGGACGCGGCCTGCTGCTCATGCGAACCTTCATGGATTCGGTCGCCTTCAACAGTGCCGGTAACGAGGTGACGATGGTCAAACACGGTGAGCCGTCGAACTCCCCCTAGGCCCGAGGCAATCCACCGGCTCTGTCGGTGAGAATCGATCAGGCTCTGCCGCTACCGGCGTGATGCTGGAGTGGTGGAGAAAGGGAGTAATGGAGTGGTCAGACCAAACCGATACGTGATCGACCATCGATAAGTGTGGTTGAAACGGAGATTGTTCATTCTTTCCTTCTCCGGCCCGTGTCGGGGTGCGCACATTCAGCCGAACCGGACGGGATCCGCTTCGCGCTCGCTGGCCCACACGTCCAGATCAGTGAATTCCGCCGCCAAGACGTCCGCCAATTGTTCCACGGCAAACCGTTCGCTGGCATAGTGACCCGGAAGCAACAGCGCCACATGTGACGCTTCCGCCTCCAAGCAAGTGTGCAAATTCGTTTCGCCCAAGACCAGCACATCGCACTTCGCTTTTCCGGCGGCCTCCAGAAAACTACCCGCCGCACCGCACCCAACGGCCACTCGCCGTATGAGCACATCTGGCCGACCCACGAATTGGAGATGCTCGATGCCCAGGAACCTCTTCAGCCGTTCGGCCAACTGAGCCAACGGCATGGCATCCTCCAGGCAACCAACCCGTCCCGCACCCGTTCCCTCCGCGGCACCTTCGATCGGCACCAGTGGCACGATGTCGTGCAGCTCGAGACCTTCAGAGAGCCGTTGATTTATGCCGGCAGCAGTCGAATCGAACGCCGTATGAGGGCTGTATATCGCCACGCGATGCGTCAACAGTTCCCACAGCAATCGGCCCGGTGTCGTCGTGGTAACCAGCCGCTTGATCGCGCGAAAGGGGAGGGGATGATGGGTCACCACCAGATCCGCATGTCGCCGGATCGATTCCTCAGCACTCTGCGGAGTGATTGTCAAACAAGTCATGACACGCTGCACGGGCGACTGGGGATCACCAGCCAACAGTCCGACATTATCCCACTCTTCGGCTAACAAGGGGGGCGCAAAGTGATCCAGAAAGTCGCACAGGTCTTTCAGTCTCGGCATGACCACTCCCGTCATTCGCATCAACGGCCTTGGCAACCGCAACTCCGTTGCGGAGCAGCCGGTGCCGAGTAAGCCGGCGGAGCAGCAGGCGCATAGTACGACGTGCTGGGAATTGCCGGAGCATAGTAGGAAGTCGTGGCAGCAGGCATCGTACTACGAGGCGGCAGATAAACGGTCGTCGCGGGAACCGTCCTCACGCGATAGGAAGTCGTCGAACCGTAGTACGCCGTTGTCGGCGCAAAATACGTCGTCGTCGCGGGAACATAATACGTGGTTGTCGGCCGAAGCCTGTACGTTGTCACAACCGGCGCGTGGTAGGCGGTCGTCGCAGCACTGGAAGGCGAACACGCATTGCCATAGCTCACAGCCGGCGGAGTGCAACAGGCTTGCGGCATGACCGTGGGAGGAGCCGTGTAGCTGGGTAGGGCGGGATAGGGAGCCCACGATGTCAAGACAGGATTGGAAATGATCTGCGCTTCGGCCGAAACGGCAAAAGCGACCATCAGGAAGGCTGCCAGCGAAAAGACCCGTAACATGCTTCTTACTCCCAACAGACATTCAATCCTTAAACCACCCTGCGACCGTCACAATTCGCCCCCCAAACAATACGTTCACGGTAGCAGCCACTGACGCGTTTGTCGTTGATTGTCTTGAGAAGATTTGCTCTTCTCAACCGATTACTGCGGAATTTTCCGCACGTTGCCACGTAAGACGTAGCACAATCGGAATAATCAATACAAGATATCGGGCTTTTCAAACGTAAAGAACCCCCGCTGTGTTCATCCAACACAGCGGGGGTTCACGACTAAGCGATTTCTGATGTTGTAAGAGAAGTCTGATTTCCGCAAACTACCAAACAATCCCTGCACGCTAGGAGGACCAGACTCCCTTCTGCTCCTCATCGGCTAGTCACCGGTGGATCAAGCATTCACGCCCCTCCGTATGCGAGCCACGAGTTCATTTCCGTGCTGCGAACCGTTCTAACAAATCTCCGCCAAAAAACTCAACACGATTTTGGGAAAAATTTCGGAATTTGCGGACAAGCGCAAAACCACTCCGATGAAGCCGTGAATGGCATGATAGCATCCACCCTGCTGCAGAGCCGCGATCTGCGGCCAACGCCGGCTCACCAGAATGTGGACGCCATCTGTGAACGGTGCCATGTGAACGGTGCCAGGCACACATCAATGGCCACCAATCAATGCCGCGCCGGTCCCAGGTCATGAGATATCGCGTGGCGATCGCCCCCGTCGATAGATCTCGATGCTCAGCATTTGAGATCAGATCCGCGCGGGCCGTCGGGTCATCGCGATGTTGCCGGGCGAAGCCCTCGTAGAACGAGAGTGCGCTTTCCAGGAGTTCGCGGCGGACAAGTTCCATGCCCGGCACATCGAGCAGGTCTTCGTCGGCCAACTTGACGAACAGGGTATCGACCGCTTCCCGAGCGTTACCGCGCTCCAACTCCGCGGCTGCCAGGTTGCGCTCGGCCTTGGCTCGCTGCTGCTCCGAACGCCATAACGCGACCCCTGTGCCGGTTGTCCCCGCGAGAATCGCCACCAGCAGGGCACCGACCAACGCGGCGACCGCCGGCCGCCGGCGGCACCACTTGGCCAAGCGGCCCAGCGAGCTGACTGGCCGCGCAACAATGGGTTGGTGTTCCAGGAACCGTTGCAGGTCGTCGGCGAAATCGGCTGCTGAGTCGTATCGACGGCTGGGGTCCTTCTCCAGACACTTGCGACAAATCGTATCCAGATCTTTCGATATCGCGGGGTATCAAACGGGCCAATTTCTGACACAATGGGAGACTCAATCAGCTACACCTCGCAGTCGACAACGGCACGGCACGGTCAGGCCCTCCTCCTGCGAGTGAGCACCTGAGTTATCCCGGAGAAATCACAGCATGGCTACTCACCCAATCGTCGTCATCCCGGGCGACGGAATTGGTCCCGAAGTGACGACCGCCGTCCAACGTATTTTGCAGGCTGCTCAGGCACCGGTCCAGTGGATCGAGCGGCAGGCGGGCATCGCCGCTTTGGAAGCCCAGGGCGAAGTGCTGCCCAAGGACACGGTGGAATTGATTCGACGTACGGGAGTGGCTCTCAAAGGGCCGTGCACCACGCCCGTGGGTGAGGGCTTTACGTCGGTGAACGTGCAATTGCGGAAACGCTTGAATCTCTACGCCGCCGTTCGCCCGGTGCGGAATCTCGAAGGGGTCCCAACCCGTTTTGACAAAGTCGATCTGATCATCATCCGCGAGAACACGGAAGGACTCTACAGCGGTGTTGAAAACCAGGTAACCGATGATGTCGTGATGAGCATGAAGGTCGCCACCGAGACGGCCTGTTTGCGCATTGCCCGGTGGGCATTTCGCTTTGCCACGCGGCGCAAATTGCCCAAGATCACGGTCTTCCACAAAGCCAACATCATGAAATTGACCGATGGCCTTTTCTTGAAGTGCGCTCGGCACATCCACGAGCAGGAGTACCCGAATATCGACTACCAGGAGTTGATCGTGGACGCCGGCTGCATGCGACTCGTCCAGGATCCGACCAAGTTTGACATCCTGTTGCTGGAAAACCTCTACGGCGACGTGGTCAGTGATCTGTGTGCCGGACTGGTGGGAGGGCTGGGCGTCGTGCCGGGTGCCAATTATGGGGATGACAAAGCGATTTTCGAAGCTGTCCATGGCTCCGCTCCCGATATCGCCGGCCAAGGACTGGCCAATCCGCTGGCGCTGCTGATGTCCGCCGTCATGATGCTGAATCATCTGGCCGAACAGCGAGGGGACCAGCAATGCCGAGAAGCCGCGGCAGGCATCAAAAGTGCCTACAACCTGGCCCTCAAAGAGGGCGCTGATACCAGGGACCTGGGAGGTGACTTGGGCACGGAAGCGTTCACTGACGCCATCATCCAACGGCTGGGGAACAGCGGCGGTTGAACACTCACACTGCAAGTCGGGCGTGCCGTGTAGCCGGTGCAGACCCGCGACACATGGATTATCCGTAGCGACGTGGGGCAGGCCGGAGGCGCAAGCGAGATCGCGGAAACCACCCCCCGCGACTGGTGGGGGTATTGGGAAATCAGCCGGTTCGCTACACTACCGAAACTCTCCAGGGCGTTGGCGCGGCCCACACCCGCCGGTCCAAAACGCCACGCCGTATCTCCATCCAGTAAAGGACAGATCATGAAACGTTTCGGGCTCATTTTGTTGGTTGCTGCTTTGGTCACCTCGCCGTTGGTGGCACAACCCCCTGCCACTCCCGCTACTCCCACCACCCCCGCTGCGGCACCACCGCCCAAGACCCTCAAGGATCAGGCCAGCTACAGCATCGGGCTCAACATCGGTAGGAACCTGAAATCGGATGCTTTGGACGTCAATCCGGAGATGATCGCGCGCGGCATTGTCGACGCGCTCAAGGGAGCCAAGCCGGCACTCAGTGATGCTGAAGTTGCAGCCGCCTTGAAGTCATTCCAGCAAATGATGGAGGCGAGTCGTGCCAAGCAAGGGGACGTGGCGAAGAAGGCCGGCGTCGATTTCCTGGCGGCGAACGCCAAGCAGCCTGGCATGAAGGTGCTCCCCAGCGGATTACAGTACAAAGTGCTCAAGGCGGGTGATGGCCCGAGCCCGGCAGCCACCGACACCGTGAAGACCCACTACCACGGAACATTCATCAACGGCGAAGTCTTCGATAGCTCGGTCGAGCGCGGTGAGCCGATCGAGTTCCCCGTAAACGGCGTGATCAAAGGTTGGACGGAAGCGCTGCAACTGATGAAGGTTGGCGACAAGTGGCAACTGTTCGTCCCCTCCGACCTGGCGTATGGCCCAGAGGGCCAAGGCCCAATTCCTCCGAACTCGGTTCTCGTCTTCGAAGTCGAGTTGCTGGGAGTCTCCAAGTAACGAACCTACGGATTCTCAAGCGGCGGCGTCCGGCGGGCGCCGCCGCCTTCTTTATGCGCTCCAACAGAAAGAAGATGCCGACCAGATACCGCCACACACCATGCTTCAGAAATTCCCCACAAGATCCCCGGCAGATCGAGTCGACAAGCTCAAATAGACCGGACGATCAATGGTTTCTGGAATCAGGTGCACGGAGCCGTCCCCCAACAGGAAGTGCGTACCGGAAGGGTGCAAGCTGCTGAAGTTGTGAATGTAATGCTCCTCGTTGTACTCCGAATTGGGTGGAAACTGGGCGATCCCCACCACGCGTGCCGGACCATGCTCGGCACCCGCGACCGCGCCAACCCAGGTCGAATACGACCGTTTGGATGTCCGCTCACCAACCACCAAAGTCTGGCTCAATCCATCCTTGATGTCAGCCAACCTCACTCCCTGATTCAAGAAGAACGTCCCATCACCGCGGCATGATCCGGCTGCACAAACGTCGTGCATGTCAACTGTCCCAAACATGCCAACATAATTTGATGTAGGCATCCGCAGCGGGAAATAGTCGTGTTGTATGTCACCTGCTTTACCGGCACTGTGAACGTGGCCGTCGTCGTCAGCATGGGGTAACAAGAAACATCGGATCCCCAATGTCCGAGGGGCAGCGCAGTGTCGGCAGGTACGTCAAACGGGCCTGCTCGTTCAAGGGATGCGCGATCGGCAGCTCGAATTGAATCAGCCCTTCATACAGATTCAGTTGCTCCATATAAGGTAGTATCGCAGCGCACCAGCCCCAGCCCGGTTCGCCCAGCCAATACGGCTGACCCGTCGCCAGATCATAACCCCTCCAACCCGCGGGTAATTGGTGGAACGTGTCGTGATACATGTGTAAGGCAATCCCAATTTGCCTCATGTTATTGCTGCACGACATGCGGCGCGCGGCTTCGCGAGCCGCCTGCACCGCCGGAAGTAATAGCGCGACAAGAATGCCAATAATGGCAATCACTACTAATAGCTCGATTAACGTAAAGGCCTTACGCTGATTCATCGTTTACTCGCTCCAGAAAAATGGCCGGTGGCTTCGAATACTCGGCACCCGAAGGCGTACGCGAGCGGGCTGGAGATGACTGAACGTGCCCAGCAGTTCAGTCGCCAGAGAGGAAGCACGTTCCAGGATCATGCGCACAGTGCATGACGTTGCCTGACAAGAGTTCGCACAAAGTGACACCGATGGACCGAAGACCGTACCGCAAATACAGCGAAAGGTACTCTCGGCCCGTCACAAGAGGCGATCAGGCAAGCACCGGAGGAGCGCGACACTCGGGAGTCGCCAGTAGCGAGGCAGCTCGATACGGCGGCACGTCCGGAACAATCGATTCCGGACAGTCACCGGCGAGGATGGCCGCGTGGGAAACAAATTCCACCAGTTTCTTGGTCAGCTGGAATCGGCAGACAGTACAGTCGTCGTGATGATGGCTCGGGACGGGGGCCGGCTCGCTGACCTGCTTCGCTCCCTCCGCATGGCGCGGCGCTGGCCAACCCCCACTCACCCTGACACGCGTGGTGCTCGCAGCCGCCATGTGCGCCGTGCGGCGCCATCGCCGCGGGGCCAGCATCCGCTGCCCGCTGACACTCGCGGACGGCATGGAGCCCGGCACCGACCGAGGCAAGCAAGTAGCTCGCCAACAGCACCGCTGCCGTGATGTGCCGCCCGCGGGTCGACATCGATCTGACTCTCCGGAGAGGAAAACGAACAAACTCAGCGTCAGCTGAGCGACGACGCTTAGCATAATATGTCGCCGTGCGGCGTGCCGTCAAGGTTGATCAACCACCCTGTCAGCGGTTGGGCCCGTCACACGCTACAGGGACCCCGTGGGGCATGCGGTAGCGGATTTCTGGTAGCCAATCTCGCCTGAGATGGGGGGGGCTTGGTAGCGTCCCCACGGTCTGGCGACCGTAGCCACAGCGAAAACGCTGGCATTCCTGCTGCCCGCGTCAAACAGCCCTCCCATGAGCATGTCCGCCAACAGATCTACGCCGTTCCGTTGACGGACACTTTCTGTCTCCAGGGAGTCCATACTGGTGGATACGCAGTCGCGTTGGTATTGGATCGCGACTACTTCTCGCCCATCAGTTTCTCGATCGTCGGCTCCATGGCGTCCGCCCACATGGCATACCCCTTCTCGTTGGGGTGGAGCAGATCGGGCATGATCGACTTGGGCAATGCTCCATCCTGGTCGAGGAACTTCTCGTTGATGTCGAGAAAGAACACGCGTTTGCCGTCGGCATACCCTTTGATGAGCTGGTTCGTGGCGTCATTGATTTTCCGCAAAGGGTCATTCGTATCGGGGCCGCGGGGAAAGATGGCCAGAATCAGGCATTTCGTTTCGGGCAATCGCTGAGCCAATTCACCCAGAATGGCCTTGACCCCCAACGCAATGTGTTCCGGCTGGTCCTGGCGGTGCCCCGTATTATTTGTGCCGATCATGATCACAGCCAGCTTGGGCGCAATGCCATCGACTTCGCCATGCTGCAATCGCCAAATCACCTGCTCCGTCCGATCGCCACTGAAGCCAATGTTCAGCGCATGACGCTTGGCATAGTATTGCTCCCAAGTCTTCTTCCCGCCGTTCTCCCAACCGTGCGTGATCGAATCACCGATCATCAGCAGGTCGACCTGCTTCATGGCGTCCTTTTCCTTCAGTTTCTCTTCGTGCCGCTTACCCCACCAGGACTTGGCCCAGTCAGCCGTTTGCACCTCGGGTGTCACAGCCGGGATGTTGTCCGGCTCCCGCTGCGCCATGGCCAGCGAGGCGGGTAACAACAGCAGAAAAACGCACACACACTTACCACACCGTCTCATGGATGCTCCTTTCAAGTTTTCGTAACCGTTCACAATGCTCAGGCCGGGCCGGCACTCGGATTCTGGCCACTCTTACTCGTACTCTTACTCTTACTCTTACTCTTACTCTACTACTCCGCCTCACTCGCAGGCAACTCCAGTCAACTCCGCGCGAACTTGGACCCGGCTGCGAAGAAGATTATGAGTAAGATTACGATTACGGTAACAGAGGTGAACGCTCTCACGCTCTCATGATAACATGCATCTGCCACGCATGCGTCACCCGGCCCAGTGCCACAGCCAAGAATAGTGCCACAGGCAAGAATTCAGATGCCACTTGCTCGGCCCCGCGAAACTGCTACGTTACTGGTTGCCTGATGCGATGGGCCAGCCCTGAGGCATGCCAGGGAACTGTCCGATAGCCGCTGGCGAAAGAACTCTTCCACGACGTTGAGGACGTGCATTTAATGGCCACCACGAAATCCAGTCCGTACAACCTGCGTTTCATTTGGATGATTTGCCTGGTGGCAGCGATGGGAGGATTGCTGTTCGGGTACGACTGGGTCGTCATTGGCGGTGCCAAACCGTTCTACGAACCCCATTTTGGCATCTCGGGGGAACCGCTTCTACCAAGGCCTGGCCATGAACAGCGCTCTGTTCGGCTGCCTGTTTGGAGCGGCTCTTGCCGGCACGCTGAGCGATCGTTTCGGGCGTAAACGTCTGTTGATTCTGGCCGGACTGCTTGTTCACCATTTCCGCCATCGGCACGGCGCTGGCCTGGGACTTTCTCTGGTTCAACAACTTCCGCTGGATCGGCGGCCTGGGAATCGGGCTTGGCCTCGAATCTGTCACCGATGTATATCGCAGAAATCTCACCGGCCAAGGTGCGCGGGAAATTCGTATCCATCCAGCAACTGACGATCGTCATCGGCATCCTCGCCGCGCAACTCATCAACTGGCAAATTGCCGATCCTGTACCGAAAGTCGACCAACTCCGCCTGCTCAATAGTAGCGATAGCCAGATCCAGGAAGTACTTGGACCGAAGTTCCAACTGACCGAAGAACTGCAGCGAGCGAAAGACCTGGCTGAGCCGACGGCACTGGCAGAAGTCAAACGCAAGTTCCCGTCACTCTCTGTCGTCAACGTCTAGCGCTGACGATGAGGCCAAACAGAGAACAGCTCAGCCAAGCGAAAGAAGCTGAGGACCGGCAGGTGATGGACACCTACCTGCTGGCCACGTGGAACGGACAACGCGGTTGGCGCTGGATGTTTGCGGCGGAGATCGTGTTCGCAGCGGCGTTCTTTCTGCTGATGTTCTTCGTGCCGGAAAGCCCTCGCTGGCTGGTGAAGTACGGGCGTGATGCCGAAGCCGAAGCGATCCTGGCTCGTGTCGGAGGCGAAACCTATGCCAAGGCGGAAGTCGCTCGACGTGAAAGCCACGCTGGCCAATGAAGAAATTGCCAGGGTGCGATTTTCCGATCTGCTGGAGCCGAAACTGAGAAAGGTCATTGCTCTGGGAGTGACCTTGGCGGTCCTGCAACAATGGTGCGGGATCAATGTCATCTTCTACTTCGCTCAAGATATTTTCACCGAGGCCGGTTACGGCGTTTCCGATATCATGCTCAACATCGTGATCACAGGTGTCGTGAACCTGGCCTTCACCCTGGTGGCCCTCAATACGGTCGATCGATGGGGGCGGCGAGCATTGATGCTGGGGGGATTCGGTGGGTTGGCGTTGATTTACGCCGTCCTGGGGGGAGCGTTTTTCATGAAAAGCACCGGCGCTTACATGCTGGTGCTGGTCGTCGCTGCCATCGCCTGCTACGCAATGACGCTCGCACCCGTAACCTGGGTGCTGATGTCCGAGATCTTTCCCAATCGCATCCGAGGCGCGGCCATGTCGGTCGCGGTGTTCGCCCTGTGGGTCGCCTGCATGATCGTCGCGTACACATTCCTGTACCTGATCCAGTGGCTCGATTTTTCCGGCACGTTCTGGCTCTACGGACTTATCTGTGTCATGGGATTCGTGGTGGTGCTCACCCGATTGCCCGAAACCAAGGGCAAATCGCTGGAGCAGATCGAACGAGAATTGGCCGACTGAGCGACATGGTTGCCGCGATCGGGTACAATTTCCCCGGACGTCCCGCCCAGAACAGATACTCGGCAGCCCATCGGTGACTGCGTTGGATTGGCGTCCGGCGCCGGTCGATAGCAGTGTCAATGGCAGCGCGGCTGGCCCGCCCAATCACTTCGACGGTAAGTCGGGTGTTCCAGGTAGCCGGTAGAGCCGGGCCAGGGTGCCCCGTTTTCCGCTGGCAGGGACGTCGGTTTCAGGATGCCACTGACGCGGCGAAAGAAGGGGCTTTTCCGGCGTGAGGGGGGCTGGGACCGACAGACTAGCTTGCACTTTGAGTAATCACTCACCCACAATCACTTGACTTGGGAGGGAGCATCACCATGACCAGGTTCAATCGCCGTCAGTTCCTCCAGCGTTCGCGCGACCTCGGGCTCGGCACAGCCACTTTCATGATCTTGGGCGACGCTCGGTCAGCTCGTGCGACCCCAGCCAACGACAAGATCGTGCTGGCTGCCGTCGGTTGCGGTGGACGCAGCGGAGGGCTGATGGAAGGATTTCTGAAACGCGACGATTGTCAGTATGCCTATGCCTGCGATCCGGACACGCCGCGCGCTCAAGAGAAAGCCAGTTTGATCGAGCGGTTACAGGGAAAACCACCCAAGATCGTGGACGACTTCCGCAAAGTGTTGGATGACAAGTCGCTCGATGCCATTGTCTCGGCCACTCCCGATCACTGGCATGCCCTGTCGACCGTCTGGGCCTGTCAGGCCGGCAAGGATGTCTATGTCGAGAAACCTCCCACACACGATTGCTGGGAAGGGCAACAGATGCTCAAGGCGGCGCGCAGATACGAGCGCATCGTGCAGTGCGGTTTTCAGAACCGCAGCGCCCCATACAATATCGCAGCCAAGAAATATCTCGAGGAAGGCAAACTTGGTACCATTCACCTCTGCCGGATCTACAATCAAAAAACACCCTGGGGCATGTCGCTCAAAGTTCCTGACAGCGATCCCCCGGCCGGTCTGAACTGGGATATCTGGAACGGACCGGCGCCGGAACATCCGTATAACACCGGCATGCATCAGTGCTGGCATCACATGTGGCGTTACAGCGGCGGGGATATCGCCAACGACGCCAGCCACCAGATCGACCTGGCACGCTGGCTGCTGGGCGTCGGCCTTCCCAAATCGGTCTACTCGACCGGCGGGCGGTATGCCACCGATCCCGAGACACTGGTAGCCGAAACACCCGATACCCAAATCGCGCTGTACGATTACGACCGCCTGCTGGTCAGTTTTGAACTGACGCTGTTCGGCGACTATATGCTGAAAACCGATCCCGTGATTCGCGACAACGATCTGTTCCCCTATTGGATGCAGAATTCAACCCGCATCGAGATCTTCGGTACGGAGGGTTTGATGGTCGTCGGCCGGCATGGCGGCGGTTGGCAGGTGTTCGTGCGGCCCAAGGATCGTGAGCCGGTGGTCAAGGATCAGATGTACGGCCGGTTCCCTGATCCGGAACACAAGGAGAACTTCGTGCAGGCGATTCGCAGCCGCCAACTTCCGTCCGCCGACGTCGAACAAGGACACCTGAGCTGCCTGCTGATCCATTACGCCAATATCAGCTATCGGCTGGGGGGCCAGAAACTGGCCATCGATGCCGAGTCGCAGCACATCGTGGACAATCCCCCAGCGATGGAGTTATTCCGCCGCAGTTACCGCAAACCGTGGATCATCGAAGATCAAGTGTGATCCCGCCACACATCCCACCAGTTGTTCCATCGTGTGCCGGAACCCGTGGCCGCAGAACAGGATCGCGCTTGTGCCGTTCCTCGCTGGACTCGAATATCAGCTCTCCAGTAAGGGCTCCATGCTCTCCAGTCGGGTCTTCATGGTAGCAGACGTGGAGACAGATAGAAATTATGCTGCCCAGACTATTTGTTTTGTCATCTGATTTTTTTGTCCTAAAGAATTGTGGCCCGAATGCAATTCGAGCGGACGGGAGCAGACAAGAGATTGGCTGGTGAACGTTTTGCGTTGGCTGTGTCCCGCCGTTCCTCAGATCGAGAAGCTCTCATGAATCACATGCATACTCGTGCGTCTGCAACGTTTGTTTGTTTCGTTGGCGATCGTGTTCTGCGGGAATTGGCAGGCTGCTGCCAGAGACCCGGCTCCACTTCCTGACACGACACCCTGGAACATCAAGGCGTTGAGCACACCGCCAGCGATGCAGTGGGTACGTGAAGAGGGCCTGGTGCGTTCACTGCTGTACCATGGTGAACCGTATCAGGGCAAGCCGACCCAGGTGTTCGCATACTACGCGTCGCCCGTGACGGTCGGCCTGGAGACCGATGGTAACGGTAAGACGTTCCCCGGGGTCGTGCTGGTGCACGGCGGGGGAGGGCAGGCGTTCGCCCAGTGGGCCGAAATCTGGGCGCGCCGCGGTTATGCCGCGATCGCCATGGATCTGGCCGGCTGCGGCGAAGATGGCAAACGCCTGCGCGATGGCGGACCGGATCAGAGTGATCAAACCAAGTTCCGCGCCATCGACGGTCCCCTGAAAGATCAATGGTCTTACCATGCGGTCGCCGATGTCCTGCTGGCCCACTCGCTGTTGCTGAGTTTCCCGGAAGTCGACCAGGATCGAACGGCCGTGACCGGGATCAGCTGGGGTGGTTATCTGACGTGCATCGTGGCCGGTTTGGACCAACGTTTCAAAGTCGCCATGCCGGTTTATGGATGTGGATTCCTGCAGCAGAACAGCGCCTGGGTCAAGCCGCAGTTCGACCAGATGACGCCGGAGCAAGTCACCCAGTGGGTCGCGTTGTGGGACCCGTCACGCTACATCGGCTCAGCCACCATGCCCGTCGTCTTTCTCAACGGCACCAACGATTTTGCCTACCCCATGGACAGCTATGCCAAAACCTGCCGGCTGGTCACGGGGGAAACGAACTACAGCATCCAGCTTCGGATGAATCACGGGCACATCTTTGAATTTCCCGAGTTCTTTGTCTTCATCGATCAGTACCTCAGTGGTGGCACGCCCATGCCGAAGATCGCGCGGCCCACCATCGACCAGGGTACGGTGTCGGCAAAAGTCACGAGCCAGACCCAGCTCGTATCGGCGCGTCTGCACTTCACCACCGGGCCGCATGTCGAAAACCCCACTCGGCCCTGGACGACCAAACCGCTGGAGATCAAAGAGGACGTGCTTGTGGGCGAGGCCCCTCCGCCAGATGCCACCGTCTGGTATGTCGATGTGACCGATGAGCGTAAAGTGCTTTCCAGCAGCGAAGTGATGGTTCCCGGACAAGACTAAGCGGAGATCGGTTCCAGTCAGGCCGCTTCAACGATGCTTTTCGCTCGATCAAAGCCACCCAGATTGTAAGCTTCGATGAAGCCGTTCTTGCGCAACAGCTGCAGCGCCATGTTGCTGCGCATGCCGCTCTTGCAGTGCAACAGCAACGTGCCGGCAGGGAGTTGATGCAGAGAGTCGGAGAGATTTTCCAGAGGCATGTTGATGGCACAAGCCAGATGCTGGCCCGCATATTCCTGCGGACTCCGCACATCGATAACGGTCGCCCCCTGCTGTAAGTAACTGCTGAGCCACTTGCGGTTCCAGTGGCCGGTTCCAAGTGCCGAGCATACGGGTAACTCCTTCATACATCCAAGACAGGGCACAGAAATGGGTGGCGATAACGATTGCTTGCAGGACCAGCAGACAGCCCCCCACGAGATATGCCGCAGTCGGCAACTTTAACAGAAACAGACTGCCGGCCAGGATGTTCATCATCGCCGCCGACAAGCACGCCAACCGGCGTTGCATGGGATTCGGTGGAATCTTGGCGGCAGCAAAAGCGGGACGAACAACGTAGTTGTAGAGCATGTCCATCGGGTGCGTCGCGGGAAAAAAGAAGGCCCACATTCCCAGTGCCGCCACGCTAAACAACACCCCAGGCTGCTGGGTGACCAGTCCATAGAGGGCGATCAGCGCGCATACGAAGGGGGTGAACCGCAATCCCCACTCCATCTCCGTCAGCTCTTGTGGCGAATAGTCGGTATATCCCTGCTGCACCAGACTCCGCTGCTGAAACGACATTGTGCTGCTGTCCGACATAATGGGCTACTCCTGAGCGTTGATGGGTCGACTGAGCTGGCAGAACGGGGTGCGAGCACGATCGATGCCCGACCCGCGCTGCCGCCATGTAGTGCACTATTGATATATCGCTATGTATCGACATGTCAATATGAAATCATGAAATTTTCGGCTGGAAGGCCACTTTGCGTCGAGAAACCACTCCTTCAGGTGGATCTATCGCACCATCCGTGGCGGCTCCACACGCTCCGATACGCCTTTGAGTGTGGACGGCTCAAGCCCCTGAGGCATTCCCGGTGGCTCTCAGGCGACCGTTCTTGGCTCCTGCAGCGAGGAGCGGCGAGTACGGGAACTCATGGTCCAGGGACGGCGGCAAGACCTTCGGGACAGGGACGGTGGAAGCAATCCAGTTCCAACTGGATGAGCGCGGGGCAGATAAGGACAAAGAGATCTCCTGTGCCGACGCATCTTTTTGTCACCCACTCTTCTCGTCCCTCCAACGAATCGCGTTGGAACCGAGTCAATGGGGAGTGGTATGGCGCGATAAAAATTTGCCCTTGTGTGCCCGGAGGAATTATTCCACTTCTGTTCCGCACGGTTCTGCAGCCCCGCCGGGTTCATCCCGGCGGACTGAGGACTAGCCAGCTACTGCAAGTGAAACACGAAGTTTGTCGGCCGAGCCAACCGCTCTGAGGCAAAACGGCGGCTCGCCGAGGCCGAAACAGGCCGCGGCTTGACTGGGTCGCGAGGACGAGCCGATGTGATGGTACGCTGAGGACGCGACCGACAGTGTGTCATGGTGTCAAGGTAGCTGCCAGTTGTGGCCCCGCCGGGGTCAACCCGGCGGAAGCCTGCAAGGCAGATCGCATCATCCTATCTGACCAGTCGATCCGCCGCCGGCGCGAAGCCGACGGAGGGAACAAAAACGATCGCGACTGCGCCGGCAAAACAGCGTCTAAGAACGGACTTTTTCGACGCCTAGGAGTGGTACGTTTTTCCCGGTGGAGTGCGCAGAGTGGATAAGCGGTTGTGCTACCGCCATCGCAAACCGCGCACGCGCTGACATCCGAGGCCACTTTGCCCTGCAAGCAGACCCTGTCGAATACGCAAACCAACCTCGGGACGTGGGTTGCTTTCGCTGAGTGTCACCTTCCCGGCAGCGTCACTTCCACAAAACGGGCTTCTCGGCGGTTACGGTCGTAGGCGAAAACCAGTCGGCCTGCAACGATCAGCGGGCAGGGATAGGCCAACTGGCCGCCGGTAATCACGTCCTCCTTGATATACCAACTATGCATCTCATCATCGCTCAGCCAAATGGAGAGCGGATCGCGATTGTCTCGTTTACCAACCACACCGCCAACCGCGTTGTGGATCAGCGCGATACGCCCATCGGGGAGTCGTATCAGAGCAGCCAGGGATGTCGGGTTGGGAATATCCGTTTGCCAAGCGTCGCTCCACGTGCGTCCATCGTCGACACTCTCCGCGCGCCACAGAAAACCGCCGTACTCCGCGCGCATGAGCATGACCACGCGGCCATCCCTAAGTTGAATGGCAGTGCTTTCGAGCAGCCCAAGCGGGCGGTTACGGATACCTGCGTGCTCCACGAAATTGTGCAAGCTGGGGTCCGAGGTAGTCAACGCCGAGCACCCATGCAGGTGAGTGGCAAATTTGTCCGGCGTCGTCCCGGCCGAGTCAGGAGGAAGCGATTGAGCCTCCGCTTCACTTCCAGCCTGGGCCAATTCGGCGATGGACGCGGTCAATGGCGAGTGACGTTTTTCAAAGAAAGACGTGGGGCAAAGGTATTCGCCATTTTGCAGACGAATCGGCCGGCCAAGCATGATGTCATCTGCCGCGCGGATATGAAACGGCTCCGGTCGGCTCCACGTCTGCCCATTGTCGGTCGATTCCATCCGAAAGTAATGCCACACCGTGTAATGAAGCTCGGAAGGCCACTGCGCGCTAAACGCAATAACTCTGCCCTCTGGCGTGGTGTGCATGGCCGTCAGTGCACTGGCATCCCTGCCGGCTGCCACGAGAATATATGGTTCGCTCCAGTTCTTACCTTTGTCGGTGGACCGGGAGGCGAGGACGTTGTTGTCAGTTGCCGGTTCGCTGTCGCTGCCCGAAAGCCACCAGCAGAGCAGATCGCCATTGGGCATTTCCGCAATGCACGCGCCGCAGGCCAGACGGTACGTTATGCCATTGTGTTGCCAACCCTTGTTCCCGTCGAACACGATCGTTTCGTGAACCTGGATGCGCGGTTGGCTCTCCTGCGCAAGCACCGCCGCCTGGATTAGCGAGAGCGACAACATCAAGGAGGCCATCGCAACGTGGAGGTATGTCACGGGTATTCTGTTCATGAGGCATTCACCAACTATTCGAGTGTCAAGAGCGGGGTATTTCGTTGAATGTCCATTTGCATCGCGTGCCTCCATTCCCTTGTCAATGCAACAGCGCGGGCCAGCAACCGGCTGAGTCTCACCAGCCACGTCTTCTTACACAGTGCACGGCATGTCGGCTGCAGACGGTGGACCGCCATTGCGAAAATTCACTTCAGATTAGCCTGGCCGCCGCACAGGCGCACATTAGCTGAGTCAATCTATCTTCGCCGATTTATCTGGGGCCTGCAAACGAGAATCGTCCCTGGCAGACCGATGGCGACAGGCAACCGCAGCGGAAAGTCAATCCGCGATATCGTGAGGCGCATCCACTATCCGTGGCAACTTGTTTGCCTGATGCAGATGAGTGATAATCGCGATCGATGTTGCCGGTTCGCTTGGCCAATGGTATTCATGGAGGGGCGAGGGAGATGCACGAACAGCTCAACTCTTGCGGATTACTGGCTGCCAATGACAGTGGCCTCTCACCGGTCCATCTCGTCATCGCGCTCATCTGTTTGATGATCGCACTTCCTGGCATGACTATTCTGCTGCTTCTACTAAAGCATTACAAACGGTGCCCTCCGAACCGGTTGCTGGTGATCTGGGGTCGAACCGGCAGCGGCCAAACCTCGACGGTCATCCACGGGGGCGCAATTTGTCTTTCCGCTGCTGCAGGACTATGCCTACCTGAGTCTCGAACCGATGGACGTGGAACTGTCTCTGTCCGCTGAATCGGGAGCCAAGCGTCCTGGATTGGCACTACCTCGGAAGTTTACTGTAGCGATCAGTACTGCGCCCGAGTTAGCACGGACCGCTGCCGTCCGACTGCTCGGTCTGACCACCATGGAAATCGGCTGCCGAGCAGAAGAGATCATTGGTCGTGCGTTAGGCCAGGTAATTGATAGCGCAAGCGACACGGAGAAAGGCGTCGACCAAGAGGCCTTCTACAGAGAGCTGGAATCCAAGATCAGCTCAGGACTACAAGTGCTGGGACTGGAACTCGTGAGCATAAAGCGAGATTGACGCGGGCCGGACCATGCCGTCTGCATGAGATTGAATAATCAATGATGCTTACGCGATCAGGTACGCCGCAAACTCCTTCAACCTAGAGCGCCAAGCGGGCGAAATCAACGTCCACGATGCTCGTCCCCTGAGAACTTTCCACTGTCAGCCTTAAATGTGCTCGCACGTGAGGCCGTACATTTGGGCAAAGGCCTTGAATTGTCGCACGTGGTCGCCGTAAATGAACAATTGATGAAAGCCTTTGGTGTCGCACGGGTCTGCTGGCCCGTCGATCTCCAGCTCGACCGAAGTGCGGCATCCGCCGGCCGGTGGGGTGTCGAAGTTGCGCAGTACGCGGCCTTTTCCCAACAACATCTTGTCGGGACCAGCCATCTGCATGATCGTCACCTCTTGCCCCGGCTTCCAGAGCACTTGTACCGCGACGCCGAGGTTCGATTCCGAGTGGCTACGCAACAAGAAAGGCTCAGCCGGCTGGTCCCAACCATTGAGCTTCGTAGCGCACACGCAGTGCACCCCAATGAGCGTGCCGCGTTCGGTCTCGGGCACCGGGTCTTGTATGAACCCGGGTTTGTCGAGCAGTTTCAAGCACACTTCTTGCGACATGACGGCGTTGACGTCGGCCTCGCAGGTTCCGCTTTGGCCGTTGTCCAACAAGCGCGTCCACGAGAGACACGGTGGGGTGGGAATCTCGCGGTTACCGACCAGCCCCAGACAATCCATGGAAATGCCTTGGCAACCTTCCTCTTCCATGATCTTGCATGCGGCGAAATAGTTCTTCGCGGCATTGATCAAGTCGGCCCGAGTTGGCTCGACCACCTTCTGGGCCGCTTTGGCGTACTCTTCAGCCATGGCCACCACCTCGGGCGATTCCGGAATCGTCTTGAGTGTGTCGGGGAACCGTCGCCGCGGCAGGTAGCGGATCGTCAGCCCCAGCGGATCCATTTTCTGTTCGGCAGTCTCGCTACCGCGCAGGACCGCCACCTTGGTGCGACGCAGACGATAGGCCGCCTGGATCATCTTCATCCCGAAACGCACCGGCCCGAGCTCGTAGTCGCTCGACGAGGGAAGATAGACTCCGTTGCGCCGCGCGGTGGGCACCACGGCGCCGGCAAACCCGGTGTGGAACATGCCCAGCCCGCAAAAGACGACCGTCGGGACCCCGCTCTGAGCAATCTTGTCGATCGTTCCCGAGATGAACTCGTCCGCATTGAGCGGAAAGACGATCACACCCTGGGGACGCTCGGCCTTCACCTTCGCGATAAATGCCTCGACTTCGGCCGGCTCATGGATCGGGGCCGGCTCAAATGTGACCTTGATGCCCAATTCACCGGCGAAGCCCTCGACCAGCGCGCGACTCTTGCCGGTAAAACTCTCTGGGTCCCAAAACGTCCCCGGCCAGCCCAACCACTGTTTCTCTTTCTGACGCGCGTAGACCACGCGCACGTCGAGCGGATCGTCCGGTGCGGGATCGGCAGTCGCTCCCTCAGCGGCCGTCAACATCATGGGCCCCAACAGGCCCGCCGCCATTCCGGCTCCAGCAACCCCCAACACCTCGCGACGCGTGAACTCCACGACACCGTCTTGGCGAACACAGAATCGGCACATGCTCGTTCTCCTTGTGGTTTCGCTGGTAGAATCTCGGACAATGATCCTCCGAAAGATGCGCCCCGGTCATCGTGGACAAACAAACCGCCGTGTGATCGAATCGAACTGGATCAGCAGGGATCCGGGCAGGAATCAGGCCTTCATGACCTGCTGCAGGGGGCGGCGAACATCACCGCACGAATTGCGTTCTGGTTGCCGGGACTCCGGTCGCACAGCACTGTGCCTCAGCTCTCGAAGGGGACACTGCCGGACAACGTTCCGATCGCGCCGCTCGTGAACGCCAATGACCGTACCGCGCAGACCAGCCACTATTTTCTACCAGCGCCGCACCGAAAACAACTACCTGTTCCCCTTGCTTGTGGCACGTGCCCGGGGGTCAAGACGGTCATGACAATGTGATTGCCCGCCAGTGGTGCCACGCACCTTCGGCGACTCACAGGTGCGTGGCAGCTGCGGAATTGTGTCTATGATTGCCGTATCTGGGAACGCTATCACAAACCCGTCGTCAATCTGGCGTTGATGGTCGACGGGACCCGCACTTTCGACCCGACCGATACCGGCGCCAGCAGACCGGTGTCGGTCGGAATTCGAGTTTCCGATGGTGAGGCCGCTGGATTTCAAGAGCGAGGAGGAATTGGCAGTCGCCCCCAGCCCGTTTGCCATTGCCTCACTGATTCAGCTGCGCAAACTGCAAACCGGCAATAACGTCCAGCAGCGGTACACGTTTAAGCTGTCGCTGGCCCGCGCCCTGTATCGCCGAGGTCACCAGCGGGAGGACTTACTCAAGGGGTCATTCTGTTGGCCGGCTAGGACGATTTACCATCAATCTTCATCGCGGCTTCACGCAACAGCAGGAGTGCCGACGCGCGGTCATGAGCATGAATTCGGCCATTGGTATCGCGCAGCCGCATGTGCTCGGCAGAACCGCGCGACGGATCAACCAAACCCGCATCTTGAGTGGACCCGCCTGCTGATGGGCGGCCTCGGTGCCTGATTCGTGGCCTACGCAACCCACGCACCGTAGCACGGTCAAGGGGCGATCGATCATCGGTTCTCCGCGCAACTGGCAAACCCAACGTAGTTTGTGCATGCCACGGGTTGGGTCAATGCCTCGGCTGCCTCCCTCGCAAGACGTAAGCTATCGGAGTTGGGGACCGGCGACGTTTCGGGCAGCGAGGCGAGTCGGGCAATGAGATACTTGCGGCGGACGTTGTTAGCCGGCTCGTCGTTTAGCTTGCGACAGATGCTGGCGTCCGGTTCATCTTGTCCGAAATAGAGCAACCTGCGTGCTTGTCCGAATCTCATCCGCCTGCGCTTGCGGCGCGACGAGAGCAACAGCCTGGTTCCAGTCCTGTTCGGCGTCCCGATGCCGGTCCAGCCGCATCAGAGCGAGGGCCCGGTTAGAGAGCACATTGGACAGCGATTGTCGCATCGACCAGTTGTGGCTCAGCCTCCACGACCGGTTTCAGGACCTCGATACTCTTGTCCAGCCACGGCAGGCTGGCACCATTGCTCAGTTCCGGGGTGGTGGTGGCCAGATCGCACAGCTCAACTCCCAGCGAGACCCGCGACGTCGGCTCTTCGGGCGAGCCCTCGACCGATCGCTCGCGGCCGGCAATTTCCTGCAGCAACTGCTCGCGCACTTCGTCGTATTTCCCGACGTCCCCGAGCAGGAAAGCGAGCCGGTGGTGTGCCACAGCCAAGATTTCCTCGTATTCCGGTTGGCCAGGAAAATCGGCCACGAGATTCGCGCTCTTCATCTGCGCCGCGCGAAGCTCGAGTTCGGCTTCGGGACACCTGTCCAGTCGTGCCAGCACCAGCCCGAGATTCAAATGGGATTTCACCAGATCATTGCGGAGAGCGGGGATGTCTGGAGAGTTGGTGGACAGCTTGTCGCGCAGCGTCAGACACTCGCGCAGCACCGGCTCGGCGGCGGCCGGGTCGATGGCCAGCAATGACTTGCCGGTCGCGGCCAACAGACGACCGAGTTCCGGACTATCCTGTTTGAGAATTCCGCGAATCTCGTTCAATCGCTCAGTAACAACTCTGATCGCCTCCGATTGCTTACTCGCCCTAACATATGCAGCGACCAACTGATCCAAGACCCAATCCAGAGTGGCGTGTTTATGGCTGGCCTGGTGCCTGTTCGAGCGCGGTATCACATTTTCAAGCCGGCCCGCGTCCTTGTAGTTCACGCCGGATTGGCGACTGGTCAATGTCTCCGGATGGTCGTCACCGAGCTTGGCCTTCTGCCGACTGCGGTCATCCTCGAACAGCGGTATGGACCGGTCGAGTCGATTCAGACGCCAGTACAGGCCCGCCGGTTGTTCATCGCCGTGAGCGTGTGCGGGTGTTCCGGACCAGAAATTTTGCGGTTCATTTCCAGCGTTTGTTCCTGGAGCGGCAGGGCTTTATCGAGCTGATCGGCAGCGTTGTAGGCGTTCGCCAGGTTGTTCATCGCCGTGAGCGTGTGCGGGTGTTCCGGACCAAGAATTTTGCCACAGAGATCCAGCGTTTGCACGAAAAGCGGCAGGGCCTTGTCGAGCTGACCAGCAGCCTCAACGGCTGTCGCCGCGTGGCCCATCACCGTGAGCGTGTGCGGGTGCTCCGAGCCCAGAATTTTGCGATGGAGTCCAAGCGTTTGCTCGCGGAGCGGCAGGGCCTTGTCAAGTTGACCGGTGTCCACATAAGCTACCGCCAGGCTGTCCATCGACATGAGTGTATCAGGGTGCTCGGGGCCTAGAACCCTGCGACGCAGTTCAAGCGTTTGTACGAAGAGCGGCAGAGCCTTGTCGAGCTGACCGGTAGCCACATAGGCTACCGCCAGGTTGTTCATTGACGTCAGCGTGTCGGGATGCTCGAGACCAGAAATCTTGCGGCGCATTTCCAGCGTTTGCTCGCAGAGCGGCAGGGCCTTGTCGAGCTGGCCGGCATCCTGGTAGCCCAGTGCCAGATTGCTCATCGACCCGAGCGTGTCGGGGTGCTCCGGGCCGAGAGTCGCTGCGCAGAATTTCCGCACCTGTTCCCACAACCGAACGGCCTCTCGATAGCGGCCAATGCCCCACAGCGACTTGGCTCGCGTGGCCTGCACTTCGGCACGAATCCGCGGCTGATCGGCGAACCGCTGGTCCACGTGCAGGAGAGCCCGGTCGAGCAGCGTCTTGAGCTTGACCTCGGGATCAGGCGCGATCTGCGACCCCAGCTGAGCGCGCGATTGGCGTTCGTGCCGCCTGATGGTGCGCGAGGCCAGCCTCCGTCGCTTTCGGTCGGCCAGCGGCAGTTTGACGCGATCTCTGGGACTCGATCAGGAACAGGGAAATGGGCCACAGGCAGCAGAAGAAGTCCAGCGCCTTTCATCACAATCCAATCCAGATCGCCCGTCAGCGACTTGCGCAAATGATTCGGTTCGACGCTCCGCTGAGCCGCGATGCTGGGCAGACTGGCACTGCCACTCAACCGCGTACTCGGCTTCGGTGGTTCGACCTCTTTGATCAAGCGCAGCATCTCGTTGAAGGCCGCTTCCTGCAACTGCTGCCGCTGAAGTGGCGTCGTGCCGGTGAGCAACTCATATAGGATCACGCCTAGTGAATAGATGTCCGTGCGCGTGTCCACATCCAGGTTATTGTGCTCGGCCTGTTCGGGACTCATGTACAAGGGAGTCCCCACTATCAACCCGTGCGCCGTGTGCAGCGTCTGTTCGGTCAGCGACTGGTGCAGGGCCTTGGCCAGCCCAAAGTCGATCACTTTGGGGACCGGTTTGCCGTCGTACAGGCAAATCAAGATGTTGGACGGCTTCAAATCGCGGTGGATGATTCCCTTTTGATGCGCGTGTTGCACCGCCTGGCAGACGGGAACGAACAGGTTCAGACGCTCTCTCAATGACAGTCGTGCCTGGTCACAGTACTCCGTGAGCGGAACTCCCTTAACATATTCCATGGCAAAGAACGGTCGGCCCTGTTCGGTCAATCCACCGTCCAACACTTTGGCGATATTGGGATGATCCATCAGGGCTAACGCCTGGCGTTCCGCTCCGAACCGCGCCAGCACTTGTCTCGAATCCATGCCGGGTTTGACCAGCTTGATGGCAACCTTCCGACGCACGGGCTCGGTCTGTTCGGCCACCCAGACAGTCCCCATCCCCCCTTCGCCGATCGCCTCGAGCAACTTGTAGCGTCCAGCCAAAAGCGTACCGGGTTGCACGCCGGCCGACGGTTCCAGGGTGGCCGCAAACGGCTGACCGGATGGTTGCTCTCCAAAGCCCTCCGTGGCGTCATGCGGCGCCGAGCAGGGCTTCAACGCGTTGCAGCAGGGCGGCATCGCCCGTACATGCGTGGTCGAGGAATTCCCGGCGGGCCGCCGAGTCGGACAATTCCAGGGCGGCGAGAAACAGAGTCTGGACACGCTGCGGGTCGACGTTCATGGTCTTTCACGGCTCCTTTCCATTTCCATGCGTCGCGGCATGCGTTCCTGGTGAAAAAAACTTAACGGAAATCCTCAGTTCTCCAGGGCCAGTCTTAACCACGCTCGCGCATAGGCCCATTTCTGACGCACCTTGTGGACCGTGCAACCGAGGGTGAGTGCAATTTCCTCTCGCCCTAAGCCGGCAAAGCACTTGAGTTGGACAATTTCCGCCGCCAGCGGATCTTCAGCAGCCAGACGCGGGAGGGCCGCGTCCAAGGCGAGCAGCTCGTCATCAGATTCTCCCGCCGCTGGATCCTGCAATTCAACTCGCCGCAACCCGCCCCCATGCTTGTCACGCCCTTTGCGGCGAGCCCGATCGACCAGAATCCGCCGCATCGCTTCGGCCGCCGCACCAAAGAAGTGCCGCCGATTGGCGAACGTGACCGCCCCGTCCTTCCCCACCAGCCGCAGATAAGCCTCGTGCACCAGGGCTGTGGCCTGCAACGTCTGCCCGGGGCGTTCCTGCGCCATCTGACCCGCCGCCATCTGACGCAACTCGTCGTACACCAAAGGTAACAGTTGCTTGACCGCCGAGAGATCGCCGGACTCAATCTTTGACAAGATGCGGGTGACGTCGGACATGGGGGAAGGCTCGCTGACAAGGTTGACTCCGCGCCGTGATCCATCCGAAGGATGCGTTGTTGAACAACAGAAATACGGCAAATGCCACGAGAAAGCAGATTCTCACCACCGGCTGCTGAAACACCCGAGCTATGTTCGCTCTAAGCCGTAATCTTCAGCGTTTTCCAAATGCTAAAGGCTCTCCCAGAACTTCTGCGCCAGCCGAACGCGGTCGTCCACCGAAAGTGAAAGTGCGTCGCGCGTCAACTGCGCCGTGCTGGTCATAATGACCTCCTCGCGTAGTCCAGTTCGCCCCGTTTTGCGCGCCGAGCAAGATCCTGGGGCCAACAGGATCCATTCTACGCACCGAGACGGGACGAGTCACGGTGCGAGCAATTCTCGGCGGCCAAGGGATCACCAGGCTCGATCTGCGGCAAGATGCGGGTGACGTCGGACATAGGGGGGAGCCTCGATACCCAGGTTGACTCCGCGCCCATTATTCCCGCTCGGCAGCTCCTCCCCCAACAGCCGCTATCGCCGTCTCTCGTCTAATCGGCCGGTGCCTGCAACTCTTTGAGACCCGCGTGAATCGTGGCAGCCACGCCCTGTGTCGTCTCTTCGCGATCGGGCTTCGCGCTCAGCTTGAACGACGGCGGTTCGCTCTTCAAACCTTCCAGCAGGCCTTCCGGGCTGACCGACCAGCCGGTGAACAGCACGCCGAGCATCTTGTCAGTCGCGCCTTGTTTGGCAACGTGAAGAAATGCCGCGGCCGACTCAGGATTCCTCCACGGCGCCGGGAGCACGCGGAAACCCTTCTCTTGGAAGAACCGCACGGACGGAAAGGGCTGCTCTTTTTCTTGTCCCATTTTCTGATATACCGCCGGCATCTCGTAGTGCCAGTCGCACATGATGATGTCTTTTGGTACCAAGTCGATCGCCCGGCACGAGCCCGTGTCGCTCGCTTCCCACCTCCCGTAGCCCGTTGCCTTGGAGTCCAACAGCCGGTCGCTCCACATCAGCATCTCGACGCCTTTTTCGCCCACCAAATGGTCGTGAAGTTCGCTGACAACCTTGGCAAACAGTTGGCTCACATCTTTGCCTTGACAGCGCGGACAGTCTTTGTCGCCGATCAAGAACACCTCATCCATGCCGACGTGCATCGCATCGGCATCGAAGGCATCGATCAGTTCGTCGAGCAGGTCGAACACAATTTTGTTCACGTCGGGGTGCGACGGGCACCACTCGCGGCAGTAGATGTTCTTGTCGTCTTGCGCAATCCCAGGCGTCTCGTCGAACTGCGGGTACTTCGCGAGCAACGCGCCCGGCTTGGGGCCCCAGGATTGATGGCCGAGGCAGTTCATCAGCGGAATCAAGCGGATGCCGTGCTGGCGGCAGACCTCGACGAGTTCCCGGGCCTGCTCTTTATTGAGGCCCCTGGTTTCCAATTCCGGATGCGACGTGAACTGAAAGCTGTAATCGACCTCCAGAATCAGGGCGTTGAATCCCAGCGGGGCCAGGCCTTCGGATACGAGCCGTTTGACGATGTCGAGCTTGTCGTTCTGCACGCCCATCAGATGACAGGCGATCCACCGCTTATTCTCGGCCTTCCACTTCTCGCTCCACGCCTGGCCGGGCGTTTGCGCAGCCAACGGTAACGAGGCAGCAAGAAACACAACCAAACCCAGGATAGTAGCTTCATTTCGTCTCATGATTCACTCCCCAACGCGGCCGGTGGCCGCAACCCAACGTAACGCGGAATAACGGAATGTCGTCTTGCCGCGAGCAGGCCATAAACCAACGCTCTACGCTTCTTCCGGGACTGCGCCGAAAGAAGACGCCGTGTCGCGGCAGTGAGTGGGGATAAAAAGATGAATGACAAAATAACTCAGTTGGCCCGACATCTTTTTGTCATCCGATTTTTTTGTCCCAGTCTGGTCCGGTAGCTCGGGACCCTGTCCCGACGCACAAACCCACACGCACCGTGCGCACATCTCACACGCCAAAACGATGGAATCCATCTGTTGCTGAGGCTCCTTCCTGGAGACGCACGCTTTCAGCGGACCAAACTGCACGGCGACCAACCACCGCCCAAGTGCCATGATACGGCGCGGCGGGGTCGCTGCAACTGCCCCAGAGTTGCCTACCACCTGACGGCGGCGTCTGACAGCCTTACGGCGTGGCGAGTCCGAGGAGAACAAAACGATTGGGGGCAGCAACGTCTCTGTCGCCACAGAACCATTTCCCTGCCCCCAGACCTTCCTCTCCTCGAGGCAATCCGCTCGCCCTTGGTGCCTGACCACCCGCAACTGTGTTACAGTCGACTGACTCCCATGACCCGATCGCATCGCACGATGGAAAGCGTTCTGGCCCAACTCGACGACCGCTGGAAGAGAACCATGCCCCGCAGACTTGTGCTCGCACTAATCGTCGAGTTCAGCGCTGAAATCGCGGAGACGAATCCGATCAATGATGACCTTCCGGGCCGCAAGGGTTTGGCGACATTCATCTGGGAGCCGACCGACAACAACAACGGCCAGCCCCTTTTTCCACGTCAAGGCGCCGTCATACCTGATCGGATGCGGCTATACGACGAAGTAGTCAAGCAACACGGACGGCATCATCAGGAGACTCGTTGAGGGAGAGTACAACGTGGCCGATTCGAACGCTTTGTCGCGCGCTGTCGAATGTTTGCATCGCAACCAGTTTGCGGCAGCTGAGGCAATTTGTCTTGAGGTTCTCCGAGACACTCCTGATAACGCGCAGGCTTGGCATCTGTGCGGCGTCACGCACGCGCAACGAGGCAATCTGATCAAGACCGTGGAGTGCTTTGGGAACGCTACCAAGTATGGCGGCGACAATGCGATGTATCACTACAACCTGGGACTTGCCTACCAGAAACTGCGGCAATTGGATCGAGCTGTCGAGTCGTACCGAACAGCCATCGCGAAGCAGAATGATTTCCTGGAAGCGCACAACAACCTCGCAAACACGTTAGTCGAGCTTGGGGCGAAAGCGGAAGCGATCCAGTGCTTTCGCGAGTTGGTGGAATTGTTTCCCCAGTCAAGTGACAGTCACTACAATCTCGCAAACCTGCTTCAGGACTCCGGATACTTTGACGAGTCTGTTGAGCACTACCGTCTCGCCTTGGAACTGGACCCGCGTTGTTCCGCCGCCCGCGAGAATCTGGGTCGTTCCCTGGCCGATCACGGTTGCCTGGACCAAGCCAAGCAAGTTTGGATGAACTGGCTGGAGCACGAACCGGACAACGCTATTGCGAGACATATGCTGGCGTCCATTTCCGGTGAAAACATTCCCGAGCGATGCGATGATGCGTACGTTCGGCAGACTTTCGATGAAGCGTTTGCCAAGACCTTCGAAAGTCAGCTGGCGCAAATCCAATACCAAGGCCCCACACTCATCAGTGCGGCACTTGAATCCGTTGGTAGGGAAATGACTAACCTTGATGTGCTGGATGCCGGCTGCGGAACGGGCCTCTGCGGACCAATGGTCCGCCCGATAGCTCGCAAGTTGGTGGGAGTTGACTTGTCCCAAGACATGCTCTCTGAAGCACGAAACCGAGCAATATACGACGAATTGATCGCGTGCGAGATCACTGCAATACATGACGGCCCACGCACAGTCATTCGACTTGATCATCTCGGCGGATACGCTCATCTACTTCGGGAACTTAGGCCAAGTCTTGGGGGCAGCAAGTGCGTGCCTGAAAGAAGGCGGCATACTGATTTTCACGGTCGAATCCACCTCGTTGCGAGAAGTCGGACAGTATCGGCTCCAACAGCACGGGCGCTACTGCCACTCAGAGAGTTACGTAACGCAATCGTTGCGCAATACAGGTTTTACCGTCTTGGAAGTTACCCACGCAGTGCTGCGCAAAGAGCGCGGTCGACCGGTCGAAAGTCTCGTTGTCACAGCCATTCGAAACGCCTGAAACGGACAACGGGACAGTTGATTGCGTGTCGCCTGAGGTACCGACACTCAACTTCTCCAGAGCACTTGACTTGCCTCGTCTTTCACGCGAGCATGATCCAGCTCCGACGGGGATTTCTGGTACGTTTTCCACTTAGCGGGCCGAAGGCCGCCTTCTGCCCCGGCTTCCAGCACCACCTCGCGGACCTGGCAGTCGGTGCCTTGGATCTTCACATAGATGGTCCCCGCCGCTTCGCCAGCGCCGGCCAGGTACTTGTCCAACGCAACCGTCTGCCACGACGGCCACGATTTGCCCGAACGCTCAATCACATAGTCATTGTCGTCCTTGGAAACGAGCAGATTCCACTGGTTGGCCCCGTTGGCACCCACGTTGATCCGCAATTGGGCCGAGCGCCATTGCGCAAGTCAAACCGATAGCCAAACTCGCTGCCGAAACGGATCGAATCGGAACAGCCCGACTTCTCCGCCTTGTGAAGATACTGCCGCTCGACAAAACTGTTGGCGGCAAACTCGATCTCCGGCCAATTGACAAAGGCCGTGGCGCCGCTTCCCACGCGGCACCATTGGACACCGGCCTGCTGGACGCCCGGCCAAGGACAGACAACCCCAAACGGACTCTCGACAGCCACTTCTCCGCCTTCCGAGACGGCGGAGACCTGCCACACGATCAAGCCCATGAGGAAGCATGCGACGAAAGCTGTTCTGGCCATAATCATCAACTCTGTTTCCGTCCACTTGAAGGAAGCGGCTGCACCGTCGGATGTTCAGCCGATTACGATTCAACGAGTGAATAAAGTCCGCCACGATCGTGTTTGATTTTTCCCTGTTTCGCCAGTTCCTGCCAGACGGCCTCGGGAAACTGGTTCGGAGGTGTAATGGCAACGATGCCTGACTGCTGGCCGGAGGACATGGGGCCGTGGCCCATCCGGGATTCGTCATCCAGGCGAGTTAGCTTGAGGCGTTTGCGGAACGCCTTCATCGCCAATCGGAGTTCCTCTTTCGAGGGAGGTTCAGGGGTGGGAGTGGAAGTAGCTTCCGACTCGACCATGATAGGTTCCTTTCGAATCTCGATGGGGTGAAGAATGACGGTGGTTAGAACTCATCGCCAAACCATGCGCCGGTGTCAATGCAGTTTCCTTGATGAAGCACTCAGATAGACTCATTCTAGCCCGACCGCGTCTCGGCCGCATCCATCGAATTTTTGACTCCAGCCGCCGGCCCCGTGCCTTTTTCCGGCTCGCGGGCGTCGTCGTCGGGTCGTGCCAGGGCTCGCTCGGGAGAACTCGTGGCGACAATGCGCGACGACGCCGTGCCGAAGCACTAAACGGTGGTTTCTCGGGACGAAGCACTCCGCAACCTCTAGTCGCTCGGAAGTGATGTCCTCTTTCCCCAGTCTATCTGCACTCTTGACCAGTCAAACTCGGGACGCTCACGACGCAACTCGATCACCGCATTGTCCGCTGTGGCGAGGTCGTCCCACGCCACAATAACATCCCCACCGACGGCAAATGCGTTTATACCGAGCTCCGTCAATGCATGTGCTATCTTCATAAACTCCCGGGAATCGGAAAGCGTGAGACTGCCAATGCCACGGCGCGTTTGCTTTCGGTATCATTCGACTCTACGGGCTGATTTCGCAGTCTGGAAGCGCCTCTCTCAGACTCCCCAGATCACCGTCTATGTTTCCGAAGTCAATCGAAAGCTCCTTGAGGCTCGCTAAGTCCTGCAGGTGGGCGAGGCCCGCCGTTGTGCATTGGGACGGATCGAGCCAGAGCCGTTCTAGCGCATTGAGATTCTGCAAATGGCGTAGCCCGTTCTCTGTCACGCTTGATTGCCGAAGATCCAAGTAACGCAGTTCTTGGTGTTGGTGAGAGATTCCTGCTAGGTCGGGGTCGCCAAACGGTTTCTGTGCCCCGCTCCCCTCAAACCAGCGGGAACAGCCAATACGATCACTCTCGCCAATCCCACCAAGCGTTTCATGCGGAGGGATCGCGTTCACGCTTAGCCAAACGACCTGCCCCGAACGAGTCCCTATCGTCGATTTGTAGTTTTGCAGGATTGGACGAACTGATCGTGCGAGGCTCAGCTGCTCGCTCATGTGCTGCAATACCCAGAGGTTGAAAGCCAGGCAGACGCCAAATACGGCTGTGGCGATAAGTAACGCGCGTAGACTGAATTGCCAACGAACATGCTTGGGAGCGGTAAACCAGCGCGGACGAAAGATCAGAATCGAAATCACTCCAATTGCGGCAAGAGCGGCTGCCATGTACCAGTTGTCCGCATCTCCGGGCGAGGAAGCAATCCCCAAGGCACTGGCGATTACGCTGACGCCGGCCAAGCGCACAATTACGGAATTCGAATAGAGAAGGCTGAAGCCCACGAGAAAAATAACGGGTGACGCAAGCCACAGATCCATACTCACGATCCTCCAGCGATATGGGCCGGAATGATGGCACGACACGCGTGAGCCAATCCTCGAACGAGCCGCGAGCGGCCAGCAGGCAAGAGCTCGAATAGTACCGATTGTATACAGCCCAGTTCGGCGAATTCCAGCGCTCGATCCCAGCTGAGTGTGCAACTGCAGTCCGATGAATCATTTCTTTGTTGGGAGACACCACAACCCAATTCTAGCCGCTACCGCCCAGCCACTCCACATCCGTCTTCCAATGCCTCTGGGGAGGCATGCGACCCAGCCAGCAGCAATCGGTCGAATGTTGGCACGATGGCAAGGCGACTTGGCAAGTCATCAAGCGGTTGTCATCTGAATGCTTCAATCCACGCCACATCGCCGTCACTAGGGCCAGGACGACCAGCGTCGTCGCGAAGGCACAGGACAGCAAAATCAGCCAGAAGTGATCGGCCGCGTCGTAGTACCGGGGAGCAATAGGGAGTGGTATAGGCTGCTCAAAAGTCGGTTCTTAGACGCTGTTTTGCCGAGCGCAGTCGCGATCGTTTTTGTTCCCACCGTCGCCGAGTGCCGGGTGCGGATCGACTGGTCAGATAGGATGATGCGATCTGCCTTGCCGGCTTCCGCCGGGTTGACCCCGGCGGGGCCACAACTGGCAGCTACCTTGACACCATGACACACTGTCGGTCGCGTCCTCAACATACCATCACTCGGCTCGTCCTCGCGACCCAGTCAAGCCGCGGCCTGTTTCGGCCTCGGCGAGCCGCCGTTTTGCCTCCCCACATCAGGCTCGGCCGGCACACTTTGTGTCTCACCTGCAGTAGCTGGGTAGTCCTCAGTCCGCCGGGATGAACCCGGCGGGGCTGCAGAACCGAGCGGAACAGAAGTGGAATAATTCCTCCGGGCACACAAGGGCAAATTCTCATCGCGCCAGGAGTGGTACCCTTTCGCCGAACGACTGGGCGAATTGGGCAAAAGCCTGTTGCGAGTGCGTACCCCGCGTACTATGTGACACAAATGCGTCACTTTTGATACCCGACTCACACTCTGCCTATTCTCTTCCTCTTGCCGCGGAAAATGTGACACGTTCCGCATTTCCTCCGCGCCCCATTTCCTCCGCCCATTTCCTCACGCTGCGGCCTCGGCACAACGCCGGCGCGATGGTTGCTGCTGGGCTCGGCGGCTCATCTGTGTGGGGCCGGTCGGTGGTAGCTGGCCAGTTTGTAGCTGGCCAGTTGTGGTCCCCCTGGGATAAACCCAGGGGAAACTAGGCTCGAGGTGAAGCGGGAAGTGAGATGTACGGAAGTCGTAGCTGAGGCCGCCGTAGCTGAGACCGCCAAGGGCTCAGCGGCAGCGGCGACAGATGTTCCATCGCGATTCCTTTGAAGGACAAGTAGACTGGGTGACAAAAAGATAAGTTGGCACAGGAGATCTTTTTGTCATCCGATTTTTTTGTCCTTATCTGCCCCGTCCAAAGTCTCTAACACCATCTCGAGATTTTTCGCGATACCTTGGTTTGTTGCAGCGGTCGGACGGCCCTTATTCTAACCTGCAAAAATCCCGGCAGCATCTGTCGATGTTGCGGACACGGCCACGTCAGGAACGACCGGTGAGGTGGTTGAGAAGACTACCCAGTTCCTTCTGTAGAGGGGGCGAGTTCCTGGAGCAGAGAGGGCCGGTACTGATTCGATTAAGATAGGTACGGAATCCTGTGAAATACGGAACTTGTTGCACGCCTAGAGGCAACGCTCGCTAAGCAGGTAAAGGCGGCCGTTTGATGGCTCTCACCGGCGCGGCCAGTGGCTCCACCGTGTCTCAACGCCGCCAGTAGTAGTGCCACTTGTACGGCAGTGACGTCCCCTTGCCGGCCTCTAGCTCCACGGTCCAGGTGATCCGGCCGATGCCGTTCAAGTGGAACCAACCGGACGGCCAGCGGTACCATTGCCACCAGGTCGGGTAACCGCCGACCAACTGCCAACCCTCTTCCCGCACATTCAACTTCGTTGCCGTCCCATCGGCTCCCACTTCATCAACGTTGCCCAGAACATTGCGGACGACCTCCAATTTCACCGACTTCGAGCCGTAGTTGTGCAAGTTGACTTCGCCGGTCAGATCAACCTTGTCATAATTGTCGCCACCCCAATTGGCGGCGTTCGGTGTGCGGTTCGACTCGACATCATTCTTCACCACCGAAATATCCACAGCGGACGTAATCTCGACGTCCACACGCGCCCCGACGGGCGTGTAGGTCATCATGGCCTGGCCTAATGGTTGGCCGTTTTGCATGATCAACGCAGGTGCGGTTGTCAGTGGATATTTCGAACGGTTCGTCAACCGTGCCTGGTGCGCAGCCTTCGGAGCGTTGAGCAACGTGGCCAACTCCTGCTGCTGGCCGGTATTGAACTGTTGCGCCAGTTCGGGTGGCGGAGTCATATCCAGCTTGACCGTGAAGATGTCTTCATAGGGCAACTCGAATTCGACCACCGGCACGACCATCCGCTGCCCCTTCTTGAGCGATACGTCCTTGACCGTGAATACGAACAAGTCCTCGTGCTTGCCCCCCTCTGTCAGTTCCGGCCCCAAGTCCGCAGCAGGCCCGGATTCGGCTGGGACCCTCGTTCCGCGGTGTTCTCCCATCCTGGCCACTTGAGTCTGTATGGAATTGGACAGCATGAAGGCGGTCTGCGATCCTTCCTGGAAATAGTTGGAGAGCTGTGCCGTGGCCTGTCCCAGGGCAATTGGATCGATCGTGTCTTTGAAAGTGAAATGGGGAACGCCGATGACAAGGTTGGCCGTGACGTGCTCGAGATCGATCATTTCGTTAATCAACGTGGCCTGCAGTTTGACGTGCGCCTTTCCCTGACCGTCAAGCTCCAGTCGGTAGTTGGGAATCCAACGAATTCCCCGCTGGATGTAGGCCATACCGACGGTCGCCGTCTCGCGAGCGACACCGTCGGGCCAGCGCAACCGCAACGACAGCACGTTCTCCTGCTGCAGATATTCCACATCTTCGTTGGGGCGCTGGGGAAAGGTGACTTCCTGAATCGAAGTCAACGGAATCACGCGATGTCCTTCCGGTGTCTCGATCATGACGACACTCCCCGGATCCTCTCTCACGATCATGTGCTGTGGATCACTGGAGTCCGCTATTGTTTCGTTTTCGCGCAGTCGACTTGGCACTGCCACAATGGTTCCCGTGAACTGACCGTTCGCTTGTTTGATGGTGACCTTTGACCCGACGTTCGCGCGCACGAGGTCCTGGATATCCAACGCCGTGCGTCGGGACCGCACGTTCCGTTTCTCCGCCAGCACACTCTGCAGTTGCACATCACCGCCAGTGGCGTAGGGCCAGAAGGTTCCCATCACCGGCGCCGGGAGATGATCCAGGTCGACGATCCCTCCCTCACTCACCTTCAATTCCCCTTCGTGCAGGAGGAAAGCATGTCCATCCTTGAACACGGTCACCTCCTTGATCGGCATCCCCTGGAGCGATTCTTCGCCGACTGTGTTGTCAACATTCTTGGGTCCTGCTTCATCGGCCCACAGCATCGTGACCGTGCCGCAAAGCAGCCCACTAACCAGAAAAACAACCAACAGACCTATGCGTGATCGCAACTTCGAGTTTATTGACATCGCCAGACCCTCCACAACGCCGGACTCTTGGAACCAGATAGTGCCATCAACCAACCAGTGCGCAGTATAGCTGCTGACGCCCAGTGGGGACGTAACAACTGCGTAACAATCGATACCGCCGGGAAGGTGTGTGTCCGCCGTGTAGATACGCTCGCCAGAACGTGGCGGACGCCAGGGAAGTGTATCTCAGCGGCGTCCACGTTCTGCGCGAACGTGACTACCTGCCAACGTAGGGGCGGAAGTAGTGCCGGTGCGGCAACCTGGACCGAGTTGCAATCCTTCGCCCGATGGAGTCTGATGAGAAGTGGATCAGCCTGTTATGGAGGTCTCATGCGGCAGGTTGCCGCGGCCAAAGTAGCTCGGGATCAAACGCGCGAGCATGGACGGGACGGGATCCCGCCCTGCGCATTTGCGCGCATGTTATGGAACTAACACTCAAACACTCACGGACGCGACGCTGCAGGATGCGGGTCAGCTACTGGTTACTCCACGACTCCGCCCGTTCAAGAAAGGTTACCGATCATGCCTCGTCCGACTTGGCTTTTCATAGTTCTTCTGGGAGCCGCACAGCCCGCCTCATTGTTACGCGCTCAAGAACGCGGCCCTGATGATTTGCTCACTGAGAAGTTCTCCCAGTACGACCGGAACCACGATGGTGTGCTGACGCAGGATGAAGTTGAGCCAGAAGTACCTTTTGACAAGCTTGATGGCGATCACGATGGAAAGGTTACGCTGGACGAAGCCCGTCTGTTTGTTCAGCACCTGGGCATTGAAGCTGGTGTGTCGGTCATTACCGAGACAATCAGCGCGCTGCAAGGGAAGTTACAGACCGAGACACGTCCCCGCAAACCAATTCGTCAAAGAGTTGCCGACCGATCCTTCCCTTCCATCTTTATGGCGTGGTCTCCCGCGACCAATCTGCAAAACGAAGACCGTTTCGTCACGATGGCTCGCCACGACCTGGTGTTTGTCGGTGCGGCGAGTTTCGGTTTGCAGTGGAATCGCCAACCTGAGGGTCTCGCTGACGGTTTCCAGCCGTCGGGGATTCCACGTGCCCGTGCCGTGCGTGCCCAGCTCCAATCACTCAATCCCAATTTCATTCTGCTGGCGGAACTCCGCTACCATGACGCGAGCGAGCGATACATCCCCGCCGATCATCCCTGGTGGAAACGCGACGCCCAAGGCAATCGCATCGTCGGCTGGGAGGAGGGGAACTACTACTTGCTCGACTTCTCCCATCCTGATTTGCGCGGGCAGGTCGCTCGGCAGGCGCGGGCCGCGATGGCAACCGGCGTATTTGACGGCATCATGCTCGATTGGTGGGACGACGATCCCGACAGGCTCGCGCTGGTCCAGGAAATCCGCCGAGCCATCGGTGAGGAAGCCATCATCCTGGTCAACGCCAACGATCGCCAGACCCCTCAGACGGCTCCGTACCTCAACGGGTACTTCATGGAATGTTGGCGCAGTAAGACCCGAGAGGACTGGGACCGCATCGCCGCGACTCTGCGGTTCGCAGAAAAGCAGCTGCGCGAACCACGCACGAACTGTGTCGAGACGTGGTACGCCGAGTCACGACAGGATCTGAACCGGATGCGCGCGACGACCTGCTTGGCATTGACACACAGCAATGGCTACTGCCTCTTCTCGGATCCCAATGACCTGCCCTCTTCCGATCATCTGCACGACTGGTATCCATTCTGGCAACGGCAGCTTGGCAAGCCGCTGGGCGACGGCCAGCTGCTTGGCGACGGTTCCGCGCGGCGCGAATTTGAGCACGGAACCGCCGCCTACAATCCGCTGGGAAATGCTCCGATGACAATCCGTTTCGATCAGCCTCGCACAAGCCTGGCTACCGGCAAGACAGCCCGGCAGCACGTGGTGCCGCCGTTGGATGGCGACATATTTCTCAGTGGGCCGATGATCCGCACCGGACTCATCGATGGGAAACTGCGCGAGCGGGGAGCCCATCTGATCGAGGATTTTCAGCTTGATACCGTGGATACCAAGCAATGGCGCATCTGGCATTCCAACCCCGATCGGGTAACGATGGCGGTTGCCAACGGCCGCTTCACCATCCAAGGCCGCAACGAGATCGGACACAACGGACTCTGGCAACTCGGTCCTCGTCGCTACAAAGATGTCTCGCTCGTGGCTCGATTCGACATCCACTCCACGACACCTCGTACGCACGACCTCTGCCTGCATCTCTGTGGTGGCGACATGCCGCGCAGTCCCGACCACTGGGTGGAACTGGCCGCGCAGGACCTGGGGGACGGCACCGTGTTGTTTCACCCTGTCGTCGCTGCTCAACAAGATGAATTTCAGCAATCGCAGAAGAGTCTGGTGCTACCGCGCAGCGGCGACGACGGATTTCTGGGACGCGTGTCGCTCAATGGGAGCTCTAACCTCTGTAGCCTCGAGGTGCGGGACGCGGCAGGGAAGTGGCACCAGATTATCGATCCCACACCGCTGCTGCTGCGCACCACTCATTGTGAAGTCAAAATGCGCGGAGAGGGACTCCGTGAGCGAGATGCGGATTTCTCGAGTGACGGTTGGTTCGACGACGTACGTATCTATCCGCGAGCCGTATCGCATCCGGTCCTGGTCAACTTGATCGATCGACAGGGACGCCCGATCTATCGACGACTGGGCGAAAACTGGCCCCCCCAAGTGCACGTCGACGGGTTCGACCCGTCTCCTTTGGCCGACCTGGTTGTGGAGCTGTGGACCGCCGACGGACAGCAGCGAGTGGCCCGCGTGCAGTCGAACAACTTCGGCTATTACATGCTCCCGGTCGCGCATGCGTCCTGGGATGTATTTCCTGTGGCTGCCAAGATCCGCCTGAGTTACCGGGAGAAGGCGCTCGGCGAAGTCGATATCCCGTGCAACCAGCTCGAGGGGCTGTATCCCGACGACGTGTATGACTTGACTGTCGAGTAGTCGTTACAAAGCCTTTACAGTGTAAGCCCGTGCGTTGGTCTACAATTGACATTGTGGTATTACCGCCAACCGAGCTGGAAAGATGGGAAATGGCTGGGTTATGGCCAGACGCTGCGTATTAACGATCGAAGATGATCCGGCCATCCGACGCGGGATTGTCGATGCGCTGGAATATGCCGGCTTCGACGTCCTGCAGACGGGAGACGGCACGGAGGGTGCGCACTTCGCGGTCCACCGCGACTACGATCTCCTGCTGCTGGACCTGGTCTTGCCGGGAACGGGAGGAATGGAGATCCTGCAGCTGGTCCGCGAGGCGCGACCGACCCTGCCCGTGATCATCCTGACGGCGCGGGGAGAAGAACGCGATCGCGTGGAGGGACTGCGCAAGGGAGCGGACGACTATGTGGTGAAACCTTTCAGCGTCAAGGAACTACTGGCGCGCGTCGAGGCGGTTCTGCGGCGTACGCCGGAGCGACCATCGGATATTGATCGCGTGCAAGTGGCCGACGGATGCGTCGATCTTGCGCGTCGTGAAATCCGCTTCGGCGATGGCAGCCGGATCGAGTTGTCCGAGAAGGAGGCGGAGTTGCTGCGATACCTGGTTCGCAACAGTGGCCGGGCCATCAGCCGGGATGAGCTGCTGGGAAACGTGTGGCGGATCAGTCCGCAGGGTGTCTCGACGCGCACGATCGACATGCACATTGCCCGTCTGCGCGAGAAGCTGCGTGACGATCCGACCGCTCCGCGCACACTGCTGACCGTGCGCGGCAAAGGCTACATGTTCGCCACGCAAAGACGAACACGTGAAGCGTCCGGTAGATTGACAAGTTGGTCATTGGTCATTGGTCATTGGTCATTGGCTGACTAGTTGCACGGCGCAATGCCCGCAAGTAACAAGTAACAAGTCAATGACTAATGACCAATGACCAATGACAAGTAACCAATTTCCTTGAAGAGTCATGGCCTTGAAGAACCTCTGGCAGATTTGGGCCGCTTTTGGACTTTGCCTGGTCATCGTGTTGACTGGCCTGGTCTGGTTGACAGTGCGCGCCATGGATCTTGATCGAGCGGAAGTCTTGGCGCGACGGGAGGCCGAGTCGGCACGCCGTCACACGCAACTCCAGGAACGCATCGCCATGGCCCTCTGGCGAATGGACTGGATGCTGGCCCCGTTGATCGCTCAGGAGGCAACTCGGCCGAGTTTCTTCTATCGACCCTTTCTACCGTCTCCCGCAGGGAAAGGAATGAAGGGGAATCGCGCGGACCTGGCGTCGCCGCTGCTCACGCAACCTCCGCGCTACGTCGTGTTGAACTTCGATGTCTCGGCCGGCGGGCATTGGACGTCTCCCCAGAGCCCCAGCGAGGCAGACGTGCCCATGGCACTCTCCGCGGGTATCTCGCGCAGTGCGCTGACGGACAGCCTGAAACATCTCGCACAGCTGCGTGACAGCATCTCCTACCAGCAGCTCCTCGATATACTCCCCGACTCGTTCCTTCCTTTGGCAAGCTTGGCCCAGCAGCAACCCGGCACGACGACTGGCGATTCCGACAGCAGCATTGCCGTTTTGAATGGATTCGCGCAACAGGGTGATTTCCCACAGACCCTCAGCCCAAGGCAAATGGAGCAGAGTGGGTCCCCACAGGGACCGTCGGTGGTCGTGGACGCGCCCAATCAGCAGGCCGAGTACGCCGCCGCACGGCAACTGCCATCGCAGCCCCCTGCGCAGATGGCACAGGCCGGTCCCCCGAATCAGACAGCCGATGAATACTATCGAACGGCACAGACTCGCGATCAGCAGGAGTGGCTGCGGCGCAATCGCGGGATGCAGAGCGTGGCCCACCAACAAATGCTCTCCAACTCGGCCTTCCTGCCGGCGGACCCCTTAGAACGTGAGGGAGTCAGTCGTCCGATCTGGATTGGCTCGAAGCTGATTCTGGCCCGCCGCGTGGTGAGCGACGGTGACGTGCGGATCCAAGGCTGTTGGCTCGACTGGTCAAAGATCAGATCACGGCTGAAACAGGAGGTTGTCGACCTGTTCCCGGAAATCGATCTGGTGCCAGTCGTCAATGGCGAGACGGTTCCACCCGGACGGCTGCTGGCCACCCTGCCGGTCCAGTTGTCCGTGCCCTCGTCCGTCACCACAGATCTCTCCCACCACACCGCGGAAGGCACATCCAGCCTGTCGGCGATTCGCATTTCACTGATGATCGCCTGGTGCTGTCTCTTGCTCGGCTGCCTGGCTGTCGCCATGATGCTGCGCAGTGTGTTGGCGCTGAGTGAACGGTGCGCATCTTTTGTTTCGGCAGTCACGCACGAACTTCGCTCACCATTAACCACGTTTCGCATGTACGCCGAAATGTTGGCCGAGGGTATGGTACGCGATGAGGCTCAACGGGTCCGTTACCTGGCGACACTGCGGGCAGAAGCAGATCGTCTCGCACACCTGGTCGACAACGTCCTGCAGTATGCTCGGCTGGAACGCGGGCGAAGAACTCGCCCCCGCGTGGAAATGGATTTGAAGACGTTAATGCAGCAGACGACGGAACGCTTGCCTCAACGAGCGCGGCAGGCCGGCATGGAACTGCACGAGACGATAGCACCGCAGGACGCCAAGCAAGTGGTGCTGACCGATCCGCGTGCCGTGGAACAAATCCTGTTCAACCTGGTCGACAATTCCTGCAAGTATGCTGCAGGCGCGGACGATCGTCGCATCCATCTCCACTGGTCCCTTGGTAACCGGGTGCTGCAGGTTCGCGTCACGGACCACGGCCCGGGAATCCAGCCAGCCCAGAGAAAGAAGCTGTTTCGTCCGTTCAGCAAGTCGGATCAGGAGGCGGCACAATCGGCGCCGGGTATCGGCTTGGGCCTGGCGCTCTGCCGGCGGCTGGCGAGTGAGATTGGCGGCCGGCTCCACTACGATCCTGGCGACGGCGACGGAGCTGCCTTTCTGCTGGAATTGCCGCTCGCTGGTCCGCGGCAGAAACGGCATCGTTGAGCGTACTCGAGTCCGTGGGCTGTAAGTAACGACTGGTCGCGCAGCAGTTCTTCGATGTCTCCATCCGCCACCAATCTGCCTTGGTCCAGAATAACCAGCCGATTGCAAACCTCCGCCGCTCGAAATAGATCCTGGCTGGTCACCAGCCGCGTGCCAGCGAACTCACGCACGATCCGCGTCACGGCCTGCGAGCCGCGTGCGTCGAGATTGGCCCAGGGCTCGTCCAACGCCAGGACGCTGGGACGACAGGCGAAGATGGCCGCCATGGCAGCCCGTTTCCTCTCACCGCCCGACAAGTGATGAGCGCTTCGCTTCTCGAAACCGCTCAATCCCGTAGCAGCCAGTGACGCGGTAACTCGCTCGGCCACTTCCTCCTCGGACAGATGCTGATTCCTCGGCCCGAACGCCACATCTTCGGCCACGGTGGGACAAAACAACTGGTCGTCGGGATCCTGAAAGACAAGCCCCAGCTGCCGGTTCGCCTGCGGCTGCATCCCGTCGATCTGAACGGTACCGTGGCCTCGCAGGAGTCCCGCCAAGATCAAGAGGAGTGTGCTCTTCCCGGCACCGTTGGGACCTGCCAGGCAGACGGATTCCCCCTGAGAGATGATGAGCGACAATCGATCCAGTGCCGGCGTTCCATCAGGGTAATGAAACGACAGGTCATCAACACGAATGGCAATCGGACTGTTGGCGTGAGGTGCGGTCATTGCAGAAAGGCCCTCACTGCCACCAGCACGGGGACGATCAGTCCGAGGACCGCGGCATCGCTTCGCTGGAAATGAAGGGCATGAGCCAGCGGCATTTGGCCTCCATAACCTCGCTGAACCATGGCGCCATAAACTCGTTCCGCTCGTTCGTAACTGCGTATGAAGAGTTGTCCGATTAAACGACCTATCAGCAGCGTCTGCCCCAGCCACCTGGGCCGGTAACCACGTGCCGCGGCGGCGCGACGTAGTCGCATCGCTTCTTCAAACAGCACGAACAAATAGCGATAGGTCAATGCCAACATGTCGACCATGACTGCCGGCACACCCATCTTGCGCAAGCCAGAAAGCAAATCGCCAAAAGGGGTGACCGAAGCGAGGAGAATGGCCGCACTGGCACCAAGAACTGACTTCATCACTACTCCCGCAAACAACCAGAGACCACTGATCGACAGCTCAATCGCACCTCCCAGCAGGCCCAGAGTCGGGCCGCCGCGCAGAAATGGCATCCAGAGAGCCGCCAGTACGGAAAACGGAAGTACGGCCGCGGCGCGCCGCACGATATGCAGCAGCGGGATGCGCGCCGCCGCAATTGCCCACGAGAGCAAGCCCGCGTAGAACACAAATGCCAGCAGATGGTGAGGCGGAGTGGAAACAACCACGACAGTGTAGGTCAGCGCCAAAATGATCTTGGTGCGTGGATCCAGCTGATGAACCGCCGTGTGGCCGCTGCTGTAATGCGTGTGCAGTCTGTATTCCACCGCTCAACTCTCTTGCTTCGCCGACCGCAGGGACAACAGCTTTACGACGACGTACCCGACCGCAAACATCACGATGGTTCCTAACAGGCCTGCCACGCCGGTCGAGACCTCTTCCGCTTCCACTGCGGGGACCGTGTAGTCGGGAAGTAACGATCCGTGCCATACCTCCCGGCCTTCGGCCAACTGCAGAAACTGCTGCTGTTGAGCCACCTTCTCCAAACCATCGGGAGCGCTCGAGGCGAGCGGACTGATAAACGCCGCCAACAGCAGCGCCAGCGCCAATCCCGCCGCGGAGAACCCCCATATTTTCCGGCGATTTCCCGCAGTGACTCCCCCTCTCACCGTGCCCCCCGGTGCCGCCGCGTCCTGCTCGATCCCCGCCCAGTCGGGGATCAGATCAGGGCGCGACACGATCACCGCCGATAACAGCGCCGTCGTGATCAAGGCCTCACCGATGCCGATCACCGCGTGCGTCCCCACCATCGCCGGTAGGACAATCAGCAGGGGACTGGTTCCCGACAGTGCCAATTCCAACGCACAGGCCCCCGCAGCCAGTACGACGCTGAGCCAACTCGCCACGGCCGCAGACAGCATGTACCCACCCCGTCCGGCAGGCAGCAGAGCCCGTGCGCCGCGCATGATCAAGTACGAACCGAACCCCGCCAACACCGCCATGTTGCAGATGTTGGTCCCCAGGGCTGTCAATCCGCCATCGGAAAACAGGAGCGACTGGATCAGCAACACCAAGGTCATCACCAGGCATGCCCGCCACGGCCCCAATAGGGCAGCGACGGCAGTGGCCCCCAGAAAATGACCGCTCGTCCCGACGAGGATCGGGAAATTCAACATCTGGGCTGCAAACACAAATGCTCCGGTGGTGGCTACCAGCGGCATCGTGTGCGGTTGTCGACGCAGATCACCCGACGCACGCCAGCTACTGATCCCCACAGCGCTCAACGCGGTCAGAGCCCCCAGTGTGTTCACCGATCCAGAAACAAACCCGTCAGGTATATGCATCGTCTTGCACTCAGCAATGAATGATCCGATTTTGGACGTTCGAATTTGTTTTGTATTTCAGGCGTTGGATTTGGAACATGTGCGCGAGTGCTGCTGGGCATCACACGCACACCACACTTACGCCAGGTTCTTTCCCACGGCCGTCATCACCAGCGAGTTATGCTTTACACCCTTCGCCGATTTGAGCATCGCAACCAGTTCGCGGATCCGCGATGCCTTCCCTCTCACGACAACGATTTCCAAGCAGTGACTGTGGTCCAGGTGGACATGCTGAGTGGACACGATGATCGATCCAAAATCGTGTTGGACATCCATCAATTGCTTCACGATGCCGCGGCGATGATGATCGTAGACCAGCGTAATCGACCCGGCCACCAGTTCATCCTTCGTCCACGCCTTCTCCGTCAGGCTGTTGCGCATCAGTGCTTTGATCGCTTCCGAACGAGTCGGATATCCTTCCTCGTGCAAGAACTGATCAAAGCTCTCGAGCAGATTGCTCTCCAACGACATACTGATGCGCACCAAATCCGACATGGGACACCTCCAGTAATAAAACCTAGCAATTGCGTAATACCAGGGCAAGCCCGCCCGGCGGGTCCCCGGCAGCCGGTGGCGGACGCGGGGCGCTGCCCGAAGCCCAATCGTTTGAGGGACGGCTACCACCCTGGTAGACTAAGGACCAGGCGGTGGCCGTGTGAGGGCCGTCCTCCCGCGTCCCGACGACGTGCCGTTTTTCGCCACCTGGCAACTTCCCGTTTCGAATCTTCCCAACCGATGGGTGCCACCATGAAAAGGCTCTACGCGGCCCCGATGGCAGCTTCGCTGCTCTGTCTCTGCTGTCTGCTCGTTCCAGGACGGCCCTGTCTCGCTCAAGAGGAGAAGGCGGCGAGCGATGGCGTCCTGGTCGAGCGCGATGTCGACAACGGCATGCTGCGCGTCAAGATTCCCGCCCGGGACGGAAAGATTGCCTGGCAGGATATCCTGCGAGCGCTGATGCGTGTGGGCAAACTGGAAGACAAAGCTCTGCAGGACAAATTCCCTTCCGGCTCACTCGATCTGGAGCGCGCCTACAGCCGCTATGCCTTGCTGGCCATCAACGTGACACTGGCGCCTGACGTGCGCCTGGAAATCGTCCCCAAGTCGCAGCGCGAGCCGGCCTATCTCCTGGCGACTGTCAACAAGGATTCACTCCAGGAGAAAGAGCGACAGATCAGCAGAAAGATACGTGACCGGATAACGGGGGGAAAACTGCGCAGTGGTGAGTATGGTCTGCGCCTGCAGCCAGGCTGGGACAAGGCTGATGCCGCCGTGCCTCTGGTGGTCGTGGTCCACGGATTCAACTCGTCACCACAACGTTTCGAGCCACTGGTCAGCGCACTTCGTGAGTCTGGTTTTCCGTGCGCGACATACAGTTATCCGGACGACCAGCCGATTGGCGATTCGGCCGATCAACTTTCTGCCGACCTGAAGAAATTCGCGGCCGATTCTCCTCAACGTTCGATCGCGCTGATCACGCATTCCATGGGTGGGCTGGTCGCGCGAGCAGCGATCGAGCAGTCGGAAATGGATCCGGGCAATGTCAAAACTTTGATTATGGTCGCCCCTCCCACGCAAGGTTCACTGCTGGCCTACTTTGCTTTCGGCATCGACATTCTGGATCACATCGTCGGCCAGGAGAGGTCGGCCGAAGTGACGCGGTTCTATGCGGCGGTCGAGGATGGATTGTCTGAGGCGAAAAACGACTTGAAACCCAACTCGTCATTTCTGCGTCGACTCAATGCCCGTGCGAGGAACCCCAAGGTACGTTACTCCATCATTCTCGGGACCGGTGGTCACTTGACCTTGGAGCAGGTGAACGCTTTGCGCAGTAGTCTGCGAACTGCCAAGGACGAAAGCCAGGTCGTCGGAATCTTCGCACCTCAGCTCGACGAAATCCTGGCGGATTTGGATGAGGTGATCCGCGGCAAGGGCGACGGTGTGGTGGCGGTGAAGCGAGGGCGACTGGAAGGTGTCACGGATGTCATGCTGGCCGAATTCTCTCATCTAGGAGTCCTGCAAACGACCGGATCGTTCGCCGATGATGAAGTCTTCCAAGCGGTGCTGGCCCGCCTCAGGCAGTGAATCCAAGCGAATCTGTGGTTGCCAGCATCTCGCGGCTCTCTGCTGAGCACGAGGTGACGTTGCGGATGGCCGCAAAAGGACACGGCCGCCAATCCAGAGCTTCTGAGGGTGGTACAAGCCCCGCAACGGTGTCGCTTCCCCGTCACATTCACGTGCGCCTGTAATCGGCCTGATGGAAAATAGTCGCGCGGGCCCGGCCTTCTGGCTCTATGCAGATTGCGTTAAATCAGCCAGAATGTGTGGCAAGGTCAACGGAGCAGACGTCGCGGGACGGATCTGCGCGGGACTGGGGGTGCCAGGAAGTCGCTGGTCACGCCGGGAATCCCAGGGCGGCAGGAGATTCTCATCAGTGCCATGCCAAACTCGCGACCGGTGCGGCCTGCATGGTTTCCTGGCACAATGTTTCCTGGCACAATCGAAAGATGCCGGTTCGGTGGAGTGGCAATGGCCGCACCATTTGCGTGTTCCTCTTCGTCGCCGTTGTCAGTTTCTGAAGGCACCGTCGAGCGATGGTCGTCCATTTGTTCCACGCGGGAACAGCGCCGATCGGTCGACATATTTCAGCTTAGCGGCCAGCTTGAGCGAGTTGGCGCGACTCGATGGGCACGTCGTGGGCGATCCTGCGGCTTCGTGCGACCTGCGGGGCTCCGTCGAGGGCAGGAGGGTGGCTGGCCGCGGCAGGTGCACCGATCCGTCCGACTTCGGTTGCTGGCGAAAGCGTTTGGCCGTGTGTGACGGTTCGGCCCCGCAACTCAATCAGGCTCACAGTTTTCTCGGATCACAGTTTTCTCGGATCAAAATTAGTGGCAAATTGGCTCGTTCCCGTTCGTTGCGGTAAACAGTCAGCATGCGTTTTAGGTGAGGAGAAGCCATTCGTGGGAGAAACACCAACATCAGGCGTTGTCGAGACTCCTGAACAGGACTCAACGACCCAAGAGCTGGTACATAATACGATTGTTCGGTGGCTCCGCGAAGAAGCCTCGATCAAAGTTGAGCAAGTCGACTACGATGCCTCGCTCTTCGAACTGGGCATCGATTCGATGGGGGCTGCTACCATTGGCAACCAGCTGGAGTCCTTGACCGGCAAGACGATCAACCCGGATGTCCTGTACGAGTTGGAGACGATCAACGAGCTGGCAATTCACCTGGACAGTCTGCGTGTGTCACGCACCGGCGATTGCGATCTACAGGCGACCGCGATCTCTGCTGCTGATTCCTGCACCACGCGTGCCACCGAGGTACAGGCGAGCGGTATCCAAACGGGACTATTCCTGCGGTACGAGCAGCTGAATCGGCGTGTGCGGAAGCTGAAAGACGAAGGTCGTTATTTCTTCGAGCCGGAGATTTCGCAGCACGACGGAGCATGGGTGGTGGCGGATGGCAAGCGGATGCTGATGCTTGGGTCTTACGAGTACCTGGGCCTGCTGGGCCATCCACACTTGAAGAAGACGGCCATCGATACGATCGAAGCGTTTGGCACGGGGCATCACGGTGTGCGGCTGCTGGCCGGCACGACAACCGTGCACCGGGAATTGGAACGGAGGCTGGCCGGTTTCATGCAGGCGGAGGACTCGATTGTCTTCAGCAGTGGCTACGTCACTAACCTGGCGACGATCTCCACGTTGGTTGGTCGAGGCGATTTCGTGATCGGCGATCAGTGGAACCACGCCAGCATCATGGACGGATGCCGCATGTCGGGAGCGACGTTTTTGGAATTCGCGCACAACGACATGGACTCGCTGGCCACCCAGCTCAAGAGAGCCGATGGAGGTCGCACGCTCGTCGTGGTCGACGCCGTCTTCAGCATGGACGGTGACATCATTGACTTGCCAGCCGTTGTCGATTTGTGCAAAGAGCACGGCGCGCTGCTGATGGTCGACGAAGCTCACAGCTTGGGCGTCCTGGGTGCGAAAGGGCACGGAGTCCAGGAACATTTTGGCCTGGGTCCCGACGACATTGACGTCAAAATGGGAACACTCTCCAAGACGTTTGCCGGATGTGGCGGTTTTGTGGCCGCGCGCGAGGAACTGACCACCTTTTTGCGGCACCATGCTCGGGGGTATATCTTCAGCGGCGCTCTCCCGGCCGGACAGGCGAGTGTCGCCATCGCCGCGATTGAGGTGCTCGAGCGGGAGCCGGAACTGGTGACGCGTTTGCAGCAGAATGTCCGGCACTACCTGGCGGGCCTCAAAGCGCTGGGCTTCGACACGGCCAAGAGCGTGACTCCCATCGTGCCGGTGATGACTCGCAACGACGAGATCGCGCTGGAAATGACCCGTATCTGTCGCTCCGAAGGACTGCTGGTCATCCCGGTCTGCTTTCCCGCCGTCCCCATGGATGCTCCCCGTCTGCGAACCTGTGTGTCGGCGATCCAGACCTCTGCCGAAATCGATTTCGCCCTGGATGTGCTCGCCCGCGCCGGTCGGGTCACGGGGCTCATCCAGTAAATCCACAGGTACTCGGCGACGCTGTGAATGCGGTCGCTTTGTAGTTATAATGCAACTGCGCGCGGTGGTTCCCAGGGGCACCCGGCGGCGGTGTGGGCTGTGCGTTCCACGTACAACAGGCACCCTCGCAGAGCCTCGGGAACCGATCATGCGTCGATCGCATGGCGCCCACCGTGACCGGTTCGCACCGCTGGCCACTTCGAGCAAGCGCAACGGTCGCTCCCACGACACTCCCGTCCCAGGCCTACCCGAGAGGATTGAAATCATGCACAACAAGACACGCGTCACTCGCCGTCATTTCCTCCAGACATCTGCCGCCGCCACGGCGATGCTTTCTGCGGGAGTCTGGAGCGCATCCGCCAGGGGGGCGAGCCGATCTGCCAACGAGAAATTGAATATCGCCTGTATCGGCACGGCGAATCGCGCTGCCGCGGACATCGACGGGCTGAAGAACGAGAGCATCGTTGCGCTGGTCGACGTGGATAAGGACTACCTCGACCGAGCGGCGGCCAATTTCCCCAGCGCGCGGACCTATGCCGACTACCGCGAGATGCTGACCAAAGAGGCCGGGAAAATCGATGCCGTGATGGTCGGCACGCCGGACCACCATCACGCTCCGGCCACGATTCGTGCGATCCGCGCCGGCTTGCACGTCTACTGCGAGAAACCTCTCACCCACACCGTGCAGGAAGCTCGGTTGGTCGCCGAGGCCGCGAAACAAATGGGGGTGGCCACACAACTGGGTACGCAGATTCATGCGGAAGAGAACTATCGCCGCGTGGTAGAGATCGTGCAGGCGGGGACGATTGGCGATGTCGTTGAAGTTCACGTGTGGGTCGGCAAAGGCTGGGGCGGCGGTGAACGTCCCGCCGAAGGTCAGGTGCCACCGGCGAATTTGAGTTGGGACCTGTGGCTCGGCGCCGCTCCCGAACGACCCTTCTGGCCTGGTATCTATCATCCGGCAAACTGGCGGCGGTGGTGGGATTTCGGCCAAGGAACCCTGGGCGACATGGCCTGCCATTACATGGACCTGCCCTTCTGGGCCCTGAAGCTGCGTCATCCCACGCATTGCGAAGCGGAAGGACCGGCCGTGCATCCGGAAACCTGCCCGCTGGGACTGATCGTCCGCTACCAGTTCCCCGAGCGCGGTCAACTCCCGCCGGTGAAGCTCACCTGGTACGACGGCGACATGATTCCTCAAGAAGTCGCCGGCGAAAGAGTGCCCGGCAACGGTGTCATGTTCGTCGGCACCGAAGGCAAGATGTTCGCCGACTACGGTCGATACCGACTCTTCCCGACCGACAAGTTCGCGGACTTCGAGCCCCCGGCCAAGTCCATCCCCGATTCGATCGGCCATCACAACGAGTGGATCAAGGCCTGCAAAGAAGGCTCACCCACGACCTGCAATTTCGACTACTCCGGAGCGCTCACCGAATCGGTCCTGCTGGGCAACGTCGCCTATCGCGTCGGCAAACCACTCGAGTGGGATGCCGAGAACTTGAAGGCCACCAACTGCCCCGAGGCGGACAAGTACATCAGCAAGGTCTACCGCCCAGGCTGGGAAGTGGCCTGATCGCAGCCGACGTAGAACGGAATTTATTCCGTTTGCGCAGCATCCAGCGATTTCCATCTCCTCCCGACCGAGGAAGACGCTACTCGCCGGCAATGTACTTCAATTGAATCTTGGTGTCGGGCAGCTTCTGCTGAAGCTGCTCAACGCCGGCGGCTGTTACCGCGGTGCGCGTGACCTTCAGGTCTTTCAGAGCCGCCAGCGGTTCCAGATTCTTCAACCCTTCATCCGATATCGCAGTTGAGCCAAGATGCAGGAACGTCAGCTTCTTCATCCCTGCCAGGTAGGGAAGGCCGGCATCCGTCAGCTGCGTGTTATCCAGATTCAGTCGTTCCAGATTGACCAGGCCGGCCAGGTATTTAACACCGTCATTGGTGATCCCCACACGCCACAGATTCAGGTCTTTCAGCGCTGTGAGATCCGCCAGATGCGCCATGCCATCGTCAAACACCTGGCTGTTCTCACTCAAGTCGAGCTCTTCCAATTGCGACAGGCGAGCCAGCTGTGCGAGGCCCTGACTCGTGACCTGAGTAGCGGAAATCCGCAGTTTCTTCAGTTTTGGGAACTGCTTCAGGTACGCGAGTCCCTCGTCACCGATCAGCGTCTGTGCCAGGCAGAGTTCTTCCAACTTGTTGAGTTTCTCCAGCTGCGCCAACCCGGCTTCACTGATCCACAGGTTGTCCAGCAGCAACGCCTTCAGTTCCGTCATATTGGCCAGCGCCGCCACCCCCTTGTCATCGACCGTTGTGGCGCCGCTCTTTCCATTGAGTCGCAGTGCTTGCAGGCCAGTCAGCGGCGACAACTGCGCGATACCGTCATTTCCAATCTTGCAGCCGCGCAGATCGAGGCTGCGCAGCGTAGCGATCTTTCCCAACGTCGCCAGGCCAACATCCGAAATCCCGGTGTCATTCAAGAGGACTGACTTGAGCCGGGGGAGCGCCAGCAGGTTTTCGAGTGCCGCATCGTCGATGGTCGCTCCGCGGAAGCTGACTTCCACCACCCATCCGTTGTCCTTCTTGACACTGGCGCCAAGTTGCTGCAACTTTTCCAGTGACTGAGCGCCATCCTGCTGGCCGGCTGCTGGTTTCGACTTCGCGTCCGCGGCCCCCGCCGTTTTGTTGACATCCTTCGCCGGCGGCGTCTCCGCCACCGGCTTCTCAACCTTGGACTTACCCTCCTTCTGAGGCGGCTTTTCCTGAGGAGCGCATCCACCGAAGACGAGCAGGCAGATGAACACGGCAGGTAGACGTACGGTGCGCTTCATAGGGGCTTTCCTTTGCCGGAGGGTGGGGTATGCACGGGAGATCGAGGCACTGTCACGGGTGATCTCTGAGTGAATTTAGTACAGCCAGGCTCCGGACTCAACCTCCTGTGCCGCATCTTCCGACACGTCGAGCCACTGAATCATAGCTATCGAGTCAAGGGGCCTATGCGAACGGAGCTCGCCGGTGCGAGCCGCGTGGCAACTGGTTCGGCTCTGCACGAACGCCTGGCAATTCTCAGTGCACCTCGGCCAGCAGGTTACTTTTGCTTTACGTCGTAGCACATCAGCGCATCATGCGAGCGCAGATAGAGCTTGCCGTCATGGATCACCGGATGCGCCAGGACGGGCCGTCGTCAACAGCGGCCTGGAAAGTGCCTTTGACACGAAACTCGTTCGGATCGGCTTCGATCAATGCCACCAGCGCTCCCTTTTCATAGCGAAAGAAGAGATTGCCATCAGCATACAAGACGGCGGCGGAGCCACCCGCTCGCGCTTCACGCGTCCACGCCCGCTCCTTCCACTTGATCTCGCCAGTCAGGAAATCGAGACATACGGGAGTGCCGTTGTTCTGGCCATCACCACCGTAAATATAATCGCCGATCAACACGACACCTCCATGGTGGTTCTCAAAATCCCTGGGCTCCAGAAAATAGACTTCTTCAACATCGAACTGATCGCCACTCTTGGTCAGTTGCAGTAGCGCGCTCCCCGTCTTATAGCTCGTCGTAACAAACACATGGTTACCACGCACGACCGGAGATGGAATATTGGCGACCCTGTTCGCGATCCGGTTGTATCCCCACAAGAACTTGCCCGTGTCGGCGGCCACGCCAATGGCTCCCCGGCCCACAATCGTGATGTATTGCCGCACCCCTTCGATATCCCCCACAACGATCGTCGTATAACCGGCGCCATCCTTACCCGCCGAGCCGATGTCGGGCATCTCGCTCTTCCAGATCAGGTCCCCAGTGTTCTTGTTCAGCGCTACCATCACGGCATCTTGGACACCGGGAGTGCACACGACTTGGTCGCCATCCACCAAGGGAGACTCACTCCATCGCCAGCCCGACATCATTCTGCCACCAAAGTCGTTCTCAAGATTCTTCGTCCACTTGAGCTCTCCGGTCACCGCATTCAGGCATACCAAATCACTGTTGGTCCCCAGTGCATAGAGCCGGTCCCCGTCGATCGTGGGAGTACATCGCGAACCATCGTTGTGAGGCGGACCAATCTTGGTCGACCAGACCTGCTGGTGCGTGTTCAAGTCAAACGCGGTCACGAACTGAAACTTGCCACTACCGTCCTCGCGATCTCCCATGGTGAAAATACGACCATCGGCGATCGACACGCTCGAGAAGCCGGTGCCACATCCCTTGATTTGCCAGAGCAGCGGGAGTCCGTCAGCGGGGATCTCTTGAATCAGCCCGGTTTCCGGGCAAATCCCCGTGCAATCCGGACCGCGAAAACGAGGCCAATCGGATTGGGCCCAGGCGGAAGTGGTCGCACACAGACAACAAAACAGCACCGCCCAACAGTATGAGTGCCTCGAAATCACGTCGTATTCCCCTTGTTCGAAACAAAGAAACAGGTCGCTCGAACTCCCGCAGGTCACCCTGCCGTCATTGCGGTGGGGAGCAAACCTCGTGGATCGTTGTGCAAGACTCCGTGAAAGATAGCGTGGCAGCCTGCGCCGGCCAAGGGTAGCAATCCGTTCGCCACTCTCACTTATGGCGATGAGCCGCTCTCTGGTTGGGGGTGCTCCGGCAAACGTGCGGCAACCGCCCCTCAAGTTGGGGATCACTGAGCCGTCTTCGCGTGACGAGCCATCGTGGCAGGCCACACAGTATTTGTCGAGAACCGGCTGCACTTCGCGCTGGAAACTGAACCCACGTGTGGATCCATACCACGCCTTGATCTTCGATGGTCCTCGTCGCAATGCCAAACTGCTGGTCGGCGCTGCCGACGCGTTGTGGTTCTCGTGACACCCCGTGCAACTGAGTGTTTCGCCGGGCAGCGCCGTCATCCAGCTTCTCATTAACTGCAGTGCCAGTCCTTGTGCGTCGAGCGGCTGGATCGAGATCGGTGTCTTGGCGGGAATCCGAAAGAACACCGAGCCATCCGACGCGGCGGGAACCGTCCCCAGCACCTGCTTCACCTCCCAAGGCCCATCCGAACCGACGCGGTGTTCGATCCCCGCCAGCTTCTGGTAGCCGAAATGGTAGGTGAACACGCGCAGCTGCTTGACGCTGCCGCGAGGAACGTTTGCCAATCCGGGCCCCTGATAGATGTCGGTGATGTAGACCAGCGCATCATCACGCCGCGGATCCACTCGGCTGACAATTTGCGGAGGCTTGCTGGTTTTCCGCAGCGGGATCGGCTCCAGCAGAACATGCCCTTCTTCCTCCTTCAGCAGCACCCTATTGTCGAACGCGTCGACAAGATAACCGCCCCACAGGGAATCGGGCGTGGGCTTACACGAGACGACAAAGTGCTTCTCGCTCAGCGGGAAAGGATGTGCGAATTTCGGCCAGCTGTGTTCCGTCAATTTATCTTCGATCAGCGGCTCCACGCGCTCGCCATAGCCGGGAATTCGTTGTACGACACCAGCCGTCTCGTGGCGTCCCTGGGCCGGGTCAAAAATAACCAGCTCGCCCACCCGGCCAACATGATGCCCGGTCACGATCCCCACCACTTTGGTCGGATGCTTGGGGATCGGACGTGCGTAGAAGATCGCGTTGGGCCAGTATGAATTCGATCCATAGTACTCGGACTGCCCCGTGCCGTCGGGAAACATACTGAACAAGATACGATTCCAGACGTGTGGCGTGTCGGTGTAATCCCACCGCAGATAGAGAATTCTTCCATCGTTCAACACGGTGGGGCAGTAGCTGTGATCCTGTTCGAAGCAGACCTGGCGGATATGCGCGCCGTCGCCATCCATCATGTACATCATGCCTACGATCACGCCGGCATGGCAGGGCACACCCTGAAACGGTGCCGTGGAAACGAAAGCTCTATCGCCGTTGGGAAGATAGCAGGAGTTGTGCCACAAGGGACTCGCGATGCGCCAGAAACGTTTCCAACCAGGTGGTCTGAGTCGCAGGTAATCCACTCTCGTTATTGAATGCAGCCACCTCCGCAGATGAGCAGAAAACCACCGCCAGCATGAAACAGCACTGGAGGGCCAACATTATTGATTTCATCGTCTGAGTCCCACGCTCCTCAGTGAGAAGGGCGTTCCACTGAAGGATGCCGCAGCAACGACAGTGAATGCCGGGGAGATCACACATGAAGACAGAAAGATGCTTTGACTACTGCGCTGTCCGAACGAGACCGCTGGCCGCATCCAAAAAGAGTTTCACAGCGTTTGGTCTTGCTGACTTGGAGGTCCTCAATGACTAGGGAGTGCGGAATCAGCAGTAGCATGTGCACTGTGCAAACTGTCAAAGTGTTCGCCACCCCTCTCCACTTGCAACGCTATCTCTCATTCCGCATTGCGCACTCCGCACTCCGCATTCCTGCGCCATCGAGCAGTCACTTCTTTGGCCTTCCCCGTGCACTCGCCAGCGGAACAGTCAACTCGCTTCTCAACTCTCCCCGACAGCTGCGGAAGATGACACGCTGCGCCATTGTGTCATTCATCGTCCCGTTCTTGCATCATGCGTACACCGTCAAACCACTCGACCTCCCGAGTCTCCTTGTTCCAGCGGCGCGTGCGATTCTTCAGCTCGTGCTTCATGGCATGACAGTTCGTGCAAGTCTTCTTCCCGGAAGTCTCCTCGGGATCTTGCGGCGGTTCCTTCGCGTCGAAGAACTTCTTGTGATCTTTGTCCGACTCGATCAATTCATCCTTGTCATGGCACTCGAGACAAAACAGACCGACGCTGGAGCGGGCAAAGATTACATCCGGTGGAATCAAGCTGTCTTCATCTTCGCTGTGCTTGTCCGAAATACCATGGCAGGTCTCGCAGCCAACACCCTCACGCCGGTGGACTTTGACCAGTTTCTCGGTTTCGTAGTTGGCATGGCAGACCAGGCAGAACGAATTGTCCGCCGGCTCCTTCGGATCCATTTCTATTTGCTTCCATTGCGTAATGTTCTTGTACCACTCGGCCCGCAACAGCTTCTCTTGCTGAGCGCTATCTGGAGCGGTCGCAGGCTCCGATTTTTCCGGCTCCGAGGCGGTGACGGACTTCTCCAGTTCGCCAGCCTCGCCGCCAGCTGAACCGCGCTCAAGTGACACACAGACCACTGAGCCGACCAAGAACAAAGTGCAGCAAGCTGCCGTCCAGCGTAGAAGGTTCATAAAATCCAAAATCTCCGGTTTCCAGATCGTCACGGCAATCACTCCGGCATGCCCTGCACACGTCGTGCATCATGACGCCAGACGCTAGTCCACGGTTTGTGAGCCGATCCTCAGGTAGGAATTCATCGGGTGAGACCTGTCGCCGAAATCGCCGGCGACACAAAGTGGTCCGGTGTGAGAGCCGCTCTACACGTATTCCCAGTCCTTCAGCCACTGATAGTCTGCCGGCAGCCGCGCCCACATGTCACTGGTGGCGTGCTGCAACTCAGCGTGTTCGTCAGCCTCCAACTCACGCGGCTCCTTGATCGCCCGTGCCACGTTATCCACTTGATGGGCACTGATCAGCCCAGGAATGGGAGCCGTGACGGCAGGGTTGGCCAGAATGTATCGCAAAGTCTGTCGAGCCAGTCGATCATCCGCTTCCGTATGCGGGCCGTCCGGCGAACCGTCGCCCTGAAACAGCGCGTTGCTCGCAAACGGCTTGATCCCCAGGAGGCCCACGTCGTGCTTGCGAATCGCATCGAACAGGCTGTCCTCCGGCAGTTCCTTGGTCTTGGCCGTGTAGGGGGTGCACAGAACTTCCATTTGCTCCGGATAAGTCTCGACCAGCTTTTTGGCCCACGGTCGATCGTGGGTCGAGAAGCCCGTGAATCGGCACAAACCTTTCTGCTTGGCCGTCTCCAGCGCCTCAATCATCGCATCGACTTCTTCCTGACTGTGCCGGCCACCTCGCTCGAGTGCCATCAGTCGCCAGACGTCAGCATATTCCAGGCCGCATCGCGTCAAACCCGCCTCAAATAACTCCACCAGTCGCTTGGCTGTGCGGTTCTCCGGCTCGCGCAACTCACTGGCCGGATGCGAATAGCAGAGGTACATCTGCTCGCGACGTCCGCGCAACACACGACAATAAGTCTCCGGCTCCGCGTTGCCAGCAAAATCGATGCAGTTAATCCCAACCTCCATGCAACGCTCGACCACTTCCAGACGATTCTTCATGAAGGCCCCAATGTCTTCTTTCTTGTCAGGACCTTCGTACGGGTTGATCTCCGCCGCCGCCCCAATCACCTTGTCGACGCGCTTCCAATGCCCTCCCATACAGACGGCCGAGACCCAGAGTCCTGTCTTGCCGAGCCGACGGTACTCCATCTCGGGATGGTAGCTGCGAGTGTTCTTCACCTCGTCAGGTACCTCTTTCATCCCATACGTGCTGGTCGCCGACATTCCCACCGTGGCAACCGTGGCAGCGGCAACGCTCGTCTTGACAAAATCTCGTCGTGTAACCCGATTCTCGGCCATGATCGCTCTCCACAACTTGGCATCCAGGAAGGTATAGGGGGCAGGGCCGCCACCCCCAACACGAGCTTCCGCTCGAGCCGCACCAACCCACTCCCGCTGGTTGCCAGAGCGTGCCAAGAAAATGGGATTCTGGACGCTTCTAGCACCGTGATCGTGCGACTGACGCGCACCACACGCACGATCCTCCGAGAGGGCTGGCCGGGCAGCCGGCTTAACTTGCCCCAATTATGGGCCAGCTCCGCCCACGAGGTCAAGGAGAAACCAGCCCCCTCCATGGCCGGAAAGCGGTTTTTGCCTGCGGTCAGCCGCAGGAACTGCTATCCTGGTGCCGTGCCGCGCAACATGCGCTCCCCGCCGCACGATTCGGTGGGGACGCCGCCAACCGGCGGTACTGCGAGGCGCCGGTTCTCGGCAGGGCGAGGCTCCTGTCGAGCCGCTTGGCGCTGTCAGAAATCCGGCCCGGCAGGAGCCTCGCTGACATCGGCTTGGACCGACTCGACGGGAACTCACACGGAACTCCCTATGCCCAATAGCATTCTCAACGACGTCCTGGGACCCATCATGCGCGGCCCCTCGAGCTCTCACACGGCCGGATCCCATCACATTGGGCAAGTGGTACGAGCACTGTTAGGGGAAGTACCGGTCGTGGCCCGGTTCACGTTTGACTCCAGCGGCTCCTACTTGCGGACTTACCGTCAACAAGGTGTGGACAAGGCCTTCACCACCGCATTGCTCGGCTGGCCGCTAACCGATGCACGTTTCCTGACTGCTCTGGAACTGGCAGCGCCCCAAGGGCTGCAACTCACCTTCGATCACGAGTCGCTTCCCTGTGCCGACCATCCCAACACCGTCCGGATGGAACTCACGGGCCAGCAGGGGGCATCGCTGCATGCCGTGGCCCAATCAACCGGCGGCGGTTCCTTCGTCATTTCACAGATCAATGACTGGCCGGTCGCACTCGACGGTAAATTCCACAGCGTGTTGCTGGCCACCAGGTGGATGACGCCCCAGAAACTGTCCGACCGCTTGCCGCGCGACTGGAACATGGCGTTGCAGCCCATCGTGGACTCGCATGATGATTGCCAGTTCTGCCAATTGCAGCTCGTCGAGCAGCCTGATTCGCAGACGCTGGCAGCACTACGTGGGAAGCCCGACATCGAATATATTTTGACGGCACCACCCGTGTATCGCGTCCCCTCGGGCCCTCGCTTGTTCCACTCCAGTACGGACATGGTGAAGCTGGCCAAAGCGCGACAGTGGTCCCTGGGCGAGGTCGCACTGCAATACGAAATGCAGCTGCTCCGACTCTCGCGTCAGCAGGCCCTCCAGGAAATGGTGAAGCGGCTGGAGATCATGCTCGAGTCGGTCCGACAAGGACTCGACCACCGCAACGTCAGCATGCAACTGCTCGCTCCCTCGGCCGGCCACATCCTGCAAGCGGAGCGTGAGTCCAGGTTAATTGGTGGGGGCGCTCCTACCCGAGCTGCCGCGCGGGCGATGGCTGCCATGCACATCAGCAACAGCCAAGGCGTTGTCTGCGCAGCACCCACTGGTGGTTCCGCGGGCGTTATTCCGGGCCTCGTCTCCACGCTGATCGAATCCAAAGGACTTTCTCCTGAGCAAGCGGCCATGCTGCTTTTCGCAGCCGGTGCAATTGGGTTGATCATTGCCAACCGCGCTACGTTTGCTGCCGAGGTGGCCGGCTGCCAGGTGGAAATTGGCGCGGCGGGCGCCATGGCCGCGGCCGCCGCCGTCGAGGCGGGGCAGGGGAGCATTGAACAAGCCGTCGATGCCGCTGCCATCGCACTGCACAATACCATGGGATCGCCCTGCGATCTGGTGCAAGGCACCTGCGAAGTCCCCTGCCACACACGCAATGCGGTAGCGGCAGCCGCGGCATTTGTCTGTGCGGACCTGATACTGGGCGGCTACCGGAACCCCATCCCCCTGGATGAAACGATCGATGCCATGTACGCCGTCGGCCAGATGATGCCCTCGCAACTGCGCTGCACATCGCTCGGTGGACTCGCCGCGACTCCGGCGGCACGCGCACTGGGTGGCGCCTGCGGCAATTGCGACTGCGACGGGGGAGCACCCTGCGGCCCGAGCTGAGGTACGATCCCAGTTCTGCCTGCACACTCTTCAAGCCCCGCCAAGTTTATCCCGGCGGACTTGGGACTGGCCGGCTAGAGCAACTAACGGACGAAGCTGGTCGGCCGAGCCGAGCGTGCGGAGGTAGACCGGCGGGTTCCCGAGGCCGAAATCAGGCCGACGGCTTGACTGCGGTCTCGGTCGGCCGCCGGCTATCACCTACCCTCCGCGCTCGACCGCTGAGGAGCATGTCCCCTTGTAGCTGACCAGTTGTGATCCCGCCGGGGTGAACCCGACGGAAATCTGGTTGCACCTGCACGGCGGTAGCTGACCAGTTGTGATTCCGCCGGGGTGAACCCGACGGAAATCTGATTGCACCTGCACGGCGGTAGCTGACCAGTTGTGAGCCCGCCGGGGTGAACCCGACGGAAATCTGATTGCACCTGCACGGCGGTAGCTGACCAGTTGTGATTCCGCCGGGGTGAACCCGACGGAAATCTGATTGCACCTGCACGGCGGTAGCTGACCAGTTGTGATCCCGCCGGGGTGAACCCGACGGAAATCTGGTTGCACCTGCACGGCGGTAGCTGACCAGTTGTGATCCCGCCGGGGTGAACCCGACGGAAATCTGGTTGCACCTGCACGGCGGTAGCTGATCAGTTGTGAGCCCGCCGGGGTGAACCCGACGGAAATCTGGCTGCACCTGCACGGCGGTAGCTGACCAGTTGTGAGCCCGCCGGGGTGAACCCGACGGAAATCTGGTTGCACCTGCACGGCGGTAGCTGACCAGTTGTGATCCCGCCGGGGTGAACCCGACGGAAATCTGATTGCACCTGCACGGCGGTAGCTGACCAGTTGTGAGCCCGCCGGGGTGAACCCGACGGAAATCTGATTGCACCTGCACGGCGGTAGCTGATCAGTTGTGATCCCGCCGGGGTGAACCCGACGGAAATCTGATTGCACCTGCACGGCGGTAGCTGATCAGTCATTCCGCGCCGGCAAAAGGCCGGCAGCAGGCACAAAACACGTTGCCATGGTCCATCGCAAAATGGTTCGGCAAGAACCGACTTCTTGAGCAGCCTGGCGCTGTCCGCCAAGTGCGTGCCGTTGCTGATTTACTGAATCGCCGCACAACCACACGTGGCTAAACAGATACGAATGAGGCAGAGAAGAAGCGATAAGTCAGCCCAGCGTCGGGGTCCCGCATTTCGCACTCTGCATTGCGCATTTCGCATTCGTTCCCGCAGCTAAAGGTCACTATGCCCCTCCGGAGCGATGTCCGGTCGCTCGATGCAGCTGATCGAGGGCAGGTACCCAACTGCGATGACTCACTCGTTTCTCTCCCACACGGCCGCGGGACGTCGCGCGGCGTCACCGGTCACTGCGCTTGCCTGCAGCCCGCTCGCCTGTGAAGTGTAGAACATGCGGCCGTTGGAGACGCTCGAGCCCAGGCATTCACGCGAATCGATGGCCGGCCCGGTGGCGACCAGCTTGTGGCCGTCGCTCAGATCGAGCATGTCCATATTCGCCCCCAACAAGTAAGAACCGGACAGCGTAAACCGGCAGCAGGCGTAATCCAGGTCGAAATCGTAGAAGATCTTGCCCGTCTCTTTGTCAAACAGATGGCACTCCGCTCGAATCGCGTTGGAAAATACAAACCGATCACCGACCGTCACCACATTGACTGCCGACTTGACCGGGTCCGAACGCCAAATGAGTGAACCGTCAGTCGCGTTCAGGCAGAGAATGTGACGATCGGGAGTACCAGTGTGAGCCTGATTGTATCCACCGAGATAGAGGCGACCGTCTGTGGCTGTAAGCGTACAGCCTGCGGTCACGTAGTAGTCCGTGGTCAACCAGAGCACGTGACCGGTGGTTGGATCCATACAGGCAGTCAATCCGTTGACCCCTGCCGGAACTCCGCGGCGGCGGCGTTTTTCCGCTTCGTAGCCAAAAAACGTGGAGTAGTACAGCTGGCCGTCCATCATGGCAATGCCGCAGTCATTGCCGCCTGATCCATAGCGGGAAAAATCTTGTTGCCACACCAGCTTGCCGGTGTCGAGATCCCAGGCCCACACGTACGGCAAGTTGTCTTGAGGGTAATAGGGGTTGTCGTGCGTGTACTGGAAACTCATCACCTCGCTTCCGTCCGGCGTCGGCCGTGGGACTCCCTGGAAAATGAATGGCCTTTCCGAGCCTTGCGCGGCATAACGTCCGGAACCGGACGCGTAGATCGCCAGGTTCTCGTGCACGACCGGTGGGAACTGCCGACTCCAGCTGGGTGAACCCGTAAACGGCTGCTCCCACAGCAGCCGGCCCGTCGCCGCATCCAGACATCGCATCCGTGACCGAGTGATGCCCGCCTGGGGCACCAGCAGTTTCTCTCGATAGTACAAGGGAGACGTGAACGACAAGTAGACGCCGGGCCAATAGCGCCGCCAGAGCAATCGTCCCGTTTCCTGCTCGACGGCCATGATCTGGCCTTCGGCGGTATGGGTGTACATCCGCCCCCCGCCACAGACCGGCAGATGCTTGACGGTTCCTTCCACGCGGCGGATCCACTTGATCTTCACCGGTGGTTTGAGCCCCTGGTCGTTAGCGTTCGTAGAGCCCAAGTTGCCGTAGTTCGTGTACCAGTCGTACTGGGCCCCGGCGAATTCGCCCGTGAGCGGACTGCGGATCTTCCCGAGCCCCAATTCACGCTGCGGCAACGGGGCCTGACCCCCGGGTCCCAGGACGTACAGGTACCCGTCCTCACACCCAAAGTAAATCTGCCCGTCACAGACAGCGGCAGGTGCGGTAATCGCGCTGCCAAACGGTGTCTCAAAAGTCCAAGGCTCATCATCGCTCGACAGCGGCACCACATACAATTTGCCATCCAGGCCGCCATAAACAGCATGATCCATTGCCAGGATCGGCGAACAGACTGAGGGGAAGCCGGGGAGTGCCGTCGTCTCTTCCCGATCGACTCGGTGCCGGCACAGACCGACCCCCTCTTCCGGACGCGTTCGATAGACATCGCCACCGCGACTGCTGACCGAGGCAAAACTCAACAGTCCGTGCAGATCGATGGCCGTCTCCGTCCCCGGTACGAACGTGGCGGAAAGCGAGTCGTCATCATTCAACCGCAGGACTTCCACGCGGCCCGCATTGTCTCTTCGATGCCACTGGACATAGACTTCGCCGTTCTCGCCGATGCTCTGCCCAAAGGTCGCCGGAAACTCCTCGCCCATGTACTCCGGGATCGTCGCCACCCTTCGCACCCTGGCCTCCGTCCCTTGGTCCTCCAGGAACACGGTTCTCCCACCACAGGGAATCACCACAGTCCTCCCGTCGGCAGCCAGGTTGCGGGAACAACAGAAATGATCCCGCCAGTTCACACGTCCGTTCTTGTAACGATACCATTGCTCGCCGCTCCAACGGTCCCCCTGGAACCCAATCACCTCCTTCACGAAGTCCCACCTCCAGGCCACGTTGCCATCGGCTTCGAGTGCATAGACTTGCGCGCCAAGCGTGGCAAAGTACACACGGTCACCCACGACAACCGGAGCGCTGAAGATCGGATCACGGCAGTCCATCTCCTTCACGACATGCCCAGTTGCCCGGTCGAGCACATAGTAGTAGCCGGCAGTGGTGCCGACATGCAGATAGGAACCGACGATCGCCGGTGAGCTGATATTGTTGCAGTTCGCAGCACCGCCACGAGTCTGCATCTGCCAGACCGCTGCCAGAGATTCCCTGTCGAGACAGCAGACCGTGCCGGAACCATCCATCACGTAAATGTGATTCGTGGAGATGGCCGGTGAAGTGAATATCGCGTCCGTGAGCGCCACGGCACCGACCAGCCCTAAAGGACTCCGCACCGTACGATCCGGCACATTGCCGCTGTGGTGGGCGTCGAACTTCAGTTGCGGCCATTGCTCCGCCCGCACGATCGAACAGGACGAAGCCATGAGCGTCAGAACCGCCAGAAGCGGTATGGTGAAACGGTTGTGTGGCCCTGCGAGCAAACCAGTCATTGTGATGGCTCCAAACCGATGTTGTCATGCCAAAGTAGTAGCTGAATTCGCCAGAATTCAGCCGCAGCTCAATACGCTGAACCGTAGCTGGCCGTAGCTGGATTCGCCAGAATTCAGCCGCAGCTCAATACGCTGAACCGTAGCTGGCCGTAGCTGGATTCGCCAGAATTCAGCCGCAGCTCAATACGCTGAACCCTAGCTGGATTCAGCCACGGCTCAATACGCTGAACCCTGGCGCGGTTCAGCTACGGCGGGTCCAGCTACGGCGCGCGAGGCGCAACTCGATTGTAGTTGGCGGCCTTGGCACCCTATGATACCATAGGCCCGCACGGCATCAGCCACCGTGTCCCAATGAGATCTCGCACGCCGCAGAGGACTCGCTGTTCGCGTATGTCGTAGCTAAACCGGCCGTAGCTGGATTCGCCAGAATTCAGCCGCAGCTCAATACGCTGAACCCTGGCGGGCCGTAGCTGGATTCGCCAGAATTCAGCCGCAGCTCAATACGCTGAACCCTGGCGGGTTCAGCTGGATTCGCCAGAATTCAGCCGCAGCTCAATACGCTGAACCTGGCGGGGTCAGCTACGGCGGGGTCAGCTACGGCGGGGTCAGTCTGCAGGAGGGTGCCTGGAGGGCACGGAAAATGGATTTTGCCCGACTAGTTCCCAAGCCGAACCAGGTGGCGGTCTTCTTCTTTGCGGGCGTCGTGCTGCTGAGTGAGACCGTACTGTTCCACACCACCAAGTTTGTACTCGACTACATACTGGCCACGACCGTCGTCGGCTGTGCGGTGGCAGGAATTGGCTTGGGGGCGTTTCTGGCCAGCCGCTTGAAGTGCAGGGAGGCGGATATCTTTGGGCGGTGCTGCGGTGGCACAACGTTCTGTCTTTACCTGGCCGCCTACGTGCTGTTGCGACATCCGGACTTGTTCTTGCTCCTGCCGGCCGTCGCCACCGTCTTTGTATTTCCGAGCACTTTCATCGCACGCACTTTCACCCGCCGCGACGCGGCCACCATCTACTTCTTTGACATGCTGGGAGCGGGCACGGCGGTGGTCTTGACTGTGGTTGCCTATCAATACCTGGACAGCGAAACCATCTATCTGGTGATTCTTACCGCGGTCCCGCTAGCCGGCGCGTTGTGGACCGGTTTCGCACGCTCTCGCCACAAACCGCCTCGCGGACCTTGGACACGCCTCTCTGCAACCCTCTGGCTGCTGCTGCTAAGCACCGTGGGAGGAACACTTCTCTACCGGCAGGCCAACTCTCATGCACTCAACATCATCAAGCTCGTGAACCCTGACGCGGCGAATATTCCGGCTCAGAGTGCACTGCGGCGGCCAAGTCGCTACAGCGTCACAAGAACTTATGACAGCCTGGTCGGTCGCATCGATGCGATGCCTGACGCCAACCGCGTCTTCGTCTGTTACGACGGCTTCTTCAACGACAATTTCTTTGACACGCAGCCGCGGGACTACCTCGAATTCGCCAAACCGCACAAACTGCGATTCCCCTCGGCCGACCGCCGAGTCGCCTACGGTTTGGTTTCCGAGCCGAGCGTGTTTGTGATTGGCCCAGCTGCCACGGGCATTCTCAAAACGCTCCGCGAGTTCACACCCGTCGATCGTATTGACGCCGTCGAGATCAATCCAGGCATTCTGCAGATGATGCTGTACGACTTCTTTGACGCCAGCGGTCGCGCCTACGAAGGTGTGGATGTCCGGCCGGGGAATGCCTTGTCCGTTTTGCAGCGATCTGACCATGAATACGACATGATCACTCTGATCAACACGCATTCATCACGCTGGATCGGCGCTCTGGGAGCACCTGACTATCTGCACACGCGCGAGAGTTATGACCTGTACCTGGATCACTTGACGGAAGACGGATACCTGCTGTTTGAAGAGCGCCCCGACACGTGGCAAGGCGAGTTGGGGCTCAAACGCATGATCCTCACCCTCTACGACTGCTTGAAGCGACGCGGCATCAAGGACCCGGCAGAGCATTTCTTCGTCTGGGAATTCATGTCCAACCGGTACTTCAACATGGGCCTGGAAGGCATCCAACCTGGCTCCGATATGTACTACGTCGGGATGGTCGTATCTCTCAAGCCGCTGGTCGGCCAACGCAAACAGGATCTGATCGATTGGTGCAACATCCAGTGGCTCATCGAAGAAGATGAACGGGGAGAGCCGATCCATTATCCCTACCAACGACGGATGGAAGCCTCCTACTTGAAAGGTGAGTACTACGGCGCCCGGTTCGGACCGTTCTTCGACATGATCGAGAGCGGCGATTTCTCGCAACTCGACCAGGATTTTGATGCGTCGATCGTCACGAACGATCGTCCTTTCCCGTCCTGCGCCACCCGTTCGATACCGGCCATCGCGAGACTGGTGCGAATCACAACCGGGGTCTGCTTCCTACTGGGCGTTCTGTTTACACTCGGCGCTCTGCAGGGTACGAAGCACAGGTCGCGGATCGGTATGTTGGTGCTCTACAACATCGCAATCGGCTGTGCATATTTCCTCGTCGAAATCATGTTAATCCAGGCCTATCAAGGTGTCTTCCTTTCCCCCTCCGCGTCTCTCGTGCTGGTGTTGGGCGTGCTGCTTATCGGTTCGGGATTCGGCGGGCTGGCGTCCCGCCACATTCCACCCTGGCTGGCAACTCTGACATTAGGCCCAGTTCTGTTGCTCTCGCTCCGGGTGCCGGCATGGGTATTGAAGCTGGGTGTGGATCTATCTGCTTCGTCCCTGCTCGCGGCGCTGGCTGTATTCGTCGTGGGGGCGAACATGGGAGTCTATTTTCCCAAGGGCCTGCAACTGGCTCGCCGCTGGTCGCTGCGCAGTAAGATCCCCCATCTGTTTGCCATCAACTCCATCTCTGGCTCGCTGGCCACCATCCTCTCGTTCTACCTGGCAGTCCGCGTCGGCTACACCTGGACGATCATCCTGGCCTTTCTCCTTTACATCCTGGCAGCCGTCATCTATCGCCGAGCGCATGCGCTCAAACGCAAATTAGACTCTCCGGCGCATACGACGTCGTGCCACGGCTCGATGCAGGTGTGATCTATCGCGAGGGAAGTGACACGAGAATCGACGATGGCCACCTGTTACAGACCTGACTCGAGCAGTGCGGAAGCGGAGGTCCATTCTCCACATCCAATGGCCAGGGGGAATTCACCGCCGCTTCGCTCCAGCAGTTGTGTGTTGGCACGCGGTGTTGACACCGTGACAACCTGCCCAATGCCATCCGCATTTTGGAGTGCCGGCGCTCGCCGCCCGCGTTCCTGGGCGATGCGAAAAGGTCTCAGGCGAGCTTGTCACACCCCACCACTAACACGTGCGCTACACCGTGCGGCCACCGCAAGATGAGTTGTGCAGTCTACCTATGTCACCAGGAAAAATGTACCACTCCCCTTTGACGCACCGGTATTGACTCACCGTTTGCGGCGGCGTCCGTACCAAACCAGCCCTAGTCCGAGACCCGAGAACAACACCCAACTGGCCGGCTCGGGAACAGCTTCGACGACCCTGAGATAGAAACGCTCGCCACCCGACCACATGTTGCTCTCGAGACCGGCGACCTGGAATCCCAGCTCGTATGTGTCCAATGGCGAAGTGTCGCTCACGGTGAGATTAAACGTGAAAGGGGTTTCACTGTTCCAGTCAAAAGCGCCGGCGTAGTAATAGAAGCCATTTCTGTTGCGGGCCGTCCACGAACCGGAATCATCGGCAACGTAATCTAATGCCGTGCCATTGATCACGCCAAGATCGGTGAGCCCGTTCAGCGCCACTCCGTAAACGTCAGCGCCGTTCAATACGTTCAGCGAAAGGGGAACGGAGCTCCCTCGCGCAACCTCGAAGTACTTGAGTGCGGTGCCGCCGTTGACACCGTCGACACTGAGCATCCCGTCATAATTCGTGAGCTCCATCGCGCCAGGCCTGTCGGCCTCGTCGTGGCAGCCTGCGCAGTTAGCTCCCGAGGTCGGATTCGCCTGCACTTCGCCAGCCGCGGCAATCAAGAATCCCCCACCAGCCAGTAACAATAATCCCCACTTTACGTGCATTCTCATGATGACTCCTTTGTGTGGATAGATGAGACATGTGGACAGAACCGGTTCGTGCAAATCCAACGAGTCGGTCGAAGAGTCGACCTAGCCAATTCAGAGCGTGAGCGAATCCGCACCGATCACGCAGACGTTGCGAAGTCGCACCACGTCGGCTCGGAGGTCGTCAGCCCCCGCAATAGAACTCGTCGACGACTCCACTGCGATGATCGCCAGTTGCTCGCTAGCGTAGCTCACTTCCGAGAAATCACAGAAACTCACTCATTAATAGGAGTAGAATTCGATCGCGAGCAACGCCAAAGTTTCTCAACTTTGACGAACACGCCAGCACGCATCCAAATCACTGGATGGGAAGCCCGGGTACTACGCCACCCATGCCGACAGACGGGAAAAGCTGCCTAGAAAACGGGGAGGCTCCCCGTTTTTGCGGCAAGATAAGGGATCTGGGCGATCTACCTCAGCGGGCTTGTGTGGTGGATGATCTCCCGGTGGCGAACGTTGCTGAAGGCCAGAATCGGGTGTTCTACGGATTCTTAGAGGTCTTCGGTCGACTTGCGCAGACTACGGGCGGTCTGGCGGAACTCGCTGATGTTCATTTCGCGGAGGAAGACGAATCCGCGCGCGCCACGGATCAACGCGCTGCTGTGTTCGGCGAACCAGGCCCGCCCCAGGCAGGTCTTCAGCATGTGGTACTGCTCCACCTGGATCTGTTGAGCCAGTTCACAGAAGGGCCCGTCGTGCGCGTAGCTGGGGAACGACGCCTCGCGTTGCGAAACGAACGTATTGAGAAAGGCACTCTCCATGACCGACAGCATGTTGAGCGACACGGGAACATAGACATTCGCTTCGCTCGGATGAAAGCGGAACCAGACGTTGCGATAACCCCAGATGCGCACGTCCCCGCGCTGATACTTATCGACGTATCGATCGGTCGCATCGCTGATGGCCTGCAGCACCTTGTAGTGCGTGTCCGGACCACTCGCTTCGGGATCGAGCGCACAGGAGATGACATCCGGCTGCACTTCGTCCAGCAAGTTCACGACAGGAGCGACATCGCGATCCACGGTCGGTTCGGGAACGAAGATATCCCCGGTGTAGAATCCGAGCCGCAGGTGGCGAATGTGGGAACATTGCCAGCCAAAGTAGCCCCACAGCGTCTCCGCCTCCCATTCGCGACACATGCCCTTGAGACGCTGGATCGCTTCCGGATCCTTGCGGCCGGGATAGACACTTTCGAAATAGTGTTTCAGTTCCGTCATCCGATCGCGGATCGCTGAGAGATTGTTTTCGTCATACACTTCCATCAGGTTGCGGAGCAGGCGTCGCGCGCGCACCTTCGGCACGCATCTCGTTGTTGCGGGCAGCGATTCCGTCGAGGTACTGCCAGATGTCGCGATTTCGTCCCTGCTCATTGTCGGTGTCAAAGTAGTCCTCCCGATACAGGTCACGAAACTCGGCGTGATTGGATCCATCGTTCGAGACCCTCCAATTGCCGGAGCATGAAGCAATTGGTGACGGCCGTAAAACCGCTGGTCAACGTCACGAAATAATGAACGTTGCTGGCATTCCGCATGTTCCGCACGATGTAGGGCAGGTAGCCGAGCATCAAGTCGTCGTGATGCGGTTCCGTGTGCAGGAATCGCGTGTTCGTGCAGGTACCGCTCCCTCGTTCAATGCTGCTGAACCAAAGTGTTGTGCACCATGTGAGCCAGTTCGCCAAATGGTTGCTGGCGTCCATTGAGCACCTCGCACAACATCGGATCCTGTCGACCTTCCTGCTCGGTCAGCTCCAGCAACGGCTTTTGCCTTTGCAGAGCCAGATCGACCATGGCCCGTACCACTTGCTCGTCCGAAAAATCCTTGGAAAGTACCATCAAGCTGACCTGCCGCTGGCGCAGCTTCTTGGCAGCTCCCAACGTGATGTAGAAGCGGGCGTTCGGCAAGCTGCGCAGTGCGCTGGCCGGAATCCGCACGCTCGACGCTCCCTGTACCGCGTCGGCGATCACCGATGCTTTGGCCTCCCCGGCGGCAATAATGATCGCCGTGCAATCACGATTGCAGGTGATCGTGCCCAAGCCGATCGTGATCACCAGTCGCCGGCGCGAGACTTCGATGCCCCCCAGGTCGCCGGCCGCAGCGGCTTGTGTTTCGTAGTTGGTGGCCATCAACCGCGTCGTGGAGTAGTGATCCGATCCGCGAATATTGAAACCGATATGCCCGTCCGGCCCGATTCCACCGAGAAAGAAACCGAACCCGCCCAGCGCGCGAATCCCTTCTTCCCGCCGCTGGCACCAATCGTCGATCCGCGAAATCACGTCCTGCTGCAACCGCTCGAGATCCGAGACCGGCTGCCGCGTGCGGAGCGACAAATCGACCGTCGAATCGGGCCAGATCGACTCCAGGCGTTCGTCCGGCCTGATGCCGATCTCGTTGCAGTTCATCAACAGGGCCTTCTCGCTGTCCAATCCCAACCCTTCGATGTAGTACTTCCTGACGTAGTGGAAGAAACTGTTCTTCTGCGTCGGTTGGATCGGGTAAAACTCGTCGATCTGCACGAAATGCAGGCTCTGCATATCCGGCTTGCGGGACGGGTCCACGCCACTGCGCTCCAGCAGCTCCCGCGTATCGGGCTGCTCCCAGGTCTTGATCAGTCGATTCACCCACTTGATGAAATGCTCGGGCGTCTTGCCGGTCGGCAACGACACGACGCCACCCGGATGGTCCTGGACCCATTCCAGAAACCGCATGGCGATCAACTGGCCCAGCGCCGGGAAATTGCTGACCGTGATCACCGGAATCTTCTCTTCGCGAGCGTAGAGCGGATCGAGGGGCGAGATCTCGATCGCCTTCATTTCCACTCGAGAGTAATTGGGATGCTCATAGATACTCATCATTTTCCTCGTCACCAGAAAAGTCGCCCTCAGGCGTGCCCACAGATCCTCGCCATGCCGAGTCAGATCAGCGGGAATCGGTCTTTCTTCCGCTGTGTTCGGGCCAGCAGTTGCTCGATGTTGGGCAGAATGGGGGACACCAGACGCCTGAAGCGACCCCAGGGCTCAAGTGTAATCCCCGCACTCTGACCAGCCAAGTCGCCACAGGCTGGAGAATTTCAGTCGCCGGAGTGAATCCTGGCCGCCGCGGTCACGATACGCTCCCACACCTCGGATGCAACCGCTACGATAGGCTCGAGATGCCGCGTTTAGCAACCATTCGAACCTCGAAGCACGAAAGCCGGCTTTTGAATTTCTGCCTCGCCCATTGCCGCGTGGACACTGCGTCCCAGGATTGTTCAATTCTATTTAGTCGGACAGTGCCACGTGGTTCTGAGCCAATCACCCTAGTCATCGACTACCAACGTCTCGCCATAAGTAGACTCACCGTGAACGACAAGACCAACACATCAGGCGTCGCTGCCTGGTTCGAAACAGTTTCGATCCCGACGTACGCAGTCGGCGTGCCTGACCGCAATCCAATGTTTCTGGAGAAACGGGTTTACCAGGGGTCCAGCGGAGCGGTCTACCCGCTGCCGGTCATCGACCGCATCTTCGATCAGAAACAAGATACAGAGTACCGCGCCGCACTGGCTGGAAAATGAATACCTGAAAATCATGATCCTTCCCGAACTCGGTGGGCGAGTTCAAATGGCGGTGGACAAAACCAATCAATATCACTTTGTCTACTACAACCGCGTCATCAAGCCAGCACTCGTTGGATTGGCCGGTCCCTGGATCAGCGGCGGTTTGGAGTTTAACTGGCCGCAACATCATCGTCCCAGTACGTTCATGCCCGTCGACTGCGACATCGTCGAAAACCCAGACGGTTCGCAGACGATCTGGTGCTCCGAGATCGATCGCATGTGCGGCACCAAAGGCATGCACGGATTCACGCTGTATCCTGGCAAGGCCTATCTGGAAATCAAGGTCCGTCTGTTCAACAGGACTTCCTGCCACAGACGTTTCTCTGGTGGGCCAACCCGGCCGTGCACGTCGATGAATATCACCAATCGATCTTCCCGCCCGATGTGCACGCCGTGATGGATCACGGCAAGCGGGATGTGAGCAGTTTCCCGATCGCGACCGGAACGTACTACAAAGTCAACTATGCTCCGGGGACCGACATCAGCCGTTACAAGAACATCCCGGTCCCCACGTCCTACATGGCCTACCGGAGTGATTACGATTTTGTCGGCAGCTACGACCACCGCCGCCGGGCAGGCTTGCTGCATGTGGCCTCGCATCACGTCTCACCCGGCAAGAAGCAGTGGACGTGGGGCCACGGGGATTTTGGCCATGCCTGGGATCGCGAGCTGACGGACGAAGATGGCCCGTATATCGAGCTGATGTGTGGCGTCTTCACCGACAATCAACCCGACTTCTCCTGGCTGATGCCGGGTGAAGAACGAAGTTTCTCGCAGTTCTTTCTCCCCTACAAAGGAGTCGGCGCGATCAAGAACGCCACGATCGACGCCGCAGTCGGCCTGGAAGTCGAAGGAACACGTGCCACGCCGCGCATCTACACAACAAGTGATCAACCCGACTGCCACGTCATGGTCCGCAGTGGTGAGAAGATTGTCCTGGATGACGTCTTTGACGGCTCACCGCACTCGTGGTACGAACGAACGATCGAGTCGGACAGCCTCCTGGCAGGGGGTAATCTGAGCGTCACCGTGCGCGATGGTAGTGAGCGCGAATTAGTCAGCTGGCGAGCGGAAGAGATCGAAGATCGGCCTCTCCCGGAGCCCGCTCGGGTCATCGCCACCGCGTCAGAACTGGACAGCGTCGAATCGCTGTTCCTGGCCGGCAAGCACCTGGAGCAATATCGGCACGCCACGCGAGAACCGGCGGACTACTACCGTGAGGCCCTACGGCGCGACCCTGGCGACGCGCGCAGCAATAACGCCTTGGGCCAGCTCCTCCTTCGTCGCGGATGTTTTTCCGCGGCCGAAACACATTTCCGCCAGGCCCTGGCTCGGCTCACGCGCCACAATCCGAATCCGTACGATGGTGAACCTTACTACAATCTCGGATTGGCCTTGGTCATGCAGGAGCGATTCGACGAGGCCCGGGAGGCCTTCTACAAGGCCACCTGGAACGCGTCTTGGCAGGAATCTGCCTTCTTCCAACTGGCCCGGCTCGCAACACGCAACAACGACTCGGCAAATGCTCGACAACTACTCTCACAATGCCTCGATCGAAATGCCAACCATCATCAAGCGGCGCATCTCAAAGCCTATCTCAGCGCCGGCGGCCAGCAGGCAGCAGCAGCCCAGCAGGAGATGCAGCGCGAACTCGACCGCGACCCGTTCAACACCGGCATCCTGTTCGAATTGACTCAGCTTTCCGGCCAGTTCGAACAACTCTTTCACCGTCGCATGCGCGATGACTCGCACAATTATCTTGAGCTGGCCATCGATTACGCCGCAGCCGGCGCCTACGAGCGATCCGTGGCTGTGCTGGAAAACTACCTGGAACGCGTTCATTTTCATAGCGACACGCCACTCGTGCACTACCATCTGGCCGACTACTACCGGCGACTCGGCAACCAAGCCGGATGCGAGGCCGCCGCGTGCCGCGCGGCCGAGCACGCGGCAGATTACTGTTTCCCCAACCGGCTGCAATCGCTCGCGGTCCTGACCACCATCTCCGAACTCCAGGTCACCGATGCCAAAGCTCCCTATTACCTCGGTAACCTGTGGTTCGACAAACGGCAATATGATCGTGCCATCGCCTGCTGGGAGCGATCTCGCGATCTTGATCCGTCATTTCCCACCGTTTGGCGTAACCTCGGCTTGGCATACTACAACAAGCGACAAGATCCCGACGCTGCCTGGCACGCGTTACAGCAGGCCGCTGCATTGGACCCCTCAGATGCACGTATTCTCTACGAGTTGGACCAACTGGCCAAACGGCTCGGACATGCGCCTCGTGAACGACTCGCTCGCCTGGAGAAACATCGGTCACTGGTCGATGCCCGCGATGATCTCTATCTGGAACGTGTCACCCTGCTCAACCAATTGGGACAACACGCAACGGCTCTGGACTCGGTCCTCGCGCGCCGTTTTCATCCCTGGGAAGGAGGTGAAGGAAAAGTCCCGGCCCAGTTTGTATTGGCCCTCACCCAACTGGCACGCGCCGCCATTGAAGCCGGGAATTTCCAGGAGGCGATCGATCTGCTGATGCAAACCAAGCGGTGGCCCGAGAATTTGGGAGAAGGAAAGCTGACCGGAATTCAGGAAAACAACATCTTCTACCTGCTCGGTTGTGCCACCGATGGTCTCGCGCAACTGTCCGAAGCCAGGTATTGGTTCCAGCGAGCCAGCGTGGGATTGAGTGAACCGACATCAGCCCTGTACTACAACGACCAGCCTCCCGATATGATCTTCTACCAGGGACTGGCCCTCATGGCACTCGGCCAGACCGAAGAAGCTAGCAACCGCTTCCAGAGGCTGATCGACTACGGGCAACAACACCTGGATGACCAGGTCGAAATCGACTATTTCGCCGTCTCACTGCCGGACTTTCTGGTATTCGACGATGACTTGAACCGCCGCAATATGATCCACTGCCGGTATATGATCGGCCTGGGACAGCTCGGTTTAGCCAATGTCGTAGCAGCTACCCAGCAGTTCGATCAACTGTTGGCGCTGGATGTGAACCACCTGGGAGCTATCGTGCACCGCCGTCTGACACACGCCGCGGGCTCGGACGGTGAACGAAAATGGGAAAACGGGTAAGCTGTAGCGGAGTCCGCCAGGGCGGAGCGAACCGAGCTGCTGCTGAACTCTGGCGAGTTCAGCTACGAGGGGCGGAGCGAACCGAGCTGCTGCTGAACTCTGGCGAGTTCAGCTACGAAGGGCGGAGCGAACCGAGCTGCTGCTGAACTCTGGCGAGTTCAGCTACGAGGGGCGGAGCGAACCAGCTGCTGCTGAACTCTGGCGAGTTCAGCTACGAGGGGCGAGACCGTGCGCTGATCAGCGCACAGGGAAGCCTGCTGCTGAACTCTGGCGAGTTCAGCTACGAGGGGCGGAGCGAACCGAGCTGCTGCTGAACTCTGGCGAGTTCAGCTACGAGGGACGGAGCGAACCGAGCTGCTGCTGAACTCTGGCGAGTTCAGCTACGAGGGGTGGAGCGAACCGAGCTGCCGCTGAACTCTGGCGAGTTCAGCTACGAAGGGACACGACGATGAACCACCGAATGCCACATCTCACTTTCTTGCTGACCGCCGTAGTGAGTTTGACAAGCTTGTCAGCCACTGCGGCCACCGATTGCGTTGATCTGGCGGGGCCGTGGTCGCTGCGTCTGGACCCTGATGACCAGGGTATTGCGCAACAGTGGTTCTCACAGGCGCTGCCCGAAACGGTTCAACTGCCCGGCTCCATTCAGTCTCAAGGTTTTGGCAACGTGCCGACCCTGGAAACGCATTGGACCGGCTCGATACGACCGGAAGTCCTTCAAATGCCACGGTATGCGCCCTATCGCGACCCGGCGAATTTCAAGATGCCGTTCTGGCTCCAGCCGAAACACGACTACACCGGTCCGGTCTGGTATCAGCGAAGTGTCACCATCTCATCCCCCTGGGAAGGCCAGCGTATCACACTGCATCTCGAGCGCTGCCACTGGCTCACGCAGGTCTGGGTGGACGGCCAGCAGGCCGGTACAGGTGAGAGCCTGAGTGCTGCTCACGAGATCGACCTGACGAAACTGCTGACGCCGGGAAAACACACTCTCACGATCCGCGTGGACAATCGCTTGATCATTGATGTCGGCGAGAATTCCCACAGCGTCACCGATCACACACAGACGAATTGGAACGGGATCATCGGCGATATTGAGCTGCGTGCCGGCTCACCTGTCTGGATCTCCGACGTCCAGATTTACCCTGACTTGGAGCAGCGAGTCGCCCGTGTCGCGGTGCGGATCGACAATCACACTGGCCAAGCCGTAAACCTGCAGCTCGATCTGTCTGCGTTCCAGGGGGAAATACCTCTCTCCGCTGCCAGTACGCCGATCCTGGTGGAAGGTGAGTCGGTACAACAGACGATCACGCTACCGATGGGAGCGGATATCAAGTTGTGGAGTGAGCACGATCCCAACCTGTGCACGCTGAAGGCATCCGTGTCCAGTCATGTCGCGTCCGGTGAGGTTGCCTCCGGTGAGGTACGAGACCAGCGATCTGTCACTTTCGGCATGCGTGAACTCAGTGTGCAGGGAACCGAATTCCTGCTCAACGGCCATCCGATGATCTTCCGCGGAACGTTGGAATGCTGCATTTTCCCGCTCACCGGATTTCCGCCCACCGATGTCGATTCGTGGAAGCGCGTGATACGTCAGTGCAAGGCCTTCGGCCTGAACCATATCCGTTTCCATTCCTGGTGCCCTCCGGCAGCGGCCTTCCAAGCCGCGGACGAACTCGGATTCTACTATCAGGTCGAGTGCGCATCGTGGGCCAATGGCGGAGCGAGCGTGGGGGATGGCAAACCGCTTGACCAGTGGCTTTACCGGGAAACCGATCGCATTCTGCAGGCGTACGGAAACCATCCGTCCTTCATGCTGTTGGCCTACGGCAACGAGCCCGCTGGGCCGGGCCCATTGCACCAAGGCGAAGACTATCTCCGCGGGTGGGTCGACCACTACAAGCAGCAAGCCACGCGTCAATTGGTGACCTGTGCCTCCGGCTGGCCCTACCTCGCCGAGAGTCAATATCACGTCATGCACCATCCCCTGCGGCAACACGGCGTGTTCAACAGCCAGGCGCCCGAGACAACCAAGGATTATCGCGCACAGGTACAGAAATATACTGTGCCGCTGATCAGTCACGAGACCGGTCAGTGGTGCGTGTTCCCCAACCTGGACGAGATGAAACAGTACACGGGCGTGTTGCAGGCGAAGAATTTTGAGATCGTCCGTGACTTCCTGCAGGAGCACAAGCTGCTGGGCCAGGCCCGGGCGTTCCTGATGGCTTCCGGCGCTCTGCAAACGTTGCTCTACAAGGAAGAGATTGAGGTCCTGCTGCGTACACCCGGCCTGGGCGGGTTCCAATTGCTCGACCTGCATGACTTCCCCGGGCAGGGAACTGCCTTGATCGGCGTGCTCGACCCGTTCTGGAATCCCAAGCCATTTATCACGGCCGAGGCATTTCGGAGATTCTGCGGACCGGTCGTCCCGCTGGCGCGGCTGAAGAGCCACACGTGGACCACTGATCAGACATTGACCGCCGAAGTAGAAGTCTCTCAATACGGCCACACAGATCTACTCGACAAGACCGTTGTGTGGGCTCTGCGCACTGACAGTGGCCAGTCGATATGCGAAGGTCGCTGGACGCATATGGACCTGCCGCGCGACGGCTTGCGGACCGTTGGCCACCTGGAATGTGCGCTCGCCGAACGTGACGCAAGCCAGTCGGCTGCGGCTGAGCGTCTCGATCGAAGGGACGCCCTACGGCAACGACTGGGATGTCTGGGTCTATCCGAAAGAGCGTGGACACTGCTCCCACAGCAGACGTACTTGTCGCCCGCTCCCTGGATGATGGCGTGCGTGAGCGTCTGCAAGCGGGAGGCAAGGTGCTGCTGTTGCTGCCGCGTTATGCGATCGCTGGAGACACTGCCGGTTCTTTTGAAGCGATCTTCTGGAATCGCCTCTGGTTCCCCACTCAGCAAGTCCACACGCTCGGGATCCTGTGCGATCCCAAACATGCGGCACTGCAGGAATTTCCGACCGATTCACACAGCAACTGGCAATGGTGGGACCTGTGCCGACAATCCAAGCCGGTGATCCTGGATGATTTGCCGGAGACGTTGTCGCCGATCGTGCAGGTGATTGACGATTGGAACACGTGTCGCAAGCTTGGCCTGGCGTTCGAAGCGAAGGTCGGCAACGGCAAACTGCTTCTCTGTAGCATCGAACTGGAAAAGGACCTCGCCGCGCGACCGGTCGCCCGTCAGCTGCGGCACAGTCTGCTCAGATACATGGCCAGCGACGACTTCGCTCCGGACACTGCCGTCACCCTCGAGGCGCTTGAAGCTCTGCTGCGCGAGCCCTCGTTGTTGCAGAAGCTGGAAGCCGAGGTCACGGCCGACAGCCAGCAAGTGGGCTACGAAGCAGCGTCTGGTGCTGGATGGGAATCCCGACACGATCTGGCATACGACTTGGGGCGAGCAGGCAGCCCCCTATCCTCACGAAATCGTGATCGACTTGAATAGCTCCCCAGTCGATCAGTGGACTGACCTACCTCCCTCGGCAGGACATGTCCAACGGTCGCATTGCCCGATACGCGGTGTATGTCAGCACAGACGCCAAGCAGTGGGGCGAGCCGCTGGCCACGGGGCAATGGCCCGACAACTCGCAATTGCAGACGGTCCGCTTCGCGAGCCCCGCGACCGCCCGCTACGTCAAGCTCGTCGCGCTGTCGGAAGTGCATGGCCAGACGTTTGCCGCCGCCGCCGAGCTGGATATCATGCAGCAGTAGTCACGTGGCTGTGGTCGGCTAACTCAGGCGTGCATCCGGCAATGCGATTTTCGCGGCCGAATCGCAGCCGAACATCGCGTCTATCCGCAACGAGTCTGCCGCTTCGCTGCCTACCCCGTTTAGCAGAATCGGGCTGCCAGCTATAATGCCAACTCGCCTGATACCATCTACCGTGGGAGACAAACACCATGAAGAGTGGCACAGTCCTGTTGTTTTTTGCTTTCGGAGTGTTCATGACCGCAGATACCTACGCCGGCAATCCGTTTCTGGAAGAATGGACGACTCCCTTCGGAGTCCCGCCGTTTGACGCCATCAAGTTGGAGCATTACAGGCCGGCCTTCGAAGAGGGGATGAAGCGGCAGCAGGAAGAGATCCGAGCCATCTACCTGCAGCAATCCGCTCCCACATTCGACAACACGATTGCCGCTCTGGATCGTAGCGGAGCGCTGTTGGACCGGGTCAACAACGTTTTCCATGCCATGGAATCGTCGATGACCAACGAAGGGATTCAGGCGTTATCGAAGGAGATCGCACCCCAACTTTCACAGCACCGTGACGAAATCCTGTTGAACGATCAACTGTTCCAGCGCGTCAAGGCGGTCCACGAAGCGAAGGACAAGCTCGACCTGACGGCGGAACAAAAGAAGCTGTTGGAGGAGACCTATAAAGATTTCGTGCGCGGTGGGGCCAATCTGCCTCCGGCCGAGAAGCAGAAACTCAAGGAAATCAACTCCCAGCTGTCCGTACTCTCGGTCAAGTTCGGCGAGAATGTCTTGAAGGAGAACAACCGCTTTGAACTGGTGATCGAAGACAAGGGGGATCTGGCGGGTTTGCCCGACACGGTGATTGCGGCGGCAGCGGAAGCCGGGAAGGAGCGAGGCCATGACGGGAAATGGGTCTTCACGCTGCATAAGCCGAGCATGATTCCCTTCCTGCAATACTCGCAGAATCGCCCCCTGCGCGAGAAGATCTACCTGGGCTACATCAACCGCGGCAATCACGATGACGAGTTGGACAACAAGAAGATTCTGGCCGAGATGGCCGCACTGCGCGTCGAGCGCGCCAAGTTGCTCGGATATCCCACGCACGCGCACTACGTGCTGGCAGAGAACATGGCCAAAGTCCCCGACAACGTCTACAAGCTGCTCAACCAAGTGTGGCCACCCGCCCTCACGAGAGCCAAGCAAGAAGTCGCCGACATGCAGCAGATGATCGACGACGAAAACGGCGGGTTTCAGCTCGCGTCCTGGGACTGGTGGTATTATGCCGAGCGGGTGAAGAAGGCGAAGTACGACCTGGATGAAGAAATGCTCCGCCCCTACTTCAAGCTGGAGAATGTCCTCAGCGGCGTCTTCGACGTGGCCGGGCGACTCTATGGACTCCACTTCGAGAAACTTGATGATATCCCTGTCTATCACGAAGATGTCACAGCGTTCGAAGTCCAGGATGCGGACGGCAAGCACGTAGGCATTCTGTTTGTCGACTATTTCCCACGCGCCAGCAAGCGCGGCGGCGCTTGGATGAGTGAATTTCGGCAACAGCACATGGAGGACGGCAAGGACATTCGCCCGGTCATCTACAATGTCGGAAACTTCTCCAAGCCGACCGCCGATAAACCCTCACTCCTCTCGCTGGAGGAAGTGGAAACACTCTTTCATGAGTTTGGGCACGGCTTGCACGGCCTGCTCTCGCAATGTACCTACAAGACGCTGGCCGGCACGGAAGTAGCCCGTGATTTCGTGGAATTGCCGTCCCAGATCATGGAGAACTGGGCGATCGAACCGGCAGTTCTCAAGATGTACGCCCGACACTATGAGACCGGCGCACCGATGCCCGACGAGTTGATCGAGAAGATTCGCAATGCACGCTTCTTCAACCAGGGGTTCGCCACGACGGAATACCTGGCGGCTTCGTTCCTGGACATGGACTGGCACACGATGACGGAGCCGAAGCCTGAGATTGACGTGCTGCAGTTCGAGCAATCCAGCCTCGACAAGATCGGCTTGATTCCGGAGATCATCTCGCGTTATCGAAGTCCCTACTTCCAGCACATCTTTTCCGGTGGCTATTCTTCGGGATACTACGCCTACATGTGGGCGGAGGTCCTGGATGCCGACGCGTTCGAAGCCTTCAAGGAAACCGGGGACATCTTCAACCAACAAGTTGCCAAATCGTTTCGGGATAACATCCTCTCGCGCGGTGGCACCGAAGATCCCATGGTGCTGTACCAGCGATTCCGTGGCAAAGAGCCGGGCATCGAACCGCTACTGAAACGACGCGGCCTGCAATAATCGCCTGGCTGGCACTTTCCTGAGCGAGCGTCGAAGAGATGGCCGACCACGAGAAACGCTGACCGCGAGCGGAGCCAGTGTTGAAGCGAGTACCCACACGCCACTTCCAAAGGCACTTCTGAGCCTTGCCAGTGTGGTCGGTCCGTTGACGACAGCGTTATTCCCGGCCGAAGTGCGGTTGACCGCCGATAATTCCAGTCCTGGCCTGTGACAGGAGCCCTGGCATCTGGCAGAATAGTGGATGTGGATACGGTCGCCGTATCCGTGTACCAACCACCGCCAGACGATCGTTTTCGATCGATCGTTCCCGCCACTGACCGAGGAGCACACCATGAAACTGATTCACGCTGCGTTCGCATTCCTCTTCACGCTAGTGTTGACCACAACTTGCCCCAATTTTTGCGGGCTGAAAACCCTGTCTGGAAACCGCTCGCGGACGGCAAGACGCTCGCCCACTGGCACAAGAACGGTCTGGGCGACTGGACGGTGGAAGACGGTGCCTATGTCGGACGTTCCAACAACGCGAAGCTTTACGGTCACCTGGTCTCCGACGACGAGTTCCAGGATTTTACGGTCCGATTCAAGTTCCAGTGTGACAGTGGTGACAGCGGCTTCTTCATCCGCACCAAGATGGAAGACCCTGACAAGACACTAGGCCTGCAGATTCAAGTCGGGCCGTGCGGCAGTGGCACAGGAGGAATCTACGAAAGCTACGGACGCGGCTGGTTGCAGCAACCGACGCTCGACCAGGAGAAATCGTGCTACCGAGAGGGAGCGTGGAACGAAATGATGATTTCGGCACACGGGCCACGAGTGACGGTTCACGTGAACGGTGTCAAGACAGCCGACTTGAACGACGACAAGATCAGTCAGCAAGCTGGAGTCTTCGCGCTGCAAATGCACAGCGGCGTTGTCAATCACACGATGTTCAAGGATCTGGCGATCCTGGAACAGGGAGAAATCGTCCCCAAGCAGTTCCTCTACGATGCTGTCGTGCCGATCAAACCGGCTGCTGATGGATCTCTTTCGCTCGGCGCAGCCGCTGGGCTCGGCGTGGGGCCACACGTCACGTACATGCCCCAGTGGGGTGCTTTCGGATCCTGCACCGACAAGGATCGGATCGAGTGGCCCATCGAAGTCGCCCACGGCACCAGCTATGACGTGTGGGTACAATGGTCCGTGGCGGACGCCGATGCGGGCGGTCCGTTTGTCTTTTCCGTGGGGGACCAGCAGCTTTCCGGAAACGTGGCAAAGACTGGCTCGGCGGAAACCTACCTGAAAGCGAAAATCGGGCAGCTACCAGTCCCGGCGGGAGCCAGCACCGTAGTGCTGCGGGCAGGTGGTGCGATCTCCACGACGCTGGGTAACCTGCGTTCTATCACGCTTGTTCCCGTGGCCAAGTGACCTGAGGTCGCAGGTCGTGACACGTTCACGCGTAGAGCGTTGGTTAATTACCCGCGGCGCTCGGTGCGTGCCTGTTCGAAATTCGAAATCCGAAGCACCAAATACGAAACAAATTCAAATGACAGAAGCGAGTGATTCGTACGCGGTCAGCCACGAACAAGGTTTCCTCGTTCCCCGGTTTTGGCCATTGGAACTTGCTGAAGTAGTCATCGTTCACGGCGTTCCGACCGCGTAGGGCTCGGTAACTGTGCAATCTTGTTCATACTCATACGCTTACTCTTCTTCTTCGGAAGTGGTCCAAGCCCCGCGTCGATGCCACTGGCAAAAGAGTGCAGTTCATGCTGAGTCGAGTGAAGTTGTCTGTGAGTGCAGGGGAGTAAGAGTATGAGTATGAGTATGATTGAGACGAGAGTCAGCCTTTGCCGCCGGAGGCTGTGAACGGTAAACTGACATACTCTGCCTCGGCTCGACGATGCCCCTGCTGCCAACGCGTTCAGGAGTGGTCGCCGGGGCTCATTGCACAAGGATGCATCGACCATGAAGCGACCTACTGATCTAACGTTGTGGGTGGTCCTCCTGGCCCTGTGGGTCGTTCCGCCGACCGCTGCGCAAGACACCGCTCCCGCGTCTGGCGCCTGCCGCTCCCGCGGCGCAGGCTCCCGATATCGGGGGTTTGATTAAGGACCTCGACGCGAACCGCTTCTCGACACGCCAAGATGCCTACCGCAAGCTCAAGGAGCTTGGCAAGAACGCGATTCCCGCGTTGACGGAGGCCGCACTGGGAACCAGCCGCGAAGCATCGCGCCGTGCCCTCGAACTCCTGAAGGAACACTTTGCGGCGGACGAGGGGGAACTGAAGGAAGCAGCGAAGGCCGCCTTACAGAAGCTGGTCGATAGTGACCAGCCGCCGATAGCGAGGATCGCCAAAGATGCCCTGGAACCCAATCCGGTTGAACCTGCCCAACCGATGATTCAACTTGGTCAAGGCCAGATCCAGCTCCAATTCCAGATAGGGGGCAACCAGCGCGTGCGAGCCAAGACAGTCAATGGCGTAAAGGACGTGGAAGCCACGGAAAATGACCGCACCGTCAAGATCCACGAAGATCCAAACAAAGGTATTACCGTGGAAGTCACCGAAAAGACCGAGGGCAAGAACGTCACGCGGAAGTACGCAGCGAAAGATGCTGCCGAGCTGAAGAAGAAGCATCCCGACGCTCACAAGCTGTACGAAAAATACAACCAGGGAGGCGGCATCCAAGTCCAAGCATTCCAGATACCGGCCCTGCAAATGCAGCAGATCCAGGCCGGATTGAATCCGCCGATGCCGCCAGGTCTGATCAATCCCAAAGAGCTTGCCGACAAGCTGGAAAAGGTCTCTGGCCAGCTGGACGAAACGCGCAAACTACTCGATCAGCTCAAGCCGCGGAACCCAGAATCCGAACCGCTGCAAAACGCGATCCAGCAACTGGAGAAAGCCCAGAAGGAACTGGAAGAGACCCGCGACAAATTAAAGTAGCCTATTTGCCGATGACGGTAAACATAACGTGCCATCCGCTGCCGCCGCAGAGCGCATCGGAGTGTTTTTCCGCTGCATCCACCGGGCCAATCTCACCGGCATTGTAGCAGCCGAACAGCGGCACCGTTGTACCGATGGCCTGTTGGATCGCCGCCAGTTCTTCGTGAATGTCGGTCAGTTTGCTGCGCCGCCCGGCGCAGTTGTAGGCGAGCACGGCCAAGGGCGGCCGCTTGGATTTGCCCAGTGCTTCCGCGGCACCCTCGCGTGCCGAACGAATCACGGCCGCATTCTCTTTGGCCAAACGCCCCGACATGGCGACGTCAAAGTCCCCCGACAGCATCAGCCCCACCGCGCTGTCCTGATACATGTTTCCGCGGAAGTAGACAAACGTCTGACCGGCATTCTTGTTCGCCGAGCCGCCGGTCATGGGAAACCCTGCCCCCAGGACTTTCTGTACTCCTTCCACCAGGTACTGATTCTTCGGCGAATGGGCATCTGGAATCAAAATCAACATCTTGGTCCCGATCGGTGCGTTGCAGCTTCTCGCTCACCGCGCTTCCCGCAGCCTGCAACAGCCGTTTGATTTCTTCCTCATGTTCATCAAACGACAGCTTGGCTGTTCCCATCTCGGTCACCAAGGCTGCCGATACGCCAATGCCGTCACCGCCAATCCCCAGCAAGCAGACAGAATCGAAATCGGTACAACCCTGCTGAGTGAACGAGCCATAAGTCGCTCCACCGAAGACCATCTTCGGATCAAGAACGCTGCCAATACCCTGCAACAACTTCTCTTTGTTTTCTTTGTCCTCAAAACACTCGGATACAACAATGGCCTTGAGAGCCACGCCTTGCATGGCCTTCTGTAACGCCTCGGCCGCCGCTTTACCGGCCGCGGCCGGGTCTTCCTGCTCATCCTCCACCATCACGACGCGCATGACGAGCGGCCCAGCCGGATTCACAACCGGAGCATTCCAGGTATCCTCGGCTCCCCTCGCGCATATGGCAGCGGGCAACACAAACAGAGATACCAACACGGCGATCCTGAGCAGTGAACGGTTCATCAAGGGACCCTCCGATACCTAACATACCATCGTGCGTGCTGCTCAACACGCCATCACCCCAGATGCTCGTGGCGGAACAGCTCATCACAAGTAACAAGTAACCAATGACCAATAACCACTCAATACTTCGAACTGCACATGCCCCATTCGACACGACAGTCCATGGGCGGCTGGTCTCCCCATTGTGCTCCTTCCCAGCCGCTCCAGGCAAGACGATGGCGCTGCGATTCCCACAATCCGGCGGCCTCACCCCAATCGCGAAGCCCTGTTTCATCCGGATCGTGCACCAGGACCGAGAGATAGAACTCACGTCCTTCGCTCGGCCTGATCTGCTCTCGCACGATCGACAGCGGCAGACTGAACTCATAGTATGTCAACGATCCGTCGCGGCGAACCGCGACTTCGGCGGCGTCATAGAGTAGAGAAGGCAACGGGCGTGGCTGGCACACGTCGGCGAGCTTCTGTCCAGGTTGAGCGAGCAGGCAACAGTGACCTTTTCCTGCCTGGCCGCCGCAGATCAAGTATTCAAACCGATTTGTCAGGCCATCCGGAGAACGACTTGTCTCGGTACCCTGAGCAGCCAAGGAGACTTGTACTGCGTCGAAGAGGGGCGATTCCCCCAGAGGAACATGCTTCGACTCCTCGACGGTCACCAGCATCGAGAACTGCCGCCGGTTCCAATAGGTCGCGATCGTGGTCTTCTTCCCAGCAACGACAAAAGTGACTGGAATTGCATCCTTCCAGTCACTTGGGTCGCCATCGATGGTCGGTTTGAAGAAGGGAGCGCTGGCGACCACAATTTCCTGCCGACGCACGACTTGCTGGCCACTGCCGCGGGCTGTGATTTCCACGGGGTAGCGATTACCGGCATCTTCACTTCCTTCCGACAGGGAGAACGCTAACCGTTTCTCCTCGCCCGCGCTGAGCTGAATGTCCTGCGAGGTGGTGGCCAGCCGCCATGAAGCGGGCACGTGAACCGCGATTTGGCCCGCAAAAGCCTCACCACCCGAATTGGCCACTCGCACGCGTAGCACCGGCTGGGAACGAGGCAACACCGTCAGGCTCTCCGCCCGTAGCAGGAGCGTCTCTTGAGCATCAATTCCTGACGCGACAAAGTGAGCCACACACGGCGAAAAACGTGAACCATGACTGTTTCATCGCCTGCACCCCCGGGCGGCTTGGTTGTTCTTCCAGACGACCCGTTGTTCTCCTCCTTAACGGATGCTTGATCAACCACTGGGGTCAATCAAGTTAACACACCGCCATCACTTCTGCGTATCTTCCTGTCTGGCCAAATACTTCTGGAACCAGGCAACTTCCCGCGTCATCGCGGTTTGCATGTCTGCGGGGAGAAGACCATGGGTCGATTCATCAAACACGATCAAATCAGCTGGAACCTGTTTCTCCTGAAACTCTTTCAGGATATCTTCACTGTGCTTGATCGGCACCAGTTCATCCTTCTTTCCCACGATCAGCAGGGTGGGAGCGTCGTCGCTGGTGACGTAAAGCAATGGCGAGTACTTGGCCGCTTCCTTCACATCCAGGTCAAGCGCCGGGAACCGATTGTAGGCAGGCAGATGTCCCTCGGCACCCCAGACCATGATCCGCAGGTCTGTGGGGGGAACATACGCCACGACGGCTTGCACGCGATCACTCGTGGCAGACAGCGGATCATCTTTGTCCTCGCTGCCATCGTCCGCAGTCGTTCCCAGCACCAACGATAGATGCCCACCCGCGCTCATGCCGAAAACACCGATACGCTCGGGATCAATCCCAAACTCGCTCGCATGCGCCCGGATATAGCGGACTCCGCGTCGCACATCGGATACGGCTTCCGGAATCGAGAACTTCGGACTGCTACCGTGCCGCACGGAAAACACGGTGAAACCCGCATCAAGCAGCGGCTTGAACAGCGGCATGGCGTTTTCCGGTGGATTCCATTGCGAGTACCAGCCGCCGCTGACCATGAACAATACACCTGCTCCATTGGCATCTTTGGCCGGCGTGTAAACATCGAACGTCAACGCCATGCCAAACTTGTGGCCGTACACGACGTCGGGCGTGATCTTCGCATCGTCGGCACCCTCGACCATCGAAACAAGCATTGCGAGTCCACAAAGACCACACATCAATTGTCTGCGTATCATGGTATTCCCCTCATAGTCTAACCGCTCACCAATCATGCATGTTGTTCCTTCAGTAGAGTCAGTTCTACTACTGACGCACTTCATGGACAACAGGCCAACTGGCTCGAAACTCGTCCTTTTGCACGCCCATCTGGTCCAGCGGCAGCTTCTCAAAGCCAATTCCCCAGGCGGGCGAGTCGTCCTGCAAGGCAAAGTCGACGGCCCGGGGCTGTTTCCCATCACCGATGCGGTCCGGCGTCGCCAAATGCGGATCCTGATCGACCAGGTTATCGGCGATGGTCACATACTCACGCGCCTCGCGAGATACGCCATCCCAGCGGCCTCCAAAGGACACGTTGTGGGCGACCACATTACCTTCGGGAGCAAACGGATTCTGCTCCAAAATCGTCACCAGTTTCGGATACCGCTGGCTGTAAGGAGGCTCCTTGTAGGCGATCCCGGACAGCGTGCCCTTGTCTTGCCCTTCCTTGACCCACATATCCGCATGGTACTTGGCCCAATTGAGCGCACGTCCATCAACATGCAAGGCGGGATCACAGTCGACAAACAAGTTGTTCTGCACCAGGCAGTCGCGACCACCACCGATGAAAGCCGCCCGGGTCACGCGATAGAACAGATTCCCCACGATCTCCACACCGCAGAACATGTCGTCCAGATAGACTCCCACGCAGCCGCGTTCTTCGAACCCCTTGATGTGGTGCAGGTAGTTGTGGCGAATGACGTTCCCCCGCATCGTCCAGTTGCGCCCGGTGTAAATCGCCCCGGCGTCATTGGACTCATAGCAGACGCTGTGGATCTCGTTCAACTCGATCACGTGGTCGTTACCGCCGAATCCGATTGCCATGTGAGGCGCGTCGTGGATCAGGTTGTGGGATGCCTGGTTACCGACACCCTGTAGCGTAATCCCCGGCTGATACACGCGCTGAATGCGCGCAAAATGATGAATGTGGTTGTTCGACGCGAAGTGCCCGGCGGGCGTGAGCGTCGTGCGATCTCCACCGCTGAGCGAAATGCCGCCAGCCCCCATCTGATACAGATCACATCCCACGACTCCGTGTCGCGTGCCACCAGAAACATGGATGGCCCAACTCCCCACGTTGCGGATGGTACACCCCAGAATCCGGTTCTCCGCACCACCGGAAATGTCAATCGCTGTGCCGCGCACGCCTTCCAGGGTAAATCCGCGCAGGCTAATGAAAGAAGCATCCCGCGCGGTTACAAGTCCCGGCAGCACCGACACAACAGCCTCGCTCTTCTCAATCGGCGAGGGAGGCCAGAAGTAGAGCAGGCCTCGCTCCCGATCAACATACCATTCTCCCGGCTGATCGATCTCGGAGAGCAGATTGTAGGCATAAAACCATTGGCTGTTGCGGTAGCCGTAGTTGTGATACGGCGGCTTCACTTCCATGACCCGCCGCTGCGTATCAATCGACTTCACTGCGTGACGCTGCTCGGCCCAGTCCCAGAACCAATACCCGTGAACCCACACATCCGGGTCCTGTGTCCAACGCACGGGACGATCTCCTTCGTACTGAAAGATCCCCTCCACGCAACCTTTGGTCCCCCGCACATCGACTTCCGTGGCACCGAGTACTTTTGTCATGCGGACGAATCCTTCGTTGGGCCAACGGGCCACGGTCATCGGCCGGCCACCGAAGAACAGTTCGATCCCGCCTCCTGCGGGAGACCCAAAGTCAGTCACCCCCAGCTCCTTCAAATTGGCCTGCAGGACCTTGCCGCGAGCAGATTCATCCAGCCGACTCACAACACTCGAGTCGGTCACCGGCTGCCAATTCGTTACCAGCTTGCCCCCTAGCAACCGCACTTCAGGACCCGGTAACGCACGATACTCGATCCTCGACTTCTCGCTCCCCGAATCATCGGCGGTAAACGCGATCGGGGAGTCGAGCAGATACGTCCCACCTTGCACGAGAACCTCGACGCCACCGTCGGGCAGTCCATCCTTGCGCAGTCCGCCGTACTGCATCGCGCGCGCCGGAGAGAGACGCCAGCGGGCCATCGCTCTGTGACGCATCCGGTTCCGCCAGGCGGCCCGACCAACTGTCCTTCCCGTCCCGTGCGACGTATAGCCTTAGCGGCTCAGCGGCCGCCAGTAGCTGAGGCCCCATTGCCAACGAGACGATGACCAAGATGTAGCGCATGTGTTTCACCTCGGTTGTACGCGGTTGCTCGCGGAGTCAGCCCCTTGGGGTCTCGGTCTGTGTGATGCGCGCACGGTGCGCAATCCTTCTGAATCCGACCACTCCGTGAGGCGAATGATCAGGGACTATTGTCGACTATCGTACCGCGAGATGCGAGCATGGCAGCCCGCTCCGCGGTAACGCCCCTCGCTAAATCGGGGAAAAACCGGCCAGGAACTGCTTGTCATCCGCCTTCAACGCCTGCGCGGCTCAGGGAGCCGAGCTGCGATGCGTCGCACTGCCGGTGAACCACTTCTCCGGACGCGGGCGACTGAGCGTCGACTTCATCCTTATGGTGAAACGCATTGGTACCGGAGCCGTAGGTGTAGTCCTTGCCGAGTTCAGCTGAGTGCTCGATCGGCTCGTACAGGCGACCGCTCGCAATCCAGTCGGCATAGACGATCCGTTGCGTGCCAAAAGGCGACTCAAACGTCTGGTCAATGCCGATAATGTTGTCGCGAAAACGCCTAAAATGCTCTTCCAGGGAAAGCCCGTCATGCGACATTCAGCTCGTCGGTTGCAGAAATCGAGTGCACCCCAATATACACGGCCCCCGGGTGGACCAACCAGCCACGCAGAAGCTGTAGCCAGCCATGGATCACTGACGTTATAATGGGCATCACGATGTAGCGTGCGACAGTCGCTCGCGAACGGGCCCTGACCCAAACGTCGGCGAGCCGGCACCCAGAATGGTGCCCGTCGCACCTGCCCGGACGTTCGATGGCCAGCCTTGTGTGGTGCCGCGAATCGACACGATGCACCGCAGAAATCGAGCTCGGGAAACGCGTATCGGCATTTTGTCGTAGGACCCTGCTGACATGCACGGCCGTTTGCTGTGCGGCCTGCACCTGCCCGGTTGCGATCGCGTCAGATGACGCTGCCGAGAACCTGGCGCCGCAGGCCAAGATCGTGGCCAGCTCGCAGTTCAATGATCAATACGTCGGCCAATTGGTGGCTGACGGGAATATCCCTCCGGCGATGAGTGCTGCTGACGTGGGAAAGGCCTGGTGCGCCAAGGGAAATCAGCATCCGCAAGGAGTGCAGCTGACGTTTGCCTGGCCGGCACCCGTGCGGATTGCCGAAGTCGTCTACTACGGGCGCACTTCGTTCCAATGGGAAGAGAACTGGAAGAACTATGAACTGTGGGCTGACTCACAGGCGGCGGCCATCGTCCAGGGTGAGCTGAAACCGGGGCATGGCCCGCAACGAATTCGCTTACCCGAAGCGATCACTGCCACGACACTGACGTTGAAGTTCCTCAGTTCCTATGGCGGGTCAAATCCTGGTGCGGCGGAGATTCAGGTCTTTTCGACACCGCGTCCCGACACTTACTTCGCCTCGTTCTCGCCCCCCGTCTATCCCACACCGGCACCGGCGATTCTGGAATCAACACTTCCCGAGAGCGACTCGCTGGCCCAGCAGCTATCGGCGGGAACCTTCGGGTTCTCCCAACTCGTCGTCGTGGCACGTCACGCGGTCGATCCGACACACGTCTACACGTACCACGTCGAAGGGCAGCGGCCCGGTGGAGGACTCTATGTTCTGGACGTCGCCTCGCCCGCTCCGCAGCTCAGGCAACTGGTTGACGCGTCCGCCGGCCTGGTGCTCGATGCCAACGTTTCCTACGACGGTAAGACGGTGCTGTTCAGCTGGAAGAAGACGATTCAGGACAAGCTGCAACTCTACACGATCAATGTCGATGGAACGGATCTGACTCAACTGACCAACCACGACTCGAACAACCTCAACGCCTGCTGGCTTCCTGACGACTCCATTGCCTTCCTGTCGGATCGGAAACCCGCTTTTGCCTATTGCTGGACTTCCTCGACACCGATCCTCTACCGCTGTGATCGTGACGGCCGCCACGTGCGACGGCTGTCGGCCAACTATCTCAACGACTTCACTCCCTCGGTCATGGAAGATGGGAGGGTTCTCTACAGCCGCTGGGAGTACGTCGATCGACCCGCCATTCCGATCCAGAGCCTCTGGACGATCAACCCCGACGGTACGGGACTAGGTGGGCTGTTCGGCAATCGTGTCTTGAGTCCGGCCACATTCATGGAAGCCCACGAAATTCCTGGCACAGGTCAGATCCTGTGCATCTTGACGTCACACAATGGCCCCTGCCGCGGTGCGATCGGCATCATCGATCCACAGCAGGGCGCCAACACACAGGAAGCCATTCGTAACGTGACACCGGAAGTCGATATGGGACTGGTCGACAAAGGGGATGGCAACCACATTCGCGGTCCCTACGAGAGCCCATTTCCGCTCGACGACCGGTATTTCCTCGTGTCGTGCGGAGGCACCATCCTGTTGCGCGACTACGACGGCACCGAGCAGACCACGATTTTGCAGAGAGATGACACGCTCGGTTACTACACGCCACGGCCCATCATGCCGCGTCACCGACCACCATTGCGGTCGTCCGGCTACGACTTGAGCGACGGCCAGTTGGCGTCCGTACTCATCGAAGATGTCCGTAAGGGGCTCGAGTCGTGCGGCGATTCGGTACACATCACGCAGATTGCCGTGGTCCAGGAAATCGAAAAAAGCAAATTCGCTGACGTGCAATACCGCGCTTTTGGGTTTCAGTTTCCCGTCGTATCGTGTGGTGCGACGTATGCTCCCAAGAAGGTCTGGGGATACGCGCAAGTCGAAGCGGACGGGTCGGCTCACTTCCTGGTTCCCCCGCAGGTACCTATCTACTTCATGGCCCTGGACGAAAAAGGACGCGCCATCCAGCGGATGCGATCCTTTACGCATTTGATGCCCGGCGAAAGACAGAGCTGCGTCGGCTGCCATGCGAATCGCAACTACGTCACTCCCAATACGACGGCCCGCCCCTTGGCTGCCATGCGACCGCCACAACCACTCACCGAGCCGCCGTGGGGCGTGCGCGGGTTCAGCTACGCGCACATCGTGCAACCGGTGCTCGACCAGTACTGCGTCGAGTGTCATAACTCGCGACAACGAGACGGAAATATTGACTGAGTGGAGACAAGACCGATTTCTTCAACGTCTCCTACGAGACTCTGGCGCGGCAGGGCCAACCGGGCCAGAACCCGTACACCAAGTGGATTCCGACATTCAACGGCCAGGAGGCTAACATCCTGGAGGTTACGCCCCTGCATTGGGGATCTCCAGCCAGCCGTCTGGCGGACATCGTGTTGAGCGGACATCCTGATGCCGACGGCAAGACCCGGATCCACGTCGATGACGCCGGCCAGCGGCGCATCTTCGCCTGGATCGACTTGAATGTGCCCTACTACGGCACGTCCGAGTCAACTCACAACGAGCTGACTGGATGCCGCCAGATGATTCCGCCGGATCTGGAGACCGTGCTCTCAGACGTCGTCAGCCGGCGCTGTGCCTCCTGCCACACTGGTTCAGCCGGTATTCCGCGCGATGCGTATGTGCGGATCACGAACGCCCAACACAACAGCTTCCTGATGGCGCCATTGGCCCAGGCCGCTGGTGGCAGCCAGCGATGCGGCCAGGTCGTATTTGCCTCCCAGGACGACCCCGACTATCGTGCCATTCTCGACACATTCCAGTCGATCGATACCTTGTTGCAGCAAGGCCCCCGAGAAGACATGGTCGAGACAGCGGGTTGCCCGGCAGACAACTGTCCGCCGGGGACTCAATAGACGGTTAGTCTGTTTAGACACATTCACGGCGATTACATGCAAATGCCTAGCCCCCGGTTCTTAAGTATGTGGGTCGTCCCCTGTCTCGTACTTTTCGCGGCCACATCGGCTGTCGTTGCGGATGGCTTGATCGCCACGCCGGAACCGGATTGGCCGCAGTGGCGCGGAGTGCGGCGAGACGGGATTTCCGCTGAAACGGGATTACTGCAGTCGTGGCCCGCCGCAGGCCCCGAGCTGCTGTGGAAGATCGATGGATTGGGGACCGGCTGGTCGTCGCCCATTATCGTCGGAGGGCACATATACATTACGGGCGACGTCGCAGACGACCTGGTCATTTCGTCGTATGACCTGACCGGGAAATTGATTTGGACAGCGAAAAATGGCCGAGCTTGGAAAGGATCGTATCCGGGTGCTCGCGCCTGTTGCTGCTACTCGGCGGGCCGCCTTTACCATCTGAATGCTCACGGACGACTCGTCTGCCTGGAAGCAGAAACGGGCGGCGAGGTTTGGAGCAGCGACATCTGCGAGCGTTTTGAGGCGAAGAACATCACGTGGGCGCTGAGCGAGTGCCTGCTGGTCGACGGCAGTCACTTGATCGTGACGCCGGGTGGCAAACAGGCGTTGATGGTTGCCCTGGACAAAACCGATGGCAAGATCATCTGGACGACACCGCCGCTGGGTGACGACCTGACCTCCTACTGCTCCCCCATCCTTTTCCAGTTCGGCGGCCAGCGAGTGATCGCCAACTGCAGCTCAGCGCACGGTTTTGCGGTGGATGCCGACAACGGAAAGCTACTCTGGACGGTCCCGCTGAAAAATCCCCACAAAGTCAATGTCTCGACACCGATCTATCACGACGGATCGATCTTCTTCGTGACTCCCTACGCGGAAGAAGGAAGATTGTATCGGCTCCGGCTTGACCACGACACCATGATGGCCGAAGAAGCGTGGCGCACGCCATTGGATACGGTGACCGGTGCCGGCATCGTGGTCGATGATACGCTCTATGCGGCGGGCTATCGCAACAACAAATGGTGGATGGGAATCGACTGGCGGACAGGCGAAACTCGCTGCCAGTTGAAGGATTTCACCACGGGATCTGCCATTTCTGCTGACGGTCGACTTTACTGTTTCGACGAGCGCGGGAGAGTGGGATTACTGATCCCCGGCCGAAATCGCCTGGAACATTGCCGGGAACATTTCAGCTGATTGACGAGCGGGTTACCGACGCGTGGGCCCACCCCGTTCTGCTCCATGGCAGACTCTACTTGCGGTACCACGATTGCCTCTACTGTTACGATCTGCGCGGCAGCGGTCCGTAAATACTTGGGGCAGCTCTTGTCAATTCAATTGTCCTAAAAAACCGTTTCAAAACCGGGAGGGCGAGGCTCCTGCCGAGCCGTGATCCGGGAAAAACATCGGCTCAGCACGAGCTTCGCCCTCCCAAAATGCGGTTTTGAAATGCGATCGAGGAACTAAATATGCCTGAGAATATCGGTCCCAGTGGGGAAACGAATACGAAGGATCCGGAATGGATTAGGTGCCAATTCCGACGCCAACTAGGCCGGGTCTTGGTACTGATTACGGCGCCGTTGTTCCTCTTGGCAATCTTGGTTGTGATCCTGTTCTATGGTTTTGAAATTCTGGAGAGCTGGTTTATATGGCCCCTCCTCGTCGCTTCCGGACTGGGAGGATTGATCGGCGGAAGTCTCTTGCGGTGCCCAAACTGCGGCATTCGCCAGCCATTTCGGACAGGCTCTCGATTTGAAAACAAATGCCGCCGTTGTGGTGCGGTACTCTGCTGACCAACCGACGACTCATGACCTCTGTTCGCGGATCCGGGCTGCCGCTGTCGACATCAGCAACGCTTACCGTGAGATCCTGGCCGGCAGCATTGCAGCAGGACCATGGAGGCTGTGGAGGGGCGTCACCAAGTTTCTCGCAAGTCGGCTGGCGATGAGGCGATGTCAGACGTGGTGCAAAAGGGTGACGCACGCATCGACATCACCAGATTTTCCGCCGGGATCGGGGCAGACTCTCGTGACAAATTCACTCGGTAGCTGGTGGTTTAGCCCGCTGGCGTGGAATAGACTGAAACAAGTCGTCGCTGACAGCCGCCGAGGCTACAGACGCGGGCTACATGCAGGGCGATACGGCAAGCCGTAGCTGAGGCCGCCGAGGCCTCAGACGCGGGCTACATGCGATACTGCTGAACCCTGGCGGGTCCAGCTACGATACTGCTGAACCCTGGCGGGTCCGGCTACGATGCTGCTGAACTGCGGCGAGTTGACCGGCGCAATCCATCAGTGGACGGCTCAAGAGCAACACAACAAACTTCATTCCTAGTGGGGAGTATAAATCCAGATGAGCGCAGGAGAGAACGAACAGAATTGTGGTCAATCACGGCGGCAATTCTTGAGAAACACATCGTTGGGCCTGGCGGGCGTGGCGGCTTTTTCCCGTCTGCCACTCGTTCATGCCGCACCGGCTGATACCGAAACCGAAATCCGCATCGGCTTGATCGGCTGCGGAGGCCGAGGGACGGGTGCCGCGTTGAACGCCATCGGCGCGGCCACCAAAGTAATCTATCCCGATAAAGGCTATCACACGGAAGACACGGCCGAAGGCGCGAAGGCCGAGCGGAAAGACGTAAAGGTCGTTGCGCTCGCCGATCTGTTCGAGGACCGCCTGGAGCGATGTAACGAGAACTTGGCTGAGGCTGGCATGGATGTCCCCAAGAACCGCCAATTCACCGGGTTCGACGCGTACAAGAAATTGTTGGAAGTAGCGGAAGTCAACTATGTGATCCAAGCGACACCACCGCACTTCCGACCTCTGCACTTGATGGCCGCCATCGAAGCGGGAAAGCACGTGTTCATCGAGAAACCATGCGCCGTCGATGCGCCGGGTGTGAGACTCGTGATGAAGGCTGGCGAGTTGGCCAAACAGAAAGGTTTGGGTATCGTCGCCGGCACACAGCGACGCCACGAGCGCAAGTACCAGGAGACGATCAAACGGATCCATGACGGAGCAATCGGCGATATCGTCCATGCCAAATGCTATTGGAACGGCGGCGAGATCTGGGTGATCGAACACGAGCCGCAATGGAGCGATATGGAGTGGCAGCTACGTAACTGGAACTATTTTACGTGGCTGGCCGGAGATCACATTATTGAGCAGCATGTGCACAACCTCGACGTGATGAACTGGGTCTTGGGAGCGCATCCAATCAAGGCCGTGTCGGGCCTGGGAGGACGCCAGGTCAGAACCGCTCCCAAGTTCGGCAACATCTTTGACCATTTCGCGGTCGAGTTCGAATACCCAGGTGGTATTTCGATGTTCAGCCAGTGCCGGCAGATCAATGGCTGCAAGAACATGGTGGAAGAGTTCGTGCAGGGTACGGATGGGAAGAGCAACTGCCAGAACTACATCCAGTCCCAGAAGAATGGCGACTGGCAGGTCCCCAGACCACGTCGCAGTGACCCGCAAGATCTCCCCTACGAACAGGAGCATCAGGACTTGATAGAGAGTATCAAGGAGGGTAACCCACTGAATGAAGCGCAAGCCGTGGCCGAAAGCACGCTGACCGGCATCATGGGTCGCGAAGCCTGCTACAGTGGCCAGGAGATTACCTGGGAAGCCGCCCTCAACTCGCAGGTTCGACTGGGTCCCGAAGAATACACCTTCGGTCCCTATCCGACCCCGCCGGTCGCCCTGCCTGGCTTCTACAAGTTCTCCTGACGTCTCGGTAAGCTGAAACTGGCCTTCGAAGAAGGAGCACGCTCGATGAACAGACGAGAATCCGCGAAAGTTAGTCGTCGCCAGGTGATCACCGGAACGGTGGGAGCCGCGGCGGTCACAGCATTGGCTGCCGCGCCGGCCATGGCTCAGTCTTATGGCACCAAACCGCTCAAGGGCAAGAAAGTGCTCGTCGCCATCGGCGACTTCAGCGAGGCGATGGAAACATACTATATGGTCTACCGGCTGATGGAAGAGGGTATCGAGCCAGTGGTGGCCGCTGCCAGCGTGAAACAGCTCCAGATGGTCGTGCACGACTTCGATCCGAAATACACGAACTACACGGAGAAGCTGGGCTACTTCATCCAGACCAACGTGGCCTATCAGGACGTGAACCCCGCCGACTACGATGCCCTGATGATCCCCGGTGGCCGAGGGCCCGAAGAGATTCGCCAGTACAAAGAGGCCCTCGATATCACGCGGTATTTCCTCGACAAGAAGCTTCCACTGGGAGCCATGTGTCATGGCCCGCAACTGATCTACGCAGCACGCAACATGAAGGGCCGTCGCATGGCGGCGTTTCACGGAATCCGTGCCGATGTGGAAGCGGCCGGAGCCACGTTCGTTGACGAGCCGGTCGTGGTCGATGGCAACCTGGTCACGTCGCGTGGCTGGCCCGATCTGCCTGACTTCATGCCGGTCTTCCTGGAAGTTGTGGCCCGCGCGTGACACAGTTGACCACTTACATGCTGTTGAAAGCCATACGATCCCGAGCAACACTCCCGCAACAAGGAGCTTGTCATGATTCGATTTGAGGCCGCTTCCCGGCGTCAGCCTCCTACTGGCCCTTTTCTGCGGCGCGGCCGTGACCGCATCAGCCGCAGAGGACGGCTTCCAGTCCCTCTTCGATGGCAAATCGCTCAGCGGCTGGCACGCCATGCCTGGCGGCAACTGGGAAGTGAATGACGGCATGATCGTCGGGACCAGTCCCGCGTCGGAGAGCCGACATGGGCTGCTGGTCAGTGACAAGACCTACACCGACTTCACCGTTCGCCTCAAGTTCCGTGTGGTGCGGGGAAACAGCGGATTCTATTTCCGGAGTGAGCCGGTGGCGGACGCTGTCGGCGTGAATGGCTTTCAGGCCGAAGTGGATAACTCTCAATCGGTTGGCGGAATATACGAAACGGGTGGCCGAGCCTGGGTCGCACAGTCGGATCCTGAACTGATCAAGCGAATCTACAAACCGGGCCAATGGAATGAGATGTCGGTAACTGCCGTCGGCCGAAATACCACCGTGTACGTAAACGGCGAGAAGACCGTGGAACTGAAAGATGACCCCGGTCGAACCAGTGGTATCTTGGCGCTGCAACTGCATGGTGGCATGGATATGGAAGTCATGTTCAAGGACATCGAAATCTGTCCGGCCAGTGCCGACCACGTGTCAGTGGACGGTTTCACTCCGATGTTCAATGGCAAAGATCTCACCGGGTGGAAAACCACCGGCAACTGGAAAGTGGAAGAGGGGGGTGTCGTGACGCTGTACCCTCGTCCGGGCGAAGAAGGCTGGCAACGCTATGACGCCTATCTGACGACCGACCACAAATACAAAGACTTCATGCTCGATTTGGAGTTCAAGATCGAAAAAGAAGGAAACTCGGGAGTCTTCCTGCGAGTTGGTGATCCTTTGAGTCAAGTCGACACCGGCTTCGAAGTCCAGATCCTCGATACGCACGGGCTGGAAGAACTCACCAATCATGATTGCGGCGGCGTGATCGGTGCCATGGCCGCCTCCAAGAACATGGTCAAGCCGGCGGGGCAATGGAATCGCTACATGATCACCTGCCAAGGCCACAACGTAAAAGTGGTCTTCAATGGCGAGCCGGTCATTGACCTGGACCTGAGAGAGTCACCGTTGAAGGACCGTCCACTGGAAGGTTACATCGGTTTTCAAGACGAAGCCAAACGCATCTGGTACCGTAACGTCCGCATCAAGGAACTCGTTGCCCCAGAATAATTGTGGAATCTCTCGGTATAGTTTCATTTCGGTTCCGCACGTACCTTCAGCCCCGTCGGGTTGATCCCGGCGGACTGCGGACTGGCCGGCTGCTGCAGATGAGCCGCAAAGTCTGCCGGCCGAGGCGGGTGTCCAAAGGCAAACGGCGCCCAGCCGAGGCCGAAATAGACCGCGGCGTGACTGGGTCTCGAAGGCGTGCCGCTGTATTGGCACGTTGGGGGCTCGACCGAAGGTGTGTCAGGGCGTGAGGGTAGCTGACCAGTTGTGGCTCCGCCGGGACAAGCCCGACGGAAGCCGGGGGGAGTGGTGCGCTGCGGTAGCGGACCAGTTGTGGCTCCGCCGGGACAAGCCCGACGGAAGCCGGAGGGAGTGGTGCGCTGCGCTAGCTGACCAGTTGTGGCTCCGCCGGGACAAGCCCGACGGAAGCCGGGGGGGAATGGTGCGCTGCGCTAGCTGACCAGTTGTGGCTCCGCCGGGACAAGCCCGACGGAAGCCCAGGACCCGAGCATTACAGGTTGGGACTGCGCAGCACGGCGCCGGTGTCGGCGCTGGTGACTTGGGCGGCGTAGCGGGCCAGGTAGCCGTGTTTGATTTTGGCTTCGCGCGGTCGCCAGCGTTCACGGCGAGCCTGCAGCTCGGCTTCATCGACCGACAATTTGAGCTGCCGGTTGGCGATATCGATCTCGATCGGGTCCCCCGGCTCCACCAGCGCAATGGGTCCGCCGGCCGCCGCTTCGGGACTCACGTGCCCGATGCATGCTCCGCGCGTGCCGCCGCTGAATCGACCGTCGGTAATCAGCGCCACGCACTCACCCAAGCCCCGGCCCATGATGTTGGAGGTAGGAGCGAGCATCTCCTGCATCCCCGGCCCGCCGCAGGGCCCCTCGTAGCGGATCACCACGACGTCCCCCGCTTGCACTTTGCCCTGGAGAATGCCTGCCGAGGCGTCTTCTTCCGATTCGAAGATCACGGCCGGCCCGGTGAACTTCATCATCGCAGGAGCTACACCACCGGTCTTGATCACGCAACCTTTGGGGGCAAGATTTCCAAACAGGATGGCCAACCCACCGCGTTCGCTGTAGGCATTGCCCAGTGGACGAATGACGTCATCGTCTGTCACCGCGGCATCCGCAATATTCTCACCCAGCGTATTGCCGGTAACGGTCAGGCAGTCCAGGTGCAAAGTGCCACTCTTCTGACTGATCGTCTTGAGAATCGCACTGATACCGCCCGCCCGGTCAACATCCTCGATATGGTACTTGCCGGCTGGAGAGACCTTGCAGATATGGGGCACGCGCTCGGCGACCTCGTTCAACACCTGCAACTCGAATTGGCCACCGGCTTCGTTGGCCACCGCCAACGTATGCAAGACAGTATTCGTGGAACCCCCCATCGCCATATCGAGCGCAAAGGCATTTTCAAACGCCTCGGGGGTGAGAATGTCAGAGGGTTTGATGTCCTGTTTCACCAGTTCGATCACTGCCTTCGCCGCTTCCTTGTACAGTTCATCGCGAAGCGGATCGGTGGCCAGAATGGTCCCGTTACCCGGCAGTGCCATCCCCAAGGCTTCGCACAAGCAGTTCATACTGTTGGCCGTGAACATACCACTGCAGGAGCCGCAGGTGGGACAGGCGTGCTGTTCCAACTCGGTCAGTTTCGCTTCGTCGATCTTTCCGGCCGAGAGCTGACCGACCCCCTCAAACACGCTGATCAGGTCAATGGTCTTACCGCTGGACGGATCCACCCCGGCCTTCATCGGCCCGCCCGACACGAACACGGTCGGTATGTTCACGCGGGCAGCGGCCATCAGCATACCGGGGACGATTTTATCGCAATTCGGAATGCAGATCATGCCATCGAAGCAGTGCGCCCGCAGCATGGTTTCCACGCAGTCGGCAATCAGCTCTCGGCTGGCCAGCGAGTACTTCATGCCGACGTGCCCCATGGCGATCCCGTCACAGACCCCAATCGTGTTGAATTCAAACGGGACTCCTCCCGCCTCGCGAACGGCCCGACGGACTTTGGTCCCCACGACATCCAGATGCGCATGGCCGGGAATAATCTGCGTGAAGCTGTTGGCAATCGCGATGAAAGGCTTGCGGAAATCGCTTTCACCGCGAATCACGCCGGTTGCTCGCAGCAGACTGCGATGGGGAGCACGAATGGCGTCTTTCTTAATTGTGTCGCTGCGCATGGCTACCACCTGATTGAATTTGGAAAAGACACATTTTAGCGGAAGCTGCCGGGCAGTTGAATCCGGCGCCCGGTCTTGCCGAGAAGCACCGCTTTGGACGGCGAAAGGAAACAGAAGTATTGGGGGCGGAACAACCTGGCGACAGCCGATTCTTCCGCCCCCACTTCTTGACCGCTGCCAACGGCCGCCGGCCCAGTTGCATCAATACTCTCGGTCTATGGTAATACCGGGCTGCGGGACCGGATACTTGCCGTTGGGGCCAGGCTGCAACGGAGCAGGGGAGTCGGCTGCGAGCTTGTCGACATCCGGAGCGAGCTCATGAGTGTGGTTGAGCATCTCCTCATAGGTGATTTTCTGGCCAGTGTGTGCCGCCATCCGACCCAGCGAGCTGACCAGGCTGGCTTCAGCACCTCGTCTTGCTTCGTTGTACGGCTTGTCCTGCCGAATCGCTTCGAGCAGATCCTCCCACTCCAACTGATAGGGGTTCAGTTCAGGTGCGGTCCACTTCCAGGCGATTTCCGACTTATCGAGCTTCTGTGCCTTGAAGATCGCGGTGCCGGACGGCACGCCGGCGTCGAGCGAGATAATCGCTTGCCGCTTGCTGCCATGCACGTAGCTGCCAAACTGGTCGTAGCAACTGGGAATACAGCGTCCGTAGAGGAACAGTTTCGTACCGTCTGCGAAAGTGTATTCGACCGAATAGTTGTCAAAATTCTGATCGACGTTGTCACCCCGGTAGTGGCGGCCGCCGGTCGCCTGGGCCTCCACCGGCCACTGGCCCTTCATCCAGCAGCATTCATCGACGTTATGGATGTAGAAGTCATTGTAGCAGCCACCACTGGCCCAAATGTAACTATGAAATCGCCGGACCTGGTATTCCAGGTCCGACATATCAGCCGGCTTGGGTGGGGAAAGGAATGATCCGATCGGACCGTGCATGCGGTAAGCTCGCAACGTAACAATATCTCCTATCTCGCCACCCCTGATCCGTTCCTGCAAGGCCTGGCGCACGCGGCAGTGTCGCCACATCAGGCCCACTGCCACCTTCAGGTTCTTCTTGGTCGCTTGATCAGAAAGTTCGATCACTCTGCGTGTCGTCGGTCCGTCAACGGTAACCGGCTTTTCCATGAAGACATTCAGGTCTTTGCTGATGGCGTAACGAAAATGAACCCAACGAAATGCGGGAGGAGTGGCAAAGATGGCGATGTCCCCAGGCTTGAGACAATCCATGGCCTGCTTGTACGCGTCATACCCCACGAACTTCCTGTCTTCAGGCAGGTCGAACTTGTCGCCGAACGTCTGCTTCAAACCTCCATAGCTCTGCGCCAGGCGATCGCCGAACACGTCGGCCATCGCCACCAGCTTGACCGGGCCATTCTCGGCAGACAGGGCATTGACCGCGGCACCCGTTCCCCGCCCACCACAGCCGACTAACGCAATTTGAATCGTATTGTCTTCGCTGGCGTACACATGCGGCACGACCAACCCGGCCAAGGCGGAAGCAGCCGCCACGCGTCCGGCGTCCTTCAAGAAACTACGACGTGAATCGAAACGTTTGGAGTTGTCGGTCATGGCAGGTAGGCTCCACTGGGTGTGATGTTTGGGTGATCGCAGTTGGGATACGAGTGGGCGACCAAAGGATGACTGATGAGCGATCGCTGGTGGCAGATCCATAAAGAGTAAGCATTGCCAACGGAAACCACCGCCCAGCATTCCGGCACAGTCGAGTCATCACTCAACACGGTCCAACCACTCGTGCACATCCCGTTGCGATAGGTGTACAATATCCGTGATCATAACAGAACTTACGAGCCGCTGCGCGGTTTATCAATCCCAGCGGCTGTTGTTCGAATCTTGCGTTGTGCCGTACCCTGGGAGATTAATGATGAAGCGACAGTGGTTACTATCGGCTGCCATTTGTGGACTGCTGATCTGCACACAGGGCCTGCCGGCTCAAGAGCCGGGAAGACCGGGCGGCCCCCCGCGTCAGGGTGGACCGCAGGGACAACCGCCGCGGATAAACCCCGTGCTTCGGCTGTTCGATGCCAATCGAGATGGTACGCTCTCGGAAAGCGAAATCGAGAATGCTGCCGCCAAGCTGAAGGAGCTCGACTCGAGCAAAGACGGCCAGATCTCTGCCGATGAATTACGTGGCCTGTTGCCGATGGGAGGTGGAAGAGGGATGGCCGGTGGTGGACAGCCGCCGCTTGGTGGCGGACGCGGTGGACGTGGCCCCGGTGGTCCAGGAGGTGGCAGTAGTGCAGCCGCAAGTGATTTCCGCTCGACGCTGGTTCCCAAGAACGACTTCGAGAAGAAGATCATGGCGGCGTTGGCCGAGATGCGAACCGGCCCACGATTTGCCAACGTCGCCACGGATGACGGGCGTCTGCTGCGCATGCTGGCCGAGACGATCGGCGCCAAAACGGTGGTGGAGATTGGCACGTCGACCGGCGAGTCCGGTGTCTGGTTCGCTCTGGCACTGCGCAACACCGGTGGACATCTCTACACACATGAAATCGATGAGGGCCGAGCAAAAGTCGCCGCCGAGAATTTCAAAAAGGCTGGCGTGGACGACCTGATCACCATCGTCATGGGCGATGCTCACGAAACGGTCAAGCAATATAAGGACCCCATCGACATCCTGTTCCTGGACGCCGACAAGGAAGGCTACATCGACTACCTGGAAAAACTGGTGCCGCTGATTCGCCCCGGCGGCTTGATCATCGCTCATAACATAAACGCCCGCATGGCGGACCCCAGGTACGTGCAAGAAATCACGACCAATCCGCAGTTCGAAACGTTCTTCCTACTCCCCGAGGGGACCGGCGTCGGCGTGACCATGAAGAAACGTTAGCCGTACCTGTGACACCGATCGAACTTGAAAGCCCGCCATCAGGTGGGCTTTCTTTTCTATTGGTTACTGGTGATTAGACAATAGTTGTTGGATATCGGGCTTCAGAATCCAGTGAGAGACCCGAGGTTTCGCGCAAGCCGCATCCTGATGTGCCGGCGGTCGCCACAACGATGATTCACAACAATCGCTGATCACGGGCGAGCTTGTCACACCCTTCAGGCTATTTGGCTTCTCCGGCGGTCCGGATGAGCGTGCGACGAAGGTCAGCTGCTGCTATACTGGGAGCAAGACTCCGCACCACCCTGGCCCCGCCTGTGACCTTATCCTTGTAGACGAGAACGACGGATGCCGTTTCGCAGCTTGATTACCTGGCACTCTCTGCTCCTCTACTGGCTCTCGCTGACAGTGTTCGACGGTGCCGCCGGCCAATGTGCGGCAAGCAGCGGAGGCGATTGCGAAACGCTGTTTTGCCTCGGTAAGCCGGATGGCTATGCAGCGGAATTCGGCCTGGCTCGCAACGGGAGCGGATACGCCGCCTTTGCAGAGCGATTTCCCGAACCGGTGCGTTTTACGATTGGCAGAAGCAAACCGACTGAGTGGCCCTTCATTCATCCTTCGACGCGTGACGGTTGGGCTGGCGGCAAGTCTCACACGTTCACCATCGATTTTACATTTCCTGGCACTCAGAACGAACCACTCTATCTGGTACTGGGCATCGTCGGCGCACACGCGACCGAACCATCACGTGTCGCGGTGACCGTGTCGGGCACCGGGCTTTCTCCACAGATGGCGCCCACAGGGGCGATGAATGTCCTGTCGGTTCCTCGCGAACGTGGTGAGCCGAATGCGATGGTTTTCGCGATACCGCCAGGAACTATCCCGCAAGGGAACAATTGGGTGTCAATTCGTTTGGATGCGGGGAGTTGGATTCTCTACGATTATGTGGCGTTGCGCGGTGTGTCGGCACCTTGTGATCTTCAGCATACCACACCGACAAACTTGCTCGCCGACTTTCGCGGCGGCCCGATGTCGGATGTCGAAGAGATTGTGTTCGCGGTGCGCCAGCGCGGTAAGGACGGACATTGGTACGCCAATTTCGGCTACTATGCCAACAGTGATGTGACTGAAAGCTATTTCGAACCGCACGAGCGCCATGGCCAACGCGTGGCATACGGTGAAGGGGGAAAACTCTGCCGCCTGCACTTGAAAACCGGGGCCCTGACGACACTCCTGGATGATCCCCGCGGGGGTGTGCGAGATCCAATCGTCAGCTATGACGCGCGGAAGATATTGTTCTCGTACCGCGAGGCTGGCAGTCAGTACTATCATTTGTACGAGATGAACAGCTGACGGATCCGAGTTGCATCAACTGACGGATGGGCCCTACGACGACATCGAGCCCTGCTATTTACCGGATGACAGCATCGTATTTGTGTCCAGCCGCTGCAACCGCTGGGTCAACTGTTGGGTCACGCAGGTTGCCGTGATGCACCGCTGCGACGCGGACGGCTCCCACATTCGAGCTATCTCCGGCAACCTGGAACACGACAACACGCCGTGGGTATTGCCCGACGGGAGGATCTTGTATCAGCGATGGGAGTACGTGGATCGATCACAGGTTGATTATCACCATCTTTGGACCACCAACCCGGACGGCACCAGCCAGATGGTCTATTACGGCAACATGCATCCGGGTGTGGTGATGATCGATGCCAAGCCGATACTCGATTCCAAGAAAGTGATTGCCGTTTTTTCGCCCGGGCATGGAGCGAACGAGCACGACGGGTTTCTGTCGATCGTCGATCCGAGCAAGGGTCCCGATGATCCGTCGCGGGCAGTCAGTATATCGCGCACGCCGCAGTTTCGGGACCCGTGGGCCTTTTCCGAAACCGCCTTCATGGCAGCCCGCGGCGGGGAGATCGTCCTGCTCGACGATCTGGGACAGGTAGAGACGCTGTATCGACTGAGCGACCAAGAAATTCAGGCGGGTCTGGAATGCCACGAACCACGCCCGCTGATTGTCAGGCAGCGCGAGCGACAGATCCCCGACCGGATTGACGCGGCGCTCGATACAGGGACTCTGGTGTTGACCGACATCTACCGGGGTCGCAATCTCTCCGGTGTCGAACGGGGCGAGATCAAGAAGTTGCTGGTGATGGAGTCGCTCCCCAAGCCGATCAATTACACCGGCGGCATGGATCCGCTCACCTATGGCGGCTCCTTTACGCTGGAGCGCGTGCTCGGTACCGTGCCGGTGGAAGAAGACGGGTCGGCACATATGCAGCTACCGGCACTGCGCAGTCTGTTCTTCATTGCGCTGGACGAGAATGATCTGGCGGTGAAGCGCATGCAAAGCTTCTTGACGGTCCAACCGGGCGAAGTCACCGGTTGTGTCGGCTGCCACGAGCAGCGTACCGAGTCCTTTCTTCCGCCGCACAACCTGGCAGCACTCCGTCGCCCCCCCAGTCGCATCACACCTGCGGATGGTTGCCCCGACGTGTTCGATTTTCCGCGCGATATACAGCCGATACTCGACCAGCTTTGCGTCGCTTGCCATGGCTACCAGCCGACCGACCGCGGTGGTCCTTACGCAGGCAAGCTGGTACTAACCGGCGACCGTGGCCCCATGTTCTCGCATGCCTACTTCACGATGACGGTTCATCGCTTGTTTACCGACAACCGCAACGAACCCCGAAGCAACCTCGCTCCACGGTCCCTGGGATCGTCAGCGAGCCGCATCCTGACCATGCTCGACGGATCCCATTATGGAGCCATGGCCGATGTGAAGCAGAAACAGATCTTGCGACTCTGGATCGACGCGGGGGCTCCCTACCCGGGAACTTACGCTGCACTGGGATGTGGATCGATCGGCGGCTATGAAGAGAACATTCTGGTGAACACCGATTTTGACTGGCCCACAACCATAGCCGGGTCGCAAGCCATCCAACGGCGCTGCGCCGGATGCCACCAGGGCGATGACGTGCTGCCGCTGGCGCTGTCCGACGAACGAGACGTGTCCTTTTGGAGATTCAGCTTGGATGATCCGCGTCTGAAATTGTCGCGGCACATCGTCTTCAATCTGACACGACCCGACAAGTCCCTCTTGCTACTGGCGCCGCTGGCCCAGCAGTCGGGTGGCTTGGGAAGCTGCCGCGACATGCAAGGTAGCGAGGCCGAAGTGTTTCACGATACCAGCGACCCAGACTACAACATCCTGTTGGCGATGATTACCGCCGGCCAGACAGAACTCGACAAGATCAAGCGTTTCGATATGCCCGAATTTCAGCCGACGCCACAATATCTGCGCGAGATGCGACGCTTCGGGATCCTCCCTGCCGATTTCCCCGACACCGCGCCGGCCAATGGCTACGAACTAGACCGGAGGTACTGGCAGTCACTCTGGCACCACCCGGCGCCCGGTAGCCGCAGCGTCGGAGTCTGCTGCGCATCTTCCTCTGGCTAACTCCCCAACACGAACTCGGCCACCACGGGCAAGTGATCGGACGGAAAGCGTCCCTCCACGCGATCGTCCAGCGTGCGATGCCGCCGCACCGTCATGCCTGGCCGCACAAAGATAAAATCGATTCTGCGCTCGGGGACGATCTCGCGAAACCCATTCCAAGTTGAGTCGGGGCCAATCGCCGGTTGCTCGGCGACGGGTCTTGTATCCACCAAGTTGGAAGCCGGCTGCCGGTCGTCTGGCGCGGTCATGATCTGATAGGGCTTCTGCTGAGGCGTGCAGTTGAAGTCTCCCGTGACAACCACAGGCCGTTGGGCATCCACTTGGCCGACGTATTTCCTGATCAGTGTTGCGCCATTTTGTCGCGCCGTCTCGCCCATATGATCCAGATGCGTATTCAACATACAGAATTCCATATTACTCTGCCGGTCCCGCAACTGAACGATGGTGACCAGACGGGTGATCGCCGCGTCCCAACCCTGGCTCCCCGGCGTATCGGGTGTTTCCGAGAGCCAGTGCGTTTCTTTCTTGAGCAACTTGAAGCGATCTCGCCGATAGAACACCGGACAGAATTCGCCTGCTTCCCGGCCGTCATTTCGCCCTACGCCGTACCATGCAAACCCCGGCAGGTGTTTCTCCAGATCTTGAATCTGGTCGAGTTGCGCTTCCTGCAAACCGGCGAGATCAGCATTCGCGCGAATCAACTCCGCAACCATTTCTATCCGGTGCGGCCATGCGTTCGGTCCATCACCGGGATTGTTGTACCGGATATTAAACGTCATGACGCGCAGGAGACTCGCTTCGGCCCCCTCTTCACCCGCACTCGCGTCGCACACAACGAACAACCAGACACTGATCAGAGCCAGCAATCCTGCGAACTGTCTCGCCGTTATCATCATTATTTTCCTTGCTGCTTATCCACAAACAGATGAGTCAGAACCCTGCCGTATTAGAGGTATGGCATGTGCCCACGGTGCGAGCATCCTGCTGAAGCAATCCACTCGATCAGGAAACGATACCAGGGAATGCGGAGTGCGCAATGCGCAATGGAGACGGCCGAACATTCCGGTGGTGGCTCGACGTGACCACGGTGCTGCTGATTCCGAATTCCGCACTCCGCATTCCGCATTCCCGATTCGTTCCTCATACGCGTGCCAATCAAAACAGGTGAACAGAGGTAGTCCACGGCCTGCTTCGGCCGGGGCCACCGGCTATCTTCGGCATTTCGGCAGGCAATTTTCCCCCACAATGTACGTTCCCCATGTTCTGCTGAACGGGGCTACTGCGATCTTGCACAGCGACGTGACTTGTCATGATAATAGGGTTCTGGCGTGCAAGCTGCGCGTCGGACGAATTTGAGCCTTGATTAAGGAACACGTTCTGATGCATAATCTATCGCACTCCAATCGCGGTCGCGTGACACGTTTGGCCATATCATGTTTCTCCTGTTGGTGTTACATCGCCCCAATGCTTCTCACGCTGGCGCTGAGCGACAGCACCTTGGCCGACCGTGCATGGGCTGATCAAACGGTCTATTTGAGTGACGATGCGGCATCCGTCATGCTCCACCATCAACAGGAGTGGGGGGATTTTGGCCGCGACACCGCGGCCGCGGTCCCAGGGCGTCCTGGATCCCCAATGCTGATTGGCGATAAGACGTATCAAAATGGGCTGGGGCACCATGCCAATGGTGAAATCGTGGTCGAACTCAGTGGACAATACAGCCAGCTGCAAACCTGGATCGGCGTGCAGTGGCAAGGAGGCGATCGGGGAAGTGTGGTCTTTCAAGTGCAAGTTGACGGCAAGACACTCTTCCAAAGCGAACCGATGTCCGATAGTGATCCGGCTCAGGAATTGGATATTCCTCTCGTCGGTGCGCAACAGCTGCGTCTGATCGCCTTGGACGGAGGCGACGGAATCAGTTGCGACATGGCAAATTGGGCGGAGGCGAGGATCGTGCGGCAGAAAGGTGTCCCGTTCTTCGGCACCGTCGCCACAAAGCTCGGCGACGAGCTGGCATCACCCGAAGGGGGCAGTTTCTGCGGCCTGTCGATCCTTGCTCACCAGACAGGTCCTCAAGTCGCCGTCATGACGCCAGCCAATCGGTTCTCGGTGGGAGTTCAGGGCGGCGAGCGTGTGGAGATGTCGATTCCCGTGGAAGGATTTTTGGAACCTTTGCAGATTGTGGCTGACGTGAGTATTTTGCGCGGCGAGTGCGCCGAAGTAGAACTGTCCGTCGGCAGTCAAACAGCTCGACGCCGGCTCTCTACCGGCGAGTCGGCGCAAGTGAACATTTCCGCCAGCGGTATCACGCCAAACGACGAGAGTACTCGAGCATTGATCACATGCACCACGCTGGGCGTTGACGGCGAGGCATGCGTGCGTTGGACTCGCTTGAGCTATCGGTTGGGTGACAGGTCGTGCGTCGTTCCCTTGAGATTCCCGCTGTCAGAGGAAACGCTGCCACCGCCCGTCATGCCCGAGCTACGCCCTGCCATGCAACAGGAATTGATTGAATGGGATTGGCGGATGCAAGATGGAATCGGCACCGAACGTCAATCGCGTAGCTGGGCCGAGGCAGTAGCCATTCTGCTGGAACGTGGCGACTCGTTGCTGCACAATCTGGGGCGCGAATCGGTATCCGTGGGAGAGCTGGCGCAGCAATGGGAAGATCTCAAAGCCCGATGGCAGCAGTTATCGGCTGCGTCCGGCGCAAGCGATGCGCAGTGGGAAGACTTATGGCGGCGAGGCCATCTGTTGCGACGCCGCATCGTGCTCAGCAACCCATTGGCTGATACCGGGCCTTTGATGTTTGTCAAGCGCGTGCCCTCCTGCTTCAGCCACCAACTGACTCAGTATTATGGCATGTGCGCCAGACCAGGTGGCGGCGTGTTTGTGCTGGAGTCTCCGGGCGAGTCAATGCAGTGTCGGGAACTGACGCACCTGCCGCCGGGCAGTTACCAGCATCTCGACATTTCCTGGGACGGCAATCGCGCACTATTCGCTTTTTGCCCGGTCGAAACTCCGCCTGAGAATCGCACGATCCATCTCGAACGACACTATAACCTGTTCGAAATGTTGCTCGACGGGTCGGACCTGCACCAGGTCACGAACGATCCTTACGACGATTTCTCGCCGCGCTATCTCCCCGACGGTAAGCTGCTGTTTATTTCGACGCGCCGTGGTGGATTCCACCGCTGCGGTGGAGGTCCTTGTCCGGTCTATACGCTGGCCACGGCCAACGCCGACGGGTCCGACGCACATGCCATCTCCTATCACGAAACGCACGAATGGGATCCGGCCGTGCTCAATGATGGGCGGATCATCTATACGCGGTGGGACTACGTAGACCGGCATGCCGTACACTATCAGCAACTCTGGGCGTGTCATCCGGATGGTAGCAACGTCACGGCCTTCTATGGCAACAACACACTCAACCCGGTCGGCGTCTGGGAAGCTCGTCCCGTTCCGAACTCCGAACTCGTGATGGCCACCGCCGGTGCACACCATGCCATGACGGCCGGTTCAATTATCTTGTTGGACGTGTCCCAAGGCATCGATGGGCTAGACCCCATTACCCGGCTCACGCCTGACGCTTTGTTCCCGGAGAGCGAAGCGCCTGTCCAATCCTGGCATGCGACAGCCGGCATTTCCACGTCACCCGAAGTGCCTGTCGAAGCACAGCGTTGGCCAGGTCACTGTTATCGCACTCCGTACCCGCTCTCCAAGGACTACTTTCTGGCCGCCTATAGCTACGATCCGCTGTTGGGCGAACCGAGTGCGAACAAGGCCAACATGTTCGGCCTCTACTTGATGGATCGATTTGGCAACAAGGAGCTTATCTATCGCGATGTCAGCATCGGCAGTCTGTGGCCGATACCCATGCGGGCTCGTCAGCGCCCGCCAGTTATGCCCGCATGTGAAGCGCAAGGAGATGTGGCGGAAGGGACGTTCTTTCTACAGAACGTCTACGACAGCTGGCCCCAACTGTCAGCCACGGACAACGTCACGATTAAGCAGCTGCGAATTCTGCAGGTGCTGCTCAAGACAACACCGAATGCCAATAACCCCAAGGTCGGTCTGGCGAATGCCTCGCCGGGCAAACAAGTTTTGGGCACCGTGCCCGTGGAAACCGATGGGTCGGCCTACTTTTCCGCACCAGCCCGTGTGCCGTTGGCTTTTCAGGCTTTGGACGAACATGGCATGGCCGTCCAGACCATGCGCAGTCTCACCTATTTGCAGCCTGGAGAACACACCAGCTGCGTCGGATGTCACGAGCATCGCTCGAGCACGCCCCAATCGCGTCCATCCGCCCTGGCCCTGCAGCGTCCCGCATCCCAGATCAAACCCGGTCCGGATGGATCGAAACCACTGAGTTATCCGATTCTCGTGCAGGGCGTGTTGGACAAGTACTGTGTCAGCTGCCATCGAGGCAAAGAGGCGGACGGTGGAATCGCTTTGGAGGGCGATCCACAAGGAGCGTTTTCCGTCTCTTACAATACGCTGATACCACTTGTACCGTTTTCCGAGTGGAAGGGAACACCGGCGGAAAATTCCGAACCGCTCACGCCTCCCAATCACTTTGGGGCTCGTGCCAGCAAGTTGATGCAATTGATCGTGGAAGGCCACGAAGGCGTCACGCTTCCCCCGGAGGATCTGGAGCGGCTGATCACCTGGATGGACGCCAATGCACTCTTCTACGGCACGTTCGATCCGCAAGATCAGGAGCGACAACAGCGTGGCGAGCGCATTGCGGGTCCACCGTTGGAGTAAGCTCAACGGCGCCGCACATCGTAGCTGGACCCGCCGTAGCTGAAGCCGCCAAGGCTTCAGCGGAGCCTCATTGCGTTAACCCACTTCCCTGAGCCCTCGGCGGGCTCAGCTACGAGCCGTAGCTGAAGCCGCCAAGGCTTCAGCGGAGCCTCATTACGTTAACCCACTTCCCTGAGCCCTCGGCGGGCTCAGCTACGAGCCGTAGCTGAAGCCGCCAAGGCTTCAGCGGAGCCTCATTACGTTAACCCACTTCCCTGAGCCCTCGGCGGGCTCAGCTACGAGCCGTAGCTGAAGCCGCCAAGGCTTCAGCGGAGCCTCATTACGTTAACCCACTTCCCTGAGCCCTCGGCGGGCTCAGCTACGAGCCGTAGCTGAAGCCGCCAAGGCTTCAGCGGAGCCTCATTACGTTAACCCACTTCCCTGAGCCCTCGGCGGGCTCAGCTCGAGCCGTAGCTGAAGCCGCCAAGGCTTCAGCGGAGCCTCATTACGTTAACCCACTTCGCTGAGCCCTTGGCGGGCTCAGCTACGAGCCGTAGCTGAAGCCGCCAAGGCTTCAGCGGAGCCTCATTACGTTAACCCACTTCCCTGAGCCCTCGGCGGGCTCAGCTACGATTCCGTCGTTGCCTAACGGTCGGAAAACAGGAACCGAAATTCTTCGCGGAGCGTATCCAGCTGCTTCTCCTGCTCCGCGCTGAAGGCGCCCTGCGTCTGCCCGTACGTGTCCATCCAGGCGGCCAGGCGGCGAATGTCTTCGTCTCCCAGCATGATCTGGGTGTGCGTCGGATCTGTCCGCAAGTATTTCAGCAGCTTGCTTTGCCGGGCCGGATTGTCACCCGGAATCGACGCGTCACGCTCGAACACCAGACTCGGACAAGTCGTTGTTGCTGTAGCTGATCAACGTCTGCCAGGCGGCCGGTTGACTCAGGTCGGTCCGAGCCGCGACGGGGTCGGCAGCGGACGGCTGATGACATTCGACACACTTCTGATCGAGCACTGGTTGGACGAGCGTGTCAAAACGCAAGGGCCAAGTACCGGCCGGTCCGAGCTGAATCGTGGATGGCCCTCGCCGCATGGCCAACAGGTTCTGCATGGTCGGCGTCGACTGGCGCGGTTCATGGCAACCGACACAGGACATCGTTTGCCCCGGTTGCACGTAGACGAGACTGCGCATCGTCTGCAATGCCATGCCGTCGGCGTCCAAAGCTTGAAAGAAGATGGATATCCCCGATGGAATCTGGAAATACGCCGAACCATCCTCTTCCACTGGGACACTACCAAGCACGAATTTGCCCGTCTCCTCATGTGACACACCAAGACTCGGCGTGTTCATGTTCGGTTGCACCTTGGGGACGACACCGACAATCCGTAGCCGCTTGACTTGCCCGCGCTCGATGCCCGTGAGTCCCTGATAGACGTCCTGTAACACGACACTTCCCACCTGTTGACCGGACCAGTCGACTGGGCTGGAGTAAACAGGCGGCTTGAGGCGCGCCTTGATGGGCAGGGGAGTCATGCTGGAGATCTGCGGATCACGGTGGAGCAGTTCGAGATTGCCAAACGCATCGCACAGGTAGATGCCTTGGGCATTGATCGGGTTGCGGTCATCCTCGTAACGACCGTGTGGCGGCAGCGCGTGATCACTCCAACTGACCAGGTAGAAATCTTCCGACAGCGGCCAGGGGTTCGCATAGAAGGAACCGACATTGCTTTCCGTCTCCGGAAAGGGCACTTCGGGAGTAAGCCGCGTGATCGGTTCCTCCCCTTCGTTACCCGCGGCTTGATCCAACAGCACCAGCGTACCGCCGGTGATGGAGTGATGGGCAGACCCGGTAAAGAGGATTTTGCTGGAACCGGGTATCGAACGCGGCTCCAGAGTCGCCTGCGGGCGCTTCGTGAAGTTGCCGTAGACCAACTGCGCGTTCGTGCCGTCGGGATTCGAAGACCACAAGCTGAAGAAATGCCCGTTGAAGCGGTCGATGTAGTCCCACCGGCAGTAGAGGACGCGACCATCGCTGGCAATCGAAGGAGTGTACTCGAACGTCTCAAAGGCCGACACCGGCCAGATGCTCCGGCCGTCCTGGCTTATCGTGTGCATCGTGAAAACGGGAACGGGTCGATAGTCATCACCTCCGCAGCGAACATAACTGTCCGGCAAGTCCGCCTCCAACGTACGCTGCGAGTTGGCTTGCGTACACTGCAGAAACTGCCCTTTACGCGTCGACAGAAACAGCACATCGCCAGTTGGCAGGTAGCGACTGTCGAAGTCGTCGTACTTGCCGCGCGTCAACTGTCGCGACTCACCGGTCCGCAGATCGATCTCGAACAGGTGATAGAATACGCCCTCGGGGACATTGGCTTTGTCGCGTTTGTTTCCCACATTCGCGATACTGGAATCGTAGCAGCTGTAGGCAAACAGCACCTTGGCTGCGTCGTACGACAGGTCGGGTCGCAGGAAGTTCCCGGCCGCCCACGATTCGGTGAGACACCGCACGCTGCCTTGATCACCCCGAAAATCCTCCAGCACATAGACTCCGCCGCCCGGTCGAGACCACCAGCCGTAGTATTGATCGGAAATATGCGGAAACATCGTGGGAGCTCGTTTCACGAAGAGTATCTGGTTGAAATCGAGCAGCGGGTTGGTGAAAGCGAGTTCCCGCACGATCTGGCGGACACGAAAATAGGCCGATTTCCATTGCGACTCCTCCGTCTCCTCTCCAAATGAAGCAACGTCGCGCTCAACAGCCTCCAAACGCGCGACATGTTCCTGCGTCTGCACGCCGAGGCGCTGCAGAGCGTCGGCCAGTCGCTCGCCACGCTGAATCGACTGGTCCAGGATGTTCGGCCAATCGAGGACCCAGACGGTCTGCGTGTGCTTGACAGACCACTGGCTGACACTGCTCTGCGTGGCCGGTTTGTGCAGAGCGATGTTCGCCTCATCACCTTGCGCCTGAATCTCCACTTCATCCAAGTGGAAATAGACGTTGTCCGGCAGTCGCAGCCGCACATAACGCGCCGGCTTCCCATCCAACGACACCACCAGCGGGCTCTGGTCCGTGTAGCCGCCAAAACTACTGCCGTCGTGGCAGTACGCCGTGGTAAACTCCTTGCCATCGCCGGAAAGCAAGACTTGAAGATGTGCCGCCCGCGATTCGAAGCCGTCGCAACGGTTGTAGATCTTGATCCGGTCCAGCGCCAACTCGCTTCCCAGGTCGACCTGCCACCAGGGGTCCTGCTCCATCTCGGTGTGGAATCCCCATTGGCCGTTGATCACGCCGTCACAGCCACCCAGGGCATCTTCCGCCGGTGTCACCGCGAAGAGGCCCGTGCCGGCCGAGCCAAAGCGCAACCGAGCCTGGGTCAGCCAATCCTGCTCCAACTGATCCCGCGTCACGGCCGGCACGGCCGGGCCGGGCGTGTCAGCGGTGAGCGGAAGACAGACGAGGACACACTGCCAGCGAGACAACCAGCAGTGCGGACGGACGGTCAAATATGTCTCTTGTGATCATCAGCACATTTCCCCTTGTTCACCACCCAATCTGGATCCCACCGGCAGAGCCCGTGGTATGAGGAAGACCCCTGGGACCGTACACTCGCGAGTTGGAGCCGTGGAGCAGGGGGAAAATTGTACGACCTCAACCGCAACAAGACCGTACGTGGATCCACCGAACATGCCTGAGTGCGTGTACTCCAACTCTCCATTGCCTACCGCAAGCCACCTTCGATTGTAACTGATCGCGAACTTGAACACATCAGCGTTTACCAGCAACCAAAACGAAACTCGGCTCACACCCGGCTATCCGCCCACACAGACTACGCTGCCATCTGCCAGCGTCACCAGGATGCTGCCGTTGCGACACACGGCGAGTCCTCCCAGGCGCGGTTCTGCGGGCAGCTCCATTTGCCAGATTTGTTGGCCATTGTTCTTTCTGTACGCGGCCACAGAGCATGGTGCCGCCGGGTTCATGCCGCGCTCGGTCGTGATGACGGCGTTCCGGGCAACCACCAGTGCGAACAACTGCCGATGAACTGCCGGCCACTGGCTGGTCGACCTGAGTTGGCGTTCCACCACATTGAACACGCGGCCGATCAGATTGTACTGCCCCCATTTCTGCGGAGTATCCCCGGGGATCTCCCGGTCCCTGGTCACCATCACATCGTGTGCTTCTTCCAGCCGCCGTTGGACGTCTGCCGTCTTCCAGCTCAGCACATCTCCATCAGCGCGAGGTCGGCATGACGAAAACATCCGCATCCCATGCCGGTGGTATCGCGCAGAAGCGGACTGGTGTGAAAGCCGAACTGACCGCTTGTCCCGCTTCACCCAGAGCGCGAAAGCTAATCTGAGCGGACGAGACAACAGGACCTTCACCGCTGTAGAGCAGTCGTCCTCCGTGCATGAGAAACCGATCGGCAAACACCATCAAATCCTTGCCGGCGGGCTCGGGTATCTGCACCATGACTGCATTCCACTCGGGTTCCCGGCTCGCCGGGATGATCTTCGACTCACCTGTCTTCAAGTCAAAAGAGACTGGTGCCACCACGTTGCCCGAGGCCAGCCAGAGGCGGTTCTTGCCAATCGTGAGCGTGCCGAGCCGATGCCGCCTGCAGCTCGTACTGATCGTTGATCGGTTTACCGGTTGTTCCGTTGTGCCACAGTAGCTGGCCAGTTCGCGCATCGAGCGCCACCACATGCGTGCCATCACGAAACATGATCCCCGCCGCGGCATACGCGACTCCGTCATCGACGAGCACTCCGCTGTTAACCGGCCAGGTCGACGCCAGGCGACCGTAGACCATGATTCTTCGTTCGATGGGCGCGACCCGAAAACGCCACAGCAGCGTGCCTCGCTCGGCATCCAGACAATAAACATAGCCGTCCCCCGAGCCCACGAAGAGCCGCCCTTCCCACACGGTAGGCGAAGCCAGTACCGGGCCGCCCGTCACAAAACGCCACTTCGTTTCGCCGCTGGTGGTATCAATGCTTCGCACCACGCCGTCATCCCCGGCCGCAAACGCCCTTTCGCCAACCGCCACCACTTGCGCCGGCAGTACACCGGAACCGGTCGCCGAGCATCGCCAGAGCATGCGAACCTTCTCTGGCGACCGTCGCGGCCGTCGCGGCCGTTCGCTGATTGTTGCCGCGATAAGTGGGCCAATCGGTCGGCTCGACAGCCAACTCCGCCGCTACCCGATGCGATTCATCACGCTGCAGGTTCTCGTCAGTCAACCGCTGGTGATGCGCATCAAAGCCGTGTGCCGGTCCGAGCGCCAAGTGACCCAGCATCGAAAGGTTACAGTCACACAACCAGGGACCGACGTAAAGCAAGCCATTAGCCGGTATCGCGCCGTCATTGCAGCCCGGCCGAGCCGTCCGTTCCGCGGTATATATCCGCGTTTCAAAATCGTAGCGGCCCAACCCTTCACCACGACAATACAGTGCTTCCGGGCTGCCGGTCAGTCGAGCACAGGAGACCTTCCAGAAGTTCAAGTTCTCCAGCGTGTCGCCGGTGGCAGGATCGATTACCTGAACGGCCCCGTTGCGCTGCACGCCGCTGATCAACAACTGACCGTTCACGAAGACCATGTTGGGGTTGTTGTGAAATTTTCGCTTCGACCAGAGAAAGCGGCCGTCTTCAATCGAGAAACCAAGCACGTTCAAGCGTTTCTGCCCTTGCATGAACAACCCGACCGGGGTTGCCAGCAACATGGAGGAGGTGCGAAAACCGGGAGTCCCCTGCAATCCCTGAGCCTCGAGTTCGATGAGCGCCAGTTGCTCTTGGTCTTCGTTTGTCCACAGCACCGCGCCGATCGACGGTTCAAACAAGCCAGCTTCGTGGCGGGAACATAATAGAAAAGGCTGTCGCCGAGGATTCCCAGAGCGCGTGAATCGATGCCTGGCTGTTCGTGACGCCAGACCGGTTGACGCTGTTGCAGATCATATGCCACCAGCGACTCGCCAAAGCCCCAGCGAATCTGGTGCTCACCGCCCGGTGAGTAGTTTCGGTCGACCTGGTCCCAGCCCCATCCACGCCCCTCGCTATGCACCTTGAGCGTCTCGGCCGGCGGCTCATTTTGCCCCGCCAGGGCATACAACATGGTGCCCACTTTAGCGATCCAAACCAAGGTTCCCTTGGCACCCGGTATCTGCAAACATTCCAGCTCACTGCCTGTTTCCGGATCGAGACAAAGAATCTGCTGGCCATCAATCATATAGAAAACGTCGGGCGTGGCGATGAAGGCGCTGCGGTGTACCAGGTAACCGTCAGGAAGGGCACGATGCCAGAGCACGGCGCCGTTGTAGCCATTGCAGCAACAAGCGTATTGAGCGTCGGGATTTCACGATCGTGATGAGCAATATGTCCGGACGCCACGAAGACGCGACCAGCCGCCACGGTGCTGACCACCGGCATGGCATGATAATAGGGTGCACCCAGCCACTGAGTGAGATACGGAGCCTTGATCACCTGGTCGGTCGAAATCGGATTGTTGTCCGGTTGGTGGTACCAGTGAGACCAATCGTCCGTGCCTGCCAATTCGTGTTTGCGCAATAAAGACCAGCCATCCGCCTCGACGACCAGATCGAAGCCAGCTTCCTGTAGCGCCCCGGCCCGCTCCCGATCCACTCGTAACAGCACCCAACCACGGGGATGTACCACGCGTGCCATTTCGGAAACCCGCACGTTCGAGTTCGTTTTCCCGATGATCAGCAGATCAATGAGGTTCTCGGCATAGGGAAGAGGCTCGCTCGGCAGGCACTCCAGCACCATTCGATTCCTGTTGTATCCTGCAGCGATACAGCGATCGATCGCAGTCGCGATCACCTGGCGATCCGTATCGAAAGCGTGTACCAGGAAGTCACTCTGCCTGGCGATGTCCAAGGCCAGCGCGGCATCGTCACATTCCGGAACGGCACAAATGCCTTTTGAGATACCTGTTTTGGCCAGCAGCGTACCGACCGTGGATTGCTCAGCTGTGAGTGGCGCCGTGGCGACCAGGAATACAGTCGCCATCACTGCCAGGTAAACAGGCGACCCGATTCGTCTTGCGCGATGTCCGAGCTCCCCTCAGTTGCAGGCATGGAATTCCTTGCTACTCACACCTTCATGTCAGCCCACGCAACCGAATGCAACCACCACACCCTGCCGTGGGGGTTGCCCGGACTCCCATCGTGCCAGGCCCAACGTGATATTCGCTAGCTGACCCACTCGCATTTTCACCCCGTCCCACCCACCCCCGAACTCGGTTACAATAGTGTCGAGGCAAACCTGGTGCTACTTTGGCCGCAACCTTGGTTCGTCTAACCCGCAGCCGTACGTTCTGAAGTTGCGCATTTTCCAGGGCGAGGGGCAATCCGTGATCCAATGCCGGCCCCCTCACCCCGTCCCTCTCCCCCACAACATCGACGTGCGAGTGGTTTCCAAATGGATGCCTGTATCACGTCCATGTTTCGGGGGAGAGGGGGCGAGAAAAAATCGCAACTTCAAGAGCCGCAGGCGCGACGCAGCTCGTACCGATCCGCGGCTGCAAGTCAGACGCTGGTCCAAAGGGGGCCGAGTGGCACCTCGTTGGAGTATCTCTGGGAGGGAAAAGACATTCATCTTTTGGCAGATTTGAGGAGACGACACATGCGACGCTGCATTCTGCTGGGAATCGTGGGACTGGCCTGCTGCTGGACCGCGAAAGGGTATGCCGATGATCAGAAGACGATCGACTTGTTCAACGGCAAGGACCTGTCGGGCTGGGAATTTTTCCTGGTCGACCCAAACGTGAAAATGGAAGATGTCTGGAGCGTGAAGGAAGGGCTGTTGGTCTGCAAAGGCGAGCCGATGGGATACCTGGCGACCAGTAAGGAATTCAAGAATTTCAAACTGGTTGTCCAATGGCGTTGGGCGCCGGGCAAGGAACCGGGAAACAGCGGCGTATTGCTACGGATCACTGGCAAGCCGATGATGTTGCCCAAGTGTGTGGAAGCTCAGTTGAAGAGTGAGAGTGCCGGGGACATCTGGGCTTTTCAGGGTTTTCAGGTTGCCAACGATTCCGATCGTTTCCGCACCGTGACGATTCCCGAGCTCGGCGACTTCATGGGTGTCGCGAAAGTGACGGGCAACGAGAAGAAACCTGGCGAGTGGAATGAGTATGAAATCACGCTCAAGGGTGGCAACTTGACACTGGAAGTCAACGGCCAGAAGGTGAATGAATGCACGGGCTGTGACGAAGTCGCCGGAAAGATTGGCCTGCAATCGGAAGGGGGCGAGATTCAGTTTCGCACGGTGAAGATATTGCCGCTGGCGGATTGAGCGGTTTGACGTAGCCACGCTTGCCAGAACGTGGGAAATGAGGGCAAGCGGTTCGCAGCGGCGCCACATATGCCAGCGCGTCGGATCCCGATTTCCAGGCCGTGCTCGGCCTGGTCCAGCGTGCGACAGAGCAGGCGTGGGCCCATCCTCGCTGCGATCTGCCATCGCTTCCCTCACCGTAAACCCGTGATTGCCCGGCAATGATGTGTCTCAGGCCGCGAGAAGACCGCGTTGATGTCGGCCACTTTCAAGATCCGCGACGACCCGACGAATGCAATTCGTGCGGTGGCCCTGCGAGACAGGACATCTCCGTATCCTCTTCCGTTCCCAGGAGATCCAGCACGTCTTCCAGGGCCGGCGACAATCGAGCGGTGGTGTCGCTCTGGTACTCCCGCATGGCGCGGTCCCAAATCTGGCGATGGACCGACGATTCGTCTGTTCCGGTCATCGTCCACCGTGTCTCACGGTCTTCCATGAAACGTGTGGTACGGTGCACGCGGGTGACAGCCCGTTCGGTGCGTGCCGGTCGCACGGATTCGCGGCCAAACGCGGGAAGAGTTGCCAACGAAGGGATGACTGTGACTGCTTCACCTTCTCCCTCACCTTCGCCATCCCCATGATTCAGCCAATCGATCACCAGCAGCGCGTCGCGAGGTGACAGATATCCGTCACCACTGACGTCGACGTAAGCGTCACTCAAATTCACACCCGAAAGCTGCCGCGCTCCCGTGGTGTTCAAGGCGTTTATCACCAGCAGCGCGTTGCGCGGTGACACGTAACCGTCGGCATTCACGTCGATCGCATTTTGAGCATTCCTGTACACGAACGCTGGCTGAGAAGCCGGCCCGGTATCCAACGTCGCGTTGACCGTCGCTGGGTCAGTAGCATTCACATAGACCAGATACGTGTCACCACCCGCGACGGGCGCTCGCAACTCGCCCTGGCTGGTGGTCAGCGTCACCGGCCGCCAGTGGTCGTCGTAGAGCTGGATCGTCGGCAACTCTCCTTCCGAACTGGCCGCCGCGTGCAGCGTGCCGCTCTCCGGGGCCTCTAACAGCAGCACCGATTCACCGCTACCCACCTGCAGGGCGCCCAGGTACACACTCCCTGGCGGCGTGGAGGCCAGCAGTAATTGCTTGCCGATGAACTGCGATTTCAGACCGTATTCGCCAAAGTCATAGTCCTCGGCCAGCATGTCGGGCAGCAGTTCGACGTCTACGAACCGATCGTTTTCCAATGTGCCGGAGCGAGGTGTTCCGATCGTGTCACGGCCATCCTGGAAAATCAGCGGCTGGGTTTCCGTGATCGTGTACAAGCCGGCCGGCAGATCATCCGCGCGATACGAGCCCGTCGCATCGGTCATGACCACCCGCGTCACGGGTCCCTCGATGGTGATAGGCACATTGGGGAGCATCAGTTCCTGTGGGCCACAGATCCCGTCGTCGTTCACATCCAGGTACACATGGCCGGCGATGCTGGCATGACCGACTTCACCCGAACGGTAGTTGCCAAAATCCAATACTTCCAGCGTCTGCGACTTCGACAACGTCACCACGTACAGGCCCGGATTGACATGCGCATCGGGGAGCTGAATCCCCTGATCCTCCGGATGGCTCTGCCGCCAGGGTGGGACGTTCTTCTGAGCCACAACGTAGGTGCCGGGGGGGAGATCAGGGAATTGGTACCAGCCAGTTTCATCCTCTGGCGTCGCGAGATCGTCGGTTTGCGTGAGCGTCGTGGCAAGTAACTGGCCCTGGCCGTCGAGCAGATAGATCGGGTACCCCGCGACACCAGGACCCTGCAGGCCGGGACCTTCCGCATCGAGATCTTCGAACGTGCGCCCCACGACCAACATCGTGGGCTCGGCCTGCACCATGATCGAGACCATTGCCATGTTCGAGCGTGCGCCAGCGCCATCCTCGACCGTGTACTGGAAGTGATCAGTCCCGGTGAATCCGGTCAGCGGTGTGTACCGTACGCTGCCATCCGTTTGAATCGCAACGGAACCGGAAGTGGGATCCGTTTCGATCCGCAGCGTCGTGCGATCGATCGCCGAGTCAACATCCGTGTCGTTGCTCAGCACGTACAGATCCGTTGGTGTGTCTCGCAAGATGACCGCCGTATCGTCATGTGCTTGCGGCGGATCGTTCACCGGCGTGACCGTGATGTGGACCAGGCCGATATCCGACTGGCCGAGCGTATCGCGGATCTCGTACCACAGCAGCACGTCCCCCGAGAAGTCCGCGGCAGGAGTGAACAGGACCTGGCCGGTCTGGGGGTCGACGTCAGCCGTGCCTTGCAGGGGGCCGACCCGAATCCGCACGGAGCCGGGATCGAGATCTCCGTCCGCGTCCGTGTCATTGGCCGCCACGTCGATCGTGATCGGTGTATCTTCCGGCGTCTCGGCCACATCGCTCATCGCCTCGGGTGGATGGCCGATGGAAAACACTTCGAGCAACACCGTGGCCGTAGCCGCTTGTTGCGTAAGATCCAAGACGCGGTAGACAAACGCATCGACGCCGGTAAAACCGGCATCTGGCGTGTACAGGATCTGCCCCGTGGCCGGGTCCACTTCTGCATAGCCATGCTGCGGCGACCCCACCAACACCACGCTGGTCGGATCGAGATCGCCATCGGCATCCGTGTCATTGGCCAGCACGTCCACGACCACCGGGACATCTTTGTCGGTTTCGGCCAGGTCATCCTCGGCCAGCGGCGGATCGCTGACCGGCTGCACAATGATCTCCACTACTGCGCGGGCTGAGATCCCCTGCGTGTCAGACACGGCATAGACAAATCGATCCGCGCCAGAGAAATCCGCTTCGGGCGTGACCGTCACGGCGCCATTCACCCCGTCGACTACCAGCAATCCATGATTCGGCAACACGACAATCCTGACCGTCGTGGGATCAAGATTCCCGTCCGGATCTTGATCGTTCGCCAACACATCGATCACCACAGCTACATCCTCGTCAGTCGCGGCCAGGTCATCAACCGCCACCGGCGGCTGATTGCCGGGCAGTACGTGCACTCTCACGCGCGCCGTGTCTACCAGTCCTTCGGCATCGGCGACGCGATAAACGAACTCATCGTCACCCGTGTAGCCGGCCAGCGGAACGTACGTGATCACACCGGTCGGCCGATCGACGAACACCGTCCCGTATGCGGGCACAGCGGTGACGGTAACCGAGCGAGAATCCAGGTATCCTTCGGGGTCAACATCGTTGGCCGTCACGTCGATCGCCACCGGGACACTGACTTGCGTCGTGGCCGCATCATCGGCCGCGACTGGCGAGCGATTGCCAGGGGTGGGCTGCACGATCGTCACGATATAGTCTTCCACTTCCCCATCGATGGCCGGACCATCAAAACTCAGCCTTCCCGCACTTGAACATCGAAATCGAGCCAGTGCGTTCGCCCCCACCTGAGCCGATTCCGGTACACTAAAGAACAATGTATTCACTCCCGGCAACAGCGTCACACTCGCAAACACGTGGTCGGCGTCATCCGACCAGGTACCATCGTCCCCGAAGTCGATCCACGCATCGAGCCGCCCATCAGCCGAAGCCGTGACACCAACCGCAGCCATTTCGCCAGGAACAAGGGGTGTCAAGAACGTGATACCGTCTTCGTCATCGCTGCCAGCTGCATCGTCACCAGCCGCCAACTGATCCGGCCGCCCATCTTCCTCGGCATCAACAATCAGTCCCAAGAAAAGGGGCGAACCCACTGCGTGACGCGCCCCGTCAGTGCCCAGCAGCGTGGGAAAACCGGGGTCGGGAGCATCACCGAAATCGGCCGCACCGATCGACGGGTAAACCGCATTTGAGAACGCCGACGTGTTGCCACTGGGGTCCGTGGCCGTGGCCGTGATGACGCGACTTAGCGGGATGGTCGTGGACAAAGTGACGGCGAATGTAACGAGACCATCGTCATCAGTAGTCACATCGACCGAGCCCACAAAGTCCTGCCCTTCCCCATAGCCGGTAGGATCGGGCTCGGGACTGGAGAAGAACTCGACACGAAACGTGGTGTCAGGATGACTGTCGAGTGTACCGTGGATTGTCATTTCACCAGCACTGACAATCGCCGAATCCAAAGCGGGATAGTTCTGCTGGTTGTACATTCCCGGTGGCTGATACGGATCGTTAATGACCCCATGGTCCAGCTCGCCGGTCGTATTGATTTCCTGATGAAACATCGCCACGCCGACGTCGTCGGTAGAGACCCCAAAGCCATACGAGGAAATACCGCCTCCAGCGAAGTACAAGACGACGTCATACGGGTGAAGCGGCTGACCTAGGATGGCGCCATCGACGACCAGCACAGGCCCGTTGTGCAGCGCAGTGAGCGAAGTGAACTGCGCAGGCGAAGAACCTTCCTCGCGATGGTCGTTTTCATACAATCCGCCGATGTCGATGCCCAGTCCATCGCCAGTCAAGGGATCACCGTTGGAGTGGATAGAGTTGCCAAGAATCGAGTTGTTCTTCGCGTAAGAAGTCGTGATCCCCACACCCGGTCCCAGGTTGTACGCAATCAGGTTCGCGGCACCGGGGACGAGTCCGCCAATCAAGTTGTCCGTGTTCGCATCGATCGACACTCCGCCGGCCATGTTGGGTACGGGGAGTGTACCGGTACCATCGGTGCCGATGAAGTTACCCTGAATCGCGTTGTAACCAGTGACGGGCGTTTCATAGAGCCGTAACCAGATCCCTACGCCCTGGTTACCCGAAATGACGTTCCGCGCTCCTGGATCAGTTCCACCAATGGTATTATTGGCACAGCTGATCACAATACCTTCGCCATTTCCTAATGCGCCACTCCCCGCAACATCGGTGCCGATGAAATTTCCCTCGACGCGATTACCCGGAAAAAACGGATCCGTGCGGTAGTTACTGAGCGCAATACCTGCCTCGATGTTGCCTGAAATCAGGTTGCGGGCTCCTGCAATCGTGCCTCCGATAACATTACCCCCCGTCACATCGAGATAGACGCCGATACTATTGCCGAGCGCCTGCATCCCGGTGGCATCGGTACCGATGAAGTTCCCCCGGATCTGGTTGTTCCGTATCGAATCGGTACTGCCGTAAGGGGTGTAGACAAGGATACCGGCATAGGTGAGTCCTGAAATCACGTTCCGAGCGGCAGGAGTTGTGCCTCCAATCAGGTTGTTTCTTCCCTCGACCTGAATGCCATACTTCGGGACGAAAGCCCAGCCCGACACCGGGTAGGTTACGCCACCTGACGGATCTGTCCCGATGTAGTTACCTTCAATAATATTGCCGTCACCCCCCACGTATATCTGGCTGCCACCGTTGTATCCATTTTGGTCCGTGACGAAGCGATTAATGGCCAAACCGCGGATTGCGGATTGATCGGCGGCCATCACAAGACCATGGGCGGTCGGCACCTGACTGCCATCCAACTCGATTAAGATCGTGGCCAGCGAGTCGTCGGTCGCCGGCGCGGCCCCCGGCTGTGTGTAGCCGTCGATAAGCAGGAAATCGGTGATCGGCGGGAGCCCTGTCGTTGGTTGGATCGCGTGGGGGCCGGATCCTGGAATGTCGAACGCGATGGTATCTCGTCCGGGCAGGTAGTTTGCCAGGTTGATGGCCTCGCGAAGAGTCATGCGTCCGTTATCCGGCAGACCATCGTCGTCATCGTCCACTGAGTTGACGACGAGTGTCGTTTCGGCTCCAAAGGGAACCACGGCAGGCCCGATCCGCGTGCCCGCTGGAATTCCGGCTACGTCGATAATCACGCCATCGGGATCGATTTCGTAGTCACTGGCTGGAAGATGATACCAATGATCGTATGCGCGGTCGGTCGTCGGTCCGAAGTTATAAACCGTGTCAAACGTCGGCCCGCCCAACGTCTTGAGGATCACTTGTCCAGTAGACGCATAGAGCGAAAAGAAACCGACCGGGAATTCAACCTTCGACGGGGCATCGTAATCGGACGGGTTGTTGCAGGCGCGCACGTCGCGCACCGTCGCACCCGTTTCGGCCGTGAGAAGCACGTATTTTCCATCGACGGCGTTGGGCAGCGAGGCGACGGTGTTTTGCAGACTGTCGAACATACCGTCTTCATTCGCATCGCCACCATTAGGTCCTGCATCTTCCACCGCATCGAGTACTCCGTCGCCGTCGGCATCGGGCAGCACTTCCACGGCAGCGGAGAATTCGGAGACCATGCCCCAGCGCGTGTTGGTCGCCGTGATCACGTGCCCGGCAGGCACTTCGACGGGCAGCGTCACCGAGAAACTCCCGACGTCATATGTGAACACCGAAACGCTCCCCAGATAGTTCATGCCTTCTCCATGGCCGGACAGGTCGGCGGTCGGGCTGGCGTAGAAGTCGATTTCGTTGTCCAAACGCATGCCGTTGAGCGGTAGCTTAATTGCCGTGACGCTCCCCTCCATCGTCGTCATCCCCTGGCCAGAAAAAACGCGTGTCAGTTCCGGGTAGTTGGGATGGAAGTTGAGGCTGCGATCCGATCCCGGAATTGGCGCATTCACGCCGACCTTGCCCACGTCGATTCCCAAACCGCCGTTATCGTGGATCGAATTACCGCGAAGCAAAGCTGTCTCCGACTGGCCCACGAGGAAGGTCCCCAGATCGCGCCGCAACTGCAAGGCTACACCCCTGCCACCGTTGTAAGCGATCACGTTGGCGGCGCCCGGCTCGAATCCACCGACCGCGACGCTGCCTTTAAGTAGGATACCGTCACCACCGTTGCCCAGTGGAGCGACCCCGTCGGCCGCCACGCCGATCAGATTCCCGCGAATGGGATAGGTCTCGTCAGGCACATGGATCGAGGCTGTGCCAAAAACCTGTATCCCTGCGCCGAGATTCCCCGAGATAACGTTTCCCACGCCCGACACCGTCCCACCAATGGCATCCGTGCCGCCCAACGTTGAGAACGAGTCAACGATCTGTATACCCGTGCCATTGGGCACCGCCGCATTCCCGGCTGCGTTGGTCCCGATGTAGTTCCCTTCGACCCGATTGGCCGACAGCCCGATGCCGGCAATGTTCTGGATCGATAACCCCATTGCGTTGCCGGAAATGATGTTCCGCGCGGCGGGAGACGGTCCACCTACCGCGTTGCTGCTGGCACGGTATAGTTCGATCCCCGCCCGGCCGTTGCCGATCGCCGCGTCGCCGGTCACATTGGTGCCGATCAAGTTGCCCGCGAGCACGTTGCCGTGCACATCCGGCCCCAGAAAAACTCCCCACTCCGAGTTGCCGGAAATGACGTTTCCCGCGTCCAGGTCGGCGCCGCCGATCCGGTTGTCATCTGACTCGAGCACGAGCACACCGGCGCCCTCGTTGGCCAGGGGCAGAGTGCCGCTGAAATCGGTGCCCAGGTAGCAGCCTTCGATCGTGTTGTCGCCGCCGGTCTTGAGCAGAATCGCGTTCCCCATCTCGAGCATGCCATCGCTCTGGAAACGGTTGATCACCAGAGAGCGCACGGTGCTGCCCCCGGCGGTAATCGTCAGTCCGCTGAGCCGCCCCGGCCAGACTGCCATCAAGCTCCACCAAAGGTGTACCCGCAAAGTCGGGCTCGGTCGCGGCATCAAGGATGATCGGGTCGGTAATGATCGGCAAGGGTGAAGTCGGCTGAATCGTATGGGGACCGGGGCCCGGAATATCGAACGAGATCGTGTTCAGCCCAAATGCGTTGTTCGCCGCGTTGATCGCCTCGCGGAGGCTCGTATGGGTTGCATCGACCACTCCGTCGTCCAGGTCATCGGTCGTGTTCACGATCAATACCAAGGGGGTAACGGTGCCGCTCGTCTCGACCGTGTTGTTGCTCAGGTCCGGATCGTCACCATGACCGCTGACCGTCGCCACGTTGTGGATCGGGCCGGCCGCCGTCGGCTGAACCTCCAAGGTCATCGTCACACTCTGACCTGGCTCGAGCACACCAATGTCCCCGATCACCGAGCCCGCGATCTCCACAAACGTGACTGGCCGCTCGACGGTCAGCATACCGTCGATGTTCCAGCCGACGTCGGCCAGTCCAGCCCAGTCCAAGGCGGTCGGGTACCACAATCGACTCCCGAGCGGCAGTGAGGGGTCCATCAGTACCGGTTCGCCTGATTCGGTGATTCCCTCACGCCAGTGCCCGAGCGTCGCAACATCCAGCGGCACATCGCCGCCCGCGTCGTGTTCCAGTCGCGCGGCGGGGCCGCGGAAGACCTCCTGTGCGGCGTCCACATAGGTCTGCCATGAGGCGGACGTGCCCAGCCCCAACACGTGGGCCATTTCGTGCAGCGCGACGGTGAAGAAGTCGAACGCTCCAGGCTCCACTTCGTCGTCGTACGAGAAGGTGACGGCCGAGTTGGTATTGAACGTAATCGTACCGCCCCAGGGACCGAAGTCAGTCGGAGCAGGTCCATCTGCGCCCCGTTGGCCTCGCGTGGCGACCGTGTGAATGAAGTCCGCACTACCCAGACTTTCGAGGCTGCCGGGACCGGCCAGTGCGCCTTCGGCAACGCCCGTCCCCGAGTCGCCCAGATCCCGCGCGCAACAAAAACCACGATTTCATTCTCGCGTATCACCAGATCGGTAATACGCTCCTCGGCACCGGCGGCCGGGTGGGGGAAGACGGCTGTCCACGTGTTGCCCGCTCCCGGGACGATCGCATCCAGTTCGTCGCCCATCACGCTCATAAAGATGTCGCCCGCCAACTGCAACAGGTCCCGCTTCTCCTGCGAATCGAAGAAGTCATTTGTGTCGTACGTGAAATCGAACCGTACGTGCAAGCCGGGTCCCGGAACGCGTTCGCGCACCGTACCGGTTGCAGTCTTGAGCACCGCGCCGTCCGGTAGCGTGTCGCTAAGAGTCACTCCGGTGACCGGTTGCGGCCCGTGGTTAGCCACATCGATCGCATAAGCTACGACACCGCCCAAGCCAACCGGATCCGGTGCGGCGACCATGGACAACGACAGATCCGCAGTTGTCCTGGCCGGCCCGACCGTCAACTCCGTCTCGACGTAGTCCGGCCCGTAGGAGGCGTACACCACAACCTTCGTCGGCTCGAGGTTCCAGGCCGTCACCGGGAACTGGAAACTTGTCACCCGCGCACCCGGCGGTATAACCACATACCGCGGCAGTTCGACCATCCACGGTTGGCTGGAAAACAGCTGCACCAGCGCACCTTCCGCGGGCGCGGGAAGCAGCAGGGTAACAGTGCCGGTGACCTGCGTGCCGTCGGCGGCGCTAGCGCTGGAGAGCACCAGATTGGCCAGTTCTCCCGCATCGCCGATGCCGTCGCCGTCCGTGTCCAGTTGATTCGGGTTGAAGATCGCGGGCACATTATCATCGGCATTGTTAATCCCATCGCCATCGGTGTCCAAAGTCATTGCGACTTCAATCAAGTACTCGATGTCGGGCAGGGCGACCACACCCTTAAAGCCTGATCCGCTGCGAAAGTCGTACCGCAAATAGTCCCATTCCTCCAAGCTCTGCAAGACCTGCAGACTTCCTGTGGCAGCCTTGGTTGGTTGGTCATTGATGTTGGCAGCAACGCTGCTCAATAAATCGATCTCACCATCGTGGTCCCAGTCAACTGACCCGGAAATGACCGCCGTGGCTGCCTGCGCTATGCCACTGTCCGGATACGAGTACACGACGTTCCAGGGATTGAAGCTGTTCTGCCAGGGTTTGCCAAAGGAGATGCCGACGAGTTCCTGCAGATCATTTTCGTCGAGGACATTGAGGTCGCTGGTGGTATACCGCGAGTAGTCTAACGGTCTTTTCGTCGCCCAATTAAGGTAGACATAAGAGTAGTTCATGATGCTCAGGTGGTTGGGCTTGTAGTTTATGTTGCCCTGAGCGTTCGCGGCGGCATCGCGACTCATGGGCCCTCCATGATTGAGGCCCAGGTTGTGCCCCAGTTCATGCATGAAGGCCGCGGCATCCGTCTCCCAATCCGCCTCCTTCTTGTTGACGAAGTCGTCACCGTGCAGTTCGCCCCACCCGGGTGCTCCGGCAACTGCCGCAGTTACAATCGTATAGTGATACACGAGACTGCGTGCACTGAGGATGTTGTAGCCGTTTGGTGAGACTCGATCCAAAGCTGTCCCGAAGTAGAGGTTTTTCAGATCCCAGAAGTCATCATTTGCAGCGGGTGTCTTGGCAAACGGTACCGGGGTGGTCGAGGCAGGAATGGTGTCACCTGGGCTCCCCAACAGGGTGTGGTTCACGTGCAATGTGATCCCCGTCCCCATCCCGCCTGGATTGCCCACTGGCGCGTTGCGGAACGCCGTTTTCACCGCGTTGATCGACGCGTCATCCAACTTGTATCCGTCCATCCAGTCCAGTTCGACAAACACGTCCTTGCGGTTCCACAAGGCCCCCAACGTCGGCAGATCGAGATCGATCACGTCGTCGCCGTTGATATCCACACCGTTTCTTTCCCACACGTCTGGCAAACCGTCCTGGTCGCTGTCGACACTCCCATCGCCATCGGGATCACCGCAGACGGCCGAGAACTCGGAGGTCGAGCCATTGGCGTTGGTAGCAGTGGCACCGAGGAAGACCGTCTCCCCGGAAGGAAAACCGGGAATGGTGGCGGGGCCGAGTTGTCCATGGATCACGTGCCGGAATGCGCCGGTGTCAAGCGGCGTGGCGGAACCAAGGTAGTATCGCCCTTCGCCAAAACCGGAGGAATCGACCACGTTGGTCGCGTAGATGTCGATAGTGGCGTTCTCCGCATTGAGCGTGTCGAGGACACCGCTGATGATGGTGTCCACACCGTCGTACCACGCGATCACTCCGACTGGGAAGTTCATCCAGTCATTGGCGCCGTTGTCAAAATCCCCTGGGTCATTGGGCGTGACACTGTCCTTGTTCCGGCGCAGTTGCTCCTGGCCACCCACAAGGTTGATTCCTCGTTGGACGTTTTCGTAGATGGCGTTCCGACGAATCAGGTTACGTAATGCCGAGTTGCCCTGGATACGGATACCGTCACCCTTGTTGGCGGAGATGATATTGCTCTTCCCAACGATGGGCACTGGACCGGTAGTGGTCGTCGTCCAACCGATTTCCGTCCGGCTCGCATTTTCGATCAAGATCCCCGCACCGTTGTTTCCCAGCCGCTGGCCATTGGCGTCTCGGCCAATGATGTTACCTTGGACTTTGGTCTGCGTGGCTCCCGTACCCTTGATGTAAATGCCTGGAGCGGAATTGCCGGAGATGACATTTCCAGGCGCGGCTCCGGTGACAGTCGTTTCTCCGCCGATGACCGTTCGTGGCGCTCCTTCGATCAATACGCCAGCACGAGAGTTTCCCATCTTTCCACTGGTGCCCTGCGAGTTCGTGCCGATGTAGTTTCCCTCTACCACGTTGCCAGAGGCATCCGCGCCAATAATCGCCACGCCTCCTTCCTTGTTCCCCGAAATCACATTCCGGTGGTTGGCACTTGTGCCACCGATCACGTTGCCCGGGGCATTGACGATACGGACTCCCGCTCCACCGTTAACAATAGCCGTCGTCCCAACCACGTTCGTACCGATATAGTTGCCGAGGACTCTGTTCCCCTTCGCGCTTTTGCCGGAGATACGGACACCATCGCGATCGTTTCCTGCAATGATGTTGCGGGAGGCGGGATCGAGGCTGCCGATCGAGTTGTCCGCTGCGTGCTGGATCCAGATGCCGTCGAGGCCATTCTTCAGTCCTGCGTTCCCCGTGATGTCGGTGCCAATGAAATTGCCGTGAACGTCATTCCGCTTAGCCGTCGCGCCGTCAACGAAGATGCCACACAGGTCATTGCCCGAGATAATGTTCCCGTCAATCGTATTATCTGATCCGCCCACGATGGCCACACCCGCCCCGGTGTTACCCAGGTCTTTCATGCCCGCCGCATCTGTCCCAATGCGATTCTCGGAAACCCGGTTATTCTTGGCCTCGGGACCGTCAATCGTCACTCCAACGCCAAAACTCTGAGAGCCGGAAATCGTGTTACGAAAAACGACGTTTTCGGTAGCTTTGATGATGTCGATCCCGCCGAAGTGATTACCCAGCGCCAGCGTCCCCGTCGCGTCCGTGCCGACCAGGTTGGTCTCGATCAAATTGCCCGTGGCACCCGGTCCTTCAATACGGACGCCCGTGCCGGAATTACCAGATATCAAATTCGACTTGATCGTGTTGCGGGGCGCCTGCTGAATTTCTATCCCGTTCACTGCGTTGGGCAATGCGACCTTGCCTTCCACATCCGTGCCGATCTTGTTGTGCCGGATCTCGTTGTGTTCCGACTGCGGAGCGACGATGAGTATGCCACCCTCGTTGCCCGAGATGACATTGCCCGCATCGGCGGTTGTGCCACCAATGACGTTGTTCGGCGAACTCTTGATCTGGATGCCCACGTGACCGTTGCCCGTCTCGTCGCCGCTATTGGCCTTGCCGTCGGGATCGATAAGCCACCCATTCCGGTCCGTACCAATCCGGTTCCGCTGGATGACGTTGGCGCCGACATACGTGCCACCAGATCCCAAGCCCACAATGCTGATGCCGGTGCTCTTGTTGCCGGAGATCAAGTTGCCGAAATTTGCACTGTCGCCCCCAACTTGGTTGCCAAACGCACCCCAACAGATCAACACGCCCGTTTGGTTGGGCAACGGTGTCTCACCATCCTGCGCCACGCCAATGTAGTTGCCGTAGATCATGTTGCTGTGAACGTTCAGCGCCACCGCATCCGCGTCTTTGGCCCCAATGATGATGCCGGCCGTCTGGCTTCCCACGATGACGTTTTCCTGGATCACGTTGTCGGAAGAGCCGATTGTGATGCCACTGGTCATGCTCCAGCCTGAAGGAGCATTCGCAGGAGGTAACCCATTCGCCTTGGCCCCCAGCAAATTCCCCGCCACAATGTTGCCGCCACCGGCCCAGAGCCAGATACCGGTGCCGTTTTCCGCGATGACAGTCGTCCCCAGGAATTCCTCCGGCGGAAGAGGCGTGCCGCGAAAGGAGTACATGGCCAATCCCGTCACCTCGCTCTGGCCGATCACAATCTCCAGTCCGTTCGACCCTATCGGCAAGAGACTTCCGTCCAATTCGATCTGGATGACCGCGTCGTGACCGTCCTGCAAAGCCTGGGTGTTGGGGCTGGCACCCGGCTGCGAGTAGCCGTCGATGGAGATCGGATCGAGAATCATCGGCAGGCGCGTGGCCGGCCGGATGACGTGGGGACCGGTGCCCGGAATGTTGAACTCGATCGTGTCCTTACCCAACTGGACATTCGCCTCCGTCAGCGCCGCCCGCAACGTGGTGGTCCCCTTGATGGTCACCGCCTTTCCGTCGCCCGGTTCCCGGTCCGGTTCGTCGCCGGTCGAATTCACCGTGAAGACCGATAACATGCGCCGGTCTTCCAGCGGCTCGAGGAGTAACTGCCGCTCGCGCAGGGAACGAAGCAACCGCCGACGCTTGGTGAGACGAAGGCCTAACATGGGCGTGGCCTCCTATGGGGTGCGTGCCAGAGGGGACAGGACCACACGACTGCCCGTCAGCCTACGCTTGACACACAGGTGAGTGCAACAGTCGGCGACCGTTCTTTCTTCCAGCCCATTCAAATGCAGTCTCTGGTGCTGACCGGAAGACGCACCTGTGCAGGAAACGAGGGCAACCACCTGAGCCAATGGCAATTGGCCCGGTAGAGGTAGTGGGGACAGGCCAGCCAGTTGTGTGGCGGTAAAGACAATGTGGACCGCGCGAGCGTGCAGGCACCATCATGACATAGATTTGTCACCGCCCAAGGGCTGCGTATTGCCATGTGCCCGTATCCAACACAGAAAGCGACAGCTCCGCAGCTACTCAGGTAGCACCACCAGTCGCAGAGGCACATCGGGCTTAACGCTCACGGCAAACCCTTCACTCAGCGTCTTCCCCGTGACCAGCTGCTTCGTACCGGTATCACCATCGGCAATACTGTAGGTGTGGGCTTCATCCGGTTCCACGGTGAACCATTCCGGGACCGCGTTCATGCGCGGCCAGTCCTCGCGGAATCCCATGTAGAGGCGGTGTCGCGGGATGTCGAACTGGAGGCGTCCCTGGTAGAGCTTGTCCGAACTGATGTACAGGCAGATTCCTTTTCCGCAGGGAGCTGCTCCCACTTGCAGTCCCTGCTGCCAGGGCCGAGCGATCACGTTGCGCGTGTGGAGCATCGTGTGAATGAGCACGGTCCGTACCGTGTTCGCTTCGAGTTTATGCGTTTCCCACAGTCGATCGGCGTTGACGTGATCGACCAGCAACGTGGCCACTTCGCGATCGGCCCACACGAACGCCTCGACGGTCGGAACGCGATAAAGCAGGTAGAGTGCCCCTTCCACCGAATCAGCCACGTTGTCCCGCGACCCGTGGTCCCAATTGAAGTGCAGGTAGCGCGGCTTGAGCAGGTTGGTCATCGGCCGGCGAATGGCTTCCAGGTAACGATGCTCTCCGAGTGCCAGGTCGTAGTCGAAGAACCCGACCAGATCGTATCCCCAGCCATCGCGCAAGGTCACTTCGTTATGCGGCCCGGCAGTCTCCTGCAGCGTGCCGATGATGATCCCATCCGAATTAGTCCCTCTCCGCAAGATCTCGTCGAACATGTACTGCAGATGAGGCTGGTACTGGCGGCATTTTTCGGGATGAACTGGTGAATCGACGGCGAACAGCAGACCCAAGCCACCGATGATTTCGCAGCCGTGATCGGACAGTCGCTCGGGAACAAAATGCCCCGGCAGGAGATAGTAGTCGGCCAATCGATGAGCCCATTGGAGGTACTTCTCATCGCCCGTCATGCTGTAGAGTCGCGGGAGAAGCTGCAGCAGTTCGCCATTCACTTCGATATTCGTCGAGGGAATCTTGCCGTACGGCGTGTCGATACTCGCGTGCTTGAAGATATCGTCCACGATCCCGCGCATCCGCTGGAACCAGGGATAACCGCGTCCGGTTATCTCCACCACTGGAATCAGTCCGTCCTTGGCGTATTCGCTGGCGCCGAAGATCATCCGATCCAGCGGGACGTCTGATCTGCTGTTGCCGATCCATGTCATAGGAGACAGGCAGGCGATCCACGCTGGTTACAGAGACGCTGTTCCGCCTGCAAGGCCTCGATCATCACTGTGTCGAGCACTTCCTTGTCGGTGAAATAGGCGGCCCAAATGTAGAAGGGATAACAGTCGGCAGCCGTATCCCAGTAGTTCCATTCACTGCCGGTGGGTCGAAACAAACCGGATGTCGCATCGCGATCGCGCAGACATCGCTCGTGCAGCCAACGTTGTACCTTGCTCAATGCGATGCCAGCGAACCGCGACGATCGCCGGGCACGCTGCCAGTCGGGCTCTACCGGCGCAGCATCCCAGAGTTTGCGCGTGGCAGCATTCATTTCGAACCCGCCGAGTTCGGACCAGACGGCACCGCCATCTCCTTGTCCGCCTGGGCCGCTCGATGCAAGACGCACGAATTTCACATCCGGCGCACTCGTGGACTGCCCGACAGTTCGAACCCCTGCAATAAACGCGATCGAACGGGATCCCTTGCCGTGGAGTCTCACCGTTTGGCCGGCACTCAATTGGCCGAGCGGAATGGGAATCCACTCATAGGCTGTGGGACGCACCTCGGCGAGCGAACCCTGCTGATTGCCGGAGGTGAAGTAGAGCGTGCGATTCTGCGGCCCTTTTGAACCGAACAGCACTTCGAAGCGATCATCCGGTGCCACGTCGCGCGGCAGGCTGACTTGCAGCTCCCACTCGGCCAACCAGTAGTACTTCGTACCGGCATATTCCTGGGGCCCGGAGGAAAAGAGAAACTCTCCCGCGGTCGCCCCATTGCCTGTGGCAATCAAACAAAACAGCATTGCGGCTCGTCTCATGGCTGTCCTCTTCGGATTTGCGGAACTCACTCGCCACGCCGGTAAACGCCGATACGCGCAACTTGTCATCTTCCATACTCTACCGCATGCTGCGCGTGGCGTGAACGCACCGACTGAGGGCACCCACAGATAACCGCCAGTGACGAAATGATGCGAGCTGATTGAGAACGTCTGCAAGCAGGAGGGCCGAACGCGCCTATGAAACCAATACGTAAGAATAAACTACCGCAGCGTGAGCCGTAGGACAGGCTTCCAGGTATAGTCCCATTTCTGTTCCCCTCGTTCCGCCAGCCCCGTCGGGTTCATCCCGGCGGACTGAAGATTGGCCGGCTACTGGAGATGAAGCGTGTGCTGGCCAAGGCTGGTGCTCAACGGCAAAACGGCGCCGCGGCCGAGCCGAAACAGGCCGCGGCTTGATTCGGTGCGAAGGCGTACCGCCGTGATGGCAAGCCGGGGACTCGACCGAAGGTGTGGTATCGTGTGGTGGTAGCTGACCAGTCGTGGCTCCGCCGGAAAACCGACGGAAGCCGGAAAAGGTGGACGGCCTCATGGTAGCTGACCAGTTGTGGCTCCGCCGGGATAGACCCGACGGAAGCCGGAAAAAGCGGACGGCCTGATGGTAGCTGACCAGTTGTGGCTCCGCCGGGATAAACCCGACGGAAGCCGGAAAAGGTGGACGGCCTCATGGTAGCTGACCAGTTGTGGCTCCGCCGGGATAAACCCGACGGAAGCCGGAAAAAGCGGACGGCCTCATGGTAGCTGACCAGTTGTGGCTCCGCCGGGATAAACCCGACGGAAGCCGGAAAAGGTGGACGGCCTGATGGTAGCTCAACCGTTGTGGCTCCGCCGGGACAAACCCGACGGAAGCCGGAAAAGGTGGACGGCCTCATGGTAGCTGACCAGTTGTGGCTCCGCCGGGATAAACCCGACGGAAGCCGGAAAAAGCGGACGGTCTCGCCCTCCCGAAATTCGTGGACTCTGACCGACGATTCGTGGTGACACGGCACGTTGACGGTGGTTTTCGAATCTTCCATATTGGAATGGCCCCCCTGGAATGGTCTCTGGTGCGGGTGCACAGCATGCCAGTTGTGTAGAGTAGTCGCTGGCGTTCTACGATTCGACGATCTCATGCGAAGGATGTTTTATGCGTTGCCTTCATGTACCCAACGTGCTACGTCACCTCCGGCCGCCATTCGATCCTGTGTTGTGCATATCGGTGGCACTGTCGGCAGCATTTACCTTCCTATCTGTGGCTGCAGTCGTGCCAGCACGTTGTCTGGCCGCGACGGCACCGTCGCGCAAACGTCGTATTGATCATGACCGACGATCAGGGAATCGGCGATTTCGGTTGGACGGGGAATTCGGTTATTGAGACCCCGAATATCGATGCGATGGCCAGCCGCAGCGCCACAATGTCCACTTTCTACGTCAGCCCAGTTTGCTCACCGACACGAGCCTGCTTGATGACCGGCCGCTACAACTACCGCACGCGCTGTATCGATACGTATATCGGCCGCTCCATGATGGATCCCAGCGAGACGACCGTGGCCGAGGTGTTGTCGCAAGCGGGTTACGCGACGGGCATCTTTGGAAAATGGCACCTGGGAGACTGTTATCCGATGCGGCCCATCGATCAGGGATTCGAGGAAGCCCTAGTCCTGCGCGGCGGCGGTTTGGCACAACCGTCGGAACCTCGCGAAAACGATAATCGGTATACGAATCCCATTCTGGTGCACAATGGTCAGCTTGTTCAAACGCAAGGTTACTGCACGGATGTCTATTTCGAAGCGGCAATGCGATTTATCGAAAAAGCACACCAAGACCAACGCAATTTCTTTGCTTATATTCCGACGAACGCTCCCCACGGACCCTTCCATGACGTGCCAGAACAGCTCCGCGAGCACTACATGACCAAGCAAGAAGCACTTGCCTCGCTGATCGTGGGCAAGCCCCCGGAAGCGCGGCTGGCCGCCGAAGTCGACACGCTCGCTCGCATTGCGGCGATGATCACGAACATCGATCAAAACGTCGGCAGACTCATTGAGCACTTGAAACGCCTCAATATCTCCGAAAATACCCTGGTGGTTTTCCTCGTTGACAATGGTCCCAATACGCGTCGTTATGTGGGTGATCGACGCGGCATGAAAAGCGAAGTAGCCGACGGCGGCGTTCGCTCGCCCCTCTGGCTGCACTGGCCCGCTCGGCTGAAGGCCGGCTATGCGCGGAATGAACCGGCAGCACATATCGATCTGATGCCAACCATCCTGGATGCCTGCGGCGCAGAGCCCCCGCAAGGCGTCAAGCTCGATGGACGCAGCATACTCCCGCTGCTGGAGGGCCAAGACGTCGACTGGCCCGATCGCACGCTTGTCCTCCAGTCGCATCGCGGTGATATTCCCGTGCGATACAACAATTTCATGATCCGGGACTCCCGCTGGAAACTGCTCAACGCGAGCGGATTCGGCCGCGAACAGTTGCCAGGGGACCCGAAATTCGAACTGTACGATATCGCAAACGACTCGGCTGAGTCGCACAACGTTGCCACCGACCACCCCGAAATCGTGCAGCGTCTCAAGGCCGCGTACGATCAGTGGTTCGACGACGTCTCCTCGACTCGACCGGACAATTATGCGCCGCCGCGCATCTGGATCGGTGCGCCTCAGGAACGGGAAACCGTGCTCACGCGGCAAGATTGGCGGGGCGGGACGTGGGCGTCTGAATCGATTGGCTACTGGGAACTGCATGTCGCCACAGCAGGGTCGTACGAGATTCGGTTTGAGTTCAATCCCCAACCCACCGCCGGCTCACTCGCCGTGACGGTGGCTGGCCAGAAGAAGACCCTGGAACTCAGTGCAAGCGCGGACTCTGGCAGCCTCACCGGACTGGAACTACCCGCAGGAGATACGCAACTGCACGCCGTGCTTTCCCACGGCGGAAAGGAACATGGTGTGTATCAGGTCTTTGTGCGGAAGCAGGAGTAGGAGGAACTCTTGAAGAAACGAGCGTGCCGCGGCTCGCGAGCGCGAGCGGATCGAAAACCAACGTGTGTGTCATACTCTTAATCTTACTCATACTCTTAATCTTACTCTTTATCTTAATCTTACTCTTACGCCTAACGCGGCCTGCGGCCACAACCAAGGTGTGCGTCCCGAGTCTGGTTTGCCTGGGTTGGACGACCGGAACGATTACCAGGGAGTGCGGAATGCGCAATGCGGAATCGGAATTGCACGTTTCACGCGGTTTCTCATTCCGCATTACCCATTCCGCATTCCCGATTTGTTCCCATCGAGAGATTGTCTGACGCGACGACGAAGAGACTGATGCGATTGGTCGTGGTTGGAGTGAGACGGGAAAAGGAGTAAGAGTGGGATGCCATGCTGTTTTGATGGCGTCTCCAAGAGTCCCTGCTGCACAACAGAAGCGGGGGTCGCAAAGCGACCCCCGCAGCAGAAAACATCTCGCCGACGGCTCACGCCAGGCACCAGGCCGCCGCACAATTCAGTATGTCACACGCCGTCCTGCGGCTCCGTCTCGCGCTCGCTGCGCGGCCCGCGTGGACCGTCAAATCCGGGAGGGCCAAACCCTCGTGGTCCCGGTCCCAGGCCGCGCGGTCCCGTTCTTTCCGGTCCACCGGCTCGCGGACCCCTGTCGCGGGGACCGTCACCCTGCGGACCATCGCCTTGGAGATCCATGTCTCGGGGTGGTCTTGGGCGGTCGCCGCGCGGCCCTTTGGCTCGCGGTCCACCCTGCGCCCAAGGAGGAGGACCGGACATCGAGCCGAATCGTCCGCCAGGCCGCATTTGCTGGGGACCCCAGCCGCCGCCGCGGCCCTGCTGCATCCAAGGCGGTCCTCCACCAGCTCGCGGACCCCAACCCTGGCCCCGCATCATGGGACCGCGCATCCCGCGCTGCATACCACGACCTTGCATACCACGGCCACGAAATGCTTGCATGTCGCGCCACGGACCGGGTCCGCGGAACCCGGGACCCTGACGGCCCGGCCCGCCCAGACGTCCCATGCCGCGTGGCCCCTGAGCCCATGCTCGTTGTGGACCGCGATGCCGGCCTGTGCCTTGGACGGACAGCGATCGACGGCCCGCGCCACGACGCGCCGCCTGGTCTCGATAAGCGAAAGGAGGAGCTCCGAACCGCTGCATCCGACCTCCACCTTGCCACGCATCGCGTCCCCTGTGGGGACCGCGACCTTGTTGCCATGCGAATCCGCCGGGACCTCGACCGGCCCTTGAATTGGGCCCGAAACCAGCCGGACCCCGCCCACCCCATGCGCCGCGGCCGCCGCGTGGTGCGGCCTCGCCGGGGCGGAAACCGTCGCGTTGAGCCAGCGGGCCGCGGGCTCCCGGGCCCGGTCCACTGTTCATGCCTCTTGGGCGTCGCGGACGGTCACTGGCACTCCGGTCTGCGCCCGGTCTGGGACCGCGACGCGGCGGAGCTGCTTCGGCACGATCCTCGTGAGCCGAATCCTGACCGGCTTGACTGTCTTTGTCGCCTGGCGCGCCGAATTGACGTGCCCCTGGACCGGGTCCGAATCCGGGCCCAAATCCTGGTCCGCTGCCACGTCCGAAACCGGGTCCAAACCCTCGCCCGCCGCGGCGAGCATCAGGCGGACCGGCCTGGTCGCCACCTTCGTCATTCTTGGCCGCTTGTTCGTTCTCCGGTGGCCCCGCGCCGCGATTGCGACCGACACCCTCACGACCTGGCCGGGGCATCGCTGCCAGTTCGTCTTTCGTCACGACGCCATCGTTATCCGCGTCGGCGCGTGAAAGTCGACCCCATGCCACTTCGGGGACTTCGTCTTTCGACAGCTGGCCGTCCTGGTTCTGATCGAATCGCTGGAGGATCTGTTGGGGATCGGGAGGCCCACCACGTCCAGGTCCTCCTGGTGGACCTCCAGGGGGTTGGGCAATGGCTGAGTTGGCCGCAGCCAACCACAGACAGGCGATGGCACCTGCCATCAGTCGAATCCATCGAGTCGTGTTCATGCGTACTCTCCTTCTGTTTTGGGTGATTCGTACCGGTGCTCCAGCACCACGATCTCGGTCGGCACGGTAATACCAGCAAGTAGCGAGAATGCGGGCAGTGCAGGTCGGCTGAGGCCGTCAGGCATTTGCGATCGATCTTTGGGCTTTCGGCAGGCCTGCAATACAGGTACCGAAAAGCGGCCACTGGAATCCACAGCCGCGCGAAGAAAACACGCATACAGGCAGATTCGGGGAGCCTTGAGAGACGACAAGCAGGGGTGTTGGAGGAACAGCACGGCAGACGTAAACGATTGGCAGCAAACCATTAACAGCCACCTACTAATGATCCGCCAGGCGGCGTTAGCGTAGCGCCCCTGGGTTTGCCCGGCATGGGGCGCAGTTCCGTTGCCGGGTGCACTCCGCAGCCCCTGGGAAAGGCGGTGGACAACAACAAATGGACGGCTGAACGCATTGGGAGAAGCACGCAGCCAACATGCGAGCGGCGCCTGCCGGCCTCAAGAGGTGTTCAATCTGATAGCGAGAAACGGTTTTTTTCTATGGTCTGGCTGTGAAGAGCGGCTGTTGTGCTGCTGACGGTGATATATGAGTGCTGCTGAGGCGGTTTTCTCTGCGGAGTCCGGCTGCTATGACGAACTCGTCGTGCTGCGATTGGGCGGCCAACAGTCGCTAGCAGACCTGTTCTCGAAATATCGCAGCCGCCTGGAGCGGATGGTCGAATTCCGTCTTGATCCGCGATTGTTGGGTCGTGTTGATCCGGCCGACGTGGTGCAGGAGGCCTACTTGGAAGTCGCCCGCCGGATAGACGTGTTTCTGGCGGCTCCTTCCGTCACGCTCTTCGTGTGGCTGCGTCAGATCACCTGGCAGACCCTCTTGAACATCCACCGTCGGCATCTCGGCCAGAAGCGAAATGCGGGACAGGACATTTCGCTGCACGGTGCCGAACGAGGCCAATCGGCCTCCTGTGAGCTGGTGCAGCAACTGGCCGGCAGCCTGACCTCGCCGAGCCAGGCGGCGATACGCAACGAGCGCATGACGCTCCTGCGACAGGCCATCGGGAGCATGGATCCTATGGACCGAGAGATCCTGGCACTGCGTCATTTCGAGCAACTCAGCAATATTGAAGTCGCCGAAATCCTGGGGATCAAGAAAACCGCCGCCAGCAATCGGTATGTCCGAGCGCTGAAACGATTACGCGTATGCCTGGACACGTCTTCGGCACTGCGCGACCAGTAGCGAAATCGAACGAGAGACGCAATGCAGGACACACAACTTGATAGTCACCAGCATCCGATCGATGACCTGGCTGAAGAATTCGCTCGGCGATGCCGTTGTGGCGGTTGCCCTTCGATCACACGCTATGCCCAGCAGTATCCGCAGCTGGCCGATGAAATCAGAGAGGTTTTTCCGGCGATTGCTCTGATGGAGCAGTTGAGTCGCAAGGAAGAAACGACGCGCGCCGATTCGCGGCGATTGGCGGAAATCGACAAGCGACTGGTCGATCGGCTGGGCGACTATCGAATCGTGCGCGTGATTGGACGTGGCGGCATGGGAGTCGTCTACGAAGCCGTGCAGGAATCGTTGGGACGGACCGTGGCGTTGAAAGTTCTCACGGCGAATGTTGCCAATCAGCCCAAACAGCTGACACGATTTATCCGAGAAGCGCAGGCCGCCGCAATGTTGCATCATACCAACATCGTGCCCGTCTTTGGTGTCGGCCACGACGATGGGCTTCATTACTACGTCATGCAGTATATCGACGGAGTGGGGTTCGATCAGTTGATCGACCAGCGGCGGCAGCAGGCTGGTAGCGGCATCGACTCAAGGAGCGCAGAATCCCACGTCGACGTCGATTCATCTGGCGTGTCAACCGGGGCTCACGGGGCGGCAGACAGGACGGTGGAGTCACGCTTGAGCTGGCAGCAGATAGCGGATTACGGTGTCCAAATGGCGCGGGCTGTCGATTACGCGCATCGCCAGGGGATTCTCCACCGCGACATCAAGCCAGCCAACTTGCTCGTCGATGCGCACGGTACCGTGTGGGTCACCGATTTCGGACTGGCCAAGGTCTTCGGTGATGAAGGATTGACGCAGAGCGGCGATGTGTTTGGGACCTTACGGTATATGGCTCCGGAGCAGTTCGAGGGGCGATCAAATGAATCGAGCGACATTTACAGCGTCGGCCTGACGCTGTACGAACTGGCCACGCTGCGGCCTGCCTTTACCGAGGAAGATGCCAGAGAGTTGATGATGCGCATCACGCAGCAAGGCGTGCCGCGTCCACAGATGCTCTCACCTGCGATCCCCACGGACTTGGAAACGATCATTCTCAAGGCGGCCGCGTACGACCCGCCACACCGTTACGCGACGGCTGGAGAGTTGGCAGACGATCTTCAACGGTTCCTGGACGGCGAACCGATCGTGGCTCGACGCACTTCGGCCCTGCGGCGAATGTGGCGTTGGAGCTGTCGAAATCCAGCTCTCGCCGCGCTGAGCGGACTCTCGTTCCTGTTATTGCTCCTGGTAACCATTGTGGCCTCGGTCGGTTACGTTCACGTGGATGCCGCCAGGCAGGAGGCAATCGAGTTGGCCACGCGAGAAAAGCAGCAATCGCTCGAACTTCGCACGGCCAATCGGATGGTCACGGAAGAGACCGAGCACGCCCGCAGGGAATTCCAGCGGGCGGAAGACAATCTGCAGTTGGCGATGCGCGCTTTTGAAGATGTCATCGACCGCGTATCGACTCGAGGGCTGCCCGAATCGCTGGAACTGGATCTGAGTGAAAATACTCCCCGGGCATCCCCGGCCATTGTCACCGGTGAAGACGCCGAACTGCTGCAGAGCCTGCTGATCTTCTACCAAGAGTTTGCCCAACGCAATCAGGCCGATGAGGGCGTGCAGTTGGAGACGGCCAAAGCACATCACTGCATCGGCGACATTCGGCAGCGTTTGGGACAATTCGATATGGCGGTGACAGCCTACGGCGAGGCGTTGCGCATCTATCGTGGTATGGCCAACCAAGAAACCGCTGACCTGCCGCTTCTATTGGCCACGGTCGAGTCGTCGAATCAACGTGGGGTCGCCCTGGCCAAAGCAGGACGTACGCGCGAAGCAATCGACGCGCATCTGGTCGCCAGAGACCTGCTCGCCAAGGAGCAGGCTCCGCTGGCAGAGACGAATGAATGCCGCTTCGCGCTGGCTGAAACCTACAATTATCTGGCGCTATCTGGTCTCGCCACGAAGCCACGACGCCGCCGTTTGTCGCCCCAGGTGGTCCCGGTCGAAGGGGGCCGGGCGCCGTCCCCGGTCCACTCCGCCCCAATGCCTCATCCTGGATGGAGGACCACCATCAAACCGCTTTGAAGATCCTCGAACAGCTTATCGCACTGGATCCGACCAACGCGCAATATCGTCTGGCTCTGGCTCGCTGCCACCGCAACTCCCTGCCGTGGGCCGGGGGTGAAGGGAAGGCAGCCGAAGCAGCCGCCAGCCTGCAAACATCGGTCGCGATTCTCGAGCAGCTGGCCGCTGACTTTCCCGACACCCCTCGCTACTCCTTCGAACTGGCCGATGTCCTGTCGATCGACACGACCAACTTGCGGGATACCGACTTTGGCAAAAATAGTCGCCAGCGACTCGAACGCGCAGAACAAATCTCACGCAGTCTCAACAGTACCTTTCCCAATCAGCCGGAATACGAAATCCTGTACGCCAATGCACTCTATCGCCTCGGGCTCGTACTGCGCCGAAGTGGCCAGGCGGAGCTGGCCCTACGTTATCTGGCCGAGTCGGTGAAGCGGTTGCAGGGACTACTGGAACGTTTTCCTGGCGTACCGGTCTACATCGCGTCCTTCAGCCGAGTCACCGATGACCTGGGCACTTTGCAGAGGGAAGCGGGACTGCTGGACGAGTCGCATGAAACCCTGGAAAACGGCATCATGCGTCTCGTCGCCACCTATGACCCTATTGGAGATATGCGTACCGCACGCCGCTGCGTCGCCACGCTCTATGCCAACCTGAATAGAACCTTCGCCGCTGCCAGGCCCTGAGGATGAACATCTTCGCTGCCGTGCCACGGTTGATCCATCCGTTTCCCAGCCATGGATTGCCGACGCGACGGAAGGCAGCGTCAGATCACCTTGCCGCACGGCGGAACAATCTGTGATAGAATAACCGGCTGTCGACTCCGTAGCCGTAGCTGGACCCGCCAGGGTTCACTCGTAGCGGGACCCGCCAGGGCAGAGCCGTAGCGGGACCCGCCAGGGTAGAGCCGCAGCGGGTTCACTCGTAGCGGGACCCGCCAGGGCAGAGCCGCAGCGGGAAACCAGGGCGTCATTCGGCTGAAGCCTCGGCGGCTTCAGCTACGGCTCGGCGGCTTCAGCTACGCCTCGGCGGCTTCAGCTACGGCTCGGCGGCTTCAGCTACGGCCAGGGCGTCATTCGGCTGAAGCCTCGGCGGCTTCAGCTACGGCTCGGCGGCTTCAGCTACGCGTTGCTCCGCGACTGGTTCACTCCCAGCCGCGCTGTGAAACGTGCGGCGATCCATCAATAATCCGGGGGCTCAGGTGCTGGCGACGCTTGCCGGTACTGTATGCTGTAGGCGGGATCGTGACGGTCCAGATCTTCCCCAACGATGCGCGCATGACGCGCCGGGGACCTCATGCCATGAGAGCGTAGCGGAAACACAACTGCCGCTCCTCTGATGAGCACAGCCATGTCGGCTGATGCCTTGAGCCACGACGGCAACATCACTGTCCGGTCAATCTCTGTGTGAGAGGCTGCCCCGCACGGCCGTTTTCACCAGACGGCCGACCGGCCAATCCCCATCCCGTTACCACCTGCCAAAAAATGAAAGTAACTCCCATGCGCTGCCAACGTCGTCTTCGGGCATTCACGTTGATTGAACTGCTTGTCGTGATCGCGGTCATCGGAGTCCTGGTCGCACTGTTGTTGCCTGCTGTTCAGGCGGCTCGCGAGGCCGGACGCCGCATGCGTTGCTCGAACAACTTGCGGCAACTCGGCTTGGCCGCGCACCTTTATCACAATACCAATAAGTCTTTCCCACCAGGATTCATGGCCGTCAATCACATGGGAGAAATCTCCGGCGGATGGGCTTGGGGGGTCTTTCTGATGCCTTTTATCGAGCAGTGTCCCTTGCAGGATCGGCTCAGCCCAACCGACTACACGCTTTCGCAAGTGATCTCCGATCCCGCGCTGCTGCCGATGCTCCAGATGGATCTGGCCGTCTTCCACTGCCCGTCCTCTCCGATGGAGAAATTGCGCGAATTCAAAGGGGGTGGACAGCTGGTTGCCACCGCTAACTACACTTGTTGCCGAGGATTCTTCAACTACCGTGACGGTGCCCATTTAACAAAACCCAACAACGGGGTGCTGTACGCGTTGAGTGCCACGAGAATCACCGACATTTCCGATGGAACCGCCAATACCATCTGCGTGGGTGAGCGGACGGTCCTGCCCGCCAACGCGGCGGCACCCGACAAGTGGCCTTCCTGGTGTGGCCCCGGAGGCCTGGGTATCGGTAGTACCGTCAGCTCTTGTGTCTCGGTACCGCTCAATCATCCCACCAATATCCATGGCTTCAGCAGCCATCATCCCAATGGATCCACGTTCTGCTACTGCGATGGTTCGGTCCATTTCGTTGCCGACACAATCGACTTCAACAATGGTGGTATCGATTCCGGCAATGCCGGCAACCACAGCGATCTGTGCCGGGCAGCCGCCAGCAGACAGGTGGGACTCTACCAATTGATGGGGGTCAGGAACGATCACCAACCCGTCGTGCCTGAGTTTTGACCCAGCGGGCAACCATGGTTGCCGACGTCGCAGGAGGCCCCACGCCGCACCTTTGCCTGATGACCGGAGATGCCTTACTCACGGCCCAAGATGCTGATTCTGCTGCACCCATTTCTCCAGCTGTGCGGGCAGTTGAACGGGGTGGGCGACTCCGGTGGTACCGATCTGTTGGATGGTGACGGACGCCACGAGATTTCCAATCAAGGCGGCCTCGGGCAATTCGGCGCCGGCACACAGTGCCAGCACGGCCCCGGCCGTCGCGCTGTCCCCGGCCCCCGTAGGATCAATCTCTCCCTCAACGCGGACGCCCGGCACAAGAGTCCATTGCGGATCACTCACTAGCATTCCAGCCGCGCCGCGCGTCACGACGACGGGAGCACCGGTCTGCTCGCGCAGCGTCTGGGCGGCCGCGCGAGTTCATCCGACTGCACTTCTTCACCCGGCCGGGGATCACTTTTGCCCACCGCCTCGAATTGATTCGGCTTGATAATCACTTGTGAGAAGGCACGAATCCGCCGCCGGCTATCGGCCCAGAAGACGACCCGGGGAATTTGCTGAGCCAGCTGGGAGATAGCCTTGCGCACGCGCTTTGTCACGGCCCCGCAGTCCGCTTCTTCCACTTGATCGAGAATGATCACCGCATCGACACGGTCGACCAGTTCACGGAGTGAACGAATGATCGATTCTTCCATCTGCGCGGTAGTACGCAGACGGTTCTTCGTATCGTAGCGAGGGTGCTCGGCCTGCAGACTCGCCAGGTGTGCCTCGCGAGGTTTGAGGTAGGTGGGCGTGTGACGATCGGGGACGATGTGCAGATGTTCTGTCTGGCAATTCAGCCGCGCCAGTTCTTTGCGCAGATCGAAAGCTTCGCCATCGTCCCCGGTGAAGCCGATGGCATGCAAGGAACCGGCACCCAGCGCTGCCAGATTACAGACAATCGTGCCAGCAGCGCCGGGCTGCAGCGCACGGAGACTACCTGATGAGCCGTCAACCCGGTTTCGAAACTCACTTCCGCCAAAGCCGGATCGATATCGAGGTACTTATCGAGGAAGAAGTCACCAATCACGGCGACGCGGCACTGGCCGAAGCGAGCCAGCAATTCGGCAAGCCTGGCTGAAGACAGCTGCACGGTTCTCATCAGTCGTTACACCTTACCAGAGGATCGAATTGGACGGCAGCACGGCCACACCACGCCATTGCTTCAGTACCGCAAACGGCTAAATAGATACTGAACCGGTAGCTCGAGCGCCGTCATCCAACATGTGCGTCAGCGTCAGCAGGAAGTCACGATTATCCGCTGGTAGATATCGCATCATACCGCCCATACGACTGAACGACTTATTGTATCGCAGATAGTAAGCGGGATTGTCCTCGGGTGGCTCGCCGCGACTCCAGTCCCAGTTTGACGGAGCCAGGTCACAAACCAGCAAATAATGATGGTCGATGTGCTGACCGTGCTGAATCGCCACATTCTGCGACATCGACAACGACTTCTCGAATATCATCGGGCTCATAACCGCCGAGCCAATCGAAATATAGACTCCTCCCTCCAGCTGTCTCACGCTCTCGGCGAACGTCAGGAAGTCCTGTTGGGCGGTTCGTCCCAGGCTGGCACAATGGTTCATCGGGTGATTGTAAATGATGTCATGGCCGATCATCGGGTGCCCGGTAAAGGGGATTCCTGCCTCAAAGGCACCCGCCTGGATACTGTACTGCTTCCACGGGTGAGGGACGGACAGCCAGCCTTCATCCAGATCAAAGCGGCGTACGATCGACAGGAGGTCCGCGGCGGCGGCCGCCTGTTCGGGATCGCGCGGCAAGCCGACGAGCACTTCCTTTGTCAACTGTTCCTGTGAAGGAATCGTCAACCCTTCATTGTGGATCAGCGACCCCACCGATTCACCGTAGCCGAGACCTTCGTAGGCCCCCACATTCAATGCCAGATTGATCAGAAAGCCCGTTTCCTGCCAGTTGCCAAATTTTCCGCTGCGCACCATCTCCTCGACGTTCTCACAACTCTTCCCCTGATAGGCGAATTCCCAGTCGTGAATGATCCCGGCGCCGTTCGTGGCCAGGTGAGTGACCCACCCACCGCGCGCCAAATGCAGAAAGACAGGGCCCAGTCCGTTCTTGATCGAATGAGCTCCAAATGTCACCATGACCGGCCGGCCGGCCAATCGAGCGGTCCGAACTCGAGCCGCGACCTCGGTAACTATCTCCCTGGCCTCGTTCGTCAGCGGTTGTGGCTGGGCGGAAGGCGGAACGTGATCGCACTCGATATCCTTCTTGTTTTCGCGGGCCGACAGCGGCTCCATTTTGACCTGGAACCGATCAAACTGCTGATATGGCATGATTTGTGTCCTCTAATTCATGTGGCGCGAAGTACTCTCCGCTGCACAGCATCGCATGACGCTGCACACCACACTTCCACCGATCGCCTGAAGTCCCTTCTGCGACCTAATCATAACTTTTTCCCCAGCAGTCTGGCACCAAGCCAGATCCAATTTCGCCTTTTCGTCAGAAGAGCACCGCAGCAGTACAGGAACTCGCCATCCCGGACGAATTTGGCCCAGGGGACGTGGCGAGGCAGACCGCGACTTGCCTCACGCCAAAAAGAAAGCTACTTGTTTAATAGCACATCACTCTGTTTCTTGGAAAACGAGCAGACTGATCGCATTGAGCGTCTGTGCGTGCTCCCAGGGCTGTACGGTTGTCACGACTTGGGGGACTGGGGCAGGACGCACAGGCGTCTCGGGGGCGGGACGAGCGACAGTACTTTTCCTTTTCTTCCGAAAATCGAACACCTTTCATGCCCCTGCATGGGCGGGGACCAGTGCATGTCCTGATACGGTTCTCGCAGATCAACCGCCCTTCGAAATGACATGGCAGGCCGGTCGCAACGTGGATGGCCAGCATGTCTGCACCGCCATGTCCTGAATGACGAACGAAGCGGCGCTGGCGCAGCGCATCGGGCACGGACTCGGCGAGTGATCGCGGACGGACTCGGCGCGCGTTGTGACGTTTGGGGCAAACTAGCATGCGGGAGTAACATCATGCATCAGAAGACGCACGCACACGATCAGGATACTGATTTTGTCGTCCAGTGCATTCGGCGTTTTCGTGCGGTGGTGGACCAACAGTGTCGATGCCGGGGATGCCACACTCACTGCTCCATGTGGAGCAATATCTGCGAAACTTGCGGCACACAGGATCCCGTTCAATTGCCCTGGAAATGGGCCGTCTTGGTCGGCATCACCGGCGTTGCCCTCTTAGCAATTGGAGCCTGGGTCGGCTGACCCGCCCCTCGCGTTGCCACGGATCCTGACATGTCACGAGCCGCCGGTTTGCTGCTCAGCGTCCGGCGGCTCGTTTCGGTTCTTGCCTTCCCCGTGCATCCTATGTAGAACGGACTTCAGTCCGTTTCACGCAGCCCATTACGGACCCCTACGTAGAACGGACTTCAGTCCGTTTCACGCAGCCCAATACGGACCCCGCGTCAAGCACAAGCACGCCAGGAATCGATATGCCGGATCACAGTCGCCAGGAGCAGATCGCGGACGCCGTGGACCAGTTCATCAAGCCGGGCGAAGCATGGGTGATTCGCAAGGAGGAGGCTGGTACAGACGTAACCTTGGAGGGTCGTTCCGCGCTGGCCACGACGCACCCGGAACTTTATGGACGGCTGCTCCAGGTCAGCGAGCAGCTCTCCAACGCCGGCGGTTCCTTGTGCATCTGGGGCCCCTTGCTTGTGTTGCTCCTCTGCTTGGGACTCCACCTGAACTGGTTCGATGCGGCACTCGGCCCGTTCGTGGACAAACTGCGTAACATTTGGCTCTATCTCCTGGCGGCCACTATCTCCTTTTTCCTCTTCGGCTCCTTGGCTACCTTTTGGGAACGTCTGGCGTACCGCCAGTATCGCGAAGCGATCTTGCGGGCTCTGGACGATGCCAACCTGCCGCCACACCGGCTAATCGCCCTGATTGAAGGAGACAAGTCGCTCGACAACCTGGCCGACCAGCTCAAAGCGGACCGGCAACTCATCTGAATGAATCGCGTTTCTGCCAAGGCCGAGGTCCCAGCGATGCTCGACTGATTTGCACGCGGCGGCGATTGGTTTACACTGAAGGCCACCACGCCTCCCACGGAGAGTCATCCATGTTTGAGCAGTATCGATCGTGGCGAGTAGCCACGCCCTTGACGAGCCTGCTGCTTCTCGCGTTTCTTGGACAGAGCGTCAGGAGCGACGACGTCGGCAGTTATTTTGCCAATGTGCCCGATGGCAGCCTGGTCAGAAGTCTCCACGAATCGAGTGGTGGCGATCCTCACTTGCTGCCCAACGGCCTGACCCTGCAACGGCAACTACATTGGTCTCCGCGAACAGCGGTTCTTCTGATCAAGAACTCACTGGTCAATGAGACCGGTCAATCCATCACCCTTAACGACTCGACGGTGATCGATTGGACTTTTCCGGTTGCGGGTGGCTATGATGCGGTCCACTATTCGCCTCTGACGTATCGCGAAGACACCTGGTATGGCTCGTCGTACTGGACCGGACCCGACTGGACGCGAGTGGGCAAGGACTGGCATCATTCGGGCAATCAGACTTCCAGCATTCGGCGATTCACGGCCCCCCGTGATGGCGAGATCAAGATCGGCGGACGCGTGTTCAAAGCCGACACCAATGGCGGTGATGGCGTGCGACTGGAGATCCGGGTCGGCGGCGAGACGCGGTGGAAGGCCGAGATCGAAGCGGACGACAAGGTCGGCGTCGAACCGGCATTGTCGCTGCACATTCATGGCGGTGATGCTATTCGATTCATTGTGAATCGCCGCGGCAACATTGGATTCGACACTACCCATTGGGATCCCCTCATTACCTACGACGATGGAACCGTGTTTCAGGCGTCTCAAGGATTTTCCACACGGCAACAAGGCGAGGGCGGCTGGTATTACGAAATGGAATCGGATGCGGATGCGCCGGCCACTCAAAACAGCCCCGCCATTCACGGCTTCCGCCGCGAACTGCTGCTGTTTCACGAATCCATGCAACCTGCCCGTTCACTCGACCTGGGACCGGCCGATGCGCTGCCCGCGTGGATCGTAGCCGATCGCACAGACTCCAGCGGCATCGTATTGGCGCTGGCATCGACCACATCCGGCAGGCTCTGTTGCAGTCAGGCCGAGGATGGCAACTTGAGGATCCAGCTGCTGTCGACCGGCCAAAACAATCCGCTCGTCCTCCCGCCAGGCGAGTCGCTCCAACTCCCGGACGTCCTGCTGAGCCGCCTACCAAGGGGCGTGGCTTAACGGCTCGGCCAGGCTTCAGCAACTACTCTCGGACGAGTCGGAGATCGCGGCAGTAGCCACGCTCCGGCAAGTCATGCAGGAGGCCGCGTGCAAGGCGGGACTGGCTGACGCTGCAACGCCTCTCGAGTTTGATCTGCTCACGATGGTGCAACAAGACTGGCAGCAACAGGATCAGTTGGAGGACCGCCCGGCGTCGTACTCGCAAGCCACGCTACAGCACATTGATCGTGCGAAGTCGCTGCTGGATACGTTGCTGAGCCAGCACGGCATGCCGCAGTTGGTGGCCGTGGCCGAGGAACTCTCACGACTGAAAGCTCGCGCCTGCGCAGCCCGACCTGTCCTTGAATGACCAGCGTCTGCTCTACGTGCAGGCGCGCGGGCTGAAACGCCGCATCGCCTTGGCAAATCCACTGATGAACTTCGGCAACTTACTGTTCTGCAAACGCGTGCCCACGTCGTACAGCCACCTGGTGATGCAATACTACGGCTGGCGAGCCCGGCCCGGAGGGGGCATTTTCGTGCTCGATCGCCCCGGTCTCTCGCTCTCCTGCCACGATCTTCTCGCCGGCCAGCTAGCGAGCGGGAACGTGCTGGAACCACGGCTCTCCTACGACGGCACGAGAATCGTTTTTTCGTTCGTCCAATGCCGCACGGATGGAAGCGGTTGGGACCCCAATCTGATCGACAACCACGCGGACGAAGGGTTTTATCATGTGTGGACCGTCAACGTCGACGGCACCAACCTGCGTCAACTGACCAGCGGACCGTACGACGATCTCATGCCCTGCTGGCTTCCCGATGGCGGCATCGCGTTCAGTTCGACGCGACGGCGTGGCTACGCGCGGTGTTTCGGCGGACAGTTCAGCCAACGCTGGCACGTCTACACAATCCACCGCATGAATGACGACGGTACCGGCATTCGAATCCTCTCGGCCCACGACACCAACGAGTGGTTTCCGACGGTCTCCAACACGGGGGACATTCTCTACAGTCGCTGGGACTACATCGATCGAGACGCCGTCACGCACCAGAACCTGTGGGCCATGCGTCCTGATGGCACGAACCCTATCGCCATCTGGGGGAATGCCACGAGCGCGCCACACTGCAGTTTTCAACTCCAGCCGATTCCGGGATCCGAGAAACTCGTCTTCACAGCCTCCGCGCACCACTCGATCACGGGCGGATCGATTGCCATCGTCGACCCGAGCGTCAGCAACAACGGCCAAGAAGCCATCACTCGGCTGACGCCCGCCGTGCCTTTCCCGGAAGCGGAAAGCATGGATATCCGCGAGTACTACACAGCCCCGTGGCCGCTATCGGAAAAACTCTTTTTGGTCTCCTACAGTCCCACTCCATTGGTCTGGGAACCCGGCGCGAATCAGCCGAACGCGTTGGGGATCTATCTGCTCGACGCGCAGGGCAATCGCGAGTTGATCTATCGCGATCCCGACATCGGGAGCACCAATGCGTGCCCGCTCGTTCCACGCCCCACACCACCGATTGTGTCGAGCATGCTGCCGCCCGACGCGTCCCCCGTGGGTGAAATGCTGCTGACAGACGTGTACCAGGGACTGGGAGACATCCCCCGCGGATCGATCAAGCAGCTGCGCATCGTCCAGATTTTTCCGAAGACAACCCATATCGGGGATACCCCTCGCATCGGCCTGGCCCGCGAAGAAAACGCGCGGGCCATTCTAGGTACCGTGCCTGTCGAGCCGGATGGCTCGGCGCGTTTTCGCGTCCCGGCCATGAAACCGCTACTCTTTCAGGCCCTCGACGAGCAAGGATTCGCGTACCAGACGATGCGCACGATCACGTACGTTCAGCCGGGCGAACGAGTTTCCTGCTCTGGTTGTCACGAAAGTCGCCAGACAACGCCCATGAATCACACCGTGCTGGCCCTGCAACATCCGCCGTCCGACATTGAGCCTGGCGTGCTGGGAGGACGACCGTTTTCTTTCATGGAAGTCGTCCAGCCGGTGTTGGATCAGCATTGTGTTCGTTGCCACGGGCCGGAGAAGAAAGACGGAGATATCGACCTGCAGGGAACTCCGCGCGACGGCTTTACGCAGTCCTATTGGGCGCTCTGTGGTGACCGCGATTTCTGGGGTGCCGGCACGAATCCCGAGAACGCCTCGGCCGCGCTCGTTCCCCGCTTCGGAGGTCGCAATCAGGTACAGATCACACTGCCTGGTGGACAATATGGCGCTCGTGGCAGCCGCTTGATGAAACTGCTCGCCGCCGGACATTATGATGCCCAACTCAGTGATGCCGAAACGCGGCAACTGGCGGCGTGGATTGACTGCAATGCGATCTTCTATGGTGCCTACCGACCCGCGGAACAAGCCAGGCAACTGCGAGGCGAGCGACTCGACATGCCCGACATTCAGTGACGCGGTGGATGTGGAAACCATCAGCAAACGTGATGGTGACCGGCATTTTTGTGCAGCCACAACGAGATCCTTCCGTCCCTGTAAGAGGCACTTCCATGAGCACTAAATCGCTGCCATACTTTGTGATCGCATCCCTGATCCTCTGCACACTGACTCGCAACGTGCAGGGGCAACCACCTCTACAGAGTTCCGATGGCGTCGAACTGGCCACCCTTCATACCGACATCAAGACAGGATTCGCCAATGCTGGCTGGAAATACGATCGCTACTCCGATCTGCCGTCGCTGGACGCCGGCAAGCGGATGGTGGTGGCCGATCTGCCTGGGCCAGGTATCATCCGCCATATCCACACCACGCGCCACCAGAATCCGGCCGAAACCGCCCGCGGTGTCGTCTTGGAGATCTACTTCGATGAGTCAGAACAGCCGGCAGTTCATTGCCCTCTGGCGGATTTCTTCGGCGACGGCTGCAACGGAAAGAGCATGGACTTCTCCACACCTTTGATTGAATGTGCGCCGTGGAGCTACAACTGCTATATTCCCATGCCGTTTGCCAAACGCGCCAAGGTCATCCTGCGCAATGACACGACCAAAGACATCATGAACTACAGCTACGTGGAATGGGAGCCGCTTGCCACGTGGAATGAATCGCTCGGCTATTTCCACGCCACATGGAGCAACAAACTCTTCCAATTGTCCAAGGACTCGCGCATCGAGTTCATCAACATCCAGGGGGCGGGGCACATTCTGGGACGTCAGTTTAGTGTCGCCACGGATGAACCCGCGTTTCGCGGGTTCAACATCGTGATGGAAGGCAACAACGAAGTGAACATCGATGGGGAGGAACGCGCGATCGACTACCTGGGCACCGAAGATTCGTTTACGTTCAGCTGGGGGTTTCAGAAAACGTTTGCCGGCTTGCGGGCCGGCATGCCCTTTGTCGCGCCCGAAAACCCCTCGCTGTTGTCGATCTATCGCTTTCACGACCATCAACCGATTCGTTTCCGGAAACAACTCTCTTGGGCGATCAACTGGCGCGAGGAACGTTTCTTTACCGCCCAACCCGCTTGGGCCGAACGTGTCCAAGCGGACGGCTGCTGGGTGCAGTACGACACGGTCTTCTACTGGTACCAGGACTCGCCCTCCGGTTTTCAGCATGAACCGCTGCCACCTCTCGAGAAGCGGCAACTCGCGCTGGCCAAATCGAGTGTCACGGAAGCGAACCTCGACGAACTGATCAAGGCCGTCCCGCTGGATGATCAACTGGCCAATGCGTTCGATGCGAAAGAGGATCTGCAACGAGTAAAGATCACCGGTTGCTTCATTGGTACGCACCCGTTCTGGATCGATGTCCCTGCGAACAAAGGGGGACATCCCGGCAATCCGAATCCGGGCCGAAAAGGAATTCTGGCGGTCCACGCCCAAAGCGATACTGTCCCAGCCGTCGTGGTTCGCAAAGTGAATCTGCCGTCGGACAAACCGACCAAACTGCGGTTAGTGGTCAGCGGCGATCCTTACGAAGCACCTGGCAAGAGCGATTTCCTGCTCACTGCGGGCGTGCACGACGGCCAACAGATGCACTGGTTCGCCACCGAAACCGTTGACGCCGGAAACACACCGGCGGATAACAACTGGCGAACGCTCGAGTATCCGCTCGATCCCTTTGCCGGCAAGACAGTCGCTCTGGTCGTTAAGGTTGCCTATGGCGGCAGCGCCGCCGTGTTCAACGAAGAAGCGTTCTTCGATGAGATCAGCGTCGTCGCCGAACGCCAGTCGCCGTGACCGTTAACTCCATCCTCGTTTAACCCGCAGCCGGAGGCGAGGACGCAGCTCGTACCGATCCCAGCCGATCCCCGCCGAGGCAAATTGAAGTTGAAAGAAAGAAACTCATGACAAGAAGCATTCGACCTTCCAACATGCATCTGTTGCCGTCTATCGTCGTCTTCCTGATCGGGGCAAGTGGCGTGACGGGGGCCACCGCCGCTCCTCCCACGCTGAGCGCTCAACCGTTTCCACTCTCCGATGTCCGGTTGCTGCCTGGCCTGTTCCAAGACGGCCAGGATATCGCCGTCCGGTACCTGTTGAGTTTCGAGCCGGATCGACTGCTGGCGAAATTCCGCCAGGATGCCGGGCTGACCCCCAAAGCGCCGCATTACGAAGGTTGGGAGTCGCAGGGTGTCAGCGGGCATTCGGCCGGGCATTACCTGAGCGCCTGTGCGCTGGCCTATGCGGCGACCGGCGACCAGCGATTTCTGGAACGCGTGAATTACATGGTCGACGAGTTGGCTGCATGCCAACAGGCCAATGGTGACGGCTACGTGGCGGCCATCCCCGATGGCAAGAAGATCTATGCCGAAGTCGGCGCCGGCGACATTCGCACCGAAGGTTTCCAAGTGAACGGCTGTTGGGTCCCGAATTACACGCTGCACAAGTTGTTCGCGGGCCTGCGCGACGCATATCACTACTGCGGTAATGAAACATCGCTCCACGTGTCACGCGGCCTGGCCGACTGGCTGGACAAGACCCTCGCTAATCTCAGCGAGGCAGAGTTTCAAAAGCTGTTGGTGGCCGAGCACGGCGGCATGAATGAAACATTGGCCGATCTTTACGCGGACACAGGTGACCAGCGGTACCTGGCGCTCTCCCGCCGCTTTCACCATCAAGCTATCCTGCAACCGCTGGCAGAGGGTCAGGACATCCTCCCTGGCAAGCATGCCAACACGCAGATTCCCAAGCTGGTTGGCTTGGCCCGTCGCTACGAAATTGCCGGCGATGAGAACGATCGCCGCGCTGCCGAGTTTTTTTGGGATCGCGTCGTCCATCACCACAGTTATGTCACGGGAGGCCATTGTGACCACGAGCACTTCGGTGAGCCGGATAAACTGAATGATCGATTGAGCACCGATACGACAGAGACGTGCAACGTTTACAACATGTTGAAGTTGACGCGACTCGTGTTCGGCTGGAAACCGGAAGCACAAGTGGCTGACTTCTACGAACGAGCTCTACTGAATCATATTCGCGCAACGCAGCATCCAGATGGGCGCGTGATCTACAATCTGTCGCTCAAGCCGGGCGGCTCCAAGCAATACCTCCCCGTCGACAGTTTCACGTGCTGCAGCGGCACCGGCATGGAAAACCACGTGAAGTATGGCGAGGCGATCTACTTTCGCGGAAGCGATGATCTGTGGATCAACCTCTTCATCGCGTCAGAAGTTACTTGGAAGGAACGCCAGCTGACCTTGCGGCAGGAGACGGCCTGGCCAGACGGAGATAGCACGCAGCTGACGTTCGCCAGCCAGGAGCCGCAAGAGTTTACGCTCCACATTCGCCATCCCTATTGGGCAACCAATGGCCTGCGTATCACGATCAATGGCCAGGCACAACCAATCGATTCGCAACCGTCTAGTTTCGCCAGCATTCATCGCACCTGGCAAAGCGGTGACAAAGTCGTGGTGAAGTTCCCCATGACGCTCAGGACCGAGTCGATGCCGGACAACACGCGGCGAATCGCCGTCTTCTACGGGCCGACGCTGTTGGCTGCCGATCTGGGACCGGAAAATGATCCGCAGGCAGGGACACCTTCTTATGTTCCCGTTCTTCTCACGGACAACCGGCCGGTGGCGGACTGGGTCGAAGCGGAGAACAAGCAACAGTCGGTCTTTCGCACCCATGGCGTTGGCCAACCGCGAGACGTAGCCCTGGTTCCCTTCCATCGACTGCACGAGCGGCACTACACCGTTTATCTCGATGTCTTCACAGCTGAGGAGTGGGCCAGGCGGGAAGCGGAGATTCGCGCCCAGCAGGCTCGAGAACAACGACTCGCCGCCCGGACCGTCGATGTGCTGCGGATCGGTGAGATGCAACCGGAACGCGACCACAACCTGCAAGGGGAAAAGACCGGAGTGGGCGAACACCTGGGGCGCAAATGGCGGCATGCCGTGGATGGCGGCTGGTTCTCGTTCGACATGCACGTCGCTGCCAACACTTCCCACGAACTCCTCTGCACGTACTGGGGAAGTGAATCGGGGCAGCGCACGTTCGACATCCTGATCAATGGAACGAAAATCGCGCAGCAAACACTCATGAACGATAAACCGGGCGAATTCTTCGAGGTGACATACCCGGTCCCGGAAGAAATGACTCGGGAGAATACGACAGTGACGGTCCGGTTTCAGGGCCATCCGAACAATTTTGCCGGCGGTCTGTTTGGCTGCCGTATGCTGCGCGTCGCGGAGGCTGACGAGTAAACTTAACGTGGCCGCTGGCCAGAGCCTGTGTAGCTCGGGATCATGGGAGCGAGCAGGGACGGGACGGGATGGGATCCCGTCCTACGGAAATGTGCGCACCGTGTGCGAATGTTGTCGACGAACGCTCTAATTGAGTCGGGAGAATATCGCATGAAACGACTGCTACTGCTGACATTCACCATAGCCAGTTTGGCGTCCGTTCTTGTACACGCACTGCTGCCGATGACCAGCCGATCAAAGTGCTGATCATTGGTGGACAGAACAATCACGACTGGAAACAGTCTACTCCGTTCATGAAAGAGTTACTCGACAAAGCCGGCCACTTTGACGTGGTTGTCGACAACGCACCGGAACAGGGATCCTCGCAAGCTGCACGGGACGCCTGGCATCCTAAGTTCACTGACTACGGCTGTGTCGTGCTCGACTACAACGGAGACATGTGGCCAAGCAACGTCAAACAAGCGTTTGTCGACTATATCCATGGGGGCGGCGGAGCGGTCGTGATCCACGCCGCGAACAATTCCTTCACCGGCTGGAAGGAATTTGAACAAATGGTTGGCTTGTTGTGGCGCGATCCAAAATATGGAGACAGCCTGTACGTGGATGACGACGGCAAGGTCGTGCGTGTCGCACCTGGCGAGGGCCGCGGCATGGGACACGGTGGCCAATACGACTGGGTCATGACCACTCGTGACTTGGACCATCCGATCACCAAGGGAATGCCTCTGCACTGGATGCACAGAAGGACGAGTTGTATCACGGTCAACGCGGTCCGGCAGAGAACGTGCATATCCTGCTCACCGCCTTTTCCGATCCGGCACCGGGCAAGGGGGGCACAGGCAAGAACGAACCGATCGTCTGGTGGGTTCCCTATGGCCAAGGTCGAGTGGTGACCAATGTCATGGGACATGTCGGCAGCCTGGATCCGATGCGATGCGTCGGTTTCAAAGTGCTGTCTGTGTCGCAGCGTCCAGTGGGCGGCCACCGGCCAATGCAGCACGCCGATCCCCGACAATTTCCCCACAGCCGATGCACCGGTAGTGGAACAGTAGAGGCGAGCCAACTTATTTCGCAGGAGAAATCCACATGCCACGCTCGAGACGACTGAACCGTCGACGGTTTCTGCAGGTGGCGGCGGCCAGCACGATCGCAGCGCCGCTGGTAATTCCCGGTTCGGCGCTGGGTGCCGATGGCGCCACGCCGGCCAATGACCGAATCGTGATGGGGGCCATCGGCATGGGAGGCCAGGGGCGAGGAGATCTGGGAGGGTTCCTGGGGTTTCCCCAGGTCCAAGTGGTCGCCGTGTGTGACGTTGTCGGGAAGCATCGCCAGTTGGCCAAGGAGCATGTTGACCAGCGTTACAGCAATACCGACTGCCAGTCGTACAACGACTTCCGCGAAGTCACTACGCGCGATGACATTGATGCGGTATTGATCGCCACGCCAGACCACTGGCACGCGATCGTTTCGATCGAGGCCATGAAAAACGGCAAGGATGTCTATTGTGAGAAACCGGAGTGCCTGACGATCCGCGAAGGTCGTCGCATGGTCGACATTGCCCGTCGCTACGGCCGAGTCTTTTCGGGGGGCAGTCAGCGCGTGTGGGGCGACTACAACTGGTTTCACAAGATGGTGCGCGGCGGGGCGATCGGGGAGGTCACCGAGGCCTGGGTCAACGTGGGAGATCCGTCCGGTCCCTGTTATCTGCCACCGGTCGAAGTGCCACAAGATGTGGACTGGGACCGCTGGCTGGGCCCGGCACCATGGCGGCCATTTCATCCCACCTTGATTACCGGCGGATTTCGGCCGTTCCGAGACTACTCGGGGGGAGGCATGACCGATTGGGGCTGTCATACGTTTGGCGGAGCGTTGTTTGCTCTGCAACTGCATGAGACCGGCCCGGTCGACATCATCCCTCCGGATGGCCAGGAACATCCACAACTGACGTACGTCTTCGCCAACGGCGTGAAGATCTATCACCAGGGTGGCTGGGATGGCATCCTGAATTTCCGGGGCACGGCAGGCGAGATCTCCGAAAAAGGAGATCGAGCGGGCAACAAGCAGACGCCACCGGACCTGTACATTCCCAACTACAAAGGCGAGGGAGGAATCTTCGGCGATTTCCTCCACTGTGTGCGCACGCGAGAACTGCCGTTTCGGGATATTGAACGCGCCCACCGGACGGCCACCGTCTCGCACCTGGGGAACATTGCCTACTGGCTCAATCGCCGCTTGAAATGGGATCCGGTGAAGGAAGAGATCATCGGGGACCCCGAGGCAAGTCGTTGGTTGGATCGGCCGAAGCGGGCACCCTGGAGCCTGTCGTAAGCACCGCCGCTCACGAGACATCATCGAAGGAGAGACGTTCATGATTACACATAGAAGAAGAATTTGGATTCTCCTGGCTGTCATTCTCGGTAGCGCGCCGGTGCTGGCTCGGCCCAATGATGACGTGCTGGCGACCATCGATGAATACCTGCCGGCGGTGAAGACGTTTCAGCAGGGGCAGGACAGCGGCCCCTTGACCACAATCGAGAAGATCGTGTTCACCTTGCCCACCGACTCGGAATTCCGGGAGCCGATTGAGCAGAAACTAATTGCGGCACTGGAAGCGGCCGAAACGCTTGACGCGAAACGTTTTCTCTGCCGCCAACTGCGTGTTATCGGTACCGAAAAGAGTATTGCCAGTCTGGAGAAACTGCTGACCGATCCCGAAGTCTCGTCGATGGCCGTGTATGCCCTGGGACGCATGGAATCACCGCAGGCGTGTGAATCGCTCCACCGAGCCCTGGAAAAGACGTCCGGGATTGTCCAAGCGGGAATCATTAACGCATTGGCCGATCGACGTTGCCAACAGGCCAAGCCTGATCTGCTAAAACTGTTGCCATCGACCGATCCCGACGTGGCTCGGGCGTCAGTGCGTGCACTCGGGAAACTGGGGGGCGCAGATGCCGTACAAGCTCTACGAGTCGCTCGCCAGAATGCCTCTGGAGAGCTGACTCTGGAAATCGACAATGGCCTGCTGGAAGCCGCAGACCAACTGCTCTGCCGCGGGGGAGAGTCAACAGGCGGCCGCCATCTATGAATCGGTTCGCCAATCGCAGACCGCGCGGCAATACCAATTAGCGGCCCTGCGCGGGTTGATCCAAGCGCTCCCCGGCGAGGCCGCTTCGCTTTTGGTGGCGACGATTCGTCAGGAGGACTCCGGATTGACGCGAGAAGCCATCGCCTTGATTCCGTCCGTGCCGGGAGCGGCAGCCACGAAAGCCTTTGCCGACCTGCTGGACAAACTGAAACCGGACAACCAGGTATTGTTGCTGCGGGCATTAGGAGCGCGTGGTGACCGCAGTGCGTCATCGGTTATCGCGACTGCCGCCCAGCAGCCGGACCAGTCGGTACGTGGTGCGGCGTTGGAAGCGTTGGGAGGTGCCGGGGATGCAGACTCGGTGGACGTACTGGTGCGAGCCGCGGCAGGGGAGGGGAGTGATGCATCCATCGCTCGCGGCAGCCTCCTGCTGGTGCAGGGAAACGGAGTGGACGAGAAACTGCTGCAGATCCTCGACGGCGACAATGCCGCGGCCGTGGCACAGGCAGCGCGGGCTGCTGCCGGCCGAGGTTGCACAGCGGCCGTGCCAAGACTGCTAAACCTCGCCAAGAGCCCACAGCCGGCGGTGCGTCAAGAGTCTATTACCGCCCTCGGCACACTCGCTGGTCCCACGGATTTCCAGAGCATGATCGCATTGGCGGCGCAGTCCAGCGCACCGTCCGACCGAGGACGTGCTTGTGGCTGCCGTCGCTCGCGTGCTGGCCAAAGTGGACGGAGAAGAGAATCGAGTCACACCGCTGCTCGAGGCGTTGAAAACAGCTCCCGACCAGGCCAAACCAACTTTCCTGCAGCTGTTGGGCAAGACCGGCTCCTACCAGGCACGGGCGGCTCTGCGAGCCAATCTGAACGTCGGCTCATCGGCCATTCAGGACGCGGCCGTGCAGGCGCTGGCCCTCTGGCCGGATGCGAGCGTCAGCGATGATTTGCTCACTGTCGTTCGGACCGCGTCGAGCCAGTCGCAGAAGGAAGTCGCTCTGCAAGGTTACATTCGCTTGGCCGATCTCTCTGACAATCCGACCGACATGATCACCAAAGTGCTGCGGCAGGTGGAACGAGTCAATGACAAGAAACTCGTGCTGACCGGACTCGGCCAGAGTGCCGACTCACCCGCGGCGCTCGACCTGGCGTTGAGTCATCTGAGCGATCCGGACCTGGCCCCCACCGCCGGTTTGGCGGCACTGCGGATTGCCAACCGCCTGCGCAACAGCAAACCGGATATTGCTCGCGAAGCGCTGGTTCAAGTGGTCCAGAAAGTCGACCACGATGATGTGCGCAGCGCGCTCAGGAGGTGATCAATGATATGGACAAGTATGAAGGACACATTCTCGAGTGGATGGGTGCCGGCCCCTTTACGGAAAAGGGGAAAGACGGCGCCGCAATCTACGAGATGGTCTTCGACCCGGAGAAGCCTGACGCCCAGAACGTCAAGTGGCAGAAGGTGACCAAGGGGATCGGATCGTGGTCGATCAACCTGGAGATGATGTTCGGTGGTCTGGACCACTGCGCGGCCTACCTGCGCACACGCGTCTGGTCACCCGAGGATCAGGATGCCCAGTTGGAAATGGGAAGTGACGATGCCGTGAAGGCCTGGCTCAATGGGAAACTGGCGTTCAGCCAGTGGACGCAGAATAGTCCCGCACCGCGGCAGCATCTGGCTGCCGTGCACTTGAACAAGGGTTGGAATGAGCTGCTCCTGAAAGTCGTCGACTTCGCAGGTGGTTGGGAAGTCGGCTGTCGCCTCCGAGCAAAGGATGGCACGGCCCTGGAAGGACTGAAGTTTTCCACCGAGTGACTTACCGAAAACGAGGCCCACCATGCCACGCCCACTCGTAATCACCCTGTTGTTGCTGACGCCAGGTTTCTCTGCCATCCGCGCAGCGGATCCACCCATCAATCCTGTCCCCAGGTCTGTCAAGGCTCAATTGGTGCACACGTGGGACTTCGATCGTGATGCACAGGGATGGATCACCGAAAACCAGTGTTCGCTGTCGGCGGCGGACGGACAACTCAATGTCCAATCGGTGGGAGACGATCCCTATTTCCACACGTCAGTCGACCTGCCCGGCGGCCAGACCGTAGTGGAGCTGCATGTGCGCAGTAGTGTCGGCGGCATGGGATCGGTCTTTTGGACGACCGATCAATTGCCACAGCGTGGTGAAGATAAACGAGCCGATTTCGACATGCCCGGCGATGGACAATGGCTCGTCACCCGAGCACGCTTCACGGCACCCGGAAAACTCAGAGACCTGCGCATCGATCCGGGCACCAAACCGGGCTTGATTGAAATCGACTCCATCAAAGTGATCCACGAAGAGCTTCATCCCCTCACGGTCTCCGCGGTCCAACAGGACGCTGGCACGGTCCGCTTTGAGATTACCAACGATCGGGAAGAATCGGTGTCCTTCGAGGCCGCCGGCCAAACATACGCGCTGGAAGCAAAACAGACACTCACCGTCACACAACCCATTGTCGGCAAGAAGCCAGTGGAGCTTGTATCCCTCACACTCCAGTGCAGCGACTGGCCACCGGTGACACGCAACGTGTGGGCCATCAACCCGGACGCGCCCGGACCATGGCTCGAGAAGCCGCTGGGAGATTTCACGCTTTCCGTGGCCCGTGACGGCTCGTCGGCGATGATTCGCCAAGGGACTCAGCTGGTCGCCGCACTGGCACCGCTGATCGCCTGCGACAATCAGCTTCCGGTACTGACTCTACAGGACGATTCATCCGCTATTCAATTCCGCGGAAACGGGGTCGCCGTGTCGCTTACCCCACAAGGAAACGAGCTGGCAGTGGCGATCGACAGCCAACAACCGTGCGAAGGTCCCGTGGTGCGAACGCTGGGTGACCTGCAGCAAGGGCTCTTCGCCGGACTGGAATATCTTGGCAAAGGAGAGCACAGTTCTTCTTCGCTCGACATCGAAACGCCCGAACATATCCGCTTCGCACCTGATCCGTTGAAAGTGACCATGCCGCTCATGGCGTTTGTCACGGACCGCGTGTCGGTCGCCCTGACATGGGAAGATATGACACTGCAACCGATCTACGCCACACCCAATTTCTTTGACGGCACCAACGATCATCGGATGACACTCAGCGGCAAAACGATCCGCGCCACGATTCGCCTCGCCCACGATCCGCTGGAGGAATCGATTGCCTGGCAAGTCACGAAGCATGGATTGCCCGACCTGCCCCCCGCGCCGCGCACGGCAGCTCAACAGACAGACATCTGCCTCGCTGGGCTCAACGGACCGCTGCGGACCGCTGAGGGTTGGGGGCACTGTGCGCAAGAGAGTTGGCCGCGGCAACCGTTTGCCGATATGGCGTCAACACTCTGGAGGTTGAGCGGCGAGGTAGCATCCTTCGATCGCTACGCTTTCGGAGGCGCTCACGTTCCCAACGGTACCATCTACTTCGTCACCGGCAACGCACAGCAGTGGCTCGACACGTATCGCCAACAGGTGCGCAATTTTATTCGCGCCAGCAACCGGACGGTTCATACCACTATCGCGGCACCTATGCGCGAGGTCATTTTGAAGACACGGCCAGCGGCGTGTGCGCTTTCCCGGCAGCGCGACTGCTGGAATTCGCTTACGTCACCGGTGACAAAGAAGCGTTGGAAGCCGGCCTGAGGACACTTCAGTACATGAAACGTTTCCACACTCCGCGCGGTGCTCAAGTGTGGGAATGTGCGTTGCATACTCCAGACCAATTGGCTTCTGCTTACCTGGTGTGGGCGTACACTCGCGGCTACGAACTAACCGGCAATCAAGATTACCTCCAACAGGCGCGCCGGTGGGCACTTTCGGGACTTCCCTTTACCTACCTGTGGAGCAGTTACCCGATCATGTGTTATGCGACTCCACCTGTCTACGGAGCCACGAATTGGGTCGCTCCCAACTGGATGGGATTGCCGGTTCAATGGGTCGGAGGTGTCTACGCCTATGCACTCACTCTGCTGGCGCCGCACGAGAAATCGCTCGATTGGAATCACGTTGCCCGCGGGATCCTCACCAGCGCTCAGCAGCAACAGTACCCCGACGGGCCTCACATCGGCCTGCTTCCCGATTCGTTCAATATCCGTCAACAGCGCCGCCAACCAGCGGACATCAACCCGTGCGCACTGGTCAGCCTGCAAATGTCCGCGGATGGTGAAGTGGATTTTCTGAGCGTGGCGCGCGACGGTGATCTGGTCGTGGCCGCGCCTTTCCCGGTAACCATCCGCGATGGAAACGCCTTTATCGAAGGGAAGGAAGGAGTCACCTATCAGGTGCTGGTCAACGGCAAAGAGATGATTGAGGTACAGTCCGCAGGGAAAGATACCGTACCGTTGCCGACGGAGTAGCGGCGTGTTGTGTCAATAATGAGGTGGTCGCTCGTCGTCGAACGATCGCTCCTCCTCGTCCGGTCCGGGTGAGCGGCGGAGCGATTCCTTCAACACGGTCATCTCTCGCATCTGTTCATCCAGCCGGTCCTGGATCTTGCACACGACGTCGTTCAAACTCTTGAGCAGGTGATCGGTGTGCATCATCCATTCCTCCAGCTTGACCAGACGCTGCTCCAACTGACCTCTTTCGTTTGAATCAGACATGGATGGATCCTAACGCGGGCTTGGCCGCCACCGACAAAGGGTGTCAAAGTGTCTGGCTTTGCAGACTTGGACGACCGGAACGATTAGGGAGTGCGGAATGCGGAGTGCGGAATCGAACTGGCACCCTTCAGGCAATTGCTCATTCCAAATTGCGTATTGAGTATTCCCCATTGCCGATTCGCTCCCCATCGAGCAGTCTGCATCACAAACATGAGCGCACTGCGCGCTGGGTATCGACAAACACTCACAAGCAGTTGCCTTCCGAGGCATTGCGCAGACCGTCTCGCCTCAATGTCGCCTCCTATTGTCGCGGATTAGTGCTGCTGAGCCACAAGTGGGAAACCGCTGTTCTAGCCGTACTCACGGTCTGGCGACGTAGCTGCGGGGACGAGCCACACTTGAACGGGGCGGCGTGGTACAATTCGGACCGGCGATTGTCGCACCGACATCCAAGCTGACCCGCGCTGCGGCCAACTCCGCACACTTCAAGTCATCCCTCAAGAAAGGTGAACCGCCATGCGTCATAAATGTTCACTCCTGGTTTGCATATTGACAATGGTGGTGGTGTTGCCGGCCCGTGACGGTCGGGCCGACGAGGCCGCGAAAGGATTCCATCCCGAACTGGTCGCCGTCGAACTGGCATCCACGCAGGTGCGCCCGGGCGATCCCATCTCACTGACGCTGAAGTTTCGCAACACGGGAACCGAGGTTGCGCCGACCGAGTATCACGTCTTCACACATTTTGAAGCTCCCCAAAAGAACTGTGAGAATATCGTCGTGCATGCCGACCACGTGCCGGCTGATCCCACCACTCTGTGGACTCCGAATCAGCTGGTGATCGATGGGCCTTATACGTACACGGTGCCGGCCAACGCCGCCGAGGGTGAGTACTTCATACATATCGGGCTGTACGACTTGGGAGGAACGGGGGCACGTCTGCTGGACGTCTACGCGGACACCACAATCCAAGTTTCCAGATCCGCGCCATCGATCAGCACGTTGAGCCCGAAACCGCTTGCCCAAGAAGAGGTGGAAAAGCGGCGGCGGGCGCTAGCCGAGCGGATTTCGCCAGAGAACCGCAGCAGCCTGGAAACGCGCAGTTGGCGATTCGACGTCGATCGCAATTGTGGTGCCTGGTCACTACTCGACAAATCGACCAATGTCCTGTGGACGTCCAATACCGCCCAACCGCGATTCGGACGCATCGTTCTGCGGAATGCCGACCGGCGCCTGGTGTGGCGTATCGATCGATTCGATGACGTCGTTTCGACGCCGCGCAGCCTGCGGTTGGTCACTCAACCGACGGTTGACGGCCAACCGACCGGTGTCACGGTCGTATTAACCGTTACGCCGATCACGAATCTGGGTGGATTGCAATTGGCATACGTGGCACAATCGACCGGACCGTGGCAAGTCGTTTCGGCCCGTCTGCTCGAAGGAGCCTTTCAAGTTACCGACACTGACGACGGCCGCGTCTACGTGCCCCACCGACTTGGCATCGAGTTGTCGGCCGAGAGCGGACTGCCGGGAAACCAGATTTACACTACCTACGACAACCTCTCGATGGCGATGTGCGGCGCTGTCAAGCAGCAATCCGCGTTGTTGATCAGCTGGTTTGATGTCGATTCGCAATTGACGGTGCACAGCACGTGGCCCGATTCGCCGCTGGTACCCGGACGACGCGCCCGTTCGATCTCACTGGACCTGGACGGACCGAGTAACGGCTGCATCATCGAGCCGCTGGGTAAGGGCGACTACACGACGATTGCCAAAGCGTATCGGCCCATCGCCGCGAAAGCCGGTTGGCGGCGCACGTGGGCTGAGAAACGACAGGAGTATCCTACCGTTGATCGCATGTTCGGAGCGGCTGATTTCAAACCGTTCGTCTTTTCGCGCGTCGTACCGAGTTCCGTTTTTAGCCGCGATGGGCGCGAGCATACTTCTTTGGGATTCACTTTCGACGAGGCCGCAGCGTGCGCCGAACACTGGCGCAACGACCTGCAGATCGACAAGGCCTTTGTAGTGTTGGCCGGCTGGATCAATGGCGGCTACGACGTCCGACATCCCGATGTCCTCCCTGCCGCCCCGGAATGCGGTGGTAATGAGAAACTTGTCCAAGCGGCCGAACGAATCCGCGCCTGTGGATATCTGTTCGGACTGCACGACAATTACCAGGACATGTATGAGGACGCAGCTTCCTTTGGCCAAGAGTGGTTGAACAAGGACCGGCAGGGCATGCCTCGCAAAGGAGGCAATTGGAACGGAGGTCAAGCCTGGCAGGTTTGTGCGATCAAGCAAGTGGAACTGGCGGCTCGCCAGGAGACCAATTTGCCGGCTATTGCCCAGCTGTTCGAACCCACCATCTATTTCATTGACACCGTTTTCGCCTGGCCGCTAGTCACCTGCCGAGATCCGCGCATCCGATGATGCGGCGAGACGACTTGATCTGGAAAGCCAACCTCTGCCTGCTGGCCAAAAAGTATTTTGGGTTGTTCGGCAGTGAGGAAGGACGTGAGTGGTCAGTGCCGTGCGCCGACTACCTGGAAGGTATCTTCTCTCATCAGACCGACTCGGCGCCGGGCGAAGTGATCCCACTCTTTCCACTGGTCTACAGCGACTGCGTACAGATCATGACGCATCAGGGGAATCGGATCGGCGCCGGCGACGAGAAGAAAGTGGCCGACCATATCCTGCTGGCCGAGATGTTCCTCCCCAGCTTCGGCACTCATCTTTACTGGAAGGAATCGGAAACGCAATCCGTGCCGATCGTCCCGCTCCAGCCGGTCGTCAAGACAAGCGGCAACAAGCAGATCCAAATCACTTACCGCTGGAAAGCCCTACAGAAAGTAAAAGAAGATTACAGTATTTTCGTTCATTTCACCAACCCAGCTGCCAGCAGGGCGGAAGACATTGCATTGCAGAATGACCACGCGCCTAGTATCCCGACGTCCCAATGGAAAGCGGGTGAAGTCGTGGAGGACGGGCCGTACACGGTCGACATACCGGCCGATTTTTCCGGACAGTTACGCATTCAGCTGGGGATGTTGCTCGCCGGCGAACGTGTACTCTTGACGGTTCCCACGCGTCAACGGCAGCGATACACGGTAGGCACCCTGGCCGTGACTGACACAAGTGTTGAGTCACAGCTTGTGCCCGACGAAATGTCGAATGAACTCTGGTCGCGCGGCGACGATGGGTGGGGAGCAGAACTCTGTCGGACCGATCGCGTGATCAAGAATGTCTTTGAGGTACTCAGTCCGTTGAATCAGATTACCGCTGAGCTGCCATTAGATGAGCACCGGTTCCTGACTCCCGATCGATTGGTACAGCAAACACAATTTGGAGACGTGACAATCACTGTGGCATACGAGAAGAGCGCGCAACTGGGTGACAATACGGTCCCGCCGTATGGATTCATCGTGGAGAGTCCGCAGTTCGTGGCCTTCTGTGCAACGCGTTACAACGGCGTGGATTTTACGTCGCCCACGCTCTTCACCGCTCGAAGTCTGGATGACAAGCCACTACGGGAATCGGGTCAGGTACGGATCTTCCATGGTTTTGGCGATCAACGCCTGCGACTTTTCGACAAGGAGTTCAGCGTGGCCAAAGAGGCCGTGGTGTCCCTACAAGAGTTGGCGAACTGAAGCGTTGGACGTCTATTCTTCTGTCATCAAGCACTTACCAGATGGAACACACCGCCATGAAGTCTCGCGTGCCCTCCTATCGTAATCGCATCGGTCACAGCGCGGCCCTTGCTCTGACAATCTGCCTGGTCACGAACCACGTGCTGCAGGCAGCGGACGAGGGCATGCGACTCGATGACAACTTGCCGATCTATGCCGTAGCCGCTCAGAAAGCGCTCGACCTGACCGCGGAAGTGACGTTGGAAGCGTGGGTCAAGGCCGACGCAATGTCCCAGGCTGGGGGCCGGATTCTGGACAAGTCGCAGCCGGGAACCCAGCTCGGCTATATGCTCGACACGCATCCCGGCAACTCGTTGCGACTGCTCAATGCCGCAGGAATGTGTCGCTACGACGCGAAGCTGCCGGGCGACAGCTGGACACATGTGGTGGGAGTCTACAGTGTGCCCAAGCAGCTTATGAAGCTCTACGTGAACGGTCGCGAAGTAGCAGAAACCGGCACCGACTATATTCCGATGACGCACAGCGAGGTTCCCCTCTGTGTCGGCGCGGACCCCAGTGGCGGAAACCGCTTTCATGGATACATCCAGCGAGCGGCAGTCTACCGGCGGGCACTCACCGCTGAGGAGATCCAGCAACGTTGCGATTCGGCAGAGCCACCATCGCTCGCCGGCGTGCTGGGTGACTGGACATTTCCCGTTAAGCCGGGTCGTGAAATCAAGCCGGTTGCAGGCACACTGGTCCTGAAAACGACCAGCTTCACGGCTGGTTTTGACGGCGAGCTGGTTGGCGAGGCAACACCACCCACGCAGCCACTCAGTCTCTGGTATCGGCAGCCGGCGACAAAATGGTCCGAAGCCATGCCGATTGGCAACGGTCGACTGGGAGCCATGGTGTTCGGTGGTCTCGGCCAAGAGCGTCTGCAGCTGAATGAAGATACGGTCTGGACAGGCCAGCCGCATGAATATCAGCACGAGGGAGCCGTCAAGTATCTCGCCCAAATCAGGCAGCTTCTCCAGGAAGGCAAACAGCGCGAGGCTGAAGAGCTCGCCATGCGGGAGTTCATGAGCCAACCACTAACCCAGAAAGCCTACCAACCACTTGCGGATGTGCTGATCACTTTTCCGCAACCAACCACGCCTCAGCCAATCAACGTACACGATTATCGCCGAGATCTGAATCTGGATACAGCGGTCGCGTCGGTATCGTATCGCGCCGCCGACACGACATTCTTGCGACAGGCCTTTGTCAGCCACCCACATCAGGCGATCGTTTGGAACATCGGTGCCGACAAGCCGGGGAAAATCAACTTTGCAGTCGGATTGGCCAGCCCTCACCGGGGAGCGACAACGACGCTGCGGAATAACACATGTCTGGCATTGACCGGACATGTGACAGACGGGGCGATCATGTTTGAAGCGCGGTTGCACGTGACGACCTGTGGCGGCACGATCACTTGCGACGAGGGAGAGATTTGCGTGGAAAACGCCGACTCTGCCATGCTCACGCTGGTCGCTGCCACCAACTTCAACAGCTTTCAAGACGTCAGCGCGATTCCGGCGGAGCGTTGTGAGGCAGCTGAATCGGCACTTGCTGGCAAAAGCTTCAACGACCTGCTGCAGGCCAACGTGGAAGACCATCAGGGATTGTTCCGCCGCGTGACACTAGATCTCGGCAAAACGGAAGCAGCCCAACTGCCGACCGATCAGCGTCTGAAACGAGTGGCCGATGCCGTCGATCCGCAACTGGAGACACTCTACTTCCAATTCGGCCGATACCTGTTGATCACCAGTTCCCGGCCAGGCACGCAGCCTGCCAACCTGCAGGGCATCTGGAACGACCAGATGCAGCCGCCCTGGGACAGCAAATGGACGGTGAACATCAACACGGAAATGAACTACTGGCCCGCCGAAGTGTGCAACCTGGCTGAGTGCCAGGAGCCTCTTTACGATCTGATTGGGGACTGCGTCCAGACTGGCCGTAAAACAGCCAAAGCACATTACGATTGCCGGGGCTGGGTCCTGCACCACAACACCGATCTCTGGCGAGGAACCGCACCCATCAATCACTCCAATCATGGCATCTGGGTCTCGGGAGGAGCCTGGCTTATGCCAACATTTGTGGAGCCATTTCCTGTTCTCCGAGGACCGCGAGTTCCTGGCTCAACGTGCCTACCCGGCCATGAAGGAAGCGTCGCTGTTCTTCGTCGATTATCTCGTGCGTGACGAGAAAACCGGATGGTTGATTAGCGGACCGTCCAATTCACCCGAGATTGGCGGCCTGGTCATGGGTCCGACCATGGATCATCAGATCATTCGTGCGTTGTTCACGAGCACGGCCGACGCTGCCGATTTGCTGCACGTGGATGCTGACTTGGCAGAGCAACTGAGGAAGATGGCGACGCAGATCGCACCGAACCAGATCGGCAAGCACGGCCAATTGCAGGAGTGGTTGGAAGATCGGGACAATCCGAACGAGCAGCATCGGCACGTTTCCCATCTCTGGGGCGTCTATCCGGGCAACGAAATCACTCCGCGTGGAACGCCCGAGCTGTGTGCCGCTGCCAGGCAATCGCTTGTCTTTCGCGGCGATGGCGGAACAGGATGGAGTAAGGCTTGGAAGATCAATTTCTGGGCTCGCTTTCTGGACGGTGATCACGCACACAAGATGCTTGTCGAAGCGTTGGCCGGAAACACCTACCCCAACCTGTTCGATGCGCATCCGCCATTTCAAATTGACGGCAACTTCGGGGGCACGGCGGGCATCGCGGAAATGCTGCTGCAGAGCCAGAACGGAGAAATCGAGTTGCTCCCGGCACTCCCCTCCGCGTGGCCCAACGGCTCAGTCACCGGCCTCTGTGCTCGTGGACGGTTCACCGTGGATATGGAATGGGCCAATGGCAAGCTCGCCACGGCAACCATTCACAGTACCGGCGGCGAGTCGTGCCAAGTGCGTTACCGTGACCAGGTCGTGCAGCTGCAGGTTCCCAACGGCCAGTCGCTGCAGATCGACGATGCGCTGGGAGTTCACTAGTTGCCCTGCTCCCGGATCACATCACCGTAGCTAACCAACTGGATGCCCCGACGTCGGATTACTTCTTTCACCTGGTCCGACGTGAAGGCCTGAGTGACTCCTTCCCGATCGGCCGCCACATTCTCATACCCCTTGTGGCCAATGGCCCGCATCTCGGGTGTATCCGCACCGGGGTGCTCGACGATTAACCACAGACCTGGCTGCAGATTTTCGAGCAACTGCACGAGGTTTTTGACTTTCTGCTCGGGCGACAGGTCACTGCCGCCGAAGTTGCCCGGCGACTTGGCACCCAGGCGCACTCAACGGCAACCGATACTCTTGGGCCAGTTTATTGACCAGCTCGCGCAGCTGCGGCGTACAGCTGGCAGTTCCCATATGACAGGACAAGTGGGTCACGTTAGGGAGCTTCTCCAATGCCAATTCGATCTGGGCCCGCAATTCGCGCTCAACTTCCTCCAGATTTGGATTCGCTTGCAGGAACCCTGTGTTGGGTGGGAAGTCACTGCGCTGGCTGGTCATGGGATAAAAGTGCCCTTGTTTGTCTACCAGGCTCGGCGCCTCGGTCAGCGGTCCCCACTTGACGTTTTCCCATTCGCTCGTCAGCGTCAGGTGAACCCCTACGTCAATTTGCGGATTCTCACTCAGCATCTTCGCCGCTTCGTTGAACCAGGGAGCAGAGACCATCACTTCCAGGGATCGGACAACCCCCTCCCGGCAGCAGCGAACGCAGGCAACGTTCGCTGCATGAGACGAGCCGATGTCATCGCCGCGCACAATCAGTCGAATCGCGTCATCCTCGCCGGCCAGGACAACGGATCCCAACAGGCACGCCAGCGTGCCCGCCAGCAGCAAGATTCTGAGTCGTCGCACACCAGACAATTGTGTCCTGAAAGAACACAGTACGAAAAATATTCTCATCGTCTCGGCCTTTCCCAACTTTCTGATACTCAAGTCGCCAGGTTTTCGGGACACTGCAAGGCATCACGGTTTTGGAGCTGCTCGGCTCAAGTAGATCGTGACCATCGCAGTGCAGCGCCGGCTGCCGACAGCCGTTTGTGCCAATCGTTGATCATAGCGACAGGCGATGGCACGATTCTACCAGGTGGCGATGTGTTATTTTCCGCGAAGGTGGTCACTGGCCACCATTTGAGGCGCGTGCCGTTCCCCAATCGAGACATGAAGTGAAAAGCCCTCCTTCCGGCTCAGCCCTGCGCACCGATCGTTTAACCCGCAGCCGCAGGCGAGGAAGCGGCTCGTACCGATCCTCACCTGCGGCTTTTGAGCCTGCGACCGCGGGTCCAACTGGCCAGTCGTCCCCTTCCTCTGCAGGGCAATGCCCGCGTGGGAACCCCCACCAAATGGCCCCTGCGCATGGTTCGGCGGTAAGGAAACGACACTCAAAATCGGGCTCCGCAATGGAAAAACGGCCACGAACCGTGTAGCATAGGCGTGGTCTGGGCCGCTGCTGGAGCGGCCGGTGCGATCCTCCGCCATCCCGCCTCTGTACGCGATTCCGTCTTCCCGACCGGATCCGACTGTCGCCAGCGATAGACGCATGATGCGCTAGAAGAAGATTGTGGGGTGCGAACACACCCACCGACGATCCCCACCCGAATGAACCTACTGCCGGAGAGAACTCGATGCTACGAAGCACTTTGCGGAAATTGACGATGCTGGGCGTCGCTGTCACGCCGTTCTTGTTCACGCCTACAACTCACGGTGAAACGTGGACCCAGTTCCGCGGCTCTGACTATGGCAAGACTTCGGAAACGAACATTGCCGAAACCTGGGATTCCAGCGCTGTGCTCTGGAAGACATCACTGCCTGGTCGGGGAGCATCAAGCCCGGCGTTGTTCGGCGACCACATTTACTTGACCAGCTACACGGGATACGGAATCGATGCGACCAGTCCCGGTAACGAGGCCGAACTAGAGCGGCATTTGCTCTGCCTCAATGCGGCTGACGGCAAAATCATCTGGCAGAAGACCGTGCCTGCCACCTCCCAGAAGAACCCCTTCACGCCCTGGGCAGTGGCCTTACATGGATTCGCCTCCAGTACTCCCGCCGTCGATGACACGGGAGTCTATGTCTTCTTTGGTGCGACCGGAGTCCTGGCCTTCAGCCACGACGGCGACAAACTCTGGGAGACGAATGTCGGAACCGGAACGCATATGTTTGGGGCCGGCAGTTCTCCGGTGCTCTACAAGCAGTACGTCCTGGTGAACGCGAGCGTCGAATGTGGCGATCTCATCGCACTCAACAAATCGGATGGCAGTGAAGCCTGGCGGCAGTCAGGGATAGCCGAATCGTGGAACACACCCGCCGTGTATCAAGGTGCCAATGGCTCGAACGAAGTGGCCGTCACCATCAAAGGAAAGATCCTCGCCTTCCATCCCGACACAGGCGATCCGCTCTGGAGTTGCGACGGGATTCCGGACTACATCTGTCCCAGCATTGTTGTCCAGGATGGCATCTTGTTTGCCAGTGGTGGCCGAGCGTCACATACCGTGGCCATCCGGTCAGGCGGTGCGGGCGACGTCACGGAGACACATAGACTATGGGATATCGGCAAAGGCTCAAACGTTTCGTCAGCCGTCTGCCAAGATGGTTATCTCTACTGGGCACAGGAAAAGAACGGCATCGTCTACTGCGCGGATGCCCAGACAGGTAAAGTGCTCTACGAAGAACGCTTGAAGCCGACCGCCGGTCTGATCTACGCCTCGCCGCTGCTGGCCAATGGCAAGCTCTATTATGTGAGCCGCGAGAACGGAATCTACGTGCTGCCAGCCAAACCTGAATTTGAATTGCTCGCTCACACGCAAATCGAAGATGACGACAGCCTCTTCAATGCGTCTCCAGTACCCGTCCAGGAGGGCGGCGTGCTGCTGCGCAGCGACAAGTATCTGTATCGTCTGCGCGGCACAAAGGAGTGACGCCGGTGTGACAAGCTCCGCTACGGCGTACAGGCCACCTCGCACGAGAACGTCACGGCGAGCGCCGGCACATCAAAATGCGGCTGGCAGTCGAGTTTTGGTCGATTACACGTGCGCACTGCGCAGATGCTGTCGAGCGGAACGTCGGTTTCGCGGCGGAGGAAATGGAAAACCATCGGTACTGCATAAACGGAATGAATTCCGTTCTACGGCGGAGGAAATGGAAAACCAGTCGGTGCTGCATAAACGGAATGAATTCCGTTCTACCTTGCCTGAGCTCGGACAATCGAGTGCATTCCCTCATCGCGTCGGACGAGCTCCACATTCACGAACCCAGCTGACTCCAAATCGGCTGCTATTTCCTGCAACGTGTAGCTGTTGCCGGCTTGCGTGGCGGAAAGCATGTTGACGGCAAACAGAGCTCCCGCCACCGGCGCGGTCCTGGACGCATCCAAGACGATATCCCGAATGTAGATCCACCCACCTGGTTCGATCGCTTCGGCGATGCGCCCGTAGAGCGTTCGATTCTGCTCGGGCGAATTCTGATGAATGATCGCACTGACCCAGACCAGATCAGCGCCCTTGGGCAATGGATCCTGGTAGAAATCTCCCGGCACCAACTCCACTCGATCCCCGATCGGCGTGGCCTCCAGTCGCTGGCGTGCCATCTCTATCACGTGCGGCAGATCGAAGATCATCGCGCGAGCCTCTGGTTGGGCAGTGAGCCAGGCGATCGTCCACGACCCCGATGCGCCTCCCAGGTCCAGCAGGCAGCGATAGCCTCCCGGGTTGATTTCCGGCACGAGAGTGCGCGACACGTCGCGGGAGATGACGTGCATCGCGGCGATGAATGCGGCCTGATCCACCTCTTCTCCCCGCACACTCGGGCCCACCATTTCGGGTACACCTGACTGGACCGTCCAGGGAAGCTTCGCCCAGCGGCGCAGACAAGTCGCTTGGTGGCGTAACATCGCGATGACGCTGTGGGGCGAGTCATCTCGCAGCATGGGCGCGAGATGCTCCGGCAACGAGTATTGATCGCCATTCTTCTGCAGTACCTTGATGGCGGCCAAGGCATCCAGCAGAATCGTGACTCCCCGCAAATCACAGCTCGTATCTTGCGCCAGCTCGGTCGCCGAGCGCGGGCCGTGGACCAGTTTTCCAAACAGATCCAAGTCCACACCCGCTGCCAGGATGCATGGTAGCTGGTAGCCTCGCATCATTTCCAACAACTGCTCGCCGTTCTGGATTTCCATTGATGTGCACCATCCTCAGAAATAGACTGCCGGTATCTCTTGAATGTCCGATTCTCCATTGCTGCTGTCCATGTCATCCTTGTCAAGGCCTGGTCACGCCATAGGCTGCCTGGCTGGACCTGCCCGGACCGGCGCCAGTGCGGCTCTAGCCCCGTGTACCACGCGTAGCTGAGCCCGCCAAGGGCTCAGCAGCAGCTGGCAAACGTGTTCCACTCATCTGAAGCCTGGGCGCTTCAGCTACCCTCGTAGCTGAGCCCGCCGAGGGCTCAGCAGCAGCTGCCAAACGTGTTCCACTCATCTGAAGCCTGGGCAGCTTCAGCTACCCTCGTAGCTGAGCCCGCCAGGGGCTCAGCAGCAGCTGCCAAACGTGTTCCACTCATCTGAAGCCTGGGCAGCTTCAGCTACCCTCGTAGCTGACCCGCCAAGGGCTCAGCGGCAGCTGCCAAACGTGTTCCACTCATCTGAAGCCTGGGCGGCTTCAGCTACCCTCGTAGCTGAGCCCGCCAAGGGCTCAGCAGCAGCTGCCAAACGTGTTCCACTCATCTGAAGCCTGGGCGGCTTCAGCTACCCTCGTAGCTGAGCCCGCCAAGGGCTCAGCAGCAGCTGCCAAACGTGTCCCACTCATCTGAAGCCTGGGCGGCTTCAGCTACCACTCGTACACTTCGAGGCTTTGCCGAACCCCCGCCGTCTTTCTCCCGTGCAAGCTGGGGGGAGTCGTGGTAATCTAATAGCAAGTGGGAAATGCTGGGTCGACGGCGCGGAAGAGGGGGCCGGTTCGATCCGGCGACACTCACTTTGCTTATGCCAGCGGGGACGTGCCATACCTAGGCGCTTGCTGGTCACTCATGCATCCTGCCTGAACAGATCTTCACCGAGATCGGGAAAATGTGTCCATGTCGCAGATCAAGTCGCTCCGTGTCGTTCAGCGGAATACGTCGAGCAACGCCGCCGTCGCTGGCCGACTGACTTTCGGCCTCGTCGTGCTTGTTATGGCAACGCGTGTGGATGCCCAGAACCCCGGCTCGAAGCCACCGGCCGCACCGGTTCTAGCCGAAGCCGTGCAGCAGCAAGACGTCGTGATCCGCCACACGTTTGTGGGCACCGTGACGCCGACCCGCACGAGTGTGGTGGGGAGCATGGTGGAAGGCCAGGTCATCGAGTTCCGCGCGCGGGAGGGAGATTTTGTCCGACAGGGGGAGACGCTCGCCCAGTTGCGTCTCACAAAGCTGAAGATTCAGTTGGCCGGGGCGGTAGCCTCGCAGGAACTGCTCAAAAGCCAGTTGGAAGACCTGCGGGTTTCGCTTCCCATCGAAGTCAAACAGGCCCAAGCGCGCAAGCAGGCAGCCGATGCTCTGCAGGAATATGCCAGCCGTCAGTACGAGCGAGGCAAGAACTTGGGCTCGAACACGCCCGTCACAACCGCCGAATTGGACGAGTTGAAATCGTCCGCCGCCGCGGCGGTGAACATCTACGGTGAGCGAGCTGCAGCCTTGGAGTTGACGGAGCAGACACTCCCGGCCAAGATTGCTCAAGCGGAAGCCCGTCTCCGAGTTCAGGAAGAGACCATCAACGAACTCAAAGATGCCATTGATCAGCACACGATTGCGGCCCCTTTCGACGGTTATATTACCAAAGAACAAACGGAGGTCGGCCAGTGGATTACCAAAGGAGGTCCCGTTGCCGAGATTGTGGAACTCACAGAAGTTGACATCAACCTCCCCGTGCTCGAGACCCACATAGCCGAACTGCGAGCCCGCTCACCAGAGGGTCCCGGAACCCAGACGCTCGACATCATCGTCGATGCCTTGCCGGGTGAGAAGTTTTCGGGAGATATCGTGGCCATCGTTCCCCAAGCCGACTACCAGGCGCGAACCTTTCCCGTCAAGGTGCGGGTGGTGAACCGCATGAGCCCACGCACGAACACCATGATGCTGAAACCGGGCATGTTTGCTCGCGTGGAACTGCCGGTGCACACGGTGAGCGGCGCCATCATGATCCCGAAGGATGCCCTGGTTCTGGACCGGAGTCCACCGACCGTGTGGGTCGTCATGTCGCCCGATGAGGCGCGTGACGGAACCGGCTCGAGTGTTCGCCCTGTTTCCGTAGAGATTGACGAAGAAGTATCGGTTGGCAATTGGGTTCAGGTGGTCGGCCCTGTCGGAGCGGACGGGACACTGCCGCTCAAGGCGGGAGATGTTCTGATCACGGAAGGCAATGAACGCGTGAATCCACGGGCTAATGTGATTGTCACCAGCAGGCCATCTATCGATTAGGTAGCTGAAGCCGCCAGGATGCAGATCGTAGCTGAAGCCGCCAGGATGCAGATCGTAGCTGGAGCCGCCAGGTTCGCCAGCTTCTGCTGAGCCCTCGGCGGGCTCGGCTACAGATGTATGGAGCACGTTCGCCAGCTTCTGCTGAGCCCTCGGCGGGCTCAGCTACGAGTGGTAGCTGAAGCCGCCAGGATGCAGATTTGCTGAGCCCTCGGCGGGCTCAGCTACGGAATTCAGATTCGCTGAGCCCTCGGCGGGCTCAGCTACGGAATGCGAAACGACACATGCAACTTATTGAAGCGTTTGTCAATAATCCGGTCAAAGTAGCCGTCGGCGTGTTGATTGTCGCGCTGTTTGGCTTCATTGCGCTGTGGCGCATGCCGATGCAATTGACACCGGAGGTCGAGATTCCCAAGATCTCCATTCGTACGCGTTGGCCGGGAGCCAGCCCGGGTGAAGTGGAACGGGAGATCATCCAGGAACAAGAGGAGCAATTGCAGAGTGTTGAAGGGGTCACGAAGATGACCGCCGACTGCAGCGACTCGGTCGGCACCATCACGCTGGAATTCACTGTCGGAACGGAGCTGAGTGAAGCACTGTTGAAGGTCAATTCGCGTCTGCAGCAAGTGTCCGAGTATCCCGAGGACGCTGACGAACCGGTGATCAGCACTTCCGACTCGAACGCCAGTCCGATCGCGTATTTCATTCTCCGACCCTGGGTTGCCTCGTCCGAGCAGGTGGCCGAATTCCAGGCGGCGCAACCCCGACCTGAAAGAACTTCTCGAACCGGCTCGACGCGCCCACAATTCCGGGCTCCGTACCCAGCGATTGAAGACGTTGGTGCACGAGCATCCGGAGATCGAGGAGCGGATTGCCACTCTCCTGCCGCCCGAGAACATCTCGGTACCGGAACTCCAGGATTTTGCCGAGGACTATATCGAAGCACGATTCGAACGAGTGCCGGGCGTGTCGAACTCGGAAGTGCGTGGCGGTCGCGAAGAGGAGATGCAGGTGATCGTCGACCCTCAGCAGCTGGCGGCCAGACGGCTGACGATCTACGACATTCGCAACGCACTGCGTGATGAGAATCGAGACGTGTCGGCCGGCGACCTGTGGGAAGGAAAACGCCGCTACGTGGTCCGCACGCTCGGCCGGTTCCGCAGTCCGGAGCAGGTGGGCGATGTCATTGTGGGCCAGGGCCAGCAGGGATCGCCGATCTATCTGCGGGACGTCGCTCAAATCAAACTTGGCTTCAAGAAACCGAGTGCATCGTCGCGGAACTTCGGTGTCGCCTGCCTGTCGATCAACGCTTCACGGGAAACCGGTGCCAACGTGCTGGAGGTGATGGAAGGACTCCGGCAGGTGCAGGATTCGCTGAATCGGGATCTGCTGAACGACCGCGGCCTGGAGCTGATACAGGTCTACGATGAGACCGACTACATCTATTCAGCCATCGATCTGGTGGTCTGGAATATCATCATCGGTTCGATTCTCACCGTGGGCGTGTTGCTGGTCTTTCTGCGCAGTGGCCGCGCCACGCTGGTGATCGCCTTGGCCATTCCGACGAGCATCATCGGCACCTTCCTGATGCTCAACCTGATGGGTCGCTCGCTGAACGTGATCAGCCTGGCCGGACTGGCCTTCGCCGTGGGTATGCTGGTCGACAACGCCGTGGTCGTGCTGGAGAACTGTTATCGGCATGCCCAGATGGGAGACAATCCCTTTGTGGCGTCCGTGCGCGGCGCCAAGGAAGTGTGGGGAGCGGTCGTCGCCTCCACGCTGACCACGCTGGCCGTCTTCCTGCCGGTCCTGTTTGTGGAAGAGGAAGCGGGCCAGCTCTTTCGAGATATCGCCTTGGCAATCAGTTCGGCCGTCGGTCTGTCGCTGATCGTCTCGATCACCGTGATCCCGGCCTCCGCGGCTCGCCTGCTCAAAGGCAGCCAGACGCCTGCCGAGCGCGAGGCGAGAGACCGCAAAGGCAATCTTAGGCAGATGGCTGTTCGGACCGCTCGACGCTTTCGGCTGTCTGTTTGTGGAAGCGGTGGTCGGCATCAATCGATTTCTCCAACAGAGCGTGCTCTACCGGCTCGTCACCGTCACTCTGTTCGTGGGGGCAGCCATTCTCGTGAGTTACCTGCTGAAGCCACAGGTCGAGTACCTTCCGCCGGGGAATCGGAATCTGGTCATTGCCATCATGCTCCCACCTCCCGGCTACAGCGTCGAGCGATCACTGGAGTTCGGTAACGATCTCGAACAGGCAATTCGCCCCTATTGGGATGTCGACTTGGACGATCCTCGCGTCAACGAGATGGAGTACCCTCCGATCAGCGATTACTTCTTCTTCGCCCGCGGTGCGCAGGTGTTCATGGGCGTCCGATCGGCAGACCAGCGGCGCACTGGTCAATTGGTCGATCTGATTCAGGAGGTTACCGCCGACGCCCCGGGAACCATCACCCGGGCATCGCAAAGAAGCCTGTTTCCTCGCTCTTTGGGGGCCGGGCGTAGTGTGGACATCGAGATCACCGGTCCCGAACTGGAACTGCTGGTCGACGTCGGCAAGAAGATCTTCGACCAGGTACCGCGACGTCGTTGTGCTGACCAAAGATATTCCCTTGGGTGAAGTGCAGGAGTCAGATGATCGTTCTGTCACGGGATGACGATCGTCAGGTCGCAACCATTGTGACAGAGGCAGCCCGTGCCTTCCCGCAGCCGAGCCTCGATTTGAACAGCCCGGAAATTCACCTCGTCCGCAAGACGAAACGAGCCTCCGACATGGGCGTGACGACGGCTGAATTGGGATATACGGTGAACGCACTGGTCGATGGTGCTTACGCGTCGGATTACTACATCGGTGGCAGAAAGATCGACCTGTCCATTCTCGGCAACAACCGATTTGCCGAACGGACTCAGGACTTGAGAAGTCTCGAAATCGCCACACCTAGCGGCGATCTGACTCGCTTGGATGGCCTGGCCGATCTCGAGTTCGCCGGGGGACCGGAATCGATTCTGCATCGAGAACGCCAGCGAGCGATCACGATCTCCGTCACTCCGCCGCTCGAAATGCCCATGGAGCAGGCCATCAACCTGATCGACGAGAAGATTATTCGTCCGGGGTTCGAATCGGGGGACATCCCGATCGAATGTCAGATCAATCTGGCCGGCACCGCCGACAAACTGCAAGCTACCTGGAAAGCTCTGCGGTGGAACTTCCTGCTGGCTCTGCTGGTCACGTACCTGTTGATGGCCGCCTTGTTCGAATCGTGGCTCTATCCACTGGTCATCATCCTGACCGTCCCGTTGGGAGCGGTAGGCGGACTCTTGGGACTCGAACTGGTCAATCAGTATTTGAAACTAGTTCCGTACTCCATACCCCAGCAACTCGATGTCCTCACCATGCTTGGCTTTGTGATCCTGATCGGAACGGTGGTGAATAACCCGATCCTGATCGTGCACCAGAGTATCAATCACATGCGCGCTGAAGGGATGACTTCCAATGAGGCGATTCTGGCTAGTGTGCGGTCGCGCATCCGACCTATCTTCATGACCACCATCACCACCGTGTTGGGGCTCTGCCCGTTGGTGCTCTTTCCGGGAGCGGGAAGTGAACTGTATCGGGGATTGGGCGCCGTCGTGTTGGGGGGCCTGGTGGTATCGACATTGTTCACGCTAATTCTGGTCCCGACGCTTTTCAGCCTCGTCCTGGAACTCAAATTATGGGCGACCGGTGGCAGCCGCCACACCGCTCCGCCCGCTCATCACTTTCCCGAAATGGACGTCGAAGAGCCGGACACCGTGCTAGTCGAATGAGCGGCAGGATTCTGCAACCAAACAGCTGTTTAACCGCAATGCCCGGAGGGCTGCGCTGGAACGGGGCGTTCTCCCCAAAATCCCCGCTCTCCAACGGTACTCGTCTCGAATAGCGGCCAGTAGAATGCCGGACCACAGCCAACGGACGCCTCGTAGAGCATAATCCCCTCACTGGCCCAGACTCCCTTAGCACATTCCAGCTGCCGGCGATTACTTCCGGCATCCTGAACGCACCACTGCGCGAATCGCATATATTCCGCCTCGAACCGGGAAAACCCGCTCCCGGTGGCGTCATAATGGGTAGATGACACGATTGGCAGCCAGCACGTTTGCCTGGGCGCGATGACGGATGGCCGAGCAGATCACACCCCAATATCTCGAGCAGATGATGCGCGACCACGGCGCCGCTTTGGAGCTGTTTGCCACACAGTGGACGTCGCTCCCCGAGGATTGCGTGCAGGAGGCATTTCTGCAGCTGGTCCGAGAGCGTCAGCTGCCTGACAACCCATTGGCCTGGCTCTATCGAGTTGTCCGGAATCGCGCCATTAGCTGGCATCGGTCGCAGGAAAGGCGCCAACGACGCGAATCGGCCGCAGCAGCCCAGCGCCCACTGTGGTCCCCGTCGCCCCGCTGGTCTGCCGCGGAATTGGAGGACTTGACGGGTGCTTTGCAGGCCCTCGAAGAGGAGTTTCGCGAAGTCGTCATTGCCCGGATCTGGGGCGGTTTGTCGTTTGAACAGATTGCTGCTGTGGTCGACACGTCGACCAGCACCGCACATCGCCGTTACGAAGCGGGTCTGCAGCAGCTACGTGAAAGGTTGGGAGTCCGATGCAACCAGAGCATAAATCCGGCGAAAGTTTAGTGGACCTGGAACGTGCATTGAAAGATCTCGTACCCGCACCAGGGCGTCTCGACATGGGACAGACGATGTTCCGGGCCGGCCAGCAGTCGATGCGCCGGCAACAGCGTTGGCAGGTCGCCTGGCCGTTGTCGTCCGCTTGTCTGGCTCTGCTTTCGATCACTCTGGGGGTCTTACTGACGTTGCCGAATGAACCTCGCATCGTGTACGTCCCGCGCGACATGCCCGTGCAGACCGACACGAAAGAGATTGCGCCGCCAGCCACGCTGGTGGACCCACATAACACATCAACCGTGCAGTCGAAGGATACGTCAGAGGTGCCCTTGTTCACTCCGTCCGACAACATCTATAGTCGCCTGGCTTTGCGTGAACTTGCTCTGCAAGGAAAGTGGGACACGGGAATCACTCACCAGGACACCGGGACGACTTCCATTAAGTCACTTCGCTATCAAGATTGGCGGTCACTGCTGGACGACACAAGCGTGGCCGATCGGCTGCAGGATTCGACTCCGTCCTCGCTTTTCGAATGGCCCACCTTTATGAATACGAAAGGATCTTAGTCATGCCACTTCATATGCACGGGCGATACGTCCTGGCTCTGCTGGTCTCCTTTGTCGCTCTGGAGTCACTTTGCGCGGACGAAACGGCTCAACCAGCAGACACCGCGAATCAGCTGCCCGTGGTCGAGCTGACGCTAGTACCGCAGCCCGAGCCCGATCCGCCGCTAAAGTACTCGCTCGTCCCCGCTTATCCCGATATCAAACCGGGCAATGCCGCCACGTGGTATTACCGAGCCATCTTGCTGCTGCCGCGTGAGAAAGAAAAGGCTTATGGTGAAGAGCAAGACGAATGGTTATCGCTACCACTGGACCAGTTCCCCACGGACAAAGCGCGAGAGTTTCTGAGAGCCTATCAAAACACCTTGCACGAAACGAAAACGGCCACTTTCTGCGAGCACTGCGACTGGGGCCTGCAGCTGCGGGACATGAAAGGGATGGGACGCCCTGAACTTCCCGCTTCCCGAAATGCAGGAGACCCGCACCATTGCTCGCGTGTTGAGAGTCAAAGCGAGACTGGAGATTGCCGAGCAGCGTTATGATGAAGCCCTGGAAACGCTCGTCATGAGCTACCGTCTGGCAGCCAACGTGGCGAATCTCCCGTGTTGATCGGCGACCTCGTAGCCGTGGCAATCGCTGGGGTGACGAATCAGTCGATCCAGGACTGGATTCAATCGGGCGGTCCGAACCTGTATTGGGCCCTGGCGAGCCTGCCAACGCCATTAGTGGATATGCGTGAGGCACTGCAGCAAGAAATGAACCTTCCGGTGCAAGTCTTTCCGTTTCTGAAGGATCCGGAAAACGCATCGTACACTCCCGACCAATGGCGGCAGACGATCGGTGAATCGGTGCAACGATTGAGCGAACTCGGCGGCAGGCCGAGCAAGCAACCATCCGACATTCTGGCACAGACCGCCGCCACGGGCTTGATTCTCGCTGGCTACCCTGCGGCAAAACAAGAACTGATCAAGAGCGGCATGGACCCGACGAAAGTCAGACGCGATGCCGGTCGGTCAAGTCGTGGCGATCCAATCGGCGCGTGCGTACCGGAAGGTCTATCACGAGTCGATGAAATGGACGCTTCTTCCTTATTGGCAGTCGTACCGGCAGATGCACGAGTCCCTTGAGTCCTTGATAAGGGCGGGATATCTTGGCTCTCCTGGCCAGATGGGATATCTTGGTTCTCCCGGCCAGATTCCGGGGGTTATCCCCATTGCCATGATGTTCCTGCCCGCCATCGAATCCGCCATTCTGGCACCGGTGCGCATGCAGCGTGAAATTGACGCTATACGGGCCATTGAAGCCATCCGCTGGTCGGCAGCTGGCTCGGGAGGAAAACTACCTGCTTCATTGGCTGACTTGCAGCAGTGTCCTGTACCCATGGACCCGGTTACCGGTGCCCCGTTTATCTACCGCGTGGAAGAAGATAAGGCCGTTCTCGAGCTACCAGCTCCGGAAGGAAAAGACCCGGAACATTTTGGCAAACGATACAATATCCGTTTGAGTACTGCGGCGGCACAATAGTGTGGCTTTCGACCGTCTACCCGCAGGATCGCGCGTCGGAGTGTTAGTCGATACGATGCGCGAATGCTTGTAGGACGGGATCCTATCCCGTCCAAATTGTGGCCGCAGGCCACGTTAGGGTACACGGGTGCCAGATAAACCGCCGGTGTGTAGCGTGCAGCCCTCCGCCGGTTTAACCCGCAGGTCCGTGTGCGAGGATGTCATATATGTGCGAGTCAATCTGCTTATCATCAACAATCCAATAGGAGAATTCTCATGATGTCCCGACACTTCCTCACCTGCCTGTCGAGCTGCCTCGCGCTAATCTGTCTCGCCGTGTCTACCAGCGCCCAACCGCCGGATTGCCGCGGCAACCGTCGCGCCGTACATCGACAGTCAGACAGTTTTTATAGGGCGGCTCGATGTCCAACAACTTCCACTCGCGGAACTCAAGGAGCGCGGGGTCAAGCTGTTAAAAGACCTGACCGGCAATCCTAACGCTGACCAGGACATTGAAGCGGCAGCCACACAGCTATTGACTCTCCGTGACACCTTCGTGAAGGCAGGCGGCCGCGAGGTATTTGTCCTTTTCAGCATGTCAGACATACCGAATCCGCCATTCTTCGTCGTGACTTCCTCAGCGTCTGACAACCTGTCCGCCCTGGAAGGAATGATCGGTCAGCTCGTCACTGGAGCAGGATCGCGCCCCAAGATGGAAGTCCGCAAAGCGGCCGACAATCGTTTGCTGGTGGGCGTGCCGGCTGTGCTGGACCGATTGCAGGCATTAAAGGCCCAGCCGCGGCCCGAGTTTACCGCGGCCTTCAAGACCCCCGCAGCTCCGCTGCAGTTGATCGTTGCACCCGGCCCAGATCAACATCGCGTGCTGCAAGAAACTTTTCCGACGTTCCCACCCCCTTGGCAGCAGCTAACCGGCCAGGCAATCAGTGACGGCATACAGTGGGCCGTACTGAGCATGGACATGTCGCCCGCACTGAAGGCCCGTTTGCTTGTCGAGTCCAAAAACGATGCTGCTGCTGAACAATTGAAGCAAATCGCAGTCACTTCCCTCAATCAACTCGCTCAACTCCCCCAGGTGCAGCAGATCATCCCCACCGCAAAAGACCTTGCTGCACTCGTTCAACCAGTCGTTAACGGGAAACAAGTTAGTGTCACATTGTCCGAAGACGCAAAGACCATCGAAGCCGTGATGAAGCCGCTGGTGGATGCGATTGCCGCCGCTAGACAGAACGCTCAGCGCATGCAGTCCATGAACAACCTGAAACAACTGGGCATGGCCATGCACAACTATCACGACACCTACAAGCGATTTCCACCGGCAGCGTCCTATGACGCATCTGGCAAACCGCTATTGAGCTGGCGCGTACTCATCCTTCCCTACATCGAACAGAAGGCCCTTTACGATCAATTCAAACTTGATGAGCCGTGGGACAGCGAACACAACAAGAAACTCATCCCGATAGTCGTTAAGACTTATCAAGATCCGAACGCCGGCTTGAAGCCGGGCATGACGACCTATTTGGTCCCGGTAGGGGAAGGAACCGTGTTTGGCGGTAAGGAATCACTTCGCCTTCGAGATATCATCGACGGGACTTCGAACACGCTGATGATCGTCAGCGTGACTCCCGACCGCGCGTACCCTGGACCAAGCCGGAGGATCTGCCCGTGACCAAAGCAGATCCCAAGAACGGCCTATTCGACTCTGATCATAAGACGTTCCTGACCACGTTCTGCGACGGCAGTGTACGGGCCATTTCCGACGCGATCGACAACGCCACGCTCTGGCTCTTGCTCGACGCCAAGGACCAAACGCCCATCGACCAGGACAAGATCCGGTAGCGGATGCCGCGTAGCTGAAGCCGCGTAGCTGAAGCCGCGTCAGCCCAGCCCACACCGTTTCCACCGAGCCCGCCTCGGTGGGACGACAACTGGCCCGCTACCAACACGTTTCCACCGAGCCCGCCTCGGTGGGACGACAACTGGCCAGCTACCAACACGTTTCCACCGAGCCCGCCTCGGTGGGACGACAACTGGCCAGCTACCAACACGTTTCCACCGAGCCCGCCTCGGTGGGACGACAACTGGCCAGCTACCAACACGTTTCCACCGGTCGCACTGGCCGCGACATGTCCCAGCCGCTCGGTGGGACGACAACTCCGTTTCCACCGGCCCGCTACCAACCGCTTCACCGAGCCCGCCTCGGTGGGACGACAACTGGCCAGCTACGGCAGGTTAAGCCGGTGCCGCGCACGCCGCGCACACAGGTGATAGAATCTATCGGGTACTATCGCAGTTGTTACAGCGCACTGTTTCCCACAGTGACTCACAGAAGAAAGTGCACTGGGCCATGAAAGCACCTTACCGCACTTCACACCGCTTGCCGGTTGGGCTCCTGCTGCTGGCGACCGCCACATTTCACTCGGCAGAGGCGGAGCAGCCAAGAACACCCGATGACGGTTCTGCCCAAGCCGTTTCCCTGGCAGCACAGTGGGCAGATCGCGCATTCGCGCGTGCCACACTGACAGACGCTCAGTCCGCCACTGCGCCGTTGCCCTGCTCATGGACCGTGACGCACAAGAGCTATCAGGTACTGGCGGATACTACGGTGTGGAAGACGCCCATCACGCTCGGGGACGAAGTCTTTCCGCACGGCATCTACATGGATGCTCCGGCAGCGGTCCGCGTCCGGCTCACGGTTCCAGCTGTTGCTTTTACGGCGATTGTGGGTATCGACAATAACACGGACACACAGCGCATGCCGGACGCCGGCTCGGCCAGGTTCCACATCGTGGCGAAAGGGGAGCGTCTGTTCTCCACCCCCGTGCTACATTTGCGCGATAAGGCCATCCGCATCAACATACCGCTCTCTGGCGTGACGGAGTTCACGTTGGAAACCGATGATGGTGGTAACGGACGAGGCTGGGACCAGTGCGTGTGGGCCAATGCTGCCGTTAAGCTAACAGATCAGACGGTTGTCTTTCTGGATAACGACACACTCAACGACTCGCTCCCCAATCGGTCCAATGTGCCTTTCTCCTTCACCTACGGCGGGCGGCCTTCGGCTGAACTGCTTCCCCAGTGGAAATATTCGCAAACAACCGAGTCCCTAGACGGCTCAGAGCAGCGCACAGCGAGCTATCTCGACCCAAACACCGGTCTGCTCATCGAATGCCAGGTAACGACCTACTCGGATTCTTCCGGTATCGATTGGGTCTGCCGGCTCAGCAACACGGGCAACCAGGACACTCCGGTGATCGAGCAGTTCCTGCCGCTGCACGTGGACAGCCTGATCCCAGACCTGTCGCCAGGACTCCCCATGACACTCCGCTGGTCCAACGGCGATGGCTGCACGGATCAGTCGTTTCTGCCTCACGACGAATTGCTGGAGGTGGGCCAGCATCGTCAGTTCACCGCCCGTTCGTCGGACACAACCTGTTTCCCCTTCTTCAACCTGCATAGTCCTGGTGGCGGCTGGATCCTGGCCATCGGCTGGACCGGCACGTGGACCGCTCAGTTTGGACGCAGTTCGTCCGGCGAGGTTTCGTCTACAGGCGGGCATGGCGAATACGCACTTTTCCCTGCGACCGGGCGAACGAGTGCGATCGCCGCGGATATTACTGTTCCGCTATCTCGGCGACGATCTGATCGATGGTCACAACGGCTTTCGACGACTCATGCTTGCGCACTACGTCCAGTGGCGTGACGGCAAGCCGGCCGAGCCACCGATTGCCTATAACGGCGCATCGGGGCTGTATGTGCGAGCACAGCGTGACAATCAACCACTCGGGAGACTCACCGAGACAGACAGAACTCGCTACGATCGAGACCATTGCGCAACTTGGCTGTGAAGCGTACTGGTTGGACGCCTACTGGTATCCTCAGCCGTGGCACGAGAATCTCGGTAACTGGTACAGTCGTCCGGAGGATTTTCCCCGTGGTTTGCGGCCGTTGAGCGATGCCACTCATCGCCACGGCATGCAATTCGTCCTTTGGTTTGCACCGCATCTGGTGAGTCCTCACACGCAGTGGGCACGCGAGCATCCGCAACACATTCATGGCGGTGGGGAAGAGCGGGGGGGCACGTTGAAATTGGGCGACCGCGCCACGCAGGATTTTGTGATTGACTGGCTCAGCACGCACATTCGCCAATGGAACATCGACATCTACCGGGAAGACCTTGGTATCGGCGAAGCGCCGCAGGAAGGACCAGATCGGATCGGTATCGCCGAGATGAAACATGTGGATGGATTCTACCGGATCTGGTCCGAGCTGCTGAAACAATATCCCCACCTGCTGATCGACAACTGCTGCGGCGGGGGACGGCGGATCGATTTGGAGGCGAATTGCCGAGCCTTCACACTGTGGCGTAGTGACTACAACGATATCGGACAAGGATTGCAGGGGCCCGGCAACTTCGCGCATATGGCTACGGCCGACCAGGTGATGGTGACCGGGCTGTCGCTCTACATTCCCTTCCACACCGGCCCAGTATGGGATGTGCGTCCGTACTGTTTTCGCAGTGCCATGTCGGCTGGCATTGCACTCTACAACGATCTCGACGCCTGGACACTTGACAGCGATACGACTCGGCAGGCCATCGCCGAACTGAAGCGAATCCGCCCGCTCCATCAGGGCGACATCTATCCTCTCTTTCCGCTGACGACCAGCCCATCTGATTGGCATGCATTGCAGCTCTCATCGCTCCGATCTACGGCGAGGATGCGTACTCGTGTTCCGGCGTCCCGCCGCCGAAGAAACGACTCGCACACTGCCGCTTCATCAGATCGACCCACAAGCCAGGTATCTCGTGATCGATCCAAGGCGAGACCTATACCCAGCCGCCAGCAACCGAAATGACGGGGACGCGACCTGCAGCAATTGCAGGTCACGATCGATACGCAGCCCGGATCGGCCTTGGTCCAATACGAGCGGCAAGATGACTGACCCATCGCGATTCCGAGGAAGTCACCACCTAAAATTTTGTCCCCTATCTTTTTGTCCGCCAGAGAATGTGTTGGAATGGCTGCTCGGTCAATGAGTTGGCGCACCATCGTCCTCTTGATCTTGCAATGACATTTCATGTTGTGCTTTTGGCCAGGACCACTTTGATGATTCGCAAGAACCGCACCCTAATTCCAACCAAGTTCCGCGTGGTACTTCTGTTGCTGCTACTGACCGGCATGGTCTGCGTAATCCAAGCGGACGACAACCAGCCACGATTTGCCGTCCGCGGCCTGTTGCCTTGGCATAATTTTCTCTCGGGCCCGACAGCCTGGAACGAGAGTGACTACCGCGAGTACCTGGACCGCATGCAACAGCAGCAGCTTAATCTGCTCGCCTTGCATTGCTACACCGGCGGTGCCGAACGGTATGCACCTTATGTGGAACCGATGATCCGAATCGAATATCGCGATGTGGTGCCGCAAGCAGGTTTTGATACATCGTTGACCGCACGCTGGGGCTATCGCCCACTGGCGGTTCGTGACTTCGTCTTCCAGACAGCAGACTGTTTTACACTACCGGCAGGGAGCCGTCGCCTACGGCGCCGACTGTGCCACCACGGCCACGGACAACGAAGACCGATATCGCCAGGCTCAGCAACTGATGCGTCGCGTTTTGGAGATGGCACATGAACGGGGGATTCGGATGGCGATGGGTTTTGAGTTTGGCATTCATCCGCCGGAATTCGCATCGATCGTGCCGCCAGGCTCACGCATTCCCGGCACCATGCTGCCTGACCCCACCCATCCTTCCTCCATCGAGATCTTGTATGCCACGATCGACAACATTTTGCAGGCTTATCCGGGAATCGACTCGATCTGGTTGTGGCTTCACGAACACACCATGTACGTAGGACAAGTGCAAGCCTCCGGCCCGTTCCAGAAGCTACTCGACCAGCAGGGACATCTTTTTGGCGAGGGGGAGGAGACGGAAGCCCGTTTCACTGGAGTCTGGTCGCTCGAGTACATCCGGCGCGCCCACGCCTATTTGCAGCAACGCGCGCCAGGAGTGAACTTGACGATTTGCGGCTGGGGTGGTGGAACCCAATTGCCCCCCGTACTGGAAGGGCTCGATCGTGTCCTGCCGCCAGAGATCACGTTCGCTTGTCTCAATGCTGGTCAGGGAGCGAACGCACATCCACCTGCCATGGCACGCATCGCACAGCACCGCCAAGTGCTGTCCATCCCCTGGCTGGAAGGCGATGATAAGCTGTGGCACCTTCAACCTCGAGTCGCCTCGATACGCCAGCAGATCGAGCAAGCCGACAAGGATGGTTTGCAGGGCACACTCGCCATCCATTGGCGAACCGAAGAGACGCTCGCGAACCAGAAAGCCTTCGCCAGTTTCGCTCGGACCCCCACAACATGCCATCCACTGAGCAGTTCTATCGCGACGACTGCATCGAGGCAGTACGGCTCGCTGGCAGCAGCCCAAGTCGCAGCGTTGCTGGTGCAAATGGATGAGCAACGTTGGCTTGATGCCGCAGCATCTCCCGAATTCTTTCCCTACGATCCGTCCTGGGGTGTCATTCCCGACAACCTGCGGGAACGTCTGTCTGACGCCGTGACAACACTGGGATCGCTTGAGAAGGAGGCTGTTGAGAGCCTGCACAAACAGAACTTGCGGTGGCTGGCAGACAACTTTCGCTTCACCCTGTTGTTGGATGACGTCAGTCGCAAGATCGAGCCGGCCTACAAACTCAAGAATGACCTATTGACCGGATCGGTCAGTCCGGAAAGCCGTTCCACGCGTTTCGCCGCAGCTCGTCAGGCGCTCGGCGAAGCTCCGATCGAGGAACTGTTTCGCGTCTACGCGAAGCGTGTGCGTTCTCGCGGGGAACTCGGGGAACTTAGCTCCTTAAACCAGCGAGTCTGGCTGCAATTTCGCGAGCTACAGCAAATGCTCGAGGCGGCAGACCAGCCGCGTTCGAGCATTAATCCATAACATGCGCGCACGGTGCGAGCTTGTTTGTGACACCGACTGCTCGATGCAATCCTTCGGCCACGGAGTCTTGCTGGACCATGACACCAGCCGCACCGGGGGGGAATCTGGCCTGCGTGAGTGAGTCACCTCGCTTGCCAGCGGCCTGCGGTTCCAGTAGAACCAATAGAGTGGCTGATGCCGGCACACCGCGTCGGCTGGCGCCTGCGAATTGTCCCACCATCGAAGACCCGCTGGCCGACGACCACGCATCCATGTTGACTTCCACGACGCTGGAGTCTCCTCACGCGACTGGATCCAACTACGCGGCAGCCGTGATTGAGTTCCGTGATGCACGGCATCTGTCGCGCTGCCTGAATCGCTCACGCAAGCGCGGTCCCGCCCAAGGTCCTCCACTGTGCGTTACCACAACCCCTTACCTGTTTTGACAGAAAAAACAGAGGATGCGACTATGAACAGACACGCGTTGTTGACTCTTGCGTTGACCAGTCTGCTGCTGGCAAGCGCAGCAGTGTGCCAGGAACCTGCCGGTGATTCCCTCCCTTACCAGGCGCTGAAGTGCCCACCACCGACGCTGCAATCGACTTGGGCGATTTTGGAACGGGACGGTGCCAACCGTCAGGTGGCTCCCTATCTTTCGTCGTTGGGACAAGGGGAAGGGGGGGTGGGGGTCATGACATCACCTCCCTTTGTGGTGGCCGACGACACCATCACCTTCACCATCTGTGGACACGATGGCCCGGGAGGCGGACAAGGTACTAACTACATTGCGTTGGTCGATGGGCGAAAAGGCAAAGTCCTCAAGAAGACTGAAGCGCTCGGAAATGATGCTCTTCAACAGCGCGAGTGGGACGTGCGCGACCTGAAAGGCCAGGAGGTGCGAGTGGAAGTACACGACGGGAACCAGGGAACGGCCTTCGCCTGGCTGGGAATCGGCAGTATCAACGCCGGAGCAGCGCTGAAGGTCGATTTCAGCGGCGGTATGCCAGAAGGTTGGAATCGATCCGAACAAGAAGCGACCGTACGCAATGAACTGATCTCCGACGGTATCCCCTTTCAATGCAACGCCTCCATCTACAGCTTGATCAGCCAAAAAGGGGATGTGGAAATTCCTTGTGGCTTCACCGCTCGACGTCTCTTTCTGTTGGGCTGTACAGTCGGGCTGGGCCAGCCGCTGGGAGTGTATGGCGGCGTTGAGCTGCACTACCAATCTGGCGCCGTGGAGATTATCCCCCTGATGCTCGGATTTACGCTCGACGGTCAAGACAAGTTGCCCAGCCGCGCCAAGACCATATCCTTGCATGCCTCGGGCAACCCATTTCAATACTACCTTCCCATCGCCGTGCGCGACGAACCGTTGGAAATGATCCGGCTGGTGGCGAATCCCGCACGAGGCCCGATCCCGCAAATCACTGCCATCACCGTCGAAACGAATGCCGAGAGTGACTTGCTGACGCCATTACCTCAACCCAAGCTATCAGCAGCAGAGCAATCTTGGATTCAATCGCATACGGTATCGGTCGCGTCCTTGGATCTGGAAAAGGTGCTGGAGGCGGTTCGCGCCGCCTATCGCTTACCGGAACCTCCTCCGACGAACATTCATTTCAAGAAGATTACGATCGACACGGCGTTTCGCAGTGAGGGAGTTGCGGTAGCCGACATGAACGGTGACGGACAGCTGGATATTGTCACCGGCAACGAGTATTACGCCGGCCCCGACTGGAAAATGCAGCCGATGATCGACCAGGGAAAGGTTTTTCCCTTGAAAGGGTATAGCGACTCGTTCCTTTGTTTTGACGACGATCTGAATGGCGATGGAGCGATCGATGTGATTGTCGTCGGCTTCCCCGGCCAAACGACCTATTGGCTGGAGAACCCCGGCAAGTCCGGTGACGCCTGGAAGAAACACCTGGCCATCGACAACACCGGCAATGAAAGCCCCGACTACGTGGATGTCGACGGTGACGGGCACCGTGAGTTGCTGTTTGTCAGTGGTAGCCAGGTTGCGATTGCGCGCCCCGGCGCGGACCTGACGGCGAAGTGGACCATTACCGCCATTGCTGGCCCGACCGACCCGGGCGCCGGGCATGGCTTGGGGACAGGCGACATCAACGGTGACGGCCGCAGCGGATGTCGTAACGCCAGACGGCTGGTGGGAAGGCCCCGCCACACCCACTCAGCAACCCTGGACGTTCCACAAGACACCCTTCTTCGGAGGCGCTCAGATGTGCGTCTGGGACTTCGATGGCGATGGCGACAACGATGTGCTGGGAGCCAGCCCGCATGCGTATGGCATCGCGTGGACTGAGCAAACGGCCATGGGCTGGCTAACCCACAACATCGACGACACCGATTCCCAAACACACGCCATCCACCTGGCCGACATCAATCGCGATGGCCTGATGGATTTCGTGACCGGCAAACGATTCTGGGCTCACAACGGACACGATCCGGGCTCATACGAACCCGTGGTACTCTGCTGGTACGAAGCGACACGCCAGAATGGCCAATGCAACTGGATCAAGCACCAGATTGATGTCGGCAGTGGTGTCGGCCTGCATTTTCGCATCATCGACATCAATGGAGACGGGTTGTTGGACATCGTGACTTCCAACAAGAAAGGAGTCTACTGTTTCCAGCAATTGCCCAACTAAGGTATGACGGAAAAACAGTTTCGGTGTTTTCCGATTTCCGCCGGGCTTGCCCCGGTCGGAATCACAACTGGTCAGCTACCCGCGAGGGCGAGAATCCCTTCCCGACGTCCATCCCACTCGCGACGCGAGTGGGATGGAACGTCGGGGAGTAGAGGTAATGCGGTCATGAGGTAGCAGGTCAGTTGTCGCTCCGCTGGGACAAGCCCAGCGGAAGCGGGGGGGCGGATAGAGGCTATCCGAGCATCAAATACCGAACTAGTCCCTCTCACGATCCTCGTAGAACGGACTTCAGTCCGTTTCATGAGCAACTACGAAAAGGATGAACAGCCATGCGAGTCTTACGTCTAGTACTCACGCTTGCCACTCTTACTGGAATCTGTTTCTGCACATCCGTGCAAGCCGATGTGCGGCTCCCCAAGATCTTCGGCGACCACATGGTCCTGCAACGAGACCAGCCGATCCCGATTTGGGGCTGGGCGGACGCCGGTGAAAGCATCACGGTGACGCTCGGTACTGCCACAGCGACCACCAAGGCAGGCGAAGATGGTACCTGGACCACGAGCTTGCCAGCTCAGCAGGTCGGCGAACCGCTCACCTTGACGGTGGCCGGCAAGAACAAGATCAGCTTGTCCGACGTTCTGATGGGTGAGGTCTGGGTCTGCTCGGGCCAGTCCAACATGGAATGGACTGTCAACAGCTGCGACAATGCCGAGCAGGAACGTGCCTCGGCAGACTTTCCTCGGATCCGTCACATCCAGATTCCCAAGCGTCCCGCCGGCTTCCCGCAAGACGACGTGGACGCGCAGTGGACGGTCTGTTCGCCCGCAACGGTGGGTGGTTACACGGCTGTCGGTTACTTCTTCGGACGCCACCTGCACCAGCAACTCGACGTGCCGGTCGGGCTGATCCATTCCTCTTGGGGCGGAACGCGCATCGAACCGTGGACGCCGCCGTGCGGATTTGCCGCGGTTCCCCCGCTGGCCGACATCCTGAAGCAAGTGCAGTTGACCGATCCATCGAACCCGGCCTACCAGCAGCGACTGACCGACTATCTGAAGTCGCTGGAAGGCTGGTTGGACAAGGCCAAGACGGCACTGACCAGCAAGGCACCTCTCGAACCGGCTCCGGCCTACCCGCAGGAGATCCAGCCACTCACGGAACCACAGCAGCCCACCACGCTCTACAACGGCATGATCAAGCCGCTCGTGCCGTATGCCATCCGAGGCGCCATCTGGTACCAGGGTGAATCGAACCACACGGAAGGGATGTTGTACTACGAGAAGATGAAAGCGCTGATCGCCGGTTGGCGCGAGGTCTGGAACCAGGGTGACTTTCCCTTCTACTACGTTCAGATCGCGCCGTTTGAGTATGGCGACGAAATCGCAACGATCCTCCCCATTTTCTGGGAGGCTCAGGCCAAAGCACTGGATATTCCCCACACCGGAATGGCCGTCATCCATGATGTCGGTAATTTGAAGGACATTCATCCGCGTAACAAGCAGGATGTGGGCAAGCGATTGGCACTGATTGCCTTGGCAAAGACCTACGGGCAAGACACGGTCGTCTATTCAGGTCCGACTTACAAGTCGTTTTCTGTCGAGGGAGACAAGCTCCGCGTCCAATTTGACAATGTGGGGAGCGGTCTGGTTTCACGTGACGGCAAGCCGCTCACCTGGTTTGAAATCATTGGCGAGGAGACCGACTTCGTACCCGCCACGGCCGAAATTGAAGGCGACTCCGTTGTCCTGTCGTCCCCCGAGGTGAAGAAGCCGGTCGCCTTGCGATTCGCCTGGCACAAACTGGCCGAACCGAACCTGGCTAACAAGGATGGACTGCCGGCCATGCAGTTTCGCGCTGGAGAAGTCCCCCGGCGGGATTGGCTGGCTTTGAAAGTCAAGGAAGCCAAGGACTACAAGTTGGTGTACGACTTGAATCTGGCCAAGCTGGGCAACGATATTTCGTATGATACGAACAACGCCGCCAGCATTAGTGGCGAGGTTGATCGGATCGCCTACTTCCTGGAACTACAGAAGACTGGCGAGCCAACATCGTACGTGTACGTGTCGCTGCCGGCGTTCACGCAGGACTTGACGAAAATCGGCATTCCCACGGCGACCAGTGGAGCGAGTTTTCAGCAAACGGTCGACGACCTTACCGTCATCTCGGATGTGAAAGGTATTGTCACCGGAACGCACTTGGAGGGGGGGAATATCGAGTTCTGGCCCAACAACTACAGCGCCACGAACAGCCAGAATATCCCCAATGCCAGCGGCAGTGTGTATGATTTTGGTGACAAGATCGAAACGCCCGTAGGCGGTTACGGTTGCATGCAGGTCCATAACCATACGGCCAAACAAACGATCTTTGCCGTCAACCATTGGTCAGCCGGCAGTGGCGCTGACATCGGCATTGGCAATAGCGAGGGGCAGACCCGCGATTGGACCTTCATCGCAAACGCCACTTCGTATGAGACCAAGCGTCTTCGCGTCCTCGTACATATGAAGTAACTTCCGAGACTCAAGAGTGAGCGTGACATCAATGAGTGGCAGGCAGCGCATGTGGCGAGAGGTCTTCCTGCCACTCATTCTTCTTTACTCGTGCAGCTTTCTGCAGACAGGCCATGCCACCCGTTGGGTAGAGGCGGCGGAGAGTCATATCCAACAGGTTGGCGGCGTGCCAACGTTGGTAGTTGACGGAGAGCCGCATAGCGGTTTCTGCTATTCGACGTATGACACCAGCTCGCCGAACCTGGAGCATCGCGCTGAGCAGTTTGCGGCAGCCAACTGTGACATCTTCAATTTCGTGGTGGAGATCAGTGGATACGGTTACTCGCGTCCTTTATGGCCGCAGCGCGATCGCTGGGATTTCTCGGACCTGGACGATCGAGCCCACCGGATCATGGCGGCGGCTCCTCGAGCCCGTCTGTGGCCGCGCATCTACATCGATGCGCCCGCCTGGTGGTGTGCGGAGAATCGACAAGAGCTGATGCTGTTGGATGACGGCTCCACGACCTTCGGCGAGAAACTGTTTGCACTGTCGCGGCCAGGAGATTTTCCGTCATTGGCATCGGAGAAGTGGCGCACTGACATGCAGTTCGCGCTGCACACCATCATCGACCATATTGAGCAGTCCGATTATGCCGACCGCATTGTCGGTTACCAGCTCTCCGGCCAGAAGACGGAAGAGTGGTATCACTGGAGTATGAACTGCCCTCGGCTGGGGGATTACAGCATTCCCATGCGGCAGGCGTTTCGTGCATGGCTGCGCGAGCGGTACGGCCAGGACCAGGCACTGCGCGACGCCTGGCAGCAACCGGACCTGACCATCCTCACAGCGGAGATTCCCGGAGAGCAGGAGCGCATCGGTGATCGCTCGCGCACCTTCCGCCAGATTCCCCGCGAGCAACCTGCTATTGACTTCCACACATTCTGGTCAGACATCATGGCCGACACGATCGAGGTGTTCGCCAAAACCGTTAAGGAGACCGTCCGCCAGAGGAAAGTCGTGGGAGCGTTTTACGCCTACACCTTTGAATTTGTTGATCTGGCTGAAGACGCCGGCCACCTCGCTCTGTACAAACTGCTGCGATCGCCCCATATCGACTACATTATGGCTCCGTCGAGCTACTACAACCGAAACCTGCCCGGCACGCCTTTCTTTCGCGCCCCCACCACATCCCTTGCCGTGCACGGAAAGCTCTTTTGGAACGACTTCGATCAGGTGAGTTACAAATATTTTGACAAGTTGAAAGCGGACCCGAATCTGAAGACGTGGGAATATCAGATGGGGCTCACAAAGACACCCGAGGAGTTCGTCTGGATGAACTGTCGGGAGATCGGCATGACGCTGACCAGCGGTGTTCAGACCGCGCACTTCGATATTCACGGCGGATATTACGATGACCCCGTGATTATGGAAGGTGTCAAGCGATTGGGTCAAATCCGCAACGAATCGTTGCTGCCAGCGGACCGGACGTCCTGCGCGGAAATCCTGTTGCTGGTCGACGAGCAGGCGCCGCACTATCTGCATTTCCGTAATCCCGCCGATCGGCCCGGCACGCTGCTGCGCAGCCTGCTGAGCGGGCAGATCGCCGAAATGGGCATGGTCGCGCCGTATGACGCGGCCTTGCTGAGTGATCTGGAACTGCTCGATACACGTCCCTACAAACTGGTTCTGGTACTCAATGCATTTCGGCTCGACAACGGCCAACGGCAGGCATTGCGGCGCCAGCTTGCCGGCAACAACAGAACCGTTATCTGGTTCTACGCGCCGGGCTATTTTGACGAGCATGGTTCCGCTCCGAAGAACATCCAGCAGGTGACCGGGATCCATGTGGTCGCCGCGCACGCCTCCTCCGGCGCTGCCAAAGCCGTTTTGCGCGAAGATCTCTCCAACCTTGCGAAAGAATTGCCGTTGCTCGACGCCGAACCTTTTGTAGTCGACGACGATGCTGCAGAAATACTGGGAACGCACAGTGACGATGTACAACAGGTCATTCTGGCGCGCCGCCACCTGGAGAATTGGACGTCGATCTACACGGCGGCAGCACCTCTGCCAGCGGCATTTTTGAAACGAATTGCCGCGGATGCCGGCGTGCACATCTACGATTGGAATGCCTCCCATTTGTTGTTTGCCAATCGCAATTACCTTATGTTGGGGGCTGACGACCGGGGGGGAGAAGCCGACATTCGACTCCCTGTACCGGCGACTGTCGTCGATGCGATGAGCGACCAACAGGTAGGAGAACAGGTTGACCGGTTCCGGGTGCCATTGCGCCCCAAGGAAGTACGTATTTTCTCACTGCAGTAATTGTGATGCCTGGTTCTGGCGACGGTTGCGCCCAACAACCACCCGAAACGTTGGTTACTGGTTACGTCGTACAACGTCGGAAACTCGAAGGAGCACGAAGTCTCAACCAAACAAATAACAAGTAACAGGTAACAAACAACAAGTAACTCCCTCATCTTGGTGATAACAACATGTCTCGCATTGTACTCAGTTTCTTGTTCTGCAGTCTGCTGCCGACGCTCTCAACCGCACAGGACTTGGTGACGGTCAGGCCCAGCGACAATGGCCGGGCATTGGTGAACCCCGACATGGGATGGACCATGCACTTCTATTCGAACATCATCTCGAACTACGGCTCGAAGCTAGAGCCATCCGACGCGCTAGATGACTTTCCCGGGCTGTCGACTGTCTATTTGCGGCTCCCCTGGTCCTTTCTCGAACCGAAAGAAGGTGAATTCGACTGGTCGGTCGTCGATACTCCCGCACAGCGCTGGATTGCCAAAGGCAAGCAGGTCGCATTTCGGGTGAGTTGCTGTGAAAGCTGGATGCGTTATGCCACGCCACAGTGGGTGCAAGACGCGGGTGCCCAGGGGCACAACTTCAAGGTCGGCACCGGTATTGATCCGGACGGACCGTTTTGGGAACCGGTGTACGATGATCCCGTGTTCCTTGCCAAGTTAGAGAACTTTCTGAAGGAGTTTTCGCGTCGTTACGACAACAATCCGAACGTGGCGTTCATTGACGTAGGCTCGTACGGCGTGTGGGGAGAAGGTCATTGCTGGGCGAGCACTAAAATCGAAGTCGATGATGCAGTCAAGCTGAAACACATCGACTTGTACCTCAAATACTTCCCGCGGACGTTGCTCGCCGTGAGTGATGACTTCATCGGTCCCGGCAATCGGGTCGCGCAACACCCGATCACCGACTACATGCTGGCCCACGGTGTGACGCTGCGCGACGACAGTATTTGCGTACAGCCTCCACCCAATTCCTGGTACCACGCCGAACTGGCCGGCTCGTTCTGGCCAAAACTCCCCGTCGTACTGGAACACGAACACTACGGATCTTCGGTCAGCCGAAACGCCTGGGACGATGGTCGATTGCTGGAGCGTGCCGTCGAAGATTATCACGCAGCATACATGTCCATTCACTGGTGGCCACACGAGTTTCTCGAGAAAAACAGAGAGGCCATTGAGCGGATTAATCGCCGGCTCGGCTATCGACTGCAGCTGCGAGAGATTTCTTGGCCCCGCGAGATAACACGTGGCCAACCCTTTGCGGTGAAAGCGACCTGGGCCAATGCGGGAGTCGCGCCTTGTTACCCCGGTGGCTACATGGCAGTGACCTTGAAAGACGAAAAGGGGGGCATTGTCTCGCTGCATGTCCTGGACTCGACTTAACCTGCGTGACTTGCCGGTCGGCCCCCCCAATGAGGCGACTGGGGAAGCATGCTCGGAAACCTTCACGCTGGCACAGACGTACCACGACGGCCCCCGGAATTTTGCACGCCCGGCAGCGGAAGGCACGTACGACGTCTTCGTGTCGGTCGGGGCTCTGGATGGAACGCCCCGGATGGCACTGCCGTTGGACAACGATGACGGGCAAAGACGCTACCGGCTCGGTCAGATTACCGTGAAATAGTGGAGCGTGGAGACGAACCGCTGCACTGCCAGGAACTTGCCACCCCGAGGGCAAAGCCTGCCACTCCGGCGCGGAGCCGCCCGTGAACATCCCCCAATTTGGGCGGTGGATCTAACGACCAGCATGTGCGGCGTAGGCAGTTGGGGTCCAAGAAATCTCGCAGAAAGAACACGGACACATTCCGCCGAACTCGTGCCCCAGCGGGCCACGTATTACAATGGAGCCTTCCTTCCTCAAGTACGAAGAACCGCTTAAGCGGACACACCGGACCGGAATAACTGCGGGAAGTGATCGATCAAGGAGAACAAGTGACTCTTCTGCCCCGCACGGAGACTTCTTTGCGGAGAAATCTCGCTGGGGTTCGATCACGTGTGCGGCAGGCAACCACCATGCAACCGTCGCCGTGTGTTCGCATCTCTCACCTGGGAGACGGCGCTGTATTGTGAGACGGGAAGGACGATTCCCGCACAATGCACTAGCTATCAGACACACCACAAATCAGATCAGGAGGCTTACGCCATGACGATGCATCGACGAGGATTTCTACTGGGCAGCGCGGCCGCCACGGCGGGAGTCGCGTTGGCGTCTCCATCGCTGGCCGTTGACATTCCGGCCCCGAAGCAGGAGGCGGTCTTGAAGTTGTCGAGCCAGGTGGGTGTGATTCCCGGGGCGAGCCTGGACGAGAAACTAGCCAAGCTGCAGTCCTGGGGTTTCGTGGGGGTCGAGCCAGGTGGAGATGTGGTCGGCAAGCAGAAGGAATTTTTGGCAGCGGTTGCCAAGACGGACTTGAAGGTCAGCGCAATTTGCTGGGGCTCACACGGCGGTGATCTCATTTCTGAGGACGAAGCGAAACGCAAGAAGGGGGTCGAGGATCTGAAGCGGGCATTGGACGCGGCAGCAGAACTCAACAGTACCGGAGTGATTCACGTCCCGGCGTTCAATAGCGAGACGAAGCGCACAAATCAAGAGATTCGCAAGTTGATGCTCGACGAATATCCCGCGATCGGCGAATATGCGGTCAGCGTGAATTCACGGATGCTGCTGGAACCGCTCAATCGCGGCGAAGCGTTTTTTCTGCGCCAACTGGCCGATGCCGCGTCGATCTGCCGTGATATTAACAGTCCCGGCGTTCAAATGATGGGCGACTTCTACCACATGTTCATTGAGGAAACGAGCGATTTAGGTGCGTTTATCTCCGCCGGGTCTTACCTGCACCACGTCCACCTGGCCTCGCGGATACGAGTGCTACCAGGGCAGGACGAACGTAGTTTCGTCGATGGATTCCGCGGCCTGAAGCTGATCGGATACCAGGATTTTTGCAGCCTGGAGTGTGGCGTGAAGGGGGACCGGGACGTGGAGATCCCCAAATCTGCCAAGTTCTTGACAGAACAGTGGGCCCAGGCCTAGCTGAGCCGCGCAGGGGGCACTGGATCCGCTGCGCTGAGAGCCGATGATGCGGTGGCTTGGGGAATGTTGGCTGACAACTACTTTCATCCAAGTTGTCACACTGGTAGGTTCATGATAGCCAGATGGCCCAGGACTCGGGTGCCGCAGGGCCCTGGTGCCGCAGGGGAGAAGCGAGAATTTCCAGCGTTGCTGGCCCACGGAAGGACGAGAACCGCGACCGGCATGTGTTCGGATTCGTGATTATTTGTAACTCTATTGACTTGGGAGTGAATATTCAGATGAGCAACAAGAAATTGGAATCACGTCGCAATTTCCTGAAGGGAACGACGGCCGTCGCGACAGGAGCCGCGTTGATGGGTGGATTGAATCTCGGGTTGGCCCGCACGGCGCATGCGGCGGGAAGCGACGAGATCAAGATCGCGCTGATCGGTTGCGGTGGTCGCGGCAATGGAGCCGCCAACGACAATTTGAAAGCATGTGAAAACACCAAGATCGTCGCCGTCGCCGACGCTTTTGAGAACAGTGCCAAGGGAGCTGCCGAAACGTTGGGCGTCGCCGAAGGAAAAGACATTTTGGGGCCTGGACGCCTACCAGAAGGCGATCGATGCCGATGTCGACATGGTGATCCTGGCCACTCCGCCCGGCTTCCGCCCGGTCCACTACAAAGCCGCAATCGAAGCCGGCAAGCACGTGTTCATGGAAAAGCCCTGCTGCGTCGACGCTCCCGGCTATCGCAGTCTGCTCGAGACAAACGAGATTGGCCGACAAGAAGGGACTCAAAGTCGGTGTTGGCCTGCAACGTCATCATCAGCGCGAGCTACGTCAACGGCATCGCACAGCTCCACAATGGCAAGCTCGGCGATCTGATTCTGCTCCAAGCCTACTGGAACGGTGGTGGCATCTGGTGGCGCGATGCCAAAGAGGGCTACAACGAAATGCAGAAGCAGGTCGACAACTGGTACCACTATTGCTGGCTCAGTGGCGACAACATCTGCGAGCAGCATGTGCACAACCTGGACGTCTGCAACTGGGCCAAGAACGCCCATCCGGTCGAGGCGAACGGCATGGGTGGTGACAAACTCCGTCGCATGCTCAATCCCGAAACTCAGATCTTCGATCACCACTTCGTCGAATTCATCTACCCGGATGGCTACCAAGATGTACAGTCAGTGCCGGCACGTCGACGGTTGCTTGGGGACGCGTCGACGAATATGCCTTCGGTACCAAAGGGAATGACGTCATGAGGGCCGGCGGTGATGAGAAGGATGTCAACGGTGTGGAGTTTAAGTTCCCGAATCCCTACGAGCAGGAGCACTACGCATTAGTCGAGGCGATTCGCAACAATCTGCCCTACAATGAAGGTCACTTTGGTGCCACCAGCAGCTTCACGGCGGTATTGGGTCGGATGGCGACCTATAGCGGCAAGATCTCAAGTGGGACGAAGCCGTGGAGAAAGGCAAGTCGCTGGCACCCGGAATTGAAGAGTATACTTGGGAGTCCACCGCGCCGACCCTGCCCAATGCTGATGGCACTTATCCCTGTGGAATCCCGGGCATGTCGGATCCCTACGACACATTCAAGGTGCTTTGAGCCATCGTCTGCCAGACGCGGGCGTGTTTGTGGGGCAGGAGCATGGTCCCGTCCTTGCTCGCCCCTAGGTTTTCGAGGCACGTTGGATCGCGGCCACCGGCCACCTTAAGACAGTGTGTTCACCCCCAGCGGGGACCCGGCGTCAGCCGGGCCCCCGCTCCCCCTCTTCATCGGCACCCCGCCGTTGAGCACGCACATCCCGCTCTTCGAGTGACGTGACCGGAGAATTCTGCCCTTGCGATCGGGCCCCGCACTGCAATTCCGCGAGCATGTGTATTGCCGTGCACATTTTACCAGCGACGAAGTGCGTTGCTCTTGCCTGCTCCCTCGCGCGACAGACTGCTTGCCGCTTCAAGAGGCTGATAGCGAAAAATGGTGCTGTCTGATTTCCTACGGAAGACACACAACAACAGAATCACGAACGCGAACACACATGATATGATATTAGTCAGCCATCCGAGCTTCCGCCGCGGAGAGCTTGGCACTCAGTCACCTGCCCCAACCGATCGACGCGGACCATACGCAACGGTTATTTCGATTCGGTTTACATCGCGGGCCGCTTGTGGAGAGAAACCATGCTCAACCCCTCGACTCAACCGTGGCGGCGATTCGCTCTCTTCACGCTGATCATCGTGGCTGCCGCCACCGACGTAATGACGGCTCGACGCTCCAACGCCGAAGAAACGCCAACTGTGCGCATGTCCGAACAGCCGCTGGTGATTCCGACCTATCAAATGGGTCCGGCCGATCCGAACCCGATGTTCTACATGAACGAGTCGTACCAGGGTGCGCAAAAACGCGTTTATCCTTACCCGCTGCAAGACCACTTGATCCACGAACGTAAGGATCAGACCTACACGTCTTTGTGGTTGGAAAACGAATTCGTGAAGTTATGCGTGCTGCCCGAAATTGGCGGCCGCCTGTTTTCCGCCACGGATAAGACCAACGGCTATGATTTCTTCTATCATCAACATGTGATCAAGCCGGCTCTGATCGGCATGTTGGGTGCCTGGATCTCCGGGGGTGTCGAGTGGTGTGCCTTTCACCATCATCGCAACACCACGTTCATGACGGTTGATCACACGCTGGTGGAGAATCGTAACGGCAGTAAGACGATCTGGTTCGGCGAAACAGAACGGCGCCATCGCATGAAATGGCTCATCGGACTGACTCTCTATCCGGATCGATCGTATGTGGAAACTTCCGTGACATTCCTGAACGGCACGGCTCTGCCCAATTCCATACTCTATTGGGCCAACGTGGCCGTCCACGTGAACGACGACTACGAAGTGCTTTTTCCACCCAGCGTTCAAGCCGCAACCTACCATTCCAAAATCGACTTCACTACGTGGCCCATCTCCCAAGGGATGTATCGCGGCCATGACTACGCGGGCAAAGACATCAGCCGGTGGAAAAATTCACCCGTCTCCAATTCCTTCTTCGCCTGGCATCTGCAGGAAGATTTCATGGGCGGGTACGACCATCGCCGCAATGCCGGCGTGGTGCATGTCGGCAATCACAATGTGGTGTGCGGAGCCAAACTGTGGGAATGGGGTACCGGTTCGGCGGGGCGCGCGTGGGATAAGATCCTGACCGACGACGACGGCCCGTACGCCGAACTCATGGTCGGCGCGTTCTCCGACAATCAACCCGACTACAGCTGGATCAAACCGCACGAAGTCAAGACCTTCAAACACTACTGGTATCCGATTCGCGAGATCGGTGGTTTCAAGAACGCGAACCTGGAAGGAGCGGTGAACCTGCAGCTGCGGGACAATAACATCGCATTCGTCGGGTTCCAGACAACCATGCGCCGCCAAGGAGCCCAGGCCACGCTCTCGTTGGGCGACGAGATTCTGCTGCAGAAGACGATCGATATCGGACCCGACAAGCCCTTCACACAGGAAGTCTCCGTCCCTGACGGTACGAAGGAAACCGACCTGCGCGCCGCGCTGGTGGCGGCGAACGGGAGCGAGCTGGTTTCCTACCAGAAAGTTGATCTGGCGCCGATCGACAAGCTCCCCGATCCTGTCCAGGCTCCTCCCAAACCGGAGGACATTCCTTCCCTCGAGGAGCTGTACCTGACCGGTCTGCGCATCGAGCAGATTCACAACCCCCGCGTCGACCCCATGAATTACTACCTGGAAGCCTTGAAGCGCGATCCGGGCGACTCGCGATGCAACATCATGGTCGGGATCAACGACAATCGGCGTGGCCTGTATCAGGAAGCCGAGCAGCATCTGCGTCGGGCGGTCGAGCGATTGACGCAGGATTACACACGATCACGAGATGGCGAAGCTCATTTCCAGTTGGGGGTCGCCCTGCGTGGTCAGCATCGCGATGAGGAAGCGTACGATCAGTTTTATCGAGCGACTTGGGATCAGGCCTGGCATGCGGCTGCCTATTACGAACTGGCGGCACTCTCCTGCCTGCGGGGGGACAACACACAAGCTCTGCAGCATATCCAATGCTCGCTCAGCACGAATGCCTTGGACACCAAGGCACGGGATCTGCACGCGGCGATTCTCCGCAAGCTCGGGAGAAGCTCCGAAGCAGAGCAGATAGCGGCGGAAGTACTCAACTCCGACCCGCTCGATTTCTGGGCACGCAACGAACTGTATATCCTGCAAGCCGGCCGAGACACTGCCGTATCGGCCAATGCCGTGTTGGAGAAACTCACGCAACTGATGCGTGACGACGTCCAATCGTACCTGGAACTGGCCAGCGACTATATGTATGCCGGCATGTGGGACGAGGCGCAAAGTGTGCTACGACGGCCGGTCACATTCCAGATGCGGCCGGCGGGCGTTTATCCACTGGTTCATTATTACCTGGGCTATCTCTACCAGCAGATGGGCGACCTGTCCGCGGCAAAGACATGTTTCTCGCAAGGCGCCAGTATGCCCACCGACTACTGTTTCCCGTTCCGCCTGGAAACTGTCGACGTGCTCAACGCCGCATTATCCGTCAATCCAGACGATGCGCGCGCCGAGTATTATCTGGGCAACCTGCTGTTCGACCTGCAACCGGAGGCGGCCATGAAGCACTGGGAGAATTCACGCCGCCTGGATGGCTCGTTGGCCGTCGTGCATCGCAATGCCGGTTGGGCGGCGTACCGCATCAAAAACGATGTCGCCAAAGCGATTGACTGTTACGAGCGGGCACTTTCCTGCGAGAAGATTGACCCCCGGCTGCTGCTGGAACTGGACATGCTGTATGAAGCGGGGAATGTGGAGCCTGCCAGACGCCTCCAGGCGCTCCAGGCAAACCACTCCATCGTCACTCAACGCGAAGACAGTTTCTTGCGTGAGATCATGGTTCAGAGTTTGACGGGCAATTACGCTCGCGCCATCGACTACCTGGAGAGCAATTTCTTCCACGCACAAGAAGGACGCGACGAGATCCACGATGTCTACGTCGATGTCCATTTACTGGAAGGTCTGCACTGCCTGCGGGACAAACAGCCGGCAGCCGCCTTGGAGCATTTTCGGAAGGCGGCGGAGTATCCGGAGAACCTGTCGGTCGGACGTCCGAAGAATGACCCGCGGGCAGCTCAAGTTGCCTACGACACCGGACTTGCCCTGGAGGCCCTGGGCGATACGAATAAAGCCCGTCAGTTCTTCGCTCAGGCCGCCGATCAGCAAGAGACGCAGCAGTGGCCTGAAACGCGTTTCTACCAGGCAGTCAGTATGGTGAAACTCGGTCGGACGGACGAAGCGAACAAGATCTTCGATGGACTGATTGACGCGGGTAAGAAACAGCTCGACGAGAAAGAGTCGGCCGATTTCTTTGCCAAATTCGGACAACAGGCTTCACTCGCCAGCCGAAATGCCACCGCCCATTATCGTATCGGACTCGGTCTGCTCGGCAAAGGGGACAAGACCGCGGCGAAAGATGAATTCGAACAGGCGGCTAAGTTGAACCTGAGCCATCCGTGGGCGAAATATCAATACAGTGCACTGGGCAAAAGCGATTCGGCGCCTCAGTAAGGGACCCTTCCATGACGCGATATTCTCTCTTCGTGCCTGGCTCCTCCACGACGATTCTCCTACTGTGGTGTTCGTGTTGGCATGCCGTAGCGTGCCTGGCCGGTCCGCCGGCGGAATCGGCGGCAGGTTCCCAACCGGCGCCATTGACGGTGAGCGAAATCTCGGCCATTCAATTCGGTCAGGATGAAGCACGCAAGTGGCGGCCATATCCCGTGACGCTCGAGCCGGCCAAGTGGATCTGGCTCCCCTCGGAGCGCACACTCCCCAACACTTTTGTCTTGTTCCGCAAGGAAGTGACACTCGACGAGCTTCCTGAGAGTGCTGTGGGGTGGATCACTGCCGACAGCCGTTATCAACTCACCGTCAATGGACGGCGCGTACAGTGGGGGCCCGCCCCCTGTGATCCTCGCCAGTGGGATGTTGACCCAGTGGATATGACCGACTTGCTGCGCGTCGGCAAGAACGTGATCGCCGTGGAAGTCCTGTATTATGGAATCGGCGAAGGAACGTGGGCGGCCGGCAAGCCGGGCCTGCTATTGCATGCCGTCATCCGGACTCGCGACAACAAGACCACACCGGTGCTCTCGGATAGCAGCTGGCAATGCTCCGTCGATCGAGCTCACCGTCCCTCGCAACCGAAACGCTGGTTCCTGCGATCGCTGCAGGAAGAGCTGGATGCCCGCCAACACCCACAGGGCTGGAACATGCCGGACTTCCATCCGGACAGTAGCTGGGTTGCCGCCATGCAACTTGACTGCCCGGCTGACAAGCCTCCGTCGTGTAGCTCCTATCAGACGACCGATTCGATCGATCGCGTGTCCGCCGAAAATGGGTCCTTGCGCGCTCGCCAAATCCCGCTGGTGCGGGAGGAGCCGGTGCCGATCAAGTCACTCCGGGACCAGGGTCGCGTGAAATGGAAGCGAGATCCGGCCGACTGGTTTGATTTCCGCGTGCCCGACAGCTTCGCAATTTCACGAGAAATAGTGGCTACCGAATCTTCCGCCGGGAGCTGGCAACTGCCGCCATCATCGGACAACGAGGGGGTGTTTCTCACCTTTGATTTGCATGAACAAATCGTCGGCTTTCCCTATTTCGAGATCACTGCGCCGGCGGGAACGATCGTCGAGCTGATGACACAGGAAGCACACGATCCTGACAAGACTGCGTGGATGGACAACCACTTCTACTCCTGGACGCGGTTCATCTGCCGGGGTGGTCGCAACCAATTCGCAGCCTTCGATTACGATTCACTTCGCTGGATTCAGCTGCACATTCGTGATGCGAAAGGTCCGGTTGCGATTCGCAATGTCGGAGTGCTGCGCCGGCAGTTCGATTGGCCGCACAAACCGCTTGTCCGCTGCAGCGATCCGGCTTTGCAGCGATTATTCGATGCTTCGATCAACACGCTCCGCAACTCCGCCATCGAGACGGTCGTCGACGGCAACGGGCGCGAAAGGCAGCAATATAGTGGCGATGGAGGACACCAACTGATCGCGATTCGGCAGGTGTTCGGCGAGCCTAGGTTATCGCGCCGTTTCTTGCGGACTTTCAGCGAGGGGATGACCACCGACGGATATTTTCTCGACTGCTGGCCCGCCTACGATCGGTTGGCACGGATCGCCCAGAAACAGGTCGACGCCGCCTATTGGGGCCCGCTGTTGGATCACGGTATCGGCTTCAATTTCGATTGCTGGAAGCATTACCTCGAGACCGGCGATCGCGATGCGTTGGTCGAACCCTATCCACGCCTGGTCCGTTTTGCCCAGTATCTGCGAAGACTCCGTGGTGAAAACGGACTGTTACCGGTCGAACATTTGGGAATACCGACCGTCTGGATCGATCACGACGCATATCGTCAGCAACGGCACAAACAATGCGCATTCAATCTCTATGCCGCGGCGATGTTCCAGCAGGCACTGGCCCCCATGGCCGAGGCGCTGGGGGAAGCAGACCGAGCAGCCGAATTGCGCCAGTTCGGTGCTGAATTGCTGGAGGCCACCAGACACCGTTTCTGGTCGGATGAACACCAGCTCTTTGTGGATAATCTCCCCTGGCTGGATGAAGAGAAGCAGATCCGCACCAGCGACCGAGCGCTGGCCATGAGCATCATGTTCGACCAGTGTCCCAACGGCCAAATCGCCGCGGCAGTCAACGAGTTAGTTACGTGCCCCGACCATATGGGATACTCGTATCCCTGCAACGCCCCCTGGCGATTCTGGGCGCTCGCCGAGGCCGGCCAGATCGACGCGGTCCTGCAAGATCTCCGGTCGCGGTGGGCCACCATGCAATCGGTGCTCGAGAACAACACGCTGCAGGAGACCTGGGTGGTCACGCCCGATTCGCGATTTCAGTGGAGCCACTGCGCGGTGGCGCCGCTCTTTGTTGTCGCTCAGGATATCGCCGGGATTCGCCCCACGCAGCCCGGCTTCGCACATTGCCAGATCCGGCCACAACTGGGCGACCTGCAGCAGTTGGAATTAGACAGCTACACTCCCCACGGGCCGATTCACTTTGCGGCATCTTCCCAAGAGGATGGACGACTCGTGCGATTGACCATCCCGCAGGGCGTCGAAGCGGAACTGGTCGTACCTGCCTCGCAAGCTGCCACTATCCAATTGCCACCACTCACGCCGGATACGCCAGAGGGTCTCAAACGATTTCTGTTGAGCAACAATGCGACCAATGAAGTCCTATTGAAGTCGAAGAACTAACCATCGGGAGTGTCAAGCAGTTGTCTCAATCGTAATCTTAGTTGTGACGACAAGTGGTCCAGCCATGTCTCATCGACTAAGCCAACCGCAATCATGTCACGAACGTGAACGCGATCCTTGTCCCGAAAGCTGGTCAGTTTCATCCGCACCAATGATTCCAGCTTCATCACGCGGACATTCTTGATGAGCTCGTAATCGTCGATTGTCGGTACGGGTTCCGGATACTCGTCGCGCACTTTTTCTCCAGAAAACACGACATGCACGGCGTCTCGGGCTTTGGCATCGGGACCGTCGAGAAACATCGTCACGCCGGCAGCATGACGGAGAATGAATCCGGCCGCGTCCAGGGCGTCTCTGGCAGCGGCAAAGTCGGGACGATTAAGAGCGATGTCTACGTCGCGCGTATTTCGAACAGCCGATTCATCGACTTGCGCGACCCACAGTTGAACCGCGTTACCACCCACGACGGCATAAGCAACTCCCGCCGTATCCAGCGCACGAATCACGCGGTGCAGTCGGTCTTTCACCTTCTCCCCAGCTCGTTCGATCCTTTCCCACAGTGCATCGCCCGTGTACTTGATTTCTACCATGACGTTGAGATTCTCGTCGATTCATGTCTGCCTGGTACACTGCCTCAATTATAGTCGAGTATGAGAAACGGGGAGCCTCCCCGTTTTCGCCGCAAAATCGCACCACTCACTTCGCGACCGCGATAGGCACTTCGGGCAGACTGGCAATGATCGACAAAGCGACCATCGGAAGATGGCTCGCGTTGGGTCTTCTTGTCATCAGATCTCTTTGTCCCTTATCACGGCCGTAAGGCGGCCTCGAATTCGTGGCGTAGTCCAGGACATTGCCTGGCCATGGAACCACGTGCGCGGCAGCTAAAGGTCGAGCAGAATCCGCAATCGATCTTCCACCTGGGCCATCGTCGCGTCGGTCACCTGACCAAGTCGGCGCCGAGACGTTCCACCGCCACTGAACGCACATCTTCCGTCTTGATGTAGCTGCGCATGCCGAGGCCGCCCTCCGGGGGGACCACGGGTACATGGAGAACAATTCCCTTGTCCCTACTCGTCACCGGCAGTAGCACTACCAGTCCAGCTGGACCATGGTTGAATGTGTCGACCGATACCACAAGCGCGGGCCGAACACCTGACTGCTCGCGCCCCACCGTAGGGCTCAAGTTAACCATCCAGATCTCACCGCGCGAAGGTAACGGAGGGGTCATGCGTCGTCGATCCCATCAGACAGAGTGGACTCCCACTGCGCACGCTCCGCACGCTCCTCGGCCCACGACGGCGGGTCGCTACGCAGAGCGGCATAGCCCGCATTGGCGCGCTGCAGGAGACATTTGCGACGGTAGTCCTCAATCGCCTGCTCCAGGACTCCCTGCATCGGCTTACCGAGTTGCGCCGAGAGCTCCCGCAGTATCCGGTGTATGGGCTCGCTCACCCGAACGGTTGTGCTACTCATGGCCATCTCCCCTTTGGATACACACAGAAGTCTACAATAATGTATACTCATATGTCAACAAGAAATGGGACGCTGGTTGCACGACGAGCTGGTCGTCGGATCCAAATTGCCGGCCGGCGGCGCACGTGGAAATCGTGCTCGTCCAAAAAAACGGGGAGGCTCCCCGTTTTTGCCGGTAGTTGGGCAGATTAGGTGAACGTGCAGCGCGTCCTGCTCGCGGTCGACTGCTCTACTTCTCCTGCAGCTTCCACACCACCACCTTCGGTTGATTGGTGAAATCGAGCGTCTGCTGCAGATGTCGCATCGTTTCGTCAGGCGACTGCCGCAACACGCCGGCAAACGTGATGAAGTGGCCGGCGGGCGGTCCCCCTTCGATCCCCACGCCGCCCGCTCCGGCCCCGGGGCCAACGACAAAACGTGTGGCGACTTCGGGAGAGGTCATCCCGAGCGCCAGCTTCTGCTGATTCCACTTAATGGCCCAAGTGGCTCGCGCCGCCTTGGCCTGACCAGCCACGTTATCCGCGTTACTCCCCACCGGTCCGGTCGCTCCGTCGGAAAACAGATACGTGCCGGGATGGGGGCTATCGGCCGCAAAAAGCTGTGGGTCATCGAAGTCCCAGTAGTACCCCACCGGCTCGTTCAACACTACTTCCATCCACGACACTCCACCAAACAAACTGATCGTCTTGACCATCTCGTTAGGGTCCTCGCAGACGTAGCGCACCAAAGCCGGTCCGCGCGCGGCGCAAGTGAGCTTGTTACGGGCCACGCGATATTCCCCACCGAGGTCCGCCAGTCCAGCCCAGCCGGTTTCACCTGGGGTCGTTACATCGCAGTTGTCCGCATTTTTCACTTCACAGCGATACACGTGCGCCCCTTCGCTGCCCAACAACAATCTCAACGCACTATTCTCCAATCGCCGAGACGGCTCGTCAGACTCCTCGGTCGAAACGACTGTAGCGAGCGGCTGCGCCTGGCGCGGGCAAGCCACAGTAGACCTGAACCTCGGCACATGTTGATTGCACAATGGGACCTGGCACCAGGAGAGTCAGCCGGTGCCTGTCGCCATCGATTACGTCGTCCAACTGCACGAGAATCTCTTCCGGTTGGCCACTCTCGCGCAGCCAGAATGCTCGCAGCGGTCTGGCCGCCAGTGAGTCCGCGATCGTAACATCCACCTCGACGGGCAATTCGTACCGGTCGACATTTCCCGCCTCGACCGTCAGCCCGAACCGATGCGTGGCGGTCGGCTCGGCCCAGGGCAAACCAGGTTTCAGCGCACCGGTGGAGAGTGCAAAGGGACGGGTTTGCCGTGTATAGGAAGTAGCCGCCGTCAGACCTAATTCCGCCGGCGATGGGAGCTGTTCGCCTTGCTCGACCTTCCCTCGAGCATCTGCCAACCGTTGGCCGAGCAATTGGTACGACTCGTCGATTTCCGCATACCGCTTCATCGTCCAATCGAGCGCATACGGCTTGCTTTCGCTGAGCCAGATCCGCTGGAATTCCTGGCCGAGATCGCGGTGCGATTGACGAGTCCTCTCCACCAGTTGCGCGGCTTCCGCCACTCGCTTCAATCGTTCATCACGGTCACTCGTGTCGTATGCCGCTGCGTACGCCTCTTCGGCACGCAATCCATCCAGCATCCGTTGACCGATCAACTCCATGCGTCGGGCACCCAGCAGAAATGCGTCGAGCAAGTGAGCGTTCACCAGGGCATCTTGCCGGCACGTTTCCAGATGCTCGATGGCAGGCTGGACGATATCGAGCAGACGCTGAGCCGACCTGCGCGTGGCGGGAGCGGACTGGCGAGGCAAGAAGTCGTTCTGCCAGAAGCGGGAATTCATCATGTTCTGCATGCCGGGGAGGCCATGCACTTTGGACAGCAGTGCGATCGCTTGACCGAAATGGTCGCCCGGCTCGCCGAACAATACGCCTCCCACGCGACGGTGAAAATCATCGACGCTGGTGACGGAAGCATTCCAGGCACATTCCGCTCCCCAAGCGTAGCCGTGCCACTTGTATCCCTGCAGTGCTTCGCCATCATCTTCCCACTCGGTATTGAGCATGCCCAGCGCCCCATGCTTGACACCGTCGCGCACGAAGTTGCGGATGTTGGTGGTCGCCACGGCGAAATCGGGAAGAATCCGGCTCCAGTTACTGATCCCCGGGCAGACAAAGAACTCGTAGCCGGAATCCTTGAACGGGAGTATCTGATCTTCAAAACTGGCGTTGGGCCCGTAACCCCACGTCAACATGACCGTATCTTTGGGAATCTGCTCCAGCTTGTCCGGATGCTGCAAAATGATGTCGCCCCACATCATCATGCGTTTGTTGTATTTCTCTTTCAGTAAATCGTGGACGCGGCGTATGTGTCGCACATACACTCCTCCCACTCCGATCTCCTCGGCCAATTGCCTGGACGGGCCGGTGCCCAAGCCCTCTGTCTCATCGCAACAGACGTTGAACATCGGGAATGGCAGGAGCGGACAGACCTCCGAATACAAATCATCCAACAGCTGGTAACTCTCTTCCTTGGTCGGGCACAGCAGGTAGTCGGTCTCACGCAGAGTCGCATATTCCGGATGCTTGAGAATCCATGTGAAATGGCCAAACGACTGCTGATTGCCCAGGATATCGATCTGTCTTGCCTTGGCATATTGCACCAGCGTCTGCAGGTCGTCGGGCAACAAGGATCCGTCCTGCGGACCGATGCTGGGATGCTTCGCAAAGGCGTACTGGTACTCCATGTAGTAGGTGAACAAGTTCATCTTCAGTTCCGCACCCAGGTCGATCTGTTGCTGCAGTGTGGAGAGTGTCGAGCTGGGCCCGCGCGTCAAGTCGTCTTGAAAGCAGCGCCATTGGAGTGACGGCCAGTCGCGAATCGTGAGACACGGCAGTGCGTTGTTCGAGCGATTGGCCCGGATCAGTTGACAGAGTGTTTCGACCCCGTAATGAAGTCCGGCCGCGTCGACCCCGGTGCAGCAGATCGCATCGGGACGGAGTTGCAGCACGTAGCTCCCCTCCGGCGCATCCGCGGGAAACTCATGCGGTCGAGGCGCGCCTTCGTGTGCCGCACTCCGCAGATAGAACTGCGGGGCGTCGATAGCTTTCACCTCCCAGGCAGGTGCCCGAGCCACTCCCAGCTCTTGGTTCACTCTGCGACCGATCCATTCCACTTCGGTAACCGGTACCTGCAAAGTCACGTGTTCCGCCAGCGCAAACGTGCCTGTACCAAGTTCCACTTGTTTGGGAAACGGAACGAGCCTGAGCGCAGCGGTGTCATCAGACCAACCCATGGCCTGCAGACTCAGACAAAGGATCGGGCAGAGACCGGCCAACAGCATGCGTGATCGGACCATGGTGGATTTCCTGCGCCAGGATCAAGGTAGGTGTGACGAAGCAGGGATTGCCCGAGGCCGTTTGGCCTCCAAGTACTAACATAGCAGGTTTGGGGCGGGAAATCTCCACAGCTTGGCTCGCCTTCAGTCACAGGAAGTACTGCGTGTGGTCCCACACCCTGGAAGAATCTCCGCCCGCATGGGCGGTGGCCACCTAGCTGAATCGCTCGCAGCAGGGTACTGTTCAGAGAAGTCGACGATCTGCGCTATCAGCAGCGAGCGCACCTTCCACGCAACCATCGCCGCCTCATCCCTGATACGAAACCGCGACGACCAAGGCATGAACAAGATCAAGCCAGAAGATGCCCTTTCCGGGGGCTTATCGGGGGCTGCGTTCCTGCTGGTGAACATTCTGTGCTGGTCCTCGGTGCCCGTGTTTCTGCGCTACCTGACCGGGACCGTGGATGCCTGGACCGCCAACGGCTTCCGCTATCCGTTATCCGCACTGCTGTACTGGCCTGTCTTGTTCGTGGCCTGGCGATCGGGAGAACTCGATCGCCAGACGTTTCGCCGCTGTATCGTTCCCTCGTTCTTCGCACTCAGTGGCCAGGTGCTGTGGGCTCTGGCACCCTACTACTTACCAGCCAGCTCGATTGGGTTCTTCATGCGATTCTCGCTCGTGTTCGCCCTGGCCGGCTCCATGTTGCTGTTCCGTGACGAGCGGAGATTGTTATCGCTGCCACAGTTCTATTTCGGCCTGGTCCTGTTGGTCGGCGGTTTTATTCTAATGTCGATCAGCAAGATCCAGTTCGACTCGGAAGTCACCTTTGCGGGAGTCGTCATCATTCTGCTGTGCGGTGTCTTCATGGGCTTCTATGGAGTCAGCGTAAGGTACTTTTTGCGAGGGATTAATCCGTTGGTCGGATTTGGCATCGTGTCGCACTACGTGTCGGTCGGTATTCTGCTGGCCATGTTTGGCATGGGAAAATACTCACAGCTGCTAGATGTGTCCCAGATGGACTGGTTGGTACTGGTCGCCTCGTCCGTGCTGGGAATCGCCCTGGGACACTACTTCCTTTACGCTGCCGTGTCGCGGTTGGGCGCGGCCGTCACTTCCGGCGCCCAGACTGTCACACCGTTTCTGACAATGCTGCTGGCTGCTTGGCTATTGCACGAAACCATGACCGGCCTGGAATGGTGTGCCGGCCTGACGATGGTCGCCGGAGCCGCAGTGCTGCTGTACGCACAGAATCTCCTGGTTTCACGGCAACGATAGGCTTCTGCCACAAAAAGGGGAGGCTCCCCTTTTTTGCGGCAAGATACATGGTAGCTCACCAGTTGTGGCTCCGCCGGGATAAACCCGTCGGAAGCCGGCAAATGGCATACGCTACGCTCGCGGCGACAACAGGCTCATGATCGCGATGAACATCACCAACCCTAGCAGCGTGAACCCGGCCCATCGCCGATGCACCATCGACGGATCGCGCAGGAAAGGGCCGAGAGAACCAAGCCGCTGCCAGACCAGCAGACCGAGCGAAACCGCAATCACGCCAAATGCCATCATCGCCGACAAAGGCGTACCAGTACGGAGCATCTCGCGGCAGTCTCCCACCTGGTCCCACGCGCCGGCCCCGATATACGCACCGTTGGCCACCAAGCAGAATCCGGCGAAGAAACGTGCCATGTTGCGTACGACCACGGGCCGGTGAGAAATGCTCCACAGAAAGACGGCCGGCAGCAAGCAACCGACAATCGGTCCGAGCCACACCACTACGACCGGGTGCGGATTCGGCTCAACGTCCGTGCGGGAGATGCTCAGCGGGTGCAGCACAACCTTGGTGACAGAACCACCTGTGGCGTACGCTCCCAGGACATGTCCCAGCTCATGGACCGCCATCATGGCGTACCAGGAAACAAGAGCCAGCGAGAACAGAAAGGTGAGCTGGTAAGCACGCTGCACGTACGGCCCTCTTGGATTCCTAGTCATCCCCTCGGTGAGTCACAACAGGTACAAGGCAACCACCAACACGTGCAAGACCCACAGAACCGTTTCGCAAATAATCGTCGTCGTGCGGCGCCAGAAACCAGCGTCTGAACGCATCATCGCATACACCACAAAGAGTGGACATACGAGCAATGAGCCAATGCCGATTGTCGCCATCGGCGAGACCAAAAGAATACCCCACCGCCACAGTCCACCACAGACGCCGCTTGACGCGTTTGCCATTCACATAGTCCGGCCGTGTCAGCCGAAAACTCCTGTGAATTGATCGTGTCATCGTAGCTTCCCCAAGTCTCAGAAGGCGACGTGGCCCCCAAGTCCGTCAGGCTCCGCTGTCATATTCTGTACATTATACAGCTTCTCTTGGATGATGTGACCATATGCGTGCATCCGTTGGATGTCGCCTGCCATGCAGCGAAACGCTTCGAGAATGCGAAATGCGGAGTGCGGAATGGTCGTGTTCATTGTTTCCTGCTTCGCGAAACGACATACCAGGAAATGGAGAACGTGCTGGGCCAGGCAATCCGTCAGCGTTTCGCGGCGAAAACGGTACTGCACATTCCGCATTGCGTATTCCGCATTGCGTATTCCCGATTCGTTCCGAGTACATGTGAGAATAAAAATGCTTGAGCGCTCACCGCACGCGGCCTACTTCAGCTCTGGCCATCCGCCGCGTTAAGATCTCGGTGCAGCAATGTTGCGCGATAGCGCTCAGCACTTCCATCCACTATTTCGCCCCAGCGCCCACCGCTTTGCCGTGCGCCTGGGCTTCGTCTGATTCCGGCAGGTACATGGCTCCGTGACCCAGCCGATCGTACCAGGTGAATTTCATGATGGCGCTAGTGATGACCAGCGCACCCCAGAACGTGGTCCACTGCTGAACGACCAGGCAGACGGGATCGATGATCAGCGTCGGTTGCCAGACGATTCCGTTGGCGAAATTGAAGGCATCCATCGGGAAATCGCGGTTCGGCTGCACGTCTGGATATCTTTTGCAGAGCCCCTGATAAACGGGTCCCCAGAACCCCCAGGGACGTACGTCCCGGTAGAATTCCAGCTGTACTTCTTCCGACTCAGGTGGCGTCACCACACACACCAAGACCGACACGATCGTACTCACGGTAGCGTCACGGCAAAGGCATACATGGTCGGAAACTTGGCCAGAGAAGTGCCAAAACAGCACTTGTATTCGGGATGAGACTCGCCAGCGCGGCACAGCAGCAGGACCTCACCGGCCTCTTCGTCGTACCAGGCGGCCGGGTTGAAAACCGCCAGATCTTCCCACGGATGCTCGGGATGCGGAGACAGTATCGGATTGCCGGCATATCGCTGCAATTTCACGGACCATGCTCCCCGTTGTGGATTGAGGGACTTATGATCGCCATGAGTGTACCCGCTTTTCGGCCATGATTGCAGTGGCATCGTGCGTTCTTCACCATCAGCGCAGTGGACGTAGCTGAACCCGCCAGGGTTCAGAAGTAGCTGGACCCGCCAGGGTTCAGAAGTAGCTGAACCCGCCAGGGTTCAGCCGACGCTCCATGCGGTCACCCACTGCTGCTGAAGCCTCGGCGGCTTCAGCTACGACTTGATCCGCATGCCACTGCCGCTGAAGCCTCGGCGGCTTCAGCTACGACTTGATCCGCATGCCACTGCTGCTGAAGCCTCGGCGGCTTCAGCTACGACTTGATCCGCATGCCACTGCTGCTGAAGCCTCGGCGGCTTCAGCTACGGCGGCTTCAGCTACGGCGGCTTCAGCTACGGCCTGCGGTGAGCATTTCTTCCTGCCAACGGCGTCGCGCATCCGATCTCAAGTACCATATTCCAGCCGGTAGCCGCGCATCTTCCCGAAGTATATTTCGTCTCCCGAGTAGACGGGCGATTCGCTGATCCTGGCACCATTGACCCACGAGCCATTGGTACTCTGGAGATCCCGAATATACCAGCAGCCATCTTCCTCTGTCCGATAAAGAAGACAATGATGTGCCGACACGGCCGGGTGATTCACAACAATGTCACAACCTCGCCGGCGTCCGATCAGCAGACGCTGCTTGGTCAATTCAATGCGATCCCCGGTTTTCGGATTCACAAGACGAGCATACATGTAATCTCCTCTCTGGCGATTGGGAGATACAAAGAGCGGAACTCACACTCTGCAAATGACAAAGGACCAGTGACCAATGACTCGTAGCCAACACCTGATGTGCCGGCGCTCACCGTTTCATTCTTGGATGGCGCACGGCTGTTTATGGCGAGCTTGGCACACCCTACTCATATCCTACTTATACACAAACTCGGCGGTGGCCAGGCAATTGTCGCTGGCGACCAACCGGATCCAGTAGGCTTCAAATGCGGGTGGGAACGTAAATTCCGACTTGCCCCGAGGCGGAATATCTAGCGTATGGAACATGTGCCAGTTGCCGGTTCCGCTGATGTCTACCTCGAGTCGAAAGGTGACGGGGGTATCTGCATCATGAGAGAGAGTCAGCACCTTGTGATCATAGCCGGTCAACAGGTATGGATCGGACGGCTCGCCAGGTCGTACTTGCGACTGAGTCCATGGGCCGCCTCGCCCCACCGGCTTGCCGAGCGTCCAGAGATCGTCGACGGCACCCAACCAGACGGCACAGAGACCATCCGATGAGCGAATGATGTGTGAGTTGGTCACGTTGTCGCCAACCGCCACACCGCTCAAGACCAGCAAACCGCGCCAGGAGCAATAGTCTTGCACGAACAACGGATGGGTCGCGATAGGGCGGATCTTGGCGAACCCGCCGGCATTGCGGGCGGGTAACTCGTAGAATGTTCCGGCACACTGGAACAGATCCCGTTCGGTCGTGACTTCAGGTGACGTTCGCTGCTGATTCAGAATTTCAGGATGCGCTTGATAGATCGGGTTCCCAATCGGCAGTCGATAACGCTGGCCATCGTCGTCCACGTAAAGCATGGAATGACCGTCCAAGCGAAGAATGCCGGTCGGAATCGGCACATCGTCGAGCGACGTGTCGGCGGCATAGAGCTTGTCGTCCGAGCCGCTGGGCATGTGAGGCGAGTAGCTTATCCACCAGAGCCTCCCCGCCCACGGCACAACGGCACCCGTACCGCACTCAGCGCCCGTGTTGAAGCTGGCTAAATGCGGGTAGATACCGCTGAATTGCCGCGCGTTCTCGCCCGTCGCAGTTCGCTCGAGGGTTTCGCCAGCGGAAGTCGCGCAATGGGATATCGCAACGAGGAGCAGCAATACCAAGAGTGCGACGACCTGGCTTGCCCGTTCACGCATCATGGGCAACTTCCCCCGTAGCGAGGTCTTTCACTGGACTCCGGTGATCGTTACGCGCCAATTCTGGCGTCTTGAACATTCCCAACGAAGATTGTGAATGGGTCTCGAATCTCCGAAGCCCGTTTCTGTTGTTTAGCGCGAGCCACCATCGCCCTCGGGGAGAGGTGGTGGTTTGGGAGCCTCAACACCGTCACCTCCACGTCCGCCTCGTCTGAATCCGCCACCGCGCCCGATCGTTTCTGCCATCGTTTTGGCTTCGTTCTTATCGATTGCTCCGTCCTTGTTCGTGTCGGCTCGCTCCAGCATCCGCTGCATGAACTCAGGCAATTCATCCTTGGTCACTTTGCCATCGTTGTCCTTGTCGTTGCTCATGATGCGCTGGACCAAGTCGACGCCATCAGGCCCGCCGCCAAAACCACCAGGACCACGACCACCGCCCGGACCACCAAAGCCACGCGGTCCGCCACCCGGGCCACCACCGGGTCCGCCGAAGCCGCCAGGTCCACCACCCGGGCCACCTCTTCCACCCATACCGCGTCCCATCGGCGGCCAACCGATCTCCTCTTGGCTGAGCTTCCCGTCATTGTCTTTATCGAGTTTCTTGAGAGCTGCTACAGCACCTTCGATCTCCTCCTTGGACAATTGGCCGTCCTTGTCGCTGTCCAGGGCTTCCATCAACGGCAACACCCGACCCGGCAACCCAAATCCACCGGGACCAAGTCTTTCCTCTGGCGGCGCTACTTTGCGCATCTGACGCAAAGGTTTCGCTTCTTGCGCGTAAGCAGCAGAAACAATCCATCCCACAATCAGTGTCCATACAACGGTCGATGACTTGTACATACTCGGTTCTTCCCCCAACTGAATATCTCGTAACCTGCGCCTGGCCGCGCGCCACCCGTCTATTTCCATTTGTCCAGTTTCCCACATCCAACCGACCGTAACAAGGAATTATTTCCAACGCACAGGCCTGAGGACAGGTGTTTGACCCGCAGCCGCAGGCGAGGAATTGGGCGAGGATCGGTACAAGCTGTGTCCTCGCCTGCGACTGCGGGTCAAACGAGTGCCCGGCCTGCGGCGGACGACCCTAGGAAGAACGCGGCGTGCGTGTTATCGTAGCGGGTTCAGCCCCCTGCTGAGGCCTCAAGTCAGACGCTTGGCCCACCGTCTGAGAGCGCGTTTTAAGGGACCCGCCAGGAGTGAATCAATGAACCGCGTCAGTCTTCTCCTATCTCGATTGTCCCTCATGCTGGCCACCCTTTGCGCGGCAGCTCCGTTGCTTGCCGCGCAGTTGCGCCCCCCTGCAATCCCGTTGGTGGCATGCGATCCATACTTCAGCATCTGGTCTCCTGCCGACAGCCTCACCGGTGCCGACACCGTCCACTGGACGGGTAAGCCACACCGGATCAGCTCGATCGTGCAGATCGACGGCAAACCGTTCCGCGTGATGGGTGCCCAGCCGGAAGATATTCCGGCATTGCCACAGGAGAATGTCACCGTCCTACCCACACGCACGATCTACACATTCGAAGGAAGTGGCGTACGATTGACGCTCACTTGCCTGACACCAGCGCTGCCTGACGATCTGGACTTGCTCTCACGCCCGGTCACGTATCTGACGTGGGACGTTGTCTCGATCGATGGAAGTGTGCACGATGTGAAGCTGGCCTTTACCGCATCGGGGGAACTAGCCGTCAACACGCCAGATCAACAAGTCAATGCCGAACTGGAGCAATTTGGCGATCTTACCGCGATCAAGATCGGCTCCACCGGGCAGGCCGTGCTGGCCAAGTGTGGCGACGACATTCGCATCGACTGGGGTTACCTCTACGTAGCTGCACCCAAGAGTGACGAAGGTACACAAGCAACGATCACTCCGGCGGCCGACCAACTGCCGACATCCGGTGCCTCGGTCACGTCTTCCATCACATTCGACGTCGGCAAGGTATCCAGTGCCCCCGTTTCTCGCTGGCTGATGCTGGCTTACGACGACCTCTACTCCATTCAGTACATGAAGAAGAACCTGCGGCCCTACTGGCGTCGCAACGGTTGGGAGGCCGCAGATCTGCTGCAAGCTTCCGCCAAGGAATACTCATCCTTGCGGAAGCGATGCTCTGACTTTGATCAGGAACTGATGTCCGACCTCTCGCAAGCTGGCGGAGAGAACTACGCTGCGCTGTGCGCGCTGGCGTACCGGCAGTGTTTCGCGGCGGGAAAATTCGTGGCGGATGACAATGGTCAACCGCTGCAATTCAGTAAGGAAAATCACTCCAACGGCTGCATTGGGACATCCGATGTGTTCTACCCCATGGCACCGCAATTCCTGCTGCTGGGCCCGACGCTGGCCAAATCGTTCCTCGTTCCGTTTATGAACTATGCGGCATCCGAGCGATGGAAGTTCCCGTTCGCTCCGCACGATCTGGGGCAATACCCGCACGCCAATGGACAACGCTACGGGGGCGGGGAGCGGACAGAAGAAAATCAGATGCCGGTCGAGGAAAGCGGCAACCTGCTGATCCTCATGGCCGCGATCGCCCAAATGGAGGGCAATGCCGATTTCGCCGGACTCTACTGGACTCAATTGCAGCAGTGGGCGGATTACCTCCAGTCCAAAGGCTTCGACCCGGAGAATCAGCTTTGCACCGACGATTTCGCCGGACATCTCGCTCACAATGTGAATTTGAGCGCCAAGGCGATCTGCGGCCTGGGAGCGTTTGCCAAGCTCTGTGAAATGCGGGGAGACCACGCGACCGCTCAGCAATACGCGAAACTCGCCAAGCAGTTCGCCGATCAATGGGTCAAGGAAGCCAAGGAAGGTGATCATTTCCGCCTGGCTTTCGACCGCCCGGGAACGTGGAGTCAGAAGTACAACCTGGTATGGGATCGCATTCTCGGATTGAATCTGTTTCCCGAGCAGGTCAAACGGATTGAGATGGACTATTATCGAAAAGTGCAGAACGCTTACGGCCTGCCGCTTGACAATCGTCAAACCTATACAAAATTGGACTGGATCCTCTGGACGGCTACGCTGACGCAGACAGCGCGAGGACTTCGTGGCGCTGGTTGACCCCGTCGTGAGATTTCTCAACGACACGCCCGACCGAGTCCCGATGACGGACTGGTACTTCACCGATTCGGCTCGCAGACAAGGCTTCACGGCGCGACCGGTCGTCGGTGGCGTCTTCCTGCAGATGCTCTACGACAAACCAGTCTGGGCCAAGTATGCAGGCCGTGAGAAGGCGAAAGGCGCGAACTGGGCACCCATGCCGACGCCCCCTCGCACGGAGACGCTCGTACCAACCAGCGAGCAGCAACGAGCGAATTGGCGATACACGACTGCCAGCCCACAAGGCAAGTGGCAATCGAGTGACTTTGACGACAGCGATTGGCGGGAAAGCCCGGCCGGATTCGGTACCGTCGGCACACCGGGAGCAGTCATCGGGACCCAATGGAAGACGAGCGACATCTGGATGCGCCGCGTGTTCGATCTGGCAGGGGATGTCCCTGATCGCATCGCCCTGCGCATTCATCATGATGAAGACGTGCAGGTCTTTCTGAACGGTATCGAAGTACTCCGGCGTGAGGGTTTCTCGACCGAGTACGACTCGGTGGAAATCCCTGCCACAGCTGTCCAATCGGGTCGCAACGTGATCGCCGTCCATTGCCACCAGACATCCGGTGGCCAATATATCGATGTCGGTATCGACGCGATTGTCCCTGGTGACGCACCGCATGAATAGTCGTGCCGTGCCGGTATCACTCGTGGAAGTGGAAACCTGGAAAGTGGTGAGCGGGGATTTGCTTCAACACTGGCGACACATCGAGGATCTGGCTCATGTTTCGATCGGCACTCTTGCTGGCATCTCTTCTGGCGGCACACGGACTTTGCTCAGTTTGCCAGTCCAGTGACGAACCGCTGACGTACTCCGATCTGCGTGGTGCCAACTATGTCCCCTCTTACGCCCGTAACGATGTGGCCATCTGGATGGATTTCGATCCTGTGGTGATCGATCGCGAACTCGGTTTTGCCAAAACACTCGGTCTCAAGTGCGTACGAGTCTTTCTCCAGCACGCCGTGTACGAACAGAATCCTGAAGCGTTTCTGGGTCACCTGGAGACGTTTCTTCAACTCTGTGAGAAACACCAAGTGCAGATGATGCCGGTGGTATTTGACTCGTGTTTCGGAGAATTGCCCGATCTGACTCACTATCGTGACAAAGACTGGATGGCTTGCCCCGGACAGAATCGGTTGGGGGCCGAACACTGGCCGGCTGTGGAAAAATACGTCGGCGACGTGCTGGGACGGCACCGAGACGATCGTCGGATCATCATGTGGGATGTCATGAACGAACCTGCGTGCACCAGTTACTGGGTTGACTTGAAGGAACGAGAGAAGATCTGGACATTCCTGCAGCACATGTTGCAGTTCGCTCATTCTCTGCAACCGACACAGCCATTGACCGTCGGCGTAATGACCAGTGCCCACATCTCGCAGGTCGCCGACCAAGTCGATGTCATCAGCTTCCACAACTATACGCGAAACCTCTCCGCAGACATCCGTGCCGTAAAGGCTTTGGGCGAGAAGTACGGGAAGCCGGTGGTGATCAACGAGGTCGTGCGCCGCGACTCGCAACCTTACGACTACGCCATGCCGGTACTGCGTCAGGAAAAGATTGGCTGGGTCTTCTGGGAACTGATGCTCGGGAAAACACAGTTCTCTCGCGAGCCGTCACCCGTGCAGGGACTCGTGTATCCGGATGGGACATGTCGCGACGCCCAAGAGGTCGCCCAGGTCATGAACATCGATCCCGAAGAGGCAACTGGCCTGTTTCCCGAACGTCCCAGGCCAGTGCTACGGGAAGACGGCATGGTACTGCAAGGATTCTGGACCAGATGGACCGGCCAGGGGCCGCAGCATGATCGCTTGTTCTACAGTCGCAATCCCCGCGACCAGGTCACGTTTCCGTTTCAGGGGACCGAATTGACGCTGATCCACAAGATCGGACCGGATTGCGGCGTCGCTCAGATCTCCATTGACGGCACACCACTAGCCGAACCGCTGGACACCTACTCGGCCACAGTCGATTGGAATCGGCGGACCGTATTGGCCCAAGGAACTCACGACCGGCCCCCACACGGCCGTCCTGGTAGTCAGCGGGAAAACAGCATGCCGACTCGACAAATCAGTACGTTCAAGTCGTCGGATTCGACAATCGCGATCAGTAGCGATAATTACTCGCCATTGACCTGCGCGGGTGCTGTGATGCGAAACCGGCCCCCGTTCCGGTGGCAGCCCAGCGCGCCCATCCAAAGCCGCCGCGGACCTCACTCGGACGTAAGGAACTACGCTACAATGGTATGTCCGCACAGAACACTCCTGCCGCCAGTCCTCATTCAAGGAGCCCACCCATGAGACTGCTGCTCGCCATGTCCTTGTGCCTCGTCTGTACGGCGACGCGTGCCGCCGACGTCGTAACGTATCCGGCTCCGCCCGACGAACGTCAGGCCGCTGCTTATGAAGTCTGGGCCGGTGACCAGCAGGTCGACGTCTACACCGCTCGCACACTCGATGAACCGTTTGCTGGCAAGCAGTGGGACTATGGTGGACCCTACTGTTTTGCCAACTTCGATCTCGCCGGCAGCGTAGTTGTCAAAATCACCTCCTCACGCTCGCTGCGAGACACGATCGTTCGGCCGTTGGCGGCTGGCATTCAACCCGTGCTGCAGGACGATCACACTCTCACGATCAAACTCGACAAGCCGCAGAAGCTCAGCATCGAACCGGACGGCAGGAGAGGACCGCTGCTACTGTTCGCCAATCCTTTGGAAGTCGATCCACCGAAAAAGGAAGATCCGAATGTGATCTATTATGGGCCTGGTGTACACAAGCCGGAAAAGATTGTCGTTGGCAGCAATCAAACGCTCTACCTGGCTGGCGGAGCCGTGGTGAAGGCGGAAGTACTGGTTGAGGGAACCAATGTCCGTATTCTGGGACGAGGGATCCTGGACGGATCCGATTGGCGATGGCGAAGCGGGCCTGTCGGCAATTTGATCGCCATCCGCAATAGTCAGAACGTGGAAGTGAACGGGATAACGCTGCGAGGCTCCTCGCATTGGACCATTGTCCCGATCCACAGCCAAAACGTGACGATCCGCAACGTCAAACTCTGCAACTCCCGTGTCCAGAACGATGATGGCATCAATCCCTGCAACTCCCAAGATGTGTTGATTACCGATTGTTTCATTCGTAGTGATGATGACTGTGTTGCGCTCAAGGGACTCGATCCCCGTGGTGACCATAACAATGTGCAACGCATCACCGTGGAGGACTCCATTCTGTGGTGTGATCGGGCACGCATCTTTCTGCTCGGCCATGAAAGCCGTGCACCATACATGCGCGACATCACGCTGAAGAATCTGGACATTATCCACTTCACGATGACTGCCTTCCTGCTGGAACCTGGTGAAGAGATGAAACTGGAGAATGTCAGAATCCAGAACATTCGAATTCACGGCGAAGGACAGCACTCATTGATCCGACTTAAACCGGTCGTCAATCAATACATGCGCACACAAGTGCCAGGATTCATCAGCCATGTGCAATTCGAGAACGTGAGAGTCACCGGTCAACCGGGCGACTACCTGGTGGAGCTGGAAGGGGCCGATGCCGAGCACGATGTTCGTGATGTTACGTTCACCAACGTTCAGATCCTTGACTCACCATTGACCGAACAATCGCCACCCGTACGGATCGGCGATCACGTGCAAGGAGTGAAGTTTTCCAGTCGTTGAGTAGTATTCGTTGAGTAGCCACCCAGTGATCTTCAACATAGAGCACAGACTGATCGTGAACGCGAACCATCGAAACATCAGCGGCCGACTTCCTGCCACGCGCTTCCCGGCAGCGATTTTCGCCACGCCGGTGGCGTCCTGCGCATCCTGGCAGTCATGGCCCTGGGAAACGGTTTGACGCCACACGTTGCGACAGCCCAATCCAACCCGCCCTGTCCGAACCTCGTGACCGAACGTGGCATCGAGCGGACGGGCTTTCAAGAGGCGAGTCCCTATCGACCGCAATCCGACCTGCGCACGGATTTTGTGATGGCCTACGGAGTGGATAGCTCGATACCTGAACGTTTGGCCCGCTGGCGTGAAGCAGGCTACGTTCCCCAGGTCATGACCGGCGTCGCGTGGGGTGACTACCAGGACTATCTCGATGGAAAAATCGACGACCGAGAGCATTGGGACGAAAGTCAGGTTGCCGCCGATGGGGCGCGTATCCTGCATGGGCCGACCGTTCCCTACATGGTGCCCTCCGTGGCATTCAGTCGCTACCTCGAAGCGGGCATCAGGCGGGCCATCGACGCGGGAGCCGTCGCCATACATTTGGAGGAACCTGAATTCTGGGCGCGCGGCGGTTTCGGTGAAGCATTCCAACGGGAGTGGCAGATCTATTATCGCGAGCCCTGGCAACGCCCCGATTCCAGCGTCGATGCGCAGTATCGAGCCAGCAAGCTCAAGTACTATCTCTATCAGCGCACACTCGATCGTCTCTGCTCCGCAATGAAGGAGTACGCGCTGGCCAATCACCAACGTGAAGTGCGTTTCTTCGTCCCCACTCATAGCCTGCTGAACTACGCTCAATGGCAAATCGTCAGCCCCGAATCGTCGCTACTGGATCTGCCCGGAATCGACGGCTACATCGCTCAGGTTTGGACCGGCACGGCTCGCACGCCGAACACTTACGAGGGACGGGTGGCTGAGCGGACTTTCGAGACTGCATACCTGGAATATGGCGTCATGCAGGAACTTGTCCGAGGTACGAATCGCCGCATGTGGTTCCTGCACGACCCGATCGAAGACAATCCCCGCCACGACTGGAACGACTACCGGCAGAATTACATCCGCACATTGACCGCGTCACTGCTTCATCCGCAAGTCTGGCACTATGAAGTTGCACCGTGGCCCAGCCGCGTGTTCCAAGGGCGCTATCCCCACGGCAGCGATCAGGCTACCGGCATCCCGCACGAGTATGCGACGACCCTGGCAGTCGTCTTCAACCAACTGCGGGACATGCAGCAAGCGGACATTGATTACGGCACGGCAACGGAGGGCATCGGCGTCTTTCTCTCGGATTCGGCGATGTTTCAGCGCGGCACCGGCATTCACGACTGGCATCGCCGAAGACCGCACTGACGCGACGCGCGCCACTGCGCGAGAAGTACAGATGCTGACGGGCTTCTACGGCCTGACGCTCCCCTTGTTGAAGCACGGGATTCCGGTCAGGCCTGTGCAACTGGACAACCTCGCTCGCAGTCCGGGCTACCTGGACCCGTATCGCGTGCTTGTGCTGAGCTACGAGTTCATGAAGCCGATGAATCCGGGACTCCATCTGGCGTTAGCGCAGTGGGTTCGGCAAGGCGGCACGCTGATCTATGTGGGAGCCGACACCGATCCGTTTCACCAGGCGCGCGATTGGTGGAACCAAGGGCTCACCATTTACGGCAGCCCCAGCGAACACCTCTTTGAAACGCTCGGACTGGACCGCAAGCCGGCAACCGGCCTGTATGACAGCGGAACGGGTCGCGTGATCGTGGAACGCTGCCATCCGGCCGTGTTTGCCAGGTCGAGCGAGAAGGCGAGCCGGCTGCGCAATTTAGTGCGCCAAGCCATCGAAGCCGTTCACGGCCAATACTCCGAGTGTAACTACATCCGCCTGCGGCGCGGGCCGTACGTGATTGCTGGAGTCCTGGACGAGTCGGTCAGTGGCGAGCCGCTGCGGCTGACCGGCAGATTCGTCGATCTGTTGGATCCGCAGCTTTCCGTGCGGCAGGAGGTGTTACTTCAGCCAGGACAGCAGGCTTGGCTGTTGGACCTTGATCGTACGAGTGGGCCGCATCCGCTGTTGTTGGCAGCGGCGGGACGAGTAGAAACGTGGCAGACAGCAACAGGACAACTCGACTACACCATTTCTTCACCGGAAGGCGTCCGCGTCAGTACGCGGATCCTGCTCGACAACGCACCACAATCGGTACAGGTCGGTGGGAAACCATCTGATGATTTCCAGTGGGACGAATCCTCCAAGACGCTCTTGCTGCGCCACGGCGGCTCGCCTGAACCAGTCGCCGTACGCATAGCGGGCACGTGGTAGATGCTATAAGCAATGTGAGTTGGACGAGAGTGCCCCAAAGTCCACGCGCTAGAGTTGGTTCGTCAAGAGCGTGTCTCCACCGCGTTGCGGTGAGGAAGTGAGTCTCGACCAACCCATGCGCGCATCTGCGCCGCGCCACCACGTCATCGTGAACCACGACGACAGATGTCGGGAGTGCTAACGGTGACGATCCCCAATCGCCGAGCGTCCCTCAACGCGAAAACGTCGGCTTCTGATCCTGCTGATACCACTTGCGCAACAGCTGCTCGCGATCCGTGGAGGACGAACTGCGACTGCGATCCGCACGATCCGACCCGTGCTCAACACTCCAGCCATCCCATTCGCGAAAAGCGTGATACGACCAGTCCCAATCGTGCGCTTCACAAATATCAATGACATCTTTCAGATACCGGTAAGCGCTGTTGTCAGGTGCCCAGCGAATCGCACTGAATTCCCCAATGTACATGTGCACATTGTACATCTTCTGAAAATCGATGGCCGGCTGCAGTGCCTCTTCCAACTGCTTCTTGTCCCACATCTTTCCATCGATCTGGCCCGGGTACACTTTGGGGGTCGTGGCACCGTGCACATTTTGATGCGTGAAGCCGTGCGGAACGTACATGTGCACGCTGTAGACAACGTTCGGTACGTCAATCGGCTCAAACTCTCGCAGCCCGTCGGGACTGCCCCAATTGGGCGGCTCGACGATGATCGTACGCTGCGGATCGATCGCGCGAATCGCCTTGGCAGCCCGCTCCGCCAACTCCTGCCAGTCTGCCAGGTTATCCGGGCCAAAAGACTCAACCGGTTCGTTGGCCAGATCATATCCCCAGATGACTGGCGTCTCCTTGTACTTGCGAGCGATCTCCTGCCACAGCTCGACGAAGTGCTGCTGGCACGCGGCACTGGTGAATAGACCGTTATCGGAACCGGCATAACCCCCACTCGTTTGCCGTCCACCCGGGGGTGAATGCAGATCGAGCGCCACCATCAAGCCGTATTTTTCGCAGGCAGGTAACACACGATCCAGCCTCTGCAACTCGCCCTCCAGCCAACGATCGTAGGCATCCATGTCGAGTGGATCCGCGATCGGACCGCGCCGGATGAGCTGCCAACGAATCAGATTCGCATTCCATTGCTGACCAAACACCCGCAAACCTTCTTCGTCGATTTCGGGCCCCACCATCGCTCCACGCAATCGCCCCAATGCGTGCCCCTTGTACATCGGTCCGGTCGTCACAGGGGTCTTCCTGGTGCGAATGGGCCGATGAACCGTGACTTGAACGTCGTCGAACCACGCTTTGCCGGTCACCAACTCCAGTCCCAGTACCAGACTGATCTTCTGGGCATCTGGCGGGACCGCGACACGAAAGGCAACTTGCCGCCACTCGAATGTCCCTTCTTCAAATGCCGCTGCCGGCCATTGCTTCTCCCCCTGGGCGTCAGTCCACGGCGCCATGAACTTGACACCGTTCCAGGGATTTGGCTTGTCTCTCACATCCTGCGCTCTCACCGCGCCGAAAAATGTACGATATACCCGCGCATCTGATCGATCGGCAGGTCGATCTGAACGATGCTGGAACCGCTCGGCGAACCGCTCGGACGTTCGACCAGCAGAGCATGTTCGATCCTTGTCACCGACAATCTTGGCGTCCGATCCGGTCCACTGCTGCAGCGCATCGGGCTGCTCAAAATCGGCTTGAAAGAATACATGCCCTCGCGGCAAGGGAGTCGCTTGCTGCGCTGTCGCAACCGCTGCCAACAAGAGAATTGCCAATATCGCCGTGGGTCTGGCGCTGTGGTTCACACGTTGTTCCTTCGTGTCAAAACGAGTGGCAGGTAGATTAACGGTATTTAACTTAAACGACGACAGAGCCGATAGTTACGGCGAGGTGCTCACAACGACAGGACGCGATCTTGCTACAGCGCATGTGGATCATCGGCTAGGATAGCACCTCTCGAAGTTCGTGTGAACCAGTTCCGTGGGAATGTGAATCATGAGTAGGTTCTTCAACATCGCTCGAATCGGTTGGCTGATCATGTCTGCGGCGTTCCTCCTCTCACTCGGCCCCATGTTTGCCGACGGTCAGGCTCAGACAACGGAGACACCGTGGGAGGCTATTCGACCCGACTATAGCAACATCCGAGGGCTCAACTACATCGCGTCGTACGCTCCATCCGACGTAGCGATGTGGCGATTCTACGATCGAGAACAGATCGACCGTGAATTGGGATTGATCAAGGGACTGGGCACCAACAGCATTCGCGTCTGGCTGGCCTGGGTTGTCTACGATGTGGAAGGTGACAAGTTCACTGACAAATTCATCGACTTCCTTGGGCTGTGCGACAAACATCGACTAACCGTGATGCCGATACTCTGGGATTCCTGTTTCGGTGACGAGTTGTCCGACTACGAGGACATTCGAGACTGGGTCGCCAACCCCGGCACACGACGCGTTTCCGATCCCGTCTTTCGCGAGAAGGGCGATGCATACGTTCGGGCCGTGGTAAGTGCGGGGAGCGGGAGTCCCAGCATATTGATGTGGGACATCATGAACGAACCGTCGGGCCCGAACGTAAACCCATGGCTGGAGCACTACTGCAAGCTCGTCAAGTCGATCGACCCCAAGCATCCGGTCACGATCGGCTGGGCCCATGCATCCGGCAACGAGGTCTCCGCCCAGTGGGTCGACGTAATGTCGTACCATCCTTACGGCATTTTCGACAAGAACCGTCAGATCTGGACGGATCGCGTACTGCGTATCGCCAGAGCCTGTGGGAACAAGCCGATCCTGGCAACCGAAGCCGGCGGGCCCGGGTTGGGTCAGCGTTATGAGGAGTGTATTGCTTCCTTCGACAAGCTGGGCGTCGGTTTCTATCTGTTCGAAGCGATGGTTGGCAAGAACCGGTTTTCGAATATCACGGGTTTCTTTTACCCTGATGGTACACCCCGAGAGGCTGGCCCCGTCGACGCGTTTCAGTCACTCGCTCGACGGCAAGGCGCGACACCAACCGCCACAATCCCACGTCCTTCTCGCCAGCCCCCCTATCCCATAATGGATGTGAAGGCAATCACCGACCTGATCCTGCATTGGGACGACCGCGAGTTGACAGCAGAGAGTTATGCAGAGACAGAGCCCTTTCTCACCTGGACGTTCATCAGCCTGGCCTGGGCTGGCGTCCTGGACGATCAGATCCAACATGTCATGGATTTGAAGGGGCAAGTCGAGACAGCAGCCAGGGCGGGTGATCTCGACGAAGTCAAGCAGCTCACATCACAGCTCGCCAGTCTCGCCGCGAAACTGCTCGTTCAGCATAAGTTTGTCGTGGCGGATGCGACCGGAATGAACGGGTACGGCAAGTCGCATTGCTGCCGAGACGCTGGCAGCTCACGCACCGCCGGACGATGGTAGCCACGCTCACCAGAGCGTCGGGGAGAATGCACAACGTCTTCCAGCTTCGCCCACCGTCTGGCGACGGTAGCTACGACCGCATCAAGACTCGCAGTCCTTCCAACACGCGGAGGAACTTGCTGCGAGCGCGGTCGACGCGCTGCGACTCGGCGACATCACGAGCCCGTTTTTCCATCAGTTTCTTGGGAGACATCCGCACCTTGCCGCTGGCGATATCCAGATCTTCGCGCCGCAGTCGCTGCTCTCGCTGCGTGGCGGCAGCCGAAAACTTCCCGAAAACGACTTCAATCACCTGAAACGCCTTCTGGTAATCCTGGCGGCGGAACTCGCGGTCACGCACGTGCGTGATCAAGTCGGCGTTTGCCACCAGCCCGCACCGCTGAGCCGCATCCAGCAACTGACTGAACGCACCTATATCCAACACTTCGCTGGCATGCGAATCGTAACCGGAATCGCTGGGCAGCTCATCCAGAAATTTGCCCATGCCACTAGAGTCGCCTGCTCCTTCGCCTTTTTTCGGTACTAGCCGAGCCAGACTTTGGCGTTTTCCCATCTCTAGGAATCGGCCTTGCGATATGGGCTTCATTCGCTGGCCTGACAGCGCCAAGTGTATCGCTATTGCGTCGGAGCCCGGATCCACATTCGTGACTTGAATGAGATAGGTGTGTTCCTTACTGCGCAAGAAGTAGAGTTCGCTGGGGACGATATCCGGGGCCCCGCCGACTCGCTTGACATCGAAATACTGGCGAATGATCGCCAGTTGAACACGGGTCGACTGTGCCGTTTCATACTCGTTACGAAAGCCGGATCCGGCTTGCAGCAGCAACTGGATCGTCGTGGATTCCTGGTCACCCTCATCGGACGACCCCGTGGCTCCCGCCCGCATCTTAATCATCCGCTCAAGAATTGCCATCACATCGTCGAACGCATCCAGCACGCTCTTGCACCGATCCTGTCGCTGCTTGTCACGCCGAGCCTGCCGCTTCGCCTCCTTCGTGGCCTCCTCCCCTTCACTAATTTCCTGCCGCAGAGTTCTCGAGTGACTTTGGCGAAACCGTTCCCGCGCCGACTCGATAAGTTTGAGCGTCGTCGCGTAATCCTTGTGCGACAGACTGACTTGCACATCGACGATCGTGTTGGCGTACGGAGCACCTTGGACGAGCAGATACAGCTCCTCGAGGTCCTCTTGCTTGATGGCAATCCGCCGGCGGGGCGCCGTTCGATCCGACTCACCAGCTTGCACGACTCGACAACTCCATGTGGGGAAAAGGTCTTGGAAGAGGCCCCGACGGCGAATGCTCGTGCCTCGGGGCATGGTGTATGGTAATGTACACGGGCTGGAAAACACAAACATCTTGCCGAGCAGAGATTCTGCCACCCCACGGAGTGGTCGACTTCAAAGGGACGCACGCAAGACGATGATATCTCACCACAATGCCTTGTGCTCGGCTGGCCGCCGAAGCCCGGCTTTGAGCACACGGCGCAAGGCCTCACCGGCCGGCACGTCGGCGTAGAAGAAGATGGCCTGGACCACGTTTTCAAACTCCGCCAGGGCATTGATCGCGGCCCGCCACTGGACAGCATGATCGCGCTGGAGATCATCGCTCATATCCAGGCAGATCGCCAGGTAGGCGCGCGCTTTTGGCTGCCGACCCCATCAGAGAGAATCACCCGGCGTATCTTGTCGTGCAGCGTCTCAGCAGTGATCTGAACCGTCGCCGCATCGGCTGGCAGCGTCGCTGCGAACAGACCGCAGTCAAGACTCATCGTCAACAGAAACGCGACATGAATCACTTTCATCTACTCATCCCATCTTCATCGTTTCCCGCGGGCCGACACCTACCACCCGTTCGAACCATTCACCGTGAACACCATCCTACTATGCATCCCCGCCTGAGCTATGCTCGCCTGGCAGTCAGAAGGCCAATCGCACCGCACCCCGCTTGATTCAGCCGACTCCGTCACAGGACAATTGTTGTTGGCAACGATGGGAGAGCGTCCGGGAATCGGGGCGGACAAGTGCACGGTTCTCGAGAGGGCGCGATTTTTGGAGGGCAAGGCTCGTGCCGAGCCGCGGTTCAGTGTCCGTGATCCGGCTCGGCAGGAGCCTCGCCCCGATCTTCCCATCGCCGCCACAAATCCAGTACGTGACCAGCACCGCAGAATTGGACACCAGGGAGTATGCCGATGAGAAAACTTCAAAAGCGACCGTCACTTATGCGAAGTTGCTGTGGCGCGATATTCTTCATCCTATCCACGATCATCGTCGCCGCGCGACCGCAGAGCGTGTCAGCTCAGGAACCCACTCCGTTATCGTACCAGCACGATGAAGGGAAGATGCTGACCGCTCGCTTGGGCGACAAGGTTCTCTGGCAGTTTCATTACGACCGAAGTCTGCCCAAACCGTTCTTTCATCCCGTGGCAAATTCCGACGGCAGTGTGCTCACTTGGAACAGCCCTCCTGATCACCCGTGGCACCATGGACTGTGGTTCTCGTGGAAATACATCAATGAAGTCAATTTCTGGGAGCCCAACAACCAGAGCGGTAAGCCGGACGGGCGCACTGAGTGGGAAGTCGTCGATATCAAGACGCTCCCCAATGGCTCAACTTCCATTCAGATGCAGTTGAAATACAGGCGTCAGGACGAGAACAGCATTCTAAATGAAGAACGATCGATCATCGTGTCAGCTCCCGACCGTGACGGCAATTACTACTTTGACTGGACCAGCACATTCACCGCAGTAGGAGAAAAGGTAGTGCTCGATCGCACGCCGCTGCCTGACGAACCGGGCGGAGAAGTCTACGGCGGTTACGCCGGTCTGTCAGTTCGCTTCGCCAAGGAATTGACAAATCGCGAGGCAACTTCCAGTGCGGGACCGGTCGAATTCAGCCCGCAAGCGCGATATCGCGGCAAAGCTACTGCCATGGATTATGCCGGAGAGATCGACGGCAAACCGATGGGAATTGCCATTTGCGATCATCCTTCCAACCTCAACCATCCATCGCCCTGGTACGTGATTCGCTCGAATGAGATGAGCTACTACAGCCCCGCCGTGATCTGCTACGCCCCCTACACGATGAATGCCGGCGACAAGCTTACGTTGCGCTATCGTGTGATTGTCCATTCGGGACAGTGGAATCGGGATCGTCTGGCCAAAGAACTCGAACGATTTGTTAACGAGTCGCCGGCCGAAAAGAACTAGCCGACAGGCAGCCTGGAGAATACAAGATCGCATTTTGCCAAGGTGACCATGGAGACGGATATGAACCGTACAGCATTTGTATTGGCATTCGCATTGATCTGGCAAGGCCACTACGGGACGGGCACCGCTGAGCAGTTCGCTGCTGCGCCATCACCCCCGCCGCTCAAGCCTTCCAAGCCGCCGGCGATCAAGAGACCCGAAAGGCAAGCGTCGCTATTCTGAGCGATCATCTGCCCAGCGGGAATGATGAATTGCTGCAGGCATTGGTCACTCAGTTGCGCCGGGACCATTTCCAGGTGACCGAGCTATCAGCAGTGCAGGTCTGCGACAAGAGCGTGCTTTCAGCCGAGAAATTTTTTCTATATGTGATCCCCCAATGTCGCACCTATCCCGCTGCCGGCTGGGAGGCACTGCAGGTATTTGCGCAGAACCGAGGACATGTGTTCTTTCTCGGAGGACCGCTGCTGGACGATCCGCTTTGGCACGGCCAGGATGGCTGGCTCAACCGGCAAGCGGTCTTGGACATGAAGCGCAACGCCCCTTTGACGAATCACCCTTTTCCAACCGATTCGCTCGACACAACTGGCTGGGTCCGCACGTGCAATGATTTGAAGAACTTAGGATCCTGGGATGTCGTGCCGGAAGGGCCACGAGGCGAGAACTGTTTCCGTTTCTCCACGCAGAACCTAACCGGTTGGGATGGGTATCTTTCCCCAGCGATACCAGCTCTCTTCGGGCCGCAGCACGACATGTTGGCGTTCATGGCCAAGGGAACGGAAACGACCACTCAGGTTGCCGTCGAGATCCAGGAACGGGACGGTTCACGCTGGTTTGCCACGGCCGGCATCGGGCCGCAGTGGCAGCGGGTCAGCCTGGATCCGAGTGACTTCAAGTACTGGCCCGATTCACCAACACGAAATAGCCGCGGACGCGAAGGAGATCGGCTACAACCCGCCCAGGCATATCGGGTTGACTTCCAGTTGTCTCAGTCACACACCGCAGCGGTCCGGCCAGGCGAACACACGTTCTGGATCGCCGACATCGGCACATGCACCAGCCCGGTAACCGGCCTGGAGCTGAAAACCGCCGCGTCAGACCAGTCGCTCGAGTCGATCTTTCCCAGGTACAAAGTCTATTCGTTGTCTGAGCCAATGAAGCTCCAGGCGTCACAGCAGCAGACTGTCCTGACCAAGATGGAGCCCATGTCCGCCGACAACATGATTTGTGCGATCCCGCGTACGACGGGGCGTGGGTTCCAACGCCAGCAGAAGTGGCGTTATCTCCCCTTGGTCGATGCCACCGACGAGCAGGGACGCCGGCGGGGCAGCCCGGGTTGGCTATTGCTCAATAACACGAAACCCTATGCGGGCACTCTCTTCGCCTGCTTAGGGCTAAACGATACACGACAGCTGTCAGCTCAGCCGATGTTGGACGTCTTCTCGCGAATCGTGCGGCGCCTGCAGTCCGGCATGTTCCTTGAAGAGGCAGGATCGGAACATTTTTCCTACTGGCCTCAGGAGAAGATTACACTGGGAGCGACTGTCGTCAATTCAAGCGATGCCCGTGCGGAATCCACCCTGCGAGTGACACTGCGCAATGGAGTGGGAAAAGTCCTGCTGACCGAGACACGACAAGTCACGTCGGCAGCACACGACTCCACGTCATGGCAGATGGAGACTGCCCTGGCGACGGCCGAGCCGGCAGCCTATTCAGTCAGCACTGAATTGCTCGTCGATGGCGAGATCCTGGATCGAATTGACCACGAGCTTGCCGTGCTCGACACGCGTACTCCGGCCGGAGACGAGTTCATCACCGTCCAGGGCAACGACTTCTACGTGCGTGGCCGGAAGTGGTACCCGGTGGGGATCAATTTCTGGCCACTTTACGTTTCCGGAATGGACCATCAAGACTTCTGGGCTGGGTGGAATCAACGAGTCTTCTATGATCCGGAACTCGTCGAGCAAGACCTGGGACGAATGGAATCGCTCGGGATCAATATGGTCAGTATCCAGGCGAATGAGCCGAAATACTACCGCAATCTGCTCGATTTCGTGCGGCGTTGCGGCAAGCACGACATCTACGTCAATCTCTTCTGTGGCTTGGCTTCCCCTGTCGCTTTTCAAGAAGAACCGCTCCGCAGCTTCCTGCACGAGGCACGTCTACCAGATAACCCGACGATCATGGCATACGACACGATCTGGGAACCGGGCAACTACATGTTCGGCCACAGATTGGCGGCCGCGGTGGGACGACGATTGGCGGCAGTGGATCGTCGAGCGATACGGCAGCGTGGAGGCGGCGGAAGCGGAATGGGAGTTCAAGTGCCCCCGGAACGACAAGGACGGATGCGTGGCGCCACCCGAGAAGTATTTCCGCGAGGATGGACCATGGCGCACTTTGATGGCCGCCTATCGCCGGTTCATGGATGACTTGATGAGCCGGAAATGGAACCAGGCCAATCGCAAGTTGCGTGAAATCGATCCTCATCATCTCATCAGTTTCCGTCAGGGCAACACGCTGCCACACGACTTCGCACTGACCGCCCCGGTAAAACATATCGATTTCATCTGCCCGGAAGGGTATGCCATTCCCCACAGCGAAGACGGCTATTTCGCGGCTGGGTTCATCAGCAAATTCGTCCACTTCACGACTCAAGGCAAACCGATCGTCTGGTCCGAATTCGGGCAGAGCGTCTGGGATGCCACGACCATGGACGACTCAGCCGAGCGGATAAAAACGGTCGCCGACTATCACGAGCTGTTCTACCGCATGGCGCTGGAAACCGGAGCCAATGGCACCGTCCCCTGGTGGTGGCCCGGCGGCTATCGCGTGGGTGAACGGAGCGATTTCGGAGTCGTGAATCCGGACGCCACACCACGGCCGGCGGCCGATTTGATTTCGAAGTATGGACCACAATTGAAGGCGCCACGCGATTGGCCCGAGCCGACTGCCTGGTTCGAGATGGATCGAGATGCCCATGCCGGAGGCTACTGGTACGTAAGCTTCCACACCGGCTGCACCGCGTATCAGCAAGCCGTCGCAGAAGGAAAGCAGTTGGGAGTTCGCACAGCAGGTACCGGCACTACTTCGGCCAACACACCGCTGGTGGCCATCGGCAACCGGCCCTGTACCGGCACGAATCCCCCCAAGTATCTCAATGCCGAGTTCAATTGGCTGCAAATCCTGGACGCCTCCGGGAAATGGGTAGATGCCCAAGATGGAATGACAATTCCCGTGACGGCTGCGTCTGCCGTCCGAGCCCGCGTAAGCGTTGGCAACACACAGGAAGCGACGTGGCTCTCGCCGACAGCGGGTACACCCCGCGCTGGTGATGTACTGCTGACCACCACGGATGCTTCCGCGATTCAGGGAAGTTGGCCCTTGCCGCATGACACTCCCTGCCTCGCAGATGCGGACTTCGGGGAGATTGTGCTGGCCAAGTCGGTTGCGTCACCAACGGTGGTGGAGTTGCAGATGTCCGCCCTGCAGCGCACCCGCTTCGGAGAGAAACGCACGTTCACAATCGAACCGAAGGCACCTTGAACAAAACTCGTCGTAGGCTTCACAAGGATGCGCCACGGTGCCAAGGGCAGAGCGCAGTGGCACCCACATGCGTCGTCACTCACCTGGATCGAGTACCGCCTTGGCCAACTGACGGACCTTTCCGTCCACCGACATCGTGCCTCCTAGTCCACTTTTCACGAGCGAGATGACCGTGCCATCTATATGCAGGTGTACAGTCTTGTCGTCTTCTTCCACTCGGGCCACAGGCACCGACTCGACGCTGGCATCGGCCGTCGTCAGCACGTGCAGAAAGAGATCTGACTGGCGTGGCTCAACCGGTGAAATCTCCATGCGACATTCGGGAGCGGGTCCCGTGTCCCGCGTTGGTGGAAAAGATTGGCCGTCGTATCGGTACAGCTCATCACCAGAGGACAATCGCAACACGACTTGACGAGGAAGCAACGTCTGAACGAACAGGCGGCCTTGACCGTTGGTGATGACCAGATGATTTGGTCGTTTCTCGGGCGGTTTCATGGCCTGTAGCAGCCATGTCTTCTTCTGTTCGGCAGCACGCGATACAACTTGATCAAACACCACAAACGTATTGGGGCGCAGGAACACGATTTGCCGCAACCACTGCTGCATCTTGCCGTCCTCGTACGCCTTGCCGCATTCTCCCGCAACATACAGATAGCTCCCCTGATCTTCGAAGGCCAGAATCGTGCCGATTTCGTAGAGCTGCCGATTTTTTTCCCAGGCGGCGGGATCGGCTACCGCACCATTGTGGTGCGGCCAATTGTGAGCCTGGCCGCCGTCGTTACCAGTGACCTTGCCGGCACGAATGTTCGGCCACGTTTCGCTGTCATCGTGAATCAGGATGACATTGTGCGCGATACTCCGCATGTGATAGTTCACGTCGTGCTGCGTACCGAAACCGTCATAGTGCCCACCATCGCCCACCAGTTCCTCGTGCTTGTAGATGAGAAAATTCCCCACATCCAGATGCTGATGGGCAGTGAATCGATTACCGCATTTGAAGAAGAAATACGTGGCGTCATCGGCCGCACCATCCGGCCAGCAACTTCGCGCATAGACATAACCGGGTCCTCGACTGATGTGCGACAAGCGGAACTTGTTGAGATCCGCTCGGGCAACACTGGAATCATGCCATAGCAGATCCTTGTAGGCGTTCACGCCGACACTCGACCGGGGCGTCTGTTCGTCGAACGAGTGCACGGCCTGATGATCTTGGTCAGCGCGAAAATAGTTCACCAATATCCTCCGCGCGGAGAGCGTCTTGTCGCGGTCTCCGCCAAAGGTGCGGCCGCCGCCGTCACCCATCGGAATCGCACGTCGTGAGTTATAGATGCCGATGCCGGGATAACTCTCGAACATACTGGCGACGGCTCGCGACTGATAGAAACCAGGTGCCGCCGCATAGTAATCGACCCCCTCACACCATCGAGCGGCTTCACAGAAGAAAAGCCATTCATAGAGCCAATAGTTGATGTAGTAGCCTTCGGCCCAGCCGCCTCCGGCCCCTGCCAAGGTCAGCGCGGGAGCGGCTCGCGTCATGTAATCCTGCTCCAAGTTACGCAGAATCTCCACCGCTCGCGGGTTTTCGTAAAACGTAGCGTAACAGGCGAGCCCGATCCCCCAGTTCTTGTATCCGTACCAGGCGTTATGAAATACATGCGTTTCGGAGTCCACGTTCGCGTCGACAGTCCGGTTCATATAGGTGATGAACTCTTTTCGCTCGCCGTCAGCCCAGTATTCGTAACACAAATCGTAAGCGATGGCACACTGAGCCAAATCGTGCCCGAACGTAACGTGCCCCTGGCGAATCGGGCCACGAATGATCTTCAGTGCCATGTCAATTGCGCGGCGGCCCAAGTTCTGGTCCTGCTCGATCGCACTGGCAAGAGCCAGCGACATGATCTTCGCGTGAGGATCCGCCTCTTCGCTGCGAGCTACGCTTTCCACGCGTTCATAGGTTATGGGCTGCTCGCGTGCGAGCTGCTGCAATCGCTCTCGCGATCCCAGCAGTCTTGGATGCGATCGGAGAACCGCTTGGCGTCCGGTCTTAACAGCCGGAATGCTGCTGATCGCCATATCATTTGTCCGCGTGGTGTCTGCCTGGCCCAGCGCATCGAGCGCGACTGACAGCACGATGACCCCAACCAGGCCAACACTTTTCAATAGTCTCTCGAACTCCATGCTTCACCTCGTAGCTGATGGACAACAGATCCACATATTGGGCATGCTTGAATTGGGAATAGATCTGTACTCGGTAGACTAGCACTGAACCCTTCGACACCGGTGGGCGAGAACCCCGTTCCACTGAGCCCTCGGCGGGCTCAGCTACGTAGCCGAAGCCGCCTGGCTTCCGACGCAGCGTGTACCCCGTTCCACTGAGCCCTCGGCGGGCTCAGCTACGTAGCGGAAGCCGCCAGGCTTCCGACGCAGCGTGTACCCCGTTCCACTGAGCCCTTGGCGGGCCCAGCTACGTAGCGGAAGCCGCCAGGCTTCCGACGGCAGCGTGTACCCCGTTCCACTGAGCCCTTGGCGGGCTCAGCTACGTAGCGGAAGCCGCCAGGCTTCCGACGGCAGCGTGTACCCCGTTCCACTGAGCCCTCGGCGGGCCCAGCTACGTAGCGGAAGCCGCCAGGCTTCCGACGCCGCGTGTACCCCGTTCCACTGAGTCCTTGGCGGGCCCAGCTACGTAGCGCGAAGCCGCCAGGCTTCCGACGCCAGCGTGTACCCCGTTCCACTGAGTCCTTGGCGGGCCCAGCTACGTAGCGGAAGCCGCCAGGCTTCCGACGCAGCGTGTACCCCGTTCCACTGAGCCCTTGGCGGGCCCAGCTACGTAGCGGAAGCCGCCAGGCTTCCGACGCAGCGTGTACCCCGTTCCACTGAGCCCTTGGCGGGCCCAGCTACGTAGCCGAAGCCGCCAGGCTTCCGACGCAGCGTGTACCCCGTTCCACTGAGCCCTTGGCGGGCTCAGCTACGTAGCGGAAGCCGCCAGGCTTCCGACGCAGCGTGTACCCCGTTCCACTGAGCCCTTGGCGGGCTCAGCTACGTAGCGGAAGCCGCCAGGCCGGATTCCCATTGTCCCACTCCCGGGAAATCGGTTCAAGAATGCTGTATGCTGATGTGGTGCGTGACGGCTCGGCAAGACGTTGCGGGTGCCAACCCCGCTCGAACCAGGCCGGCGACACACCTCTCATCGGCTCAGCCGATTCGAACGTCAGTAACTTACTCGGTATCAAACCCTTTTCGAACTTGTTTCGGAACAACCCTTTGTGTAAAGAGGTATCACCATGACTCGCACTGTGTTGACATCCGCCTTGTTGATCGCAATCACCTTCCTCAGCTCAGCATCCGTTCTGGCACAAGACAAAGAAACAAAAGACAAAGAAGGCTTCATTTCTCTCTTCGACGGCAAATCGCTCGAAGGATGGAAAGTGAACGAGAGTCCTGACTCATTTAGCGTCAAGGACGGTACGATCATCGCGAACGGCCCACGCGCTCACCTCTTTTACGAAGGCAAGGTTTGCGACCACAACTTCAAGAATTTCCACTTCAAAGCCGACGTCATGACGACACCGGGTTCCAATTCGGGCCTCTATATCCACACCAAGTTCCTGGACAGCGGCTGGCCCTCCGCAGGATACGAGATCCAGGTGAACCAGACGCACGGTGATCCGAAAAAGAGCAGTGGAATCTACGGCGTGAAGGACGTCTTCGAAGCGCCGGCCAAGGACAACGAGTGGTACACCCAGGAAATAATCGTCAAGGGCAAACAGATCATCGCCAAGGTCAACGGCAAGACACTGGTTGATTATACCGAGCCAGACGACGTGAAAGGGGACCGCAAACTCTCGAGCGGCACATTCGCCATCCAAGCTCATGACCCCAAGAGCAAGGTGTGCTACAAAAACATCATGGTCAAACCGCTCGAGGACTGAAGGGGGCAATAAAGCATTGCCAGGTGCAACGACTGATGGTGTTGTGCTATCGTGCTTCTGTGTGCGCACCAGGGCGTGACTGATGGGGAGGTGATCGCCGCATCTTGTTGCTGCCGTGGCATCACGTGGAATCGGCATTGCTGCTGCTGGCTCGCTCGACAATCCGCACTGAGATGGTTTCCAGGGGCCCAGTGTGTTAGGCTGCCGCGCGGCGACGCCAGCCATACCAGCCAGACGCGACCATGGCGAGGGCCAGAAGCACGAAACCCGACGGCTCCGGGACCGTCCGCAGTCGGTCAAAGCCTAGGACGATGGAATCTGGCACCGAGGGTGTGTTGAGTACGAATCCCCATTGCTGTGGGTTGGTATACAAGTCGCTTGGGACTTTGGTGTTTCCAGGACTACTTATAATTTCCGTCCAATTGCTGTCGTCGCCTACAGCAAAAGTGGTTTGCGCCCATTTATTATTTCCCACCGTTATCGCGGCGTTGTGCTGGAAGAAAACGTATGTGTCATCCTCCAAACCAGCACCATTCTCAATCCACTCACCAACAAACAGGTGAAGGGGTAATTCTATCGGAGTTGGCAGCAGCGCGACGGTCCCGAAATCATGCACGCTGACTGAGACAAATTGGCTCGCCAAGCTAACATCATCAACACGATCGGGGGGAGCCATATAAGCAGGCCACAACCGGTCCCATAATTCAAACCATTCCATGCCAGGCGACTTAACGTAGCCGCTGTCGCTGACTCCTCCAGTGGCCGACCAGATCATGTCTTTGTTCTGGCCGAGCACACCGGGACGGGTACCAGTATTGGCGCCCACCACCCAATACTGCCAATCGTGGTTGCGATTCGTAGAATTGTCCCAGTCCTCTGCGAAAACATCACCGCGTGCAGAAACCGGTAAGGCTGTCACAAAGACAAACGCGAGAAGACAGGCACGGCTGAACATGATTTTTCTCCACATTGTGGATTGAGCAGTCAGGCAGATCGCTTCGCGTGATCATGGCACCTGAAGGTGTGAGGGACACGTTCCGGTCAGGAAGGCGCACACTTCCTCCGCTCGTGCTGGTGACCAGTGCGACACAGCTGCACGTACCAGAAACGTGACAGAATGAAAATAATCTTCGGGGCGCCGAGTTCGCCCGCCCCGGTTATTCGCTGCTGCACACCAAGATAGAGTGCGTCGCACACTCACAGGACCACAAGACTGCTAGAAACCACAATTGACCGTGGCGTCCGCGGTCCTCACCAGGAGCAAGTGAGTGTGGGGGGGCACAAAATAACAAACCAAAAATCCATTCGTCGCAAACCGGCCGATCCTGACATGGATTTCGGATTTACTTCCGATGCCGGGACAAGCGGTGATTTAGTGGTTCACACTAGGGGATATAGAGAAGAACGAAACACTTCTGCCCGTCCGCTATGCGCTCGGAGTCACATCGGTTTCGTCTCGAGAATATCAGTCTGGTAGAGTCCAACCGGCGTCCAGCGAAGACATCGGAGCCGAGGCCACCCTCGTAGCTGGGCCCGCCAAGGGCTCAGTGGAACCGGGTACACGCTTCGTCGGAAGCCTGGCGGCTTCCGCTACGTAGCTGGGCCCGCCAGGCTCAGTGGATCGGGTACACGCTGGAAGCCTGGCGGCTTCCGCTACGTAGCTGAGCCCGCCAAGGGCTCAGTGGAATCGGGTACACGCTGCGTCGGAAGCCTGGCGGCTTCCGCTACGTAGCTGAAGCCGCCAAGGCTTCAGCGAACTGGGAAAACGTAAAGAGCCGCCGCTGAACCCTGGCGGGTCCAGCTACTGGAACAGCAGCGGTAGGAACTCCGCCACGTATTTGCGCCAGACACTCCAATCGTGCCCGCCTTCTGTCTGCCTGTAGTTGTGCTGGATTCCCTTCTCTTTCAGCCACTGCACATACTGCTGATTGCGCTCTAACAGGAAATCATCCTCGCCGCAGCCGATCCAGAGTAATTTCAGCTGCTGGTTCGTTTGCGCGACATTGGCCACAAGACCGGCAAACTCCCGATCCCGGTCTCCTTGCGGAGCCGAAGAGCTGAAGCCACCCACCCAGGCGAACTGATCAAGGTGCTGCAGTCCGATGGTCAGCGACTGCCCGCCTCCCATCGACAGCCCCACGATTGCGTGCTGTTGGCAATCCTGCTTGAGCGGATATTGCCGACTCAAGAAGGGTAACAGATCTTGCAGCAGATCCTGTTCCATTTGCTGGAGATTTCGTGAAGCGTAGTCGTCGAACCGAGATCGCAACTCGATCGGCAGGGGATGCCCGTATGGCATCGCAATAATCATCGGCTTGATCTTGCCCTGTGCAAGCAAGTTGTCGGCAATCAGATTCACACGCCCCACCTCGATCCAAGCGGACTCATCGTCCCCATATCCGTGCATGAGCACGACCAGCGGGTAGAGTTCTGCTGCGCCGGGAACATATCCCGGCGGCGTGTAGACATAGACACCGCGCTGGGTGCCCGTTGTGCTTGAATCGTAGACCAGATGGTGCACAATCCCGTGCGGGACCTTCTGCTGCTCGTGCAACAACGGCGGATCACCTGGCACCTCGAACACACTGTTTACGGTGAGCCACTTCTTTACATGTCGATTACTCGGATCGGTTACCGTCGTGCCATCCACGTCGAACATGTAGCTGTACGACTCTGGAGCCAAGGGCCCAACGGTCACTTCCCACACACCATCGGAGTTCTTGGTCATCGGTTGCGCAACAAGCCCAGCGATTCCCTGTACCATCACCTTGCTGGCCCGCGGCGCCTTGAAACGAAACGTGACGCGCTGGTCAGCGTGAACTTCCGGTGACACAATCTGAGCCAATAATTCCTGCTGCACGAGTCCACCTTGCCATAAAGAAATGAGGGCCATAAGGGTCAAGAAAATTCGCCGCGTCATCGCATCTTTACTCCGCGCGCCACTTGCTAACTCAAAGTACGAGCGTTCTCGCTCTGGCCAACGGATCCAACACCGGAAACACCTGTCATTTCACCAAGACACACCGGATGTGAATTCCGAATCCTCTCCGGTGGGAAACGAACCACCAAAATGCCGCTGTACCGGCTACATGGACCGCGCGACTTTCGGTTTGAGTTCCTACGAGCCTGAATATCACGTTGGTGCGCCTGAATGGCTGCCGGTATCTCCTGTTTTTCAAACACGCGACACCCCAAGTACTCCATCTGAATCGACAGCGACCTCGGCTTCAATCCGTGACGAACAAATTCGAAGATCTTCTCATTGTCCAAGCCGGTATCCAAGGACGCGAGATTCCAAGCCGTCAACGACTGGCGGGATTGGCATCACGCGACAAAAGGTTGCCCAATCTTCGCCTCTTGCCGCAAAAAAGGGGAGCCTCCCCCTTTTTCTGGTAAAGTCGCGTTTTCGTGGCCGCCGGCAGCGTCTCGCCGTCGTCCGCAGGTGAAGGCGACTCCGAGAAGGTGTAAAATGAGGTCTCGGTTATCCTTCCATTGCTAGTACCGCCGTGATCAGCGTCGCCTCGCGCGCACGATCCGCCGGATCATCCTCCGCACTCCGTCCACTAAGAGGTCCCTCCCATGATGATTCACCGATTCCTCGGGTTGCTCGCCGCGGTTGCTGTGGCTGCCAGTTCGCCGAACAGCCTACCCGCGCTGCAACCGCCGGCCAAAACGCTCGTGTCCTTCGGTGAAGACTACCAGAGCCAGCTGACAACAACTTCTGATGCACAGGCGAACATTGCGATGGACGCCGGCGCCGCCGTCCTGCAGGTCACCACCGGACACAAGAGCGACTGGCCGGGGGTCACCATCAAGGCCCCCAGCGGCTCTTGGGATCTGGCCGAGTTTTCAGAGCTCGCTGTTTCTCTGAAAAACGTCGGTACGCAGGCGGTCACCGTCTACTGTCGGGCCGACAGTCCTGGTGGCGACGGCCAGCAGAACAGTGTGACCGACCATGTCGAGCTGAAGCCGAATGAAGGCAAGGAACTCGCCGTAATCCTCCGTCGGCAACTTCCTCCGGCCTTGGCCGAAAAACTCTTCGGCATGCGTGGGTACCCGGGCGGCTATGAAAAGGACAAAGGGCTGGATGCGTCGAGAATTACGCAACTCATCATCTTCGTCGGCAAGCCCATACAGGACTACCAGTTCCAGATCGGTGCCATTCGAGCACAAGGTACCCAGCCGCACGCCGAGTGGTTGTCGTTGTCGCCCGAAAGCTTCTTTCCGATGATTGACCAGTTTGGCCAGTTCAACCACAAAGACTGGCCCGGTAAAACACAATCCGCAGCAGATTTGAAGCAGAACGCCAAACGTGAACAGATTGAGCTGGCCGAGCATCCCGGTCCTGACGAATGGAATCAATACGGCGGCTGGAATGCTGGACCGCAGCTGAAGAGTACCGGTTTTTTTTACACGACGAAATATCGTGACAAGTGGTGGCTGGTCGACCCCGCCGGTCGTTTGTTCTGGTCGCACGGTGTCGACTGCGTCGGCTTCTCACAGGGCACCACTCCGATCACGGACCGCGAATTCTATTTCACGGATTTGCCGGTCAAAGACTCCCCGTTGGCTCGCTTCTACGGTCAGGCATCCTGGGCACCGCACAATTACTACGAAGGCAAAGGGACTTACCGGACCTTCAACTTCGCCGGCGCTAATCTGCTGCGGAAATACGGAGATGGATTTGAAACGGCTGCTGCCGACACAATCCACCAGAGGCTGCGCAGCTGGTCTATGAATACGATCGCCAACTGGTCCGATTCGCAAATCTACCTTTTGCGCAGAACACCTTACGTCGTTTCCGCCGGCAGCGGCGGAGCGAAGCCGATTGAGGGGAGCAGCGGCTACTGGGGCAAATTCCCCGATCCATTCGATCCCTCGTTTCGGGCGGCACTGGACCGTCGCATGAATTGGGAAGAAGGCAAATCGGCCGGCGATCCCTGGTGCATCGGCTATTTCGTTGACAACGAACTGGCCTGGGGAGACGAACTCTCGCTGGCCCAGTCGACACTGGCTTCGCCTCCAGAACAGGCAGCCAAGCAGGTCTTTCTCGCCGACTTGAAAGCGAAATACAAGACCATCGAGAAGCTGAACGAATCCTGGGCTGCGACACACCAATCGTGGGAGGCGCTGGCCGAATGCCGCACGCCGCCTGACGCAAAGAAAGCGAAGGAGGACCTTGGGGCATTCTACACGCGGATTGCCGAGGAGTATTTTCGCAACTGCCGTGAGGCGGTCAAAGCAGTCGCTCCCGACAACTTGTATCTGGGATGTCGATTCGCCTGGGTCAACGATCGTGGCGCTCGCGCAGCCGCCAAGTACTGTGACGTAATCGGGTACAACCTCTATCGAGACAGCGTCGCCGATTTCACACTACCCCAGGGGATCGATATGCCTGTCATCGTCGGTGAGTTCCATTTTGGGGCGTTGGATCGCGGCATGTTCCACACCGGACTGCGGCCGACGGCCAGCCAGGAAGCGAGAGCCAGCGCGTACCGCGGCTACGTGCAGGGCGCGCTAAGAAACCCCTACCTGGTCGGTACGCACTGGTTCCAGTACAGCGATCAGGCAACCACCGGACGTGGCGATGGCGAGAACTACCAGATCGGGCTCGTCGACATCTGCGACCGGCCGTACGTCGAGACGATAGAGGCCGTGCGGGAGGTGGGAAGCTCGATGTATCAAACGCGTCTGGGGGAGAAGTAGCTGAGCCCGCCCAGGGCTCAGATGAAACGCCGTCGATGCCCCGACCCCGCTGAAGCCTACGCGGCTTCCGCTACGCCCGTAGCTGAGCCCGCCCAGGGCTCAGATGAAACGCCGTACGATGCCCCGACCCCGCTGAAGCCTACGCGGCTTCCGCTACGCCCGTAGCTGAGCCCGCCCAGGGCTCAGATGAAACGCCGTACGATGCCCCGACCCCGCTGAAGCCTACGCGGCTTCAGCTACGGTAGCAGCCGCCCCATTTCACCCACCAAACGTTGTACAATACTAGGAAACCATCCCGATTTACCCTGACTTACGTGAAGGTCGGTCACCATGACACAAGCAAAATGCTCCTGCTGCCTGCCTGCCATTGCTTTTCTTCTGGCGCTGACAACACTGGCCTCTGCCGACGACTCCCAGCGCCTCTGGACCATCGGCACTGAGGACGACAGTGGCGCCGAATTCGCCTTGTCACCAAACCATTATGGCGACTACTCCGCGGACGGTTTTTTTGTGATTGGCAAATCGGACCCGCGACAGCACTGGCCGTACGTGCAGCCCGGTCCGGTCGACTCCTGGGCTGGCGGCAGGAATCATACGTTCGAGATTGCGTTTGGCCTCCAAACGGTGCCGTCGTCGGGCGACTGCCAGTTATTGTTCGATTTGGTCGACACGCAGAAGGCCATACCGCCGAAGCTCCGTATCGACATTAATGGGCAGACGTTCGAGCATGCGACACCGCCCGGTGCGGGTGATGCCAGCGTTTATGGGGACCCCAGCAAGGGCCGCGAGCACAAGTTCGAAATCATTTTTCCTTCGACTCTGCTCCGCACCGGCACCAACCACGTCGGCATCACGACCATCTCCGGTTGCTGGATTCTCTATGACTTCATTGCGCTCGAAACGCCACCCGGCGGCACTCTCTGCGAACCATTGGGGACTTTTGTGCGTGGCGTCCGCAGCGCACCAATGCTGACCGAGCGTCAAGGTCGACTGTTCCAAACGGTCAGCGTCGATATTCTGCATTTGGGGGAGGCCGCTCCGGCCACCATTCGTGTTTCCGGCACCGATCCGCTCCAGATCGCTTTGCAGCCGGGCTCAATAACCTCCGACGTTCCGGTTCCATCGGTCGAATCACCGACAGAGGTTGCTATCCAAATCGTTGCCGGTGAGAAGGTGCTCGCCACCGACAAGTTGACCTTGAAACCGGCACGAAAGTGGGTCGTCTACCTGCTTCCTCATTCGCACGTGGATATCGGCTACACACACGTGCAGACGGACGTCGAACAGAGTCATTGGCAGTATTATGAGCAGGCCATTGCAGCCTCGCGCAAGACGGCTGACTATCCGCCGGGGGCTCAGTTCAAGTGGAACACAGAAGTGTTGTGGGCGACCGACAGCTATCTGAAACAGGCTACCCCCGAGAAGCGACAAGAGTTCCTGGATGCCGTGAAGAATGGTTGGATCGGACTCGATGCGCTCTACGGTAACGAATTGACCGCCCTCTGCCGCCCGGAAGAATTGATCCGCCTGGTGGACTTCGGAAATCGTCTGAAGCACGAGTATCAGCTACCGATCGATTCGGCGATGATCAGCGACGTACCGGGATATACCTGGGGCCTCGTGTCAGTGTTGGCCGAGAGTGGTGTGAAATATTTCTCGATCGGGCCCAACGGCGGGCATCGCATTGGCTATACACTAAGCCAATACGGTGACAAACCGTTTTGGTGGCGTTCACCATCTGGTGGCCAGCGGCTCCTTTGCTGGATCCCGGGCACCGGCTACTGGCAAGGATTTCGCGGTGCCAATGGCTTGATCGGACTCCTCACACAGATGGACGAATCGGGCTATCCGTACGATCTGGTACAACTGCGTCATTGCCTGGGCGACAATGCCGGCCCGGGAGTCGATTTGAGTGATTTCGTCAAGGATTGGAACTCGCAATATGCCTACCCGAAACTGATCATTGCCACGACCGAGCGAGATGATGCAGGAGCTGGAGCGGCGTTATGGAGATCAGCTGCCCGAACTGAGTGGCGATTTCACTCCGTACTGGGAAGATGGCGCCGGATCGTCGGCTCGCGAAACGGCATTGAATCGAGCCGCCGCGGAGCGACTCGTGCAGGCCGAAACACTCTTCGCCATGCTCCAACCCGAAGCGTTTCCGACCGGCGCCTTTGATCAGGCCTGGCGCAACGTCGTTCTGTACGATGAACACACCTGGGCGCTCATTGCAGCATCTCCGAACCGGAGAGCGATTTCACGAAAGCTCAATGGGCCATCAAGCAGAAATTCGCCTTGGATGCGGAAACCGAGTCCCAAGCACTGCTGGCCAAGGCAACGGCCACGCGCAAGTCAGAGTCCACACATATCTCGGCAATCGATGTATTGAATACTTGTTCCTGGCCCAGGACAGACCTTGTCCAAATCCCGGCCGACATGGCTGTCGCCGGGGAGGTCGTCAAGAACTCGCAGGGTCAGGTAGTACCATCCCAACGCCTGGCGTCCGGCGCACTGGTCTTTCTCGCCACGGAAGTGCCGCCGCTGGCCGCGGGCGATTCACGTTCCACACAACGGGCAACGAGACCTCCGCTACCACGTCACTTGCAGCGCCCGTCACAATCGAAGGGCTCACGCTGTCGAATGAGCAGATCTCCGTCACACTCAACGAACAGACTGGTGCCATCGCGAAACTGGTCTGGAACGACCACGATTATGTGCTGACTGGCGACGCGAAGGAGCCCCAGATCAATGACTACTTCTACGTTGCCGGACGAAAACCGGATCACCCGCAGCGAGCAGGCTCACCGGAGATAACAGTCCGAGATCACGGGCCGCTGGTAGCCTCGGTTTCGATATCCTCGGATGCGCCGGGCTGCAACTCACTGCAACGTGAAGTCAGCCTCATCGCCGGGCTCGATCGAGTCGATCTCGTCAACGTGGTCGACAAGAAGAACGTCTATGAAGCCAGAAGCCGTCCACTTTGCCTTTCCGCTGAACGTCCCCGACGGCGTGATTCGCATGGATATCCCCTGGACCGTTGCCCAAGTGGAAACGGACCAGCTTCCCGGCGCCTGCAAGAACTACTTCACGGTGCAGCGATGGGCCGATGTGGCGAATGATCAGTTGGGAATTACTCTGGCCACGATTGATGCTCCGCTGTTGGAGGTGGGCAGATCACGTGCGATCCCACCGCCGTCGGCTGGATCAAGCATCTTGAACCGACCCAAACCCTCTATTCCTACGTGATGAACAACTATTGGGAAACGAATTACAAAGCGGGACAGGAAGGCCCGACGACATTTCGCTATTCGCTGCAGCCGCATCACGCATACGACTCGTTGCGAGCTCAGCAGTTCGGCATCGAGCGGAGCCAGCCCTTGGTGATCGTGCCAGTGGATCCCCAGTCGAAGCCGATGGCGTTGCCAGTGCAAGTCTCAGGCGCCGGTGTCGTCGTAACTTGCCTGAAGCCCGCCAACAATGGCGAGGCACTCATTCTTCGCCTGTTCAACTCGTCCGCGGCACCGACCCAGGCACGCGTGGCGTGCCAGATGCCGGGTCATGTACAGACGCAGCTCTGCGATCTCGCGGAAACAACCTCTGGGCCCGGCCCCGGACGCAATAGAGATGGCCCCCTGGCAGTTTGTCACGCTTCGCGTTGCGCTGCCTGGGCGATGAGGTCAAAGAGAGAGTTTTCCATCATGACAGTTAAACCATACGCAGTCGCACTCCTTCTGTTGGCTTCTTCATTGACACCGTCCCTGGCGGCAGACTGCCCGTTTGTCGTCGATGGAGTGCCGAAGCACGTGCAAGTCGTCGGGCAGCCGTGGACACAAGATGGAGACTATCTGACTTGTTCCGGCACCGGCAATTATCTCTATGCCCCACAGCGTCTGGGACCGGGTGATTTCGTTGTCGAAATGAAGTTGTGTATCCGCAAGCTGGCCAAGAGCGCTGCTTCGTTGGTCGTCAATAACAGCCATTTCGGCTTTGAAGGCGGCGGCGGCGAAATGTTCACGGAAGGGCCCCTGTTTGGCGCCCGGAACCTGGGCATGCCGATCGTCAAGGAAGGTCAACCTTTTGTGCTCGTGCTACGGCGTACGGAAAATCAGCTGGCCATCGAAGTTGACGGCCAGCAGGTTTACAGCACTGAAGTACTCGCTGACCGCATCCTACGTGTTGGACTTGCGTCCGTGGCGCAGTACCATGCAGGTGACTCAGTTCTCCGCCACCGGCAACCTGCTTGACCCGCCCACGCCGCTGCCGCATGTAACGGTCTTCCAAAGCGGCACAGAGGGTTACCACACGTTTCGGATCCCCGCCATCGTCGTTTCCACCAAGGGTACGCTGCTGGCCTTCTGCGAAGGGCGCAAGAGCAGTCGGAGCGATGCCGGCGATATCGATATGCTGGTCCGTCGCAGTACGGACGCGGGCAAGACCTGGTCGGATCCGATAGTCGTGTGGGATGACGGCACCAATACTTGCGGCAACCCGTGTCCCGTGGTCGACCAAGAGACGGGCGTAATCTGGCTGCCGATGACTTGGAATCTGGGCAGCGATCACGAGTCGAAGATCATGGACGGCACCAGCCAAGACGTCCGGCACGCCTTCGTCACTAGCTCGGCTGATGATGGGCTCACCTGGTGCACTCCCGTGAAGATCAGCGATCAGGTGCGCAAGGCCCATTGGCGTTGGTACGCCACGGGTCCCGGCAACGCGATCCAGTTGATTCGTGGCAAGCACAAGGGGCGGATGCTGATCCCAGCCAATCATTCCGATCATTCTGACCCGGCAAAACACCCGTATCGCAGCCACGTCTTCTGGTCCGACGACCACGGCCAGACGTGGCAGTTAGGTGGAATCACGGACGAGCGGACCAACGAGTCGGCGGCCGTTGAACTGACTGACGGCTCGGTACTTCTCTCGATGCGATCGTATCACGGCAAACACAATCGAGCCGCGGCCATCAGTCGCGACGGCGGTGCGACCTTTGGATCGACCTACTTGGACGATGCCCTGCAAACTCCCGTCTGCCAAGGTAGTATCCTCCGCTGCACGTGGCCCGGTGATGATGAGTCCAATGACAAGGGGCCCAGTAAAGATGATGGCAAGAGTCGTATTTTGTACTCGAGTCCCGCAGGGATCGATCGCACCGAGCTGACCGTACATCTGAGCTACGATGAAGGAAAAACCTGGCCGATTCACAAACTGATCTACGAGGGTGGATCCGCCTACTCGAATCTCGTCATGTTGCCCGACGGCCGCATTGGCATACTATACGAAAAAGACGACTACCAGACGATCTCTCTGGTAATCTTCACAGTCGATTGGCTGGAAGCCGGAGAGCGCTGATCGGGTGGTCATTGGTCACTTGTCATTGGTCACTTGTTATTGGTTATTGGTTATTGGTCAGGAGTGTGGCAAGCTCGCCACAAACAACGTTGTATTGTCAACATGCGTTACGGCGATCGCTAGCACACCAGAATGCGGTCATCCGCGTCTGGACCATCTATTCTGGAAAAGGTCTCTTTCGAGGCCAGCCCCGTACACTTGGATCTGCATCATGAATCATCGTCACCAGGCTCTCCGGGCAAAGTACTTTCTACCGCTCACGTTCGCCGTGTTGGTGTATTTGACCACTGCGGCAACGGCAGGCGAGTTTGAAGTTGCAGATCCAGCGTCAGCCGGTTTCGACGGGGTCAAGCTATCGCACATCGATGGCGTCATGCAGGGACACATCGATTCCGGCCAGTTGGTGGGCGCGATGGCGGTGATCGCTCGCAACGACAAAATCGTGCTCGCCAAGAATTGGGGAGTGCGTGACCGGGAGAAACAGCTTCCTCTGGAAGACGATACAATCTTCCGTATCTACTCCATGACCAAGCCGATCACCAGTGTCGCAGCGATGATGCTGGTCGAGCAGGGGAAGATGGCGTTGGACGATCCGATCGCCAAGTACTTGCCGCAACTGGCCGAGCGAAAGGTAATGGTGGAAGAAAGCGAGAATGGCGGGACGACCACCAAGGAAGTCCCTGCCGAGCGGGAGATTACCGTGCTGCGAACTCTGCTGCGTCACACATCGGGGTTCACCTACGGTTTCTTCGGAGATTCTGAGGTGGATAAACGATACAGGAGCGCACTGGTACTGATCACGGATCGTACGCTCGAGGATACGATCACGAAACTAGCTGCCCTCCCACTCTTGTACCAGCCCGCGACTCGCTGGCACTACAGCGTATCGGCGGACGTGTTGGGACGCGTGATCGAAGTGGCTTCCGGCACAACGTTGGACCAGACTTTTCAGGAGCAAATCTTCACACCACTCGGTATGCACGACACATTCTTTACCGTGCCTGAGGAAAAGCTCCCGCGTCTTGCGCAAATGTACAGCCCGGATGATAACGGCGGGCTGAAACCGGCCAACCCGATGCAGTCGTTACGTTTTGTCACGCCTGCCAACCGCTTCTACTCCGGCGGCGGAGGCTTGTGCTCGACGGCGACCGACTACCTGGCGTTTTGCCAGATGCTGCTCAACAACGGAAAGTATGGCGACCAACGGATCTTAAAGCCGGCGACCGTCCGAGAGATGACGACCGACCAGCTGAAACGCATTCCCCACCGGTCTCCCGGCTTCAAGTTCGGACTCGGCTTTGCCGTCGACGCTTCGGGTGCCTACGGATGGGGCGGCGCCGCTGGAACCAAATTCTCGATCGACCCCCGCAACAAGTTGATCGTACTGTACATGGTCCAAATCAATCCCACCGGCAAATTCGACTACGGGGATGAGATCAAGAGATTGGTTTACGCGGCCATGAAGCGATAGAGGCGGTGAACTGAACAGACTGAACAGGACAGCAAAAGGATGACAGAAACATCTGCTATCCGACTCATCTTTTTGTCAGCCGATTTTTTTGTCCACCTGATCGCCTCGTTAAGATCGGTGAATCCCGGGGGCCCTGATGGGGTCTTATTCCCCGCTGAGGCACTGCTCAAATCATGTGGTCTCGTCTCCGCAAACCGGTTACGAGGGTCCTGACAATCAGCAATTGGAAGACCAACGCATTGAGCAGTGGCACAGAGACTCGTATTGGAAACCACCTACTCCCCGCGGCGAATCGTGCCGCCTTCAATCTCGGCCGGCTCGCCGCGCAAGTGTTTATCGAAGAACGCCCGCACTCGATCATTTAGCGTGCGGCTGGCAAAGCCACCGTGTGCCGCGCTCCCGCAATGGTGATCAACGTCGTGTCGACGTTGGCTTCCTTGAGCAGTTCGTTGAAACGGACGGACTGGTTGTAGGGAACCGTCATATCCTTGTCGCCGTGAACAATGAGAAACGGCGGATCATCCTTTGACACATACGTGACGGGAGAGGCGTCCCGGGCGACTTCCTTCGTCTCCTGCAATGTTCCGCCGACCAGTTGCGACTCAGGCGATCGGGCCGCATTGTGATCAAGACTACTGGGAGCATCCCCCATCGTCAGCAACTCGGCAGGGCCGAAGAAATCGACCACGCACGTCACGCGACTCGACTGGTCCGTAAAAGACCCCAGCTTGCCTTCCAGCGATTCCACTCCGCCAGAAGTTCCCAACATGGCGACCAGATGACCGCCGGCCGAACTGCCCCACACACCGATGCGGTCGGGATCAAGATTGTACTTCTTGGCGTTGCCGCGAATCCAGCGGATGGCTGCCTTGCAGTCGTAGATCTGTGCCGGCCAACTCGCTTCGTCGGTCAGTCGATACCCGACCGAGACACCGGCGTAGTCGCCCGAATGCACGAATGCTCGGAGTTGACCGAAGCCACTCGCCCTATCCCCCGCCAGCCAGGCACCGCCGTGGATCCAGACGATCACCGGTAATGGTTTCCCATCGGTCGGTTGTTTAGGCAGATAGAGATCCAAGGCCTGGCGCCGATTGTCGTTATCGGCGTACGGGATGTCGCGGATGGCTTGCATGCTGTCGGGCACTTGAGCACCAGGAGCCACGGGCTGCTTTTTCCTGAGCTCTTGGGCTGCTCGATTTCGAGTTCGGAACGCCGCTTCCTCCTCGGGCGTTACGAAACCATCTTTGTTAGCGTCAACTCGGTCAAAGGTCGGTCTCATCTGCTCGGGTAGCTCCTCACGGGTCAACTTACCGTCTCCGTTCTTATCGAAGCGACGAACAACTTCTGCCGGCGCCTGTGAATTCTGTTGCTGCGCCATACCCGAAATCAGCGTGCATAGAGTGAGACTGGTGGCCAGCACCAGCAAGACCGCAGGATGCCTGCTCATAGGTAAACCCTTTGCTGCCAGGAGGCTTGGTCACGCTGCAATTACTTTTCCACCCGGAGCCATTGTAGCCTCTTGCGTCATGCCCCGGAAACCCGCAATGGCGAACATCGCTGACTGAAATCGACCGGCACACAATAGTACAATGGCACAGGATCGGGACGCGACTTGGCGAACAATACTGGCGACTCGATGGCGTCGGCGATCGCCACATACCAGGCGGCAATAGGGCAGCGTTTGACATTACCACAAGGGGACTCTTTGCCATGAACTCCCACTTCATGAACGCTGGCTGTTTGGCCAGCCTGCTGATCGTGCTGGCCGGTGGTTCCTTCTCGCTGGCTCAGGATTGGCAACGGTACGGATATGATAAAGCACTGACAGGCCGTTGTCCCCTGCCCGGAGACATCGCTCAGCCAAGCGTCAGCTGGTCATTCTCCACAGCCGGCAGAGATCTCTGGATCGAGATGATTCCCCAGGTCGGTCAGCACGCTCTGCCGCTGTCGCCCGAGAGCCACCCGGCCATGAGCCAGCGGCAACTCGCACCAGTGGGGCCCCGTCTGCTGGACGTCGATGGCAGCGGAACCATGCGACCGATTACCGACTCCTATCACGAACGCTGGGCCAGGATTCTGCCCGATACATCCGGATACCAACGTGTGGCGTGGAACTACACGTGGACCGATCAAGCAGTCTGCCGACTTCAGCTGTTTGCTTACGACCAGGGTTACGCCCAACCGCGTCTGGTCTGGGAAACCGATCCGCCGGAGGGGACCATCTTCAACCCACTCAATATTGTCTGCGATATTGATCAGGACGGTGTTCAGGAGATCTGCGTTGCCGCTCACTACCGCGTGATGATCTTCGAAGGTACAACAGGAAGAAAGGAAACTGAACTGCGGTATCACGCCAGTCGCCCCTACGGCTGGTTTGGGCTGGCTGACGTCGACGCGGACGGTCAACAGGAGCTGGTCACGATCGGGGACTTTCAAAGTCACATGGATGTCCTCGAGTTTGACCGCCATCGTCCCGAAGCAGAACGCTTGAGCGTCAAGTGGCGTCGGGATATCGAGCAGGACATCGAAAAACGTACCAAGTGGCCTCAGGTCGGCCCGCTGCCGGTGGTCGACGTGACCGGTGACGATCGGCCGGAACTCATTCTCAACATGTTCAATGATCTCGGCGACGGCCAATGGCACACAACTGTGCTTGACGGCTGCACGGGAAAAACGATGACGGATCTTCCTCGCCGGTATTTTCTGGGAGCCTCGCAACTCTCTGGCGGGCAGCCCGCGCATTTGTTTGTCACGAGTACCAATGGAGTTGTCGTGCACCGCGCCGGCGATATCGAATTGGTGCAACTGACTGAGCAAGGTCCGCAAGTCCGTTGGCACCGACCCATGAGCGCCTGGTGTACCGTTGACTTGCCGCGGATGGGTAGCACATGGTCGACCACCGCTTCTCAAGGAATGCAGCACGTGCTGTTGAGCGGCGACCAGCGACCGGTCTTCTACGTGAGATCGTGGGATCCGCGTTCCCCGGAAACGCTCGCTTTGTCCGCTTGGCAGTGCGGTACTGACGGGCAGTTCGACGTGTTGTGGCAAGCCTCCGGACTCCCCAATTCCGCAACCTGCGTGCCCACGGAACTGTCGGCGGACGTTTCACCAGCGGCCGTCTTGCTGCGAGCGCAGCTGGCCGCCAACACTCAGTTGGAGCTGTCCTGCGAGAACGTGCAGCCGCGCATCGTTCAGAGCCAATCGCTGGGCATCGATGTGTCCATGCCGGTCGTGGCGACGACAGGGCAGGGGGGGGAGACGTCGATCATCGTGGAGGGACCGCCGCGCGAGATCTTTGCCGTAGCGCCGCCCCATCATGCCCAGGAAACTCCGAGCTTGCGGTGGCAACGGCCGGGACGCGGCATGCGCGACGGTTCAAGAATTCTGGGTGTGCTGGCCACCGACCTCGATCGAGACGGATCCTGCGAGGTAGTCGCCGCCGACCAAGCCGAACAAGGAAATGCGATCCTGACAACTTATCGTGGTGACGGATCCGTAATGTGGCAGACGCCCTTCGAGCAAATACCAGGCGATCTGCCGGTATGGAATATCGGCGCCCTGACGTTCTGGTGGGACGGGCAATTCCGCGGGCCAGACGCTACCGATCTCTTGGTCAATGTCCGACGCGGCTTGATGCACTCCGACGTGGGATATCTGCTAGACGGCAAAAGTGGCTCGACGCTCTGGATGCAAGACAAGGCCGACGTGCCGAATGAGTTCCACTGGGGATTCGCCGGTACACCATTGGCCAGAGTCGACGTCAATGCGGATAACCGCGATTGCCTGGTCTGTTTGCATCCTGTCTGTTTCTGGATTGCCAAGGGGCAGGATGGAACAATCACTTTCGGCAAGGAATTGGCATCGCGAAAGATGTTGCCGGCGTGGGCCGCCTACGGCGAACCGATGGTTTACGACTTCGACAATGACGGAGCGTTGGAGATCCTGCTCGACTCGCCCTACATCTTGGCCTTACTCAAACAAGACGGATCCGTCGTGTGGCACGGTTCGCCGCGTGTTGATTTTCCCGTCGCTACCGACAAAGTTAATGTCGACGAGACAACGCAGTGTAAACATGCGTTGGTCGACATCGACGGAGATGGCCAGTTCGAAATCGCCTCGGCCGGCTATGGAAATGGAGTCCGTGTCATTGACCCGCGCAACGGTAAAGTACTCTGGTCTCTCGACGCTCCCAAGCCAAACGGGCCCAAAGTCTCCTCGGCCAATATTGATGGAATCGGCGGTGACGAGATTATTTACTCCTCGGGATCAACGCTCGTGGCGGTCACTGGTGATGCTCACGCGGGGCAAATCCTTTGGCAGTGGCAGGCCCCGGCTACCTTGAGCATGCCGGCGATTGCCGACGTCGACGGGGATGGCAAAGCGGAGATCGTGGTTCAAGATGCGCAGGCCACGATACACTGCCTCGATGGTGGCGCGGCGGGGAAGTAGGCGGAACACTCATTGGACAGTGCCGCTGTGTTCTGAGTCAATTACAATTTGTCACCGCGAGTCGAGCAGACCGTGACCAGATCGCCCACGCGAATCGTTCCCAACGTTCGCGGCACCAGATTCTGGCCGAAATAGACACCGTCCGAGCCACGGCGAAACGTGGCCAAGGTTCGAAGTGGTTCGCCATCACTGCTCTTCTTGCCTGATTGCTGGTCGATCGTCGTGACCACGCACCGAGCACAGGGGTGAGTCAGTTCGAACTCCACTTCTCCAATGCGAATCCGCTTCCACTGGTCTTCCTCCCAGGGCCCACTGCCATCCATCGTGATATTGGGTCGAAAGCAGGACATGGATACAGCTCGAGCCAACCGTTGATTCAAGTCGGCCAGGGACGCATCGGACGCCAGCAGCAGGGGCATCGCATCGGCAAAACTGACGACGTCCCCGTCCTGGCCGTGCTCGTGGCTTACCGGTCGCAAGGCAGCTTGATCCATATACATCAGATAGCACTCCAGTCCCAGGTATTCCGAGAACCAGTTGTTTGCTTCGCGACTGGCCACAGCGGCGCTCAGCGAATCGCTCCACACGGTCACCGATCGCCGTAGATCGCCTGCCGGTGGCCCCACACGCAATTGCCGCATCCCTGGAGCATCAACCCACAATGACCCATCCGGCTGCGGAACCGTCCGGATCAGTGCCATGGTCGGTTGAACCCGCTGTTGCAGGAATTTTCCGTCAGCATCCACCACCATCCAGCGGCGATCTCCAGAGAGTCCGCGCGGATGGACTTCCGCTTCAGTCAAGGAGACCTCTCGAGTTCCCTTGATGGGATAAATGGAAATGTGAGTGATCTGCATGAGCTCTCTCTCTACGACACCAGTTCTGGCACCACGAACGGCGCACGGTACTCACGTTTCAAGAACGGATTGGCGACGTCCGCATGTGCGCCCACGAATTTCTCGGCGTTGACATCGACCTCCAACATCGAACTCAATTTGATGGCGCCCCCGTTGATATCGATGTCATGAGCACCGAGTAGCTTCTCCATATCACCGACCAAAGGGGTCCACAAATCGGCCCCCTGCTCAACCTGTTCCGCCACCGCACGCGAAAACACGTCACCGCAGCGGAACGCAATGTTTGCCAGGTTGCACCAACCGGTGGAAAAATGTCCCACTTCAATCTCGGCATTGAGCAGCGAGGCGTCATGGGCGCGCACGGCGTCGATGAAGTTCTGTTGATGAGTCCCATTGCCACTGTTGCCACGGAACTCCTTGATCTTCTTCCCGTCCTTGTCGAGCGCCACCGCTCGACCCCGTTGGCCCTCGAGCCGGCCTCCCTCGCAATAGGCAATGTAGCCGCTGCCGGGACCAGGTTGAGTAGGAGACTTGTTGGAATTGGGTTCGGCCGTGATGTTGGCCAGCCCGATGACGACCGGGATCTTTCCGGTGTCGAAGTAGACGAAATGCACATTGGGGGTCTCACCAGCGTCATTCCACACCACTCGGGCACCGCCACCCAATACACGTGTCGGCAAGTTCACCTGGTCCCGGAAGACAATGTTGCGGCAGTCATCCAGTACGTGCACCCCCCAGTTCCCCATTTCGCCCGAGCCGGTATTCCAATCCCAGTGCCAATCGTATTGCAGCTTGTCTCGGAAAATGGGTTTCTCGCGGGCCGGGCCCAGCCAGATGTTGTAATCGACCGAGCTGGGTATGGAGAGTGGTGTTTCCCGCTTGCCAATAGGTGCACGAACCCCGTAACGGTTCACGCGTGCAGCCACGATCTCACCGAGTGACTTCTCTTCATGCAGAAACCTCTTGATTTCCGCTTGCATCGGATCGCTGCGCTGCTGCGTGCCGACTTGGCAGATCCGGTCGTACTTGCGCGCAGCGGCCACCGCTTGACGGCCCTCCCATTGGCTGTGCGACAACGGCTTTTCCACATACACATCCTTGCCGGCCTGCATGGCCCAGATGGCAGAGAGACAGTGCCAGTGGTTGCACGTCGCAATCACCACCGCGTCGATGCCTTTATCGTCGAGCAACGATCGAGGATCTGTCCAGGTTTTCGCCTGGGGGACTCTCTTGAGTGTCTGCTCAAGCCGTTTCTGATCGGGGTCGCACAATCCGACAATCGACACGCCATCCATCTTCTGGAACGAACCCATCAGTTCATTAGCGCGGCCACCACAGCTGATGAACCCCAGGTTGATGGTGTCGTTGGCGCTGCGAGCCCGGAGGGAGGTGGTTGGCAGAGTGAAGGCGGCGCCAGCGGCCAGGCCGCTGCGAATGAAATCACGGCGATTCAAGTGACGCATGAGACTTATTCCTCGTCTGGGGTTTGCGGACGATACGGACTGCACGCGAGGATTTCGCTGTAGCCGATTATACTGAAATGCCTCCCGACCGGCGCCCTGATGGAGTCACCTCGGGGCTGGAGAGAGATCGGTTACCAGCTTCGTCAAACGGACCGAAGTCCGTTTTAAGGAAGGGATTGTTAGGATTTGGTTAATTGCAGCATAGCCACTTCACGGTATTGCCCATGACAGGTTATTCTCAGGCCATCGTGTTTCTTACGATTGCTTCGATATCTCGGTATTCAGGGTAACTGGAAATGCGCACTATCACCCAACCACTGGTGGTTGTTTTCTGCATTGATCGCGATCCTGATCGGCACTTGGTCGGTGGCCGTCGGGCAACCGAGAAAACCACCTGCATCGGCTGCAAGGCCGTCGCGAATTGACGCAGCTCCGCTGCTGAAGATTGAACAAACGTTGCTGCCGCCGGCGCTGGTAGTCGGGCTCCCTGCCCAGGAGGATCTGCCGGCCTACTTCGCGGCAGCCAACCCGCAGTTGCGTGATCGACTGGAACGGATCCGCAAGCTGTACGAGGCAGGATCGCCGCGACCCTATCGCGCCATCACGCTCGTGGCGGGTGACGCTGGAATCGGCAAGACGTTCCTCAAGAAGGAAGTCTTCAGCAAGAAGTATCCGGCGGAGGCAGTGTTCAAGTTTGACATTCGTGAGCAATACGAGCAGTGGCAGAAGGAAGGGACGGTCCAGCGCAAACCTGATTTGCAGTCGGGCGACATCGTCATCAATACACTATTGGCCACAACGGATCCGCAAGACAGACCGTTTTCGCAACTCCTCAGCGCTCACTCCGCCTGCTTCTATGTCATCGACTCCCTCGACGAAGTGCATCCGAACGACTATCTGAAGACACTCCAGCAGATCGAGGAGTTTGCCTTCTCGACGAATAACGATTTCGTACATGTGGTGGTTTTTGGACGTCCTTGCGCGTTCATACAGTACTGGCAGGGGACGAACAGGCAACAAAGGGCTCGTGACATCGAACTCTTCATGCTTAGCTCCCCGCAGTTCCGCACGACCGGCGACCTGCTGGTATCGAGCTGGAACTATGCTCTCTTCAAGTTGGAGGCTGGGTGGTCGCTTCCCGACGGCAAATCGGCCCCATTAACACTCAACGATTACATGGAGTGGTCGAATGAGGGCTTTGCACGGTCCGGCCGGTTCCAGGATATCGCGATGAAGGAGAGCCAGGAAATCACCCCCCGCGTTCAGGACGCGCTCGTGCAATATGCTCAGCAGTATCGTACGCTCGGACCACCGCTCAACAATCTCGCAGGGAACTCGATCATCCGCGACATCGTGGCACGGCAGGTCCTGCATGATATGCCCTTCGATGAACACAAGATGATGGCGGCCTATTTCGATGCGTGGTTGGAACGCGACTATGAGAGCGATGGCCGACCCTCCTATGCGCATCCGGAGCATGTCGAGTTGTATCTGCAATTACTGGAACAGATCGCCGTCAAGTATCTCGCGGAGAATCGCGTGGACGGAGAGGGGTTCTTTGCGGTGTCTGACAGCGATCAGATCCGCCTCACGCAGGGGGGCCGCCAACTCTCGTTCCCCGTGCAGCGGATTCTTGATCGGTCCGGCATGGAACATTTCGATCCGCGCCAAATTGGCCCGTTGAAATATCGCTTTGAGCCAATCTGGTTGCACCGCTTTCTTGTGGAGCAATACAACGACCGGCTCGGTGCCGGACGGTAGCACGCAGTGCTTCAAGGCCCTGCCTGATGAGGGTGCTAGTCCCGCGTCCCTGGAAAGCCGGTTCATGTGCGCGGAAACCAAGTAAGCTCCTGCCGGCTGCCAAATATGCGAGAGAGTCGCGCCGCCGCGGATCCGGTACGGCGGAGCTGCGCCACTGCTGTGCGCAGCCATTTCCTTCGGCTATCCTATCAGCTCATCGTCCGTCGTCCGTTTCCGCCTCGTGATACCCACCTAGGAGTCTGACCATGCACTCGCGTCTGCTCACCACCTGCTTCCTCTGTCTGTGTGTTACGCTGTTTGCCACGATCGCCCGCGCGGCCGACGAGCCGGCCAAGATCCAAGTTCTCCTGATCGCCGGCGACGACGTGGCTCCCTATCACGATTGGCGCGAAATCTCGGAAGCCACTCGGGAAGTACTCGTGGCCACCGGTAAATTCAATGTGCGGGTCTGCGAAGATCCCGCGATCCTCGAGTCCGCCACAGCTCTGCCAGCTTACGACGTGATTGTCTTCACCATGTACAATGCCAGTCTCCCAATGCTCTCCGATGCGGGCCAAGAGAATCTGATCAACTTCGTCAAAGAAGGCAAAGGGTTTTACGTACAACATCTGGCCAGTGCTTCGTATGGCGACTGGGCTGAATTCGGCAAACTGTGTGGCCGTCACTGGGTGATGGGCACATCGGGACACGGACCGAGAAGCGTATTCGCCTGCCAGATCGCCAACGCCGAACATCCGATCACGAAGGGCCTGAAGGACTTCAAGATCTTTGACGAACTCTATTCCAAGCTGCAGGGAGATGAAGAGATCCAGGTGTTGGTCAAAGCCGACTCGGACTGGAGCAACCAGACCGAACCGATGGTTTTCGTGCGCGACTACGGTAAAGGACGCAGCGTGCACAATGCCTTCGGCCACGATCACAAGGCCATCATGGATTCCACTTGCCGGATCCTGATCGCGCGTGGTGTGGAATGGGCCGCGACAGGCAAAGTTGCCGATTAGTGCTTTCTCAAAGCTTAGTCTCGATTTCAGCGCTGACAGCACGTTCAGCGTGGATTGCGCATGTGGCGGTAAACGGTAACGCCGATTGTCACGACCGTTAACGGAGTGACGAAGAGGACCATCCACAAGGCAAACGGCTTGGCGAACTCGTTCTGCATCGCCACCAGTACGAGGTAGCAGACATACATGCAGTAGTAAAAAAGAAAGAGGATACCTTCCCAGCGGGAGATTCTGTGGCCCGTGAAGAAAATGGGAAGGCAGGCCACCGACACCGCGATCATGGCAGGAATGTCGAATCGCAACGCCTGCGGCGAGACTTCAATTCCCTGCTGGTGACACCAGCGACGAGAGTCCCAACACGCACAGCACGTTAAAGATATTGCTCCCCACAACGTTGCCCACCGCAATGTCACGCTGACCGTGCAGGACCGCCAACACGGAAGTCATCACTTCCGGCAGCGATGTCCCCACAGCCACAATGGTCAGCCCGATAATCAGCTGGCTGACACCGAGCGCTGTGGCGATCACAACCGAGCCGCTAACTAACCACCGCGACCCAACACTGAGCAAGACCAGCCCGACGGCGACCAGCGCCAACTGGGTGAGCACACTTTTCCAGCCAGCGGCGGATGCTCGCTCCTCGTGAGGCAGTTGTGCTTCTGTTAGTCGCGTCTCCCGACGACTCTGCCGCACGGTCCAGACGACGTAGGCGACCAAGCTGCCAAAGAGCATCATCCCGTCGACGCGCCCCAATCGTCCATCCCAACTCAGCAGCAACATCAACGCAGCGGACAAAATCATCAACGGCACATCCCAGCGTATCAGCTGGATCGACACGACCAGCGGGGCAATCACCGCCGACAGGCCCAGAATGAACAAGATGTTGAACAGGTTGCTTCCCACCACGTTGCCCACGGACAAATCCGCCTGGCCGCTCAGAGCAGCCTGAACGCTGACCGCCAACTCCGGCGCGCTCGTGCCAAACGCCACGACCGTTAAGCCAATGACCAGCGGCGAAATGCGCAGCATCGAGGCCAGTCTGGTGGCCCCACGAAGAAGCACTTCCCCGCCACCAACCAGAACCACAAGTCCGATCACGATCTTCAAAACGCCCACCATAATGTCATTCATGCTTCATCTCAATTCTCTCGTAGCCATGCTCACCGGTACGTGGGGGTGTCAGCGACCCACCGCAAGTTGCAGCAGCTCAAGCGGAACTGTAGCCGCAAGCAGAGTCGTTGGGCAATTGGTGCATCAGCCCGTGGACCAGATTGTAAGCGCACTCTTTGTTCGAACCAGATCCCTTTCGAGAATAGCGACCTGCCGGGGAATGGAGTTGCGGTGCCCCGACTCGATAGGAAGAAAACGGCACACATATCCCGCCTGGCATTTCCCAGCGAAACAGTGGCGTTTCACTGCTCATACTCCAGATGAAACTCCCGTTTGCCGTGGCAGCGTTCGCCAGAACGTGGGCGAATCACTCGACAAAAGCTCTTGAAATGCCGCTAGATGGCATATAATTGCCGGTAGCTTTTTTCTGTGGCCCCGGTTCGCTGATTCGACTGAAAATGCTCGCTTTATGATGCCAACGTAGACGAACGCTTCCCAGGATCCTGGCAAAGAACTTGTGTCCGGAGGATGGTATGGACTCCGCAGACCGCTGTTCACATGTCGAGCCTGCCAGCACGGCTCAGCCGCACAAGGTGCATCGCGGCAATCGCCGGGACCGAGTGGCTCGCGCGGCGGCCTTGCGGGCTCGGATCCGTGAACTCCAGGATGGCTCAGCCGTTGTACCCGCTGACGAAGCGACCGATTCGGCGTCCGCCAGAGTCATCCGAGACCAAGGCCCAGTCCACGACGGCCATCGACGGTGCCGACGAGCGTCATGCGGCAGGCGTACTCCGATTCTCTGTCGCCACTCGCGCGGTGCTCCCGAATCGTCACACCCAGCCGTCAAACGACCCCGCTGGCTGGAAGGCTCTCAACAGTCTTCGGATGCCGCCGTACTTGTCGTAGCACAGCAACCGTCATCCACTGGACATCCGCTGAGATCGGCCCCCAGTTGGCTCGTCAGTGCCATCGTCCACAGCGTTTTGCTCATCGCTTGCGGGCTCTTCACAATCCGTCAGTACGGAAATGCTCCCCGCAATTCTCATCGGCAGCAGTCCAGCCGATCCTGAGATCGTGCCTGACATGTCACCGCCGATCGTGTTGCGTGATCCCAGCAGAAACACCGACGACCTTCTCCTGGACGCTGATGAACTGACCGATGTCCGCGCTGGACCTGGGAGCACCTCCGACACTCCCGTCCCCAGACGCCATCGCGGAATCGCCATCTTTCTCTGCCTACGCAGACGCTATCGGCGCCTCCATGGAACTGAAACGTAGCGGCAAGCGAGACGGGGCTGCCAGTGGAGGAGGTGCTCAGTTTTACGGCATCCAGGCACAGGGGGATCGGTTCGTATTCATCGTAGACAGCTCGACCAGCATGCGTTTGAAGTTCGCCGATGCGCTGCGAGAACTCGAGTCCGCGGTGCGGCGTCTGGGCCAGGATCAGCTTTTCTACGTCATCTTCTTTGATCGAGATACGGAGCGACTGAAATTGGGAAAGTGGAACTTCAAACACACCCGATACTCACTAAAGAGTCGTCCTGAACCAGGATTTGTGTCTCCCACGACGGAAAACATCGATGGGCTGATTCAATGGATGAGTACCATCCAGCTCGAGGCGGACACCAATCCCCACGGAGCCGTGGTGTACGCTCTGCAGAAGCTCCACCCCGACGCCATTTTCCTGCTGAGCGACGGCGAGTTTCATGACGGCGGGGAAACTGAGAATTATCTGTTGCGCAATAATTTCAGCGAGCATTCCACCGACGGCCGCCAGCCCAAGACCATTGTTCACTGTGTGGGGTTTTACAGCCGAGAGGGCGAAGTGACTCTTCAACGGATCGCCGCCGCCAACGGGGGAACCTATCGCTTTGTCGGGCCGCCACCGGGCTACTTCCCCCTGGTGGGGCCCGCCTTCTTCGGCGCCGGTGGACCGGTACACTGAAGGGAGTTATGCCAGAAGGACACACGTCCCTCGCCCACAATTCCCCCCAATGACCATCTCACTAACTACGTAGAACGGACTTCAGTCCGTTTATGGACCCGCCAAAGAACCAGCCAACTGCCAACACCCCCGCGTCTCGGCCCCTGTTAACACGCACCCATCTATGCGGTTGTCTCTTAGTGAGAGAATTCTGCTCACCCAGCGGGGCGAACTTTACATTCGCCCCGCTGTTCACCGATCGCGAGCAGCGCGTCACATGACCTCTGCGCCTTGCTCTGGAGCGAATGCAGATGGACCCCCGTCGTGACCGCTGCGGAATCTCTCGTGGGTGCAGCACTGGTCCCCCACCAGAGTTTCGGCGCTGCTGCGTTTCCACAACCACAGTCCATGGGCCGCAAGTACGCGTTTGGTCTGACACGGGTGTAGGTTGGTGTTCGGCTGGGAGCGATAGGAGCTGTGATTTCCTAAAAAAGGGGGCACCGCCCCCCCTAACGATGGGTGTTTTCCTCTTCGATCCAGTTATATTTCTCGGTGGTGCGGATGACTGCGAATCACTTCTTCTGTTTCGAGGCGTCGGGAAATGATCCATCGAGGTTTGGCAATTCTGTTGGCTGTTGTCGTGTGCACTACTAGTACGATAGTAAACGCCGACCTGGTCACGGTTCTGTATCATAGTACTGAGGTTGAAGTTAACAACGTTGATGGTTATGCCATCGAATTTGTTAATTCAGCAACCTTCGCGAACGGGACGATTTCCGCCGCTGCCGGTTCGTCTCACTCCACGACAGATTTTTCTTGGAGCACGTCACCGGGTCAGACAATATTCAATTACGACATCACCCAGTCGCGGGGGGGTGACGGCGATGCGTATAGTTATGTGTACCACTTGGATTTCACCGCGAACGAAGATGCGACCTACTTGCTCTCGGGCTACTATAACGTCACGAATGTTGGGGCTGAGACTGGTACAATTCAGCTCACTGCACAACTGTGGGACTATACACCACCCTTGCCAATATCCACCCTCGCCTACAGCTCGCAAGTTTCGCTTGATGCCACTAACCCAGCATTTACCTTAGGCGGAACTGCAGGGGAGGTTAATTCCAATGTTGGCAGCCTATTTGGCAACTTAGTGGCTGGGCACACTTATTACTTCCAACAAATTGCGAGAACGTCCGCAATCAATCCTAACTGGAGTGCGACGGCTACGGGAAACATTAACCTGACGATTACTCGTGCTGCCGTCCCCGAACCCTCCACCATCGCAATGTGGTCGATTGTCGGCCTGATCGGCGGTATCATTGCGTGGCGAAAACGCAGGAGCTGACTCGGATAGATTGACCTGTCAATAATCACAGCCCCAGACTCACCATCTGGGGTTTCTTTTTGCGCCACACTCCGTGGATTGGGCGAGCTTTCTTTCGCTTTTTCTCTCGACCTGTCGCAGATCTGTTGCCCGTTGCCATGTAAGGGGCAGAAGACGAGTCAAACCGACTCTTAAACCCCCTTTCGAGCACAAGGAGTTCCATCATGGCAGCGACGATTCGAACCACGGCATTGTTGGCTCTGGCCGCCACCTTTGTTACGCTTCTCAGCACGCAGGCTCAAGCTCAACCGCCCCAGCAGCGATTGCTGCTCCCTCCCGGTGGTGGTTCCTCGGTTCCGTACCTCGGCTTTGACAGCTACTTCGCTGGCAATGGCGAACACGTGACAGCTGTCCACCACAGAGGACCCGCCCGGCGCATCGGGCTGGAACCGGGCGACACGATCCTGGCCGTCAACGGTGTGCGGCTGCGCTACGACGGCCACTGGTATCGGCTGGTGCAACGAGCTGCCTATCAGGGTTACGTGACGCTGGCCATCCGCGACTGGCGATCCGGGCAGGTTGCCTACCGCACGATTCGCCTGGGTGGCGGTAACCCGATTCGACCCAAGAGCGGCGAACGCAGAGGTGGTGTGGGGCGGACGTTGGAGCGGTTGTTCCGATAGCCGCGCACACTCAAGACAGCCCAACCGCACACTACAGAACAGAGACCCAGCCCGCGGCCACACGGCTGCCGGCTGGGTTGCTCCATTTCGTACGCACCTCCGCTGCCGAGCGATCCCACACGTTCGGGCAGAGACCGCGGGGCCCGTATCCAGCCCACTTCAGGCGGTTTGATATCGGCCACCGTTGCAATTACCGCCCCGACGCGCGACAATCTTAAGGGAGTTCGTAATTGACTCGACCTACAGGAGAATCAGCAACATGCGCAAGATCACAGGGTTTCTTTGGCTGCTGGCAGTGGCATGCACCTCGACTGCACATGGCCAGTGGATTGATCTGTTCGACGGCAAGACGCTCAACGGCTGGGAAGTCCACAGCGGCACGGCCACCTACAAAGTGGAAGACGGGACGATCGTCGGGACAGCCGTGCTGGGGAGTCCCAATTCTTTCCTCTGCACGAAAGAGAAGTATGGCGACTTCATACTCGAATTCGAGGTCACGAATGACCCTGCATTGAACTCCGGCGTGCAGTTTCGCAGCCTCATCGCGGACGAAGAGATGACGGTCTCCGGCACCAGACCCGACGGCAGCAAGTTTGAATACAAGATCCCTGCCGATCGCGTACACGGTTATCAGGTGGAGATTTCCACCGCAGCAGACGGGCAGTCAGGCAATGTCTATGACGAAGCACGCCGAGGGGTATTTCTGGACGACTTCTCGGAACGACCAGCAGCTCGCACGGCTTTCAAAGACAACACGTGGAACCGCTACCTGGTCGTCTGCAAAGGCAATTCGATCCGCACGTGGATCAACGGCGTGCCGTGTGCAGATTTCACAGACGATGTGACCGTCGCGGCATCATCGGTCTGCAGGTCCACGGAGTTGGTAGTGACAACTTCAAGCCGTTTCAGGTCCGCTGGCGTAACATCCGTATGCTGAAGCTCGACTGACCCTGTCACTGAAGATAACCAATGACTAGTGACCAGTGACAATCAGTGGCATGACCTATTCGAAGCCCAACTCCTCTTGGCACGACCGGCACCGTTCTTCGACGTCGGCTAGTCTGCTGGCTCGGGTTCAGGCGGATGATTCGGAGGCCTGGGGTCGACTCGTCAGACTCTACGGCCCGGTGGTCTACCGCTGGGCACGCGATGCTGGACTGCAGCCCAACGATGCGGCGGACGTGACGCAGGATGTCTTCGGGGCGTTGACCCGGCACATTGGTCGTCTTTCTCACGAGCGGCCGACCGATACGTTTCGCGGCTGGTTGTGGACCATTACGCGCAATCGCGTGCGAGACCACTACCGCGAATTACGCCAACAGGTCCGAGCTGCTGGAGGAACTGCAGCTCGCGAACGTCTAGAGCAGTTGGCCGACAGCCCGCCCGATCCGCACAGTGAAAGCGGTTCGCTCGAACTGGGTGGCTTGCGGCACCGCGCCTGCAACTGGTCTGCCAGGAATTCGACGCTCGCACCTGGCAGGCCTTCTGGCGGTCGGCGGTCGAGGGGGATCGGCCCAGCGACATTGCGGCTGATCTGGGCGTGAGTGTGTGGGCCGTCTATAAAGCTCGTTCCCGCGTCCTCCAACGCCTACGCTCCGAACTCGATGGCCTTACGTAGAACGGACTTCAGTCCGTTTAACGAAGCGCCAGACCCCCCTCCCACCAAAAAACGGTCTACCCAACACTTAATCGAGTTCACGTAATCCGTGTAGGTCGTAGGCGCACTCGCCAGAGCGTGGGGAAGCGAAGAGACCTACGCCTGCTCCGTCCGCGTTCTGGCGAACGCGGCTACGGGGCGAACGCGGCTACGGGGCGACGCGCGGCTACGCCATTTCTTGTCCAACGTGAGCGTTGTTCTTGTAGAGCGAAAAACTCAGCAGCAGCCCAGGAGACCACTCATGGCAGCCACTCACATCGCGCAATGCTTTACGCAGCAGGAACTTGCGTCGTTCGCGTCCGGTTGCGTCGAAGTCGACCAGTTGGAACTAATGGCCGCGCATATCGATACGTGTGTGTCGTGCCAGGCCACGATTTCGAACCTGGAAGAACCGCCCGATTCCTTTGTGACGAATCTGAAACAGCTGCCTGGCCAGCACGAGGGGGTCGATGACTCCGCCTGCCAGGCTGTGGTGGACCAATTGGTCCAGCGTCATGCCGATCCGCGGCAGGAGGCACCTGAACTCCCTCCCATCCCGACGTCGATCGGTGGCTATCGCGTGCTGGAACTCGCCGGAACAGGGGGGATGGGAATGGTCTACAAGGCTCAGCACCCCAAACTCAAACGGCTGGTCGCGATCAAGCTGCTGCCGGTCCACCGCTGGACCGGGCCGGCGGCCATTGCGCGCTTCGAACGTGAGATGGAGGTGATCGGGTCGCTCGACCATCCGAACATTGTGCGCGCCAGTGATGCCGGGGATGAAGCGGGTATGCACTATCTGGTCATGGATTTTGTGGATGGACTCGACCTGTCCCGACTCGTGCGGCGAGTGGGACCGCTGGGAGTGGCCGATGCCTGTGAGATCGTCTCCCAGGCGGCCAAAGGCTTGGCCCACGTTCACGAGGCGAGCCTGGTGCATCGCGACATCAAGCCGTCCAACGTGATGGTGACCCAGGATGGCCGAGTCAAGATTCTTGACCTGGGTCTGGCCATGCTCAGCCAGCAGTATCTGGAGGGCGAGAATAACTTGACCACCATCGGCCAGCTGATGGGAACTCTGGACTACATGGCTCCGGAACAAGCGGCCGACAGCCATCAAGTTGACACCCGAGCGGATATCTACAGTCTGGGGGCGACGTTGTTTCAGTTGCTGACCGGACAAGCGCCCTACGGTGGTGCACGCCACAATTCGCTGCTGAAAAAAGTCCTCGCGCTGGCCAATGCCCCAGTTCCATCCGCTCGAGACATTCGTGCTGAAGTGCCGGAGGAACTGGACCAGATTATCGGCAGATGCCTGGCCAAGGAACCTGACCAGCGGTATGCCACTGTCGACGAGGTGAGCGATGCGCTCTCCCGATTCGCGGCAGATGCTGACCTGGTGCAACTGATGCGACGAGCAGCCGAAAAACCAGAACCGGATCGATTTCGACATTCTGCCTGGTCCATGGCGGCTGTGTTTGGACAGCGAAAGGAACCACACACGGCGCAGGCCGAGGTAGCTCTCTCGGGTAATGGCAGACGCTTTGGAGGACTGCCACGGATACTGGCGGCATCAGCGTTCTTTGCCTTCGTGGTGGGAGCTGTCATGGTCTTCCGTTTGGTGACCGATCGCGGTGAGTTGATCGTGCGCTCGGAAGATCCCAACGCCCATATCCTGGTGAGGCGAGTGGATGGTCAGCCCGTTCAGGAATTGACGCTCCAGCAGGGTCACGGAAAACTCACGATCCGATCGGGACAGTATGCGGTCGAATTGGCCAGCGACGCCGATCGCTGGATGCTGAGCCAGAATCAGTTCACGATCTCCCGAGGCGACCGCGTTGTCTTGACGGTCGAGCAAAAGCCAAAGGGTCAGCATCAACCGACTGCGGGCTCGGCGATGGGAATGGCGGGCATGGCAGCTGGAGAATCCATGAGCGAGATGAGCAGCGGGTGGCATGATGGGCGGATCGATGTCCATGGGCCCCGCTGGAGGCATGGGAGGCATGATGGGTGGACCCCCAGTGGGTCGCGGCATGCCGGGCATGGGTGGAGGCATGTCGAGCGGGATGGCTGGCATCCCCAATCCAGGAATGGGATCTTCTGGTGGCATGCCCTCCACGCCAGGCATGGAAGCGGGATCCGGCATGGGAATGATGCCCGGCGTGGGAGGCGCGATGCCGGGCAGCATGGGCAGTGGGGCAATGGGCCCAGGAATGGTTCCCGGAGCGGGCGGGGCAAGTGGGTTCGCTTCAACCCCGGCCTCCAGTGAGGAACTCAAATCGCGACTGGTCTACGACGGCAAGTCCTACAACGATTGGCTGGCCGTGATGGACACCGAGCGAAGTCCGACGCGGTTAATTGATGCTGTGACAGCTATTTCGGTACTGGCCCCGGAGGCAGGCAGTGAGGAAGCGGCAAGAGCCTTGCTGCGCATCATGCGGGCCTTTGGATCGACGATCATGGACGACAGCCCACAGGGAAAGCTCGTCCAACAGACCCAGAATACGCTGCTACGTATGGATCCCAGTGGCGTGGCCAAAGCGATTGCCTCGGAAATCCAACAGGGCAACAACAGAAGTCGCGAGTTTCTCTCGATGTTCGTTCAGAATCTCCGTTACACTGGCAATTCCTGGCTATGGACCGCAACCATCAGACGGTTTACGCACGGCAATGATACAGGCAGCACCTGACATGATGCCGGTGTTACTCGACATGTCGCACAACTCGGACGCTTAACACCAGTCGATGGGCACTGGGGTTTGCAGGTTCGTTAGCCACCGCGCTGAATCTAGACGGCCAGAAGTTCCCGGATGTTGTGGGGTGGTTACAGGAAGCCCTGAAATCGGAAGACAAAGAGACCAGGTACGAAGCCGCGCTCGCGTAGCCAATCGGCGCCGGATACAGAGGGACTGCCCGATACTCTACTACAGTACGTGAGCGATCCTACGCGACGGCACGCTTCGCTGGAGGCAATTGGTCGTCTCGGGTCTCATGCCGAGTCGATCGTCTCGCAACTGGTGGAAGTATTCTCCAAAGAAACGGCCGCGGCAAATACACCCGGCATGGGCGGAGGAATGTGGGGGAGCCGGGGAATGGGTGGGTTTGGAGCAATGGGAGGATACCCTGGTGGCTTCTATGCCGGTGGAACGCCAGCAGAGTTTGCAATCCTGTCCACGCTGGAAAAACTCGGTCAGGCCAAAGAGGCGATCCCCATACTACGCAATTACGCCGAGGTGGAGGGACCTTACAAGGAGTATGCCAGGCAAATGCTCGAGAAGCTGGAGGCCGAGAAAGATGAATCGGCCAAGACGCAGGAGGCACCCGCTGCTCAGGACCGACCATTTGAGAACCTCGACCAGCCCGCGAGACGCTGAACACCTTACCGGGGCTCTTGGGACCAACTTCCGCTACCGACAGGCCATCCACCTGCAGGTTTCCACCGGATTTTTCCGTGGGACCACAACTGGTCCGCTACCGACAAGGGTGGCTTGAACACGGGCCCATTTTCACACCACAATAAGGCCAGACGATCGCCCTTGATTCATCGCCGTATTGGGTTTCCCACCGGCCGCATGAGTGAGATCGCGCAACCTGTAAGCTGTTGGAGCTGCGCATGACCTGCCCCGCCATCCGAGTCTTTCGAGTTCCGTTCCTCCGGCTGCTGCATCGACTTGGCATATTGACGTTGATAACCGTGCTCTGTGCGACTGCCCCGCTGCCGGCCCAACAAGACTCGCCGACCACCCAGCAGCAACCGCAGGTGGATTTCGTAAGGGACTTTCTCCCGCGCACCATGCGGGTGGACTTATTTCACACAGGCAATGCGACGGACGAGCACGTGGCACCCGACCGCGTTCTGGCGGACGGTCCCTGGGCAGGTAGTCGCAGCCATCTTATTGACTCGCTCAACCTGGGTCTCTACCGGTTTGAGGTCCGTGACGCCGCCACCAGTCGTGTGCTGTATGCCCGCGGGTTCTGCAGTGTCTTCGGTGAATGGCAGACCACGGCGCCGGCGAAACAGCGGTGGGGAACGTTTCACGAGTCTCTACGATTTCCCTGGCCGGTGAAACCGGTCCAGGTCGTTCTCCAACGGCGCGTTGAGGGAGACATGGCATGAACTGTGGATGCAAGAGATCGATCCGGCTTCCCGTTTTGTCACCAGTGCGGACACGCCGCGGCGCGACGAGGTCTGGACCGTATTTTCGCACGGCGAAGCGTCCGAGAAAGTGGATATCGTGTTTCTAGGCGACGGTTACACGCGCGACGAGATGCCCAAGTTCCATGAGGCGGTCCGGCGTTTGACGGAGCAGTTGTTTTCCGTCGAGCCATTCAAGAGTCGGCGGCAGGACTTCAACGTACGTGCGGTTGATGCTGTCGCGTCCGAGAGCGGTGTCAGTCGACCGCGCGAAAACATTTTCCGCCGTTCCCCCTTCGCCTGTGAGTACAACACATTCGATTTGCCGCGGTACGTGTTGACGTTCGACAACCGCTCCGTGCGCGACGCGGCCGCGCAGGCACCTTACGACTACCTCGTCATTTTGCTCAACGAGCGCACCTATGGTGGCGGGGGCATCTACAATGATCAAACGACAGTGGTCGCCGACAACAGCTTCTCCGGCTACATTCTGATTCACGAGTTCGGACACCACCTGGCCGGCTTGGGGGACGAGTATTACACATCGGACGTGGCCTACGAAACAGGCCAACCGATCAAGATCGAGCCCTGGGAACCGAACATCACCGCCTTACTCGACCCGGCTCAACTGAAATGGGAGGACCTGGTGGCGCCCGACGTGCCGCTGCCGACACCCTGGGACAAAGCGGCTTTCGAGGCACAACGCAAGAAGCCGCCAGCTGCCCAAGGGGAGCAGCACGCGGCAGAAGGAGCACCGCGCGATTCCACAGAAGCCATCACGGACGACCGAGAGCGGATGACACGCGTGCTGAGAGAGAACCAGTACTACGGCAAAGTTGGAGCGTTCGAAGGGGCGGCCTACGAATCGAAGGGGCTCTATCGCCCTACCATCGACTGCGTGATGTTCAGCCGCAACACCGTCGAGTTCTGCCCGGTCTGCCAACGCGCGATCGAGCGGGTGCTTGACACGCACGTCAAGTGATAAATCGGGCCGATCCATTGAGCGTAGCCAAAGTAGAACGGAATTCATTCCGTTTGCGCAGCACCGATCGCTCTCCATTTCCCCCGACCTAGAATGGCACTTCAGTTCCACGAACATCCGCGCACCGTGTGCAGAGGTTGTCGACAAACACTCTCATCCGCCAGCGCTACTGTTGAGTTGTGGCGAGAAAGACGTAACAATAACGGCACTACGTCTGTATCTTGGCCGAGCATTCAGGGGGTGGATTGACCATGATGTTGCTCGCACAACAACCGGACCCGGCGCGTCTTGCGCAGGTCTTGGCGGGCCTGCTCTGCGTGCTGGGAGTGGCGCTGGTTATCGGCACGCTGATCGGTGCTGTCGTCCTGCGTACCGCCTGTTGGCTCTACAACCTTTTTGTGGGAGGAGCCAAGTCACGTGACGCGGTACCGATGCCCGATTTCGGCAAGGCCATGGGAATTGCTTTTGTCGCGGCGCTCGTGAACATGGGCACCTCGTTTGTGGTGGGCTTGGTTGTCGGCGGGGGTATGGCGGCCATGGGAAAAGACCTGGGTGCGGCCCAATCTGTCGCGCAACTTGTCGCTGTTCCCGTCAGCTTTCTTGTCTTGGCGGGCATGATCAGCGGAATGTTACCCACCTCGTTCGGCCGTGCCGCGCTGGTAGCACTGCTCTATCTGGCAATCGCGATCATCATCACCGTGGTGATCCTCGTTATGATGGTCATCGTTTTCGCTGCCATCGGCGCAGGGTTGCCTCGCTGACGGCCGCGGGGTCCCCTAAGTGAGACTGCGCGAAGACGGGGAGATTTCGTTGCCCCACATCCGAAATGCGACATACGAACACCTAACGCGGACTCTGCCCGTAGCAAACGTGGCTGCGGCAGGATGCCGCAGCCACAAACATGCGCCACCGTGAGCACATGTTATCGACTAACACCTTAACGCGGCCTGTGACCTCAACCAAACGTAGAGATAATGCCATGAGAACAAACCTTGCCGGACCGTTGACTCTTGTTGCCACTCTGTTCGTACTCAGTTCCCAAGCCCTGGCCCAAGCTCCTGACGCGGCGCGCGTCACCGAGATCGCTGGGTGGACCACGCCAGGTACGTGTAGTGCCGCACCGGACATTACAGACCGGGATTTCTGGCAGCGTGTGGGGAGCAGTCCGTTGTACCGATCGGAAGTCAGCAAGGCCGAGCGGATTGCCCGGGAGCCCTTTGTCTCCCTGCCGGACGACTTGTACTTGGAATACTCCAAGGTCGGTAATCGCACTCGCTATGAAAACGTCTACTTTGCCAAACTGAAGGCCTTTCGCACGTTGGTTGTGGCTGAGTGCATCGAGAATCAGGGTCGTTTCATCGAGGCCATTGGGCAGGGCATGGTATCGTATGCTGCTGACAAGACCTGGGTCCTGCCCGCACACGACTCAGGCAATCAGAATTTCGAGGGTCGTCAAATCACCATCGATCTTTTCTCGTCCGAAGTCGCGTGCGAACTGGCCAATGCCGACCACATCTTGGGTACCCGGCTCGACCAAGCCACGAAGACGCTGGTGCGCGAGGAGGTGAAGCGGCGGATTTTCGAGCCGTATACTCAGATGGTGACCACCGGAAAGCCCGGCATGTGGTGGCTTACCGGCACCAACAACTGGAATGCCGTTTGTCTGGCGAACGTCACCAGCGCAGCCCTCGCCTTGCTCGAGCAACCGTCGGAAAAGGCGTTCTATGTCGCGTCTGCCGAGAAGTATATCGCATCGTTTTTGAAGGGGTTCACCGACGACGGATATTGCAGTGAAGGCATTGGGTACTGGAATTACGGTTATGGCTGCTTCGTGCGACTGGGACACATACTCGACGGGGCAACGGCCGGAAAGGTCGATTTGTTCGCTATGCCGAAGGCGAAGAGTGCCGGCATGTTCGCGCGCCGCATGGAGATCACGCCTGGCCAGTATCCGGCATTCGCCGATTGCGGAGTCGGATCCCGCCCCAGCCCCAACATCATGAGCTATGTCTCGCTCCGCTATGATCTGGCCCCGACAGCTTGGGAACAGACCGGCTATTCGTCAATGCGGTGGCTGGACGAGTTCGGCGTGTTTTCCTTTGCCTTTGAACCGTCGTCAGAAGTTCCATCTCCGGTCGAGCCCGCTATACGGGATTGGTTCGAGGACGCCGGAATTCTTATCTGCCGTGGCGGAAAGACGGCGGCGGGACTGCCGGTCGGCGTCGCCTTGAAGGGGGGCCACAACGCCGAACACCACAATCACAACGACGTCGGTTCGTATGTCTACTGTGTCGGAGATACGATGACACTGGTCGATCCGGGAGCCGAAGTCTACACGCGCCGCACGTTCAGCAGCCAGCGATACGACAGTAACGTACTCAACTCGTTTGGCCATCCGGTGCCTCGCGTGGCCAACGAACTGCAGAAGACCGGCCGCTCAGCTGCCGGCAAGGTCGGGCAACTGGATTTCACCGACAACACAGACACGCTTATTCTCGATCTGGCATCGGCCTACGCGGTCAAGCCGCTTCAACAACTGCAACGGACTTTCGAGTTCCAGCGCGATACAGCGCAGTTGACCGTCATTGATACCGTTAAATTTGACTCACCGCAGGATTTCGGTACGGCACTCATCACGTTTTCCGCGTGGAAGCGATTAGACGACCAGCGACTGCAGGTCGGAACTGGCGACGCGGCGGTGTTGGTCACCATCGACACGCAAACAGTCCCGGTGAAGATCGACGCGACGGTGATCGACGAGGACATGCGTGGCGGCAAGCAACCCACCCGGATCGGCATCGACCTGGCTCAGCCAGTCACCGAGGCGACAGTGCAATTAACGATCCAACCATGGCCCGATTCTCTGAAACAAGTGGCGCAATAGGGGACGTTTTTGCTCTTCTGTCCCCGATGTTGTCACCGTTCACAGCTTCTAGCGGCAGAGGCTGACTTCAGTTCCAATCTTACTCATACTCTTACTCTTACTCAAACTCTCCTTCTTCGGATGTGGCCCAAAACCCGTGCCTGTGCCGCTGGCAAAGAGGTGCGGTTCATGCGGAATTGAGTGAAGTTATCTGTGAGTGCAGGGGAGGGGAGTAAGAGTAAGAGTGAGAGTGAGATTAGGATTGCACAGTTACCGAGCCCTGTGCGGTCGGAACTCCGTGAACGGTTACCCGACATTTCTGTCCTCAAGATGATGCGCGCAAGTGCTCGTAGCGAGCAGATCGAAATAGGGAGGCTGCGTAGCTGAAGCCGCCGAGGCTTCAGCGGCATCGCCAAGCGGATGGAGCTGCGTAGCTGAAGCCGCCGAGGCTTCAGCGGGCATTGCCAGGCGGATGCGCAGCTGCGTAGCTGAAGCCGCCGAGGCTTCAGCGGCATCGCCAGGCGGACGCAGCTGCGTAGCTGAAGCCGCCGAGGCTTCAGCGGGATTGCCAGGCGGATGGAGCTGCGTAGCTGAAGCCGCCGAGGCTTCAGCGGCATCGCCAGGCGGATGGAGCTGCGTAGCTGAAGCCGCCGAGGCTTCAGCGGCATCGCCAGGCGGATGGAGCTGCGTAGCTGAAGCCGCCGAGGCTTCAGCGGCATCGCCAGGCGGATGGAGCTGCGTAGCTGAAGCCGCCGAGGCTTCAGCGGCATTGCCAGGCGGATGGAGCTGCGTAGCTGAAGCCGCCGAGGCTTCAGCGGCATCGCCAGGCGGATGGAGCTGCGGCTGAACCCTGGGCGGGTCCAGCTACAACCGCGGTTCAGCTACGTTAGTAGTTTCGCTTGCCCAGCCGATACCCTTTAGCCAGGGTGGAGAGGTTAGCGAACAGGTCGATCACGCAGGCGACTTCGACGAGCCCTTTGGGAGACAAGCCAAGCTGCCGTCCGGCGGTGGAATAGGCATCCACAGAATAGAAGCATCCGTTGACGGCAGACACGACCAAAGCGATCAATTCCTTGGTCTGCCGCGTCAATTGGCCGTGCATCATGATGGCCTGATAACTCTCCCATTTCGCGCGAGCATCGTCGGTTGATGTGCCAGGGCAATGAAGATATTCGGAACGAACGAAATGCCCATTTTCGTTTTGATTTCCTCAAATACTTCGTTCACCACAGGGTCGTCCGACTCAGCCACGCACAAACCATTAGCACCCGCTTTGCCGCCACTGAACGTCGTGCCACCTGCCTCGTGTCTGCCGGGGCCGCAGGTCCGTCGTCGATATTGACCACGTGGGCATAGGAATTGAACCCTTCGAAGAACCCAGCCACCGACAGTACCTCCATCTCCGCCTCTTCATCCACACCCGCACGACGAATACGGCGTTGCTGCAGTCCGATGATGTACTCGTTCGGTTTCGCGACCCCCACACACATTCCCAGCAATTCCTTCGTGACAATATCGATCTCGCCTTCCGACATGACCGCTTCGTACTGTTTCCAAATCGCAGCCAAGTGTTCCTCATTGGCCGTCAGTCTCTTGAATACAGCCGGCAAATGTTCACCGCCAAAGTGCCTGGTGATTTGATCAATGATTTGCGTTAAATCGACCATGTTCGGTCTCCCGGTAATCGGTGCTAGTAAGAGTGTCGGGATGCGTTCGCCCAACGGCCGGCGAACACGGAGTTCCAATACGATTCCAGCAGAGATTCCTCGTGCAATCCGCAGCCACTTCCGCTTCGGATCGGTTCACGAATATTGCCCAAGACGCAAAACACCGAGGTGTTCTCATCGGTTATCTAAGAGGCTCTGGTACTGCCCACCGTGCAACGTCATTAGCTGTCATGCCCGACCGGAGAAGACGTCACATCCGTGCCCCGATCCCCTAGCCAGCCATACCGAATGCGCATGCAATACCATGCGATCGCGTCGAATTGTCGTATCCATTTGCGCCGAGGTTGTTCGGGCCCACTAGCCACGAACACTCCGACGTTGGCCGAGACCGCTCCGAAGAGCGAATTAGCGGTCCAGTTAGTCACACACTTGGGTCGTGCGAGGATACGTAATGAATCGTTCGCAGGCATTGTCGCAGAATCCAACACCGAGTGCAAACGGCGGAGAAAATTTTGGGACGAAAAGGGGCCGTGAACGTAACTACTGTACAGCAAGGACTTTTGCGGTCATGCGATGATGTGGCGCAAGAATATGAAGCGGTATTTCTGCCGGTTGCCCGGTCGCAAATCCCGATGGCCGTGGCGTGCAACGAACGCTTGTACTTACCCCCGTTAGAGATCACGTCGCTGTCAGGCGGCGCGCGTCCAAGCCCCCGTGAGACGGTTCAGCCGGCCTCTGGTCCGCTCAAGCCATCGGATGACGCGTGGAGACTTCTTCTCGCCGGATATCCGCGGGGGGGCAAATACCGCACTCGCCTCGTCCAGTACTCGCCGCATGCGCGAAATTCGTCGCTGGCCCCCAGACCGGCAGCGTCCGCCGCGCAGCAACAGGCCTGAAGTTCCTCCCAGTGTGCTGCCGAGGCCACCTGCATGGCCCTCACACTGTCTGCCGACAAGTGCCGGGCGAACGCGCTGAAGTCCCGGATGCCGACCGCTTTCATGCATAGCATCTGCGAGACGCACTTGCCACACTTGCCACAGTTTCCCGATAGATCGTCGCCAGCCCAGCACACGCGAATCTTCTCGCAAGCGACTTGGCATTCGCGCAGCACTTTCGTTTTCTCCACTCGTCGTTCATCAGCGAAGTCATGCACGATCTGAAAGTTGTGCGAAGATAGAAGCCAGTCACTCAGCGGTGTCGAGCCATACCCGAACCGTGGTCCGAGCAAGTTACGGTAGTGGAACGATGAGGCGATGAGGCCCTCGCGGAATCGCCGCGAAAAGAGCGATAAAGCCGCGGCCGATGCCGAAGCGTGGGTATTGGGCCACGACGGCAGCATCCGTTTGAGATTTGATCGGACCGGCACGAGGCGTGAGCCAAGAGAATCGGAGATGGCCTGCACGCGACGGAACGCAGCATCGTAGCTCGAGTCCGTCAAGGGGATGTCGAAGCCGTGCACAAACAGACAGATCGGGATGCGACGACTATTGCGCCCGTGCAATTGGTGGTGATGGCAGTAGAGCGAGTGAATCGAATCCATGCCCCCCGAGAACCCCATGATCGCCTCACCCGGGACTCGTGAATCGAGTGCCCCCTCGGCATGGATCTCTTTGTCGGCCGATACGTGCACCGCTCGATATTTCGGCCACCAAGTTGAGACGATACTCTGGTAGATCTCGAGGTTCGCCAATAGCTTGGCGGAAACATTCCCGTGAATCCTGACGTCGCGACCTGCCTCCATGGCCGAGAAGATCACGGCACATGCAAACGGATCCAGCGTATCCTCCGCCCGGCCGTCGGTGGCCAGGACGTCGGCGAACTCGACCGGCACCTCGAAAAATAGACTGCCATTGCGGTGCCGGCGACTCGGATGCCCACTCACCGTGGCCTGCCTCACCGTCCATTCCTTGCCTGCCGCGTCCCATCGCGTCGTGCTCGGCGTCGGCTCAACGTGCATCAAAACTTCTGACATAGCGCACTTTCGCTTGGCATCCGGATGAGGCTGACCTGCGCCGCGTGGCAACGACGAACCTCGCGCAGACTTGTCGCGAACTCACAGCCGAGATCCGTGAGCCACGTTTTAAACATACTGGAATTCTTGTGGTAGATATTGGGAAGCAATGTCGTGCGACGCCCTACCATCAAGGAGCTAATCGCAAAATGCAGCCGGTCCGTGACGATATGCTCGTAGGAAGCCGCCAGCTCCAGATATTGGCGTGGTGTGCGACACAATCTGGCCGGGTCGCGTACAAACCATCCTCGAGGCACAATCCCTTCCGAGTCCTTCCGCAAAAAGACTCCGAATTCGCGCGTCGGCCGTGTCGTCGGCGTGTAATCCAAACCCAACGCCAAATCGGGAGCCAGGATTCCGTTCGTGGCCAGCGACAAACTGACTTGCTCACGGACAAAAATACGGTGAAATCGACGGTCTTCCCGCGAGGTGTACGACTGCGGAAGAATCGTCATCGGCAAGCCGAAGTCCAGGCATCGACCACGCAACTGCCAATTGCTTTTCCACATCGTTCCCATGTTGCCCCCGCCCCCCCACACCAACTCGTCCACGTCTTCGCTAGGATCGGCCGGATCAAACAGCCTCCAATCGATTTTGTACAGCGCGAACATTTGCCGCATCGCCCACTCGATCAACTCGTCACCCACGTTCCCAATGGGTCGCACGAATCCGATCCGTTTGCCTTGAAGAGGCTCAAAGACATGAGCAAACGCCGCCGGTGCCAATAGTCTCACTTCACGTTTCCCTCGAAGGCCGTGGACTCTGTCCCCGCCAATGTGTCTTTCAGAAAGTCAAGCGGCACGTAACGGCTGACGCGGTAAATCTCGAGTTCTCCGGTATTCGGTTTCCATGGTTTGCAGTGTGTCGAGCAGGATTCGCATGTCGCCGCGATCGATCACCACATCTGCCGCCGCCACGCGGCTCAGCGGCAGAATGCTCCGATCTCCAAGGACCAACACATTCCAGGTCGCGCGGCCACTGAAATAGCCCTGGCCGGGATGAAAAACAACTTCTGCATAGGGCCGCCGCGTCATGAGCTGTGCATGACGAGCCGAACCGTTGGTGACCACCTCGTCACGCTCGCCACAGAAATACCGCAGTCCCTTCTCGCAGCGAACTGGCCGATGCCGTGAATTCTCGAAATACGTGACATTCGCCCCCTCCCGCCACCGGCCCGGGCAGGACGGCGCCGGCGGATGCCAGATGTGATATGAGTGAGTCCATTTCAAAATCGACGCGACTCTCGTGCCGGCGCGGCGTAGCCGCAACCGAAGATCGTCGTCCTCGCAGCCCCACCCTTCGAATTGTTCATCAAACCCGTTGATCCGTTCACAGTCCTGCCGCCAAATCCCGATGTTGTTACCTATCAATTTCGGTTTCGTGGGGTGGCGCAACAGGTTGTACAACAAGGCCTTGCGATATTGGTGCCGGAGCCGATATCGCTCCTCGCGGGACACCCAGTCGGCAAAGCGACCACCGCGAACGGACGCCGCGTCAATTTGTCGAGAGACATCCTCCGACAATCGACAGCAGTCGCCTGCCATGACTGTGCCCGTGCGCCGCCGCTGAATATGTTGCTGAGCATGGTCCGGCGGCAGGATACAGTCGCCATCCAGAAACAAGAGATACGGCGCTCGACTGACCAGAACCCCCTCGTTGCGACAGCGCGCCAGCTGAAACGCCGCATGCGTATGCGTGGTCAGCTTGACGGCACAGTTGACGCGGGCCGCATGCTCCGCGACCATTTCCAGCGTATCATCGTCCGATCCGTCGTCCGTAACGACCACCTCCATCGTGCTGGGGTCATTCTGCTGAATTTCCACGGAGGCTAGCGCCCGCGCAAGATGCCGCGGACGGTTGTAACTGGAAATCAATAAGGCAATCTCTGGGAAAGAGCTCGACATCAAATGCCCTCCGCATGCCCCCTTGGTTCCGCCTGGCTGCTCTGCTGCTCGCCGCACTGTCTCCGACTGCACCCCCGCCCACTCCCAATGCAGCACGCGACAACCCGCGACAAACGCCCCCGCTGGCAAGCTTTGCCGGTAAAATCGATTACACGGCTCTGGAAAGAAAATCGACTGTTACACCACCCCCAGTTGAGTGTTTCTAGGCGGCAGCCGAGGAAAGGTGTCCTCTCCGCAAATGCGGCGGGGACAAGTCACCGGTGACATCCCACATTGCTGCCATTATCCCGTTTCTCAACGGCACGTACCGTGCGACAGGCCGACCCCCGCACACACTGCTGCAGCACGGGGTCCCAACCGTAAGAATCCGCGACGCCTGGGCCAACTGGGCTCGCGCTGAGTTACGATGATTGCCTGCCGACGACCGCTGCGCACGACCCTCTGCGCAGTTTTGCGACGCGGTCACCGGTGTCTCGCTGCCCGGTTGTTGTTCCGGCGAAGCGGCAGGTGGCAACCTTTCACCCAATGCAAAGGATACATCCATGCGTTTGTTGTTCGTGATCCTTGGCATCGTGTGGGCGTCGCCTTACACACTGATCGGGTTATGTTTGGGGAGTCTGGGACTCTGTAGCGGCGGTCAAGTCCAGGTTCGCGGCCGAGTGCTGGAGTTCCATGGAGGCGTGGTCGCCTGGGTGGTCAGGCATCTGCCGCCCGGTCCCACTACGCTCGCCTTCACGCTGGGTCACACCATCCTGGGACAGACAGACGCTTCGCTCGACATAGCTCGAAATCACGAAATGGTTCACGTGAGGCAATTCGAACGTTGGGGACCGTTCATGGGACCGGCCTATCTACTGGCTTCGCTGTATATCTGGCTCGTCGGCGGACAGCCGTATCGCGACAATCCATTTGAGAAGGCAGCCTACGAGGAGGCTGACGATCTGCAATAGCAGCCATTTTCGTGCAGTCTGGGCAGGGGACAACGCGGCAAAATCCAAACAGGTTACACTGGCGGGACTACTGGAGGCCACTGGAGGCGGTCAAATACTCAACCAGGTCGAGTATAGTGTTGAGCTGGGAAAGCCCTGATCGATTTCAGCCCTCTGGAACGCGACCCGAGGGCAAAGCTGGGAGTGTCTCCCTGGAAGTGCCACCATGTTCTGGCTGCTGATCAAGAAAGCCCTTGGGACCGTCCTCTTTTTCTTCGGCGCATATATTGGCTTGATTGCGCTTTTTGCCGAAGACTTGCGGAGGAATCACAAGTTCACTCTGCTCGGAATGGCGATTCTCTCGATCGGACTACTCGGTTCCGGCGTGACGCTCTGGAACGCCAAGCATCCGGCTGCCAACGATGGGAACTCAGACGAAGGTGATTCGTAACCGTGAACGAAGTTCACCTCATCAAGGCAGAGCCAACTGAGCGAATCGTCGCAGCATCTGTCGAGCCGCCGGCGTCTCCTGAACGGACCGCATCAGTGCCGGCACGTCATGTCCCGCCGCGGCAAGTTCCTGCGAGAGTTCCGTAATGTAAGATCGCATGATGCGTCCGTCGTACTCCGGATGAAACTGCACACCCCAAGCCGCTTTGCCGATGCGAAAAGCATGGTTCGGCTCAAATGAATTGCGTGCCAACCGCACGGCACCGGGGGGAAGCTGCGTGACCGTTTGAGCATGCACGACATGGGCCAACACCGCCGGCGGCAGGGCGTCGAAGAGCGGATCGTCCACACACGTTGACAGCAATTCAATCTCGACCGTTCCCACTTCCCGGCCAGCCGGATGATAATCGACTCGACCGTTCATGGCATGCGCCAGGAGTTGGTGGCCATAGCAGATGCCCAGCAGCGGAACCTCCGCTTCCAGCAAGCGTGGAATCCAGCAGGCCAGATTCAGACTCCAGGGGAGCGACTCGGTCACCATCTCATGAGACCCTGTAATCACTACGCCGAGACATTCCGACGGCTCGGGAAGGGGTTGCGTGAGGGCTACATCCAAGACCCGTATGGAATCGACTTCTACGCCCAGCGCGTCGCGCGTCCACCGGTCAAAGTCACCAAATTGTCGCGCCGTATTCGCGAAGGTGCACCCGGTCTTGATGATCCAGAGGTCAGCCATACAGAAATTTCCATCTCCGCCCTGCGAACGTCACAAGAATCGCGAATTCCAGCAGCAGGATAGTAGAAAAAGCCGCCCCCCCCAACCCCGGCTACTTGACACGCCCGGTGGCCTGGAGGTCAATAGCATGAGCGGCCGTGAATCGGTAGCGGTTCACAGCCCCCCAACGGCAAGAGCTTACCGTTAGGTATACTCATAAATCTTACTCGTACTCTTACCATCTTCTCGCTCGTCCTAGCTCGAGCCCGAGATCCGCGTCTATGCCGCTGGCAAAGGAGTGCAGTTCACGCTGAGTTGAGTGAAGTTGTCTGCGAGTGCAGCGGAGGGGGAGGGGAGTACGAGTAAGTAGGTATGTTTGCACAGTCACCGAGCCATGCACGGTTACCTCAATCGTTCCCCACCTGCTGGCCGTCAAGTTTCTGTGCCCACAAATGTCCTACCCGGCTACAGGGATTCCACTCATGATGCTTGCCCTTGTCCTGATACACACATCGCTGGTTTTGAGTGCTGACAAGATCGATGCCACGAGCGACTACTTTCCAAGCGACGATCCGTGGGGGAGCGGTGACTGGCTTGCGAGCGAAAGATGGCACTGAGTACGTCAAGCCGCCCCGCGAAGTGCGCGGCGTGAGTATCCATCGTGCGAAGAGCGACCATTGGGGAGTGGTGACCGAACCATCTGTCGATGATGAATCGTCGACCGAGCTGGACACAGGCCACTCGCTCACTCTCAGCAGTGATTCCTTGGCGGGACTGGAAGCTTCACAGGTCCAGACACGCCACGAACTGGATGCCGCAACTGGCGACTTGGTGATCCGCCACGATGCGACATCCACACAAGACGGGGTCTGGGGCGTCAGTTGGTGGATTGCCGACATCCCTCTGCAATACGCCATCTTGGTCCCGGGAACATCTGGCGTGCGATTGACTGCCGAAACTCCGCAAGCCAACCATCAGTTCGACTATCCCTTGCTGTGGGAAGCCCAGCTGGTCGTGGTGGAAGGTCCCCAGGGAGGATTCTATGTCTGGGCGGAAGATAGCAATTTTCGCTACAAACGGTTGGTTGTCGAGCGACGCCCCAGCGGCTGGCGACTGGGGCTCTACACCATCAACGATGCTCCCTTTGACAAACAGACCGCTTGCCACAGCGTCGCTTGGCGACTCAATACTTACCAAGGTGATTGGCGCGTTGCGGCGCGCCGTTACCGTGACTGGTTTCGCCAGCAAGCGGGGCCCATCCCGATTGCCCAACAGCATCCGGGCTGGGTAAAGGATATACGCGGCTGCGTCATCATGCCCACCGATCGTCGCACTCTGGAACTGCTCCCCAAGGAGTTTGATCCGCAACAGACATTGCTCTACATCTACGATTGGCGTCAGCCGGGATATGACCGCGACTATCCCGACTACGAGCAGATACGGCCCGAGTTGATGCCACTGGTCGAACGCGCGCATGAGCTGAAGTTTCGCGTGATGCTGCACGTGAACTATTTTGGCGTCGACCCTTTGCACCCGCTGTACCAGCAGTTCGAGCAGTACCAGGTGAGAAGCCCCTGGAACGAGCACGAGAAAGAGTGGTGGGTGTGGCCGCCAGAGAAGCCGGACATTCGCTTCGCCTATATCAATCCCGCCAGCCGCGCCTGGCGCGACCTCTTCACCAGTTCCATGGTTCGCCTTTGCCAGCATACCGGCATCGATGCTCTCCACCTGGACCAAACGCTTTGTATCTACAACGACCACAACGGCCGCATCGACGGCATGTCGATGATGGAAGGAAACATCGCACTGCATAAGCAGCTGCGTGAAGCACTGCCTGAGGTCGCCTTGAGTGGCGAAGGACTCAATGAGATTACCTGCCGCTATGAAGCCTTCGCTCAGCGACATGTGTGGGGGATCGACCACGCCAAGGGAACGTTCGATCGCCGCATGCTCGCAGCAGCTCATCCAATCAGTTCGTACATTCTGCGCCCGTTCACCGTCATCTACGGCTATCTCGGCTGTGACACACCCGAGAACGACCAAATGTACGCAGCCTGGAACGAAGCGTACCGAAATTGGGGTGTGATCCCGACCCTGAAGCCGGCAGCGGCAGTGTTTTCCGAGCCGGGAGGGTTCTCGCGCCAGTTCCTCGACGAGTTGCACTTCTGGCAGGAGAATCGCGTTGACATCGACTTCGAAGGACCCTGGCCGAACGACGTAGCCTTGCCGCTGCGTACGGCCGACGGACGACCGTTCGTGTCAATGCGCGACGGACGTTGGATGTGTCACGACAAGGAAGTCAGCCGCACCATTACCGGATCCTCGGTGGTCGAATGCGACGGGACGATTCCCGATTGGCGAGCCTACGACAACCAGCACCTGCTGGGACTCGACCCTGGGCAATGGTATCCCTACTTCCCGCAGCCCCGCGACAGCGACGCGCTGCACATCTGTCAGCTCTCGCCGGAGTTGACGGTGGACTACCTGTTCGCTTCTGACAAACTGGCGATGTTGCGACTGCGTGATGCCACACCCGTATTGGCGGACCTGACGATGCTGCTCGGGCAAGCTGACGTGGGAACACGCGTGGCCACCGGTCCGCCCCAGATGCAGCGTGGATCCTGGGAGTCTCCTGACGGCGGAACGTTTACCGCTTTTGGTGACACCATATCGGCACATCCACCCTGGAAAGTCGCGGGCAGTGGCGAGGCGTTCGCCCGCTTTCATTGGAATGTGCCGCCGGAAGAGAGAGTGTTCTTCGCCAGCGAAGTCACTCTCGACCCGGGGGCTGTTGGCCAGGACCAAAGTGACGGCGTGACCTTCATCGCGCGCGTTGCCGATGGCACACGGCAACTGAGCACGGAGTATCACCAGGCAGCATCCCAGCCGCATCGTCTGGAGTTGGATCTGACGCAGTTTGCGGGACGCGATATCGAATTGGAATTGGCCGTACATCCCGGACCCAAGAACAACCCGAGCTATGATTGGGCTCGGTGGCACAATCCACGTATCGAGCGCGATGTGCAAAAACAAACCACCCTTGGCATCACGGGCGGCGACACCGTGGAAGATGGCACTGGCCGGCACTCAGGTTGCTCGCATCGCGGAAGACGACAAAGTCCAACAACTCACGATGGCCACCCCCGGTACGGTCTGCCTGCTGCGCGACGTCCCCGCGGAGGTCCAACTCCCCGTTGAACTGAGCCGAATGCCGGACCATTTGTTTGTCATTCTGGACCCCGGCAAAGTCGCTGCAGCCTCGCCACATGCCGGTGTCCTACCTGGCTCCAATGTCGTGGGTGGTGTGCAGCACGCCGGCCTGTTGGAGCATCCGCCCAATCACGGCCGAACCGTAGCGGTTTATGCCATGACCCTGCCAAAACAAGCTGCTCGCTTCACGTCATACATCGGACTGCGCGATGGATCGAAATCCGAAGGAGTCCGGTTTTCGCTGGAGATCAACGGCAGCCCGCTCGCTAAAGAGTTCATCACGCCCGGACCCTGGCAGTCGCTCACTGTCGATCTGGCACCTTGGGCGGGACAGCCAATCGCCTTGGCCTTGGTCACCGATTCAGCCGGCCCGTTTAACTTCGACTGGGCTGTCTGGGGCGAACCGCGCATCGTGGAGTCGCCGTAGATCGCCTTGGTCCACGCACTGAATTTCACGGGTTTCGCAAGAGCGACGGTATTGATTCTGAAATTGCGATCTTTCTTCCCCCTTTCCCCCGAAAAATTGACGTGCTGGCAGACATCCATCGAGAAACGCTCCAAACGGCAATATTTTGGGGGAAGGGGTGAGGGGGCCGGCATGGGATCACGTGTGGCCCCTCACCCTAACACCTCCCAATTCCCCGACACCCGCAATGGACTTCTCAAGGAAGCCGCGACAGTCTCCACACACGGCGCCCGTTTGCGGTAAAATGGACTCGGTTTTTCCAAGCGTCTGCCTTGGAGCGTGGATGCCTAACACGGTGTGCCTCTTAGCTGAAGTTGCCGGAGCAGCAGTCAAATTGCGTCCCGGAGTCTGCTGCGACTGGAGCCAGGGGAGGCCTGCTACATCGCACTCCACTACATACACTCCTCAACCACATGCGCTGATTTACTTAAGGATCCGTACGATGAACCGCAGTCACCCGCTTCTCGTCCTTCTCATGCAGACCTGCCTGGCAGGACTCTTGACCGCGCTGATGGCGGTGAGTTCTGTGGCCGCAATCGGTGACGAGTCGATCCCACTGAAAGCCGGCTTTGCCGAGGCCGACATCACACCCGAGAAGGGAATGGAGCAACCTGGAGGATACGGCAAATCGTACCACCAGGGCGTGCACGATCCCTGCAAGATCCGCGCGGCGGTCTTCAACGACGGCACGCACCGAGTCGCCATCGTGGGAGTTGATGCCATTGGCGTACATGGCGAGATGGTCACCGAGGCACGCAAGCAGATTCAAGAGCGCTGCGGAATCGAGCCTCAGGCAGTCATGATTGCCGCCTCGCACTCGCATTCGTCCGGGCCACTTCATGGTGTCATGCCCGGCTCCTATGACCATGCGTCTGAACTCGTACAGAAGCTGGCATATGAGCAGTCAACTTGCACGAACATGGAGTACTACAACGCCGTGCTGAATAAGCTAGTGGCGGCAGTCTGCCAGGCGGACGCTGCCGGCTGCCCCGTGCAGTGCGGAGCGGGTAAGGGTATCGAAGACAAAGTCGCCTTTAATCGTCGGTTCGCGATGAAGAATGGTTTGTCCTACACGCATCCCGGGCAGGGCAACCCGGACATTATTGAAGCGGCGGGTCCCGTCGATCCGGAAGTTGGCGTGATCGGGGCTTGGAACGCAGAAGGCAAATTGACCGGCTGCATTGTCAACTTCGCCTGCCATGCCACAACGAGCCCCGGCGGTAGCTCGGCCAACTACGTTTATTATCTGGAGAAAGTGATTCGCGGGATGTTCGGGCAGGAAGTCATCGTTGTCTTCGTACCGGGCACGTCCGGAGATGTCACACAAGTGGATAACCTCAACTCGTACGAGAACCCGCAGGCCGAAGAGTGGGCTCAACTCGTTGGCGGACGAGTCGGCGCTGAAGCCACGAAGGTGTTGTTGAGTATGGCGAAAGGCGAGATGGGTCCTGTCGGTGGTGCGAGTACCGTTTTCGAGGTCGAGCGCCGCGCCCCGACTCCGCAGCGACTGCAGCAGGCCTTGGAATTGGTGCAACAAGACATAGCCAAGGTCGGCCATACCGATTGGACGTTTGCCAAAGAGACGGTGATGCTTGACGCCTTACTTCAGGTGAAACCCAAGGTGGCGGTGGAAGTGCAAGCGGTCCAGATCGGACCGGTAGTACTGCTGGGCGTGCCGGCGGAAGTTTTCTGCCAGTTCGGCCTGGACATGAAGGCTGGCAGCTCGTTTCCGCTGACTCTTCCCGTGTCCTTTGCCAACAACTGTGTCGGGTACATTCCGACCGAAGAGGCATTTGGCGAGCACGGTGGCGGATACGAGACGCGACTGAGTTCCTACACCAATTTGGACATTACCGCGGGACGGCAAATGGTCAACGCCGCGTTGGGGCTGGCCAAACAGATGACACCTGGCACAATTCCCACACGACCACCGCACGGTCCATTCCAAGGTCCCTGGACTTACGGCAACGTTGCTCCCCAAATTCACTGAGATGCACAGCCACCCCTTTCCTGAGAGAATCATAACATGACAACTCGACGCACTTTCCTGAAAACATCGTTGGCAACGGGCGCCGCTTTGGCGATGCCGCTGAGCATCGCCAGTTCGGCGCACGCGGCCGGCGCCGACGGATTTCGAGTCGGTTTGATTGGCTGTGGCGGCCGTGGTTGTGGCGCTGCGGTCAACGCCATGAATGCGGGCACCGACGTGAAGATTGTCGCTCTGGCCGACCTGTTCGAGGATCGCCTGCACAAGGGTTACGAGGCGCTGAAACAGGCCAATGACGCCCAGGTCCAGGTCGATGAAGATCATAAGTTCTTCGGATTCGATGCGTACCAGAAGGTCATCGACTGCGACGTGGATGTTGTGGTGATTGCCGCCGCCTCTCATTTTCATCCGATGTTTCTGCGGGCCGCCGTGGACGCCGGTAAACATGTCTTTTGCGAGAAACCACATGCATTGGATGTGCCGGGTATCAAGGCCGTGACGGAGACCTGTGAAATTGCCAAGAAGAAAGGATTGACGATCGTTTCCGGGCTCTGCTGGCGCTATGACTCGGCGGTGCGAGAGACCATCGAGCGCGTTCACGACGGCGCCATCGGGGACATTGTTGCCATTCAGGAACACTACCTGACCAGCCCTTACTCGAAACGGCCTCGGGAGCCGCAATGGAGTGAACTCGACTACCAGTTCCGCAACTGGTACCACTTCAATTGGCTGTCGGGCGACCAGACCGCGCAGCAATTGATTCACAGCATTGACAAGGCCTCCTGGGCTCTGGGAGACGTGCCACCTGTCAAAGCCTGGGGAATTGGTGGGCGGCAAGTGTGCACCGAGCCCGTGTACGGTGATCAGTTCGACCATTTCGGTGTCACGTTTGAATACGCCAACGGGGTACGCCTTTACGGGTTCTGCCGCGATATTCCTTCCTGCTTTAGCGAAACGACCGATATCATTCTCGGTACCAAGGGGCAGGCGATCATGCCGAACAAGTGCCGTATCGTGGGCGAAAACCCCTGGACCGCCCCCACGCCGCAGAAGAACATGTACGACAATGAACATGCCGCGCTGTTCGACGCGCTCCGCCAAGGAAAAACGATCAATAATGCCGACTACATGATCACCAGCTCCATGTTGGCCATCTTGGCGCAAATGGTCTGCTACACGGGCGAAGAACTTACCTGGGAGCGTGCCATGAGTTCACAACTCAGCTTCACACTCCCCGAGTACAACTGGGACGCTCAACCACCCGTCACGCCCAACGCGGACGGCACCTACCGCGCTCCGTTGCCGGGTGTCGACAAGTTCGTGTGAAGCACGCGGCGCAAAGCAGCCATCGTCGGTGCGCACTGGCGAGAAAGTCTCCGCCCGAACAAGTCTGGCAATCACTGAATCCGCCCCACGCCTCCGCCGCAAATGTTTCGGAGGAGGCGAGAATCGCGGGGACAGAAACTTCTTCTTGACCAGGATATTTTTGTCATCAGATATTTCTGTCCAAATGCCCCTTCTCTTGCCTGACCCAAACGCACTGCTATTGAGGACAAATAGATCGGCCGACAAGAACATAGGCTGGCACAACCGCCCTCACGGGATGAGTAGCGCGGATAGTACCTGAGCATAGATGCGATGGCCGAAATCGTTGGGATGGTTCACACCATTGCCGGTCATGTCCCAATCCTGCTTGTGCTGAAGCAACTCCGTCCAGATGGAAGTCATATCGGCCAGCACAATTCCATTCTGGCAGAGTTCTGCCAACGCGTCGCGGAACTGCGGAAACAGCTCGTGGTGGAGCGTGATCCAATCCCGGTTGCCCAGCATGGTGGCCAACAGAATGAACTCGGTTTCCGGATGCGCTTTGCGCACGGCCTCGATCATGCCCAAGGTATTGGCTTTGAAGTCCGCCGCCGAGCGACCTGCGGAATCGTTCATACCAAAGGCGATGATCACCACATCCGGCTGCGCTTGGATAACCTCGCCGATCGTCCTCAAGCCCCAAGCAGAATCTTGACCCCCGACCGAGAAATTCTTCAGTGTCACTTCACCCCCATAGACCGACTTCAGATTCTGAACCAGCAGATCTTGATAGGCTGGCTGCCAGGGTGCCACCTTGGCCCATCCGGATGCATTGCAGCCCGTCGAAATACTATCGCCCAACAGGGCCATGGTTAGCGGTTGGCGATTCTTCAGTTTCCCCACCGCGCGGGGCAACTGCTCTCCGGCATACACCGGCTTCGGTCCCTGCCACGCATCCGTTTCATGAACGTAGGTAACCACCGTCTGCATATCGTGGTACTCATGCCCGCCCCCAAACAGGATCTCGCCGTTCCCGTCACGGTGTGTCAAGCGGAACGCTTGGGACCCGGCCGGTCGGCGCAGGTCTTGGGGCGATCTTGCAGACGATCCGTGACCCCTTGGGCAGCAGCACTTCCTTGCTGCCCGGTTTCCAGCTGTAGTCTTTTCCCTCTTCGTATTTCACCTCACCCGACGAACTACAGACCGACAAGATACGTGTCGGAGTGAACAACAGGGCGGCGCGCGGCAACTCACCATCGCTGCGTTCCAGGAACAAGATGCTCTCCCCATACATGGTCGTCGTTCGCCAAAACGGCTGGAGCTGTTCCGCCGAAAAGCGCCAAGCCCCAGCAGGCTCCTCGCCCCGTGCGGCCACACCACTCCAAACAGTAATGGCGCAACAGATCAACACCACAGCTCGACAGGAACACGTGCAGATGTCTCTCACGAAGTCTCTCCTCAAATGCAGAAAACGCCCTACCAGTTCTTACAACCCGCCATCCATACCGCCTATCACTTTAGCGTACCCATCGCGGCAAACAATGGGGTCACGCCGTGCCACTGCGTGTGGAAACGCATGTCGACTACAGAGCGAATCGATCCGGACGTAACAACTCACCAACTCGCCGCCACACGAGACACGCAGTGCGAGGCGGGCACCAACTTGCCACCGCGGCAGTGGAGGACGGTCACCAGTTGCGCACTGCTCAAGTCAGGTGTTCCCGTTCCAGCCGCGTGAGTGGTTGGTGTCGGATTCCCACGATTGGAGCCCTGCCTGGATTGAGCAGTGTAACGGGGTGAAACACGCTTCAGCTTCCCATCAAGCTGGATTGTCGTACTCTGCCACGGAAAAACACGGTACTGCCGACAGACGCGATGATGGCATGTCCATCAGCTGTTGTGTATGGTACTAACAGTGACTGCATCACCAGAATCAAGGAGTCGCGTCAACCATGATCCATGCCCAGCCGCCACTCTGGAAGATTTATCCGCGGCAACTTAACTGGCTTGCACGATCCCGTCGCGTCGGAGCCATCGTTTTACTTGTGACGGCGGTCACCCTAGCCTCGTTTGCAGGTGCCACCGAGCGTCCGGCGTACCAGGCATCCTTGAAGACTGCTGCTGCGTCCCTGTTTACCGTGGGCGTGGGAGTCGACTATCGAATCAGCGAGCGGCCGGATGACTGGGAACTCTTGACCACTCAGTTTGGCATCGTGACTCCCGAAAACTGCATGAAGCCTGCTCACGTACAGGCCAAGGAGGGTGCGTTCCGTTTCGCGGAACCTGCATGACGGACAGAGTTGGCTCAACTACTTTCCTTGGCAACGAGTGAACTACCCACTCCTTTTCGATCGCCAACGCAAAGCGAAACCAGCATTTGACACCGTGATCGACGTGTTGAATAAGGCCCAGGTGACTCAATGAAAATAAGTAGCGATGGATTCCAGTCCGGGTGCAGTCGAATACCTGGCAGTCGGTCCATTTCCCAAACAATCTCCGTCCACGTGCGTCTACCGCGCCTGACTTGCATCGTGATGACCAGCTTGATGCCGATGTTGTCGAGTGCAGTGCCAGGACTAGCTCAAGAGTCAACGTCTCGCAGTACTTCGCCATCCGAGCGACAGACGAACAAACGGGACGTGGAATACCACTCGTCGAGCTTGAGACGGTGAATAATGTCCGTTTCGTGACCGACAGCGCCGGTTGGGTAGCGATCGACGAGCCAAGTTGGACGGGAGAGAAGATCTTCTTTCACGTGCGAAGCCACGGATACGACTACCCGCAGGACGGTTTTGGATTTGCCGGCGTTGCGCTCACTCCCAAGCCAGGAGAAAAGGCGGTATTGCGACTGAAACGACAAAACGTGGCAGAGCGCCTATACCGCGTCACAGGTGAAGGTATCTATCGAGACAGTCTGCTGCTGGGCGAGCCATGCCCGCTCACGAATCCACTGGGAACCGGGAAAGTCGCCGGGCAAGACTCGGCCATGGCGGTTCTCTACCGAGACAAAATCCACTGGTTCTGGGGCGATACGAATCGGATGCGGTACCCGCTGGGGCACTACTGGATGGCTGGTGCCGTCTCCGCCTTGCCCGATCAGGGCGGACTGGACCCCGCACAGGGTGTTGAGCTCCAGTATTTCGTGGGCGAGGACGGCTTCAGTCGGCCGATGGCTCGACTGGGCGTGGAAGGTGGACCGATTTGGATCGATGCAGTCTGCGTCCTGCCAGATGAACAGGGACAGGACCAACTGGTTTGCCATTACGCTCACATGAAATCGCTGGCCGAAATGCTCGATCATGGATTGGCCATCTACAACAACGACCAGGATCAGTTCGAGCGACTCAAGACGCTGGACAAGAGTGAGCTGTGGAAATTTCCGGGGCAGGCTCACCCTGTTCGCCTCCGAGACGGTTCGACCGAATACGTCTATCTGGGCGAAGTGTTTCCCACCGTGCGCATGCCAGCCACGCTCAGTGAGTTCACCGGAGCCAAGCAGGTCGAGGCATGGTCCTGCCTGGAACCTGGCAGCGACGTGGACCATCCCAAGTTCATCCGCTCTGACGATGGCCGGCTGCAATTCGCCTGGCGCAAGGATACAGTGCCCGCCGACATCGCGGCTCAGTGGAAGTGGATCACCGAGGGGAAAATCACGGCTCAAGAAGCGTGCTTCGTTCCACTTGACTGCGATACACAGAAACCGGTTCGCATGCATCGTGGCAGCGTGGCTTGGAACGCCTATCGCAACAAGTGGATCATGATCGCTTGCCAGCAGGGCGGCACCTCGATGCTGGGCGAAATCTGGTACGCTGAATCACCCGAACTGACCGGGCCCTGGCAACATGCAAAGAAGATTGTCACTCACGACAAATACAGCTTCTACAACCCGGTCCATCATCCATTTTTCGACCAGGAGGATGGACGCTTGATCTACTTCGAAGGTACCTACACCACCACGTTCTCCGGCAACGCCAATCCTACGCCACGTTACGACTACAACCAGATCATGTATCGGCTGGATCTGGCCGATCCACGGTTGAAGAACGTGCAGGAGCGGTGATACTCGATGGTACGACGTAGCTGAGCCCGCCAAGGGCTCAGCGGAGCGGGTCAACGCACAGAGCCGCGGCTGAACCCTGGCGGGTCCAGCTACGTAGCTGAGCCCGCCAAGGGCTCAGCGGAGCGGGAAAACGCACAGAGCCGCGGCTGAACCCTGGCGGGTCCAGCTACGTAGCTGAGCCCGCCAAGGGCTCAGCGGAGCGGGTCAACGCATAGAGCCGCGGGCTGAACCCTGGCGGGTCCAGCTACGTAGCTGAGCCCGCCAAGGGCTCAGCGGAGCGGGAAAACGCACAGAGCCGCGGCTGAACCCTGGCGGGTCCAGCTACGTGACTACTCGCGGCGTCATCACTTAACCGGCTTGAGCGTGATCGAGCGGATATTGACCGGCGACCAGGCTTGTTTCTGTGGCCGCACAACCACGGCGTGCGGCCCTTGCTCACCAATCTGGATCTCGCCCAACTTGACCGAACGGAAGGTACCGTAGTTGCCCGTGTTGGGGATTTCGGCTTTCAGCTGCTGTCGGCCAACCTCCACGGTCAACTGGCTTTCACCTTGCGTGGCCACATCAGCGGTCACTGCAAATGTTCCCGGCTGATCAATCCGCACTCCCCACTCGGCCCAGTCGTCCGTGGCTATCCAGTATCCAATGTTAGGTTGATTATCCTTCGACTCGATGCGCAATCCTCCATGGAGGTCCACGTCGATCGCCTTCAGAACCAGTGAGCCGTCTGCCTGCTGGGGTACACGGTAGACGACGACGTTCGGTTCACCTTGCACGCGCAGGGCAACAACGGTGCAAATCGGATCCACAGCCTTTCCATTCAAATTCACGACCAGTCCGTTTTCCTCTTGCGCGACCTGGAAGCTGCGGTTCGGATCGGCCAGCAGTTGGCAGGAGATTGGTTTGTTCAGCAACGACACCGGCAGTTTGCCGTCGGCAGGCCAGTCAAACACGTGTAAGTAGAGAGTCGTTTCGCCATCTCCCGGCTTGGTCGTGATACGTCCCCAGCCTGGCAAACGTGTCGGGCAGGCGGTGGTGCCGTAGATGGCCTGACCATTGACCTTCATCCATTGGCCCACTTCCTGCAGTCGTTTGATCGATGCTTCGGGGATCGTCCCATCACTCTTCGGTCCAATATTCAGCAGATAATTACCCCCTTTGGAAGCGATATCGACCAGGTTACGAATGAGCATTTGAGTAGGCTTCCAATGGTCGTCATAACTCTTGTAGCCCCAGGTATCATTCATGGTCATGCACGTTTCCCAATCTCGGCCCGGCATTCCCGTGGCGGGAATTTCCTGTTCTGGCGTATCGCTGTCGCCGTCATACCCGCCTCCCAACCGATTATTGGTAATCAGACCGGGCCGCAACTTGGTCAACGGCCACAGCAAGCCTGCCCGCTCTGGGGTCATCAGATACGGTGTGTCCCACCAGAGAATATCGGGTTGGTACCGTGTCAGGATCTCGCGCACCTGTGGCACGGCGAGCTTCTCGAGGTAATCATCGAACTTGCCTTTGTGCTCTTCGCACCAGCCTTGTTCATCCGGGAATCCCGCCTTGGCACCGCCTGGGTTTGTCCAATCCTGGGCCTGCGAGTAATAGAGTCCGAACTTCAGACCGTGGTGCCGTGCCGCGTCCGCCAACGGGCCGATCAAATCCTTTCCATAAGGCGAAGCATCGGCGATATCCCAGTCGGTCACATCCGAAGGGAACATTGCAAAGCCGTCATGGTGTTTAGAAGTAATGACGATGTACTTCATGCCGGCCTGCTCGGCCAAAGCCGCCCAGGCCTCGGGATCGTATTTAACCGGATTGAACTGCTGGGCAAACGCCCGGTACTCCACCACGGGAATCTCGGCACTACGCATAATCCACTCGCCAATCCCACCAATGCGTTTATCCTTGTAAGTGCCTGCCGGGACACTGTAGACTCCCCAGTGAATAAACAGGCCGAATCTCGCGTCGCGCCACCATGCCATCCGGGCATCACGTTGCTGCTTGGTCTCTTCCTGTTTCGGCTGCTGAGCCCACGTCGGCACGACAAGGCTCGCCAACAACAGCACAATTATCGCGGTAATGAAGTTCTTTTTCATGATGTACTCCAAACGACATTAGTCAGTGATTTGATCTTTCAGGCGATTTCCACTTCGATCAACTGTCCCGCCTGTACACGCTTTTCTTCCGCCAAATCCACAATCACTCGCTGCTGCTCGAACCGGTGTTTCACATCCACTTTTTCGCCGTTTATTTTCACCTGTACCGACTGCGGTTCACGTGAACAGTCGAATGCCAAGACGCGCACTGCCAGCGAGCCGTAGTGTACTTGCAGGGCTGCCGTAAGCTTCTGGCCGGTGACTTGCTGGCGATACGATCCCCAACCTTCAGCGGTCGTAAATGCCGCCCGAAAATCCTCCGGCGTGAGCCTTGGCGAGAAGCCGATGAAGCCGTGCGGACCGTGGTATGCGAACCCACAAGCCGCCAGGAACACACCATAGCTGGCCATGGATCGCGCATAGTGATCGCCGCATTCGACTTCGTTCCATGGATTGCGCCGGCTGGGATGATAACGATCGTGCACCGAGCGCGCAATCGCCAGTCCCTCCTGGACCTGACCCTCCCAGATCATATGGCCGGCCGCCTGATATTCAAAACCGTTCATGCACTCATTGAAGTAGCCAGCGGCCCACTCAAGTCCCTGGCCGGCCGCCTGCTGGTAGTTCCAATCGCTGCGCGGAAACGTACACATCAGCAAACCGGCTTCGCCCGGCATGGCGTACCAACGTCCCGGCTTATTGGCTTCGCGATAGGGCCCCACATCGGGCGTGAAGTTATACCGCCACAACGACTGCAGTGCCGACTTCGTCTCTTTCTCGGGCAGCACGCGTCCCAACCCGACCTGCCAGGCCCATGATTGGCCCAACACCTGATCGATCTCACAGCCGGTCCCCGAATTGATGGTCTCGGGATGGTTGGGATCTGGCTTGTTGATGAAGTACTCACCTCCGAACAGCTCGCTGACAATGTTCTGCTGACCTTTCGCGAGAATTCCGCGGCAGACATCGGCAAACGGCTCGTCGCCAACTTCCTGCGCCATCTGCTGGCCGGCCCGCAAGGCGGCCAGGTACATGCCACTCAGCCAGGCCACGGGCCCGTACCAGTCGGCATCCAGGGTATTGTGCTGACCGCTCTCGAGAATGCCGTTCGCATCACCGTCTTTGTCAATCAGACATTGCAGTGCCCGCTTGATCTTGGCCCAATTTCGTTTCAGAAACTTGTCGTCGGGCGACATCTGATGCTCGCGATACGAACGCAGGATACAACCGGACTGGCCGTCGACGGCCAACCCCGCACCTTCCGCGCGGAAACGAATGATCCCCGTTGTGGCATCGAAAGCGATCCCGAAATCGGTCCGCTCGCGCAAGTCACGCTCCAATTCGGGAAAGACTCGAGCGACCGCCTGAGCGTACTGCCAGACATGCGTGCAGGTGCCGCTGCAACAGCCGACACCCTCCCACCCGTAAAATCGACCGGTCGCAAATCGATGACAGGTGGAACTGGCCAGAATCGAGGTGTTGAGGAAAGTGCGGTCGAGCAACCAGTAGGGAAGCGTCGAGTCGTACCAGGTATCGTGCCACAACCGGGTCTGAGTGTGGAGCGACGAGAAGTTGGCTGCCACGTACTGGGCCACTTGAGATGCGTCTGCGAATCGTTTCGCGTAGAGGCGGCCCGTGTCGCGCACTCCTTCGATACGATCGTTGGGAAAATGCCAGGCGATCACGAACGTGACCGTCATTTCCTCGCCGGCGGCGAGCGTCTTCTGGCGGCAGAGCCCGCCGCGCAGCCCGGAACCAAACGGCTGCGTAACGTCCTCATTCCCGGCAATCGTGCCAAACAGGCCTGCCGGAACGGTGGCGTCGGGAAGCGCAGCTGCCCCGCGATCCTTCTCGTCAGGCTCCAACATCACCAAGGACAAGGTGCCGAAATCATGACGATCCGGCAGCTTCTCGACGACGTTGGCCGGTTTGTCGCTCTGCACGATCTCGCCCACGCCAATGTTGCCCCAACCGCCCGCCTGATTGTCGACGATCTGCAGGCGAGCCGTTTTGCCCTGCAGGTGCTGCACGTCAAAACTGTCCGCTCGCATCTTGTTGTCATTGCGGCCGGTCGTGGTGGCCACGACCTTGTCATCCACTAGCAGATTCAAGCAGGTCTTTCCGACATTATTTCCACCGCCGACCCAGAAGTTGATGTACTTGCGTTGGATCTGGAATTCCCGACTGGTCAGCATGCCGGTTTGATTGTCCTTCTCACCGACATCCTTCCCCGGGGCGGTGGCGTGCGAATTCGCGACGCGCTCGCCCGGCCCACCCACATCTCCTTGGTAGCTCGGGATCTCGGACTTGAGAATCGGCCCTCGACCAAACGCCTCTCCTTCCACAGTCCACCCCTGGTAGGTCTCAGCGTCCCAACTCTCGAACACGATATCCGGACGAGCCGTTGGCTGATTCGCATCCTGCGGTGGCTCCTCCGCGGTGCAGTCAAGTCGCAGCATTTGCGGAGTTCGTACGATACGATTGCGGTGCAACAGCGCCGACGGTGTGCCCGTGTAAAGGCAAACGGCATTCTCCAACCAGCCAGCCAGTTCGACCTCCGCCGCAGCAGTGCTCGTGTTCTTGACCGTGAAACGCATCACCGTCGCGGGCAGACTCGAGTCGTCGTAGTTCAAGGGAATGAACGGTGAAAAAGCTTCCAGGGAAACCGTCACGGGCAACTGGCCGTCACTGTACTCAACCCGAGCAAGCGGATACTCGCCGCAGAATTGAATCTTATCGAATCCACTGCTGATCGAGCGCTCGCACTGTGTCATTCACGCGGATGCCGAATCCTTGATCGAGCGGCGTTTTGGGCCGCAGTGGATTCGCATAATGTTCCGCACCGGTGCTGATCGGCAAATTAAAGATGTCCCAATGCCATAGTTTGCCATCACCACCCAGATAAAGCTGACCGGCGCACAGGCCGCCCACCGGCATCCCAATCAACTCCAGGTCTTTGCCCGTGTACACCTCCGGTTCGCCTCGTTCAAACAGCGACTTCACCCACTGCGGCTGCAACTTCTTGTCGCGTGGCACCAGCTTTTCAAAGTCGGAATCGTCAAAAGGGCCGGCCATGGCCGACAACCCGGAAACACTCCAGGCAACTGCGCCGGTTCCAGCCAGACGCAGTAGATCTCTGCGATTGATCTCACCATGGCACCCACATGCCGGTGTACAGCGGTCCAATTTGTCTTCATTGGAATTCATGCAACGGGTTCCCTTTGTGACGAACTCAACGCCAGTGGTTAATGTGCGCATGTCAGGGCAACGTGTTTGGCGACCAGGTACCCAGTATACAGGATTTCCAACCGGCCAGCGTGTGGCAGAAAGGCCACGATGGTGCGGGGCGACGATCAAGGACGAGAGCCGGTGTTACAACACGGACATGGCCATTGCCACTTGTCTGAGCTCACACTACGTTATTCCATAGCCCAAACCTGTGAGTGGTTCATCACCGGGGCACCTTTCTTCGCACCAAGCGGCGTGCCGCGGGACGACACGGGCGAGAAGCGTCCGAAATGCAGCCAGCTTCACAAACGGACTGAAGTCCGTTCTACGTAGGGGGCTTAAACGAAACGTACAGCGCGGGGAGCGCCTCTCGCAACGCCCGTTCGTTCTCTCCTGGATCGCCCCGGTCATAGATCCAGAAGTTCGTGGGCTGGTCGGTCATCTCGAATGTGAACGAACCGTTCTCACGCACGGTGACCTGGCAGGGGCGGAGGTGATTGGGCAGGACACGGTCATCGGCGCGAACGTCTCGCTCGGTGACGATGCGATAGCAGCCATCGGACCGCCGCACCAGTCGCCGGCCGGCCACCTGCATCCAGACGCACGTTTCCCAAACGTTGTGCGAGCGCCCACAGATCGGCGGCCATATCGTCTCCGGTGGATCCTCTTCCATGGCTCGCAGAAAATCACTCCGATTGGACCACTCAAAGGCGTAGCCAAGGTAGCGCTGCAAGCGAGGCTCCATCTGCCGTATGAATTGGAGATCGGGCAGTCGCCAGAAGCAATTGTGCGGCCCATAGGCAAACGGTCCGTCCTTGGTCGCACACGGGTAAATGGCAATTGGCAAGTCTGAACGCAACAAACAGACGAAGGCATGCGGATCGAGCACCACATTCCACTCGAGGAAGTCGGAGCCGGAAGAGCCAGCACACAGATGAATACGCCGCACTCGATGGTGCGTATGAGATGCGGATCTCGATTATACGCCAGGGCGACCGGTCGCGCTGAACCGAATGAGACAATGTCGACCGGCTCTGGCGTCTCGCGCAAGATCTGGATCAGTAGCTCCACACCCGATTGCTGGAACTCCGGAGCATCTTCCATCTTGTCATCGGGTGACCGCATGGCAGTGTAGGGGATGACCCCACAAGGGACGTTGCGATTGAAAATGGCGTTGAGCTGCGTGACCGGAATGAACCCCGCATCTCGCGGCCCTTCAGGTGGATCCCGATACTTCTGTGTTACATCCAGAATCACTCCCTTGAGATCAACTTCTGGCAGTGCATAGGCAGCCACAATATCAAAATTGTCGCCTACATCCTGATGAGGATGATAGAGGTCGGTGCAATCGATGACCGGTACGCGTCTTCGCTGAAACTTCACTTTGTGCAAGCACACAAGTATCGACCGCCAACAGGCTCAGCACACCGGCCAGACAGATCATGGTGCGGTACTTGGACGATTCGTTCATGGTGCGATTTCCAAACCCGTCGAATTGTCCAGACAACTGAAGACTTGTTGCAGCCAGCCACGGTCGCCGGCTTCTTCCGGCACATTGCGCAAGGTCAACCGGCGATCGGCAATAACGGCCGCCCATGGCAGCAGGTCGCCGTACCACAGAATATTCGGAACGATCGTGATATTGCGTTTCCCGAAACAGGCACCAGCAAAATCGAGATCGGCTTCGACCAGTCGATTGTCCAGCGCCATGCCGAACAGGACCGCCGCCGCCAGATCGCCACAGCCGCGAGTGGTAACGCGGATGTGTGCCACGTCGGCATCCGTTCGACGAGCAAGGCCATCGAGCACGGCCTGCAAATCGGTCACCGCCATCCCCGCTACGGGGCGCCCCCAGACGACCGAGTTGCGTTGCCAGGCGTGTTCTTGAGCCGCTTGGTCCTTGGTCCCTGTCGACAACGACTCGCCACACGTCCGCAGATCTGGCAGCACGACCAAGGCTCCACGACGTGCCCGCTCGCGTGGGGAATCACTATCCGTTGCCTGCAGCAGAGCGTCCTTTCCATCGACAGACATGATCAATTCGACCGGCAACTTGCCCTGACCGTTTTCCCGTGGCCGCAGCGCCCAGCAGGGGACAACCACCGGACCCTCGCTCGCGTAACCTACGTGCTCAATGATCAGGTCGCCGTCCGTGCGCGATCCCAGACTGATGTCTTCACCTTTCCTCGGCAATTGAGTATCCTCGCCCAGCAAGCTGCGTAACTGCTTCGCCATGGCACGTTGATAAGCCTGCCATTCCGCTCGTGACGTGATGGCAGGTACGGCAACGGCCCGCTCCTGCTGGTAAATCCGACCCAGCTCAGCGAATCCTCGGTCGTTCGGCTGCTCGACTGCCAGCTTCTTCAGTGCTTCGACCGGAAACGTCACGGTTTCCGGTTCCTTTTCCGGCTGAGTCTCGTCACAGCCCAACAGCCACCGGTTCAACCACCAGTAGGTCAGTTCACGCTTTGTAGAATCGTAGTTGTGCTCGGTCTCGTAGTATCGGCAAAACACGTGATCTGCCACACCAAGACGAGCGTACAATTCCCGGATGGTGGGAAAATTGTCCTGTTCGAACGAACGAGTCCAGTCGTTCATTGTCAAGTAGGCCACAGGGCAGGGGAGTCCCAACGTACTGATTTCCGGATGATCCGTGCGGCGCATGATGCCGGGGAAATGATTGCAGTCACAGTGCGATCCACCCGGAAACATGATCTGACGAAAGTCACACGTCAATCCGACAATCGTGGCAGCCTTCACGCGATCATCCACTGCCAACAACATCTCGGTTTGCAGCCCGCCTCCTGATGCCCCTGCCACCCCGATGCGGCTTCCATCGACTTCCGGCAACGACTGCAAATAGTCGACCGCTCGCATGTTGTTCCAGACCATGAGTGTCTGGTGAGAAATGCCGACATTCAGGTCCTCATAGTGATGCTGTGTGGAAGAAAAGGTCACGTACCCCAGCCTGGCTAGATTCAGGCAGCGGGCCTGTACCGTGGGGTGGGCATTGCCGTCCGCCCAGTGTCCGTGCGGACACAACACCGCCGGTGCCGGATGCTCGCGGAGATTCTTGGGCATGAAGAGGAGTCCCGTGGAATATACGTTGGGCCACAGCTGATACGACACGCGGCGGACCGTGCACCAGGGATGATCAAGCGGCTCGGACACCCGGACATCCAACGCAATGCGATGTGGCAGCGGTTTGAGTCCAGCACATTCCAGTACGAATGCACGCAACTCCTGGCGATGTATATCCCATTGCTCTCCCTCGCGCAGCACGAACGGCTTGGCAGCTGACATCTCTTCAAAATACTGCTGCAGGCGTGCCGGCATGTCCAAAGCAGGAGTACTCTGGGCGGAGTCGTCCGCCTTCAATGACGCGTTGATCGTCAGCGCCATTGCCACCAGTATCGCCAAACACCTGAACGGTTGTGCAAACATGCTGTCTCCCTTACGTCGGTTCCCTCACCTGTGGCGATTGGCTCAATACCAAGTGGCGCTGTCCGACTAAACACACTTCGTAAACGGACTGAAGTCCGTTCTACTTGGGTCCAAACGTAATCAGCATTGTCGACGGTCCGTCTGATGACACGGAAGCTGATGACGAATCCAGCGGCGAGCCGTTCATAACCACGGAATCAATTGACCGGCCGAATCCTTCCAGATGTACCACCAGTTTTGAAACGGCTTCTCGCTGGGGCGGATCGACGGTGATCTTGGCCGTTTTGCCGTCCGCAGCCACCTCGACTCGCACGCTGACAACACCAAAGCTGGTCGGTACCTCCTTCATCTCCAGCACCGAGCCCGGACGAGCCCACGCTTCCGGCATCCCGGACAGCAAGTGCAGCGTGTTGCCACGCTCCAGAATTGCCAGGTGCCGAACCAGTCGAATGAACTCAGCACTTCCCCAATTGTGTGGCATGTCGCCCACGAAGTGTGGCGTGTCGCCCACCACGTTCTGCTCCTCGCGCCAACAAAGAAGCGGCGAGGCATGATTTCCAAATGCATACAAGGTCGCAGCGGCCTTGCGACCATGACCTAACCATAAATGAGCATGACCGTAGAACGATGCCGCATAGTTCCAGATGCCGTCCGGAATCCAGCCCGTGCCGTAGATGAGCCCCTCGCGCTGGTTCGCATCAAGCATGGCCATCGTGCCGAGCATCAGGGAATCGTCGTCATGGAAGATCCGTCCTGGGAATATCGACTGCAGAAAGGCCCAAGCTCCGCGCTGTGGCAACTGCGGCTTCTCCCCCTTCATGGTCACCGGCACATACGCATTTCCCGCATCGTCAACCAGTTTGTCCCGCTCGCGAGCGCGGTCGAATGCCTCCCAGTAGTCGGCATACTCTGTGCGCCAGTCCGCCAGCAGCGGATGCTCAATTTCCTCAGCCATATCGATGGCAGTTTTCAGGCCGGCCAGGGTCCAATAGACGTTCGTGTACTCCCGGTGCTTCCCCCCCAGACCGCCGTCCCCAAAACCGATCGGCATCAACCCACAGTTGGCCTGCTTCGGATCATCACGCGTCATGTTACGGTACTGGATGATCTGGTTCACCTCACGCTCAACCTTCGGCCACATGTGCCGCAACCAATCTCGATCACCGGTCAACTGAGCATGCCGCCAGATCATCCACAGACGCAGACCGCTCTTCTTGGAGAACTCGACGCCGCTGGGACCGTCGTCGCCGTCCACCTGCTGCTCTAAACCGGCCCGCGCTTCGCTCGTTCTACCTAGATAGCTAGCCGCTTCCAACAGAAACGGACCGTCCGCGGCCCACGTGCCGCGATAACAGGTTGGCCCAACTTGAAACTTCGGACGACCATCCTTCCACTCGCGTGCCTGGTAAATGTTGCGAATGCAGGAATCGAGCAGACCCTGCACCGCCTGGTCCGGCACGACTAGCCGATCGTACGGCAGATCCGCTCGCTGCCAGGAATCAATACACTGCTGGCGCAGCAGAGCCGTGTCACTGAGCTTCAAGGAGTCGCCAACCGTAGCGGACAACGGTACCGCAATCAGAAGCTCAAACGCCTTTCCCTGTGCGATCGTCCCCGTATCCCAGGTCAATTGGAACGGCTTAGGCGAATCCGGTAGGTGATTGGAATCGACAACGGCTATCAGATTGTCCACCTTCTGACCATTCAGGATCGCGTCCTTGGTCGGCGCTTTTCCTGCCGGAAAGACCCACAATCCACTCACGATCGTATTGCTGTCTTCTGCACCCGGCAGCGGCAGAATGCGCACCCGCAGCACCCCATCTCGATCTTCATCGACTCCGGAAAACTGCCGTACTAATGGCACATTCTTGCCAACTTCGCGGATCGGGTCTACCGTCCGCTCAGGGCATCCCTCAATCTCGATGCGCAATGGTCGCTTTCCTGGTTCGGCATGCCAACCTTCGATGAACCCCAAGACCACTTCTGCTCTCGCACCCGCAGTCACGTCGATTTGAAATTCGAGCGGTTGACCAAAACCGATCAGCACGTCGCGGAAACAAGCGGCACACGGGGTCGTTGGCTGCGCCCAATTGCGTTGCATTTGGATGGCCGCCTCGGCGCGGATAGGATGTGTGGATGCCGCTTCACCGCCAGTCGATTCGCCAAGCTCCTTGCACGGTTGCGAAAACTGACAGAAAACACGCTCCTTCTGACCATCGACCAACAGCCGGCTTCTCGTGTCATCCAACCGCAGCCTGTGGATGGATCCGACATTGAGTACCACTTGCCCTGCGGCTGCCGATCCGCCGTTGCGAGCCGTGAGAGACAGGTAGTCGACGCGACCTTCTCCCGTCTTGTTCCATACCGCCCCCTCCACGACAGCAGACCATGCTTCCTGTACAAAGTCCCATGCACCAACCTGCCGCTTGCTCACCACCAGCGGAACCCGTGGACTATACAACGATTGTTGAAGTGGACCTGGCTGCTCGGGTCCCACAAATCCGGCCAGGAGACGAGTGCCAAACGTTCCTGCTCCATTGCTGTATGGTTCCGGTCCCTGCTTGCCGTACTCGTAGTAAAGTCCGCCGTCGTCACCGACAATCGTCTTCATCGGGTCGTCAATCAGACCGATACACGTCTGCCAGCGACTCGGGTGATAGCGGAAATCCAGCACTTCAGGCTCCAGACCTTCCGTAGGTCCCTGCCGCGGGAACGCGGCAATGGATACGGGTATCTCCCTGCTATTCGCACCGCTGTGGTCGTCGGCCATGGTAATGGAACAGCCAAACAACAAGACGACAGTGGTCAACATGTAGGGTCGTAACATGGCATGTTCCTAACTTAAGGTATCCTGACGTTCAGGTTCTGGCCAATGACGTACAGCGGATCTTGCGTCAGCTGACGGACAGTGTGTCCCAAACATCTGCCCCCATGATGTCCACCACTTTCTCCAGCTGGCCGGTGACCTCTATGTCTTTGGCCTTGTCCGTCGTCCAGGCAATGACCAGTTCACGACCGTCATTCCGGCGATAGTGGGCTGCATAAACGGAATCGGTCGCGACCAGTTTCTGGAACTCCGCACCACCCGTCATGCGCACGAAAACGCTCATCGCGACCATCCCGGGTTTCGGTGCACAGTTGTACGATTGATGTCGAATCAGGCCGAAGTTGTGTTCGTTGTAGTCGCGGCGGGTGCCGTCATCTTTGAAGTCGTACCAGAAGACTTTCTCGACCAGTCCCGTAGATTGCAGCAGAGCGAGCGAGCGGACACAGTGACGAGCCTGAGCCGATTCGTCACTGCCACCAGATGTACGGTGCGTCGGCCAGCCAATTTCGGTGATCCAAGCTTTTTGAGTTGTGCCGGTCGCGCGTACGCGCTGGACAATTCTCCCCACCTCGCCAATCAGATCCGATTGTTCGGCCGAGCGTGGGTAGCGGTAGGGATGGATCGACCAGCCATCCTGGGAATCGGCTCCCGCCACCGTCAGAGCGGTCGCAATGTTCTCCGCACATTGGGGGCCGTATTCACCGCCAATTCCCACGACGGTCACCTCCGGGAACGCTTGCTTGACCGCCGCGTAAGCGTCTTTCAGCAAACGTCCATAGGCTTCCGGGCCGTGGTCCCCGGGCCGCCCGTTCATGCCGCAGCCGCCAATCCACTCATTCCATACCTCAAACATAGCCACCGTGCCGCGGGTTTGTCGCGTAAGGTCCACGGCGTAGGCCGCAAAGGCAGCAATGGCCTCAGGCGAGTTCGGGTATCCGTCGTTGTCGTAGAGCGGATTGTTGTAGTCGTAGATGATCAGCGGACGCATTTTCAACTGGGCTGCATGCTGTAAGTACTCGGCAGCGTGTCTGGGCATTTCGTATTTACCGCGCTCTCGTTCGTAGGAACGCCATGAAATCTCGTCGCGGAACTGATCGATGCCGTAACGCTGCAGCAGGTCCATGCTCGGCAGCGGATAATTGTTCTGTCCGTAATGACTGCATACACCGACGAAGTCAGAGCGAGCATCTTCCGCACCGTTGGCAATGGCAGCACAGCTGTATTGCCGGACGTCCGTCACTCGGCCGGCACGTAACAATTCGATGCGGCAGACAAAATAGCCTGGACGCGGTAACACAACATTCGCCTCCGAGGCAGTCGCCGGCCCTTCACCGTGAGCCAGTTCCTGGCCCCAGTAGTCCGTCCATTGCCAGCGAATCCTGTCTCCCGCTCCCGTGAAACGCAGATCGATCGATGCCCCCACGGCAAACAGATTTCCAAATGGTGATTGCTTCGCATCAACCTTCAGGGATGGCTCTGCGGTGCGGAGCGCAAAAGAGCTACGTCGTCAATCCAGAGCGACCCTTTACCAACATAACCTTGCTGCGGGCGATCAATGGCAATGCCGACCAAACGACAGGGATAGTCTCGTCGACGATTGTCATCGCCACCCCACGACGTGCTGGGCGCATCCAGAGAGCCGGCAACGAACTGCCAACCCTCACTCTTGCCTGGCAAACAGATCCACTTGATGCGTCTCGTCACTCTTGTCGGCGATGCGCAATCGCACCTGGAACGAAGTGCCGTCGTGCTTGAGCCAGAATCCAAACGCGCATCCCGGTTCGGGAATTTCCAACGGCATGCCCAGTTGCAGGTACTCGTATTCGGGTTTTCCCACGAAGTCATAGTCCACCCGCAACGAACCCGTGCCCCCATGGACTGTCGACGTGTCACGAGCCAGTTGGCCACGAGCATTCTGGCCACCCGTCACGGCCGTCCAATTCAACGCCACGTCCTCGAACCCGTCAATCGCCTGCACCACGTCAAACATCGCTTCCGGTGGCAGATCCGCCGGTGCACACGCGACCGGAGTCCAGTCTTGCGCCGACAAAACGGCTGCCGTAAACAGAAGTATCACGCAACCAAGGAGCCGACAATATTTCGGGTTCGACGTGTGCACATTCGTCATGTGGTTTCTCCTACGTAGAACGGACTTCAGTCCGTTTCTGCCTCGCTAAAAGCGAACGCCAGTCCGTTCTTCAAACAGCTGGCTGAGCGTCGGCTCAGCATCGTGGCAGGCCGCAACGAGGCAGGTGACAAGGCAGGGGGGCTCTCGCCATCCATGATAACCGCTGTCAGATACCGCCGCAGCAGGGGGCGGCGAAATTGACGAGCTCGATGTGCCGGTACCGCGCCGGGTCAACCAGGCAAAATCCGCTACAGATCCGCCGGCCCGAATTGTCAGCGAAAAGACATAAAGAATTCGAAACGTCGCACGCTCGAGCAACCATTCACTGAGCACGTTTGTTCCGAAATCCGTGCTGCGGATTCCGCAATCCCGACTCGTGCGCCATACGCGTGAGACTCGAAACCCGCCCACAGTCCCTTCCGGCTAGGGTTTGATCTCCAGCATCACCACCGATTTGGCGGGAAGGGTGAGCTTCAGCAGGTCACCTGTGTCGGGGCATCGTCGGCTGCGGCGTTTCCCAGACAAAATAGAAGCCCGCCGGCCGCGAGTACCAGAGCATGAGAGACGTGAACCTGTCTTCCAGTCGCCATTTCCGAGACTCCTGCAAACACGCTGTACACATGGGGATAGGGGGGAATACTCGAGTGCGGAGGTCTGGGAATTCCATGTTGACGACAAAAAGGATCCGTTAGCACCCGATCTTTTTGTCATCCGATTTTTCTGTCCCAATTTGCCTTCTCCTCGCCTTTGCGATATTCGCTCGGCCCCACACACACTACGTCCCAGACTAAAATCGTGGCTGGATCAACACAACAAGCAATCGCGCAAAAATATCGCGAAATTGCGCAAGAGACTTCATTGAACTGCGCAATTACGAGATATTTTTGCGCGATACTTGCTTGCCAAGTGGCAGGCCGCCCTTTAACTTGGCAATAGCTTTGCACGCGTGTCGGCCCCTGGTGGAAGAAACCCGAAACACGTGCCCACGCAGTCTCTCGTGACAGCAACCTGTTCCGACCCTCAGTCATGCCCCACGACCACCAGTGAACCCTCTGGCGTCCAGGAGCCTCTCGATGCATATCCCGCGCCCTCTTCGATGTCTGAGTATACATCTACTCGGGATCGCCGCCTTAGCCCTGTTCAGTTCGTGGGCATTGGCCCAAGACAAGATGTCGATCGAAGAAGTGAACCTGGCCGTCGTGGCAACTCCCTCCACGTCCTACGTCTCTGGACACGAAACACTCGGTGCTATTAACGATGGCTTCGAACCAGCCAATTCCAACGACACGCGGCACGGCGAGTACGGCAACTGGCCCCAAAAAGGGACTCAGTGGGTGCAATACCAGTGGAGCCAGCCCATCAGCACGCGGAAGATCGACGTCTACTGGTGGAACGATCGCCGCGGCGTGCGAATTCCCACCACCTGCCGGTTGCTGTTTTGGGATGGCCAGGCCTTTGTTCCAGTCAAACACCCCAGCGGTTTGGGCATTGCCGAGGACCAATACAACACCACGACATTTGACGAAGTCAACACAACTCGTCTGCGTCTGGAGATCGATGCCAGCGGCGACTACTCGACCGGCATCCTTGAATGGAAGGTCTACGACAGCGGTCACTCTCCCGAATTCCCCCCCATCGTTGACGCCGGTGTGGATCGCGTCGTCATGCAAGGTGCGCTCACGTACCTCAGCGGTTCTTACCAGATGTTGTCCAAGAAAGGTACCCCACCCACCGTCACTTGGTCCAAAGCCTCGGGCCCCGGACCGGTGACATTCGCCGACGCGAGCCATCCGGTCACTACCGCGGCCTGCACGGAACCGGGCGATTATGTCCTCAAACTGACCGTCGGCGGCGACTCTCTCGAGTCTTCTTCCACTCTCACCGTCAAGGTCGAAGAGCGGCCGCCCGCCAAGCATCTCGACTTGATCGACACAAAGAGTTACACGATCGACAGCCCGCTGTGGAATGACCGAGCAAAAGCGTTGATCGTGCACTGGATTCCGCATTGCATCCGAGAGATCTCCGACCCCGACCTGAAAGAGGGGGGCATCAACAATTTCCTCAATGCGGCGAAGAAGCTCGCTGGCCAACCCCATGAGCCACACCGGGGTTACGTTTTTTCCAACGCCTGGGTTTACAACACGATCGAATCGATCTGCGTGGCGTTAATGGTCGATCCGCGCGGCGATCAGGAGATGGTGAGCGCCCAGCAGCAGATGAAGGCTACGCTGGATGATTGGATCCCCACAATCCTGGCGGCTCAGGAACCGGACGGATATCTCCAGACGGTCTTTACTTTGAGCGACCGCCCGCATTGGTCGCCACAGCATCGCGGCGATCATGAAGGGTACGTGGCCGGGTATTTTCTAGAAGCGGCGGTCGCCCATTACATGCTGACTGGCGGAAGTGACACGCGACTTTACGACGCCGCCAAGCGACTGGCCGATTGCTGGGAAGATAACATTGGCCCGCCACCGAAAAAGGAATGGTACGACGGCCACCAGGCGATCGAAATCGCTCTGGTCCGCTTCGGGCGTTTCGTGAACAAGATCGAAGGAGCCGGCAAGGGCGACAAGTACATTGCACTGGCGAAATTCCTGCTCGACTGCCGCAAAAACGGGAGTGAATATGATCAAAGCCACGTCCCGGTGGTTCAGCAGTATGAGGCGGTCGGCCATGCGGTACGAGCTTCCTACAATTGCGCTGGCATGGCGGATGTGGCTATGGAAACCGGCGATATCGACTATCAGAGCGCTGTGATGTCGCTCTGGGACAACCTGATCAATCGCAAGTATTATGTCACCGGCGGAATCGGCAGCGGCGAGACGGCGGAAGGTTTTGGACCCGACTACTCGCTCAGGCAAGAGGCTTATTGCGAGTCCTGTTCCAGCTGCGGAGAAATCTTCTTCCAGCACAAGCTGTGCCTATCCTACCACGACGCCAAGTTTGCCGACCTGTATGAGGATACGCTCTACAATGCGCTGCTCGGGTCGATCGATTTGCTGGGCGATAACTTCTTCTACGACAACCCGTTGGATGAACGGGGTTCGCGTTATCCGTGGCACGTCTGTCCCTGCTGTGTCGGCAATATCCCCCGCACGCTATTAATGCTCCCCACCTGGATGTACGCCAAGGACAATGACAGCCTGTACGTGAACCTGTTTGTCGGCAGCACGGTGGAAATCGAGAACGTGGCGGGCACCACCGTCAAGGTCGTGCAGCAGACGGACTACCCGTGGAGCGGAAATGTCACGATCATCGTGTCTCCACAGACTCCCACCCCGTTCAGTCTGAAAGTTCGCTCACCAAACCGCAATGTCAGCAGACTCTACTCCGGCACCCCCGATGCGAATGGGATCTTGTCGCTCAGCGTCAACGGCAAGCCGATCACACCAGCTGTCAAGGATGGCTATGCTGTGATCACGCGGACCTGGAAAGCGGAAGACAAGATCGATCTGGTGCTGCCAATGAACATCCAGCGAATCAAGGGGATCGACAAGATTGACGCGACGCGCGACCGAGTGGCGTTGCGCCGCGGTCCGCTGATCTATACGATTGAAGAGGTCGACCAGGACCCCGACAAGGTGCTCGACCCAACAACTGCGCTCAAGCCGGCCTGGCAGGGCGATTTGCTGCACGGCGTTATGACATTGACCGGCTCGTGGTCCGACGGCACTCCGCTACTGGCCATTCCCTACTACGCTCGCAACAACCGCACTCCGCAGTCCCAGCAATCGCAGAACAACCGGCGCGGCCGCGGAGCGGGCTCGTTATCACGAGTGTGGATTCGCGATAAGTAGTTGCTGCACGGGAGACCTGAAGATGTGTCACGGATTGATCCTGCGATCTTCCCGCCGTGAGAACATCACACAACCAACTGTCGGGTGATCCTGGCCCGCGCGACTAAAGCAGTTATTGAACGGTGTGATCGTTTTTCAGTGACAAACAATAATCGGCAGCGGAGATCTTTTTGTCATCCGATATTTTTGTCCACACCTGCCCCTTCCTCAAGGTTCCATGGCGATTCCTTTGAAGGACAGAAAGATAAGATGACAAAAAGATAAGCGGGCACGAGATTGTTTTCAAGCGATTTTCCTCACCGGTTCCGCCCCACCAGGTTCTTCCAACGCGAATTCGGTGCGAAAATGGGAGTTACCCCAGCGGCGTTTTCGCTTCCTACTCGTTTCTGCGCCGCAGAGGCTTACAATGACGGACGTGAATTGACTGGTCCCGCAGAACGCCCGAGAGTGAAACGATGTCCCACACTAACAGGCCTTTGACTGCGTTTCGCCACTTTCTGATCATCGCCATCACTCTGTGGCTGGCCGCCGGCACACTGCAGGCACAGACCCAGTCGGCCAGCAAACTGGAACAAGTCATTCTGGTCTTCAAGACTCATTTCGATATCGGCTACACCGATCTGGCCAGCAACGTGATCGAGCGCTATCGCACGACCATGATCGATCAGGCGCTGGAAGTGTGCGATCGTAATCGAGACTTGCCGCCGAGCCAGCAGTTTGTGTGGACCGTCCCCGGTTGGCCCATGGCACAAATCGCTGCGGACTGGCCGGGGCAGACTCCCGAACGCAAGCAGCGTATTGAACAGGCTCTCAAGGATGGGCGGTTCGTCGTGCACGGCCTGCCGTTCACGACACACACGGAACTGCTGGAGCCCGAAGATCTGGTGCGCGGTCTGGGGTTCGCTTCCCAAGTCTCCCGATCGGTCAGTATTGCTCTGCCAAAAGACGCAAAGATGACTGACGTGCCATGTCACTCGTGGATCATGCCGACATTGTTGCGACACGCGGGCATCGAATTCTTGCACTTGGGCTGCAATGCGGCCAGCCAGTCGCCCCAGGTGCCTTTACTCTTCTGGTGGGAGGGTCCCGATAGTTCTCGACTGCTGACAATGTATGTAGCCGAAGGGTACGGGACTGGCCTGCTGCCACCCGAGAACTGGCCGTATCGTACGTGGCTGGCCTTGATCCACACGGGCGATAATCAAGGACCACCCAAACCGGACGAAGTGGCGAAGCTGTTGTCCGAACTGCAGAACAAGCGTCCCGGTGTGAAGGTTCAGATCGGACGCCTTTCGGATTTCGCCGACGCGATATTGGCCGAGAATGCCGAGATTCCCGTCGTCCGCGGGGACATGCCCGACACCTGGATCCATGGACCCATGTGTGATCCTCGGGGAGCCCATTTGGCGCGCACCGTGCGTCCCGAGATCGGGACTACCGAGTCGCTCAATACGCTGCTGCGACTCTGGGGCGCGAATGTCAATGACGCCACGCCGACGATCCATGCCGCATACGAAAAGAGCCTCCTGTACGGTGAACACACCTGGGGCGGCGCGCTCTATTGGGCCTCGAGCTACACAGATGCCAAAGCGCTAGTCTATGGAAACGAGTGGAAGAAGTTGCGTGCCGAAGGACATTTCCAGCGAATGGAATCGTCGTGGGCCGAACACACGGCTTATATCGAAGCGGCTCGCGACCTCATCGAACCGACACTCGCCACGCAGATAGAGACTCTGGCAAGCTCCGTCGCTGCGGAAGGAAATCGTGTTGTGGTCTTCAACCCGCTCCCCTGGCCCCGCAGTGGATTGGTCTCGGTCCCGTGGAAAGGTGATCAACCGTCCGAAATGCAATCGCTCGATGGCGGCGGGTTCACACCGGTTGGCGGCGCAGGGGAAAATCGTTCAATTCGTTGCTCGGGACGTTCCCCCGTTGGGCTATCGTACTTACATCCCTGTCGGCCCCATTGCTTCCATTTCCAGCGAGATCGAATGCGATACGGCCAACAACGTGATCACGAGCCGCGCTTTTCGTGTTCAGCTGGATCCGCAACAAGGGACGATTCGGTCGCTTAAGGACTGGAAAACGAAACGTGATTGGGTCGATTCATCAGCCCCCCAAGCCTTCGGCCAGTACCTTTACGAACGCTTTGATCGCGACCAGGTCGCCAGGTTCGTCAAGGACTACGTCAAAATCGACACGGCCTGGGCCATCAATGAGCTGGGCAAGCCGAACTTACCGCCTGCCACGGAAGTGCCTTATCAGGCGATCACGCCCGAGCGATTTCAGATCCGCTACGAGCAAACGCCGATCAGTGTATCGGCCGTGATGGAATCATCGCCAGGTGAGCACCTTTCGCATGGTGTGACGACACGAATCACACTCTACCGCGATCTCCCCTGTGTCGATATCGAAATGACTCTGCATGACAAACCGGCGGATCCGTGGCCTGAAGCGGGCTGGATCTGCTTGCCGATAAACGCTGAATCTGCGCGGTTCGCCTTGGGGAGGCTTGGTTCGGTGGTCGATCCGGCTCGTGATCTGGTCCCCGGCTCAAACCACCACCTGCTGGCCCTCAACACCGGGCTAGCCGTTGTGGATGCAAGTGGCAGCGCGCTAGGAATCTGCCCGTTGGACAGCCCGCTGATCAGTCTGGGAGCTCCCGGCTGCTGGAAATACAGCGCGACGGTTGACTCTTACGAACCGCGCGTGTACGTCAATCTGTTCAACAACCAGTGGACCACGAACTTCCGACTGTGGAACGAAGGGACGTGGAAGTCGCGTGTTCGCCTCTGGTCGGTCGGCTCTGACGACGTTGCTTCATCCATGACCTCCACTGCCCTGGAAGCCCGATATCCGCTGCGAGCATCAGCGGCGGGCGGCCCCGCCGGGAAACTGCCGACAGTGGCAAGCGGCCCCCGCGTTTCGCGAAAGGGTGTGCTCGCGACCGCCTTGGGAAATAACCCTGACGGTCCGGGAATGATCCTCAGGTTGTGGGATCTTACCGGTTCAACGGCGCCATGCGAATTGACACTGCCCGACGCGTTGAGTGCTCAGCGTATCGAATACGTTGACCTGCGCAGTCAACCACTCAAAAACGCTGCGCCGGCGACCGGCGGAAAAGTTGCCCTTGAAATCAAGCCGTTTGCGCCAGCAGCCTGCTATTTTCTGAAGACTAATTCTTCCCAAACACACGCCCGACCGCTTCCAGGTATTCCATTCCGGTTTTGGTATCAGGTTCCAGATAGCTGCCTTCAGTCCATTCGTTCCAGCAATTGATCGTCAGCACCTTCGGTTCGGTGGGGGCAGCCAACAGCCTCTTCTTGATCACCTTTAATGCCTGCTCGAAGGCGGCCGGCGTATTGCCAGCAATTACGCCCGTGAAAGGATAGCGAAATCAGTGCGCTGCCCGACCGTTGTCAGTACATTCACAAACTCGTGCTCGATCAGCTCGGGGTAGACATTGACAAGCTTTCCCCGAGACAATTTCGATAACAGCAAGTAGTTTATCAACTGAGCTCGATGATCGAGTGCAAGCGATTCAGTAACTTTCATTTCAAACGCTGCGCAGCCCGATGCTGCAGCATGTCAATCCGATATCTCTTGTCGAAATCATCGAAGCGAACCACGATCGGCACTTCCAGCTCTATATCACCGTGCCGAGCGGCAATTTCATTCTTGTATATCCTCTCATTGAAGAGCCGTCCCATCTCCTTACGAACCGCGAACACATGCCCCATCGTCTCGTATGCGGCCTTGGCGAATTCATCCTGGCTTACATTTCTTAGTTCAGCGTCCACTTCAATGGGCATCGGATCTGCTCCCCCCGGACCTTGATTTCGGAAATCACTCTCCATAATCAGAGAATCGCGAAAGAGCCTCCCAACCCATCAAAAGACTTCGAAAAATCTCGAAATATTATGGAGGACATTGGAAGGGGCAGGTGTGGACAAAAATAAAAATATCGGATGACAAAAATATCTCCGCTCCCCGCCTATCTTTTTGTCATCTTATCTTTCTTGTCCTTCAAAGGAATCGCGGTTGACTACTTCCGCTCAGGCGTCGCATCCCAGACCAACACCTGCAGCGGCTGAAGCGAGATCGGCATGGGTTTACCTGCTTCCAACTGAATTGCGGGTTTATTGGCATCTTGGCTCCACGGGCTCCTGAGTGTGTACGTAGTGACGGCGCCGGCCGGCAACTCGAAAGCTGTGCCGACGTCCAGCCGATATTCCTGCGAGCGCACGTCGGGGTTCCGCAGCATCACAACGCCTTTTCGCGGTGACCAGGACGCGAAGCCGTACACCTGCAGTTGTGAAGGATCACCGCCGATCCAGTGTGTATCGACTAGCACGTCCGCATTCGCACGCGACCACTTCGCGGCCTCGGCCAGCACCGCCCAGTCGTCGTCGGTCAGTTTGCCAGGCTGAATATAGAGCTCCTGCAGGCTGGTTCCGCTGCCAAAGAAAGCGTGCACGTCATCTTTGAAGCCGGCAGAATTGAACGACGGATCGCCGGCATAGCCCTGCCGGGAATAGGCAACGCCCTGTGTCATGAGCGCGTTGAGCGGATAGAGCGGTCCTCGGCAGACAATATTGCGATAGATTTCCTGGTCGCGGTAGGTCAGCCACTGTTGTTGCTTGGGACCGGGCCCGGCAAACCCCATATCGCCCCCTTGCCGCCAGAGGGAATCGGCGTACCGCAACCAGAAGGGCGACGGCCACGATCCCGTCGTAAGATTGATGTAGAGATTCGGATCCTCGCGACGCAGTTCGAGCATCAAACGCCGCATCGCCTCGGTATCGCGCACGTACTCACCGCCTCCTTGCGCACTCATCCCCGTCGCAATGCCGTCGAACTTGAAGTGGTTTACACCGTACTCGCGAATCATCTTGACGCAGGCCTGCTTGAAGGCCTGGTAGTACTTTGGACCCGCCAGCGAGAATCCGGTCGCGTTCGTTTCATAACCCTGCTCGCGGCCGAACGCCAGTCGCTTTTCCCTCGGCTCGCCATACCCGCCGAAAGGCGACAGCCATACACCCAGGTGCGTGCCGTACTCGCGACATCGCTGGGCCAACGGCTGAAACCCGTGGGGAAAACCGCTGTGAAACTGCCACAACGTCTGCGGATTGTCCCATCCATCGTCGAACACCAACGCATCGAGCTCGACCTTGTGTCGCTTGATGAATCGCTCCCCGAACAATTCGATCGCTTCCAGACAATTCTGCTCGTTCAGAGCGAACGGTGTCCAGGCAATGTCATACCATGAATTGTAGTGCAGGAACGGTCGATACGGATGAGCTCGTTCGTGCTCCAGATAGTAGAGGAACGCTCGGCGCATCTGGCCCGCTGGAGCCACACCCACAACGAAACTGAGTGTCAACACTTCACCTGGTGACAACTGCGCGTCGCGTCGCAATCGGCAGAGCGTCGCACCTTCTTTGGGAAGCGATTCGCCACTGGGCACGACTCGGTTCTCTGCCATGGGATCTTCGCAACCGGCAAAGAACGGCCCCACGGCCACGAGCGATCCATCCACACTCCCGGCCGAGGCCGCACCGGCAATCGGCTCGCTGAACCAGCTAACTTCGCGAATCTGCAACGGTTCCTTGGCGATGGTCAGGTCAATCTCCTGGCGCACGTAGTTTGCTTCGTCGAGCAAGATCGCGCGCCACACGATGCTCAGCCGGCCGTCGGCCGATTTCATCGGTACCTCGACCTGCCACCCTGCCGTGCGTTGCGGCGAGGCAAGCACTCTCTGACTGACGGGCTCGCTCGGTGACTACCGGTGGCCCCAGCGGAGTCAGTGCCGAAGCGCGATAGACGACTCCCGTCAGCGGTCGTAATCTGGAACAAGTCACCTGAGAGGGTTATCGTCGAGCCGCTTTGCAGATCCGTATAGGTGCCCGGTTTCAGACCCGACTCTGAAACCGCCCACCGGGCCGAAAGAATTCGGTTGCCGGCAATTAATTCCTTTGCCTGTGCGGATACTTGTGCGGGACCAGGATCCGTCCCAGGGTACTCGACCGCCCAGAGACCGCCGGGAATGGACCACACCGACAGGGCAGTCAGCACAACGTGTCGCAAAATCGTCGCTGTCATCACTTCGCTCCCGAATTTCATGGTGGCGGTTCGGTCAGCCTGCAGCACAGTCTACAATGGCCGGACAGCCGCTACTACAACTCTGCGGCAGCCTGGCGGTATCACGCAGGCGATTTGGCCGCGAGAACGCGACGGCCCCGTCCCACATTTCTCATACAATGCAGTGAGCAGCGGAACGCGGAAAGTGGGGTATGGGCCTGAGCGCATGGGAGTGCCCCGTCCAGTGAGCATTCCTCGTAGGAGACTTGATCATGCGAGCCATGATTTTGCGGCAGATTGCCTCGTTGGGTGACGTTGAGGAGCCACTGGAGTTGGTGCAGCTACCGGTCCCTGAACCGGCCCCAGGTGAGATCTTGATCCGGGTTTCCGTGTGCGGTGTCTGCCATACGGAGCTGGACGAAATTGAGGGACGCGCTGCCCCGCCGAGACTTCCCATTGTCTTGGGTCACGAAGTGGTGGGGCATGTTGAGGGACTGGGCGAGGGAGCCAGAATACATCAACTGGAAGACCGCGTGGGTGTCGGCTGGATCCACTCGTCGACCGGTGGTGCAGATGAGAATTTGAGTTCTTCGTTCTGCGCGACGGGGCGAGATGCGAATGGCGGTTATGCCGAGTACATGACCGTCCCGGAGAACTACGCATATGCGATCCCTCCCGCCTACAGCGATGCCCAGGCGGCGCCGCTCCTTTGTGCCGGAGCGATCGGCTATCGCGCTCTGAAACTTTGCCAGCTTAGCGACGGAGAAGCGTTGGGGCTGACCGGCTTTGGCGGATCCGCCCACCTGGCGCTCCAACTGGCGCAGCACCTTTTTCCGCACACCGATATCTATGTTTTTGCTCGCGACGCGGCGCAACGCCAATTCGCTCGCCGACTCGGTGCCGTCTGGACCGGTGACACAGAAGAGACTGCTCCCCGACAACTACACGCCGTGATCGATACAACTCCCGTCTGGCAGCCAGTCGTCCATGCGATGGCCAACCTGCGACCAGGTGGCAGACTGGTGATCAACGCGATCCGTAAAGAAGACATTGACAAGGAGTGCCTGCTGCAACTCAGCTATCACAGACACCTGTGGCTGGAACGTGAAATCAAGACCGTGGCCAATATCACGCGGTATGATATTCGCGAATTTCTTCCCTTGGCCGCTGAGATTCCTATCCGCCCCGAAGTAACCGTTTACCCACTGGAAGAAGCCAATGCCGCACTGCTGGATTTGAAGCGTGGCGGTGTAAAGGGTGCCAAAGTACTCTCCGTGTCATAATCTGGCATAATTAGGCACGAGTAATTCTCGCCTCAATTCGGGTCGTTCGCGTCGCTCATGCACGACTTCTTGGGGACCAGAAAATGCGATGACCCACTTCATGGAAACTCTCCCAAATGCAACCTGGCTGCCCGCAGTTTCCCCGCGGCACATTGCGCGAGGAAGAGGTATTGAGATGCTCTACTAATCAACGATTATCCAATAGCCAACACGTCGCGTCTATTCAATCCGCCCCAGTCGCCTGAGGTACGCTTCCCACAGGTCGAAGCGGACCCACAATTGAGCGAACACTTGAGGGCGAAGCTCGTAGTAATCGGTCATCAGGTAGTCCTCATCCAACTGAGCGGTTAGCTGTTTGTCGAATTTCGGTGACGAGATCACGACCGGTGCCGCTGGATCGGTGGGAAACGCCCGCCACAGTTCCACGTGTTCGAAACGCCGCAAGTACCAGGGGAGTGGCCAGTAATAAGCGTCGCCCCAGATGACCTTGACAGGAGTCGCCCAACGCTGCGGGCTCGTTTCGGCTAGCTGCTGCACCGTATCGGCAAGTCGCAGCACATCTGGCGACGTCTGGGCAAAGACGTACGGATTCCCCACGTTTGCGGGGAGAACAAAACTGGCCTGATAGGCTTGCCAGGCCAAGTGCCCGCCACCTGCGATCAGCAGAGCTGCTATAATAGCACGCACACCTGTGGTCCGAGCCCGCTGCAGTAAGATCGAAACACCGACCCCCGCCAGGAGAATCATTCCCACCAGGAACTGAAGCAGACACCAGGGCGTCTTGTACGGAATCAGACTGTAGATCACCGTCATGGCCAGTGTGTAGCCGGCCAGCCAGCGTACGAAATTCGTGGGCGTTTTGCCGCTGAACTGTGCGGGGAAACGCCAGGCGCTGACCAGTCCAATCACCGCCAAAGCCACGATGAATCCCTCCGACCAAACGCCACCACGCCCCACACGCCACCAGACGAGTCGATGCAGGTAGAAGGACCAGGGATTAATGTGCGGCGAAGCGCCACCGGCTCGGTCGAGCCAGGGGAGGTAGGTGAGTACACCATCCAGCGGACCACGCAGGTTCGTGAAGAAAGACGACAGAAGAAGGACGGCCACGAATATCGCGACGAGTACTCCACCGGCCAGGTGCCACCATGACCATGGCACCTGTTGAGTGTCGGATGCAGATTGCTTGCCGCGAGCGCCGAGCCACGTCACGATGCTGGCAAATCCGGCAGCGAGATAGGCAAGCACAGCCGTTTCCTTGGTGGCCTGCATCAGGCCGATGCAAGCTCCGGCCAGGAGACACCAGCGGAGCTTGCGACTACGCGCATACCGCCAACCACACGCAATGGCAGCCAAAGTGAAGAAGGCGAGCAGCATCTCGTGAATGTAGTAGCGACTGTAGAAGACCATGGCCGGCGAGGCGGCAGCCAGCAGTGCCGCGGCGGCAGACGACGTCCGTCCCAGGATATCGCTAAACGTGAGAATAAGAACCACCAGCGCGATACCGAAAAAGACGGGAACGACGCGATAGGTTGCCTCGGTCGTATCGGCAAAAGACTCCGCGCCGCTGAGCGTCGCGGACGGGAGTGTGGCGTAGATCAGCGTGGGACCGTGGAATTCGTTCGGATCATATGTGAAACGTCCCGTTTGCCAGAGGTCGCGGAATCGGGCCGCCTGTACTGCCTCGTCGGCATGCATCGGTCGCGTGTTCAGATGCGGCACGCGCAGGGCTACAGCGACTGCGGAAACGAACAGCAACACGAGCACGCAGCTGACGATCCCTTTCATGGAAGCAGCGTCTTTCACGGAAGTAACACCTTTCACCAGTTGTCGCTCAGAGAGAACACGTCCGAGTAGAGGTTGGAAATGTCAAAGCCGTCGGATAATCGATTGAGCGGCATCGGCGGATCACCGCCGACGACGCCGGAAGAGTCAACGATACCAGATCCACACGATCATCAGCGGAAGATCGATACCGCGGTTTCCGCTGAGCGGGTTGGCTATCTCGTTGATCATTCCGGCGTATAACGAATCCCAGCGTTTGCCCCCTTACTTGGAAGACATTCGAGTCCATCTGAACAAACGGTATGCGAGCCAATATGAAGTGATTGTCGTCGACGACGGCAGCTCTGACCACCTCGGAGAGGTCTTGCAGACGATTTCCGCCCAGTGGGAGCAACTATTGGCCATCCGGCATCCGCAAAATATGGGAAAAGGTGCCGCCGTGCGGACCGGCGTGCTGGCCGCGCGGGGAAGTCGCTTGCTGTACGCCGACGCGGACGGAGCGACTCCGATCGAAGAAGAGCAGAAACTCAGTGCGGCCTTGGAGGCGGGGGCGGACCTGGCCGTCGGCTCGCGACTGGTCCAGGCCGACGACGTCGTGCGACACCGTACGTGGCGGCGAGCGCTGATTGGACGCTCGTTCGCGGCGTTGGCCCGCCTGCTGTTCCGTGTGTCGGTCCGAGACACGCAATGTGGCTTCAAAATGCTGCGGACGGGGCCGGGCAAGCAGCTGTTCACACTATCGCAGGAGACAGGATACCTGTTTGATCTCGAAATCCTGGCTCTCGCTCAACGTTTTGGCTACCAGGTGGCCGAGGTCCCCATCAACTGGTCCGACCAACCGGGGAGCCAACTGGATATGCGACAGGAATCGCGGCGGATTCTGGGGGACTTATGGCGGGTTCGCCGCCGCGTCAAACAGCTGCCGGTGGATTATGATAAGAGGATCGTCGCCAGGGGGACCAAGGCACCCAAGGCGTGACCGGAGCGGATTGAGGGCCATAGCGCCATTCGGTCGACCATTTTGTTGCGGCCATCCGGCCGCGTAAACAAGACCTTTGTCACACGACTTCTATTAGTGAGGAGATGATTGGATGGTTCGCATGACTGCGTTGCTTATGGGAGTGCTCTGCATGGCAACTCTCTGCGAGGCTGACGACACCAAGGTGCCGTTGAAGACTGAACTTCCGGTGGAAATACTGGCCGGCACTCCGCCGAGTGTTCTGGCCGCGCTGTTTCCCGACTTGGAGATGCCGTCAGCCGACCGGCCCCCTTTGATGGTTCCAGCAGGCACGGTCAATCTGGCCCTGAAGAAGAAAGTCACTTCCAGTGATTCCAACCCGATTCTGGGCGAACTCAGATTCGTCACAGATGGCAAGAAGGAGGGGAGCGAGGACGCCTATGTCGAATTGTCACCCAGTCTGCAGTGGGTCCAAATCGATTTGGAAAAACCGGCCGAGATCTATGCTCTCTACCTCTGGCATTACTTCCGCGAGGCGCGCAGCTATCGTGACGTGATCGTACAAGTCTCGGATGACGAGAATTTTGCCAAGGACGTGAAGACGGTGTACAACAACGATACAGATGCCTCAGCGAAGTTGGGTATCGGCAAGGATCGTCCGTACATCGAAACGAACCTGGGTATGCTCATCGATGCCAAAGGAGTCAAAGGTCGCTACGTACGCCTCTACAGCAAGGGAAGTACTGCCAGCGGCATGAATCACTATGTGGAAGTCGAGGTCTTTGGAAAAGCCGCGAAATAGGCCCGAATCAGCGCTGTTCAATTAGGTTATTAATGTTTCAGTCCATGGAGAGTTGATCATGTCCGATTCACACAAATCGCTTGATAATCGCACTGCGGGTGGCGGCGTTTCCCGTCGGCATTTCCTGGCCGGTGCCGGAGCGGCTGCTGTTACGATCTCGCTCATCCGCCCTGAATTGGTGCGCGGTGCAACCGCCAATGAGAAAGTCGATATCGGGTTCATCGGCTGCGGCGGTCGAGGGACCTGGATTGCTGAGCTGTTCGAAGCACATGGTGGCTACAACATCGTAGCCGCCGCCGACTATTTTGAAGATCGGGTCACCCCGTTCGGCGACAAATTCAAGATCCGTTCGGATGCCCGTTTCACCGGGTTGAGTGGCTACAAACGATTGCTGGAACAGAAGCTGGACGCCGTGGTGATCGAGTCCCCTCCCTATTTTCACCCGATCCAAGCCGCTGCGGCAGTCGACGCCGACAAACACGTCTATGTCGCCAAGCCCATTGCTGTCGATGTCCCCGGCTGCAAAACCATAGAAGAAAGTGGCAAGAAAGCCACCTCCAAGGGGCGCTGTTTCCTGGTTGATTTCCAAACCCGCTCCGATCCGTTCTATATCGAGGCTCTTAAGCGAGTGCACGAGGGCGCTATCGGACGCTTCGCCTTCGGCGAGTCAACCTATCACGCGGGAATCCCCTGGATGGGCCAGATCGAGGCTGCCCGAGAGGCGACTACTAATCCCGAGAGCCGTTTGTGCGCCTGGGGACTCGATCAGATTCTGTCGGGCGACATCATCACCGAACAGAACATCCACACCATCGACGTGGCCAGCTGGATCATGGACCAGCCTCCGGTGTGTGCGTTTGGCACCGGAGGTCGCAAGGTACGCGATTTCGGAGACTGCTGGGATACTTTCAGCGTGACGTTCACATACCCGGACAATGTTGGGATCGCATTCAGCTCGCGCCAGTTCGACGGTTTCGATACGAAGCCCGAAGGGATTCGCAATCGCATGTTCGGGACCGAAGGGGTCCTGGAAACGGAGTATGGCGGTAACGTCATGATCCGTGGCAACAACTTCTACCGAGGCGGATCGTCGCCCGGCATTTACCGTGACGGAGCGGTCGCGAATATCGCCACATTTCATGCCAATATCCTGGCCAATGACGTTGCCAACATCACCGTTCCGCCCAGCGTGCGCAGCAACCTGACGACGATCCTGGGACGTACCGCTGCCTACCGCGGCGAAGTCGTACACTGGGACCAACTGGTCGCCTCGGATGAACACCTGGAACCGAATCTGAAAGGACTGCGCTCATAAGACGCGGCATCTGATCACGTGGCACGATTGTCATAAACCTATGAGGTGTGGCCCCCGCGGACCACACCTCATTTTTTGCGAGTTTGATCGATCACTATCGGCTCAACGAGCCGGGCATTACCCTTCCGACTGTGCGATCCACGACGCTTCGATCTCCTCCAGACTGCGTCCCTTCGTCTCGGGAAGAACGAGCGACACGAACAGAAACCCGATCAAACTGCAACCTGCATAGACCCAGAACGTTTTCGCCGGACCGATCGCCGGATTGTCGTTGAGCATGGGAAACGTCTGGGCGACGATGTAGCAGGACGTCCAGATCATGAACGTGGCTACCGACATGGCACGCCCGCGAATCCGCGTGGGGAAGATCTCCGAGCAGATGATCCACGGTATGGGACCCAACGCCATGGAGAAGGCGCTGATGTATACCAAAATCGCCAACAGCACCGGCCAACCGCTCAAGGAAGCATGAAACATCCAGCCAACCGTACCCAGTGCAACTACCTGGACGGCGAGCCCGATCATCAGCAGAGGGCGACGGCCCGCTTTGTCGACCAGCGTGATCGCGACGAACGTGAAGATCAGATTCACGAGCCCCACAATCGCGCTGGCCGTGAAGGCGCTTTGAACGCCAATCCCGGCGGACGTGAAGATCTTGGTGGAATAATACATGATCGCGTTGATGCCGCTGAACTGGGAAACGGCCATCAGCACCACGGCGATGATCAGTGGCAGACGGAACCGGTGTTCAAACAACTCCAGAAACCGTCCCTCATCTTCGGCCAGTACTTTGCGCACAGCCTGAATCTCAACCTCCGCATGCGAGGCTCCGCCGATGGCCGCGAGCACGTCGCGCGCCTCGTCTTCGCGGCCGGCCTGAATCAGCCAACGCGGGCTCTCAGGAACAAAGAAAAGCACCGCCAGCAACAGCATCGCCGGAATCACCTCCGCGCCCAACATCCAACGCCAGCCGTAGTCCATGTTCCACACGTCGTCGCCCAGACCTTGAATGCGGGCATTGATGAACAGCGTCAGGAAGATCCCAGTCACGATGCCCAGCTGGAACAACGATCCCAGCCTGCCTCGCTTGGCCGCCGGCGCCAGCTCCGCGATGTACACCGGACAGACCATCGACGACGCTCCAATCCCCAACCCTCCAATGAACCGGGCCACGAGGAACTGCGTGAAATCACGTGGAACGGCTGACAACAGAGCCGACACTGCGAAGAATACCGCACTGAGAAACAAGACTTTTCTGCGGCCGAAACGATCGCTCAAAAACCCCGCACACATGGCGCCGGGAATGCATCCTAAAATCGCGCTGGCACCCGCCATCCCTTCCTGCACATCATCCAGATTGAAATGAGCCTTTAAGTACTGGTTCGCTCCATTGATAACCGCCGTGTCGTAGCCAAACAAAAAACCACTCATCGTGGCCGCCAAAGTGACGAGCAACAGAACGCTGAATATGCGAGTGGTCTGGTTCTTCATGAAGTCCCGGTCCGGTTAAATCAGTATCGGCGATCGTGCACAGCTTCAGACTGCTCGTGTTTATACCGTAACGCGGACCCTGCCTACAAGCCAACGAAGTCTGGTGTGGCTTGACACTTCTTTGCCCGTAACCGTTGGAACTCACAGCGGACTGTCATCGGAGTGCTCGGCAATCCGTCTTCTGTATTGCCGAATTGCCGAGCGTCGCCTCTGGCGGCGGCCACAAGTATCCGCGCGTGTCACAAACCTGAAGTGTGACTCTCTGACGTTGGAGAAATGTGCCAGGGGGCAAGAAAGTCTATCGCGTGCCGAGCAGCGTCGCTGCCCGCACGTTTCACAGCTCGGCGCGTCACTCCTTCAGATCCTCGTGCAGCACGGCGGCCAGGCAGGCTTGGGTCGCCAGGTGGACGTTTTCCAGGTCCACTCGCTGCGGGACGTCACCTTCCCGATGATATTCCGGATCGGCGTAAGGAAAAGACCCTACATTCACGATGGCGCGGCCGAAACCGGCTTTCACAAATGACCCGTCATCGTCGCCCGGGTGGGGACGCTTGGTGACCGTTTGGCGCAATCCAAGCTGATACCACTCATTCACTTCCGTCATCAAGTCCGCCAGCGCCTTGCCTTCGTCCACTGTGTACAGTGTCGCGTTGGATTTGACCTTGGCATCAATATCTTCCTGACTCTTGCCCCCCAGCGAGTCGATATTCATGATGGCAACCAGATTGTCCTTTCGAGCGCGCATGTTGTTGGCGGCCAATACGCTGGTCCAGGGCGTGTGTTCTTCGTTACAGAACAGGAATCGGATGGTGCGTCGCGGCTCAAGTTGAGCGATGATGCGAGCCAACTCCATTACCGCTACCGTTCCCACAGCATTGTCGTAGGCACCCGGCGAATGCACCCAGCTCTGGGAATCCTTGTGTGCCAGTAACAGGATGATCTCCTGTGGAAGTTTGCTACCGGTCCGGTCCGCCAGCAAGTTATAGGCGTCGTACCAGGGATCGTCCGGTTGCGGTGCCGAATATTGATGCGCCTTCGGTTTGGCTGTGTCACAGCGAAAAGCTTGTACCCGCATCCCTTCACGTCGCACCTGATAGCCGCTCCGCTCCAGTTGCAGAGCGATGTAGTCGTCCGCTTCGTGAAGCGTGCTCTTGGCATGATCGGGCATGGTCAAATTCAACTTGCGCATGGGGAGCGGGTTGTCAGCCAGGTAGAACAGGTCTTCTCGCATACGGTCCCGATTGATCGTACCAATGGTCCGGGCAATGGATGGCTCTTTCATGATGGTGCTCACCTGGAAGAAGGACGGTCGGATAATCGAGGTTTCGCTAGACGAAGCCCGTCTGCCTGCCTGACGCTGGCGACAGGATCGCCCTCAGACCAACTGCCCTGTTTTCCAGCACAGGCGAGACGGCTATCAAGGCATGACAGCGTTGGTGTCCGAGTTCCCTCGCACGGTCCATTATCACTTGCCAGTTTGGCGATGGCTATGCCGGGTGCCAGGCTCTGCCAGTGCTGGACCCGTCGACGACTCGCGAACTTGATTCCGGCGTCTGCTTCGGCCGTAGGCTTGGCATCCCACCGCCAGCAATCCGGCAACGGACCGTACCGCTTTGACTGCAAACAACCTGCCTAATCCCCGCTGCTTGCCGCAAAAACGGGGAGCCTCCCCTTTTTTGGCGCAGCATGGGGATTGTGCGATAATGTGGTCCGCTGCTTGGATGACGTGGCACTGACAAGCGGGAGAAACGATCGTGGATGCATTTCGCGTGGCGGTGATTGGGGAGACGGGCAAAGGGGATTATGGGCATGGACTGGATATGGTGTGGCTCTCCGTGCCCGGCTGTAAATTGGTGGCGGTGGCCGATGCAGACCCGACCGGCCGGGCTCAGGCCGCTCAACGATTGCAGGTAACACAAGCCTATGCAGATTACCGCCAGATGCTCGACGAGGTGAAGCCGGACATCGTCAGTATCGCTCCGCGCTGGTTAGACCAACATTGTGACATGGTGCTGGCAGCCGCGGAGCGAGGGATTCACATCTACATGGAAAAACCCTTCTGTCGCACCTTGGCAGAGGCCGATCGGATGGTCGCTGCCTGTGAGCAACATAAGGTCAAGTTAGCCATCGCCTTTCAAACGCGATACAGCCCCAGACTGCAGGCGGTGCGAGATATCATCTTCGCCGATCGGCTCGGTGAGATCCTTGAATTGCGCGGGCGCGGCAAAGAAGATGCACGCGGCGGCGGCGAAGACTTGTGGGTGCTGGGCAGCCACATCATGAACCTGATGCACCAATTTGGGGGTGAACCCAACTGGTGCTTTGCCAGCGTGCTGCAAAATGGTCATCCCATCACGCGACAAGACGTCCAGCCAGGTAACGAAGGTATTGGGCCGCTCGGGGGCGATACTGTCCAAGCTATGTATGGCATGGACAATGGTGTCACCGGCTACTTCGGGTCCCACCGCAATGCAGCGGGCCAACGGTTTGGGCTGCAAATCTATGGGTCGAAAGGAGTCGTGGAGATCCTGACCAGCTACTTGCCGCAAGTGTACTATCTGGACGATCCGAGTTGGTCGCCCGGGCGCAGCAGCAAAACCTGGCAGAGCGTCAGTTCGGCAGGCATCGGAAAACCGGAACCATATTCCGATGGAGACCTGCATGCCGGGAATATTGCTGCCTGCAAGGATCTGACCGCCGCGATCCTGGAAGATCGACAGCCGGAAGCTGAGCGTCTACGAGGCGCGAATGACCGTCTCGATGATCGCCGCCGTGTTCGAATCCCAGCGAACCGGACGGCCCGTTCCATTCCCGCTCGAAACACGTGAGAATCCGTTGACACTGCTTTGACCCGAGCCTGCTTGGGTCTTCTTCGTATTTCTTTTCTCTGTGGTTCATGAAAACCGCTGTGAACTCCGGGGTTGATGCGCCGCCATCGTCATATCTCTGCCATTGATCTTTCCGTTTCGTGTGTGGTTTCGGTTGTTTACTAGCTGATGGCTGTGTTGAGCACTGGGCGAAACGGACTGAAGTCCGTTCTACGTAGGACGCTATCATCGACCGCACTATCGAGGGGGAAGCGTGACGGATTGCCCTGTCTGTCCACTAAATCGGACTTGTTTGTTGGCCCCATTTCAACTATCTCCCCACTCGCGGCCGAAGAGCACAGGGCGAAGAAACCAGGAGAGACGCGCGTATGTCGGAAGTGGCGTCGTTAGCAATGAAGTTGGGGGACGAGAATGCCGCGGTGCGAGCTGAGGCGGCTGAGCATTTGAGCCGCCTGTCTGAGGAGGCACAACCGGCTGCACTGGCACTGGTCAAAGCCTGCGGCGACAAGGAGTCGGTCCGTCAATGGGCGGTGGCAGCGCTCGAAGAACTGGGTCCGCCACCGGTGGGTTCGGCCCAGGAATTGGCCCAGCTCTCGGCCACCGACCAAGAGCTGGTGGCCTATTGGTCGATCACGCTGTTGGGTCGACTCGGTAGCGCTGCGGCGTCGACATCAGAGGCGTCGACATCAGACACTCTGATCACCGCGCTTCAGTCGTCACGACACCTCGCCGTTCAACAACGCGCCGCGTGGGCTCTGGGCGAGATCGGTGAGCAATCGGAATCGGTGACCAAGGCCCTGCAACAGGCGAGCGAGGCTGCTGACCCGCGACTTGCCAAACTCGCGATGCGAGCGCTGTCGAAGTTGGGCTCACAATAGCGAAGAACGTCAGCGTATTAGCACTCACTTTTTGCCATCAAGGATGGTGGCATATTTGTGGCACGGAGGCCAACCATGGCGAGGACCAGGTCACGATCCAGAAGGGGAAAATCCCAACGAACGACGGTTTTCTCTCGCCTCGTGTGGGCTGTTTGGATTCTAGCGACCGGAGGTGGCGTGGCCGGTTGGGCTGCCCCCGACCTGCCGGTCTTGGGTCCCCTCATTCAACGCGTCTTTCACAGTCGGCCGGCAGACCAGCGCGAGAAATCTGCGGCAGCCGGAGAACTGCAGGAACAGCTCAGCGGGTTCAAGAACCAGGTAACAGGTGCCATAACGGAGAACTTGGTGTCGATCCCTGGCACCGGGAGCACCGTGACGGGCGGCACTGCTGCGGTATCGTTGGCTTCTTCGCGCAAGCCCGCCGACACAATCCTCATCGCCAGTTTCAACATTCAAGTATTCGGCAGCAGCAAACTCTCCAAGCCTGGGGTCGTCAATATTCTGGCCCAGGTCGTCCGGCAGTTTGACGTGGTGGCGATTCAGGAAATTCGCAGCCAAGAAGATCGCATTCTGCCGGATTTCGTGGCCGCCATCAACGCGGATGGGAGTCGCTACAATTTCGTGATCGGTCCTCGACTGGGCCGCACGGTAAGTACCGAGCAGTACGCTTTCGTCTACGACACCAATCGTATCGAAGTCGATCCATCTTCCACCGGGACCATTCAGGATCCCCGCGATGAAATGCACCGCGAGCCGTTTGTGGCCCGCTTTCGCACTCGCACATCGACTCCCGACAAGTCGTTCACATTCTGGCTGGTAAATGCTCACACCGACCCGGACGAAGTGGCAGCGGAAGTCGACGTGTTGGCGGACGTCTTTCTGGTTATGCAACAAGCTCGCGGCGACGAAGATGATGTCATCCTGCTGGGAGACCTGAATGCGAGCGATCGCCAGTTCGGTCGCTTGGGACAGATTCCAGGCATTGCGTGGGCCGTTCGTGATATCACCACGAATACCCGGCGGTCGAAAATGTACGATAACTTGCTCTTCGATCGCGACCGGACGGCCGAGTACACCGGGCGGTGGGGTGTGTTTGATCTGGAGTCCGCCTTCAAGCTCACACGCGACCAGGCATTGGATGTCTCAGACCATTTGCCGGTGTGGGCTGAGTTTGGCATCTATGAAGCCAATCCCCCCAATAATACCGCTCGACTTCCCGCCCTGCTGGGTCGCTGAGCGCGGACTATCTCGCACTGGTTGAGGACCGAGCAGCGGCGGGCGCGGGCGGTGAGGCGTCTTGACCGCGGCGGTGGACTCTCTCAGAATCAAGTAGCTGAAGCCGCCAGGCGTGTAGCTGAAGCCGCCAGGCGTGTAGCTGAAGCCGCCAGGCTTCAGATGCAGCGGGTGGAACGTCCAACCGCGCTGCTACGGAGCCCTCGGCGGGCTCAGCTACGCAGAGGGAAGTGGAACCTCCAACCGCGCTGCTACGGAGCCCTCGGCGGGCTCAGCTACGCAGAGGGAAGTGGAACCTCCAACCGCGCTGCTACGGAGCCCTCGGCGGGCTCAGCTACGCAGAGGGAAGTGGAACCTCCAACCGCGCTGCTACGGAGCCCTCGGCGGGCTCAGCTACGCAGAGGGAAGTGGAACGTCCAACCGCGCTGCTACGGAGCCCTCGGCGGGCTCAGTTACGCAGAGGGAAGTGGGACATCCAACCGCGCTGCTACGGAGCCCTCGGCGGGCTCAGCTACGTGTACACGTGCTCAGCTAACTGGGAGACCGCACCATGATCCGATCGCTTTTGCTCGTGCTTCTGTTTGGAGGCCCAACTCTCGCCACTGGTGCCGATCCACCTGTTCCCTACGGACCGGTGCCCACCGAACGACAACTGCGCTGGCATGCGATGGAGTTCTACGGCTTCATTCACTTCACGGTGAACACTTTCACCGATAAGGAATGGGGCTACGGCGATGAAGATCCGGCGGTCTTCAATCCCACGCAGTTCGATGCCGATCAGATCGCTCGCACCGCTAAGGAAGGTGGTATGCAAGGACTCATACTTACCGCCAAGCATCATGATGGATTCTGTCTGTGGCCGTCCAAATTCACCGAGCACAGCGTGAAGAACGCGCCATGGCGTGACGGAAAAGGTGATGTGGTGCGAGAACTGAGCGAAGCCTGCCGCCGACAAGGAATACGATTTGGCGTCTATCTGTCGCCCTGGGATCGCAATCAAAAGGATTATGGCCGCGCCGAGTACATCACGTACTATCGCAACCAATTGCGCGAGTTGCTGACCAATTACGGTGACATTTTCACTGTCTGGTTCGACGGAGCGAACGGCGGTGACGGATTCTACGGCGGCGCGCGGGAGACGCGGCGAATTGATAACCGCACTTACTACGACTGGAAGAACACTTGGCAGATGGTGCGCGAACGGATGCCGATGGCCGTGATGTTCAGCGACGTTGGTCCGGACTTTCGCTGGGTGGGTAACGAACAGGGCCTCGCGGGCGAGCCCTGTTGGGCCACCATCAACGCAGGTGATGGAGTACCGGGCAGCACGAAGGCTGACTTGAACCACGGCGAGCGACCTGGTACAGACTGGATTCCACCAGAGTGCGATGTCTCCATCCGTCCCGGTTGGTTCTACCATGCATCCCAGGACGATCAGGTCAAGAGCCCGGCACAATTGCTCGATATCTACTATAAATCTGTCGGTCGCGGAGCCTGCCTGAATCTAAACCTTCCTCCCGATCGTCGTGGCCAGATCCACGATAACGATGTCCGGGCATTGCGCGAAATGCGACGGATCCTCGACGCCACATTTGCTCATGACTTCGCCAGCTCAGCGAAAGTGACCGCCAGCAATATTCGAGGCGCGGCCGCGGACTTTTCGGCCAGCAATGTGATCGACGGCGATCAACGCACGTACTGGGCCACTGACGATTCGATGACCACTCCCCAACTCACATTGGAAATGGACTCGCCAGCCACATTCAACGTCGTCAATCTCCGTGAGTATCTGCCGCTTGGCCAACGCATCGAAGCGTTTGCGCTGGATCAGTGGCAGGACGGGAAATGGGTGGAATTCACCCATGGGACGAGTATCGCGAATCGCCGCCTGCTGCGATTCGATCCCGTCACCACCGCCAAAGTCAGACTCCGCATCACTCAGGCAGCCGCCTGCCCAGCGTTGTGCGAAGTGGGACTTTACGCGGAGCCAAAGTGATCACTCGAAGCCAACAGGTGATCGGCCACCAGATGCATCTGTGCTGCAGAGCGGATACGTCACGCGTTCACCCACCCGTCGCCAGCGAGATCAGTGACCCACAGGCGGCGGGCAAACCGGCGAGCTCGGTGCTGAGCGTACCAACGTCGCTTGGCCAGGTTCGGTGAACTGCGGCGTTTTCGTTTTCCATCCGGCATCGTCTCGCCCTCCTTCTGACGTCGCCACCGTGCGTGCCCCTAGCCCTCCATGGCAAAACATGGGCTCGGTGCGACACACAACCGGCGGAAACCACCCTGTGGAAATCCCGGACGACTTTTCCGGAAATGCCGGCCCCTACGTTAAGTAGTCGGTAGATCGAACCGACGGACGTCAGGAATTCGTTGACTCGCCCGCATGCGATGACAATAATCGGATGCTCGTCCACCCGGTTTGTCCACCTTATGGGACAAAACTTGTCCACCTTATGGGACAAAACGTGAACCGTTTGAGTCAAGTTCTAGCGACCAACGCTCGGCGGGTTGACCGAGCCGAGCGGTAGCTCGTCGTTGGTTCGAGGCCCTGCCTCGTTAGCGTCCTGGCCGAAAGCTGAAGACACCATGTCCACGGAGCAAGTATCTCAATGGCTATCCCGCCTACAGAGGGGTGACGAGCGCGCCGCAGACGTCATTTGGCGCGAGTACTTCGAGAAAATCGTCCGTCTGGCCAAACGGCGGCTCGGAGAGTTGCCGCGGCGAGTCGCCGACGAAGAGGACGTGGCTCTGAGTGCCATGAACAGTCTGTTTCGCGGTGCGGAAGCGGGGCGTTTTCCGCAGCTGGAGGATCGCGACGATCTCTGGAAACTGTTGGTCACCATTACGGCGCGCAAGGCGATCAAGGTGCAGCGACGTCATTTTGCCGAAAAGCGGGGCGGCGGGTTGGTGCAAGGCGAGTCGGTACTGGGCCGCCGCCAGGATCCCGAGGACGGTCTCTGGGGCATCGATCAGGTACTTGGTCGGGAACCGACACCTGAGCTGACAGGCATGCTTTCCGAGACGTGCCATGTCATGCTGGGGGACCTGCAGGATGCAACGTTGGAGCAAATCGCGTTATTGAAGCTGGAAGGCTACAGCAACAGCGAGATTGCCCGCCGGCAGGGCTGCTCGAAGCGCACGATCGAGCGGAAACTGGAACGCATTCAAGACAAATGGACACGGGGTGGAGACGATGTCTGACTTCGACAACTGGGTCCAGCAGCGACCTTCCGCTTCCAGTGGCGGCCAAATCGATGCGGTGTGCGACGCGTTCGAGGCGGGACTGCAAGCTGGCGCGGACTCTCGTATCGAGGACTTCCTGGTCGGTTGGGAGGAACCGGAGCGTTCGAAGCTGCTCTACGAGTTGCTGCTACAGGAGCTTGACTATCGGCTGCGGGGCAGCCAGACCATCGATCAAGACCAATATCGCTCCCGTTTCCCGCAGGACGAACACGTCGTAGACGAAGCTTTTCGTAAGTTGATGGCTTCCGAAGACACGGTGCTTGCTCGCCATTGTGACGAGACGCTGATTGTCGATTCCACGCTGAGCCGTCTCCGATACCACGACCAGGGTGGTTTAGGAGTCGTCTATGTGGCGGAGGACCAACAGCTCAAACGCGACACGGCCGTGAAGTTTATTCACGACAGCCTGGCAGGGGACAGCGATTGTCGTGAACGTTTCTTGTTGGAGGCGGAGATTACCAGTCGCCTGGAACACCCCGGTGTAGTCCCCGTCTACGGCCTGGGACGATCCAAGGGAGGCCGACTCTTCTACACCATGCGGTTCATCAATGGTGAGCGATTGGATGCCGGGATCCGCCGCTACCATCACCCCGCAGGGGAGTCGGCCGAACCGCACAACCGGCCAGTCCAGTTTCACGAACTACTCAACCATTTCGTGGCCATCTGTCGCACGATTGCCTACGCGCACAATCGAGGTATTGTGCATCGCGATATCAAGCCGCAAAACGTGATGCTCGGCCGTTATGGCGAAACGATTGTCATCGACTGGGGCCTGGCCATACCGGTGGGGCGACAAGGTGTTTTCAAGCAGCCCAGCGAGCAAACGCTGAAGCCGAGCTCCGGTAGCGACAAATCAGGGGACGAAGGACGCGGCGCGGGAACGCCAGCCTACATGAGCCCGGAGCAGGCGGAGGGAAGGGTTGACGTGGGTCCGGCGAGCGACATTTACAGTCTGGGTGTGACGTTGTACAAAATTCTGACCGGCGAGCTGCCGTTTACCGGCACCGCGGTGCCGGAAATCAGACGACTCGTCCTGCACGGCGAATTCAAACGACCAACTCAGATCAACAAGGATGTATCGAAAGCGTTGGAAGCCATCTGCCTGAAAGCGATGTCACTCGATCCCCATCGGCGTTATCCAACCGCCCTGGAACTGGCACACGACGTGGATCGTTATCTGGCCGACGCTCCCGTCTTGGCTTATCAGGAACCTCTGCTGCGAAGAGGAGCTCGTTGGGCTCGACGACACCGCACACTAACACAGTCCTTCCTGGCCGCACTCATCATGCTGACCGTCGCCGGCATCACGGGCGCACTCTGGCAGGGCCAACAGGCCCAGCGCGAACGGCAGCTTTATCGGGATGCGGAGACGGCACGCAAGAGTGAATTTGAATTGCGCCAGCGCGGTTTGCAGGTATCGGCCGAGTTCGCCGCGCGCTCGATCGCCAATCAGATCGATATACGCTGGCGGATCATGGAAAAAGAGGCCTCCGCTCCGGAACTTGCTCAAATGCTGACCGCCGCCAATGTCCAGCCACTTGACGAACAACTCTGGTCACCCTTGCAACAATGGATCGATCAGCGGCATGATCAGCTCTATCCCGATATCCCTTGCCGCAGCTGGTTCATTCAGGCCTCGGACGGAACACAGATCGCTCGATCGCCCAGTCACAAGGAGACGGGTGAGCGATTTGGCAGTCTGGGGGACAATTTCGCTTTTCGCGACTATTTCCATGGCAGCGGGCAGGATTATCCCGTCAATCAGATGATCAGCCCCCGCCCGCTGTCTGCACCTCACAATTCGACTGCTACCCGCAGCACCGTGGGCGGCGACCTGGTTGTACTTCTCACGGTCCCCATCTGGCTCAACCACCAAGATGCGCCGCTGGGCGTGTTGGGCATGTCCATCGAGTTGGGTAGCTTCGCCGACTTGAAGATCAGTTTACCGGAAGGACAAGGAGTGCTGCTGGTCGAGGCTCGCAGATACTACATGCTCGCAGACGACCTCACGTCACAGGACGAACGGGGTGAGGGACTGGTACTTCACCACCGGGACCTGCATCAAGCCATGCTGCAGAACCCTAAGTCCCTACCGCACGTCAGCGATATTGTGCTGGAGCATATGAAGCGGTCCAAACGGTTTTGGATGGATAGGCAGTCTGCCGCTGAGTCAGTGGACAACCTGTTGCCAAGCCAGTACCGCGATCCTGTAGCGAGCAACAGTGACACGTCGAGCTACTTGGCGGCGTTCGCTCCGGTAATCGTGCGGGGGCGTCCATTCCAGCAGGGAGACACCGGCTGGTTCGTCATTGTGCAGCAGCGGCAGGATGCGGCGCCCCCCTAGAGAGCGGTCCAAAAAACTTCGGCGTTCCCTCCCTAAGGGTGGCGCAAGACTACTTCGTGGCGTCCAGAATCTGCTGGCTGAGAATCGTCGGGCACCAGAATTTCTCCACATAGCCGATCATCAACTGCCGCCCCACTTCGTGATCGACATAGGGTGGCTGAGCGGGATTGTACATCGGATCGGTCAAATCACGCACCAACACCACGTTCATGCCCCGCGTGACGAGCGCCTTGATGGCGAACGACCGGTTCAGAATACACATGTTCGTGTGTACGCCCAGGATGATGACGTTCTTGATCTTACGTTGCTGCAGAGCGTTCCAGACCTCCTGCCCATTGTCGCTGATCCCATCTTCCGATGGATCGATCTGGATGGCCGCATGCTGCCGTGACCATGCTTTACGCCACGGCTTCTCGTTCGTGTCCGATCCGCCGTCCGAGGAGTCGACTGGCTGGGGCGGATCGGGATGAGGGGCCGGTTCCGGCATGACGCTCTGGGGAGCATCGAGCATGCGCTGGCGAGCCGCCGTGCCCTGGTAGAAGTCCATCGTATCGGATGGCGCGTGGACGATGAACACACCCAGCGACCGAGCTGCTTGAACAACGATGTTCATGCGTGGCGCCATCTCCGCCACTCGTCGCGTCGCTCCCTGGCTCCAATGCTCATCCCACACGTCACAGACGATCAGAGCCGTCTCCGCCGGGCTCCACCGCTGCTCGGTTTCCACAATCTTCCAGAAATTGCCTCCCCAGTCGTTCTGACAGAGCTTCTGTGTCTGCATCTTGAGGTTTAACGGTTGCTTTTCCTGCGAGAACAGGCGTGTTGTGCCGGTAATCGTGCCAAGAAAGGCCAGGAAGCACGTGAGATTCAGAAAAAGTCGTTTCATGGAAGCACCATGCCTCAGGTTAATCCTGCTTGATAAAATGCGTACATGGAGCGCGTTTTCTTCTTGCTCCGACTATTTGGATTGAAAACGATTAGGGAATGCGGAATGCGGAGTGCGCAATGCGGAGTGAGAAACTGCAATGCAAGTGCAGGGCGCCAAACGCTTGGCCAGTCGTCGCAGTGATCACAGTACTGTGGATTCCGCATTCCGCATTCCGCATTCCGCACTCCGCATTCACTCCGATCGTCCAAGTCAGTACCGCCAGACGCCTGGCTCGCTTTTTTTGGCCGCGGCCTACGTCCGCCATTGGGGAAAGCTTACGACGCTACTGTCCCACCTGATAACAGACCACGGCCTCTTTCCCTCTAATGTACATCCGCCCATTGGCGATCGTCGGCTGCTGCGGTCGGCCCAGTTCGACAGGCACTGTCACCCGTCCCAGTTCGTGATAGCCCTCGCGACTAGCCTGGGCCATTACCAGTTCATTGTTTTTGTTGAGCGCGAATATCAGGCCATCGGCAATAACCAGATTCTGCTCGTTGGTCCATTGTCGGCCGGCCTCTTTCCACAATAGCCTGCCATCCGCGAAGTTTGTACAGTGCAGAGACCCCGCTCGATCGTTCCCGCCAAATCCGAACACGGCGTCTTGGTAAATGGCCACGGTATTGTATTTGTTGTTCTGCAATTCCGTGCTGAGATAAACTTCGTGGCAGGCAATCTTTCCATCGGCCGCCTGCATGTCGAGACAGACGGAGAAATCACGTCCTTTGCCTTCACCGCCACACACGAACAGTCGTGATCCCATGGCCACGGGCGTACTGATCAGCCCGATGATGATATCGGCTGGATAAGCGTAGCGCCACATGATCGCGCCCGAGTCGGCATGCACACCCAGCAATTCCCGCGTCCCGTAGGTTCCGACGATAATCTGGGGAATGTTGTCGACGACTTGATAGGTCAAGGATGACGGCGCCCCAAGCTCGCGCGGCTCGTTCGATTCCGCTTTCGTCGACCAGAGCACCTCACCCGTGCGTTTGTTGAGCGCCATGAGGACGGCGCGCTGCGGATTGTCGGCCGAAACATAAAGTGTCTCTCCGACAATCAGCGGTGTGGAAGCTTCGGTGGCCCAGATATCCTGATCGGCTCGCCACAATTCAGTACCATCTGCTTGGAAGCAGCAAACCGGACAGCGCATCTCCCACACATCGCCCTCATAAATGGCGTACGGGATGAAGTAGACGCGGTCCTCATCGATGATCGGCGAGGTAACAGGTCCCCAGGAAAAATGACGATTGGGCTTCGGATACAGCAGTTTCTTCCAAAGCGTTTCGCCGGTCGCGGGATTCAGGCAAATGCCCCACTGCTGCTGGTCGGTCTCGGTAGCGGTGAAGGCCAAACCATTTGCCTCCACGACCGCGCTCTTGCCCCAGCCGACCTGCGTTTGCCACAGCAGCTTCGGACCCTCGGCCGGCCAACTCCGCAGCAGCCCCGTGACTTCGTAGACACTGTTGCCGTTGTTCGGCAGAAACCGACACATGTCGGTCCTCGTCGGCTCCTCCGCGCTGACCAGGCAAGAGAGGCCCACAAAGCAGATTGATGCTATGAACAACGAGCGCATCAAGTGGGACGCAAGTCGACGGATCATACATTCCATATTCGTGAAACCTCGGTGCAAGTGCTTGTCGATCAAGGAGGTCAAACCGTTTGTGTGTCTTCAGCAGTGCTTTCTCTCGAATACCATGATTTTCCATTCGCCGTCGCAATGCATCGCGTATTGTTCAGAGTTTGTCTGTCAGCTCCACGATCTTCGCAAATTGTTCTTCCGCCAGCAAGCGACCGTAGTCTGAAATCACGCCGCGTCCAACGTTGCGCCATCCGGCCCACACGTTCTTTTCACTGGCCGCCAGAGACAACTGCCGGTTCACGAGGGCTGCCTCGGCGGCAATAAACTGCTGACGCGTCGTTTCATCCCACTGGGGCATACGCTGCGCCAGCCGAGCCAGTCGAGTGATAATCGTCTTGGCGAGTTTCTCGCCATCTTCTCGCGTCGCTTCGCGTGGATCCCGTCCGCCGACACCCCGGTGCGGTGGCTCACCCAGGCGCGTTAGATCGACACTCTCCGGATCCAGATACATCATGAGAGACGTTTCACCCCACGCGGCATGGTCACCCAGGTAGCCGACATCCAACGCCAGAAAATACTCGGGAGTTCCTAACACCGGAACACCCAGCGCACGACTCATGCGCACAGCGGTGTCGCGCACCACCATCTGCTGAGCCGCGCCGTAGTGCCCCGTCAGGAAGATTACTGCGCCAAATCCTTGACGCACTGCTTCGCGACTCAGTTGCTCGAGCCACGCGCGCAGCAACACGCTGTGGACATCGTTCTCCGGCTCGATCACGAATGTGTGCGGCTGATCCAAGCCACCCACTCCACCGAATAGTGCAGGAGCGACCAGTCCCCCGTCGCGCGCGGCACGCACACACAGATGATGAGCTTTGACGGCGTCGAGTCCGACGATGTTATGCAGTCCGTGCCATTCGATGGTCCCCAGGGGCTGAAACAAGGTCGGACAATGCTGTATGGCCTCATCGATCTCGCGCGGCGCAGCCGCTGCAGCCGCACTTCGCGCGTTGGCTGTTGCCCGGTCGGGGTGCCGGACTCCTTCGTCGCGATGTTTTCGTCCTGCCCAGCCGCCACATCGGTTGCCGCCTGAAGCGTGGCGGCCGCCAGGCCGGTTCCCGCGACCAGGTCGAAAAAGCGCCTGCGGTGCATCTCGTCTCTCATGTCGCTTCCTCCCATTAAACCCGCCGGAAATTGAATCCGCCACCGAATACCCCCTTCAAATTCTCTCCTGTTACAATCATTGTAAGCTCTGGGCGCCTTGCTCGCCGAGCATGTACTGGAATTCTGTGATCCAGTCACGCGCCGGTCACGCCATGACGCTTGCGACCCGCATTGCCAGCCGACTCCCCATCCTGGCTGAGGGTTCGGGTTACGAGCTGCTTTACAATCAACCGAGGTAACAACGATGCAAACGCGACGAAGATTTCTCCAATCCACGGTAGCCGCTGCGGCCGTCACGATTGTTGCTCCACATGTCCTGGGCGGGCCGAAATATGTGGCGCCCAGCGACAGGATTAACGTGGCCCTGGTCGGCGCCGGCGGACAAGGCTTGACCAACCTGCGAGCACTGCTGCGCGAACCGGATGTCCAAGTGATCGCCGTCGCCGATCCTCTGGAGGCCTACAGCCTGGAAGCCTTCTACTACAAAGGGGAAGGGGGACGGAAACAAGCACAAACAGAAATTGAAAAACACTACAGCGAGCAGATCCCCAACTACCAATGCGCCGAGTATGAAGATTTTCGCGTGCTGTTGGAGAAGAAGCCGGAAGTCGATGCCATCCTCTGTGCCACGCCCGATCATCTGCACGCGTACGTCTCGATCACAGCCATGCGAGCGGGCAAGCACGTGTATTGTGAGAAACCTCTGACACACAACATCTGGGAAGCGCGTCGCGTGGCAGAGGTGGCCAAGGAGACTGGAGTCGCCACGCAGTTGGGCAACCAAGGCCACTCCAATTTGGGCATTCGCATGACGTGCGAATGGATCTGGGACGGAGCGATTGGGCCGGTCCGAGAGGTGCATGCCTGGGTCGCCGCCCAACGCTGGAACAAACAACTCACCGGTCGTCCCACCGACACGCCGCCTGTGCCCGCCGGAGTCAACTGGGATCTGTGGATCGGCCCCCGCGAACCGCGTCCTTACAATCCGGCGTACACGCCCGTCGCTTGGCGCGACTTCTGGGATTTTGGCAGCGGCGGCTTGGGTGATTTCGGCTGCCACGATCTGGACGCCCCCTGCTGGGCTCTCGATCTGGCGGCACCGACCAGCGTCGAATCGCGGCCAGCCGGCGATACGAACGCCGAAATCGCCCCCCGCGGCGAAATCTGCTACTACCAGTTCCCGGCGCGAGGCGACCGGCCGCCGGTCAATGTCACCTGGTACGACGGCGGTCTGCAACCTCCGTGTCCCGATGAACTCCCGCGCGGCACCGCGTTGCCGGCACGCGGCGTGCTGTTCGTCGGCGAAAAAGGCACAATGCTCTGCGACGGTGCCGGCGGCATGCCACGTCTATTGCCGCTGGAGCGGACGGGCCAATACACGAAACCGGCCGAGTCGATTCCGCGCTCCGCAGGGCATCACCGCGATTGGCTCGACGCCTGTAAGGGAGGCCCGCCGGCTGGCTCGAACTTCCAGTACGGAGCAAAACTCACCGAGCTCGTCCTGCTGGGAGTTGCTTCCCTGCGCACCGGCGAAAAACTCTACTGGGATGCCGCCAACATGCAGGCCACAGGCAGTTCCACCGCCGATGCCGTGATCAAGGAGTCGTACCGCGCTGGCTGGGAGCCGGTGTGAAAGGCTGCACCGGTTCTGGTGCGAGATCCTTCTGACCGCCAAGGTCTTCGGACGGGGGCCAAGCGGATTTCTTGCGGGCAAAAGGATCGGTTGGCAAGAGTCCTTGCCAAGGATCGTGGGAAGAATGATTTCGGTATTTGATGCTCGGATAATTTCTTCCCGCCCCCCGCTTCCACTGGGCTTGTCTCATCGGAGCGATAAATCGGCTTGGAATCGATACGCTCCCGAACCGACGTGCACGATCAGGTAGCCCGGTTCAACCGGACCAGGCTTGCCGGTCACCGGATCGCGCATCACCGTCTCTCTGTCCAAAGGTTCGAGCGTGTCGTCCACATCGTTGGCGGCGGCGTACAGTTCAACCTTGTCCGGATTGGTGGTGGGAATGTAGATCGTGGCCGTGGTATTGACCGGGACCTCGACATTCATCGTCAGGACTCCATGCTCGTCGTGATCCCAATAAACGTGTATTCGACCATGGGGTGAAGCGTGCTTGGCGCTCACCCAACTAAGGTCGTCAACGGGCCGCGGACGCACCAGGAAGTGCTTGAAGCCAGGCTGTGAAGCGTCGGCATGGATACCGGCCAGTTCCTGGTAGAACCAGGCACTAATATCGCCAAACATGATATGATTGAGCGACGCCACACCGGGCCAATCTTCCCACAACGTCGTTGCTCCACGCTCTACCCAATCACCATAACTCGGTGGCGTCGTCTGTGTAGCAATCCGATACGCCAACGCATGTTGGCCATGGTCGCTGAGTGCATGAAACAGGTACTTCGCTCCGAGGATGCCCACATCCAGGTGGTCGTCACTGCCATGTACGCTTGCCACCAGTTTAGCGAGAACCCGTGGAATCTGTTCGGCCGGTACCAATCCCTGGTAGAGTCCGCAGCTGAGCGCCGTCTGGCTGTTGTTACCGATCGAACCGTCACTTTTACAGAACGTCTTGTTAAACGCCTCGCGTATCTGCTGAGCCAACTGGGCGTAGTGCCGCGCATCCTCGTCTTTGCCCAGGATCTTGGCCGCCTCCGCCACGATCACCGTATCTCGATAGAAGTACCCGGTCGAAGTAATATTCCGCGGTGTTTCGGTTTTGGCCGGTACCCAATCTCCCAGGCCGAAGTCAGCGATCAGATGATCTGATTTACCTTGGACATAATCGACGTATTTCTTCATCGCGTCGTATCTGTCGCTCAGGATCCGCTGGTCCCCGCAGTAGGTGTAGACATACCACGGTATCAGGACTAGCGCGCTGTCCCAGGCCGGCCCGTTCCCCCAGGCATAGCCCCAGCCGGCCGTGGGAATGATCGCCGCGACCTCGCCACTCTCTTTCTGCTCGTCATCGATGTCACGAATCCACTTGGTGTAACCGGCAGCATTGTGCCAGTTGTACATCGCCTGTTCGGCCGCCAGATGAGCATCGCCTGTCCAGCCGTTTTTTTCCCGTTGTGGGCAGTCGGTCGGATATCCGTGGAAGTTGCTCATATAGCTAAACAGGGTCAGTCGCTGAATATCGTTCAGCAACGAAGTTGAGCATGCGAACGATCCACCCCAATCGAGCGACGTATGCGCGAAGCGCCCTTGCAGACTGGAACAATCCGGTTGGCCAGGAAATCCCGTGACTTCGACGTAGCGGAACCCGTGGTAGGTGAACCGCGGCTCCCAGATTTCCTCGCCATCCCCTTTCAGGATATAGGTATCTGTCTGAAAAGCACCTTCGAACACGTACGGGCTGATCTCACTCCGCTCGATCATCCCCTGATCATCAATGCGTTCACTGTAACGCAAGGTGACGTGCTTGCCGCGTGGTCCTTGGACATGAAGCTGAGCCCAGCCGGCCATGTTCTGTCCCATATCAAACACAAACACACCGGGACGCGGTTCATTCACACTCACGGGATTCCGCGTCATCACTCGGATGGGCGGCATCATCTGTGCCGACAGGACGCCGCCAGGGGCATCCAGCGCGGCAGGTTCACTCCAAGCCGCATCATCAAACTCCGGCGTCGACCAGCCGGGCAGTTCCCGTCGCGCATCGTAGAACTCGCCTGCTCGCACACCGTCCAGATAAACCGGCCCCGTACTGGCACGCCACGACGCGTCGGTGACAACCGTCGATACGGATCCGTCCTCGTGCTCGATGCGCAGTTGAACCAGAGCCCGCGGCTCACCGCGCCAAGGTGCCTGGTCGAAATCCCACGTGGCACGGGTGTGCATGTTGTACCAGCCGTTACCGAGCATCAGGCCGACGGCATTGCGACCTTCGCGGACCATCTGAGTGACATCGTGAGTGACGTACAGCGCCCGTCGATCGTAACGCGTGAACGCGGGATCCAGCACGTGATCTCCCACCTTCGCCCCGTTTACGTAAGCCTCGTGATATCCCAGGCCACACACATACAACATCGCTCGGCGAATCGGCTTGTCGACCGCAAAGCTCTTGCGCAGGACCGGGCTCGGTGAGGCCTGCGACCAGCCGAGGTGATAACCGGCTCGGGGCGTTGGCAGCGGTGGCGTGCCCACCGTAGCCACTGCCACGGCAGCGGCCCAACTGGCATCATCAAACTCAGGATTCTGCCAGTTGCTTCCGCCGGTCAGTGACGCTTTCCATTGAGCGTCCGTCGCCAGCACAATCTTTTGATCGTTGCCGAGCACTACCACCATCTTGGCAGCAAACCCCGCCGGCCCGTCCGCCGCGTTGGTCGCGTCCACCGCCAGAACGTTTCGGCCCCCGAGCAGTTTCTCAGTCAACTCGAATTCAATAATATGCTGAGACGCATCGGCCGCGGGGGAACTCACACTCGCCTGCTTACCATTGATCCACAGACGAAAGTGGTCGTCGGCCGCCAGGGCGATATAGGCCCACTTGATATACGTATCGGCCGGCAACTCGACCGCACGCCGCAGGAAGCAAACGCCCTGCGGAGCATCCACACCGGGCACCTGGTCGTTTCCCCAAATCCACGAGACATTCTGCAGTGTCAGATCGGCGGCCGGATGCCCAGTCGGTATGTGTCGGGTCATGGGCTTCGAGTAACCGATCCACTGCGCACCCCACTCGACCGAGTCCAGAATCCCCATGGACCAATAGGCAACGTCGCTCCAGCTCGATGGCTTGTCATCCTGATTCCAGACCCGGATCTTCCAGAAGCACGGCTGATACGAAACCAATGGCTTCCCGTCATACTCGACAAAGATCGAACGGTCCGATGCGACTTTGCCGCTATCCCACAGATCGCCCGTGTCTTGATCGAGCTTCTCTCGGGAACTGGCCACCAGCACGTGATAGGCTGACTGGCGCTGGTTGTGCAAGAAACTTCGCAGAATCCAACTTAGCCGCGGTCGTGGCGCGTCGATTCCTTCAGGGTTGTGCAGATACTCACACGTCAAGTCCGCCGCGCTCACCGGCGGATTTTCCTGCATGGCGAATGTTGTCGCGCTGGTCATCCACAGCAGCCCGGCCACGAGCAGAAAGACGCCAAATGACCGACTCTTGGTCAACCCGAACCGTAGCGGACATCGCATGGTCACACCCCTTGCTTAACGCGGCCGGTGGCCGCAACCAAACGTGGTATTGCACTCGGACACACTGGTGACGTCAACGCGGACGCATACCGGTAACGAATGAGGAATGAAGAATCAGGAATAGGGAATGAGGAATTCCTGTAGCGACAGATGCGGATCAAGTGTCGGTGGTTTCCGCCTTAATTCTCCATTCTCCATTCTCCATTCCCGATTCATTCCCCATCGAGCAGTCTGATCTATATCACTCACTTGCCAGCCGCGCTCATTCGAATGCCTGCTGTAGCGTCTTGATCATTTCGCGCTCCGTAGCGGAGATCTTGCTGGTGACCCCCAGAATGCCACCAGCGGCTTCGGCCACGCTTTCCGCTCGGTCGAGCAAGTCTGCTTGGAGTTTTTGCACTTCTTTTGCATCGAGCTGTTTACAGAGCGCTGCGACGTAGAGCTTCCACGCGTTCATGATCTCGGGGCCCGGTTTCTCGCTGAGCCAATGCTCCAGAATTGGAAACCGACCATCCTGCGAAGTAATCCCCGTCGCTTGCGCCGCTTTGATGATCGCCGCCCGCTCTCTATCTTGGACCGCGCCGTCTGCCCACGCTACCGCGACCAACGGCACCACGGCAATGGCAGCGATGGCTTCCGGCTGCAACTCCAAATCGATCATGTGATCCAACATCGCCTCGTCGTTGATACCACAGATGCGAGCAAGCTGCTCCCGACGATCCAGTTTGGCCAATCGCTCATGAAAAGCCTTGAGCAGCTTCTGATCCTGTTCATGAAAGATCGCGTCGATGAGCGTACGACCGTACTCATTCAGATAGGTGGCTGACATACTCTTTCCTATTGCTCCCAATTACGTCTCCAGGCAGGCTGGCAACGCCGGATCTCCCGCGCTGGGGGTAAGTTAAAACGTGGCCCGACCAGACCCTGGTATTACGTTATCTTTCTCGTGACGGACACGCAAGGCATAAGGGAACGAGATCTCCACGCGCAGATGATTCACGACATCGGCGAGAAGCCTCGCATGGCCTTGGCGCGGCAAAACGCACATAATAATGGCAAATGTATGCGCCAACATGAATACTCTCGCGAGGAGAATGTACCATGCGACAATTGGCAGCGGTCATGAGTCTGGTCGCTTTCGTGATCGGCCTGGGGAATTCCCGAGTTCTGCCCGCCGCGGACGATTGGATCACCGTCGTTCCCGAAAAGACCGACGAGATCCTGGCGAACCCGGGCATGGGTTGGGAGACTTTTCACCACACCGCCGATAATGACCGGAACTTGCCGTCATGGATTCCGTCGACAGTCCAGTACATACGTTGGGGATGGGGCGAGTTAGAGCCGAAGAAGGGAAAGCTGGCCGACGACTTCCTTGATGATGTACTGAAACAAACTCACGCGGCAGGTCAGACACTGGCCTTTCGCGTGATGTGTTGCAGTTCGAGCCCGCGTCAGCCTTACCATCCCGGTTGGCTGAAAGAGATCGGCGGCAAAGTCGTCACGACGCGCTACGGAAGTGGACCCGAGCTGGAAGTCCCCGTGCTCGACGATCCCGTCGTGTTGCAGGCGCACCTGGACTTCATCAAGCGTCTCGGTGCTCGGTACGACGGTCACCCTGATATCGATCATATCGATCTCGGGTCGGTCGGCTGGTGGGGCGAATGGCACATGAGTGAATCGACCAACGCTCCCATGCCTGCTCCGGCCACTCAGCAGAAGATCGTGGACGCGTACTTGTCCGCCTTCCGGAAAACTCCCTTGCTGATGTTGATCGGTGGCGGCCCCATGCTCAAATATGCCGCGGCGAATGGAACCGGCTGGCGGGCCGACTGTCTGGGCGACATGGGGGGCTTCTCCCGGAACTGGTGCCACATGCGCATGGCCTATCCGCAACTCCTTCCCCAAGCCGATGCCATCAATGCGTGGAAAACCGCCCCGGTCGCCTGGGAAACTTGCTGGGACATGCGCAAATGGGTGCAGGAGGACTGGTCGCTGCGATATATCTTCAACTACGCGTTGGCGCTGCACGGCTCGTACATCAACAACAAGTCGGCACCGCTGCCTCAGAGCGAACATGCCCGGGACGAACTGCAACGATTTCTGAGACGCTTGGGCTATCGACTGGTGCTCAACGAGTTCAAACACTCTAAGACCGTCCAACCTGGAGCGCAGCTGGCACTGGCCATGAAGTGGCAGAACGTTGGGTCGGCACCCTGCTACAAACCGTTCAAATTGGCCTATCGCCTGACCAACTCCGCAGGCGCGGAACATGTCCTGACCAGCACGGTCGCCGTCAATCAATGGCTCCCGGGATCGATCGAAGTGTTCACGCCACAGTTCCTTGAACAGCCGAGCGACTTACCTCTCGGCGAGATCGTAAACGTGACTGATTCATGGCGACTGGCTCCCGATTTGGCACCCGGTAGTTACACGCTTTCACTGGCTGTCGTTGATGGCAAGTCGACGAAGCCAGTCGTCCAACTGGCCATCAAAGGGCGTGGCGAGGACGGTTGGTATCCGCTGAGCAAACTGGAGGTTGTGCACTGACGAGCGTTGCGGGCAGAGGAAATCAAAAACTCCGAACTGGAAACGCATCCAGTTCGGAGCTGTTATAGATATCCGTCACGATCATGGTTTGTGCATCAACCTTCCACGGCAAGCAATCATGCGCGGCGGCTGAGCACAATCTGGAGACTATTCGATGATGATCGCTTCGCAGGGGCAGCCGTCAGCGGCTTCCTGGCAAGCTTCCTCGAACTCTTCGGGAACAGGATTCAACTTCGCCACCACGACGTCGTCTCCCATCTCGAACACCTCGGGGCACGCGTCCACACATACCTCGCATCCCGTGCAGAGAGTCTCATCAACCTTAACTTGCATTCGAACGTCCTTTCACAGTGAAAGAAAATAGATTTGGTCCACTTCGTCTGGCCGACGACTTCTCACACTTCAAGTCTACCATTGCCGCAGGCAAGCGTCCGACCCGCCACAGTCTGCTGGCGCCACAGACGGCCAGCAAGACAGCCTGCGGAAGAAGCCCCCGTGCAGGCGTGTTGCCGCCACGGCTCTGCCGAACCAAGTAGATGTTGAAAAGATACACGCGCGCCGAATCCTGCAGAAGGCCCCTCCTCTAGAGTGGATCACTTAGAGTGGATCACTCAAGCTTCATGGTGTGACGGTAGCTGGCCAGTCGGTCCGCCGCCGGAACAGGCGGTGTGCTCGGTTGGTTGGCCAACAGCACTTAGGACAGGCTTGTAAACTGTCACAATCGACCAATTTCAAGCACCGACTTTACGTAACCTTTCCGGGTGACAGGCTGAAAGCCTTGTCCTACAACTAAGTCACCAGCCCAGACAACACCCAACACCGGCGCAGTATCAAGCCCCCAAAAGAGTCATTTCTCGCCGGAACGGCACAGATCACTGCCGCCACTTTGCCCCGGCCCCGGCTCCAGTGCTGAGCCACACCGACTCCTTTGCGGCCGGTACAATGATGCGAAGTACCGACAACAAATTCGACCTGCGACGTCCGCGGTTTACAGCTCACACTTTTACAGCTCACACTTTTACAGCTCACACTTTTACAGCTCACACTTTTACAGCTCACACTGTCCGCTCCGGAGCGCCTACCGATCGCGCAATGGCAAGGATCTCCGGTGGCAGCCCCAGGACCCAATCGCGAGAACTCCCATGTCCTTTGACCGTATCGCTCGACGTATGGCAGCTGCACTGCTGCCTGTGCTGCTTTCCGCTCGTATGGGCGTCGCCCAGGAGAGCGATTCCCCGCCATGCCTGGCTTACGCCACGGTGGCGACACTGTCCAGGAACCTCGAACGTTATGCCGACACGCCCTACTACTTCCTCAACCATGGCAACCTGAAATGTTCGATCGCTGTGGCACCGAGCGACACGCACGCACTCGATCTGCTGTGGGGAGCCAAGAATGACGAGCGCACCGCCAGCGTCACGGTGAACGGGACGCGGCAGATGATCACGGCAGGCGGCTACGACGGTTTCCACTGGCTGCGCGTGAATCTGCCCCCGGACATCGCGGGTGAGCGGTATGAAGTCACGTTGAGCAAGGCAGACGGCAAAGTCGCTTTCATCGCGGCTCTTCGGCTTGTGGCAAAACGATTTCCGGTTGAAGCGCAATACGCCACGCCTGAACGGAACGAAGGCATCGTGTTCGAATTGCCGTTGATGCAGGATGGCTGGCCGGCGGTTGAGTCCTATGCGGACCGGCCGCCGCTGGAACGCAATGGCTTGCAGGCACGGCGAGCATTGCACCAAAGCCTGCGGTTCGTGCAGGGATGGCTTAGCAAAGTCGACCCGCAGTCGGGTTTGATTCCCGAGAATCTGACAAACGGGATTGATCGCTGGAACGGCCGGAACAACGCCGCCGACAACTACCCCTTTATGGTCTTGACCGCGGCTTTGACGGATCGAACGTTGTTCGACGGCCCGCTGCTCGAGATGCTGCGAACCGAACAGCGGTTGACCAGTCGTGTCGATCGGCTCTGCGACGTCTATAAATTCTCGACACGCTCGTTCGAATATGACACGGTGGACATCAACCGTCTCATCTTTGACAACTCGGAATATGTTAAGGACGGCCTGATGCCGCTCACCGAATGGCTTGGTGTCTCGCCATGGTCCGAGCGTATGTCGGGTATCATTGACGACATCTGGAAGCATGCGCCGGTGGAAACGCCGGCCGGCAACATTCCCTCCACCAATGTGGAGGTGAACGGCGAGATGATGCAACTGACCGCGCGCTATTTCTGGATGACCGGCCAGCGCCGATACCTGGACTTTGCCGAGCGGATTGCCGACTGGTACTTGCTGGGCAACCATCATCCGACGCGCGACAGTGATACGTTGCGGTTGCGAGATCACGGCTGCGAATTGATCTCCGGACTGACAGAAGTCTATTTCGCTTGCTCCTACGCGGACAAACAGAAGGCCCAACAGTATCGAGAACCGCTTCACGAAATTCTCCAGTGCATGCTCAAGTTTGGCACCGATGCAGGAGGGATGATATACAACACCATCAACCCGCAAAGCGGCGAGGTCATCCAAGGCGGGCTCTCCGACTGCTGGGGATACGACTACAACGGTGTTTATACTCTGTACATGGTGGACGGAACGGTCGAGTATCGTGATGCGGTGCGTCATGCGCTGAGCAACTTGAATCACTACCGCGGCTACGCCTGGGAAGGAAGCAGCCACGACGGTTACGCTGATTCGATCGAGTCCGCCATCAATCTCTACAATCGTGAGCCGGTGGACATCGCCGCCGAGTGGATCGACAGCCAGATGCGAATCATGTTAGCCATGCAGCAGGAGGACGGAATTATCGGCGGTTGGCACGGCGACGGCAATTTCGCTCGTACCGCCATCATGTTCGCTCTCTGGAAACAGCAGGGAGTCACCGCTCAACCGTGGCGAGCAGACCTGCGACTGGGAGCGGTGCAAGAGGACGGCGTCTTGACGATTCAGCTGGTGGCCGACCAGCCGTGGACAGGTCGACTTATCTTCGATCAACCGCGACACGAAACCGTCATGCACATGCCACTGGACTACCCGCGCATCAATCAGTTCCCCGAATGGTTCACGGTCGAGCGAGAGGCTGCTTACCAGGTGACCCGTTCCGCCAGCCAGTCGACCTCTCTCACCGGGCAGCAACTGATCGATGGCCTGAGCGTCGAGTTCACTCCCGGCAAAACCGTCGAGTGGACGGTCAAGCAGGTCCAGATCGAATCGACAAGAAAATGACACAGAGATCCTGCCCGAAACGTTCGTGTCATCCGATTATTTGGCCATTGTCCGCCCCTTCATTGTCCTCTGAAATCTCTGTGTTCGAGAGATCCGCTACCGGTCAATGCCCTTTGGCCAATGTTCCATCAACGCTCGCACCGCGCAGCCGCGATGCCCCACAGCAGCAGTTTGCTCGGGCGACAAATCAGCCAGTGTCTGATTGGTCCCATCCACTTTGAAGAGTACATCGTAGCCGAATCCGTAGGGTCCAACCGTCTCCTGCTGTAAAATAGCCCCCAAACAGCGGCCGGTCGCTTCGGCGACGATCTCTCCGGCGGGATTGGCCACGGCCAGATGACAGATGAATCGCGCAGTGCGCAGTGGCGGTGACACGTCGCGCAAGTCATCCAGTAATCTCGCGCGGTTATCGCTCATCGTGGCCAGCTCTCCAGCATAGCGTGAGGAACGCACACCTGGTGCGCCTGCCAGGGCGTCCACTTCCAAACCGGTGTCGTCAGCCAATACCCATTGGCCGATTTGCCGAGCGTAGCCAGCGGCCTTCTTGCGGGCGTTTTCGCAAAGCGTCGAGCCGTCTTCGACCACCGCCTGCACGTGAGGGAAATCAGCCAGCGAGCGGAAAGTCGCGGGCAATGATGCCAGCAGATCCTGCAGTTCACGGAACTTGTGCGGGTTGCTCGTGGCCAGGACCAAAACACGCAACGGGATATTCATCAAGCCTGCCTGCCGACATGTCGAAGTATGATTACGTGAGGATGAGAACGCTTCGTGGCCCCAGCAGCGTGAAACGTTTTTCAGAGGATGGCCAGCGGATCGCGACGATGCTCGTGCGTCCCTCGCGTCACCCCCGTACGGTTGTGGGCCTTGAGTGTCTGCCACACCTCGCTACCTGAAACGCGGCCGGCCAACAGTTCGCGATAGAGGTCCACACAGCGACGAAGCTCTACCGGAGGACCATCCTGCAGCAATTCCACTCGAAAGTTCCGCACTCCCAATCGCAGCAGCGGCGTCGCGACTTCCGCGCCACTCTGCGGCGTGGCGTTGTACAGCGTGTTACGGCATCCCACGTCCGCCTTCAAGGGATGTTCACTCCCCACCCGGTCACGCAACCGAACCAAGTGCTCATCACAAGGCCGACCGCAATTCGTCTTGTTTGTGCCGGGCGACAGCACGGCACAGAACACGCAGTGTTCCATGTGAAACATGGGCATGTGCTGGTGAATCACGATCTCGAGCAAGTCGACGCGCGCATGGCGAGCCAATTCAATCATCTGATCTCGATTCAAATCGTAGGAAGCCGTAATGCGCACGGCACCCAAACGGCGGAGGTACTCCACCGTCAATTCGTTAGCCGCATTCAACGTGTAGTCGGCGATACACGGTATTTCGAGCTGTGTGAAAAATTCGAGCCCCGCCAGATTGCGCACTAACACGGCGTCCGGTTCGTGTCGCGCAGCGCGCGAAACATGCCTGCCTCCCCCGGTTTCAAGATCCGCGGAGTTGCCAAGCCAATCTGTGATCGATGCGTGCGGGCCGCAGCGACCGCTTCGCGATATTCGCGAATGTCCTGGAAATCAGCATACACGACAGGTACGCCATGTTCGAGCATCGCGCACAGTTGTACCAGCGAGCGACAGAGCACCGATAGCTGCGGTTCGCCCGGTGGGTTGGCGGGCTGCTGGATTTCTTGGCGCATCTGTGGCAGTACTGGCGAATCGGCCAGTACTGGCAGGGGAGGGGAGCTCGTGGCGCGAGCTGCCTGCAACCGTTCGACCATCTTGCGCCGCAACTTCCCCAGCACGCTAAGAGGTACCATGGGAGTACCTTCAACAGTTGCGGTAAGAGCGGCAAGCGCGAATCCGGTGCCACCCAGTCGACCCAGTTGCTGCTGCAAAATCTCACGGGTCAAAGGATGCTTAATCGCCTCAGCCAACGGTTCGCCACTCGTGCATTGAAACTCGACATTCCCTTCCGTCCGCACCACCAGCCGCAGCGGCTCCCCTACGCGCGCGGTTGCCACGATCTCCACCGGCATGTCCCTGCCGGTGATTTCGCCGACAAACGACTTCCGCAATCGGCGCGTGAGTGCCGGGTCATCACTTTTCCACACCTTCTGCCCGGCCCAGAGTCGCTGCAGATCGAGCGGATTTCGATGGAGAGTCACTTCCACGACACCCGAGTTGACTTCCTCGGTGACGCGTCTGCCGCGTTGACGGAGGGCATAAATGCGACCACCTTGCTCTTGGCCAGCGGCCCGATCTCCCTCAAACACGATCCCGTCACCCGCCTTCAAACCTCCACTCAAACCTTCACAGAGCTTGACGAATACGCGACCCTGCTGGACGTCCTGCACCTGGCCGATCAGGATTCCCTGTTTGGCGGAACTCGTGGCGGAAACCAATGCCTTGTGGTCGCAGCCGTGCAGCCACCCCACGGAAAATCCGCGCGAGAAAGACAACTCCATCTCCTCGACCTGCCGTGGCGCAAACTCGACCGGCCGTCCGGCCAGCGCACTGTCAATCGCCTGTCGGTAATGGCGGGTGATATTCGCGACGTACTCCGGGGTCTTGAGTCGTCCTTCGATCTTCAAGGCCACAGCTCCCGCCGCGATCAGCTCGGGGACCAGCGCGTAGGCCGCCAGATCGCGGGGACTGAGTAAGTACTTCTTGTCTCCCAGATCGATATCTTCATCATCGCAGATCAGTTCGTAGGGCAGCCGGCAGGCTTGAGCGCATTGGCCGCGATTGGCGCTGCGTCCTCCCAGTGACTCGCTGGTAAGACATTGACCGCTGTAGGCCACGCAGAGCGCGCCGTGCACAAAGACTTCCAGCTGCATGGAGGTCTGCTGGCGGATTTTGACAATCTCCGCCACCGACAATTCCCGAGCTGAGCACAACCCGCTGAACACCCAAACGCTCGACAATGTTGATCGATTCGGCACAAGTCAACGTCATCTGTGTCGACGCGTGAATCGACAATTCAGGAGCCGTGCGGCGAATCAACTGGACCAAGCCCAAGTCCTGCACCAGAACGGCATCCGCCCCCGCTTCCGCGATACGCCGAATCGTGACCTCCAATGACCCCAACTCGTTCGAGAACGCCAGGATATTAAAGGTGACGTAGCCCGCCACCCGATGCCGGTGCAGAAACGCCAGCAGTTCCGGCAGATCGTCCAGCGAGAAATTGGTGGCACGAGCGCGAGCGTTGAAGCCGGTATCCAAGCCAAAATAGACCGCGTCCGCACCGTTGGCCACGGCCGCCTGGACACAGTCCCAATCGCCCGCTGGCGCCAGGAGTTCCGGAGCAGGTCCCCGGAAAGTATGACTTCGATCCATAGATAATGCCGACTCAGAGCCTTCGATGTCTGCCGTTCACATGCCATCACATTACGTGATCGTCGCCCGGCCCGCCAGGGTTCAGACGAAGTGTATGGCGCTGGACGCCGTAGCTGAACCCGCCGTAGCTGAACCCGCCGTAGCTGAACCCGCCGTAGCTGAACCCGCCAGGGTTCAGACGAAGTGGCTGGACGCTGCTGCTGAAGCCTCGGCGGCTTCAGCTACGGATACCTCCCTGGATCGTTTCCGGAACTTGCGCGGCTGACGCCACCATTGCGCCCGGGTATCATGGTGGAATCCGCCGTAGCTGAACCCGCCAGGGTTCAGACGAAGTGGCTGGACGCTGCTGCTGAAGCCTCGGCGGCTTCAGCTACGATGGCCGAAGTGGCATGGCGTGCGACGCTGCTGCTGAAGCCTCGGCGGCTTCAGCTACGATGGCCGAAGTGGTATGCCGTGCGACGCTGCTGCTGAAGCCTCGGCGGCTTCAGCTACGATGGCTGAAGTGGCATGCCGTGCGACGCTGCTGCTGAAGCCTCGGCGGCTTCAGCTACGATGGCCGAAGTGGCATGGCGTGCGACGCTGCTGCTGAAGCCTCGGCGGCTTCAGCTACGAGACCACGATAAAGGACCACATCATGACCAGAGACAAAATGAATCGGCGGTCGTTTTTGAAAACGAGCACGAGCACTGCTGGTGCACTGCTTGCCGTGCCGTACTTCGTCCCGTCCACGGTGCTGGGACTTGATGGCGCGGTGGCTCCGAGCGAGAAGGTCAACGTGGGGTTCATCGGCACGGGAAGCCATGGAACGCATTGGAATTTGCGGGCCTATTTGCAGCAGCCCGATGCCAAGGTGTTGGTTGTGTGCGACGTCGACAGCACACTCATGGAGGAAGCCAAGAAGAAGGTCGACGAAGCGTACAGCAACACGGACTGCGCCACGACCAAGGACTTTCGTGACGTGCTGGAGCGCAAGGATATCGATACGGTAATGATCTCCACACCCGACCACTGGCATGTGCTGATGAGCGTCATGGCCATGAAGGCGGGAAAAGACGTACAGTGCGAAAAGCCAACTCTGACCATCGAACAAGGCAAGATCCTGGTCAAGACCGTACGCGAGCATAACAAGGTATTTCAGACGAGCACCGAGGACCGATCGCTGCCCGTGTACCATCGGATGGCAGAGCTTGTGCGGAACGGGAGGATCGGCAAATTGCAGCGAATCGAAGTCATTTTACCCCAGCAACCTGGTCGGCCTGGCGACGCGACGCCGCAACCGATTCCACCCGAACTGGATTGGGACATGTGGCTGGGGCCGGCCCCCGAGGCGCCCTACACACCGGATGGCGTGCGGTTTAATTTCCGCTGGATCTGGGACTACTCGGGGGGCATTATCTGCGACTGGGGTACACATCTCTTCGATACGGCTCAGTGGGCCAACGATACGGAACGTTCCGGGCCGGTGGAGATTGCCGGGACGGGCACATTCTGGGAAGGCGGGCTCTACAACACCGTCAAGGACTACGACGTGACCTTCCAGTATGCCAATGGTGTCGTGATGACTTGCACGCCGGGGGACCCGAGCATCAAGTTCATCGGGACGGATGGTTGGGTGGGGAATCGTGGCTGGATTGGCCGGCTGGAGGCCAGTTCGGACGAAATCAAGAATTCCGTCATTGGCCCCGACGAGATCAAGCTGTTCACGAACCCGGCTGGCGAACATCGCAACTTCCTGGACTGCGTGAAGAGCCGTCACGATCCGTACTTCCCCGTCGACATTGGCCATCGTGTGTCGACCGTCTGCCACCTGGCCAACATCTCCATCAAGTTGGGCCGCAAAGTAAAATGGGACCCGGAGAAAGAGTACTTTCCGGACGACGAGGAAGCCTGTGGTATGATGTCGCGCCAGATGCGGAGCCCCTGGACGCTGGGTTGATGTGCGTTGGATCACGGCCGCGAAAAACGGTGGACCGATACTCCCTTTGGCCGCACCCAAACGGCTATCTCGGCGCTCGACCCGCAGGGCTGCGTGCTGGAAGAAGGCATTCCAGGTACATCCCCACGTTCCAACCGTTCTTGCCTCAAACCACACTCCTGGTCAGGCCCTACGGCCAATTTTGCGGGCCTTCGGCGCCCGAAACTCCTTGCCCTCGTCTGCCGGCTTCGCAACAATATGAAGGGCCCTGTGATGAAGGGCCCTGTGCAGGTTGGTGTCTCAGTTGATCACAAACAACGCGACTGTTGTGGAGGTTCTCCTATGACCGGGCAAGATCGAACCAGCGTTACTCGACGAACATTTGTACATCAAAGCGGACTGCTGGCGGGTGGCATGCTGATCGCGGGCGGCCGGGTAGGCCGAGCCGTAGCGGATGAGACCGCCTCTGCTCCGTCAACGGCCGCGGCGGAACCGCTACCGCGCCGTGTGCTGGGTCGAACCAAAGAGTCGGTGACGACCATGACGCTGGGAACAGCGCCCTGCGGGTTGTGCCCCAAGATCTCACCGACGGAGATCGCCAAGATCGTCGACGTTGCTATCGACCTGGGTATCACAGCCATCGACACCGCTCCGGCGTATATCCAATCGGAAGAAGGTATCGGTTTGACGCTGGGCTCGCGCCGCAAAGAGATCTTTCTGTCGACGAAGGTCCTGGCCGACAATATCGATGAAGCGCAGAAGTCGCTCGACAAATCGTTTGAGTTGCTGAAAACGGATTGGTTCGACCTCGTTTACTATCACAGTGCCGGGGACCATGACGTCGAGCAAGCGATGCAACCGGGAGGGGTTTTTGACTGGCTTGTGAAGCAGAAACAGGCCGGCAAATTCCGGTTCCTCGGCATCTCGGGACACAATCGGCCCCACAAGTTCGTCCCCCTGCTCGAGACGGACCAGGTGGATGTCCTGCTGACACTCGTCAACTTTGTGGACCGCTACACCTACAATTTTGAAGAGAAGGTGCTGCCGGTGGCGCGCAAGCATAATGTGGGCGTCGTGGCCATGAAGGTGTTCGGCGGCGCACGCAAGAGTGACGGGTCCTACGAGAACCCGGACGCTCGGCCGGAAATGGACATCGAGCATCTCCAGAAGGCTGTCTGCTATGCGCTCGGTACACCGGGAGTTGCCACGGCCAACCTGGGAGTCCACAACGTGGATCAGCTGCGTCAGAACGTCGAATTGGTGAAACGTTTCAAGGAATTGAGCGACGAAGAGCAGCAAGAACTGGTTCAATTGGGCCGCCGGCTCGCTCGCCAGTGGGGCCCGCATTTCGGGGACGTCGCTTAACGTAGAACGGAATTCATTCCGTTTGTGCAGCTCCCATCGCTCCCTACTTCCTCGACGCCGCACGAAAATCATCCTACAACATGCGCGCCACCGTGCGCGTATATCATCGTGAATGATCCCACACGCCAGGAGATCCATGCATGAACGCGAACAAGAACAAGTGGGCCACACTGCTGTCCCTCTGTGTGCTCGTCGCCCTCATTGGAACCATCGTCGCTACCTCCTTGTCAGCGGGGGGGATGTCGCAGGATGCTTCGCAGGCCCAAGTGGCAAGGTGGCAATACGCGTCGCTGAAGATCCCGGCAGGCACATCGGACAAAGATTTGGGAAAGCAGATACTCAAACTGGGAGACGGTGGTTGGGAGCTTGTTTCCGTTCAGAATTTTCTCAAGGAAGGGACGACAACGGAAACGGCGTTCTACTTCAAGCGTCCAAAAAAGATACCAACCGGCGGGATTACCCAACCTCATGAGCCGTGTTTCGGTGCCCACGCCGGATCGTGCGTGGGTTTCGCGACGCGGTTGTCGCTCCCCAGTAGATTCTTCCGTGCAGCGCGATCAATCTCATTCCCTCGAGGACAGCGATCAGGGGATACAACAACCGCCGGGGATTTTCTTTTGCCTTCCTACTGACGTACGAATGACGGAGATGCATGGCAAGCCGCCCATCGCCTCGGTTCGGACCGTGGTATTTCTCTTGTTGAGCTTTCTTCACTTGGCCGCGGCTCGCGTCAGGGGAGCAGAGCAGCGACTTCTCAGGCGACCATTGGAATTCACTCACTGCTGCCCGGTAACTCCAGGGTACTAGCATCCCGAAAGAGCCTCCATCTGGCCGACGGTAGATCCCGGAAAGCATTCCGATAACGTTCCCCGTCGGTGGTGTCGCCGGTAACGTCACGGATGTAGATCTTGACGACCTGCCGCGGATGTTGCCGCGCCACAATCCCGTAGACTTCCGGATCTTTCTCGCCGGAATCACCGATGAGCACGAACGTGCGTTGCGGAAATGACCGGAGCAGATCTTCAATGAGCGACTGTTTGTAAGCCACCGGATCTTCAGAGAGCTTGAGAAGGCTGGCATCTTTGAAACGAACTCGCTTCAAATGAAATGTCGCGGGTGGGAAACCAACTTGTCGAAAGAAGTTTGCCAACGGATCGTAGAGCTGCCAAGGACTGGCCGACACGAAGTGAAACGCGACTCCCGCTTCCGCCCACTGACGGTATTTGTCGGGCATGCCGGGAACTGCTTGAAAGGGACGGAAGAACGTGTTCTGCAACAACAGCTTTCGGTCCTTCACCTCGGAGATTTTGATCGTATCGTCAATATCGCTGATCACCGACACACCCTGTGGCGAGGGGAAATGAACCACGCCGGCGAAGGTCCTGCGGTCCTGGGGCGCGACGAGCGCCTCATACTCGATACGTCGCTCCTTCATATATTCGTTGACCGTGCTTTCGGGCAATGTGACCGTGCCGAAAAAATGGCCGTCCTCTGCGGATTCTTCCAGAGTGAACTCGTTCCCAGCCAGGCGAATCGCAATGACCTTCCCGCGTTCGTTATCGACCAGGAACCACCGGATTCGCTCTTCAAACAATTGCGTGGAGGGCTGTTTGGGATCCAGACCGAGTGTGGACCGCAGTCGGTGCAGGGCGATACCACGCACAATCCCGTCCTTCTCAGGCTCGAAGATCCAACCGTGTATCGGAATGTTCCAGGACCGCTGCTGGCCATCCCACGTGGCGGCTGTGGGAAAAAACAAGATCTGTTCATCTGCTTTGATCTGAGATTCTCCGTCGACGGCTCGAACTCGGAGGGGATAGGGGAGCACCGCTGATAGCAGGCATGTCACGCCGACATAGAGTCTTGTATAGAATCGCATGGATTATCCTTGCACCAGGTGAGGAAGGCCACTGGAAGGGGCCGGACACTGGAGTGTTGGAGTAGTGGAGTGACGGAGTACTGAGGAAATCATACGACCTTAACTCCCACGAGACACAACGTCGATCCATCGCACATGTCTTCGAGCGTGCCCCAGATTCACTTAACCGGTGGCATATCCTCGCCAACTCTCGCCAGCAGAGCTGGTCGATTACCTCGGATTAAGTATAGCGGCAACCCTCCCGATTTCCTCGTGGCAAAAAGGCTGGTGGATGGTCTCTTGGACCGACAATTCTGTTCTCCCGCGTCTTGTTTCCGCCCCCCGAATCGGTTCTGCTGGTAGGAGTCGTCGACGATCATTACCGGCCGCCGCGGCAGGGAATCGGATCCGCCAAGACCGGTCGTGCCGATACCGCGGTTGCAGGCCTGCAGCACCACGGGGGCCAGGCATCGACAACCAGCCGCCCCCGCCACGTTGCGAGCGGACATGTAATTCGGGTGGTTCGCACTCACTGCGGGCCCGCACCGTCGACAATTCCATCCATCCCGCACCACCGACCTGTTTCTTCACCAGCATCCGAGCCCATGCCCCAGAGCAACAGTCTCCCATTCGCGAGGATCCACTCATGAGAAAACCGTTCGTTACCGCCACGCTGGCCATCGTTTCGATGTGCCTGACCATAGCTGTGTCCAACGCCGGCGCTGAGCAAACGCTGAGCTACACTGCCTTGATCGAGCGTCTGTCAGATCTGTCACAACCTGCCGTATTGCCGCTGGCGGGAGAAACGTGCAAGCAATGGTCCAGCTGGGATCGTGCCAGCCGGTACGACGAGGCCACCGGCAAATACGTGCACTGGGATGCGAACAATGACGGCCCCATGTTTATTCGCCAGGAAGGTGACAACGTGGTGATGGCCGAGATGGATGGCCCAGGTTGTATTTGGCGTATCTGGTCGGCCATGGCCGATAAAGGGCACGTCAAGATCTACCTTGACGGCGCCGAAACGCCGGTCGTGGATCTGCCGTTCGCCCAGTACTTCAGCGGCGACACCGCTCCGCTGGACTACCCCATGCTCTCCTACAATCTGAATCTCATGGGATGCAGTGGACAGAACCTGTACTACCCCATTCCGTACCAGAAGTCCTGCAAGATTGTCGCCGAAAAGGGCTGGGGCAATTACTATCAGGTTGTCTACACGACGTTTCCCGCGGGAACCAAGGTACCGATCTTTTCCAAACAGCTGGCGCGACAACACGCGTCACAACTCGCCAGTCTCAATACGAAACTCGAGCAGCGACTGACGACCGGTGACGGTGATTCCGGGAATGGCCAAGACGTGGAGAAGTGTGCGTGACTGTTTCGGGTCATGCGACCGCGCCGGTCGCCGTGCTATCCGGTGCCCGAGCTATCACGGGTATTCGAGTCAGGATGGACTTCAAAGATCGTGCCGACGAGATGGCGGCGCTACGTCAGCTCTGCCTGCAAATTTCCTTCGACAAGCAGGAACGCCCCGCAGTCTGGTGCCCCTTGGGGGATTTCTTCGGTACCGCACCCGGTAGGAACCTTTACAGGAGTCATGTGACCGGCATGGACGAAGACGGCTTCTATGCCTACTGGTACATGCCCTTTGCGGAAGGCGCCAAGGTGGAGATCGTCAACGACGGCCCAGCGTCGCGCGAAGTCGACATCGAGGTCACGCACGCACCGCTCAACCGGCCCTTCGACGGTCTTGGTTACTTTCACTGCAAGTGGCACCGCGACACGGTTACGCTGAGCGAAGACCGCTGGCCCGACTGGCTGTTGCTGCAGACCGAGGGGCGGGGGAGGTTCCTGGGCGTGATGCTGCACGTCTGGAATCCGCGCGGCGGCTGGTGGGGCGAAGGCGATGAAAAGTTCTTTGTCGACGGGGAAAAGTTTCCCTCCACGTTCGGCACCGGCTCGGAAGACTACTTTGGCTACGCCTGGTGCAACCCGGGCTTGTTCCAGCGGCCCTTCCATGCCCAGTCCATGACGATGAACAATCAAGGACATCAGTCCGTGCTGCGGTGGCATATCGCTGACAACATCCCGTTTCAGCAGACCTTTGAGGCCTCCATCGAGAAGTACTACCGCACGGAAGAGATGGGAACACTCTACGCGGCGACGGTCTGCTGGTATCTGGCACCCGATGGCATCGATCCCTATGGTCCGGTTCCCGTCGACCAACGACATGACTACTACGTTTCCCCGCCCCTTGTCGCCGGTGGCTTCTCCGTGATTGGCACGCCGCCGGGCAATGTCCAGACGCAGGGAATGGCCAATTACGAAGGGACCTGGGCGAACAACGATCACCTGTGGTGGACCGGGGCGAAGCCGGGCGACAAGCTGGAAATCGCCGTACCGGTCAAGCAGGCCGGCACATATAAGGTGAGCGCCGTGCTGACCAAGGCAGTCGACTACGGTATTGTGCAGCTTTCCTTGGACGACAAGAAAGCGGGGAACAAGATCGACCTGTACAACCTGTCCGTTGTTCCCACCGAAGTGATTGTCTTGGGCGAGTTCAAGCTGGCAGAGGGTGAACATCGACTGGGCGTCGAAATTGTGGGAGCCAATCCACAAGCGGTAAAGAATTACATGTTCGGGCTGGATCAGGTGATTTTGGAACCGAGCAAGTAGCCATACTGTGACAGAAGTTCGAATCCGCTCGTTTTCTTGGCCAGAATCAGCGACTACCGCTCGGCGCGGACCGGTGCCGAGCGGTAGGCCACATTCCCCTGACGGCCGTGCCCCCCTGCGCTAGACAATCTGAGGAGCCCCAATAATGTCACGCATTTGTTGTCTGCTATTGATGTGTATCTGGACTTGTCCCGCTGCCTGCGGGGCGGGCATGCCGGTCATCTACTCAACGGATCTGTACCATCCCCACGATGATCCTGACGACCATTTCGATTTGGCGACTCTGTTCGCGCTGCCCGAACTGGATGTGAAGGGCATCATCATCGACATGGCAAATATCCAACAGCAGCCCAATCAGGGACCGGAGAAGAAGCCAGGCATCGTTGCGCTGCGACAGATGTTCCATCTCTCAGGAAAGACCGTTCCCTTCGCGACGGGACTGGACCATGCGCTGCGCAGCGTCGACGATCAGGCCCTCGACCAAAGCGATGCCGCACAAGGCGGAGTCCGCATGATCCTTTCCACCCTGCGGGAATCCGAGGAAAAAGTCTCCCTTTTCACCGTGGGCAGCCTCCGCGACGTGGCGGCGGCCTACAATCGCGAACCAGAACTGCTCCGCGCCAAAGTGCGCGCCATCTACGCAAACGTGGGTACGGGCCCCGACGGATATCAGGAAGAGTGGAATGTGGGACTCGACCAACAGGCTTATCGCCGCGTGCTGTTGTCCGACTTGCCCATCGAGTGGTATCCCTGTTTCGGCCGCGACAATTACTTTACCTACTTTTCCGTGGACCAAACCGAAATACTCGGTAATTCCGCCGCGCCGTTGAGGGCCTTCTTTGACTACGCGCTGACACGATCCCAAGAAGAGCCGATACCGTACCTCGCGAAAGTTCTGCCTGCACCTGGCGGCCCTCGCAATATGTGGTGCACTCCTGCGTTCATCGACATCGCGGGCCGCAAGATCTATCGGACCGACAATGGATTCGAAGCGCTGGCTCAACCGCCGCACGCCGCTGCCAAGCCCGTCGTCTGTTACAGCATGCAACACGTGCGACTGACCGAAGAGAGCAGCGAGACCGTGGCAGAAGTCGCTCAGCAGGGCATTGTGGCCCGATTCCTTGGTCGCACGAAGGATCTCCTGGGAAAGACCAGCTTGGAACCGGATGGGGAACCGGACTGCCTCGTGAGTATCACAGGTTTGCCGGCCGGCAAATCTGTTCGCAGTGCCACGTTGACGGGTCCGGCGAGGGTATCTGGTTGAGCCACGCAAATCCACAGCGTTGGTTGCTCCGGACCGTGTGGGAGGAGGATTCTCTGTCGCTCTCGTTCACCTACTGGGCTCCCGGATCACATCGGCTCGATATCACCTTCGACGATGATACGAAGGATTCCGTCTCGTTCACCGTACCGGTACTCAACGCACCGCTCTTTCAAGCCGATCTGCACGTTGCGCAGTCCAACGTTCGGGTGCTGCACAAACAGGAGCCGGAATATACGAAAGTGATGACGTCCTGTCTGAAGAATATTCTCGAGTCGTATCCGTTGATCGAGACTCCGAAGACGACGAAAGCTCCACCCGTCAGGTGCCCGGTGCCACTGGCTGAGCGAGCGTCCAAGACTTTACCAACAAACTGATATACTGACCGCGAGCGGAGCCAGTGCCGAAGCAAACCACCGCTCACCACTTCCCAGCGTGCCACTGGCTGAGCGAGCGTCCACGACTTTACCAACCCAGAAAACGTCTGCCGCGAGCGGAGCCAGTGTTGAAGCAAACCACCGCTCACCACTTCCCAGCGTGCCACTGGCTGAGCCAGTGCCAAGCGGGTCAGAAGTTCCGGACAAGCAATGGCAAACCAGGAGCAGGCAATCCGTCATCGAGACGTTGACAACCCGATGGTTACCCTATGACTTCCCAACTCGTCGCGGGGCGTACTGCACGTCGCGTGCCAACCGCATTCTGGTGTGCCGGCGCTCGCCGTGGCGATTCTGGATGATGTCACGTCGGGACTGGCGACCTTGGCACACCCTACGGCTACGGCACTACGGCACTTCAGGCCCGCCAGGGACGCTCGCGCTGGTCCATCGACGCTAACGTCTCCTTAACCAGGTCGGTATTATCTCGGACCTGGAAATCGAACATGCCGACGACCATGAAGTCTGCTCCGTTACGCAACGCATAGCGGAAGCCGATCTTGGGATGGAGCGCACCGGCAGCCAGCACTTTGAACGCGATCCAGGCCGCCTTGACATCGCGCATCACGTCCGCCGTCTGCTCGGGATCCATGCACCACATATTGTCGTGATAGTGCCCCGGTTCGCTGCTGGCACCGTTGTACCAGCAGTATTCGTCACGATATTCCTTCATGATCCGCGACCAGTATCGGTCGCTGTGAAACGTCTTGAAGTAGAAATCGGGAGCCACTTCGTGTTTCTCGCATTCCATCACCACGTGCAACGAGTGACCACCAACCCCGGCCGGTAGCCCTTCATCGCGGATCCATTGAAGCGCTTTCGCAATGATGTCAACGCGACCGGCCCGCACCAGCAGATCGCCGTCGTGCCCGAAGATATAGATCGCAGCGGGACCTTGATCGATCAACCGCTTGATCGAGGTCTTGATGCTCTCGTCACTGTCCCCTTCACGGATGTTCAGGGGACCCAATTGCTGCATGTGTCCACCATGGTCCGTGTTGTATTTTCGGATCAGATTCGAATCACCTTGCGATATCGTGTTGATTCCCTCGGCTTCCGCCAGCGCAAGGGTTTCCATGATCTTCTCTTCCGTGTTGTAGGCCTGCATCAGCGGACCGACATACGCCAGATCACGCGAATGCGAGTAGCCACCCATCAGGTTGGAACCGAGAATGAGCCGACTGATCTTCAACTTGCCGATCGTCCCGTAAGGCATGTCGGTTTTGGGAACTGCTCCGTTGGGGATCACCAGATCAGCCGTGCCAGCATCGTCCGGAGCCGCCTTTTCGGCAGCACGGATATCACTGGCCGCCAAAAGCGATGCCATGCCGACGGTCGTCACGGATTTCCCCAAAAAGGCGCGGCGATTCAGATTCTCGTCCTTCATGTATGCCTCACGGTAAGTGTCAATAATTGAGGGTCACGGTGGTGTGGCGAGCGGGCGATCCGTGATGGCTGATTCGTCATCAGCCATCACGTCATCACCCTTTCGTCATCTCAACGAGATACTGCTCACTTCTCCACCCAGAAGTCCAGCACTCGCGCTTTGTCCAGCAGCGGCGTGAGAGTCTCTACCAGCGCCGCGTGGTCTGGATTCGGCCCAAAGGCAGCCAGGCCATCCTCCGAATCGAACGTGATCATGAAACAATGGGTAAACCCGTCGTTGAGTCCTTCCGGGCTGTTGTTGGTACCCCACTCACTGGCCTTGATCGTATCGATCTTGGACGGCAGTGCTACGCAAGCCTGTTCGAAGGCCTTCACCGCTTCGGCGGGGGCGTCATCCTTGAACTTGACAAACACAGCGTGTTTCAGTTCTTTTTCTAGCGGCTGCGTTTCGGGTGTCCCCCAATAGTCCACCACGAATGCCTTCTCCAGATGAGGACCCAGCATTTCGCCAAATGCCTTGTGTGCCTCGTGCGGCAAGTAGACGGCGCGCCGCTGCTTCGTCCTTGAAAGTCAGCAGGAAACAATGCGTCAAGCCGTCGCCCATCCCGTCCGGGCTAGTATTGGTATTGGTACCCCATTTCAAGTCAACGATCGTGTCGATCTTTGACGGCAAGTCTCGGAATGCATCGACAATCTTCTGAAGGTCTTCTGCGCTGGTACCATCCTTGAACTTGAAGAAGACGGCGTGTCGTAACACGCGGTCTATCTGTGGAGTTGGTACGACTTCTGTTGTCTCCCCCGCCTCGTTCATAACAGGCTCGGCCGGCGCAGCAGGTTCCACTGGTGCCGGCTCAGCAGGTGCCGGCGGCTCGATAGGTGCCGGCTCAGCAGGTGCTGGCGGCTCGATAGGTGCCGGCTCAGCAGGTGCTGGCGGCTCGACAGGTGCCGGCTCGACAGGTGCCGGCTCGACAGGTGCTGGCTCAGCAGGTGCTGGCGGCTCACTCGGTGCCGGTTCGGCAGGTGCTGGCGGCTCGGTGGGCGCTGGCTCAGTCGGTTTGACGGATGTATCGGGTGCAGCAGGTTTGGTGGGCGCCGCAGCCTTAGAGGCATCGGCGGGCTTGGCAGGCGGCTGGACAGCTTTCTTGTCTGTCTGCTTTGCACACGACACGCACACTGCCAATATCACGAGACAGCTCACAAGGCTCAGCCGGTGCGACAAAGCCGAACAACGACGATTGGCGTAGGGACTGTGTGCGGGCATGATGGGCTCCTTTTCAAAAAAGACACACATTGACATACTTTGATTTGTAGCCTTTGGCCAGTTTCAAATCAACAAGGCCGCCACTCCACTGGGGCAAACGACAGAGGTATTGTCGCTACACTCCATGGCTGCAGAGGCACCACAAGGACGTGTTATAGTTGCGAAACAGCGGCCGAGATTCGCTGAAGATCCAAAAATCCGTAGTATTTGGAGAAACCTCCGTGACCGAGCAACGAATCGGTGCCAGCCCGCGTTTTCAGGGCATTGTCCCACCGTTAGTGACGCCGTTGAGTGCGTGTGACGCACTGGATGAGGGCGGACTCCAGCGTCTGGTGGAACACGTGATCCGGGGAGGAGTGAGCGGTATCTTCATTCTGGGGACGACCGGAGAGGCGCCTAGTTTGAGTTACCGCTTGCGTTTTGAGCTGATTCACCGCGTCTGCGACCTGGTGGCTGGGCGCGTCCCCGTACTGGTCGGCATCACGGATACGGCGTTTGTCGAGTCGATTCACATGGCCATGGTGGCCCATGAGGCCCACGCGACCGCGGTGGTGCTGGCTACACCATACTACTTTCCGGCCGGGCAGACCGAGTTGATGGGATACGTCGAGCGCATCACGCAAGAGTTGCCATTGCCAGTGATGCTTTACAACATGCCCAGCCTGACGAAGGTGTGGTTCGAAATCGACACGCTTCGCCGGCTGACCAGCATCGACAAGATCGTCGGCGTGAAGGACAGCAGCGGCGACTTGGATTATTTCACTCAGCTGCTTGGTTTGCGTGAGCAGCGGAGCGATTGGTCCATCTTGATGGGCCCGGAACATTTGCTGGTCGAAGCCATCCGCTTGGGCGCTGACGGCGGGGTAAACGGTGGCGCGAATGTGTTTCCGCGTCTGTTCGTGGAGTGTTACGAAGCCGCCCGCTCGGGCGACGATGCCGTTGCGACCGAGATGCTGGCACGTATCAACGCGTTTCAGGACGTCTACACGATCGGCAAGTACACGTCGCGATACATCAAAGCCACGAAATGCGCGCTATCCCTGCTGGGGATCTGTGACGATTTCATGGCCGAACCATTCAACCACTTCCTGCCACCGGAGCGGAAGAAAGTCCGGCAAATCCTCACCTCCTTCGTGGCGGAAGAGGAGCTGGTCGACTGAGTTAGTAAATGTTGGGTTGTCTTTTGACGTGCGCGAAAGCTAGAATAGCGCTCGGCCAACGAAGAACTGCCGGGCCTGGGAAGAATACGGTTGATTCGACCGTGTCCGGTGGTTTTCTCACGCAAACCGGAAACGACACATGAAATTCGACATTAGTGGAAATCCATCGTACGGCGATCTGACGATTGCCTTGGCGGCCGGCGAATCCTTCTGGTCGGAAGGAGGCGCGATGAGTCGCATGAGCAGCCACATCGAGTTGAAGACACGGCTGGTGGGCGGGCTATTGAAGTCGGCGATCCGGCGAGTGGTGGGAGGCGAATCGCTGTTCATCTCCGAGTACACGGCTCGCCAGATGGCCTACGTTTCACTGACTCCCGCCTCCCCGGGGAGTGTGTTACATCGCCAAATGCGGGGCGACCACTTCTACGTGACTGCTGGTTCGTTCTTGGCTTGCACTCCAGGGATGACCCTGGGGACCCGCTTCGGCGGCCTGCGGGCGTTCTTTTCGGGAGAAGGCGGGTTTCTGATCGATATCTCCGGACACGGTGACCTGTTCTTCAACGCCTATGGCGGGGTGGTCGAGAAGGACGTTCAGGGTGAGTTTGTTGTGGACACGGGACATGTTGTCGCCTGGGACCCTTCGTTGTCCTACACGATCGGCGGCATGGGTGGTCTCAAGCAAACGCTCTTCTCCGGTGAGGGACTGGTCATGCGTTTCACCGGTCAAGGCAAGCTCTACCTGCAGACACGACACATGCCGGCTTTGGCGGGCTGGTTGCGCCCGTACTGCGCCTAATCGCCCCGGGGGCTTCCTTGTCACAGCGCCTTTCGGCGCCGGATGAGAAAAAAAGGATTGAGTCATGGAAATTGAAATACTTGGCGAAGGCGCGTTCGAGTCGGCCCTGGTCCACCTCGACGCTGGTGAGCGATTCGTTTCTGAATCAGGAGCTCTGTACCGCGCTTCGGCCAATATGGACATCGACGTCACCACGCGCAGCGGCGGATCCGGAGGCTTGCTCGGCGGCATGAAACGGCTCCTGGCCCGCGAGAACTTCTTCTTTTCGACCTACAGCACCACCGACGGCAAGCCGGGCGAAATCGGTCTGGCTCCCACGCATCAGGGTGAGGTATTCGTCATCGACGTCGAACCCTCCACCAACTGGCTCTGTGCCGGTGGGAGCTACCTCGGGTCCAGCGCCAGCCTGAAGATTGAGACAAGGTTCCAGGGAATGAAAGGATTCGTGACCGGCGAAAGCCTCAGTTTTGTCGACGTCTCTGGAACCGGTCAGTTGTTGGTCAGCGCGTTTGGGCGGCTGGTGGAATCGGAAGTGGAAGATTCGCTGATCATCGATACGGGCCACCTTGTCGCCTTTGAAAGCTCGCTGCAGTACACCATTACCAAGGCCGGTAATTCCTGGCTCCAATCCTGGTTGGCCGGTGAAGGATTCGTGATGAATTTTACGGGACAGGGCCGGGTATTGACGCAGTCGCACAATCCGAAGGAGTTTGGATCCGCGTTGGGTCGCCTTCTTCCTCCACGAAAGTCGTAGTGAAGACCATGAAATATCAGATCATTTGCGCACCAACCTACAGTGCTGTGGAAGTGAGCTTGGACGCGGGCGAGCGATTTGTCGGTGACTCGGGGGCCATGGCATGGATGACCGGGAACGTGAAGACGGAAACTTCCACGCGGGGCGGCTTCATGACTGGTATGAAACGCAAACTGCTGTCCGGTGAAAGCTTCTTCCAGAACACCTATTATCCGGAAGGAGGTCCGGGATCGGTGACCTTTGCTCCTGGATCGGCTGGCGATATTTCCGCACAGCAGCTGGCTAACGGCGAGCTGCTACTGGAGAAAGGAGCCTACCTGGCTTCCAGCGAAGGAATCACCTGCGATTCCAAATGGGACGGTCTCCGCGGTTTCTTCAACGAAGGCATGTTTGTACTCCGCGTGACCGGGACCGGCACACTCTTTTTCCATGCCTACGGCGACATCTACCCCATTGACGTTGACGGCGAATACATCGTTGACAACGGCTATGCCGTGGCCTGGGAGCCCACGCTGACCTACAAGCTGACCCGCGGCCGAAAAATCCGCTCGTTCCTCTTCGCCGATCAACTGCTGCTCCGCTTCTCCGGACGTGGCCGTATCTGGCTGCAGTCGCGCAGCCCGCGCACCATGGCCAGCTGGGTCTATCCCTTCCGACCGGTAGAAAGCAAGAGCAACTAACTGCGCCAGGAAAGGGGAGGCTCCCCGTTTTTGCGGCAAGATGCGAGAGCTAGGCAATTCACTAGAAGCATTGCATCTCGCGGTCGCGTTGTGTCAAACAGCAGTGCTCCCCCTCTCTACTCTAGAACGTGACCAGATAATAGCACGTTTTGTCTCGGGCGCCATCGATTTCGAAGGTCTGGTTCACAACCGGAATCGTCTGGCCGGTTTTCCGACCGCTGTGATCGAGCAGGTGGACGGTGGGTGTACCGGTAAGATGGATCGCGATCTCCGCTTTCACCGGCTCCATCACGATCGGTCCCTTGCCACGCTCCAGTATGAACGCATCCTGGAAGACTTTCATACCCGTATTGCGCCCCGAGCGATCGCAACCACGAGGAGTTTCCTGGAAGTCTGCAGATCCCGGTCGCGTTCTTGTGCCGTCACATAGATGGCCCCGTAGCGGCATTTCGACTTGATGGTCACGTTCCCCAGCTCACATACCTCACCTTGGGCAAATCCCACCTGTCCTTTGGTAGCTGGCGTGTCGATCGTGAAATAACCATCCAGTCTTGCGTCTCCCGGTTTCCACCGCAGCTGCTCGGTGCTGGATACATAGCAACCGTTTTCCAGGAACTCCGTCACATCCATCGCCGGCGTGTCTCGGTAGGAATCGGTGAATTCGACTCCGCAGCGGGCAATCGCCAGCGCCTGGGCAGGCACTTTGTCGGTTTCAAATGCCTTTACATCATATTGCTGCGCGACATTGTCCTCGAAACCGAGCTTTTGTGCATCGAGAGATGGAATGTGGACGTAATTGGGGGCTGTAAGTTGCGCCTCCGCAACGTCCCCACGCAGCACTTGCCGCGCGACGGCGGGGAAGACCCCGAACACATTAGGAGCGGTCACATCCCAGCTGTCTCGACCGATTGTCTCACTGAAGATGCCGTTGTCACGATTCTGGAACATGAAAGAGACGTCCCAGCCCTGCAATCCCATGCCATACGCACCGATGATCGCCGGTCCTTCCACACCCCACTCGTTCGGTGTGACGTGAATCCACTCAGACAGCATGAAGGGCCGGTCCAACACCTGTTGCATGCCGGAGCTGAGAATCCCCGAGCCAGGCAGTGCGAGCATCGTTGCATTATCGATCCGGCTCTGGCTCCCGCCACCGAAGTAATTATGGCGATCAACCGTCCCGATCCGTGCATCGCTGTGCAGGTTGTAGAAGTGGCTGTAAGCGCGACCCGCCTGCCAGTTTGACGCAACAAGCTCCCCTTCGTAGCCCGCCGCCCGCAGGGCTTGTGTGTATCGGTCATAGAACTCATTCTGCAATTGGTAAAGAAACGACAGCGAGTCCATCAATCTTCGGGCTCGAAATGCTTGCGACGTGGCCAACTGTTGCGGATCCCAATACCAAGGATTTCCCAAGGGGAGGACGTTGTCCTGGTCGAGATTCTCTCCCACGGCCGGAAATCCGTCCCCCTCAAATGAATCGAAAGCACGCTTCCCACCCCACGCTTTCTCTAATTCCGCGCGGGACGCATAACGTTCACGTAGCCATTGGCAAAACCGTTTGCCAACGTAACCTCGCAACGTCGGGCTCGCCTTGAGTGGCTGCATGGACGAGTAGAAGAGGATGCTCTGCTCGTTGATGATCTCAATGAAGGCCACGGTCGGATCTTCCGCATACGTCAAACCGGTGTAGGGGTTCCTGTGCGTGAGGAGGTTGACCATTTGGCGGATCTGCAAATCCTGCAACTCGGGCGCGTAGTGCACGGCACTGTGCGGGGTGGTGATCCGATCCTGTCGATCCGAGAACGCACCAAACTCCGCCAGATACGGTACATACTGTTTGTCGGCGGGCCCGAGTTTCTGCGCTCCGAAATGTGCCGACAGCTTGACGTAAATCCCGTGCTGCTTCAGCTGCGCGACCTGGTAATCCATCCGATCCAATCCGGCGGGATCCAGCTCGGCAAAACTATCCTTCGACTGAATCCCTGCCCACCCCGATCCATCCGCATACTTGTGTAGACGCACGGCATTGATGCCGTACTGAGCGTAGAACTTGGCCCGCTTCTCGGCGAGGTCCTTCTCGGGCGCACAGGCACCGTAACAAAGATTCAAGCCCCACAGCTTCATTGGCTGGCCGTGGTAGATGAGCTGCTCCCCTTGTCGCGTGATGCGGCCATGTTTGCCGGCCGGTTTTTCCAACCAGTCCTGCATACCGATCTCGCTTGGGGTCTCGTAGTCATCATGCGGCTGGAACTCGTACCAGTCTTTGAAACTGGGATCCACCGGCACTGCGCTGCCACCAGTGAAGTAGGTGACTGCTCCGGGGAGGTCGATGGTGATCGTCGTCTTGGCCGGCTTGGCAGATTCAAGTTGGGCACCCACAAGCACAATTCTGGCGGAACCATCCGAGGGAACGTCGCGAGCGGGTGACAGCGTCAAGTGGGTCGCATCCCCAGCCGCGTCCACCAAGTCGAATCCCCGCACCGCGTCACCGACGCCCTTCTTATCCAGCGGCAATGTGATCTGCTTGACACTGCCGTCCGGAAGAGCCGCTACCACCTTACCCTTCTTGAATCGTCTATCCGCCATCGTCACGGCGGCAACGATATACGTAAGCTCCGTGTCTTGCGAGCTGCGCACGTCGAAGTCCAACTTCACTTGGCTGGGTCCCGACTGCCTGACGTCGATGACCACATCAATACCCGCTCCTGCCGGACCAACCTTTCCCCGGCTGTGCATGCGCGTCGAGCCGGCTTCCTCTCTCACACTTCCCTCAAATCCCATCCAGGACCAATTTGGCCCCCAACCGACCAGCTCAATGTCAATATACGGTTCACCGCCGCGCAGGACTGTCAGTGTGCTTTGGTTCTCGGGCAACACCACGAAATCATCGGCTCCGGCTCGTGACGGCGAGCCGGCGAGAGCGATGAGGATGACAGCCAGAAGCATGCTGTAATGCAATGTGGTTTGATGCATGGTCTACTTTCCCGAATGATCCGCTGTGGCTGTAATCGGACTACGCGTTGGGAACAGCTGTGATGGAGCGAAACATGCAAGTTTGTGGTAAGTGGTGCACGGGTACCTGTGGATACTTCTCCGCCAGGATCCCAGCCAGTCTTCGCACCCCGATCTCTTCCGAGCAAGGATGGTTAACAACAATCACTGGATATTCCATGTCGATGGCCAGTGACCCATCGGCCCAGAAGCTGAAGCCGTCATCCGTACAGATGACAAGGTCGGCCTGCAATTCGCTCACCATTTCTCGAAACGGCGTGATGGCTCCGGTTCCGACGGCAACACTTCGGACGAGCTTGTCCGCGGGCCCGATAAGCTGCACGGTATTCTGACCGAAACCGGCCAATTTAGTCGCCACATGCCTGGCGTATTCTTCGGCTTTCCGCGCGGGGATTTCGTACACGCCACAAAACGGCCTCCCTGCGGCGCCATCGGAACTGATTCGCCTGCTTATCTCTTTGTCCAGTCCCAAAAAACCGGCCCACGCATCTCGAATCCCTATCTCCGGTACTCGATCCCAGACATCATGGCAACGAATGATCGCCATGCCGCTCTGCCGGATGAACTCTCGCTTCTTCTTCGCCGTGTCAAACGCAAAGACCGACTGCTCTCGGTCATAATGATCGTAGTAGGTCGGCTCATGAGTGATGAACACATTGCAGGCCAATTCGCGAGCTCTTTTCAGGGCTTCCAGATAACTCATCCAGCCGACGGCGATTCCCGTGATAACGGTCGACTCGTCACCGGCCTTGAAGGTGTCCACGGTCTTCTCGGGATCGATCCATGCAGCCCCCATCCCTCGCAGATAACTCTGTACATCTCCAGCAGTCACTTCACCTGTACCATGTTTGCCGGCATCCCGCTGGGGCTCGGTCGAATCCACTCCTCCACCCGCAACACCTATTTGATCAGACACCATCACAGAGAAGGCAGAGACGCCTAGAATGCCCTGCTGCATGAACTTCCGACGGTCCATATTTGCTCCCCTAATTACCTGTGGTTAGTGGAATTGCAGAGACGATCGAGATCTTAATCCAGCCGCTCCGCACATCCAACTGCGTGTCCCCTGGCGGTGCCACCACACGAAAGCTCCCGTCTGCATAGAACCCGCCGTCATCGTGCAGAACGTAACCTCTCCCATTGTACGTGGTTCTTCGGTGCGATGCGCAGGTCCACGGCACCGCGAGCATTTGACTTCAGACATCGTTGGCGATACTGCCCGCTGCGATATGCCCCGACGGAAGCCCTCGGTCCTTGGCGCCGCGCGGTAGCGGACCAGTTGTGGCCCCGCCGGGATCAACCCGACGGAAGCCCTCGGTCCTTGGCGCCGCGCGGTAGCGGACCAGTTGTGGCCCCGCCGGGATCAACCCGACGGAAGCCCTCGGTCCTTGGCGCCGCGCGGTAGCGGACCAGTTGTGGCCCCGCCGGGATCAACCCGACGGAAGCCCTCTGCCCTTGGCGCCGCGCGGTAGCGGACCAGTTGTGGCCCCGCCGGGATCAACCCGACGGAAGCCCTCGGTCCTTGGCGCCGCGGGTAGCGGACCAGTTGTGGCCCCGCCGGGATCAACCCGACGGAAGCCCTCGGTCCTTGGCGCTGCGCGGTAGCGGACCAGTTGTGGCCCCGCCGGGATCAACCCGACGGAAGCCCTCGGTCCTTGGCGCCGCGCGGTAGCGGACCAGTTGTGGCCCCGCCGGGATCAACCCGACGGAAGCCCTCGGTCCTGGCGCTGCGCGGTAGCGGACCAGTTGTGGCCCCGCCGGGATCAACCCGACGGAAGCCCTCTGCCCTTGGCGCCGCGCGGTAGCGGATCAGTTGTGGCCCCGCCGGGATCAACCCGACGGAAGCCCTCTGCCCTGGCGCCGTGCGGTAGCGGATCAGTTGTGGCCCCGCCGGGATCAACCCGACAGAAGCCCTCTGCCCTTGGCGCTGCGCGGTAGCGGATCAGTTGTGGCCCCGCCGGGATCAACCCGACGGAAGCCCTCGGTCCTTGGCGCCGCGCGGTAGCGGATCAGTTGTGGCCCCGCCGGGATCAACTCGACGGAAGCCCTTATTGTCGTGAGTTTTTGCGGCACCGGCGTGAAGAATGGCGGGGCAGCACGTTGGCTGGCATAATATGAGGGACTCGTCAGTGACCGCCCCTCATTACAAGGGAAACACCATGCGTATGCTGAGGCTGTTCATCACGTTCGCGTTCTTGCTGTTGGTCTCCGCGTCAGGTTACGGGCAAGCGGCCACGACCGGCAACCCTGGAGTCCCTTGGCCGGCTACCGACGCGTTGGGACGCACGTTGCCGTCAGTTGATGAAGTCGGTCCGCCTCGAGCGAACCGCACCGTGGCGATGTTCTACTTTCTGTGGCACGAGAAATCGTGGACGCAAGGACCGTTCGACGTTACCAAGATTCTGGCATCTGACCCTCTCGCCATGCAAAAACCTACCTCGCCCCCCTGGGGTCCGCTGCACTATCCGCACCATTGGGGCGAGTCGATCTTTGGGTACTACCTGGGAGATGACGAATCGGTGTTGCGGAAACACGCGCAAATGCTCGCCGATGCAGGCGTCGACGTTGTTATTTTCGATACGAGCAATAAGGTGACTTACCGCCACAACTACACGACCCTGATGCGCGTATTCCAGCAGATGCGTCAGGAAGGAAACCGCACGCCCCAAGTTGCGTTCCTGACTCCGTTCTGGGACCCGGCATCGACAGTCCGAGAACTGTACGATCAGCTTTACTCGCAGCACCTGTGTGAGGAATTGTGGTTCCGCTGGGATGGTAAGCCGCTAATTCTGGCCGACCCCAATTTGTTGTACGAGAGTACTGAGAGAAAAGGCTACGCTACGCCGGTCCTCATCGAACCGGGAAAGCGGCTGGGGCAGTCATTGGAGATCACGCGTCCCTTTGGTGCCGTTTACGCGTTCTTTCCCACATACCGGTCCACCGAATCCGCCGTGACGCTGTCGCTCTATCGCGATGGACCCACGGGCCAGCGGATCGCGACGCAGCGATTCTTCCATGTAGTCGATAACGGCCGCCTGGTGCTCACCATCGACCAGGATCAGCCGCCGGGGCTCTACTACCTGGAAGCCTCCGACGCGACAGGTCCGATCGGCTGGTGGAGCACGCCGGACGATCGGCGACCAGATGGCACCGCTTACGCCGACGGCCAGCCGGTGCCGGGTGATCGGATCGCCGGTGAATTGCCACAGGATCCGATCGTCAATCAGATCGAGACGTTTTTCACATTTCGCAAGCCGCAACCCGATTACTTCCAGGGTCCGACGGGACCGGACCAGTGGAGCTGGTTGGAGGTCTACCCGCAACACGTATTCAAGAATGCCAAGGGCGAGAAGGAGCAGATGGCGGTGGGTACGGCACAAAACGCGGTCGGCGATCGACTTGGCTGCATGTCCGAACCAGGTGCGCGCGGACGTTCGTTCCACGACGGGCATCTGGCGACGGAGCGAGACGCGGTGCTCTACGGATTCAACGCGCGCGAGCAGTGGGAACACGCTTTGAAAGAAGACCCTCAAACTGTTTTTGTCACCGGCTGGAACGAGTGGATCGCCGGACGCTTTGACGAATTCAACCACATCCGAACGCCCCCCATGTTCGTCGATCAATTCGATCACGAGCACAGCCGCGACATCGAACCGATGAAGGGGGGGCACGGCGACAATTACTACTATCAGCTTGTCAACTACATACGGCGGTACAAAGGTGTACCCGCCATTGCTCCACTATCACCCCAACCGATCGCGATTGACGGCCGGTTCGACGATTGGCAACCAGTGACGCCGGAGTATTGCGACACGGTGGGTGATCCGGTACACCGCAATCATGCTGGCTGGAACACAGCCGGACCCTACGTCAACGAAACAGGCCGCAACGACCTTGTCGCGGCCAAGGTCAGCCGCGACGAACAAACGATATATTTCTACGTACGCACCCGCGAGCCGATCTCACCCTGCACGGAAAAGAACTGGATGCTGCTGTTTGTCGATACGGACGCCAACACAGAAACAGGATGGCTCGGTTACGATGTCGTGATCAACCAGAAGAACGTAACGGCCACGACCACCACGATCCAGCAGAACGTTGACAACCGATACGACTGGCGGCAACCAATACCGATTGAGTATCGCGCAGCGGGCAACGAACTGGAACTGGCCATTCCGCGATCGGCCATACATGTTCCGGCAGGGTCGTCAACGTTCGATTTCAAATGGGCCGACAATAGCGTGCTAACGGGCGAGGCTGTAGATTTCACGCTCAACGGCGACGTGGCTCCCAACGACCGATTCAACTTTCGCGTATTGCCGGCCGCCAAGTAAATGGAGTTTCACAATTGGGGTCACGTTGCGACGTGGGCCAACGACATCCGAAGCACCAAGTCGAAACAATTGCGAATGTCCAAGATTCGAAGGAGCGAAATGGGAAATCACCGCAGCAACGTGAAATCCTGCCTGGCATCGGTGTGAGTCACACGCACTCTCTTCATGCCAACGGCATGGCACTTCACTTCATTAGAAAATGAGACCGCAATTTTGTCACAACTACACTACTTATCCGAGCGAGCAATCTTCTTCACGACGATCTCAATCGACTTGGTTTCTCCGTCGGTGAGTGTGACGGTTTGTGGCTGGGCCACGTAGTTGTCGGATCGGACGGTCACGACCAGCGGTTCGCCTGGAGCAATTTGTTGGAACGTGGGATTCCACGGCTGGCCGGCCGGATGCGTATGCAGCAGGCGTGGGGCCATGAAGCTCGCTCGCGGCTGCTGGTTGGCGCGCTCCGCCGCTGCGATGCGAGCGTCGGTTTCCGGTCCGTACTGAGCGTGGACGTAGGTTTTTCCATCCGGCTCCTTTCCACCCTCGGTGCGAGTGGTCACCTGGAGCGTGCCGGACCGGCGAATCACGGCGCGGATGGCGGGAAAATCCTCAGTGGCTTTGCCCAACACAATGGCATCGGCGGCTACGGGATCGATTCGGGTGTTGAGCTGATAGAATGCCGCTTCACCCATGGAGACACGCACTTTCAGGTCACGGACATATTGGCCCTGCGGAAACAGAAATTCATATCTTCCCGGCGCGTCAGCCACTGACTTGGCCAGCACGGCATTCATGAAGTTGCTCGTATCACCGATCGACAGACGCTCGTCAGTCAGCGGCTTGCCGGCACCATCAATTACTTCTACGGGAATCCGCACCAGGGGTGGAGCTTGAATCACTGCCGCGGGCGGCGAGGATGCCGTCGACGCATCGAGTACGGTTCTGATCGCCGGTATCGGCATCGGTAGCTCAGCCGTTAGCGAGTCACCTGTGGCGTTGTCGTGATAGCTACGGACCGGAGCCAGACCGTACTGGCCGGGCGGGAGCGGACTGAAGCGGAAGACTCCCTTTGCGTCCGAGGTCGCGAACAGGTAGGGTACGCGCGTGCCCGTCGTGGCTTGAATCACGATCCCAGGCAATGGTTGCCCATGTTGATCAAGCACTGTGCCAGAGAGCGTGAGACCCGGTTTGAGCCGAATCGTCTCCTGTTCGCCAAAATCCTCGGTCAACGCTCGCGAGTTACTCTCATACCGATCAGGAAACCAATGGACCCGTTGCGGCCAGGTGTTGCGCGTATAGAACTCGTACCGGCCTTGCTGGTCCGTGCGCGTCCAAAACCCGTGCGGATATCCACCGTTGGAATCGCCAAACCCGTCCCGGCTCCTGGCGAACATTATTGGGATATCGGGTGCGGGGGATCCATCGGGAAGTACCACGCGACCCGTGACTTCGACGCCGGGTTCCAGTCTGATGTGGCGGTGATCCAGACCCTCCTGAGGATCCTCGGGCAACCGCAGTGGCCAGAACGAACTCGCGCCTGGGCAGGTAGCGCGAGTGACAGTACTCGATCCCAATCCAACGACCAGCGTCCGCCACGATTGACCTCGGAACACGCACGTCGTAACGACCATCTTCGTCCGAAACAAACTCCTTTTTGCACAACGACCTCTCGCCTCTCTCAGCATTCGCCAGCTGCCGCACAAACTCCCACGATATCCACACGTCGGGAATCGGTTTACCAGTCTCTTTATCCACTGCCGTGCAGTGCCAGAGATACTCGTTCGACTCGCCGGTGCTTTGAGGCTCAGAAGTCGATCCCTCCGCAGCATCGCTCGGTGGCGGACTCAACGCAACTTCACCATTTGCAGCGAGTGCGGCGCAAGCGACACACAGCGTCAACGCGCCTTGCCATAGCGGGTGCAGCAGCACCCAACCCAATCGCTCGACCAACCTGTTGGCATGGTTCGTGTCCAACAGAGTCATTACTTTTCTCCCCCAAACTCGCCCATCAGACGGCGCAGTCTCGGCCAGTACTTCCCTGGTAGCTCGTTTCGTCGACAGTTCTCGCAGCACCAAACCCAGACATCTAACCACCGCGGTTTTCAGACAAGTAGTTCGCTGTATTGATTCTCGACAAACAGACCGCGACCACTGAAGTCAACCCGGTGAGACCCAATGCCAAGCCGCCTACGGTTTATTCGATCTCATACGCCTCAAACAAGGAAATGAGAATACGGAACGTGCAACACGGAATGAAGCATGCCGACTGACAAATAACAAGTAACCAATGACCAATGACCAATGACCAATGACAACTTTACGCTTCCTCAATCACTTCCAATCCCAGCGATTTGCCGAGTTCAGTGAGCGGTTCCTGGACGTCGCCATAGACGGTCACACGATGCCAGCCGAACTGGCTCCACCGGTCGAACAACTTGGTGATGTCCCCACGCACCTCTGCCAGCAGCTTGGTTCGGCAACCGCGTTCGGTGGCCAGCGGGCCCAGGGACTTCGCTTGATGAATCACCATTTTTCGCTGTGCGAAGTTGGTGCGAAAACTCGTCGTCATGTAGTCGGCCGGCATTAACGACTCCGCACACGCTCCGCGTGGGTCGCGATTGTGGAGTGTACGAATGTAATAGTCGTTGGAAGCTCCTTCTGGACCGAGCACTTTCGTTGTTCCAACGCAATGGGCGTAGACAATCTGATTCTTCGACGTGTCGAGCGCCGGGTCCGAGACAAATCCTGGCCGACCTGTCAGCACGCGAGCCATCAGCATACTGATCGTGTCGTCAGGCATTGCTTCGCAGACGCCTTGCCCGCCGTCGTTGAGCAATTGCATGAAGCCCAGACACGGGTAAGCGGGAAGCTTGCCGGCGGCGAAGCCGCCCAGGCAGTTCATCGTCACCGAATCTGTATCGTATTTCTTGAGCAGTTGTTTCATGGCAAGATAGACCGCAGCCGCATTACGGATCGCTTCCTCAGTGGGCTGTGCTGGCTGCACATAGTCAGCTCCCGGCAGCGATTGGGCCTGCTCTTTCCATTGATCGGCACACGCCACGGCCTGATCGGCATCGACCAGCTTGTAGAACTCCCCCAATTCGTCAAAGTCGATATAGCGTCCCTTTGTGCCGAGGAAATCCTGCTCCTGCCCGGCTTGGCCAGCACCGACAATCAGAAAGCGTGCGTCGCGGAGCCTCTTCACGCACTCACTGATCGGTGTCAGGGAAACCGCATCGTCGCAACCGCTGACCTCTCGGGTGGCCGGAAACGTGGCTCGATAGACCTTCTGGCACTGATCCACAAACGACTCGCGCGTCACACCGTTCTGACGGAGCGTGGCGAACTGGCGGGCGACCGTCACCATATCTCCAAGTCGTGTGCTACTGACCGCCGCTACTGGAACGCCCCGGGTGCGCAGATCACTCAGTCCCACCAGGAACGCACCTGATCCACCCAGAAATTCGTCGACCACCAAGGTCGGCTTGCCCGCCTGAGCAATCGTGACCAGTGCCGATACTTGACTCCAATCCAATGTCATCTCGTAGATAAGAAAACCGTCAACCTGGTCCTTGAGCGCCATGGCTTGCTGTACATCACTCGGCTGCTTCACCGAGACCGGTACAAAATCCACGTTCGGACATCCTTCTTTCAACGCAGAGAGCACCTGGTGCTGGCGACTTTCCGTGTCAAAGCCAGGATACGGCCAGATTTCGTGAATATTGATGTTCGAGAGGAACACCGCCGCCACACGCACCTTGTCTGGGCTTTCCTCCTCCGCTCTTGAACTGCGTAGCGGGTAAATCGCCCCGGCCGTGGCCAGCGTCGCAGCAGTGCCGCAACCACGGAGAAAATTACGTCGACTCATGGAGCAACAGCAACATGCTTCATGGCATTGGAATTGAGACATCGAAGCTCCCCTTACATAGTGGGTCACCAAAGACTCAAAGTCGTCCGTAGCTGAAGCCGCCAAGGCTTCCGACGCAGCTGGTTCTGTTCGCCGTAGCTGAAGCCGCCAAGGCTTCCGACGCAGCTGGTTCTGTTCGCCGTAGCTGAAGCCGCCAAGGCTTCAGCCCAGTGGTGGCCACCAGCTCGCTGCGGCTGAACTCTGGCGAGTTCAGCTACGGCGAGTTCAGCTACGGCGAGTTCAGCTACGGCGAGTTCAGCTACGAAACAACTTGAAGACACTATTACGGATATACCCGACTCTACGTGGTGCGCAGGGAATCGGTCACGTTGTACACACGTCCACAAACACTTGTCTCTATCGATGGGTCACTGCACAGACGACACCTAACGAGGCAGGGCCTCGAACCAAAACGAGCTACCGCTCGGACTTTGTTAGCCCGCTCCCGTTGGTAGCTAAAACTTGACTCACAATGCTCACGTTTTGCCCCATAAGTAGACTAATCGACGCCTTATTATCTTGACAGATTCACAGCACTAAGTCATCCACCATGTGGCACCTTCCCCATCCGCAGGGTCTTCGTGGGGCCTTCGTAGGGTGTGCCAAGATCGCCATAATGACTATGGTGCCGGCACACCAGGATGTGGCCTGCACCGGGCCGCGGGACATGGTTCATGACAGATCTGCCATCAGCGGCTGCCTTGGCGGAAAAACACACGCGCACCATTCCTACACCAATATATGATCCAATGGCCTCGTCACCCAAGCTGGTTACAGAACCGCATCCCGCATGGAATCGCCAGATCATGAGCACCTCAATGGTTTTCCGAGAAGCCGTTTCAAAGCCGGAAGGGCGCAGGCCCCCTCCGAGCCCGCATCTCGTCACAACGTGGCTCAGCGGGCACTTCATCCTCACGAGTCACAGTCGTGAAATGCGCTCTGGTATTTCTGTTGGCTACCCACGCAGGACATACCTTCCTGAAGGCGGGCGAGCCAAACGAGGACCCGATTAGCCAAAAGACGGTATCGTCCCCGTCCGATTCCATTCGCGTCTCGAAGAGCAACTTCTTCCTCGTCGAGGCGACTTCCGGCGCGATCACCACGCTACGGTGCGATCCGCAAGGGCACGGATCTTACGGTCCGAACCTGCTTTCAGCCGAGGGAATGCGAACTGACCGTGGGCAACTGCTGTTTGACATGCAAGGTGCGGAAGTGCATATCAACGCCGACCCCAACGCGCCGGTTCAACTGGAATGGTCACTGCCGTTTCACTCGGACGGTTTCTACGACTGCGACTCGCATCGACTCTATCGCGCGGCGGATTCACTCGATTCGGAACCATGCCGCGAGCTGTTTCGGAAACTCAATGGTGCCGTCGCCACCGCTTTGCCCATCGCATTGCTGGGTCTCGAACCAACAGCCGGCGGGTTGCGCATGACGCCGCAAGTACCGTCTTCGCTGGAAGGTTACGAGGTCAGCGGACTGGGCTACGGCGGTGCCGACTGGCGCATGCGCGCGCGAACTCTCCGCACGAGCGAAACTCGAGATCTAGTGATACTCACCGTAACACAAACTGACGGCCAGCGCCAGAATTGGTCCCTGGTGGCTGATCAAGACGCACTTGCCCTCGATCCGACCAACGGAGCGGTAGAAATGACACTCTCAGCCGGAAACACCGTGCGACTGCAGCGGTCCGTGGGTCCGTGATCGATATCGCCGTCAGGCCAGGTCCGTTACGCAGCGGAAGCCGATCGTGGCACAGCGATCCAAGCCAGGCCACATCATCAGGAATTTTGCGGCAAACGAGTTACCGCGCGGTCCGCCATCCATGTACCAGTTCGATCCTTGGGCCGCGTAGTAGGAACCACCTTTGAGGATACAGAACCGAGTGTGTCCGTCACTGCGTTGGCTCTCCGTCCATTCCCAGACGTTGCCGCAAAGATCCCAGATCCCCAATGGCGATCGCCCGGCGGGAAACGCGGTGACTGGCGTCGTGTCTCCGGTCTCTCCACCGTTGCAAAGCCCCTGCGCCATCTCGTTACCCCACGGGTAGCGCAGGCCCGCGGGACCTTGAGCCGCATACTGCCATTCTTCTTCAGTTGGTAGTCGTTTGCCAGCCCACTGGGCGTAGGCCCGTGCGTCATCCAGATCGACGTACACCACGGGATGCTCGAGCTTGTCAAGCGACGGAGTACCGTCCTGCCAGTTGTCGAGGAAGTGCTGTTTGTGTCGCGGTTCGTAATGGGTCGCCTGCAGGAACTGCGCAAACTGCGCGTTGGTGACCGGCGTCAGATCCATGGCGTAATCCCGCAGCGATACTTGCCGGGAAAAGGGCTGCACACGAAACTCGTAGCTGAACGGAGGATGATGGCCGTCCGCCGGCGCTGAGTCATAGTAGCCGCACTCGCGCCTCGCATCTCGCTGGTCAGTTCGACCGTAGCACCCGGGATCTTGACCATCCCCGACGGCACGCTCTGCACAACTGGGTCGGTTCGACGTTTTTGAGTTGCGTGTCGATTGCCGGGAAAGATGAGTCCAGACTGCTGCGAGTTGCCAGCTGCTTTTGACCGCGCAGGAATTTGGCGAAATCCGGGTCCAATTTGCCCGGCTCGGCCACCAGGAAACAACCGATACCGCGTGGCGCCATGGAACCGCGTATCGTATTGTCCGCCACCAACTCGCCACCGGCGACCAGGTCATAACATCTCTCATTGTCAGATCGCTGCGCAGTGAACAAGGGACCTTCGATGGTACGCATCGAACGATTGACGAGTGTCCACAGACGCACGCCATCCGCCTCCCACAAATTGGCATACACATCCGACTGTAATGTTGGGACCAGCGGCGTCCACTGTTGCGTAATCCAGAGTTGCGCAAATCGCCGCTGAATCGCCAACATGGTTCTCAGTATCGACTGATCGCGCTGACTCCAGCCGACCCAGGATCCAAAGACATTCTCCCAGACCATCATGCCACTGCCGTTCATCCAGGCACTCTGCAGTTCTCCCGTATGATCGATGTTCCAGCGGTGGATCTGATGCTGCATATGCCGGCGTTCAAACCATTTGTTTCGCAGAACGCCCGGTACTTCGCTGTCCCGAAACCATTGAGCCCAGGAGAGGTGATGATCATGTACACTACTGACAGCCAGCGCCAACTCGCTTTCCAGTGCCACGCCGGGTCGAGCCGCATCGAGTTTTGCTCGAGCGTCCGATGCCCCTTGTGCCATCGTGTCCAGAAAGATCCCGTCCGCGTCTAATTCGCGCACCATGTCGCACAGTACATCCACATCTTCGCGACCTTCCCGCCGCGTGCCCGTGTCCCACGGGTTGTAGTCAATGAACGCTTTCACACCCGCTTGATGCAACTGGTCCACTACACTCCGCAGTCCCTGCATCCCGCCAGGCATGTCGCGGTAGAAATCGAATTGATTGCGATTGTCCAACCCGATGCGGGGATAGGCCTGCCAGAGTACCACGCTGTCGTATCCGCCGAATCGCTCCCGACCGTGCTCGAGAAACGCGTGCACACTATATTGTCCCGAGGCGGGATCGTAGAACTGCTCGTCGCACATCATCAGAAAGCAGCAGCTGAAGTCACGGGCGGTCCAGGCGAACTGCGGCAGGTGGTAGAGTGCATCATCGTATGCCAACTCGTGGCGTTTCAGATCCCGCCATGCCACAAGCTGCTGGCGATACTCCGGCCACCGCACAGGATCTTGGGGTGCCGGGACGATCTCCTTGTCGGGCTCCAGCTCGAACGAATCAGCCGTCTCCGTTCCGCTGAGCCATTCGAGAGGACCAACACTGAGAAAAACTCCCATGGAGGAGAGCTCAACGAATTGCCGGCGAGACAGACCCGGCACACAACGGTCCGCTCCGCCCTGTGGTTGACGACGTTTCATACTTGTACCATGTCTGCAAAAAGGTTGGTGGGCCACCAAGCATCCAATCAACGGGATCAACGCTCATCACCGAGTCTCTTTCCCGCCGAATCTCTCCCCTCTTCTGGTCTCACTGAACGAACGATTTTCCTTGTTGATACAGTGCCAGACGCTGTCGAACCTGGTCCGCGAACTCGTCCATCTTCCGCGTCGTGGCCAGCTGCAGCGCCTGTTCGGCCATTGCCGTCGCCCGCTCGAACTCTCCCGCTGCGGCATAGGCAGCGGCCAGTACGTCAGCGACTTGTGGGTCTTGATGGCCGGTCACGCGCCAGGCCTGTTCCGCCCAGGCGATCGCCTGCGCCGGGTCCCGTGGTGTCACGTCTGTGCCAGTCGCCATGACCCAAGCCGCTCCACTGAGCGATACCGGGTCGTTGGGCGCCAGTTTCACAGCGGTCCGGAAATGCTGCAACGCAAGATTCCAGCGGTCCGAATTCTGCATCAAGAACCCCAAGCTCACATGGGCTTCAACCAGACGGGGGTCACACGTGATGGCCCGCTCATAGGCCTCAGCAGCCTGCTCCGGACGTCCCGAAGAAAGCAAGACGTTGCCGATACCCAGGTGAGCGCGAGCCAAGTCAGGCTGCCAGCGGAGGGCTTCCTCAAAACAATCGTTCGCCTGCTCGAGACGACCAGCCATGGCCAACGCCCACCCCAGTTTCAGATGAACGTCGGTGGCACGCGGATCCATTTTCACTGCCGAGCGATAATGCAAGATGGCCTCGTCGAGTCGTTGTTGTACGACCAGGATCCCCGCCAAGTTGACATGGGCATTCACATGGTTGGGGTCACCTTCGAGCGTACGCCGATAGCATTCTGCGGCCTCGGCAAGTTGGCCGTCTACTTGCAGCAAGACGGCCAGATTGTAGAGCGTCCGGACGTCGTCGGGTTTGACGGTCAAGGCGCGGCGGTAGCACGAAATGGCATTTTCGGCTTGCCCTTGTGACTGCAACAGGACCGCCAGGGAGAAATTCGCCTTCGGATGGTTCGGCATCGCTTCCAGCGCTTGGTAGTATTCAGGCAGGGCATCCTGCCACCGGCCCTCCGCCTCCAGCGTCTGTCCGCGGTTGACAGCCAGGCGGGCCACGATCTCCTGCAGATTCATTTGGCGTATCGTGCGACTGGAGACCAGCAACTTGTAATCGCTCGTTTCGACAACCGTGGGCAGGGGTGACAGGTAACGGCGCAGCAGCGCTACGATATCGGTTGCGCCTGTGGGGCTCAGCAGCGTGATGTATTCGAGGTACGGCCGTTCGTCGCGATATATGTCTCCTCCCTCGCTCAACTTACGTAATTGTTCGGAACCACACAGGAATCCCGCCAGGAACGCCTCCGGGCGAGACAAGTAGAACGCGGGGCCACCCCAGTAGGCGTAATCCAATTCCCGCTTCAATTGAGGATTGCCGGCCATCTTCGATGTCAGACGCCGCAGGTCCACTCGGATGGACTGCTCCTTGCTGCCGATCAGCAGCAACTCCGACGTGTTGTACCACAAAACGCTGTTCGGAAAGACATGCAGAAACGTGGCGATCAAGGTACGAAACTCGGTGGGACCGAAGAATTCGATTGGCACAAACTGGCACACCAGTCCGGCGGGGCGCAATCGGCTCCACAGCCGTTGGTAGAAGTCGGCCGTGTAGAAGGATGCCACGCGGGGCCGGTAAATCTGCCCCACCTCGATGGAAATCAGGTCGTACTGTTCGCTGGTATGGGTCACATAATTGCGGCCGTCTTCTACCATCAAGTGAACGCGCGGATCTTCCATCCAAGCGCCGTCAAAATGTTGCGCCACAAGGTCGATAAGCCCGTCCTCGATTTCCACGCAATCCAGGCGGTCGATGTCGTGCACTAGAAAACTGCGCCAGTCTGGCCGGTTCCCAGCCCGATCACCAGTACCGACTTTGGATCCGGGTGCAGCAGGGCGGGGATATGAGCAGCCATGACCTGGTGATTCTTGCGGTCCTGGCCTTGCCACATCCGGTTGATCTCCAGATACAAAACATCTGCCTTGCGTATTACGGAGACGTTGGCGCCGATGCCCTCGCGATAATCGACTAGCGTCCCTTCACTGGCCAGGAAATCCCGCGGCAGACGCGTCTGACAGAAGTAGGGAATAGCCCCCCATAGCAAGAGACTGACCAGCACCCAGCTTGCGCGAAGTCGCCGGGAAGGTCTGGTCTCCAACGTCCACCAGGCAGTGATGCCAAGGGACAGACTCACGCCCGTAATGAAGAACAGAGTGAATTGCAGCCCCAGCAGGGGCAGTGCTGCGAATCCGACCAGAAGCGAACCGGCAATACCACCGAACATGTTGATCGCTGCCATCTTCCCGACGGCCGAACCCGTCTCGGAAGCATGACGGACGGCTAGGCGCACGGCCAGCGGAAACGACAAGCCGGAGAGGATCGCCGGCACCAGCATCACCAACATGATGACACTCAGTTGTTGGCTGATCGAGACGGGAGTCAGCCAATTGCCCCACCACGCTGGTCGCAACTGCATCACCAACATGATGGTCAATCCACCCGCGACCTGGGCTGCACCAAACAGCCCGGCCCTCCAAGGAAATCGATCGGAAACAAGAGCGGCCAGCAAACTTCCCAGCACGATGCCCACCAGTACCACCGTCAACGTCAAGGTGTACGTATAGACCGTGTTGGGCATCCACAACGAGAGGTATCTGGTCCACAGAACTTCGTTAGCCAGAGCCACGAAGCCCACCCCAAAAAACAGCCAGCCGACGATTGGCGACCCGGACCGCTGCAACGTCACTGGTTCGACGCTCCGCGGCGCAGCATCTGCTTTGATTTCCGATCTGTCGATCTCCAAGACTCGCCGGCCGGCCAGTCGGAATGCGATCAGACTGACAAGAATATTCACGAGGCCCGCCAGGTACATCGAGGCTTCGACGCCAACGTGGGGAATCAACCAGAACCCGCAGGTAGCGCTCCCGGCCGCTGCTCCCAGCGTGTTGAGCCCATAGAGCAACCCTACGCCTCGGGCGATGCGTCGATCGTGCTGCACATATTGGCGACAGAACAACGGCAGACTTCCTCCCATCAGTAGCGTCGCCGGCAGAATTACCACAGTGACCGCGGACAATCGCGTGAGTGCCAAGAGCGGTACGGAATGACGCACATGTGGATAGACCGCGCCATAGAGCGTGTCGGTGAGCAAGAACATCGCTGGGCTCAAAGTGGCTGCCAGACCCACGCCCAGTTCCAGCCAGGCATAGAGGCGCAACGGGCGCGACACTCGGGGGCTGTACCATCCCACGATGAAACTCCCCCCAGCCAGGCCCGCGAAAAACACAGCCAGCACCGCGCTGACGGCCCAGGTGACGCTGCCAAATGCCAGGGACGCCTGGCGAATACAACAAATCTCGTACACCAGCGCCGCCAAGCCGGTCAAGAAAAAGCAACCACCTGCAACCAATAAGGAGGGAATGAAGGAACGATTCGAAGCACCACGCGTCACGGCCATGGAACAAACCCTGGGATGCGATGCCAAATGTGCGGTAGAGCAGATCTTGAACGGGGGTCGTAGCCCACAGCCTCGACCTGACACAAGCTTGCGTGACCGCATTTTGACACATACTCGCGATAACGGCTACTCAGTCACGGCACAGAAGTGCGAGGAGAGCATTGCGCTGCCGACAAGACTGTCAACTTGCTGGACCAAACGGGGTACCCGAGAAAGCCTGGAGCAGCATCCCCGGGAGCCGTTGCGAATCGTGTGTGATGGCCCGCAAATCCGCCGATTTACCGGACCGCCGGCCACTCCGTGGTGGCCTTGGCCCAGCCTAGCTCTGTTGTGCACTCAGATGATAGAATTGAAGCACTCACCAGCCCGCCACCCGCTGAGCGCGGCTGTTCAAAACAAGAGACATAAGTACGAGAATCGCCAACTGACGCAAGATCGAGGATCGCCGGCGAAGCGTCGTTAAGAAAGTCGGGACAGTCCCATGCGTTACGGCACCGTAGTACAGTATTTCCCTGCCAAGGGATTCGGGTTTATTCGGCCCGACGTTGGGCCCGATATCTTTTTCCACATCACGGCCCTGGGCGCTTGCGAGCCGACGCTACAGATCGACCCGGGACAGCCGGTGAAGTACGAGCTCGTGCCCGTTACGGAGTCGAAGTCTCGAGGTCGACTCAAGCGAAGCGACGAAGATGCCACGAAACCCGCCCAACCGGTTCGCCCTCAGGCCAAGCTGGTCGAGTTAATCGATAAAATACCGGGCGCGATTCTCGAAGAAACTGCCCAGCAGCAGCAGTCTGCCGCTCATCCACGAGCGCGGAAAAAGAAGCCGAGCTGGAGACGGTAACCGAACAGCACACTCGTGGGAACGGTCCGTTGACGCCGCTATTGATCCCGCCCGCCCGCGGGTGGTTTCGCTTCCATCGGCAGGATATTGCAGGTCTGAGTTTCGCCATCAAAATGCAGCTCCACATGGCCAGCGTGGAGTTGCCGTAGCACCATTTCGATCCGCCGCTCGACCACAGAATGATCCGTGCCGTCGCGGGTGACATACTCCTCGACGACAGCCCGCAGCGCGGCGGACGACAATTGCGTGGGGGGGATTCGCATGGAGGCAGTATACTGCCCGATACGAAATCGACCAGCGTATCGCCACCACTCTGAGCGACCAGCGAGCCGTTAATCGCGAAATGGCCGGTCGAGCTTTGGCGATTTTCACATCATCTCAGCGCCGAATTAGGATAATCGAGTCATAATCGATCGGTACTGCGCTTTTCTAGGAGCGTCGTCACGGCATCCTCCCCCCTTGCATTCCGGGAGCGGGGGCATCAAGATCGCCGTGAGTAACGGTCGTTCAGCCAGGGAGAATACGGATGCGGAACAAGCGGACAAACCGACGTTGCTTCCTGAAGACGACAGCGACCGCTCTGGCTGCTCCCTATGTGATCCCGGCTACGGTGCTGGGGGCGCCGGGCAGGCCCGGAGCCAACGATCGGATTCGCGTCGGCCTGATTGGTGCCGGCCACCGCTCCCTGGATCTGACCAAAGAGAGCCCCGCAGACCTGCAAGCTCGTGGCCGTGGCGGACTGCGATCTGCGGATGATCGCCGACTATTTGGCAGAATTCCGGCAGGTCACAGGGTCGATCGTCAGCGAGAAATGTTCGCAGTATCAGGACTACCGGCAGATGCTGGCCAAGGAGAAACTCGACGGCGTCTTCGTGGCGACCACCACCCACGCCCGAGTTCTCGCCTGTATCCATGCCATGCAGGCCGGGCTCGACGTTTACGCGGAGAAGCCGCTTACGCTGACGATCGAGGAAGGGCAGCATCTTGTCCGCGCAGAGCAGAAGTTCCAGCACGGTTTTCCAGGTGGGAACGCAGCAGCGATCGATCGCCATCAACAACTTCGGGAGCGATCTGATTCGAAACGGAGCGATCGGCAAGGTGCTGACCGTGAAATGCCCGAACTTTCCTGGACCGCGTCCGCGTCCGCCGTTGCCGACCCAACCGACGCCTCGCGAGATGAACTGGGACTTGTGGTGTAACCAGACCGAACTGACTCCTTTCAGCCCGGAGTTGCACCCAGGTCTTGGTCGATGGGCTCGCTATCGGGAATACTGCGGGTGGCTTGTGACCGGCTGGGTCCACGCCTTCGATCAGGTCCAGCGGGCACTGGGAACGGATGACACGGGTCCCGTCGAAATCTGGCCGGAGGAATCGCGGCCGGACGGTCGAGTCTCGATGCGCTACGCCTGCGGCACGGTTCTGAAACTGGATATGCCCGAGGACAAAGGTCCTCGCATGGGTGGAATCTTCATTGGCGAGAAGGGCAAGATCGAGATCAACCGCAATCGGCTGGCCAGTAATCCGCCGGAGTTGATTCAGAACGCTCCGCCACCGGCGGACAAGTCGGAGTACGCCAGCGTGTCGCACGAACACATCCGCAATTGGGTAGCAGTGCATGCGAACGCGGGAGAAAACGGTTGCTCCAGCGACCGTCGGGCACCGCAGCACGACGATCTGCCATTTGATCAACATTTGCCGCGAATTGGGTCGCAAACTGCAGTGGGACCCCGTCAAGGAAGAGTTCATCGGCGACGAGGAAGCGAACAAGTCTGCGATCCCGCCCGCGCCGAAAAGGCTACGAGTTACCTGAGATCTGAATCGCGATTCACGATCCTGGGGTGTTTAGGGACGGAAATTCGAATTCCGGACTTCCCATGCATCGAATTGCCGTTGCCGCCGTTGTCCTTGCCGCAAAAAAGGGGAGGCTCCCCGTTTTTGCGGCGAATTGGGGCAGCTGGGCAACGATACGGCTCGCAGTGAGCGGCCAACCACCTTCTGGTGGGCCGGCGCTCGCCCTCTCGCCGGTCGGCGCGACCAGGTGGTGGCTGGCGAGCTTGGCCCACCCTACCGGGTGAATGATCGAGCGGTGCGAATCATGGCGTGGATGTTATCTGGGGGCGTGGTGGCCGGCAAAGCGCAGCCGGCGTTGAGGATGAAACGAGGTGTGTCGGCAAACTGTGTCAGCAGTGCGTAGGTCGACCGCTCCACGTCCTGTACTGTCCCTCGCGCAAGCACTCCACTGGGATCGATATTGCCAATAAATGTGGCTCGATCTCGCAGTGCCTCTCGTGCCAACTCCGGGTCCGTCTTGTAGTCGATTTCCAATCCATCGGCGCCCGATTCGACCATATCTGCGAGGATCGGCTCCGTGTTGCCGCAGATGTGCAGGATGTAGGGGAGGGAGAGCTGATGAGCGGTGGCGACAACTAGCTGTTCATAGGGCAGAGCAAACGTGCGGTACATTTCCGGCGAGATCATGGCGGGCCCGGCCGGGCTGTCACCATTAGAAGTCATGTGGGCTCCGAACTCTTTCATCAGCCGCACGAACTCGCAGGTCGCTTGCGTGCAGTACTCCAGCAACTGAAACACGTACGGCCGATTCGGCTCATCCAGCAAGTCCATCATCCAGGTTGCCGGCGTGCGCATCATGCTGGCCAGTGAGAACGGAGCTTGATCCGCGTTGCCGCGTATCAGGATCTCGTCGCCGAAGTACTCACGTAACCGCTGCACGGCCTCCAGCCAGATGCGGACGCGATCGCTCGCTCCGAATTCGGTGGCGGCAAGTCCGAAACCTGCTGCAGTGAGTCGATGCAACCTGCTCGACATCGACCCGGTTCGTGCTCCGGCAAATCGACCGGCACGCCCACAGCCTCAGCCAAGGTGGCTGTGTCGACATCCACGACAATGCCGTCGTATTGATACGTCTCTACGGCTTGAATGAAAGTATCGGCAATCGCCTGTGGATCGGACCGATACGACCGCATGCTGTACCCCGCCTCACGCGCGGCCGGCATGAAATTGTGCAGCATGATCGGCACGGCGTCAGACGGTTTTCCATGCAGAGCCGCCATGATGCGCTGGTAACCGTTCATAGGTTCTCCGATAAGAACGACGTCCAGGAAGCACCTGACCGGTGAGTCAGGCAACCGAGGCATATCAGGCGGAGCCGCCCGGGCCGCTTCGATTTCGAGCCCGGTGCAGGTCCACGACCGACTTACACCCAGTCCATTTTGATCCTCCCGGCCTTGTGCGGCAACAGGCCTAGCAGTTAGAACGAGCAGCTGCGGCAGAGTGTTACCGGAAGGCGACACGTAGCCTTCCTGCACGCATCTCGTCGGCTGCTGATTGAAGCGAGTACCGTTGGAATGCGGGGATAATGGGTGAACCGCCTGCTTGCAGCGCACAGCCCTGTCGGGCGTAGCGGTTAAACGGGTTGACGAAAGGGTCTTTCTATCCATGAATAGGTCGCCCGCGAAAAAGACGGCCGAGTCTCCGTTGCGCAAACACTGGTTGCTCGAACCTGGGCTGGCATTCTTGAATCACGGATCGTTCGGGGCATGTCCCCGCGAGGTACTGGACTATCAGCGTGAGCTGGTGGCGCTGATGGAACAGGATCCCGTGCGGTTTTTCAATCGGCACCGGCAGCCGCTGTTGGACGAATCGCGTCGAGTACTCGGCGACACCATCGGAGCAAATCCGTCCGATTTGGTCTTTGACACCAACGCCACGCACGCCGCCAACGCGGTGCTCCGCTGGCTGGACATCCGCGAGGGCGATGAAATCCTGGTCACAAGTCACGGGTACAATGCGATTACCAACGCAGCCCGGTACGTCGCTGCTCAAGCGGGTGCCGAAGTAATTACGGCCGAAATTCCCCTGGTGATTTCTTCGTCGGACGAAATCACGCAGGCCATCGAACAAGCCATCACTGCTCGTACCAGGCTGGCGATCCTGGATCACATCACCAGCCCCACGGCCATCGTGTTTCCGCTGGAAGAAATCCTCCCGCTGCTGCGAGAGCGGCGTGTTCTTTCCCTGATAGACGGAGCGCACGCGCCGGGAGCGATCCCGTTAAACCTGGAGAACCTGGGAGCCGACTTCTACTTCGGCAACTGCCACAAGTGGCTCTGCAGTCCGCGCGGCGCAGCCTTTCTCCACGCCCCGCCTCAGCTTCGATCGCGAGCCTTCGTGCCGATGGAACTTCAACCCTCCTCGGTCAGTCACGGATACAACACGCAAGGGCCGCAGCAAAACCGCTTTCACGACGCATTCGACTTCCCGGGAACGACGGACCCGACCGCCTGGTTATGTGTCGGACGATCGATCGAGTTCTTAGCCAACCTCGGGACCGGTGGACTCGCCGCTCACATGCAACGGAACCGCGACTTGGCCATTGCGGGAGCTGAATTGCTGATGGAACGATGCGAGCTGCACATGATCTGCCCGCGCGAACTGCTTGGCCCGATGGTCGCATTCGCACTGCCCCCGGATCCGCGACCCGCGGATCTGGACTATACCACCAGTCCCAATCCGACGCTGATGCTGCACACCGTACTGCGTGAAGAGTATGGCATTCAGGTGCCGGTCTTTCATTTCCCCCAAGCGCCTGCACGCATGCTCCGCATTTCCGCGCAAGCTTACAACTGCCTGGCCGACTACGAGCGACTCGGCGACGCGCTAGGCAAGCAGCTGTAGGCCAACTCGTTGGATCGAGCAGCCGACGTTGAACAATCAGGGTAACGGCGTATTTTCCCACGTCGTTTCGCCGCGAATGATCGAGGACCGAGGGCGAGAGGACCGGCGTGTCGCGTCGTCCCCCACCTGTTCTCGTCAGGCGGACCGAAGCCCGTACTTACCCCCCGACCTCACGGTGCCAGCAGCGCATCATACGGCCCGCGTCGTCCCTTTTCAGAAATGGACAGAATCAGGTGAAACTGTGAGCCAGCTGCATGACGAAAAGTGCTTGTGACAGGGGTGCCCGTCGGCGTTCAACGCGGACGACTCACCGTGGTACGGGTCGGTTCAGAATGAGGTGGCAAGCATGGGACTCTATAGCGGATTTTCGGGAAATGCGGGCACGCGAATGAAAGATGTTGCCAAGTTTCCCCTTGGTGTTGGCCTGGTTGACGGAGACCATCAGCAGCCACAAGGCCCGATCAGGAATCTCAGCGTGACCGAGGTTCTCGCCTCCCGCAGGCGAGTTCTCAGTTACCTACTGAGTCGCTATAGGGGGGCACTACGCGATGTGGAATTCGATGCGCAAAATCTCAATGAGCTGGGGTTGTGCTCGCTCGACTTCGTGGAAATACTCCTCGCCTTGGCTGACGACCGGAAGCTATCGATCGACCTGGTGGGCGCATACTTGGCGCGAGGTGACGAGTACAGCCGGCATGAGGCACTGTTGCTGAAACGAGTCTTGGCACTTGCTGTTTCGTTCAGTGCCGCGCAGCGGTATATCGCCATCAGCAGCGGCGTGATCGACAACGAACATCCTCTGGCTCCTTTTCGGCCTCCCCACGACACGGTAGCAGCTCTCGAGGGATACTGCTCGGCACTAGACACGTGTTGTCGAATGTAATGGGATGTTGTGCGGAGAGGCTGCGACGAGGAGCTGGGCGAGAATTGGTACCAGCTGCATCCTCGCCTGCGGCTGCGGGTTAAACGAGCGATGGGACCACGGCCGATTGGTGCGCTACTGCACCGTCACCCAGCGGCGAGACAGCGTCGGATCGACTGCGGGCGTGCCGCTTGATCGGGCGATGGCCTTGAGCGTGCATTTACCTTTTGCATCAGCAGGTACGCTGAGCTTGATCTGATAGCTGGCTTGCCCGAGCTCGTCCAGTTTGAATGGCGATTGGCTGCTGGCCACGACTTGACCCGCTGCGTCTTCCAGTACCAACTCGAGGTCGCCGCTCATCGGTCGCTGATAATCGTTCACCATCATCACCTGGAAGGTCCGCTCGGCCCCGGCCGGCAGCGTCGGTTGGAAGAAGTTGATATAGACTCCCAACGGCTTGAAGGCTTCACCGACATAGTCGGCAAAGGCCGGATCGAGTACCAGGTGGGTCACGTCGCTGAAGTGGTCCGAGGTATACACGCCTGGATAGCTGCAGGTGAGGTAGACGAAGTGGATAATGCCGGCGTAGTGCCGATGGGCTCGCCAGAACTCCGTTTTGCCCGCCAGCAGATAGGCCCACATGTCCAGTCGCTGGCGCGGTGTCACGTCGGTCCCCATCAGCTGAGCGTAAACACGATCGGTGAGCCGCGTCGGTGAACCGTCGCGATTGAGCCACAGCCAGCCGTACTCGTTGACAATCGGCGGGTTGGTGTCGGAAGGCAGCTTGCCCGCAGCGGGTGCTCCATCCATCGTTTCCAAGTCGCTCATCTTGAACTTCAGGTCGCCGAAATATCCGCCTATCATGAGATACGGATGGTCCTCCACCGGATCATCCGGGCTGGCCGGTTTGTTGTAACTGTTCTCCCAGGGACGATTGGAGAGATCCAATGGCCTCACTGCGGGTATGATCTTCTCGCCAAATGAGTCGTCTTTGGTCTCGTTGTTGGCATCCCATACGGCGACGCTTGCGTGATTCCAGTTGTCGCGCATCCAGTCCTTGTACTGGCGGATCATTTCATCAGTATCGTACGAGCGAGAGTACCCTTCGTACCAGCCCGGTCCACCTGTCCAAACGAAGAATTCATTCTGGATCAACAGTCCCGCCTCGTCGCACATATCGAGCCAGCGGTCCGGCACCGGACCGATACAGAATCGAAAATAGTTCCAATGCATCTGCTTGGGCAGGTCCACCAGCAAGCGGCGCACCCACTGCTCATTCCAGGGCAGATCTTTGCAGAGCGGATCTTCCAGGAAGCGATGCAGCGTGATATTCGAACCGCGCAAGTAGTAGACCTTACCGTTCAAGTACGCCCGTTTCGTGGCACTGTCGAAGCGAAACTCCCGCATGCCGAACCGCGTGCTGACCGAATCGCCTCCTGATTGTGGACTCGAGCACATACAGAAACGGATCTTCCGGCGACCAGAGGTGTGCGTCCGGAATCGAAATCGTTTGCGTGAGCGTCTGCTGCTCTCCGGGCGCCAACGAAGCAGCTTCGGGCGCCGACGATGCCACCTGCTGATCGCCCTTCCACGTTCTCACGCTGTGAGATAACTGTGCCGTGACCGCCTCCGTGCCGCAGTTGGCAATCTTCGTTTGCACAATCACCTCTCCACTCTTCACGCGTGGAGCAACTTGGATCGTTTCGATCAGCGGATTATCACAGAAGAACACCGACACGCTATCGTAGATGCCTGGCGTCCACTTGATCTTCTCGAAGTCCGAACCGGTAGGATAATTATCGGGGAGCACGGCAGGGTGGGCTCCAATGCGGACCAGCAATTCATTTTCCTCGTTCCAGCGAATCGCTTCCTCCAGGTGAAAGTAGCTGGCCGAGAAACAACCGGCATATTCCCCCACCTTTTTGCCATTCATCCACACGGCGGTACCGAACTGAGCTTTGTTGATCTTCAGCAGTGCCACGGCTCGCGCGGCCGGCGTCCGAAACGTCCTGCGATACCAGAAATAGTTTCGGTCCTGGTCCACCTTGCCCACCCAGTATTCCTTGAGCCACTCGGCCGGAGAGAGCTTCGAGCGAATACGATTGGCCAATTGCTCGCGGCTGAAGAACCGATCCACATTTTCAAACGCCGGATCCGCCAGGTTCGCCAACCCGGGAACGGGAACCGTATGGGTGAACTGAGCCGGTATGTCCTCCGCTCCCTTGCTGTCCTCGATCTGCCAGGTGCCGTCAAGCGAAACCGTGATGCGTTCGGAGCCGTCGACAGTGCGGCCCAATAGCGGCAAGATGAGCACTACCAATGCGGGCAACAGCAGACCCGTTCGGTGGCGTGACTGGCGGCGGTTGTCTGATTGTGTCAACATGATGTGGTACATCCTGGCTGTAAGTGAACGCCCGAAAGCAACTGCTACAGATCGCCAATGCTTCTGATTTTACGAGCCAACGACAGCGTTCACAAGCAAGTACGTTGTCGCACCAGCGGGATTTGCGCGTCGTCGAGAAGTAAGTATGACTGCCTATTCCGTCAACGTCACTTTGTTCTGAGCCATGCTCCAGAAGCAAAGGCTCTTTCATCGATACTGAACGTACGCCCTAAATCCCCACCGGCCAGCTCACTCGCGAGACATTCGCCATGACAACCACAGCACTCTTGGTTTCCTGCCTGCTCTTGTCCGCCACACCGGCTCCCGCCGAGCGCTGGTCATTTGTGGATGACCAGGGAGTGCTGAGGTGGCGCGACGACAACACGGAAATCGCGCTGTTCGGAGTGAATTACTACACGCCGTTTACGGTCGATTACCAAGGGATTCAAGCCTTGGGATTGGATCACGGTATGGTGATTAGTCGTGATGTCGATCATTTCCGGCGGCTGGGTCTCGACGCAATTCGTCTGCATGTGTTTGATCGCCAGATTAGCGATGTGCAGGGGAACCTGATTGCCAACGATCATCTGGAGTTGTTCGACTTCCTGGTCGCCAATTGCAAGAGGCAGGGCATCTACACGGTGCTGACCCCTATTGCGTGGTGGCATTATCACTTTCCCGATAGCGGCTTCTCATCGCTCTACACCAAACCACAAATGGTACTCGACCCGCAAGCCCGCCGCGCTCAAGTGGACTATCTGCGGCAGTTCATGAATCACGTTAATCCGTTCACGGGAAATGCCTACAAGGATGAGCCGGCGATCGTGGCCATCGAACTGATCAACGAACCTCAGTACGATAGCGACACCACGATCGACCAGATCCGTGACTACATCGATGAACTGGCTGCTGCCGTGCGATCCACGGGCGCGAAGCAGCCGATTTTCTATAACGGCTGGGGAGGCAAGGAAGAAGCCATTGCGCAATCGACCGTCGAAGGGTGCACATTCGGCTGGTATCCGACCGGACTGGTTTCGGGCGGATGTTTGCGCGACAACTATCTGCCGGTCGTCGACGATTTTCCGGGCATGCGACTCGACTGTCTCCGCGGCAAGGCCAAAATCGTCTACGAGTTTGACGCGGCAGACGTGCCGGGACGAGTGATGTATCCGGCGATGGCACGAGCCTTTCGCAGCGGTGGTGCGCAGATTGCCACTCAGTTTCAATACGATCCCACGCCGTTGGCCGCCTTCAACTACGGCTGGCAGACGCATTATCTTAATCTCGTCTACACTCCTGCCAAGGCGATCAGTTTTGCCATTGCGGCCGAGGTGTTTCGCAGCACACCTCGTCTGAGTCGTTTTCCCACATACCCGAACAACACGAAGTTTGGCCCGTTCCGAATTTCGTACGAGCAGGACCTGAGTGAAATGGCCTCGGACGAGACTTTCCTCTACGCCAATAATACCGACACCAAGCCGCCAGCCCCGGACAAACTGGTGCACATTGCCGGAGTCGGATCATCCCCGGTGGTTCAGTACGACGGCACGGGAGCCTATTTTCTGGATCGGCTCAGCGACGGCGTGTGGCGATTGCAGCTCTATCCAGATGCTGTCTGGGTGGACGATCCGTTTGCCGCCACGAGTTTGCAGCGGGAAGTATCGCGCGTGATCTGGGCAGGGCGAACGATGCAGATTCGACTGCCTGATTTGGGTGACGACTTCACTTGGCGACGCATTGCTCCCGAGCATTTGCCGGAAGGCCTGGCGACGGACGGCCAGCTCGCCGTTGAACCGGGTGTGTACCTGCTGGCAGGGAAGGACGCCAAGGTTCCGGCGATGATCTCCCCGGAATTCTACGTACCCCAACAGACGTCGCATGACGTAGCCGTCTGGTGGCAATGCGCGGATGTGTGGCGCGCGGGAATACCACTGCCAGTCGAAGCAACAGTCGCGTCCGACGATGCAGAAGCTGTGCGACTACACCTGGCGACAGGCGATGCGATACCGCTCCATGCCGCGCAGTCGTACGTCTATCGCACCGAGGTTCCCGGTGATCGACTCCTGGCTGGCCAGCAACTGCTGCAGCTCGAGGTAAAGACGCCCTCGGGTACCTTCTGGTTTCCCCGAGCAAAGGGCGAGCCGCAAGCTCAAGCGTCGCTATCCCGCCCAACCCTCGATAACGCGAGCCATACCATCGAAGTGTTGCCAGCTGATGCGCCAGTGCCGCTGTTTGTCGCCGCTCGCCAGCATGTACGACTCGAAGGCCAGGAGAACAGGAAATCGGAGATGGTTTCAGGCAGCCAGCCAGGCCGCCAGGCCGTGCGGGTGTCGGCCGACCGATTCTCTCCTTCTCCGTCGGCCATCTACTTCCGTAACACCGTACCCGAATCAACGCGGGCCTGGCGCGATGTGCTCGGGAAATGTAATGTCGTGGTTGTGACCGCCCGTGCGCTCGGTAAAGAGACGGATCGAGTGGAGTTAGTAATTCTGGAAAAAGATACCGCACCGTGGGGAACGGAAGTCAGTTTGACCCCGGAGTGGCAAGAGATCGTAATTCCATTGGGTCGCCTGCGGTACTTCTCCCACTGGGTCCATCCAGCAGAGCGGGGGAGAGAGGGTGATCACTTCCAGCCTGAACAGGTAGGCGCCGTAAATGTCTGTTTTGGAGCCTGGCTGTACGGTGATCGCTCGAATCAACCGCACGGTTTTGAAGTAGAGAGTATCACACTGGATCACCGCGAGTTGCCGTAGCCACGCTCGCAACCACGAGCGATAATATGCCACGTGAAAAGAAAAGACGTCGACGTCATCCGAAGAGGGACAAATCATATGATTCGGTACTCAACCGTCCTGTTCATCGCACTGATCACTACACTTCATCTTGTTGTAGGCATCACGAGTTTCGCTGGCGCTGCTGAGCCACGGCTGATTGCCACCGGCTGGGATTCTCCGACTCCCGCGCGGTTTCGGGCCGAATTGCCGGCGTTCGAAGCCTGGAAAGTGTTCGATGGTACTACGATTTTGGCAACTCGAGTGCTATCCGACGGTCAGGTCGTGGAAGGTCGCAATGCGTTTACTGCCCGAGCCGTGGCAGTGGAGCGAGTTCGCCCAGGCTCTGGCGGATCTCCGTGAAGCACAGCCGACTCGTGCCACGGAGAATTTCCTGCTCCTTTACGCCAATCCGGGCAATGTCGACTGGTTCGATGACGCAGGATGGAATGCCGTGGCGGACCATTGGCGATTACTGGCTCGACTGGCTCGCGAAGGCAACATGCGTGGCATCTTGTTTGACGCCGAACCGTATACGCCACCGCACTCACAATTCCTATATCGCGTCCAAGCGACTGCGAGCGAGCATGCTTTTGCCGAGTATTCGGCCAAGGCAAGGGAGCGGGGCCGCGAGGTGATGCAGGCAGTGGCTGCCGAATATCCAAACATTACCATCATGACGTATCGACTGTTCTGCGACTTGATATCTTCGACCGACAGTGACAACGTGTCAGCGGCACTTGAACCGAGTGGATATGGCTTACTTCCTGCCTTCGTTGACGGCTGGTTGGACGTAGCGCCAGCGACCGTGCGAATTGTGGAAGGTGACGAAAATGCTTATCGCTTTAACGACCCGACTGCGTTCGATCACGCATTTGTGCAACTGAAGCTTCGGTCGCCGCGTCTTGTTTCGCCTGAAAACAGGGCCAAGCTGCGTCGGCAATACGACGTGGGGCATGGCATTTACCTGGATGCGCACGTCAACCCTCCATCGTCGCCATGGCATATCGATCGGCGAGGTGGTACGCCCGCAGAGCGTTTGACGGCCAACGTGACTGCCGCGCTGGCCGCCTCCGATGGCTATGTCTGGATTTATGGCGAGACGGGGCGTTGGTGGCCTGGCGGCAACCAAAGCTACCCCACCTGGCCAGAGAAACTGCCAGGTGCCGACTTGGCACTACGCCGTGCCGAGAATCCGTTGGATGTGGCGCGAGAGACACTCGCCTCGCCCGATTGTGGGCCGAACCTGCTCAAAAACGGTTCATTGGCCGAGGCCGGGGCCAACCAGACGCCGGCAGACTGGTGGACGTGGCAGGACGACCGTTCGCACGGAACTCTTGACCACCAGCAGTCGGCGGCTCATGCTGCTAACGCGACCGATGGCGTATTCGGCCAGAACGTGGCGGTGAAACCAGGGGAGACTTACATAGTACGCACCCAATTGCGCCGTACCGGTCGAGGGGTCAGCAGCCTGGTGATCGGCTGGAAGAACAAGGACGGGCAATGGACGGTTCATTCGGCACGCTATCGCTTCGTCGCGCCTGATGACGTTACGCCAGGCGACTGGCGCGAAGTGCTCGGCGTGGTTCAGGTCCCCGATGAAGCAAGTGAATTGATTTTCATGCTGAGTACAGAAGGCCAGCTGTCGACTGCTGACCAGGCATGGTTCCAAAACGCTCAGCTAGTGCGTCAGTGAGTCTGTCGGTGTTTGGAATGATCGACCCAATTGAAATGCTGAAATGTTTCCCAGGAGTCGCTGATGCGACGTAACCAGAGTGCTTTCCTCTGTGTGACCGTGGTCACTCTTTTGACTGTCGCGTCAACTGAAGGAGTGAGCCTGGCGCAACCGTTTTCTGTTGGGTTTTCCACCTGCGACATTACTCCGCCCACGGGTTGGCGGCGTGCTGGCGGATACTCCGAATTCATCAGCACGGGAGTACACGACCAGCTATTTGCTAAAGCGATGATCGTTGGGCAAGGAGATGTCCGATTCGCTCTGGTCAGCTGTGATCTGTGTTCGGTACCGCGAGACTTGACGCTTCGGGCTCGGCAATCGGCCAGCCAGCGTACCGGCATTGCCTGCGAGAACATCGTGATTGTCGCCACGCACACGCACGGCGGACCCGAGTATACGGGCCCGTTGCGCGACATGCTGCACGATCGCGCGATGAAGGAGAACCAAGGCATCGATCCACGCGAGCCGATTGACTATCGCAGCCAGTTGGTGGATCGCTGGGTGGATGTGATCACCCAGGCTGATGCCGCGCGTCGACCGGCAAGTCTTTCCGTGGTGGTGCCACAACAACAAGGTCTGGCCTTCAATCGCCGCTACCTCATGAAGAACGGCTCGGTGGGCTGGAACCCGGGCCGGCAGAACCCGCACATCTTTCGACCGCTGGGCCCAACTGATCCAGATCTGCCATTTCTGCTAGTGCGAGATGCCGGGTCGGGAAAGCCGCTGGGATCTCTTACCGTTTTTGCGATGCACACGGCAATCTACGGGGACGCGCCCTTTAGTGCTTGCTATCCAGGCTACCTGCAAATGGAACTTCGCAGTCTACTTGACGCACCAGATCTTGTCTCTTTGTTTGGCGAAGGTTGCGCCGGCGACGTCAATCACATCAACGTGAATTCGGCCGACCCACTGCGTGGCGATAGCTATCCGCAGCAAGTCGGCAAACAACTCGCCGATACGGTCAAGCTGGCTCTTCCCATGGCGCACACCATCGTGTCAAGCCAATTGGCGGTGAAGTCGGTGACAATCCATTTACCGGTGCGTCCCGTATCCGAGGAAGAATACGCGGAAGCGCGGCGTCTGATGGACACGCTCGATCGCAACGACGCACCGTTTCTGGTATTGGTGGATGCCTGGCGGCGGTTGTTAGGGCATCAGTTCGGGACGGAATACGATGGCCACATGCCGGAGGAGATCCAGGCCATTCGCCTGGACCGCGACACCGCCATCGTCACTTTGCCCCACGAAGTGTTCGTCGAGTTGGGAATGGCAATTAAAGCCGCTTCACCATTTCGCACGACGATCGTGATCTCGTTGGCCGGCGACATGGATTTCTATATTCCCACGCGCCGCGCCTTCGAAGAAGGCAACTACGAGCCGACAGCCTGCCCGCTGGAGCCCGGTTGTGGAGAAAGGCTCGTCGCGGCGGCGGTCGAATTGCTCAATGACTTGAAGGACGTGCCTACCAATTGACCCATTGGGTTGCTTTATATGACCTAAATCAGAATGACAGAAACCGTAAAGCACAGAGGACAGCAGGAAATGCCATCCCCTGTCAACGCTGCAGACAATTCTCACAGGGCACCATCATGTTCATGCCATCCAACTCGAACTCCAACGCCACGATTTGTCTTCTGACAATCGCCATCTGGGCACACGTGCCGGATGTAGCAATGTGTCAAGAGGTAACATCGGGCGCACTCGCTCTGCAGATTCTCGAGCCGGTCTATCGGCACAACCTCTATGCGACCCAGCAAACTCCGGTAATCGCCTTTCGCGTGACACTCGACCCCGCAACGCGCGAGCAAACGAGCCTGGTTCGGGCTCGACTGCTCGACGCCGCACAAAAGACCGTCCACATTCAGGAGGTTTCGCCAACAGACGCGAGTGAGATGCGTTTTCAAGCCGCGTCGCTCGCCGCAGGCAATTACACACTGCAAGTGCAAGCCTTGGCGGCGAATCAAAGCATTCTGGCAGTGTGCGAATCGACCATTCACAAATTGCCTCCGGCACCCGGCAGCGAAGTGCGCGTCGACCAGTACGGCAACCTGGTGGTGAACGGTCAGGGGCAGGTCATGATCGGCTGGTATGGTAACGTGCCGACGGATGATCCGCGTCAGGATGTGATAGCGCTGCAGAACATCGAGACGCCTGCCGTCATCAACTACCCGAATACGCAGCCACTTGCGGAGCGGTTTTCAAAACACGGAATCTACACGATTGTGAGTTGCGAACCGGGCAGACTGATGTACTCGTTCGATTTATGGAAACAACCGAATCATCCGGTGCCGACGGAACACACACGGCTCGACACTCCCAGCCCCGAGTGTCGCGAACTGCTCCGCAAACTAGTCGAGGTGCTGCAGCGCGAGCCGGGACTGTTCGGCTATTACATTGCCGACGAGCCGGAAATTAATAACACGCGGCCTGAGTACCTGGCAAATCTCTACCGCTTGTTGTGCGAACTGGACCCTTATCATCCGGTGATTATCACGAACGACACGATCGCGGGGATCATCACGCACGGAAAAGACGCCTGTGACATTCTGACTCCCGACCCGTACGGCGCGCAATGGGACTACGTCCCGTCGTTCTTGCGCAAAGTCCGCGAGGTTGCTCGTCCGGGTCAGACCGCCATGCTCTGTCCCTGGCAAAGCTCGCACCAGATCCATTTTGTGCACGACATCGGAACCTACCCACCGTATACATACCGGCTGATGCGACATCAGTATTTGTCGGCCGTCACCTTGGGCTGTCGCGGTTTCACCGGCTACACCAATGAGTTCTTCCTGCCCGAGCCGGAATTGCGATACGGTTTGCCGCCGATTTGGCGCGAGGTGGGATTCCTCGCTCACGCCATCAATGCACCACCACCGGCACAAGCCCCAACCGTGAAAAGTGACCAGCCGATTTTGAGCTGGCTGCGCGAAGCAGATGGCTACGTCTATCTCATACTGGCCAACGATCGAGCGGGCCAGCGGGAGGTGCGACTCGCCCACGCTTCGCTCGAACCACTTGCCACGCTGCAAGTGGAAGGCGAAGCCCGCGACCTCCCAGTTTCCCACGGTGCAATTTCCCTCACACTGCCTGAAGGAACTGCGTTGGTGCTGACCAGCGATCCGCGCACCCGAGAGTTGGCAACCTGCCAGGAAGTGGAACAGCAGATCACCGATCAACAACAGGCGGCTCAGCGACCAGGTAACCTTCTGCACTGGTCCCGTGGCGTCCGAGCTCGAGCCAGTGCCGGTTACACCCCCTGGTTCGATCAGATCTTCTACTATGCCATCAATGGCATTCGGGACGACAACGGATGGTATTTATCGCACGCCGAGCCGCCTGGCTGGCTGGAACTGGTGCTGCCCCAGCCGCAGTCCATCGGACGCGTGCTGCTGGCGACTCCCAACCTGCGCGACTACGACCTGCGTTTCATGGGCCCGGACGGTACAATGCGGTGCGCGGAAATTCGTGGCAATCAGCAGGAAATGGCTGAACATCACTTCGATCCGCCCGTGAATACTCTGAAGCTGCGGCTCGTCGCTATTGCCACTCGTCCGGAAGCCCAGCCAACGCGGCCCATGGTACGTGAAATCGAGGCATACGCCGATGGCGGCTCAGGGTCGAGCGTGCCGGTCAGACTGCTGGCACCCGCCGGTACCCCACCTAACATCCCGTTCGACACCACCAAGCAAGTCATCTTTTGGAAGGAAGATTTCCACGACTTTCGACACGGTGACAAGTTCAATTATGACGGCCGAGATGACTTCTGGGTGTACAATCCCGAATCGTTGTTCACTGAGAAACTCGACGGCGGCGGATTACTGTGCCGAAACCTGGCATCGGTAGGCTACACGAGCATGCAGCGGTTTCTTGATTACGATCCGGCGGCCCGCTTCCTGCAACTTGACATCCGCGAACTCTCCGGCGATGGATATCGATTCGGTTCCGCTTCACTGAGCGACGGTTCAGGCACACCAGGATTCCGCCCGGCACACAGTGCTAACAAAGCGGGGCTGTTTACGATCGACGTGCACGCGATCAGTCCTCAACTGGCCAACGGTTCACTGCGGCGAGCCTCGCTGTCAATCAACTGTGTCGGACCGTCTAAGGCGGTGACGTACAAGTTCCACGAGTTTCGACTGGTGCAATTGCCGCAAGACGGTGTGAGCGTGACGTTGGCAGACGGATCTCCACTGCCCGACACGTTGCGAGCTGGTGACGAACTACTGTTCTACGTTCGTCTGTCAGACCCGGCACTCGACGTTACCGTCGACGTACAGGGGGGACCCAACGACACGCCTGTAGCGGTCAATGGCGAGTCATCGGTGCAACTGCTGCGCACCGGTGATTCGGATGGCCGCCAATGGGCGGCGGCAGTCAAGTTAGGGGCTGGCACCGACCGGTTTGAATTGGCAGGATATCCGATTCTGTTTCGCGCGATCATCACCGGCGGACGACTGTCGGAGACGTTTGCACCGGCGTTTGTCAGTATCGATCCGAGTGGTGGAAGCAAATAGTGATCACACCTTAATTCTGAAAGCCTCACGATGCGACGTCCCTGCACTGTGATTCCTGCCATGATTCTGCTGATCGGTTTCTCGCTTCCGGTCAAGGATACAGCTCTGGCAGCCGAGGTCATCCACGTGGACTGCGCACACGAGGAAGGTACCATCCGGCCGCTACACGGCGTCAATGGCGGAGCGTTGGTGCAAGGGGAGACTACCGACTTGAGCCGCTACTGGCGGGAAATTGGCGTTCCCATCACGCGGCTTCACGATTGTGAGTGGCCGTTGCCCGATGTGGTCGATATGCGGGTGGATGCCCAGCGCAACCTCGAGCAGGTGGCGAGCGGGATTGTTCCTGCAGGACGCGTGGTGCTCCCCTGCATCATGCCAGCTCCTAACCTGCTGTTGGTGCAGCTTCAGCCGAGCACTGGCGAAGCAGCGAACACCAAGCCAGTTCAGACTGCTCCCGACATCCCGGCACCAGTAACCGCTCCGTCCCTGCCAAGTCGAACTCTGAATAGTCGACTGCAACTTTTGCCGCTGCGAAATATCCATGTCGATTCGTCTTTCTGGTCTCCCAAGTTGGACATCTATCGTCAACAGACGACACCACACAGCTGGCAGTATATGCAGTGGGAACTGCGCGGCCTGAAACAGGCGGTGGGCGAGCCGGTGGAGGGCGATTTGAACGGTACGTGGGGCGAAGCCAATCTCTACAAATTCCTCGAAACGTGTGCCTATTCACTCGCCCAATTTCCCGATCCGACTCTTACACAACAAGTGGACGACGTTGTTCAATTACTCGGCCGAGCCCAGCAGCCCGATGGTTACTTGCACGCTTACGTCACAAACAATCACAAGCTGCCTTGGGACCCGGAGTTTCTGGACGGTTCACACGATGGTTATGTACTGGGGCACATGATCGAAGCGGCGATCGAATACCATGCCGCCACGGGCAAGGACGAGTTTTTGCACATCGCACGGCGGGCTGCGGATCAGGCTTATCGGCACTTTCTCGGTCCCCATGGCGTACCTGGCTTCTGCGGGCATGCCGAACTGGAAATGGCACTGGTCGAATTGTATCGCGTCACGGGCGAGTCGCGCTACCTGGAGCTGGCAGGGGCATTTGTCGAGTGGCGCGGTCATGGCAAGGTCAAACCATGCAGCGATACGCCGCGGGCCTATTTCCAGGATGCCCAGCCACTGCGGCAGCAGAGGACACTGGAAGGCCACGCCGTACGGGCAGTCTTCTTTGCCACCGGCGTTGCCGATCTGGCATTGGAGACAGGTAATGAAGACTACCGCCTGGCCGCCAACCGGTTCTGGAACAGCACGGCTCGACGGCGGATGACGATCACCGGCAGCATTGGACCGCGGCAAGAGCACGAAGCGTTAGGCGAAGATTACGAATTGCCACAAGACGGTTACTACGAATCGTGTGCGGCCTGCGGCCTGGCTGATTTCGCCCAACGCATGTTCTTGCTCGAGAAGCGATCTGAATACGCGGACGTGCTGGAGCGAGTGCTCTATAACGCTGTGTTACACGGCATGGCATTGGATGGCAAAAGTTCCTACTACCAGAATCCACTGAGTGACCGTGACCGCCCGCGATACAACTCGTGGGTCTGCTGCCCGCCGAATTTGTCGCGCACGCTGATGCAGATCGGCCGATATGCTTTGGCATACAGCGACAACAGTATTTACGTCAATTTGTTCGTGGGAGGAAACTACTCGGTTCCCCTTTCCGATGAAACCCTCACAGTAAACATCCGCAGCAATTACCCCTGGGATGGGAAAGTCCAGATTGAGCTGCCTGTCGCCACTCTCCGCGAGGTGGCTTTGTGCGTGAGAATTCCCGGCTGGTGCCGCCAGGCCACACTGAAATGTAATGACCAACCGGCCGAGCCTGCTGTGGCAAACGATGATGGCTACGTCGTCCTTCAACGAAAGTGGCAGCCGGGCGATCGTGTGCAGCTGGATTTCGACATGCCGCCAACCTGGATCGAAGCGCACTGCGACATCCGCTCGTGTGAAGGCCAGATCGCATTGCAGCGCGGTCCGTTGGTCTACGCGCTGGAGGGCCTCGACAACGGCGGTAGTGTTGATTTCGTGTGGGGTAGCGATCCGCCCGTTGAGGTCCAGCGGCGCGAGGACCTACTCGGTGGCATCACCGTATTGGCGACCGCATCGGCCGATGGTCGACAAATATTGGCGATCCCTTTTTACGTTTTAGGTAACCGCGAAAATTCTTGCCAGGAAGTCTGGCGACCGCAGCAAGGTTTTGCCGCCAGCTCCAACTGGTGGTTGGGTGAGTTGTACCGACCACGGTAGCGGAAGCCGCCGAGGCTTCCGACGAATCGCCCGTTTCCGCCGACCCCGCGTCGGTGGGACGACAACGGGCCAGCTACCAGCACGCCACACAACACTCCCGTTTCCGCCGACCCCGCGTCGGTGGGACGACAACTGGCCAGCTACCAGCACGCCACTCAACACTCTCGCTGCATTGGACCAAACCCCAACGGAAACCGTTTCCCTGGCGTGCTGAACCCTGGCATGCTGAACCCTGGCGGGTTCAGCTACGGTAGGTTCAGCGATGGGGCCAAACACTCGTGATTATCCACCGGCTAGCCGTCCAACGAAAGTCACAATCGCTGCAATGCCAATCAGTGCGACACAAATCGCGACCAGCGAATACCCGAAAATCTGCCACCAGAACATGCGTGGAGCCTTGCTCTGGTCGACCTCACTGAGCGTCATATCTATAGCCGTTCGAGTCTGGAAGTTTGTTCGCACGGCAGTCGCGAAGTGCCACACGGCCCAGGTACACACCAGGAAGACAAGCAGACAACCAGCCAGGAGCCCCATTGCGTCAGTCATCGTTCGAACCCTCGGAACCATCGAAGTGCAGGCACGACCGGCAATGACTTTGATCGAGTCGCAACACATCTTACAGCAACTTAGTATACTATCACCAACCGATTTGCACTTTACTGACGGAGGCCCACAAGTTGACCACGTCTTGCTGCCAATTCCAACTGTGCCTCAGGATGTTGTCCGCGATTGCTTCAGTCCTTGTGTCGGCGAGCGCTCCGGTTGCCGCCACGGAAGTCGACTTCTGGCAAGCGTACCGCGGCGCGGACGAAGCAACTTACTTGCTGGGCACGTTTGATGATGAATCGCTCCCCGTTGGTTCGGCCGATGTTCAGCTGGTCGAGAAGATCGGCACTCCAACGCTTGTCGCCGGGAAATTCGCAACGGCTTTGCAGCTTAACAGCCACGACGGTCTGAAACTGAAAACCGCTAGGATCTATCCCGGCGGCGACCTGTCGATCGAGGCATGGATACGGTTGGATGACTATCCAACCGAGCGAGGCTACATCCTGCACCGGCCGGCGGTCGTCGATCACGATGCTCGTTACGATCCACAGCGCGACACGACGAAGGGGTTTGCTCTGTGGGTGGACCATCAAGGGGCACTGCACCTGGAGACGACCAATTGCTTCTACGGCTCGGCGGTGCACACTTTCAGTCCTGCCGCAGCGGTGGCTAAAAGTCACTGGGTGCACGTCGCGGCCACCAGCAACGGGTTTCCCAACAGTTATCGTCGCTTGTTTGTCGACGGGCACGAAGTCGCGTCAGCTGCCATCACCTGGGGCCAGGGACTGATGGTCCAAAACGATGAAGAAAGCAAACCGGCCGATATGATTATCGGTAATGACGCGACGGGCGAAAAGGGAATCGCAGGACAGATCGACCAGCTGCGCATCCATCGCCAGATTGTCCGATTTTGGCCCAACGAAGAGGAGCCTTGGACACGATCCAATGTACCGAACCGGCTTTCGAGCGGGCCACCTCATTTTCTGTCGCGCCATGAACCGACCATTTTCTTGCCACTCAACGGCAACAAAGTCGCGCAAGGACCAGGAGCTGCCGGCCTGCAGATCCTTGGGGGTGAGCAATATGTCAACGGCGTCTGCTCGCAGGCGCTAGTAGGCAGCTTGGAGCTGCGCGGTCCCAACCTGCTTGACTTGCAGGAAGGAACGCTTGAGTTCTGGCTGCGGCCGATCGGCGTGAACAGTTACAGTGACTGCAACTATGGTTTTGTGAATGGACCATTCATCTTCTACATCTATAATTCAGGCGGACTTGCCAACAAACCACTCGCTCTGTACTTCCGCAAGGACGATGGTGATCTGCTCATGCTGCGTGCAGAAGATACAGTGCTGCACCCCGGCCGCTGGTATCACTTCGCCATCACGTGGCATGACGATGAGATCACTATCTACGGGGACGGACAGCGATTGGCCAAGTCGTTTGGTGTACCCTTGGTGACGCGGCAGAACCACGGCACTTGCGGGCAACTCGTGTTGGGTGCCGGCGAGTCACTGCTGGACGAGGTCCGATTGTACACACAGGCCTTGGAGTCGGAGGAGGTGGCCAACGCATACCTGCGCTATCGCGAGCCAACTCGGCTCATCGCGGCCGTCGATCGACCACTCCGACTGCGCGCTCAATATTTCCCCAGCCAACACCAAGTGTTTTATCGTCTGGCAGCCAACGTGAATCAGGCAGAGATCGCCCGAGTCGTTCTCACGCTGCACGAGGTGGCGGGCCCAGTACTCAGTACATCAGAACATCCTTTTACGACCGACGAACAGACGTTGAAACTGCCCGATCTTCCCGACGGTCGTTACGAGTTAGCTGCTTCCGCGATCGGCAGCGACGGATCGGTTCGGTCAGGCGAAGTGTTTTCGTTTCGCCGGCAACATTATCCCTGGGAAGACAATCAGCTGGGAATCACCGACCAGGTATATCCGCCGTTTGAACCGATCCGCGTCGAAGAACGCTCGGTCAACGTGGTCGGACGTCGTTACCAACTGGGCACACTCGGCTTTCCTGAGCAGATCACGAGCGACGGACGTGACATATTGGCCGGACCGATTGTGCTGCGTTACGAAACACGGGAAGGAGAAGGAACGTGGAACACTGCGTCGGGAGAGTTTACGCAGGTGCAACCCTCGCAGGTGGTCTTCGAAGGCCGCACCGAAGGGCCGGCCGTGGTGGTGGACGCACGCTGTCAGATCGAGATCGACGGCTGCATGAAAGTTGAACTCGATCTCTTGCCAGGAGACGAGTCCACGGAAATCCAACGGATGTGGCTGGAGATACCATTGAACACTGAGGCGGTACCGCTGATGCACACGGTGACAGCGGGCCTGCACAGAACTACTCGGGCACTCTTCCAGCGGGAACCGGGGTCGTGTGGGATGGCAGCCAGGCTCATCAATACCAGCGCTGGCTCAACGCCTTCGTGCCGTACATCTGGCTCGGCTCACCGCACCGCGGTTTGGCCTGGTTCGCGGAAAATGATCGAGGCTGGATCACCCGGAAGACGCCAGAAGGACGCCTGCAGGAAATCATCCGCGACACCGATCGTGTCATCCTGCGAGTCTACTTTGTCAATCAGAGTGCGACGATTCGCCAACCGCACCGATTGGTATTCGGACTGCAGGCATCACCCACCAAACCGATGCCGGCCGACTGGAGAACGCGTTTGCGCGATGCACCGGGCGGGTTGGCGGTGGTCCCTTGGGGCGGCCTGGCATGTGCCAGCCAAGCACCGCTTTATGACGACTGGCGCATCGTCGACAAGATTCTGGAGCCTCGATTTGGCCAACCACTGGATACTGCCTGGTTCGCGGAATATGCTCGCGAGCACCATCCTCCGGACGTGCATGGCACCTGGCCATGGCTCGACGCTGTCACACATTTCGCTGGCCGCGCCCGGGACTGCGGCCCCAAGAAACCGCTGGCCGTCTACCAGGAAGAAATGCGCGGCTGCGATGCTCGGCCGGAATGGTCCGTATTTCAGGATGAATGGACAGCCGAACCGTATCGCTACGATCGCAGCAGCGTACCTGATGCAGTCTATGCGCGAGGGTACGAGACACTGGGGCAACCGCAGTTGATCACTTTTCCACGCTCTTACCAGGACTTCGGCTGTTGGATCGCCGATCACTGGCTACAGCGGGGCGTGAGCCTCTACTGGGACAATACCTATCCGTACGCCTCGACCAACACGCGTACCACCGCCGCGTACGTGGCTGAGGACGGACGCGTGCAACCCTGCATGATCATTTGGAATCAACGAGAATACACCAAGCGCGCCTGGCATCTACTCCAGTATTGGCAGCGCCAACGCCAGGAACCGCTGGAGTTCACCCTGCACATGACCAATACGCTGCTGTTGCCGGTACAGACTTGGGGTACGGTAAATCTCGACCACGAACTGGGAGTCAAGCGGCCGTTTTCCCCTGAGTGGTTAATGACCGAAACGATCGGCCGGCAAGTCGGCAACTTGCCCCTCTCTCTGTATGCTGTTGCCGGCTCCGAGAATGAAGTGATTCGGTCGCTTCCGGCTGCACAACAAGAGCGCACCGAGTGGGGCCTGCGCGCGGTGCACGAGCTCCAGCGGAGCGGCCCGCAAGAGCAGCGTCTGGTCGATTTCGGTTACGGCACCGAAGCGGTGCAGATACACAACTATTGGGATGACTCTCCCGTGCTGACGGTCACACCGGAGCATGTCAAATGGCTGGTACTGGAAAAGCGTAACACAGGCGAGGCCCTGATCGTGTTAGCGAGCTGGTCACAAGAGAAGGTGACGGCACACGTGCAGCTTGATACTACGCGGCTGCACGCTGACACGGCAAATCTAACCGACGTTGATACCGATACACCCGCAGCCGCGTCGTCACCTGCATCGATCGAGCTCGACATTCCCGCCCCGTGGGGCAACCGAATCGTCCGGCTGGGAGCAAAAGAAAACAAGTAGGGTGTGACAAGCTCGCCACCACTCCACCGATTTACTCCGGCACGACAACGACATCAAACACGAAGGCGGCATTCTGATCGCGAGGATGTTGCTGCCATGGCGTCAACTCGAGGCGTGGGACCATCAGCCAATGCCGCACGAATCTGTGGCTCAGTCGCTTCGATACTGTCCATGGTTGCTACCGCGTAATGATCCAGCCCGACTGAGGGAAGTGACAATTGACCTTGCTGGTTGGCCGAAAGAACCAACACCGGGCGCGGCTCCGTCGCGGAGGCGAGCAGTATTTTCGGGCCGTTACATAACACCACGCCACGACAGCGTTCGATACCGTCCGCGGCACGGGCAACGCGATGCAAACGCCGGTCCTCCAATCGAGGTGCGAAGGTGAACGTGACTTTCACCTCGCCGGCCGCTCCAGGCTCTACCGGCAGACACAGGTAATCATGCTCGCACACCACGGGCAACGATGCTCCCTGGCGGTCCGCAACAACAACTTGCTCGGCCCAATCTGGTTTGCGCAAGTTGATCCAGGGGTGGCGATGCCGATTTGTCGGTCGCATCAATCCGCACAAGACAGGAAATCGCCTGCGGCGAGTTCGTGTGTCTGTTTCACCGTGACTCGCCAGACTCCCTGTGGTCGATCGGCAGCGTATCGAACCGCTGAAAGAAATCGGCCATCCGTTGGGCCTGCTGCAAGTAGCGGCTGTCGTGCGTGGCGTTGTAAGAGTCGAACTATACCTTCGATCGCGGGGAAATAGTCGGTGACATACCCGGCAGCATAGCTGCCCGTACTGCGGTATTCCGCCTCGCGAGCTCGGATCCAGAAATCGATCTGCCGTGGCGATGTAGAAATCACCGATGCGTTTGGCGCACTGCGAGCAACTCCTCCTTGCCGGTGGCGCGATAAGCCTCCAGCAGACCGACCAGCAAACGGGAATGCCCCCAGAATTCCGGCAGTATCACCGCGTTGGAGTTCTCTGGCTCCAGCGGTTGATTGAAATCGATGTCACGTCCAAAATGTCCGTCCGCCAGTTGGTATCGGGAGATACCGCTGATCAGCTGGGGGAGTGTTTCGGGGGCCAACGTGCCGGCCAGTGGACAGGTGACGAAGCAGGCGATCTCCAGGAACCGGCCGGAAATATCGCCACTGTAATTGGTGAACGGACGCTTCATCTCGAAACTCAGATCCGAGCGGAGGTACTCGACCGCACGATAGGGCTCGAGCGACAATCGTGCCACACCCTGCTGATACGCCTCACCCAATTCTCCACCCAACTGTACGTCCTGAGCGGCGGGGAGTTGCCACTGCCGGTTCTCATGCTCGGGCGATTGCGCGAAAGACCCGTACGTTGGCCAAGGCGAGAACGAGAACACACCCACATGCCACCCATCCCTTCGCCACAATGGAAGGTTGTCTCATAGCCATACCCATCGTTGTTAACCGAACTCCTACCTCACCAGGCCCGTACATGATGTCCGGCGAAACTGGGATGTTGTCACGATTCAACGTATTGATCGCACCCAGATCGGGCTGGACCAGGCACGCGACGGATTATCGTACTGGTCCTTGTCGACCTGAGTCACTCGCACATAGTAGTAACTTTGACCACCAAACGCATCGTCCGTATACGTCCACTCGACGGTCTTCTTGTCAGGACTGATGCTCTGCAGCAATTTCCCATCGCGGATGATCTCTACATCTGTAACGATGTCGGTACCGAGAACCTTGATGGACAGTATCGGCTTGCCCTCGATTTCACATTCTTCACCCATGTCATGGCCGCAGAGCGTGAACTCTAATCCAATTCGTGCATAGGAAACGGCATAGTTGCGGCGATGGCGTAGCGCTTCGAAAAGAGACTCGCGAGTCAATTCCTTTGCCAGAGCTGCCGTGCGTGCCTCCGGTTTGCCTTCGTGGGAGTCGGTGCCGCGAACAAAGCCAGTCCTGCCCCCACGATTGAGAAACGCACACACCGCTTTCTCCATATCAACCTGGTACGTCTTTCCCTCGTAATTCAGCACGTCCCCGTACATCTCGGTATTTACGATCACCTCGCTGGCAGCGGCAGTGTAATCCCACTGGTCACGTCCATCGGGACCCTTATCTGGATGGTTGTTGTGGATCAATCCGCCCGCCTTGCGCACTGCCTCGGCCAGCAGGTCCGGAGTCATGTAGGCCGAGTCTTTGGCTCTGAAGATATCGTCGACCCTGTGGGGGAAATAGACATTCTTATGGTTGTAGAACTTCGGTACACCGGGAAACAGCCGCTCGCTTTCTTCCCCCGTGGCGACGTCGGTCCAATATTTGGACTGCGATGTCCATTCATAACCTGCAATAGCAACGAATTTCCCGTCCACGTTGTATTCGTCCGCCTTATCCTGCGTCAACTGCCAAGTCTCGCGGGACAGTCGCCACGGTTCAGCATTTCCGAAGTCGTGGTCGCTGATGATGACGAAATCGGTATGCGATGTATCTCTGGCATACGTAAAGTAATCGTCGACGCTCCCTTTCCCATCGGAATGAGCGGTATGACCATGCACGTCACCCCAGTAGATGTTGTACTGAGCCGATACGGGGCCAGTCGCCAGAAATGCCGCGACGAGGAGGAACACGCGTTTCATATTCACATCCTTTACGCGGGCTTCGCCAGGCAAAGCGTGATCTGAATTGCCGACCGCATTCCGGTGTGCCGGCGCTCGCCCGGACATGTATTACCGGGGTGATCGTCCCGTTGGCGAGCTTGGTACACCTACGCAACCTGACCAATACCAATGACCAATGACCAATGACCAGTGACCAGCACGCTACTTCTCTTCGGCGGCAAGCGTCTTGATTTTCATATTGCGGAAGTAGATCGGAGCACCGGCGTGCTTTCCCTGCAGTCCAATGTGACCATGAGTGGCCAACTCCGAGAGTGGTTTGTTGAGCCAGGCCGGGATTTCGCTGCCGTCGGGATTCTTGGTGGCTGAGGTCCATTTGCGCATATCGATCTCGGTAACCTGTTTTCCGTTCAGCAGAACCCAGATCATCGGTCCACGGCAGGTGACCGTCATCCGATTCCATTGACCTGGCTTCTTCACCATGCTCTCGCTGGCGGCCAACCGGCCGAAGATGGCACCGCATTGCCACGTTTTCGGACTGTTGGCCCACTGCTCGGCAAAATCGTCGGCGATCTGAATCTCGACCGAGTTGGGAATCCAGTTCTCCATGTCACTACAGTAGACGATGACTCCACTGTTCGTCCCTTCAGCCGTCTTGAATTCGAGGTCCACGATGAAATCGTCGTAGTCCTTCTTGGTCCAGATACACTGGTCTTCGGTAGCCGTCAGAATACCATCCTTATAAGACCAGACTCCCGCGGGAAATTGAGCGTTCGACAGATCGTCCGCCACCAGTTGATCCCAGTCCTTCGAATCCGGGTGGGTCTTGGGAGGAATCGTCTCGGCGGCGGCCGCAGTCCCTAGGACAACCAACACAAGTGCCAGGGCAGGAATCGTCAGGTGTCTCATGGTGTCTCTCATCTAGCAGGTTTGGCAGGTGAACTGATCAAGCGACCAACGCGGATCATGCAGACATGATTATAGTCAATCTCTCGCCTCAGTTCCCCCGGTCATTCGTGTGAGTGCCAAGGAATCGCGACCTGCATGTGCGGGCTGAACAGCCTCCGGATTGTTTCGTTTGGGGTTGGAGTTGTTCACCCGGAAAGCGATGAAGACGCCTATTCCAGCCAAAACCACCGCAATCCCCAGCGCCGCTGCCATCGGGCCCCTGAGCGACCTTTGCTTCCCTTTCATGTAGTGGAATCTGATAATGCGGTCAATCATCTGATCAGTGATGTCATCGGACTCCTGATACGACATCCTCGTCTGAAAACGTTGGCCAGAGTCTTCCACCGGCGGCTGAAGCTCAACTGAGTCCGGGTCAATTGTCGCAGCGTCGTCGAGTTCGATAGCGACTACATCTTCGTCTAATGCGTCACTCTGAGGTGGCGGCGTTTGGCGGCTAACATCGTCGACATCACCGTATTCTTCACGCAACAGAACAGTCTGGTCTCGTTGGGATAGCAGCCCCGTCCCTGAAACGTCGCCCGAACAGTCGGTCGGTGCCGGATCACCGCCTGACTGCCCAGCTGACTCTGTCTCTTGTGTCTCGCTGTCAAAATCCGTCAGCGGAAGTCCGCAGCGCTCGCCAATGGTCTCGTCTGCCGGAGACATTTTCGCCATGTCCTTCTCGACAACAACGCAGACTTCCCGGACAACGTCTTCCCGACAACGTCTTCCCGGACAACGCGAGATGAGAGCTCACTACTATCCTCGTGGCCAACATTGAGTGCTTCGGCAAGTTGTTCCGCAACCTGATCAAGATGCAGATCTTCATCCACAGCGAACTGCGTCACATCACGACGGCCTGTGAAATTACCATCATTACCGCGCAACTCACCAACCCTCTGCAAGCCACCAGATGACAAGAGAGAGAACTTACCTGGTCCGTGTGAAACGAACACCGCAAGTGTGTCAACGAAGAGGGACGGGGAAAGCCCAACTCACGTAACCTACATGCCGGAGTTCAGCGTCCTTGCCTGCAAAGTGATCGGCTAATTTTCCATGCAGACCGAAACGATCCTTCTCAGCTACATCCCTGTGAAGTTTCCGACTGCGGCTTGACGCCTGCATCGAGTACCGACCGGACAAACCTATCACCATACCCTACGGGAGCAACCAAATCGATAAGGGAAATGATAAATCTGCATCTCGAATCTGCGTGACTCCGGCATGCCACCGTGAGAAACCCCCAGCGCAAGAGCCGGATCCGCGATCGGAGAGCAAGGATACCTCAACCGCTAGACTTTACTCAATCACTTTAATCCAACTCGACTCAAATGCTACTGCAAATCGCCGCGTCGGTCATAACGCTCGTCATCAGCGCCGGCCAGCGGCCATGGAGCAGCTGAAGAGACAGATTCGCTAACTCGCTGGCAGCATGTTATCTTGGGTTTTGCCTCCGTTTATCATGGTGCAGGAAGATGTCACTTTGGGGGGGCATAGCCGTCCCGCTACCCAAAGAAGGCGGGCAACGCACGCTGCCGCGGCACTTGGTGCGCAGCAGCTTGAGACACATCCATTAATTCATCCGCAAGGGTCAGGCACAATTGCTGCCAATCATCAACCGGGGGACAACCAAATCGTCTGCTCGTCACAAATGCTCGCTTGATGGATCGACTATCGACTTTTCCGCCATCACATTTTCGGTCGGGGCTGCCAGACACTCAAACACGAAGGGAGTACAGAGAATGACGTTGCATGAAAGAGATTCGGTACGAGACAACCTCGAGGACGAAGTCTATGCGTCCGTAGATCTTTCCGTGAGCATGCCGAAATACAAGTTCCCCGAAACAGAGCAAGATCCACGCCATGCCTACTCCGTCGTGCATGACGAACTGATGCTGGACGGCAACTCTCGTCAAAATCTGGCGACGTTCTGTCAGACCTGGGCGGAACCCGAGGTCCATAAGCTCATGGATGAGTGCCTGGACAAGAACATGATCGACAAGGATGAATATCCACAGACGGCGGAAATCGAGGCTCGCTGTGTCCACATGCTGGCCGATCTGTGGAACTCGCCGGTTTCGGCCAATACCATCGGCTGCTCGACGACCGGTTCGAGCGAAGCCGCCATGCTCGGCGGCATGGCGTCAGTCGTGATTTGGGATCCCTGCTGGTGGACGACATGAAACGAGCGATCGAGTACTTCCGGCAACACCCCGTCCACACACCGATGACAGCCGCAGAGGCCTCTGGTTTTCGTCATTAAGGTCGAGATGATGATCGAGTTGGGTATGTCCCAGCCGCGATGGCGCAAGACGATCGCCGGCGGCACGAAGCCGACCTGGCGAGGCCAGGGCCAGCGTGGACAACGCGCGAGTGCTGCTCCATCGGCTCCAGGTCCGCTACCACGACGGGTATCACGACCTACAATGAACTGGAACAAAGCAGCATGGACGTGCCGGACAGCATCCATGCAACCGGCCAACTGGGCCAACATACGTGCTGCCAATCATGGATAATACATTGTCACCCGAGAGGAGCCCCGTGATGAAGAAGTACATTCTTCTATGCATTCTCGCTGTGCCAGTCAGTGGAGTTCTTGCCCAAGACGGCACGCCCGACTTTGTTCAAACCCATGGCCAACTCTCCGTCCAGGGGACACAACTCGTGGATGCCCAGGGCGAACCTATTGTCCTGCGCGGCATGAGTTTCGGGTGGCATATCTGGTGGCCACAGTTCTGGAATGCCGAAGCGGTAAAATGGCTGCGAGACGACTGGCACTGCACCGTCCTCCGCGCCGCCATGGGCGTTGAACCATCAGGCGGCTATCTCCAGTCCCCGGAAGCATCCAAGAAGCTAGTGAAGACCGTCGTGGACGCCTGCATCCAAGATGGCCTATATGTGATCATCGACTGGCACGATCACCACGCCACGGCACACCTGCCGGAAGCGAAAGCCTTCTTCGTGGAAATGGCCAAAGACCTATGGGACAAGCCCAAACGTTATCTACGAGATCTACAATGAGCCTGAGCGAGACTCATGGGATGCCGTCAAGGTTTATTCGGAAACAATCATCAAAGCCATCCGTGAGGTCGATCCGGACAACATCATCCTGGTCGGCAGTCCCCATTGGGACCAGGATGTCCACATTGCCGCCGACAACCCGATCACCGGCGTTTCCAATATCATGTACACCCTCCATTTTTACGCCGCGACCCATAAACAATGGCTCAGGGATCGTGGCGATTACGCACTCAAGAAGGGACTGCCGCTGTTCGTGTCTGAATATGGAGGCTGCGAGTCCTCGGGCAACGGCCCGTTGAACATGGAAGAGTGGAACGCCTGGATCGACTGGATGGAATCCCGAAAGATCAGTTGGTGCAAATGGTCGATTGCGGACAAGAATGAAACCTGCTCAGTCCTGGTCCCACGTGCCAAGGCCACCGGCGGCTGGCCCCTGATCGATCTGACACCCTCCGGTGTCCACACCCGAGAGCTACTACGCAAACTTAACTGATGCGCATTGTATTTCTGTTTGGAAGCCGTTTCAGAACGGCAAGTGCGAGGCGGTTGGAGCGGTCGCTGCCATCGCTGCCCAAGCCAAGCGATTACCGCATAATGTACCCTGGAGAAGTCGCGGCGCAAGGCCTGAGCATCACACAACACCTTCTACAAGTTGTCTTCAAGAATGAACCCATACATCATTCGCTTCATCGTGCAAACACAGGCATTCTTCTTCGCCCCCCTGCTTCTCACTGCACTGGTCAGACTCCACGCCGCTGAGCGCCCCGTATCGGCTCGTCCCGACCCGCGTGCCATCACGAGCGGCCACCGCATCCCGACCGAAGGGTACGCTGACCAGCCCTACATCGTGCGGACCGACGACGGCGCCTGGCTCTGCGCCGTCACGACCGGCAAAGGCCAGGAAGGCGAACCTGGCCAACACGTCGTCACGATGCGGAGCACGGACCAGGGTCGCACATGGTCTGAGCCAGTGGATGTTGAGCCCGCCGACGGCCCCGAAGCCTCCTATGCCGTGCTTCTCAGGGTACCCTACGGACGGATCTACTGCTTTTACAACCACAACACCGATAACGTGCGCGAGGTCAAACGCGAAGATCGCGGCGTTTTCAAACGCGTGGACTCCCTCGGTCACTACGTCTTCAAGTTCACCGACGACGGCGGACGCACCTGGTCGCCAAAACGTTATGACGTACCGATTCGAGTGTTTGAGTGCGATCGCAAGAACGCTTATCAGGGCTCACTTCGCTTCTTCTGGAACGTCGGTCGTCCTCTCATCGTCGGCGACGATGTGCTCGGTACACTCCACAAAGTTGGCGCGATGGGAGCGGGATTCTTTGCCCAATCCGAAGGCTGTTTCTGGCGCAGCGACAACATCCTCACCGAGCGCGACCCTGAACAAATTCGCTTCGTCACGCTCCCCGACGGAGACATTGGTCTGCGCACGCCAAGGGGCGGTGGACGCATCGCGGAAGAACAGAGCACCGTGGCTCTCAGTGACGGCTCGCTCTACTGCGTGTATCGGACCGTGGATGGCTGGCCCGCCTGTGCCTACAGCCGCGACGGCGGACACACGTGGACGCCTCCCGAATACGCCAGCTATACACCCGGTGGCCGCCGCATCAAGAACCCGCGCGCCGCCAACTTCGTCTGGCATTGCTCCAACGGTAAGTTCCTCTACTGGTTCCACAACCACGGCGGCGCCGCCGTCCACCGCAGTCCACAATGGAACCCCTACAACGATCGCAATCCTGCCTGGCTCTGCGCGGGCGTCGAACGCGACACGCCGGCCGGCAAGGTCATTGTGTGGTCGCAGCCGGAGGTCCTTTTGTACGACGAAAACCCCGCCACCCGCATCAGCTATCCCGACCTGATCGAGGATGACGGCCAGTTCTTCGTCACCGAGACACAGAAGACCGTTGCCCGCGTGCACGAAATCCCCACCTCGTTGCTCGAGGGGCTCTTCGGCCAGTTCGACAACCGCCGCGTCGCCACCGACGGACTCGTGCCCGACATGTCGCAGTGTGCGCATCCCAATTTCAGCCTCGACCTCTGGCTCCAACTCGACACGATCACACCCGGCCAAGCCCTCCTGGAAGGGGCAAACCTGAGCGTCGCTACCGCTCCCAACAGCACGCTTCAGCTCACGCTTGACGGGTTGACCTTCGACGCCGACCGCGGGGTCATCCAGCCCGGCAAGCTCCACCACGTCGTCATCACCATGGACGACGGCCCGAGGATCGTTACCTTCGTCGTGGACGGCATGCTCGGCGATGGCGGCGACGACAGACAGTTCGGTTGGCAGCGTTTCACGAACCAACCGCACGCCCCGACCGGCGCGCTGAACATCGCCGGTGCCGTGAAGAATTTGCGACTCTACAACCGCCCGTTACGAACAAGCGAAGCGGTAGGCAACTTCCACGCTGGCCCACCGTAAGCACGTTTGGCAGCGTCACCACATGAGAATTTACATGAAAACACGACGGTTCCTTCGATGCCTCGCAGTTGCGCTCGGGTTCACAATCTCCTCTCTGGCCCCAGTGGTTGTGCATCCGGTGGCTGCCCAAAACCTGCGCCAGTCGGTCGACACGGTCGAGTTGCTCAGCGGCGAACTCAGCCTGCCCGTTTCGCTCCGGTGCCCATCGTTTGCCTTCAACACGGCTGTTGTGGGCGGCACACAGCTGCCCAGTCAGATGAGCGGCAACCTGTTAGCCGGTGAGGAACTGGTGGCCCATTACGCTCCTCTCACCGTGGGCGAGACGGCCACTCTGGAGGTCAAACTGCACCTGACTTGGAGCGTCCAGGAAGGGGTCTTGCGCAAATGGGCCGAGTATCGACTCAGCCCGGCCCCGCCCGGCTGCGTCTTGCACGAGATCCAGTTGGAAAAACTCGCTCCGGTGGCCGGTCAGGCCATTGGCTTTTTACCAGCACCCCCACAGAGTCAGCCCGGTTTCCTGCGTGGGTTTTTCGCGGGGGTCGAGTTTCCGGTTGCCAGTACGCGCATGGAAGGAAGCAGTCTGGTACTGGCTCACCGGCCCGGCCGGGCGTTACACGGCGATTCGGGCTGGCTGACCAGCCGCCAGGCGCTCTACGGCACCGCCCCGGTAGGGCGCGAGCGGGCGACCTTCGCCGCCCTGATCGACAGTCACCGCCCGGCGCCCAAAGCGCTCCACTTCAACTACAACAGCTGGTGGAGCATGAGCTTTCCTTGCTCGGAGCAGGACGTGCTGAGCCTGATGCAGCCGTTCGCGGACAACCTTTACAAGCCTTACGCGACAGCTTTCGATATGTTTGCGATCGACATGGGCTGGTCCGACCCCAAGACCCTCTGGGAAATCAGCCCAAGCCAATTTCCACGTGGCTTTGCGCCCCTCCGAGCGCGAAGCCGAAAAAATGGGATGCCAGCTAGGCTTGTGGATCTCCCCCTCGTCCTGCTACCCACCGGCGCTGGATAACGAGTGGGCCAAGGCCCAGGGGTACGAAACCTATCTCACTGGTCCCGATGGGAAGTTCCGCGCCTGCTGCATCGCCGGGCCCAAGTACTCCGAGGCGTTTCGAAACCGGCTGGTGGCACTGGCCTCCGAGTCGGGCGTGCGCCACTTCAAACTGGATGGTTACTGGTTGGCGTGCCCGGAGACCGATCACGGCCATCAGAGTGGAGCCGATTCCCACGAAGCCATCGCCGAGGGGGGCATCCGGGCGTTTGACGCCGTGCGCGCCGCTGTGCCCGACATTTATCTGGAACTGATCAATCTCGGTTACAACCCCAGCCCCTGGTGGCTATACCACGTCAACGTGGTGCATGGCGCGTATGGCGACGATTCTCCGCCAGGATGCGTGCCGTGCCCATTCCAGCGCGAAAGCATGACCACGGGACGCGACTTCTTCAATCTGCAAGGCGCCGCGCTGATTCCACTGCCCGACACTGCCCAGGAAGTGTTTGGAATTATCCATCAGACTGACGACCCCTTCATGAACGACGCAGTCGATGTCATCCTGCGCGGCCACGCGTTCATACCGCTCTATATCAATCCCAAGTTGATGAACGCACGGCGCTGGAAGATGCTCTCAAGCGTGATCCAGTGGGCGCGGGCCCATGAGACGATCCTGGCCCAGACCGAGCCGCTGGTCCCCGAAGCCTGGCAGAATGGGGCCATGCCGCAACTGACCAGCAAGGGGATGATGCCGCGTCAGCCCTATGGCTACCTGCATTGGGTGGACAACCGGGGCCTGATCCTGCTGCGCAATCCCTGGATCAAGCAACAGACGGTGCATCTGGAACTGGGAAGGCAAGTAGGCGTGCCGGCGAGCATACTGGTTGGCCCAGACGGGCTCTCGGCCGTCAGCCTCTATCCCGATGTTCGCCTGTACGGGCACGGACTTGGAGCGCAAAGCGTGCTGGACGTGTCCCTCGCGCCTTACGAAACACTGTTGCTTTCCCTGGGCGTCGGGCAGGATTTGACCGGACTTGAGCCGGCCAACCAGATCGTGGGCCGGGAACTGACCGTAAAGAACATCAACACCCAAATCAAACGGCTGCGCTTTCAACCCGATGCCACGCCGGTACGAGGGCCCGATTGGACAAGACAGTTCGACAACATTGACGAGGGGATCGAAATATCGATCCAGGGCGAGGTCCGAGCAAGCCTCGCATCGACGCAGTTGCTGATTATCCTTGAAGGAACAGCCCATTCACCGATCGTCGCCCAATCCCGGCTGGAAATCAACGCGTGCGAGATGCCGCTCACTGAAAGTCACTCGGAGTCGCAATGGGTGGCCACCGGCCTGCCGGCGTCCGAGTATTGGACGATTCTGACGAGTCCGCTGGCAGAGGGTGACAACAAGATTAGCCTCAATCTGCTCAGTGGTCTGGGGACAACCGCCGTCTCGTGTTGGGCCTGGTCCTACAAGAATACGACTGACGAGCCGGTGAGCTATCCTGGCGCGCTGCCGATGCCCGAGCAACTATACCTGGATTCGAGCGCACTGCTCGATACCCAGGTAATTCTGCCGACGATGCCCATTGAGCAACAGGTCCGCCCTGTCGTGCAGATCAACGGCGTTTACCTGGACACCCTGAAACCAATTGAGGCCACTCAGGAATTTGGTGTGCTGCAGATCAATCAGAACATCGTACAGAAGCCCATGCGCATCCAGCACAAGTATTTCGCTCGCGGGTTAGGCTCGCATAGCAAGGCACGGATTGTCTATGACATCGCCGGTCGGGAGTTCCGTCGCTTCCAGTGCTGGGTGGGTGCTGATTCCGAGAACCAGGCGGTTTCATCGATAACGTTTACCATTCAGGTGGATGGCGAGAAACGTTGGGAATCAGGCCTGATGACCGCACAAGATCCAGCTCGCCTGGTGAACATCGACGTGACCGGCGCCAAGACACTGGAACTGGTGGTGGGGGACGCGGGCGATGGGAACGTGTGCGACCACGCCGATTTTGGTGATGCCAAACTGCTCCGCGAGTAGGCCCCGTTTAACCGCTATGGCCGTAGGCCTGCGGGTGGGAGGGAGGTCACACCCGCAAAGCGATTGGCGAGTGAAAATGTCCCGTGGGATCGGCTGCCAACCTGTCGCACGTCCACGAAAATGACAGGCTGGAAGCCTCGTCCTGACCCACATCTCGAGATTCTCCACCGGGTTTATCCCGGTGGGAATACGACTGTGCAGCTACCAATGGCCGTCCGCGCGAAGCCGCCCCCTCGCCGGTCGCGTGAGGGCGGTCATTAGAGTAAAACACAAGACAGCACTCGTACCCGCTCTCACGCGACGGGCGAGGGGGCATAAAGGGGTTTGTTGGCACAGCATTGTAGCTGATCAGTCATGTCTCCACCGGGATACACCCGGTGGTGGACTTGTGGGTGAAGATAAATCTGGCCGATCGCCTAAGTCCCCGCTGGCATTCTTCGCTGGCACGCTGGAAGATATATACTGAGATGACACCAAGAGCTTCAAACAACACAAGGGAGACAGACCATGAACATGCTGCAACGATTTCTTTTCACCGCCGCGTCGCTGGCACTCGCCGCGACCTGCACTGTACCTGCTGTCTGTAGCCGCTCAACCGCGTTACGAGGCCAACTGGGCCTCGCTCGATCAGCGACCCACTCCAGAGTGGTTTCTCGATGCGAAATTCGGCGTGTTCATCCACTGGGGAGTCTACTCGGTACCGGCCTGGGGCAAGGTCGGCGAATATGCTGAGTGGTACTGGAACCACATATCCGACAAGAAGCCGGACAACGTCTGGTGGCAGTTCCACGAGAAGAACTACGGCGCTGATTTCGACTACAAGGACTTCGCTCCGCTTTTCAAGGCCGAGCTATTTGACGCGGAGCAATGGGCCAGCCTGTTCGAGCGTGCAGGGATCAAGTACGTTGTGCCGACATCAAAACATCACGAAGGCTTCTGCCTGTGGCCCAGTGCCGAAGCGAGCAAGACGTGGGGGCGACCGTGGAACGCGGTCGAAATCGGCCCGAAGCGCGATCTGATGGGCGAACTGTCCACGGCGACGAGGGCCCATGGGATGAAGTTCGGCTTCTATTACTCGCTCTACGAATGGTACAACCCGCTCTGGCAGACTGACCGCGCACGATACGTCGCCGAGCACATGACACCGCAGTTCAAGGATGTCGTCACACGTTACAAGCCGGCAATTATCTTCAGCGACGGCGAGTGGGATATGCCATCTTCCGATTGGAAGAGCGAGGAACTGCTCGCTTGGCTCTTCAACGAGTCGCCCTGCAAGGACGAAGTGGTCGTCAACGATCGCTGGGGCAAAGAATGCCGGCACAAGCACGGCGGTTACTGGACGACCGAATACGCCGCCGGCCTCAAGGACGGCTCGCATCCCTGGGAAGAGAGCCGTGGCATGGCGTATTCGTACGGACTGAATCGGGCCGAGCGGATCGATGACTACAAGACCGGCCGCGAGTTCATCCTGACGTTGATCGACCTGGTCAGCCGCGGCGGCAACCTGCTGCTCGATATCGGACCCGCCGGCGACGGTACGATTCCACCGATCATGGAACAGCGGCTGCTGGAAATCGGCGACTGGCTGAAGGTGAACGGCGAGGCGATTTACGGTACGCGTTTTGCCGGACGTTCCTGCCAGTGGAGCGAAGGGAAACGGCCCGATCAGCAATTCGGCGAATACATGGTCAAGTACAACCTGATGGAGCAAGTCGGCCAGCAACCGAAGAATGGCATTGCGTGCAAACAGGTCTTCTTCACCAAGAAGCCGGATGCCCTCTATGCCATCAGCGCCTGGCTGGCCCGGCAAGAAGCTTGTGTTGCGCGACGTCAAGGTCCCGGCCGATGCAACGGTCACGATGCTTGGTGTCGCCAGGCCACTCAAAACCGCAACTCGACGGCACATCGCTGACGATCAACTTGCCCGACTTCGGTCCCGAAGACGCTCCTTGCCGCCACGCATTTGCCTTCAAGATCACCGGCGCGGAAGTGGTCCCCGAACCATAGGCAGCGTTTTTCGACATTCTCCGAACGTGGCTGGTGGCCGCAACCAACGTAGAACGGAATTTATTCCGTTCATGCCGCGGAATGCGATTCGAACAACCTCCGCGCACGATGTGTCCGTGTTACAAATCAGCACGAGGTGTGCACGCTAAACGATTTTTTGGGATCCTGGAGACATTTCCTTCTGACCAAAATGATGGCGCGAGTGGGGATTCGCTGGAGCACTGGCGGAGCCCTGGCACCCCTCCCGAATTGCCAACTGTTCCCATGATCACGAAATGTTATTCAGCCACATTCGGCCAAACCACACTGGCAGTCACCTCATGAAACACCAAACTGCCAACGTTTGCGCAATACTCGTTGGCGCACTGGCTCTGACGCTCGGTGTTGCCGCCGCTGACGCGGGGGATACCGCCCGGCCCAACGTTCTAATCTTGCTGACTGACGACCAGCGTTGGGACGCGATGGGCTGCGCGGGCAACTCGATTGTCCAGACTCCCGAGATGGACCGTTTAGCACGCGAAGGAACGATGTTCACTCATGCTTTTGTGACCAGCTCGATTTGTGCGGCGAGTCGCGCTTCGATTCTCACTGGCCAATACGAACGCTCGCACCACTGCAATTTCAACACGGGTATCCTCCACCGGCCACAGCTTGAGCAGAGCTACCCGATGCTGCTGCGCGCCGCTGGTTACTACACTGGCTTCATTGGTAAATACGGGGTCGGCGATGGGGAGCGTGACATCGAGGGATCCGAGGTCTTTGACCGCTGGTATGGTTTCTATGGCCAGGGCGTCTATTTTCCTGACACACAGCCAGGAAAACATCTTAACGAGATGACCGTCGAACAAACCAATGATTTCCTTGACCACGTTCCCGCTGACAAGCCCTGGTGCCTGTCTATCAGTTTCAAGGCTCCGCACTCGGGCCAGGGCTACGTAGGTTACGAATCGGAAAAGGATCTCCAATCTCTCTACGCCGATGTGGCTATCCCAACACTTCCCCTGGCCCAACAGGAGTATTTCGACTTGCTGCCGGCGTTTCTGCGCCGCTGCAATGCGCGCACCAGCTATTGGAAGCAGCGTTTCAGCACGCCCGAATTGTATCAGGCAACCATGAAGGATTACTACCGGCTCATCACCGGCGTCGACCGTGCGATCGGCCGGATCCGCTCGGAACTGGACCGCCGCGGCGTGGCGGGCAATACGGTCATTCTCTTTCTGAGCGACAATGGCGACATGATGGGGGACTACATGATCGGTGGCAAGGAACTGCTGTTCGACGTCTCGATTCGCATACCATTGATCGTCCTTGACCCGCACGCCCCACCGGCCGCGCGTGGTCAACGCCGCAGCCGAACTGGCTCTCAACATTGACATCGCGCCGACCGCACTGGATCTGGCCGGCGCTGCCATACCCGCTGCGATGCAAGGACGCAGCCTTGTACCACTGGTACGCGGTGAACCAGTCGTGTGGCGGGAGGATTTCTTTTGCGAAAACAACTTCTGCGTACCGGAACAATATTACCCGATGATCGAAGGTGTCCGCACCTCTCGCTGGAAGTACATCCGCTATACCGATATCGAGCCCGTTTATGAGCAGCTCTTCGATCTTGAGAAAGACGCGGGCGAAGTGACTGATTTGGCGCGCGCGAACGAGTACGGCTCAACCCTTGCCGCGTTGCGTGACCGATGCGACCAGTTGCGCACCGAATTATCGGCAACCACTCGTCGCGAGTGACTCAATACGAAACTGACACGATCGCAGGAAGTCAATTAAATGACCGATTATCGATGGAATCTCTTGGACAACGCACGCGGCTATGATGCCGCTGCCGACATCCTGCATCCATATTATCGTGCCATCCAGGACGTGCTGCTCGAGCACTTGCCCTTGGAGAGCGACGAGGCGGGGGTCGTGGTCGACCTGGGCGGTGGTTCGGGCAGGTTGGCGGAACGGATTCTGGAGCGACACTCGCGAGCAACGGTATGGATCATCGATCAGTCGGAACCGTTCCTCTCGCTCGCTCGGCAACGTCTCGAACGGTTCGACGAGCGGGCATTCTACATTGTTGAGCGATTGCAGAATCCGTGGTCCACGCAGGTTACCGGCTCCCCCGACGCCATCGTGAGCATGTCGGCTATCCACCACTTGGACGCAGCCGAAAAGCAGCGGTTATATCGTCAGTGCGCCGAATGTCTGGCACCGGGCGGTGTACTGATGAACGGAGATGAAGTCCGGCCCCCACGCGAAGAAGACTATCTGGCCCACTGCCGTAGCTGGGCTCAGCATATGCACCGGCAAATGGACAGCGGTCGAATCCCCGATCAGTTGCAAGAGGCCCTGCTGGGCTGGGAGGCCCGCAATGTGCGCCAGTTTGGCACGCCGCGCCGCAGTGGAGACGATTGCCACGAAACAGCAGCGACTCAGCTGGAGTACTATCGTCGCGCCGACTTGCACGACACGAGCGTCATTTGGCAGAAAGAATTGTGGGCGGTGCTGTTTGGGAAAAGGCCAAGTAACTGAATTGCCCACCCTCTCGCCAACCCATTGGATGATTAGCAACGTCGGCAATTCCGGTTTCATTCAATCGATCGAGACGAGCATATCAGATGACAAAAACATTTGTCAGCAAGAACATTCTACCGCTTGCTTCAGCACTAATTTGGCTTGTCGCTGCCGTAACGCTCATCGCACAGCAACCGCATTCCACGCGCATCTACATTGCTCCCGACGATCACACGGACTACTTCTGGTCGGCAAATGACGTCACCTATCGCAAGGCATTCCTGGAGACGCTCGACTATTACCTCGACCAGATCGCCAAGGCCAAGGACGCCCCTACCGAATTTCAAGCCCGCTGGAACTGCGATGGAAGTCTGTGGCTGTGGGAGTCCGAGCATCACAAATCGGCCGATGACTTTCGGCCCTTGATCGAGCGTGTGCGCGACGGTCATATTTCAGTGCCGATGACGCCACTGGCTTTGACCTACGGTGCTCAACCAGCCGAGGCGGCGTTGCGCGGCATGTACTACGCTGGGAGACTCGAGCAACAGTTTGTGGTGGTCGCTTTATTGTGGCGCAAGCCGATGCGCGAGAGACCGACTCCGACAACAAGGACCCGTTTACTCCGGCAGCGGAGACCTCCGTCGCGCCGCAAAATCTTCGCTGTGAACTGGCTGTGATCGGTGGTGGCAGCGGAGGGTTTGCGGCCGCGTTGGCGGCCGCGCGGCTGGGCGTGGATGTCGTGCTGGTGGAAAGGGCCGATTGTCTTGGTGGTAACTCGGTCCGCAGCGGCGTCAATTGCTGGGAGATGGGGGCCGGTGGAACGGGGATTCCCTTCGACCTCTACCAGCGGCTCAAACAGCAACCTCAGGCTATCGGCATCTACTCCTTCGGACGACACATGGTCTGGTATGATTCGCAGCGCGAGCCGTACCGCTATCCCGGTGGCGAATCAGTGATTGACCCGACGCGCAGCTATCTGGACACGTTGCGGCGATACGGCACGCGTGGAATGGGCACCGATCAGGCTTTGGTACGAGAGCTTTGGCACGGCCTTCCTTTCGAACCACGGGCGATGGCTCAGACAATGCTGGCCATGCTTGAGGAAACACAACATTGCCGCACGTTGCTCAACACAGCCTTCGTCAATGCAACGATGGCGGACGGTCGTATCCAGAGCGTCACACTGTCGGACGGATCAACTCTCACCGCCGACTACTACATTGACGCGACCGGAGACGGAGTGGTCTGTTTGCGAGCGGGCTGCAGCACGATGTCGGGCCAGGAATCGCGAGATACGTTCCACGAACCTGATGCACCCGCAGACGGCGACGTCGCGCATCAACGGCGTAAGCTTGCTCTACCGAGTCACACCGATTGCCCAGTCACATGTCGAACCTTTACCCGACAGTGTTCCGGCAACATGCTGGTGGTCCGGCAGTTTTCCGGTCGCGGCGATCAATCACTATCCCAACGGCGATTTGAACATCAACATGCTCCCTACCATGGACGGAGCGGAATTCCTGCGCCAGGGTTACGCCAAGGCCATGGACGAATGCCACCGCCGCGTCGCTGCACACTGGCATAATCTCCAAACAAATTACGCCGAGTTCCAGCAGTTCAAGCTGTGTTGGATCGCACCGGCACTGGGCATTCGCGAATCGCGGCGCATCGTGGGTGAGTATGTGCTGAGTGAAAACGATCTATTGGCCGGCATCAGCGGCCAGCAGCATCCCGACATAATCTGCCTGGCCGACCATGCCATGGACACGCACGGCAGTCATGCTCGGGGTATTGGTGAGCTGCGCGAGCCGTATGGGGTACCGTATCGGTGCCTGGTCCCCAAAGGCCAGCGCAACCTTCTGATCGCCTGCCGCGCGGCCAGCTTCAGTTCACTGGCGGCATCCAGCTGCCGGCTCTCGCGCACGATGATGCAGTTGGGGCAGGCAGCCGGCACCGCCGCGGCACTGGCCAAGCAGTTGAACGTCGAACTGCCCGAAGTGCCCCCAAACCGACTACGAGCTGCGCTCCGCCTGCAGCATGTTCAGCTCGAACATCCGCTCCCTGAAGACCTGCAAGAATATCTTAGTGAGAAGTAGGGTGTGCCAAGCTCGCCACCGAACTGATCAACCCGCCCACCATCGTTACGGCGAGCGCCGGCACACCAGAATCCGGTTGGTCACTGGTCACTGGTCATTGCAGATCGTCATATAGGGTGAACCGTCGATCGCCGAATACGACCGACGGCATGTCGCGTCCTACGTTACTCGCGAACATCACTCAGATTCCTCACAGCATCTCGTAGTCGTACGGTTTGCGCATTGCTCGTGCCAGAAACTGGTTCGCTTCCGCGTCGTCGACGTACTGTTCTTTGACCGGATCCCAATCGAGCTTGCGTCCCAGGCGAATGGAAGTGACACCCAGGTGGCAGAGGCTGGCCGAGCGATGGCCGACAGAGGCGGGACAAATGGTCGGTTTTCGCGATTTGATGCATTCGAAGAAGTTGCCCATGTGGTCACGACTCTCGTAAACGCGTGGAGCACTGGCGGGCAATTCCTCTTTGATGATCGCCGGATCGCTGGCTTCGAGCGTCCCTCGAGTGACCCAGATCCAGCCGTCGGAACCGATGAACTTGATACCGTGCTGCTGGCCATCGGGATCCTTCACACCTCCCCACCACTCGCTGGCCGTAGTGCTCTTGCTCGTGTGCACAACTCCGTTGGCGTAGGTGTAAGTTACTTCATACTCACTGGCTGCCGTGTATCCACCCGGTATCATTTCGACCAGTTGCTTCCCTTCAATGCTCACCGGGCCCGATCCATCCATATCGAGTGCCCAGAGGACGATGTCGTTGTGATGGGCCCCCCAATCGGTCATGGTGCCGCCTGAATATTCCCACCAGTACCGGAAACTGAAGTGCGTCCGCTCTTTGACATACGGCACTTCGGGTGTCTGTCCCAACCAGAAGTTGTAATCGAAGCCCTCTGGAACCGTCCCGGTAGCGAACGGCCCTTGCCGCAAGCCGGCGGGTAGCCAGACTTCGGCTCTCTCGATCTTACCGATGCGACCGTTGCGGACCAGGTCGACAGCCAGCCGGAACTCGCGCGTACTCCGCTGCTGCGTGCCGGTCTGCACGATGCGGCCCGTTTCACGCTCGACTTCCACGAGATGTTTGCCTTCATCAACAGTCAGAGTCAACGGCTTTTCGCAATAGATATCTTTACCCGCTTTCATCGCGCCCATGGCTACGAGCGTGTGCCAGTGATCAACCGTCCCACAGATCACGGCGTCGATGTCTTTGCGTTCGAGCAGCTTGCGAAAGTCGGCGTAGCCATCCGCGTCGGGGAAATCCTTCTTGGCTGCTGCCAGATGATTCGGCATCCACGTCACACAGCGCCACGATCTTGCCGAACCGTTTCGCATTCTTGGCATCGCCGGTTCCCTGTCCGCCGCACCCGATCAACCCCACTCGAACCTGCTCGCTGGGTGGCTGCGATTCCTCGCTTGTTTGCAGCGTCATGGCTGCACACTCTTCCAGGTACCAGGCGGGAAGTGCCAAAGCAGCCAGATGTACCAGTACTCTGCAGAAAACGACGACGGGACAGATGAAGGCGTTGTTGAGTCACGGTTCTAGCTCCAGCGGGTTGAGGTAAGCACTCATCTCATGATACCCACCCCGACCAGGTCTTGCCAGCGTCATCGCACTACACGGAAATGCCGCCTCTGTAGAATGAATCACCGTTTGCGCCGACAACCCCTCACGAAATTCGTGAAAAGTCTGGAAGTTTATTACAGGGCTCACCGTTGGCCACCGGTACGATTTCGCGATGGGACTTATGGGACCAATGGGACCTATGAGTTATCATTGGAGTCGCAACCGGTCCCATTCGTCCTATCAGTCGCATAGGTCCCACAAGCCCCTCGAGGAACTTTGCACAAGGGAATCCGCCATGGCCAGCCCATCCGGTTTCATCCCGCCGCACGGCAACTACCGAGAGTTGCTGTCGTACCAAAAGGCAGAGGTCGTCTACGACCTGACATACCGGTTCTGCCATCGGTTTCTGGACCGGCGTGACCGAACCATCGACCAAATGATTCAGGCGGCGAGATCTGGGAAGCAGAACATCGCCGAAGGGAGCCAGGCGTCCGGGACATCGAAGGAAATGGAGATCAAACTGACCAACGTGGCTCGTGCCAGTCTCGAGGAACTGCTGCGGGATTACCACGACTTCCTCCGGGTGCGCGATCTGAGGCTGTGGGATAAGCAATCGAAGGAATCGCAATTTGTACGAGCGCGGGCGCGGCAATCCCCCGCGACGTTTGAAAGTTGGCGCGAGTTCGCCGAGACCCGCCCAGCCGAGATTGTGGCGAACATCGCCATCTGCCTGATTCACCAGACAAACTACTTGCTGGATCAGCAGATTCGCCGTCTGGAAGTTGATTTCGTTCGTGAGGGCGGGCTGCGCGAACGCATGACCCGCGCTCGGTTGCAGCAGCGACACCGAAGGCACAGCGAATAGGGAGAGAGTACAATGTGTGTTGTATCGCCCGGTATTCTTTTCAACTCACGTGGTCAGCTCCAAGTAAGCATAGGTCGTATCATGTTCGCGATAAACACACACGGACACACACATATCATTGTCACATTATTACTCGTCGCTGTGTGCCCAATGTGCGCTGGCGGAGGATAATCTGGTTGTTACCGCCCTGAAGTGCGAAGAGCAAGTCGCACCGGTCGGCATCGATGTTGCCGCGCCGGTCTTGAGTTGGCAATTGCAGAGCCCACGACGAAGTGTCATGCAGTCGGCCTATCAAGTGCTGGTGGCTACGCGTTCCGAATTGCTCGCCGAGCAGGCAGCCGACCTGTGGGACAGCGGCCGAGTAAAGTCCGATCAGTCCTGCTACCTGCCGTACGCCGGTAAACCATTGCAGTCTTCACACCGATATTACTGGAAGGTGCGAATTTGGGACGAGCGCGACACAGTTGCCGATTGGAGTCAACCAGCGTCTTTCGTCACGGGTCTAATGAGCGTCGACGATTGGCAGGCCAAATGGATCACGATGGACCGCACCGACCAGGATCCGTTGCCGATCTTTCGCCGCCGTGTCGAGATCGCACAACCGGTCACACAAGCCGTGATCCACATCTGCGGCCTCGGACAATACGAGCTGCGTCTGAATGGCCAGCGCGTGGGCAATCGCCAGATGGATCCGGGCTGGACAAACTATCGTCGCACCTGCCTTTACAGCTCATACGACGTCACGAAACAGCTATTCCCAGGTGACAATGTTATCGGAGTGATGCTGGGCAATGGCATGTACAACGTCCCCGGCGGCCGCTATGTGAAATTCACCGGTTCGTTTGGCCCGCCTAAACTAATTTGCCAGTTGCATGTCACACTGGCCGACGGTTCCATGCAAGTGATCACGTCCGACGCGCAGTGGAAGTGCGCTGGTGGGCCAATTACGTTTTCGTGCATCTATGGTGGCGAGGATTATGATGCTCGGCGGGAACAAGCAGGCTGGGATACTCCCGGCTTTGATGATGCCAAGTGGCAAACGGCAATCGAGTGCCAGGGTCCCGGTGGTCAGCTCGTCCCTCAGACCGCTCCACCCATCGAAGTGGCAGACACACTGCACGCGATAAACTTCACACGTCTCGATGACGGCAGCTACGAAGCGGACTGCGGCATCAACTTGTCCGCACGCCCCTTGATCAAGATCAAAGGGCCGGCAGGTGCTCAAGTGACGGTCACGACCGCCGAGCAACGCGGAAAGCCCTGGCCGGGGCATTCGTACACATACACGCTGAAAGGTTCGGGAGAGGAGGATTTTACACCCCGCTTCACGTACTTCAGTTTTCAATACCTGTACATTTCGGGGGCCGTTCGTCCCGGTGATGCCAACTCAGACACGTCGGTTCCGGTACTGCTGGAGGTCGGCAGTGAGTTTCTCACAAGCTCTGCCCCGTCTGCCGGAGCGTTTCAGTGTTCCAATACGCTGCTCAATGATATCGACGCGATGATCACCCGCTCGGTGCGCAGTAATCTGCAGAGCGTACTGACCGACTGTCCGCATCGCGAGAAGCTGGGATGGCTGGAAGTCTCGCATTTGATGGGCCCGTCGATTTTCTATCGCTACGACGCTCAGCGGCTGTATCGCAAGATTTGCCGCGACACGACCGAGTCGCAATTAGACAGCGGCCTGGTGCCGGACATTGCGCCGGAGTACACGAGGTTCCAGGAAGGGTTCTTTGAATCGGCTGAGTGGGGAAGTGCAAGTGTGCAGATCCCCTGGCTGCTGTATCGCTGGTACGGTGACCAACAAATACTCTCTCAGCAGTACGATACCATGGCGCGGTACGTGCGCTATCTGGCTCAGACCTGCAACGACAAGGGCCTGGCAAAACCTGGTTTGGGCGACTGGTACGACTGGACTCCCGAGACCGGGCACCGTGGAGCATCGCAGTTGACACCCGCCGAACTGCCAGCCACGGCAATGCTGTATGACAACGCTCGAATTTTGTCCTGCGTGGCACAGATGCAGGGCGCGAAGCAGATCATGCTGAATTCCAGCAATTGGCCGACAAGGTGCGGCGGGATTTCCAGGCTGCTTATTACGACCCGGCCGTGAAATCGGTCGCCACCGGCTCCCAAGCGGCACTCGCCACGGCACTCTACTACGGCCTCGTTCCCGAAGAAGATCGCCCGGCGGTGCTGGCCCGATTGGCGGCTGACTTCCAGCGTGACGCGTTCCGCCAGACTACTGGAGAAGTCTGTTTCCGGATGCTCGTACAAGCACTCTCAGGCGCCGGTCGGTCCGATCTGGTCTATCGTATGCTCGACCGAACCAATGCACCTGGTTACGGGCACATGTTAAAACAAGGATACAAAACCCTCTCGGAGAGCTGGGACCAACCCGGTTCGTCGATGAATCACTGTATGTTCGGGCACGCTCAGGAATGGTTTCAGGAATCGGTCCTGGGAATACAGCAAGCGTCTGCTTCAGTTGGTTTTCGAGAGGTGGTACTGCGCCCCGAGCCGGTCGGCGACCTGACCGCTGCCGCCGGTTACTACGACAGCGTGTACGGGCGAATCGAAAGCAGTTGGAAGATCGAGGATGGCTATTTCGACTGGCGCGTCGTGGTCCCCCCCAACACCACCGCCGAAATCTGTGTACCTACTACCGACGCCGGCCGAGTGACTGGAGGGGAGTGCGCCAGCGGAACAAGCCGCTGGAGTCCGGTTGCTGCGTGGAGAACCGGCCGCGAAAGATGCTCTCGTCCCCGCTCGGGCGATTTATGCCGTCGGCTCCGGAGCCTATCACTTCCGCAGCCCATGGCAGCCGTAGTATGCCCGTTGGCAGTAACCCGGTGGAATTCGCCAATATGTTCACTGATCCTCCCGCTTCGTACCTCGTCGCACGCGACAACCACGACTTCCGTCACCGGATCATCACCCTTTTGATCTGCGGCGTCACAGTCTGTTTGACGACATCACTGCAGGCCGAAGAGCCGCCACGGCGCAGCTGGTCCAACGCGCTGTTATCTCAAATCGATGCTTGGCCACATTCGCAGCGCGACGCAATTGTCACCACGACTCCCACAGGGCTGCGTGTGGCGGTTCCCGATGGTAGAACCTATGCCATTGCTGCCGCGTCACAACTGGCGCTGCCGGCTGAACGGGGACGTCTGCGCGTGCGCGTTGACACTCTTGGCAACGGCGGAAAGTGGTTCATCCGACTTTACGGTCAGCTTCGGCAACCGGGTAAGAATCGTACCGTCGGTGTGGCGCAGGATGAAACGACGGCGGGCCAGCGGGATTTCTATTTGGACCCTCGCCTGTTGAGCCTGCCGGACGCTCCGTTGCAGTTACAGCTGGGCGTGGAAGGCCCGCCCGGTGCGTTTGCCGTCTTTCAGGACGTGACGTTTCTACCTGCCGAGCGGCGTGCGAATCGTCAGCCTCGACAGTTCTGGCAGGCGGGCCAGGTCGACATTCCTGCCGTCGAGCTGATGCCGAATCTCCCCGAGCCTTTCCAGTTGATGGACTGGCGTGCGAAGGCACGAGCCTACGACCAGTTCGTATTTGACTTTCAAGCTCAAGGGGAGTTTCTGCCGCTGATCTGGCTGGATGACTCGCACATCAATATCGATCGTCCCACCTTCGGACTTCCCAGCTATGTGGGCGCTCCGAATCAAGTGGCCGGGGTCGTGAACGCCCAGGAGAGCATCAATTGCATGGGAGCCGTCCTGGGTGCCACACTGGCGGGCGTCGACAAGAGCCGTCCGCAGCATGATTACGTCGCCATGTGTGAAGCTTGGTTCAATTCCAAGAATAACTTGAACCTGGTACTCAACCGCCAGCACGCGGCTACCGGAGGTTCCTTCTGGTACGAGTTGTTTCCACATATCATCTTCTACGCACTAGCCGATCGCTACCCTGACCATCCGCGGCTGACCGAGATCATGCGCATCACGGCGGATCGCTGGCAGCAAGTGTGCCTTGACTTAAACGATGAACAAGGTATTCCAGACTTCAACCACACATCGTTTGATTTTCAGTCGCGTCAGGCAGTGGACAACGGCCGTTGGAAAGAGCCGGACGCGGGGGCCGCTGTGGCCTGGCTGTTGTATGCAGCGTGGAGGCAATTTGGTGACAGCAAGTATCTAGCTGCCGCGGAGAGTTGCCTGCAAGATCTGCAGCGGATGGAGGATAATCCGTACTACGAGATTCTGCTCCCCTACGGCACCGTGGCCGCAGCGCGCATGAACGCCGAACTAGACCGCAACTATGACGTCGATCGGCTGCTTAACTGGTGTTTCGGGATTAGTGACTGTCGCGGCGGCTGGGGAGTCATGCTGGGCAACTGGGGTGGCTACGATTGCGACGGGCTCTTGGGGAGTATCGACAATCGCTGCGGTTATTCGTTTGCCATGAACACATTCGTCCAGGCCGGAGCGCTGCTGCCGCTGGCCCGATACGATGTCCGCTACGCCCGCGCGCTCGGTAAATGGATGTTGAACGTGGCCAATTCGGCTCGTCTGTTCTATCCCGGCGCGTTACCGCCAGGCCATGCGACCAGTGAAGATTGGCAGGGTGACCCGCAGCGCGTCATCGCGTACGAAGGGCTGCGATACGAATGGCAGGGGAAGAGTCCTTGCGCGACCGGTGATCCGGTAGCAATGAATTGGGGACCGAAAACCGATCTTGGACTGTATGGATCGAGCTTCGTGGGCATGCTGGGGGCTATTGCCGGGCCGACCAGTGATCCGCGTATTCTCCAGTTGGATTGCCTGGCAACCGATTTCTTCATACCGGACGCTTACCCGACATTTCTCTGTTACAACCCGTACAGTGAAGCACGCAGTTTTGATCTGACGGTCGGTGCCGCATCGAGTGACCTGTATGACGCCGTACAACACAGCTTTGTCGCGCGCGGCGTCGCGGACAAAGCGCGCGTCACTCTGCCCCCCGATGCGGCAGCCGTGCTGGTGGTCGTGCCCGCTGGCAAGACCGTTGCGCGGGATGGCCACCGAGTATTGGTTGACGGCATCGTGATTGACTGGCGGACTACGGATAAGCATGCTGAAAACAGCAAAACACGTTGACAATCGACGTGCGAGACAATGACTGCCGATGTGGCATTGTGCGATTTGGCTCAGTGGGGCGGACGAGGACCAGAAGATTGACGACAAAAAGATCTCGCGCCGTGCCCATGGCACTATCTAAACCATCCAGCGCGATCGGGAAACAGTTCCGTATCGACAGGTATGATCCGATGATTCATCCGCAAAGTGTGTTCTCGTCCACCGGCACGATTCCGCGTCGCGTCATTGTTACGAGTGCGCTGCTGCTAGTGGTTTGCGGGGCGGCCTGGGGTGGAGACGACCGCCTGCCCCTCGATGGTTCGCGCGACGTCTACATCAGCCTGGACCAGTCCGAACAGAGCACGGCAGGGTGGGGCACACCGCGAAACGGACGAAGTGTGAGTGGAACGGAGCTGGCCATTGGTTCGGAAACCTTTCCACAGGGATTTGGCACCCACGCGCCAGCTGAAATCACTTTCCAGATCGGCGGCAGGTATCGCTGGTTCACTTGCTACGCCGGGATCAGCTCCGACATGACGGAGAAGGGTTCGGTCGCTGTGGAGGTATGGTTAGATGGAAAGAAGAGTCTGGAAACTTCCATCATGAGGGTGGGCGAATCGGCTCGATACATCAGCCTGCCGATCCGTGGCGTGAAAGAACTGAAGATTGTTGGCACGGATGCTGGAGACGGTAGCGCAGCAGATCATTTGAATTTGTGCTATGTGCGGCTGTGTGTGAGCGAGCCGCCTCCGCAGCCTGAAGTCACCCCACCTGTGACGTTCGACTTCTTGGGCGAAGCGCAGCCACCGCAGCACGAATTGACTCTCTGGTACCGCCGCCCCGCCGAGCGCTGGCTCGAAGCGCTGCCGGTCGGCAATGGGCGAATCGGAGCCATGATCTTTGGCGGTGTCGACCGTGAGCGGATCGCCTTGAACGAATCGACGTTTTGGTCCGGCGCTCCGGACGACAGCCACGACAACCCAGCTGCGTTGGAGCATCTCGCCGAGATCCGGTCGCTGTTCTTTGCCGGCGAGTTCGCGAAGGCACGCGATTTGGTGAGCCAGCACATGTTGGGACGGCGAGGCAATTACGGCTCACACTTGCCGGTGGGTGAACTGCAGTTGCGGTTCCAGCATGCCGCCACGCAAGTCCACGATTACCGCCGAGAATTGGACCTGGAAGAGGCGGCTGCCAAAGTCTCCTACTCCGTCGACGGGGTACGATTCACGCGTGAAGTCCTCGCTTCCCATCCGAAAGACGTGTTGGCTGTACGACTGAGCGCGGACAAGCCCGGCAGTATCTCTCTCCAGATGAAATTCCAGCCCCACCGCCAGCCGTGCCGGGTACAGGTTCGTAGCGACGGGACACTGGTCATTTCCGCGGCCGCCCGTGAGGCAAAACACAGCGACGGCCAGACCGGCGTTTCCCTGTCGGGCTTCGTGCGCACCATCGCTGACGGGGGAAGAGTCTCGACGCCGGGCAACACGCTCGTGATCGAGAAGGCAAACGCCGTTACCCTGCTGGTTGTACTCAACACCGATTTCCGAGGCCGCGATGGGCGGCAACTGAGCGAGCAACAAATGGCGTCACTGGCCGACGAGAACTATTCTTTTCTGCGCAATTCCCACGTGACTGATTATCAGCAGTTGTTCCGCCGCGTGGAACTGAGGCTGGGTCCACAGGTTGCGAAACCGACGGACGAGCGACTGCGCGACCCAGATCCAGCCTTGGCCGCGTTATTCTTCCAGTACGGACGATACCTGCTGATCGCCGGTTCGCGCGAGGATTCTCCGCTGCCGACAAATTTGCAGGGTATCTGGAACGACAACCTGGCCTGCAACATGGGTTGGACCTGCGATTTCCATCTCGACATCAACACCCAACAGAACTACTGGCCGGCAGAAGTGTGCAATCTGTCCGAGTGCCACACACCGTTGTTTCGGCTGATCGAATCGCTCCGTGAGCCCGGTCGTCGCACAGCTCACAGAGTCTACGGGGCAGCGGGCTGGGTCTGCCATGTCTTTACCAACCCGTGGGGGTTTACCGCTCCCGGCTGGGGTCTGGGCTGGGGTCTGCATCCGACCGGCGGGATCTGGATCGCTTCGCATCTGTGGGAGCATTATCTGTTCACGGGCGACCGCGAGTTCCTGGCCAAGCAAGCCTATCCAATATTGAAGGAAGCTGCTGAGTTCTTTTTGTCCTACATGGTGGGGGACCCGAAACATGGCTACCTGGTGACCGGGCCAGCCACATCTCCCGAGAACGCCTTTCTCACTCCCAACGGTCAGGGCGTCTGCAGTGAGTACATGGGCCCCACGTGCGACATTGTGCTCGTGCGCGACCTGTTCAACAGCTGTATCGAAGGCAGCACGATTTTAGGCATTGACGCCGAGTTCCGCGCACGGCTGCGGCAGGCGTTGACCAAACTTCCACCACTGCGCATCGGAAAGCACGGTCAGTTGATGGAGTGGCTGGAAGACTTCGACGAGGCGATTCCTAACCATCGTCACACGACGCACCTCATCGCACTCTTCCCAAGCTGCCAGATCACTCCCGACAGCACACCCGAACTGGCTCAGGCGGCGCGCGTGACGATCGAACGACGTCTGAGCCAGAGTAACTGGGAGGACGTCGAATGGAGTCGGGGCAATGCCATCGTCTTTTTCGCTCGCTTGCGCGATGGGGACGAAGCTCACAAACATCTTCTGGCATTATTGCGTGCAGACACGGACGCGGACTTGCTGACGTTCTCGCGAGGTGGTATTGCCGGAGCACCGCAGAATATTTTCTGCATCGATGGCAACTCAGCCGGTACGGCAGGCATCGCGGAAATGCTGCTGCAAAGCCACAATGGAGAAATCCACTTGCTCCCAGCCTTGCCCACCGCGTGGCCCAACGGCAAGGTCAGAGGTCTGCGAGCTCGTGGTGGATTCGAGGTCGATATGGCTTGGCGAGACGGGAAACTGACGGATGCCACGGCGCGGAGCATTTCTGGGACGGGAGGCCGACTGCGATATCGCGATCGCACGTTTGACCTGAACCTCCAGCCGGGTGGATCGATGGATGTGCTGGAGAGGTGAAACGGCGACAGACCGCGACGGTTGACCGCTCGGACCAGACAAGCGGGACAGAAAACTCGAGGGACAGTAAGATCCTGCGCGAATCGTTTTTTTGTCGGCCTACCTTTTTTATCCCCGAGAAAATACGTTCAGATTGATGTGCCGACTGAAACCAACTGCCGTGTTCCAGGTCCCGTTGAGCACGGTACTTGCGTGTGATGGCTGAGAATGAAATCATAGAGGATACTTCGGGTAACGGTTTGCCGTCGTACACCTTGACACTCCACCTTGTGCATCCCTTGTGCATGCCAATAAGGTAGCTCATGAAACTCACATTCTTGCTGATCTTGTTGTTTTCTCCGGCAGCTTGGGCCCAGTCGCCCCCAATCGCGGAAGGTCCGTTCCAGGGCAACCTGGACTCTCTCAAGCAATACGACTGTCCCGACTGGTTCCGAGACGCGAAATTCGGCATCTGGGCGCATTGGGGACCACAAGCGGTGCCCATGATCGGTGACTGGTACTACAACAAGAACTGGAAATTCCGCCCGGTCAGTTGGACGATTCACATGCTGGTCGATATCGTCAGCAAGAACGGGAACCTATTGTTGAACATCGTGCAGCGTCCCGACGGATCGTTGGACGCGGAAGTGGAAGAGGCACTCAACGAGATGGCCGACTGGATCGCCGTGCATGGAGAAGCGATTTACGGAACGCGGCCCTGGTTGGTCTACGGCGAAGGGGATATTCGGTACAAGGGTGGCCACTTCAGGGAAGATTTCAGCTACAGCGCACGCGACATTCGGTTCACCACCAAGGGCCCGGTGCTCTACGCTATCGCGCTGGGGTGGCCCGAGGATGGCAAGTTGCTGGTCCGCAGCCTCGCCACACCAGCCGGTAAAGTGAACACTGTCAGCGTGCTGGGCAGCGATAGCAAAATCGACTGGCAGCAGACTGACGAAGGGCTGACGGTGACGGTTCCCCTGCGGAAGGTATCCGAGTACACGTGTGCCCTGAAGATCACCGGTGCCAATCTCAAGCCGGCTCCCATCCCACAAGTTGTGATCACGGTCTCGCCGGATGCGCAGGGCGACTTCCAGCTGGTCCCTGACGACGCCGACCTGCACGGCGATCAGGTCAAGACGGAAACACAGGGGGGGCAGCCGAACATTGGCTTTTGGGACAAAGCTGATGAATGGGTTTCGTGGAACGTGAGAGTCGATAAACCGGGTAAGTACCTGCTCAGTGTCAGCTGTGCCACGCCCCACGCGGACGCCGAGATCGTGGCCGAAGTCGCCGGCCGGGCGATCGCCGGCAAGCCGGCAAGAACCGGCGGTTGGGCCGACTTCCGCGTCGCGGAACTGGGACAAGTCGAGTTCACGGAGCCGGGTGTACAAGTCGTGAGCATTCGCCCGCTCGACGCTGCCTCGTGGAAAGCCATCAATCTGCGGTGGGTCAGACTCTCGGCAAAGCGGTAGTCGAAACCACCGGTCGCGGGAGGATATAATGTTTCACCCGCAGCCGGAGGCGAGGACGCGGCTCGTACCGCTTCCAGCCAATCCCAGCCGCGTCCTCGGCTGCGGGCTAAACGATGGCGCGAACTCACACCGGAGCGCGCCAGGTTTGTACAATGGATCTTGGCCCGCAGAACATCTTGGTCGTCAGATAAACTCACTGGGAGATTGCCCGATGAAGACACGCATCACTTTGTTTGGAGTGCTCATCGCGTTGAGCGTGGCATGCCCGTGCCTCGCCGCGGACGGTTATTTGAAACTCTCGGTCAATGAATATCGGGACAAGATGAAAGGGGGCTGGATCGGTCAAATCGCCGGTGTCTCGTGGGTGCTCCGACCGAGTTCAAATGGCAAGACAAAATCATTCCGGCGGAGCAGATGCCGCCTTGGCGACCAGAGATGATTAACGATGCCTTTGGACAGGATGATTTGTACGTGGAGATGACTTTCCTCCGCTCGTTGGAGCAGTATGGAATCGACGTCCCGATTCGGCAGGCGGGAATCGACTTTGCCAACAGCGGCTATCCGCTCTGGTGCGCCAACAATGCGGGTCGGACCAACCTTCGCAAGGGTATCGCGCCACCCGACTCCGGCCACCCGAAGTTCAACAAATGCCCGAACGACATCGACTATCAGATTGAAGCTGACTTCTCGGGGCTGATCGCGCCGGGAATGCCGCAGGTAGCGGTGGACCTGGGCGAGAAATTCGGTCGCCTGATGAACTACGGCGATGGTATGTATGCCGGACAATTCATGGGCGCGCTCTATGCAGCTGCGTTCTTTGAAAGCGACTGCGTGAAGATTATCGAAACCGCCCTGCAGGCGATACCGCCAGAAAGCCAGCATGCGGAAATGGTGCGCGACCTGGTCGCCTGGTATCAGGCCGATCCCGACCACTGGGAAGTGACTTGGGAGAAGTGCCAAGAGAAGTATCGTTTGAACCCCGAGTATCAGAAGGCTTCGAATGGTGGAATTGACTGCAAGATCAACGGTGCGTATGTGCTGATGGGCCTGCTTTATGGCAAGCGTGATCCCGACCAGACGATTCTGATCTCTTGTCGCTGCGGTATGGACTCCGACTGCAACCCATCCAGCTCGGCGGGTGTTCTGTTCACCACTATCGGTTTTCAGAATTTGCCGACTCGCTTCAACACCGGCCTGGACGAGAAGCGCGAATTCAGCCATACGGCATACAATTTCCCCCGTCTCTTGGATGCCTGCGAGAAAATGACGCGGCAGTTCCTGGAACATCAAGGAGGCCGCCTTGAACGTGATGCCAGTGGTACCGAGTTCTTCGTCATCCCGGTGAAGAAACCGATCCCCAGCAAGCTGCAACTAAGCTGGGCTCCCGGCCCGATTGCCGAGAGTCGATTCACGCCCGAAGAGATGGCACAAATCAAATATGATGGCCTCCCCCAGGGAATCCAAAAAGCGGTCACCGAGCTGGCACCCGGTTGGCAGATCAAGGACTGCGGGGAAGACATGAGCCCGGGTTTGCGGGGCGAGTGGGAGGGCAAGAAGAAAGTGCTCTGCACCCATCCGTTGGATCAGCAGACCGGCTGCGTATTGACGCGCACGGTAGCCGTGCCGGCCGGCAAGAAAACCACTCTGCGGCTGGTAGTCGGACACGATCCTCAGGGAGATTTCGAGCTGATCGTCCGGGCCGATGGCAAGCAGTTGCTGCGCAAACCGGTCAACCCAACTACCTGCACGCAAGGGCATTGGCTCGAAGAACAGATCGACTTGAGCCCGCTGGCCGGTCGTGAAGCCAAATTGGAATTGGTGAACCAACCGACTGGCTGGGCCTACGAAGCCGCCTATTGGGCCGAGATTGCCATTATGAGCGAATAGGATTGGCCCGACATGATGATTTGTCGTGGCTATCCGTACACCCACGCCGGACGGTCATTTGAGTGCGTATCACGACTATGCCAGAACCAACTCCGCTCAGCCAAGAAGATCGCGGCGTTGAACCAGGTTCGCGCCGATCCGCAATCCGCGCTCACCGCTCGAATTCTCGGCACAGCGCTGGCTGATCGTTCGCAGCGCGTCGTCGCCAAGGCCGCGGATTTGTGTAGTGAACTCGGTGCCTCGCAACTCTTGCCAGACTTGTTGCAGGTGTACCGGCGGATGTTTGTCAATCCGCTGAAGAAGGATCCAGGTTGCCTGGCCAAGACGGCGATTGCCACGGCATTGGTGCGACTGGACTGTCAGGAGGTCGAGCCATTTCGCCAAGGAGTTCGGTATCAGCAGTTCGAGCCGGTTTGGAATGGCGAGCAAGATACTGCTGGTCAACTGCGCGCCGTTTGTGCCGCCGGTATGGCCGGTTGTGCCACCTGCATGGAAGCGCTCAACATCTTTGCCGATCTATTAGCCGACCCCTGCACTCCAGCGCGGCTCGGAGCTGTGCGCGCGATCGCCAGTCTGGGACGATGGGAAGGTGTCCCCTTGCTACGACTGAAGCTACTCAACGGCGACACCGATGCCGAAGTGCTGGGTGAATGCTGTTCGGCGCTGATTGATCTCGCATCGAGCGAGGGTGCTGCATTGGTCATGCAGTTGCTTTCTTCCCGCGACACGGATGTACGGATTCAGGCCGCACTGGCACTGGGGGAAACACATACCCAAGAGGCACTTGAGCCATTGCGTTCGTGCTACGAAACCGAACGTGACCCTTCCGTCCGTGGGATCTTGCTCACCTGCATCGGCCTGCTGCGGTCAACAGAAAGCCGCGCCTTTCTGCTCTCCTTGATTCCGGAGACGGACGAAAATACTGCGATGGACGCCCTCCGCGCACTCGCTCCTTGCCGTATGGACGGAGAAGTGTGCCAACAAGTTCAACAACTTGTTGAGCTGCGGGGTAGCGCAAAACTGAAACAGGTGTACGGGCGGGAATTCAAGGCAATAGATTAGAGTTCTAGCATGTAATTAGACTAACACGAGGGAAAACCGATGAGTGAGAAATCTGGGTTCAATCGGCGTCAGTTCCTGGCCGGCACAGCGGCCGCATCCGCATTCACCATTATCCCTCGCCACGTGCTGGGAGCGCCCGGTCAACCGTCGGCGAACGAGAAACTCAACATCGCCGGCGTCGGAGTGGGCGGCATGGGCTCACACGACATTCAGCAGGTACCGACCGAGAACATCGTGGCCATCTGCGACGTGGACGCGGCTCAGGCAGCTCGCGCGGCGAAGCCGTTTCCGGCGCGCGAAAATCTACAGCGACTTTCGCGAGATGCTCGATGCGCGGAAGGACATCGACGCGGTGATGGTCGCCACGCCCGATCACAACCATGCCGTGGTCACCATGACGGCGCTGAAGATGGGCAAGCACGTCTTCTGCCAGAAGCCGCTTACGCACAGCGTCCACGAGGCATTGGAGATTGCCAAGGCGGCGAAAGAAGCCAACGTAGCCACTCAGATGGGCAACCAGGGCCAGGCGGGCGAAGGGGCTCGCTTGATCTGCGAGTACATCTGGTCCGGCGCCATGGGCCAGGTGCGTGAAATCCACTCCTGGTCGAATCGCCGGCCGGATATTTCTCCACGCGGCATTCCGCGGCCGCCAGAAACACCGCCGGTTCCGGAGCATCTCAACTGGGACCTCTGGATCGGTCCGTCGCCCCTGCGACCGTATCATCCGTGCTACCATCCTTTCGCCTGGCGCGGCTGGTGGGATTTTGGGACCGGTGTGCTGGGTGATATCGGTTGCCACAACCTGTCGGCAGCTTTCAAGGCCCTGAAACTCGGCTGGCCCGAGAGCGTGGAAGCCTGTTCCACTCACTGGAACGCACCTCCGGAGATCAAGAATGAGACGGCACCACTAGCGTCGATCGTGACGTTTCGCTTTGCGGCGGCAGGAGATCGGCCTGAGATCGTGATCAAGTGGTACGACGGCGGCATGATGCCACCGCTGCCGAAAGAAGTGGGAGCCAACAATATCTTCGCCAACGACGGCACGTTGATCGTCGGTGACGAAGGGTATGCTGCTCGGCGCACAACTGCTCCCGGAAGCCAAGGCCAAGGCGGTGGGTACGCCCCCGCAGAAGCTCGAGCGATCGCCCGGCCACTACCAGGAATGGATCAACGCCTGCAAAGGAGGAAGCCCGGCTGGCAGCAATTTCGTCGACCATGCCGGCCCGCTGGCCGCCGTCGTGCTGATGGGCAACATCGCCATCCGCACTCAAGAGAAACTCTACTGGGACGCCGAACAAGCTGCAATTCAAAGACTCTGAGGCTGCCAATGCCTTGCTCCAACCACCGTATCGCGAAGGCTGGACACTGTGAAATCCGCGTTGGCTCGCGCCTGCTCACCAGCTGCGGCACGCGTTGGGAGCAACCTCGTTTAACCCGCAGCCGGAGGATCTGAAGTTGCGCTGTTTGATGAACCGCAACGCGGTTCAACTCCACAGCCCAGGGCTGGCATCCACGGCGGTGGCCTTGGATGCCAACCCTGGGGCGACCACATGCGACGAAGGGGCAAGGTCGGTCCTGTCGCATCCCTTCAGGATGCCCCTTCGTGCCGGCTATCTCCAGGCCTACTACATCCGGCACCGGATCACAGTCCTCGACCTGGCCGTCCGCACCGGACTCCTGCCATCGTCGCTCGCACAGATCTTCGGCCCCCGAGGACACTGGCCGATCTCTACTCGACTCTTTGATGCGGATATCTTTGAACTCGGCCCACATCGGTGCACCGGCGTGAAGCTGCAGGGCGAGAATGCCGTCGAGCAAGGTCAATTGCGGATCGTCGTCCGTGAAATCGAGTATCAGCACGTTGTTCAGGTAGTGCTGAATATGATTCCCCTTGGCGATGATGACGACATCGTTCCAATCGTCAAGCTTGAACAGCTTCTGAAACTCGTCCTGATCGATGAGCCTCTCGGTAACCTTCTTCTTGCCGTCCGCTCCCCACGTGGCCTTCTCACCAACCAGACAAATGCGACCCCGCCGGCCTCCCTCATCGTAGATGAATCCGGTAACACTGGGCAGCTTGACTTCATCGCGAATCTCGTGCTGATAGCCGCGGACGACCCATTTGTTCGAGACTCGCCCCTCCGTAATGTGCTTCGATCGATACTGAATGCCCGAGTTATTTGTGGCGTTACAGCGGAACGACAGCCGCAGCTCGAAATCCTTTGTCACGCCATCTTGCCAGATCAGAAAGGTATTGCCTTTCGCCGGATTCTCGGCGGTCGTTTCGCCATGAATGGCGCCGTCCTTCACCGACCACAACCTCGGGTCACCGTCCCACCCGCTCAAGTCCTGCCCATTAAAGATACGCGTCATGCCCGCCGGCTCAGCAGGGGCAGCCTGCGGACCGTCAGCAGCGATAGACCTGGAGGGTAAACGACATGACAATAACTAGTGTCAGACAGCGGACCATCATGTTCTCCCGAGTACGAGGAATGGAGCTCACTGATCATTATGATCGATTCAGCAGAATAATTCACTCCCGATAACGTCTCTGTATGGTACGCTCATGGTGCGTAGGTCTTCCTGGCTGCAACGCTCGCGCCGTAGCCACGCTGGATTGTGGCCACCGGCCTCGACAAGCCAATAGGCACAAATGAAATGACTCCTCCAGCTTTCCACACCTATACCGTGGACGAATCCCAGACGGGAACCGTTCTGGCAACTCTGCGACAATGGCTGCCCGGACAATCGTGGTCGTACGTGCGAAAGTTGGTGAGGTCGCGGCGTATTTCCATCAATGGGGTGCTGTGCGTCGATGAAGCACGACGGTTGACCTGCGGCGAAACCGTGACGATCTGGCAGCGAAGTCAGCCGCGTCCTCCAGACGATTCGGATGTACTGATCCGCTTTGTGGATCGAAGCCTTGTTGTCGTCGAGAAACCCTCGGGCATGCTGACGCTGCGGCGCACCTCGGAGCTGGGCTGGTCGCAACGGCGGCGAAGCCAGCAGCCTACGTTGGACGAAGTCGTGCCTCTGCTGATCGCTCGCCACGCCGCGCGCCAGTCAAAGACGGAAATCAAGCCGCGACTACCGCGACTGTTTGCCGTCCACCGAATCGATCGCGACACGAGCGGGCTGCTGGTGTTCGCGCGCAACGAAAGCGCACAGCGACAGATCATTGAGCAATTCGCTCAGCACGCCGCGGTACGGAAGTACCTGGCCTTGATTCCGGGCCACCTGCCGGATCAGGTGATTCGTTCACAACTGATCCGCGATCGAGGCGATGGACTGCGAGGCAGCACGACTGACACACACATTGGCCAGTACGCGATTACACATGTCCGCGTCTTACGGCAGATCGGGGAATTCAGTGAACTGGAATGCCGATTGGAAACCGGCCGAACGAATCAGATCCGTATTCATCTGGCCGAACTCGGACATCCCGTCTGCGGCGATATCAAGTATCGTGGTCCATACGGTCAACCAATGATCGGAGACACCAGCCGCGTTCCTCGGCTTGCCTTGCATGCCGCACAGTTGCGGTTCATCCACCCCGAGACGGGCGAACTGCTTGACTACGAGTCCCCTTGGCCGACCGACATGCAGCAGTTCCTGAATCATCTGCCACCATGATCCTTGGCATGCTCGACCTCCGTGGCCCTTGTCACACGCAACTCAGCAAGCCTAGGATCGTGGGGAGAATATTTTCGGTACTTGATGCTCGGATAATTTCTTCCCGCTCCCCCGCTTCCGCTGGGCTTGTCCCAGCGGAGCGACAACTGATCTGCTACCGCTTTACCGCATTACCTCTGCTCCCCGACTTTCCTTCGAACTCGCTTCGCGAGTGGGAAGGAAAGTCGGGGAAGGGATTTTCGCTCTCGCCGGTAGCTGGCCAGTTGTGATTCCGACCGGGGCAAGCCCGGCGGAAATCGGAGAACACCGAAGTTGTTTTTCCCTCATCCCCTAGCCTGGAATTACTCCCGACTTCGCCGCAGTCTGTCTTTGACCTCTGGCGAATACACATATTTTCATCATCCATCTTCTTGTCCCCTTCAGTCCCCTCATCGCACCGGCGATACTTATCTGTGAACAGAACGGATCTTACACCAGTTCGTGCACCGACGGGATCCACGCCATACCCATTGCCACATGAGACACGCTAATGTCACGCGCCGCCTGCAATCACCGAATCCGTTATGCTCTCGGACTGTTTCTGCCGATCGTCTGCATCGCCTTGCCGCTCAGGGCCGGCGACGTTGCATTCAGTGACCCGGCGAACGTCGCTCCGCCGCCTGCCAATGCGATCGGCTTTCCCAATCGAGCGCCAGACTTCGACGTACTGCCCGGCTTTCAGAATCCTCCGCCCGGCTATGGCGAAGTGGCGTTTTACTGGTGGCTTGGTGATCCACTCACCAAAGAGCGATTGCGCTGGCAGCTCGATCAACTTGCGCTGGTGGACGGCGTGATGGGACTCCAGATCAACTACGCCCACTCCGATCGAGGTGGCATGTCGTACGGCCTGACTTATCCCAGCCAACCCGCGTTGTTTTCACCCGAGTGGTGGGACCTGGTGGGCTGGTTCATCGGCGAGGCTCGGGAGCGCGGTATGGCGGTGAGCCTGAGCGATTACACATTGGGAGTGGGACAGGGGTGGTCCGTTGATACGATGCTGCGCGAACACCCGGACATGCGGGGCTCGGTGTTGAAGGCGGACACAAAGGAGGTTGAGGGGGGCAAGGATTTTACATGGGAGTTGCCGGCTGGCCACCTTTCTCTCAGCGCGTATCGCCTTGATGATCAGAACCTTGCCGCGGATTCGCGTCTGGATCTAGACGGCTCAATTCGCGACCGGAACACTCCAATGGAGCGTGCCTGCTGGCCGCTGGCGGATCGTCCTGGTGCGAGCCGAACGAATCACACCGTCGCTTGATCCCATGCATTTGCGGTCTGGTGCTCGGTACGCCGCGGAATTCTTCGGGCAATTCACCGACCGGCATGCGAGCGAGGCAGGTAAGGGACTCAACTGGTTCTTCTCGGACGAATTGGAGTTTCGCGTCCAGGGACTACTCTGGAGCGAGCGTTTTGCCGACGAGTTTCGCAAGCGCAAAGGCTATGACGTCGCTGCCGAACTTCCCGCGCTGTTCATGGACACAGGACCACGCACGCCCAAGGTGCGACTCGATTACAGCGACGTGAAGGTGTCCTTGACCGAAGAAGGTTTCTTTCAGCCGGTTTTTGACTGGCATCAACAGCGGGGAATGATCTACGGCTGTGATCACGGTGGTCGTGGGCGGAACGTCGTCGAGTTTGGCGACTACTTTCGCACGCAGCGTTGGAATCAGGGCCCCGGTTGCGACCAGCCGGGTCTCGGCGGCGACATCATCAAGAACAAGGTGGCCAGTTCGATCGCCCACCTCTACCTGCGCCCCCGCACCTGGCTCGAAGGTTACTATGGCAGCGGCTGGGGCACCTCGACAGAGCAATTGGTGGACGCTACGTTCCGCAATTTCACCATGGGTCAGAACCTGCTCACCTTGCACGGGCTGTACTATTCAACGCATGGCGGTTGGTGGGAATGGGCACCACCGTGCAATCATTTCCGCATGCCATATTGGCCGCACATGAAGAAGTTCTTTGCCTGTACCAAACGGCTCAGTTTCCTTTTGAGCCAGGGCTATCACCAGTGCGACGTCGCCATTGTCTATCCTGTCGCTCCCATGGAAGCTGGGTTGGGTGGGAACGAGTCGGTACAGACAGCGTTCAGCTTGGGTGAACACCTTTACGGGCAGGGAATCGATTTCGACTTTATCGACTTCGAGTCGCTCGATCGAGCCACGATCGAGCAGTCGGAGCTGCAGGTTTCCGGCGAGCGATACCGGATGTTGGTGTTGCCGGCCATGCGGGCAGTGCGTTGGTCGACGCTGCAGAAAGCTGCGGAATTTGCTCGTGCCGGTGGGCTCGTCGTGGCACTTGGCTCATTGCCCGAAGCGAGTGACCGCGCTGGTCGCGATGACCCGCAGCTCAATACGCTCGTGCGGCAATGCTTCAGCACTGACGTAGATACGCTCCTTACGTCGACACCTCAGGGGGCTGTACAGAGCACTTTGGACACCAATAACGGCATCGGCTGGCGACGCGATGACCGAGGTATTTGTGCACGCACTAACGAACAGGTGGCCGCTCTGATTACCCAGGCGCTGCCACGCGACTTCGACGGTTCCGACGCGACCGTGCAGGGAAAACATCCACTTGTCATGCACCGCAGGATTGGCCTGCGTGACGTTTATGCGGTTCACGGTGCGCCGGCAAGTTCGCCATGTTCGTTCCGAGCCACGGGGAAGGTCGAGCTGTGGGACCCGTGGCAGGGCACGACACGTCTGCTCCGAGTTGTAGAGCAGAGCGAGCAATCCACTCGACTGCACATGCCACTTACCGAAAAGGACATCCAACTGATTGTCTTCAGTCCAGGCACGGCACAATGGGAGACTTCCGAAGAGAGATCCACGAATCGTGGCACGGCCATCACGCTGGATGGCCCGTGGGAGTTCGAATTGAAACCGACGATGGACAATCGCTTTGGCGATTTCCGCTGGCCCCCCTCCGCCACATTGATTGGAGCCGAGGCGCGTCGATTCCGGTATGCTGACGAGACAACGCGGGATCCGGGTTGGGAAATCCCTGAGTCGGATGATTCCCAGTGGCCCACATACACCGCCTCCTTCGGGCCACAGTTCTTCCGCCTTGGTCCATTCCGCGACGACGTCGACACAAGCAAGTTGGAAGGGCAATTCGCGCAGCTGAAACAGATGGATCCTGCCGTGCCCGTTACAGTGGAAGGCAAAACATTTCGGTGGGAACCCTATTCTTTCTCCTGGCGGTTCGGGATCGAGAACGATCCCGGACATCAAGGTTACCATGGCCTGAAGGAATTGGTGCATGACGAGTTCATCGGCCTGGGAAGTCTGCAGAACACCGGCACGGGCACACGTTACGAGCGGGAAGAGGCTGGTTCGCGCTACTATCTCTGGACCTCGATCGTCGCGCCGGCGGACATGCCAGCCAGCGCCGTGTGTGGTGGCATGAAGCCCGCAAGCGTCTGGCTCGGCGGATCGCGGCTCGCGAAACTCCCCACGAAGATCGATCTTCGGCAAGGTTCGAACCCGGTACTGCTCCGGTACGATGGTCCCGGACGGGGCTATTTCGTGGCCTTGACGGGCGAGGCGGGTGTGTCCGAGATATCCGAGATCGAAACGTTCTCGACATCCGCATCGTGGATTTGGACGACTCCCGAAGACCGCGCTGCGACTGAGCGCTATTTCCGCAAAGCGTTTCAACTCAGTGCGGTTCCAGCCAGGACGCGGCTGCGCATCACGTGCGATAACGGCTACACCGTTTATCTGAACGGCCAGGAAATTGGCCGGGGCAATAGCTGGCCAACGGTGCAGCAGTACGACGTAACCAGCCGGCTCGTGGTGGGAGCCAATGTGCTGGCAATTGCCGCGCGCAACGACGGGGATTTTGCGGGACTGATTGCCGAACTCGCAACGCCTGAGGGCAAGAGTCTGTTAGCCACGAATTCCAATTGGCAATGTGCAGAAGGTTCGGTAGCTGGCTGGCGCGACTTGGATTTCGCGGCACATGGTTGGCATGCCGCTGTAGAGATTTCCAAATTCGAAAATAGTCTGTGGTTCCAACATCAGTTCGGCCCACCACGCTTGGACGATCCAGCTGAGTCTGAACCGACGGGTGAACCGGGTTCGCTGGCTATGCGCTGGTATCATCAGCACGAACGTCTCCCCTTCGACACCCGCCCAGGGGAAGCAACACCAGCCGGTTGGTATCGTTTTGTCTCCCCACCTGGGTTATGCCGCATGACGATAATTGCTCGCGGCAAGGTCGAGGCTTGGGCCGATGGCAGGAAGCTGGAGATCTCCGCCGGCCAACCACGGGCGGACGGCTGTGGCGAAATCATGGCGATTCTACCTGAGCCAACCTCGCAGCCCGCGGTTGTGGCCATACGTATCCAGCAGCAGCGAGGCTATTATGGCGGCACCGCGCTGCCCGAACCCATTGCCCTGGACTGTGGCCGCGGCGAGATCACGCTTGGCGATTGGTCCACCATGGGGGCGCTAGCGTGCTACTCGGGTGGAGCATGGTACCGCAAGAGTTTCGTGTTATCGCCAGAGCAATCGAGCGGCCGACTGGTGCTGGACCTGGGCAATCTGTCGTCGAGTGCCGAAGTTCACATCAACGGCCAAATCGCCGGCATCCGAGTGGCTCCGCCGTGGCGATACGACATTACGCCATATGTTCAGCCGGGTGACAATCGCCTCGAGATTCTCGTCCTCAGCACATTGGGTGGGCATTACACGACGATCCCGACGCGTTACCCCGGCTCCCAAGTCTCTGGCCTGATCGGCCCGGTGAAAATTGAATTCGAGTAATCCTGTTATATAAGTGGTCCCCAACCATGCGCACCTTGACACTTTTCCTTGTCGTGCTTTCATTATTTTCCGTGGACCGGCTATGCTCGCCGAAATCGGTGGTCGCGGCCCAGGAGCACCAACGCGGCTTTGCACCGCGGGCCGAGGATTTCACGCTCCTGTGGTGGGACCAGGGAGCACCATACTACTTGACCATGCGAGAGAAGGGCCCCGAGCAAATACTCTGCATGCAGAGCGGCGTGGGAGGGGTGATGCTCGATACTCGGTCGCTGCGGTTGTTGCACGTCGGTCGATTCACTCAGGTGATGGACATGGCGGCCGCATTACAGCATGGTCCGCAAGACCTGGCACAACTGCCGGCCGCTGACCTGCAACTGCAAATCACACACGACGGCGTTACATATCGTTGTGCCGGACGCGGTGAAGATCCGAAGGACGAATTCTATTTCCCAGTCCGGTTCATCGAAAGCGGCAGAAATCTACAACGCGTGGCGATCGAAGGGATCCAGTTTGTCGCTGATGACCAACAGCCACGGGAAATCAACGGGCGTTTGGAGATCGCATTCTGGCCGGATCGCTGCACGCTGACTTTCAGCCTGGACGTTCCGGCTCAGTGGCATGCTGGTGAAATCGCGATTGTCGTGGAGGGTCGGCGTGTGGCTGCACCACTCGCACCTGGCTGCACTGTTACCACGCAGCTTCTTACGCCTCAAACACTGGCAGAGCCCGTGCCACCCGAGGGAATCGATGCTCAGTGGGATGCGGGACTCGGTGCTTTCGTGACGCGTCTGCCGATGCCACCGTGGAAGAACTCGCAGGGAACCTACTACCCCAGCGACGAACTGGATCGGCTCGATCGCTGGCCACTGGTTCTGCGCAATGACAGTGACCACGACACCGTGGTGCCACTGATGTTCGTGCCAGAGAACATGCCGGCCATCACTGGTCTGACACCCATGCTTTGCGACGCCGATGGCACACCTACCGGTCTTCCCGTCCAGACTTCCAAGAACTGGCACGCGCGGCCGGATAAGGGAGACCTTCCTCATCAAGGGCCATGGGTACATGCTTGTGCCTTCGTGCGACTGCCGCCGCACGCACAGCGCGAGCTGGTCTTTTCGTTGACCTACGCTCGTTGGGGTGGGGTGCCCGCCGCGTCCCATGCCCAGCTCTCCCTTGTCGGTTGGGGACACAATCAATTCTGGGATCAGGCGGCGATTGGCAGTTTTGGCGAGAGCATCTGTTTCGAACCGGGTCGCGTTCAGCGGCGGTGTTTTATTACCGACGTGCGCCCCCTGATGACGCGCAGCCGCGACGGCGGACCCTGGGCCTGGGCCGAGAATTGTGGTGGCGGCGACTTCCTGCTTTGGTTCGACGAGAATGGCAACTACCAGGCTGCCCGTCGAACTCGCAGTGACTATCGTGCGCAAGGACCCTGCCTGACCGACGTCGGGTACTTCGAGGAAACCATCGACGGTGCCATCGCAACTCGAGTCGACGTATCGCTCCCCCGCAGTGACGATTACTTGCGCACGTTCCTGCATCTGCGGTACGATGTGCGTAAACCAGTCCGATGGCAGCGACTCGCTTTCTTCCAAATGGGCGCCGACTATTACAACGAGACACCGGCGCTGAGCGTGGCGATCGGAAACGCCAACGAAGTGCTGGAAGAATGGAAGCCGATTCAGGGCCAGGATCAATACGATCGCCAAGGCGTAGCGCTGCGCGGCGAGCAACCGTGGGTCAGCATCCACGGGGTCGACGGCGCGCGAGTTCGGCCTGGCGGCGCTGCCGTCACCCGCGGATTGATCGTCCGGCGGTGGGAAGCCGTGCTCGGCGGCCAGCCCGCTCGTACGCCCCATATCGCGACGTTCACCAACGAGTGGGGAAAGGACAATTTCAAGACCGCAATTGAACTCGCGCTACCCCCCGGTGTCACCGAGTTGATACCCGGCGACTTCGTAGACGCCGAACTGGAAGTGATCGTCGTGCCCATTGACGCCGACCACTACTACGGGCCCAACGACCCGTTTCGTAAGCTGTTGGCCCAGCAGGCAGACACACCCTATTTTGTTCTGCGTGAAGCAGCCGGCAATGCGCTGGACGTCTCCGTGAGCACCGGTGTTATGCAGCGGAGGTACCCGCTGAGCGTCGCGACTGTTGAGCAGCGGGCCGAGCTGACCGTTCGCGGCGGCGTGGGTTACATACCTGTCACTTTCTCCAACGTGCAGAACTACCGCGGCTATCAGCTACACCTGGACGGCACCGTGCTGAACCAGGCGGTGCACGGCAACGACTTCTGGCAGACGCAATACGATGCCGCGACAGATACGTGGCAAATGACGTTCAACGTCCTGCTGGACGGCAAACAACATACGCTGAGCTTCAGCAGATCGCCCTAGCGATGACGCGTAGCTGAGCCCGCCAAGGGCTCAGCCGGATGCGCATTACGTTCCACCACCACCGCTGAAGCCTGGCGGCTCCAGCTACGTAGCTGAGCCCGCCAAGGGCTCAGCCGGATGCGCATTGCGTTGCACCACCACCGCTGAAGCCTGGCGGCTCCAGCTACGTAGCTGGGCCCGCCAAGGGCTCAGCCGGATGCCCATTGCGTTGCACCACCACCGCTGAAGCCTGGCGGATCCAGCTACGTAGCTGGGCCCGCCAAGGGCTCAGCCGGATGCCCATTGCGTTGCACCACCACCGCTGAAGCCTGGCGGCTCCAGCTACGTAGCTGAGCCCGCCAAGGGCTCAGCCGAATCGCAGCACGATCTGGCGGCCAACCGTTTCTTTATCCCTCCTCCTATCTGTCCTCGAAAGTATTTCCAGCGGTGGACGATCGCCCTTCCGAGCGTTCGATTACAATAGTCGTTGTCCCGTAGAACCGCAGGGCGTCTGCGGACCATGCCTGGTGCACAATCCCGTGACCCGCCTGGTGATCGTAACCTACCTGACTACGAGCCGGAGACTGCACGATGTTTCGACAGCAATTGTTGGCCTGCCTGGCCTCTAGTCTATGGTGCGTGTTGTCTCCATCATCGATCGGAGCGGCCGAGCAACATTACATCGAATTGCACGAGCGCGTCTTACAGGCCGAGGATGGCTTGCTGTTGGGAAACGGTGATCTTTCGGTGAGTGTTTACCAAGACAGCGATCGGATCATTTGGCGGTTTGGGAAAGGGGATGTGTGGGACCGGCGACTGGACTTGAGTGACGATCCCAAACCGGCTCACATCAGCGAGATCGCCCACGGGATCAAGGTTGAGGGCTGGAAGTGTCCGCCTTATGGTGGTGGGACGGTGGAGGCGATTCGCGGCACACAGAATCCGCAGCGGATGAATGAATTGTGCCAAGGCGCACCACCCAGCTACGTAAAACGTCCTTATCCGTGTCCCAAACCGGTAGGCGCATTAGCACTGCATTTGCCGGCCGATCAGCAGGGACTGCGCATTACGCAACGACTGGCGATCGAACAAGCCACGCTGCAGATCCATTGCACTTGGCAAAGTGGCGTGCAACTGGATGTTGAACTGCTTCATTCCTCCATCGCCGAACGTGCTGATCGTCCGCTGGAAGTTGTCCAACTGGAACGATCAAACGCGAACCGGCCATTCCGTGCCACCCGTCCGCTTCAGCCTCTACCGTTGGGCGGATCCGACACTGCAAGAATTTGCCGAGCGGTTTTCGGCCGAGTACATGCACGATGCATTCCTGGTGGCCTGCGATCCAAAGGTGACACCGTTGCCGGCGCCCACAACCGCTTCGCAAGACAACCTCCACTGGATCGAACAAGCGTTTGGTGCCGATCCCTTGTTTCCGGACGGATTTCGCTCCGTGATGGCGCCGCTGGCTCAGGACTGCACAATCCAGCCAGTGACGATGGCTCATGCAAAGGAAGCTCGACTGCGCATCATGCCCAAGCCGGATGCCATGGAAGGGGAGGTCGCCGTGGTGGTCACCACCAGCAGCGACAAACCGGATGCACTTTCCACATTGCGGCAAGTCAGTACCACTTGGGCCAGCCAACCGCGAGAAACCGTCACAGCGTGGGCCGAAGCCAATCGCCAGAGCGCGGACCAGTTCTGGTCCAAGTCGCACTTGACTGTCGAAGACCCGCTGATCGAGAACCTCTGGTACGAGACATTTCACGCGCGCCGCTGCGCGTATCGCCAGGATACGGTTCCTCCCGGACTGTTCTTGCCCAGTACCGTACAGGACTATTCGCATTGGCACGGCGATTACCACACCAACTACAACTTTCAGGAACCCTTCTGGGGCGACTACACGGCGAATCACCTGGATCTGGGAGACGCCTATTTTCGCGGAATGGACTTCTTCCTGCAAATCGGCCGCAAGATCGCTCAGGACTACTACGGAGTCCGAGGCGTCTTCATTCAACTGTCTGGGTACCCCATCCACGCCGAGGACGATCCACTGGGTGTCGTCCCCATGGGACGGATGGCTTACATGACTGGTTGGGCGGCCAACCAGTACTGGTGGCGTTATCGTTACACGCTGGATGACGACTGGCTGCGCAGTACCGGCTATCCGGTGCTACGCGACTGTGCGCTGTTCTATACCGATTTCCTGCAGCGTGGTGATGACGGTCTCTATCACGCCTTTCCCTCGAACGATGGCGAAGCTGGGTTTACGGGCGATCCACAGGACTACACCGATCGAGCTCAGGTATTGCAGCATGCCCGCTACTGTTTGCGCTCAGCGATTTTAGCCAGCGAAGCGTTAGATATTGGCTGGCAGGAGCAGGTGCTTGATCGTGTCAACTAACAGTTCCCAGTTGCGGGTGAGGATCGAGTTCAGGACGTATAAATTGGCAAAGAACTCCCAGAACTTGAAGATCGGTGTTTGCTTATCAAGTCCCCAGCCCCAGGCTTCATAAAAGGGCGTGGCAAACAGACCGGGGGTGAGCCTGCCAGAGGGCGGCAGCCAGAAAGGTGTATCCTTTAGAAGGATGGCAAATAAATAAGCCAGCATAAGGCCTAGCCAGAAAACCGGCATAGACACGCCGACGTTGGCGCCTACCATGGTGGCGACATCTAGAGGTGAATTGTGCCGTACCGCAGAAATCACACCGGCAGGAATGCCGATCGCCATGGCGATGATCAATGCAAAGAGTGTGAGCTCGATTGTCGTTGGCAAGCGTTCTACCAGTATCAGTGTCACCGGTCGTGCGAAACGGATCGAGTTGCCCAACTCGCCCTGCAGGACATTGCCAAGGTATATCCCGAATTGAACCGGGATCGGCTTATCGAGCCCATGTTCGCGGTTAAACCTTTCGCAGGTCTCTGCTGAGGCTTTCTCACCCAGGATGGCTTTACAGGGTTCACCCGGGATCATGCGAGCTAACGCAAAGATGACAATCAGAATCCCCAGAAGTACCGGGATCGCATACACGATTCGCCTTGCGGTATATCGCAGCATGTCTCTACCTTAAGTAGCGCGCTGTAAAAAATGGTGCGGGACAGGCAGATAACCCTAATGCCCATCCCGCACACATTTCAAGGCTTACTCAACTGATTGGGAGACCATTCTACTCAGCGTTGATCAAACCCCACTGGTAGGAGTAGTACTCCCAGGCGTTGGTGTTGCCCACGTGCAGCGGGCTAGACGCATCCAGACCGGCAGTGAACGAAGTAACCACATCGTTGGCGTCGAAGTGCGTACCATCGTGGAAGGTCACACCCTTACGCAAGGTGCAGGTGTAGACATCCAGTGCTGCATTGGGCACACATTCGGTCGCCAGCGCTGGCTTCGCCGCTGTGCCGCCGACTTCATAGGCGTACAGCGCTTCGGTTACCTGCTCGCAGGCCCGCAGCGATTCGCCGTCGGTCTCATCCGCGCAGAAGAGGCTGATGGGTTCGGCGTTTTGCATCCAGACAAAGGTGTCCTTGCCAGGATCCATCACGGCGAAATACTCGTTGCCCAGCGGGCTGGCCTGCCCACCTGTAACCTCGGCGCGGTAAGCCACACCGGAGCCGCCATGAGCGATCGGCACCACCGGCACGAACTCGCGCAGAGCGTTGTTGGCTATTACGTAGTGCGGTTCGGCAACCGCCGGATCGGCGATTTGCGCACCTGCGGTCAGTTCCTCATAGTAGGTCGGTGACTGCACGCCGAACTGCGGGTTGACCTCGGCGAAGTGGAAGTCAAGGAAGTTGACGATGTGCGGGTAGTCTGCACCCCAGCCAAGTAGGTAGAAGCCGTCAAGACGGCCGGCGGTCGATTCCTCGATGAAAGCACCCGATTCCATCACCTCGATCCTGGCGGTGATGCCCAGGTTGTCGGCCAGCTGCGCCTGCAGTTCCTCGGCCACTCGGCCGGGTTCGGGCAGGTAGCTGCGGAAGACGTCGCGATAGTAGATCGTGGTTTCGAAGCCGTTCGGGAAGCCAGCATCGGCCAGCAACGCCCTGCCAGCTTCAGCGTCGAACTCGTACCACTCATCGCCCACGCATCCATTGGGGATCGAGCAGGGAGTGAAGTGCGAGGCAACCTCGGACCCGGCCGGGTAGAAGTTATCCACGATGCGCTGGCGATCGATGCCCATCGCAACCGCCTGGCGAACCATCTGGTTGTCGAATGGAGCAAAGGTGTTCGTCATCGCAAAGTAAAAGATGTTCAGCGCCGGGCGCTCGATCAGCGTCAGCGAGTTGTCGGCGCGGATGACATCGAAATCATCCGGGCTGGGGTTGTCGATGCCGTCGACTGTACCAGCCTGCAGTTCAAGCAGGCGTGCAGCGCCCTCGGTGGTCCAGCGGAACACCAGCGTATCGGCAATCGGCGCAGGTCCCCAATAATCCGGGTTGCGGGTGAAGACCAGGCTCTCACCGCGCACCCACTGGCTCACCATGTAGGGGCCGGTCCCGATGGGATTGTCCAGGGCGTCAGTCGTGCGGTTCTCCTCTCCGGCAGTCGCCTCAAGCCATTCGCTTGGGTAGATACCGAAGGGGTTGAATGCGATCTTGGAGAGAAAGGCTGGATCGGATTTACACAGATTGAAGACTACCGTGTACTGGTCGACGGCTTCGATGCTGCTGAAGATGCCGCCGTAATCACAACCACCGGCATCAAGCTTCATGCCGACGAAATCCTCCATCGGCTCTTCCATCGGTTCCTCCATGGGTTCTTCCATGGGCTCTTCCGCTGGCTCTTCGACTGCCGGTTCGGGGGTTGCGCCTGCACATGCCGCCAGCACCAGGCTGGCGATCATCAGCAGGCTCAAGATAAGAAGTAATGGTCGGCGTTTCACGCTACTCTCCTCCTATTGAATTCTTCGGGTTCAGATAGTTTTATTTACGAATGAATTGGTTTGCTGAGATGCCACCTCCTTCTTCCTATGGATTGACTGCGCTCCACTAAGGTGCATATAGCACCCAGCCGGGGCGCAGCCTTGCTGCCCGTATTGGGCAGTATAGCTAGCATTGTATTACTCATACTACTAAGAATCAACTGGCGTTCACTTTCATTCAACCTGATTTGCTTCGTCCACCTGCAGGTATAGAATCACATCCCTGATCGAAATGGAGGAAAGTTATGGAAAAATTCCCTTATGGCCGTACGTTCATCCTCGGATTCGGATTCTTCGGCATCAGCATCATCTGGCCGCTGTTTAACAGCCTGATCCCGCCCATGCTGGAAGACCTCGGACTATCGGCCCTTGTCGTCGGTTTTATCCTGACCTGGGATAACATCATCAACATGTTTGTGCAACCCTGGGTGGGCAGCCGTTCCGATCGCACCCGCAGCCGCTTTGGCCGGCGCAAACCCTACCTGATGCTGGGCGCCCCTGCCGCAGCGCTGTTTTTCATCCTGGTGCCCTTCGTGCGTGACAACTTTGTGCTGATCGGCCTGGCAATCCTGGGCACCAACCTGGGCATGGCACTCTTCCGTTCCCCGACGGTCGCCTACCTCGGCGATCTCTTCAAGCCGGGAGACCGCAGCAAAGCCAACGGCGTCATCAACCTGATGGGGGGCCTGGGCGGGGCTGTGGCCCTTTTCGGCGGCGGGGCGCTCTACAAGCTCGGCGTGCCGCTGCCCTTCATCGCCGGATCTGGAGTGATGCTGCTGGCGATCATGGTGGTGCTGATCGCCGTGCGTGAACCAACCATGGCCGAGGAGGCTGCTGCTGCGGATGCGCCGGGCCTGATTGCCAGCGCCCGCCGCGTGCTGAGCGGCTCCGACCGCAACCCGATCCTGCTGCTGACCGCCATATTCTGCTGGTTTGTTGGCTGGAACGCCATGGAGGCCTTCTTCACCATCTACGCCCGCAGTGTACTGGGGATAGACATCGGTTCCGGGACACAAATGCTGACGGCCTTCGCAGCGACCTTGATCCTCTTCGCCATACCCAGCGGGTTGATCGCCACCCGTTTTGGCCGCCGCCCGACGATCATCATCGGTTTGAGCGGGAATGTTCGGCGGCCTGGTCGCCGGGTTCTTCATCCGCGACTCCACCATCATGCTGGTGACGCTCGCGTTAATGGGTTTATTCTGGGCGTTGATCAACATCAACTCGTTGCCGATGGTCTTCGACCTTGGCGACGAAGGCAGTATTGGTGTGTATACCGGGTTGTACTACTTCGCCGCCTCGGCGGCCGCGATCACCGGACCGATCCTGGGGGGTTGGCTGATCGATCTCACCAATCATCGTTCGATCTGGACCTTCAGTGCCGCCTTCATGCTCCTGGCCGCACTGGCCATGCTGCGGATACGTGCTCAACCCCTGCCTGATCAACCTTCATAGGAAGTGCGCTATACAATGAGCAGGGCGGCTCGATCGAGCCGCCCTGCTGCACATCCCGGGGGACCCCCATCATTCAGGTCGGATCACCGTACCACTTGGCAGCACCGCTTCCTTGGGGATGATGACGACCCCATCATGTACGCTCCAGGCCTCTTCATCGTGATCGATCCCGTATGGAAACGGCTCTATGAGCACACCCTCGCCGATGCGGGCGTTCTTGTCAATAATCGCTCCCTGGATGCGCGTGCCGCGCCCGATGCCCATCGCTGGTGTGCCCTCCGGGACATCCTCGGCTTCGGCTTCGTAATAATCGGCGCCCATCATGATGCAATCGCGCAGGATCACATCATCACCGATCAGGCTGCGAATGCCGATGACAGACCGCTGGATTTCAGCCCCTCCGATGATGCAGCCGTCAGCCAGGGTAACCCGGTCGAGGCTCACGTCGTAGATGCGTGATCCGGGCAGAAAACGCGGCCGGGTGAAAATCGGCGCCGCAGGATCATGGAAGTGAAAGGGCGGGTGAGTTTGGGTCAGCGCCAGGTTCGCCTGATAAAAGGCCTCGATCGTTCCAATGTCCTCCCAGTAGCCCTCGAAGGTGAAGCCAAATACACGATGCGTGTTGATCACTGCCGGGAGAACATCCCCACCAAAATCATCATGCTGGGCCTGCAATAGTTCAATGAGCACCGGGAGTTTAAAGGCATAGATTCCCATCGATCCGAGATAGGGCTGTTCGTCATCGTTATGGCTTTTGAATTCGCCCAGTGCCTGTAAGTCCTGGGGCTTCTCGATGAAATTGGTGATGCGGCCCTGCTTATCCAACCTCAGGATGCCGAAGCGGGCAGCATCGACAGCTGAAACCGGTTTAACCGCCACGGTCACGTCAGCGTCATTATCCCTGTGCTCCTCGAGCAGGAGCGAGTAATCCATGCGGTACAGATGATCCCCGGCCAGGATGATGACCGTCTCAGCGCCGGTCGCCTGAATCTCAAAGAGTTGCTTGCGCACCGCATCCGCTGTCCCCTGGTACCAATCGGCGCTTGCGAGTGTCTGTTCCGCTGCCAGGATCTGCACCCAGCCGCTGTGGAACACATCGAAATGATAGGTCTGGGAGATGTGGCGGTGAAGCGAGACAGAATTGAATTGCGTCAGGACGGCGATATGCGAGATGCCCGAGTTCAGACAGTTGCTCAACGGGATGTCGACCAGGCGGTATTTCCCCCCGATAGGTACAGCCGGTTTCGCCCGCAGTTTCGTCAACGGCCAAAGCCTTGACCCGCGGCCGCCACCCAGGATCACCCCCAGCACTGCAGGATCGGCCATTTTGTTGAACTCCTGGTTCTGCGATCTAGGTCGATTTTATCCTGATTGTCCATTCGCCACATGCGTGGCTGGATGCCGGGATGTTCTTAAGCGGCATCCGGATATCGCCGCGCTGGGCAATTCCATTACCCGGCTCCTGATCTCCCACCTACGTCGTAAACCACAAAGTCGCCAGCCATGCACTCACCGCGGCACCGCCAAGGGTGGCGAGGAAGTTGACTCCATCGTTGTTCAACCACCGCCAACCCCGCTGGTAGAGCGTGGGCGAACCGCAATGATGAAGCGGGTGGCTCTCTGTGGCTGCTTCACAAGCCGGGCAGGCATACATCACCTGGAAATACGCCCCCAGCAGGCTGTCGAGTGTGGCTCCGATCACTCCGCCGATCATGACGATGGGAATCACCCGCCAATCAGCCAGCACAGCGTAACCCAGCGCGCCGACGACCAAGCTTCCCAGCAAGCTGGCCCTGATACCCAGGGCGCTAACCGCACCAGAAGTGCCGCGCGGCACGCTCCGGCCTGTCAACAAGGAGCGCGGCTGCTCGGAGCTGAGCACGCCCAGTTCGGTCCCCCATGTGTCTGCCGCTGCTGCGGCCAGGGCCCCGATAAAACCCGCCAGGGCGGCGCGGGAGCCATTCAAATAAAAAACCATCGTCCCAAGCGCCGCCACACCGCCGTTGGCGATCACCTGCCAGGCATCACGCCGCCCGCCTTTTGCGAAACCAAGCCGCAGGCGCTCCTTCTGCCCGGCCTTGAAACGCGTCAGCCCGCTTGAACTTACAAAGAAGAGGATCAGCAGCAGGGCCGCCTTGAGGCCACCAAACGCAAAAACTGAGGCGCCGACGATCGTCGCCGCTGCCGCTCCGCTCAGCGTGAGTGTGCCCGCCCTGAAAGCCAGCCAACTTACGGCGGACGCCAGCAATAACCCGAGCATCAGGTCCTGGCTCAACATGCTCGGATCCCGCGCAAACCTGTGGATAACCTGTATTCAAACTGTGGATAAACGCTTCCTGCCTGTGGATAAGCCTTGGAAATCAAAGGACGCCCAGGAGCAGCAGCACTGCCCCCCATAGCAGCACGCCGATCAGCACCGCGCCGATCCAAAGCACATATGCCAGGGGTCGATTCGTATTTGTCCTGTACAACCACAGGCCGAAGCAGAGGTCCAGCAGCCAGCTCGCACCGGCGATCATGGGCAGTAACAGCAGCCGTCCCGGTGGGGCCAGGATGTCGACCGCCCCCTGGGTGTCAAAACCGAAGGCAACCTGTCCACTCATCTCGCCCACCATCAGCAGGAGATAGCCAAATATGAGGATCGGCAGCAGACCACCAAGGATCACCAGCGTCAGCGCCCCCCGATCTTCCCCCAGACGGGCCAGGGCGAAATTAGGCCTGGTGCTCACCGCACGGAGGGTATGCAATGCCCCCATCCGCATCGACTCTTTGACGGCGACCAGGAATGCATCGATGTCCGGAGGGCTAATGGCGAGTCGGCGGTCTTCGGTCTGCACCACCAGAGTGCTATCTAGCCCGCGCGTCGAGAAGAACTCAACCAGGCCCAAACCGTCGATCTCGCGTGCGCCAATGACAAGACCGGGCCACCAGAAACCAGGAGATGGGCCCTGAGACAGGCCCATATCGCCGGCTGATTCCACCATCACCAACTGGTGAATAGGAACCTCTTCGTAAGCCAGACCCCAACGGATGCGCAGGCCATTGCGATCAATGCTGTAGCGGGCTGTTAGCAGACCGTAGAGGCGATAGAGGCTGAAGAGCAGGAGCGGCAGGCTGATCAGTGGCAACAACACCCATAGCACCAGCCACAGGGACAGGTCCCCCGTGCCCATTCGATAGACGCTCCATCCGATCGCAAGCAGGAAAAACAGGATGATCAGCAATCCAAGTACAAAACCTAAGAATTGGGGCGGGCGTGTTTCCATAGGCGATTAGCAGGAGTGCCCTATGAGACGGGACTGCCGCTCTGATGCTTTTCGATCAAGACTCACCTACCATGAATAGCGGGCGTCAGTCGCCCAGCGCCGGTTCTGAGAGATAGACCGGTGTGATCCACTCCCGATGGGTACTAAGCTTGCCGCGCACAAGGTCGTCGAAGAGCTGGCGCAACTTGGCGGTAACTGGCCCCATCACGCCCTCCCCGATCGGCCGGTGATCGACCATGGCCACCGCAGTAACCTGGGCTGCCGTGCCGACCATTAACAACTCATCACACAGATAAACTTCGGTGCGGTCGATCGATCGCTCCTCTACTTCCAGGCCTAATTCCTCACGGGCCAGGGTCATGATCGTGCTGCGGGTGATACCCTCGAGAATGTTGTCCGTCACTGGCGGGGTGATGAGCTTTCCAAAACGCATCATGAAAATGTTCATCGCACTGCCTTCGGAGATGTGGCCTTCGTTGGTCAGCACCAACGCTTCATCGTAGCCGGACCGGGTCGCATCCGTCTTGATGAAGGCTGAATTGATATACGCGCCGGTGAACTTCCCGCGTGCGGGTATGGCGTTATCGTCGATCCGCCGCCACGAAGAGAATGTGACGTGTGCCCCATCATCCCTATCGACATAACGCGTAAAGGGGATTGCGAAAATAGTCAGTTCGGAACGCAAATCGTGTAAGCGCACGCCAATGATTTCATCCGCCATGTAAACCAGCGGCCGGATATAGATATCCTCGCGGTATCCCTCTGCGCGTACGAGATCCAGCGTGTGCGAAATCAATTCATCCTGCGAGTACTTCACCTCCGCTAAGATCATGCGGGCTGAATTGATCAAACGGGTGAAATGATCGTGGGGTCGAAAGAGGTACAACTGTTCTCGCTCGGCATTCCAGTAGGCTCGCACGCCGCCAAACGCGCCAGTTCCATAGTTGAGTGCATGGGTCATGACCCCGATTTTGGCATCCGCGTAAGGCACTATGTTGTCTTTGAAAAAAGCGAATTTTGGAAGGACCACCGCTGTTCACCTCCAGGGGTTATGGAGCTCGCCGGCCAAGTTGTATACCAGGTGCATTATAGACCGCCGCCATGAAGTGTAACAAACATTCTCCGCAGCTATCTTTATTGTATCCCTGACCCGCCCCCGAGGCTGTGACCTCTCCCGGCCTTCGTTTAAAGCTAAACGCCAGGGGCTCGCCCTGGCGCCTAGACAGCATGGCTTCACGAGGTTTAGGCCTCGCGGAATTCTCCCTCGACCACGTCGCCCTCTTCCTGAGCCCCCTGGTCGGTGGCGGGGGAGCCTTCTGTTTCGGGACTCTGTGCATACAATTGCTGGCTCAACGCATAGCTGGCTTGCTGCACTTCTTCTGTCAATCGCTTAATTTCTTCGACATTGTCGCCATCGAGGGCTTTGCGCAAATCGCTAATCTTCGCCTCGATTTGTTCTCGGTCGGCGGCCGGGACTTTATCGCCCAGGTCGCGCAGGGATTTCTCGGCCGTATAGGCCATCGTGTCGCCGCTGTTACGCGCTTCGGCTATCTCGCGCCGTTTGCGATCATCCGAGGCATGCTCCTTGGATTCCTGCACCATGCGCTCGACCTCATCCTTATTAAGGTTGGTTGACGCAGTGATGGTGACTTTCTGAGATTTTCCTGTCGCCTTATCCTTGGCCGTAACATCGATGATGCCATTAGCATCGATATCGAAGATCACTTCGACTTGCGGAATGCCGCGCGGCGCCGGAGGGATACCTTCCAACCGGAACCTCCCCAGGGTCATATTGTCAGAAGCCATCGGGCGCTCACCCTGGAGAACATGGATGTCGACTGCCGTCTGGCTGTCTTCGGCGGTGGAGAAGACTTCGCTCTTCTCGATGGGGATCGTGGTGTTGCGCTCGATCAGGGTCGTCATCACCCCGCCAAGGGTCTCGACGCCAAGCGACAACGGGGTCACATCCAGCAGCAGGACATCTTTGACCTCGCCGGCCAGGACGCCGGCCTGGATCGCTGCGCCAATCGCCACCACCTCATCCGGGTTTACGCCTTTATGCGGTTCCTTGCCGGTCAGCTCGCGCACCAGGTTCTGAACCATGGGCATTCGAGTCGCCCCACCGACGAGCACCACTTCGTCCACCTTGTCGGTCGACAGCCCACCATCCTTGAGTACGGCGGCGAATGGGCCTCGGATGCGGTTCACCAGGTCTTCGGACAGTTGATCGAACTTGGCCCGCGTTAGTTTTATTTGCAGGTGCTTCGGTCCCGCGGCATCAGCCGTAACGAACGGCAGGTTGATCTCGGTCTCGGTCATCGTCGAAAGCTCAATCTTGGCTTTCTCAGCAGCTTCGCGCAGTCGCTGCAACGCCTGCCGATCCTGGCGCAGATCGATGCCCTGTTCCTTCTTGAATTCATCGGCGATCCAGGCGAGGATGCGCTGATCCCAGTCATCCCCCCCCAGGTGGGTGTCGCCGTTGGTGGCCTTCACTTCGACCACGCCTTCGCCAACCTCAAGCAGGCTGACGTCGAATGTGCCGCCGCCCAGGTCGAAGACCAGGATTGTCTCGTTATCCTTCTTGTCCAGGCCATAGGCCAGCGCGGCTGCAGTAGGTTCGTTAATGATGCGCATGACCTCCAGGCCGGCGATCTTGCCGGCATCCTTGGTGGCCTGGCGCTGGGAGTCATTGAAGTAGGCAGGGACGGTAATCACAGCTTTCTCGACTTTTTCGCCCAGGTAAGCCTCGGCGTCATTCTTTAGCTTTGCCAGCACCATGGCGGAGATCTCCTGAGGTGCATACTCCTTACCCGTTGCCGGGACCTTGATGCGCACATCGTCAGCCGGGCCCTCGATGACATCGAAGGAGACCATTCCTCGCTCGGTCTCGGTTTCTTCGAAGCGACGCCCAATGAATCTCTTGAGCGAATAGAGCGTGTTTTCGGAATTAACCACCGCCTGGCGCTTGGCCGTTTGTCCCACCAGGCGCTCGCCACTGGGCGTGAACGCAACCACCGATGGACACAGGCGTCCGCCCTCGGCCGTGGAGATGACAGTAGGATCGCCACCTTCCATGACCGCGACGACGCTGTTGGTCGTACCCAAGTCAATACCAATGATCTTTGCCATTGATCGTCACCTCAATTTCACGGTTTATAATGCTCCCCCATGGTACCTGCTGCGCGCAAGAGGAGTGTTAACACCCTGTTGGATGAATATCAGCAGTTACGGGTGGGCCAGTCCCCTGCCCGTTGGGATAGCTCCTGGAAATCATCCATCGCCGCCCGAGTTGGCTGGTGTAAGATCAGGCTCGCTGGCCGCGTCGAAGGTGAAGATCGCACCGGTTCATAGATTGATCAAACCCTGGAGATGAATGATGAATCCCTTATCCCAATTGAGGGCCCAGAAAGACACCTACTTTGAAAGCGATCCGCACAGCCCGCTGACGGCTGAACAGCGCCAGGGTTTCACAGGCCTGAAGTACTTCGACGATAATCCCGCGCTGCGCCTTGAGGTCGATCTTGAGCAGTTTGAAGCGGTCGAGCCCATCCAAATCCAGACGAACACCGGGGCGGTCCAAACGTATGAGCGCTTCGGTCGCTTCAGCTTTACCGTTGATGGCGAGGATGCCCAGTTAACCGTATTCCGCAATGAGCATGGTTTTTTTCTGCCCTTCGCCGACTCCCTCGCCGGGGAGGAAACCTACGGTGCCGGGCGCTATCTCGAGCCCGAACCTCTCGGGCAAGATCGACTTCTGGTCGATTTTAATCTGGCCTATAACCCATACTGTGCCTATAACGAGAAGTGGTCGTGCCCGCTCACGCCAGCCGAAAACCGGCTGCGAGTCCCTGTGTGCGCTGGCGAGAAAACCTTCAAGTAGATCCGACAAACGTTGGGGCGGCGCAACATCAATCGCTTGTCGAGGTGAGCCTTTGGCGATAACGGAACAGTGCCAGCAAGAGGACAAACTGAACCAGCGCGTTAATGACGGTCGAGAACTGTTCAAAATAAAAGACCAGCAGATTGACGCCAGCCAGGGATAAGAGCAGGCCGATAACCCCCAGATTCAATCCCCGCCCCTGCCAGCCAATCAGGATGAAAACAGCCGCCAGGATCAAAATCCCACCCACGCTGCCTTCCAGCGCTACCCGCAGGACGAACCCCAGCATCCCGCTCGCGCCAGACACCTGGCCGGCAATTAACAACCGCTGAAAGACCGCATCTAAACCGCCTGGTATCCGTGCCGCCAGAAGCAATTGTGCCAGGTTTATAAAGGTATTCAACCCTACAGCTGCCAATCCCCCAACCAGGAAAGCCCGGTAGCGGCGCAAACCGAGCCAGCGCGCCTCCCATTGTGCCAGGACCTGGAGATACCGCTCCACCAAATCCTGTTCGTCTGGAACAAGCTGTAGCCCAGCGGTACGCAGGTAGGCGAGCAGGTGCTGCGCTAACCGTGCCTGACCCGGTTCCTCGGCTTTTTCCTGCACCATTTCCAGGCTCCGTTCAAGCTCAGCCAATTCGCTGGGCTCGAGGTGGCGGTCGAGAAGTTCTGTCATCCCGCTTAACGCCCGGTAGAGTTCGGCGCGTGCATCAAAGGCGGGAGGCCGCCGGACCTGCAAATAAAGCAGCACGGTCAGCAGAAAAAAGGCGTAGATGATCGGTGCTGCTGCAGGGTAAAAATAGTCATTCGCCTGGGTGATGAACTTGCCCACCTCATCGATAAACAAACCTACACCAAGCCCCGCAAGGCATGCCGCAAGCACGTACGCCCAGCGATTGGCCAGGATCATCATCAAGAGTGTCGCGGCGAAAAGCAGCAGTCCTCCCCAGAGCACATGGGCGATGTGGAGGTCGCCCCCAGCCAGTTGGGGATATCCGGTTAGCTCAAGGAACAGGCGTGTACCTGCGACGGATACGGCGAAGCTCAGCAGTGTGATTAAAAGGTAACGCTGCGCTGCGCCGCGCCTGACCGGTTTTTGAATGCGCCCACCGATCCGCGTCAACATCCCAAGCTCCTGACACTCACTGGAGGTCTGCCCGGAACACCGATCCGCAGGCAAGGATCCAGGTGCTGAAGAAAGAGACTGCCCCAGCCAAGCATGCGGCGGGCATCTGCCCCTGTCTGCATCGCGGACGGATCCTGGCCTGCCAGGATCTCAGCCGCTCCTATTTCGCAATCCATCGCAGGTTTTCCCCATAAATATCGGTGTGGACTTCGAGTACGACGCCTGCTGCGCGCAACTCGATCCACCATCCGGTTGTACGTTCCTCCGCACACAGTTCCTCACGCTCGGGCAAACCCAGGCAGGCATTGGGCCACTCTCGCATCTGGTAGTCCAGGACCTCAATCTCATTTGGTTTAGCCTCGAATGCGTGTGCCACGCTGCTAATCGCCGCAGGGATCGCCGGCGGGTAGGGCTCATTCCCGGCAGCCGGGGGGTTCACCAGCGGCTCGCCGAACAAGCCATCCATGATCATGACCGTACCTACATCATTTCCCCGGTACTGCACGATCAGATGAGCGTTGGCCCAGATGAACTGTGCCTCGCTTTCCTCGTCAAACTCCATCAGCACCTGACCGGCATCGATGGGAGAAGATGAGGAGTAAATCCAGAGCTCATCACCATTCAACATCAACTGCTGGGGCGTCATCTCCATGACAGGCTGACCGGTTTGCCCGCCGGGCAGGGCTTTAGCCCCGGCCTGGCGTAATGCCGCCGTAAGCGCCTCGGCATCATCCGGAGGGGCCGGGGTGGAGTTCGAACGCCCACAGCCTGTCAAGGAAATGGTGCCGAATAAGAGCAGGATCAAGAGGAACGGATATGCTCGACGGATCCCCCTGGTCCTGGGTCGCCATTCATCGTTCACGCAAGACTTCTTTCTGAAATGCCATATCAGGACAAACGAGAGACACGGTTGACAGCCAGGCTTACCTGGTCCTATGCTTTGGTACGATACTATCTTGGACGACCTTCTGCAAAAAGGGAGTTGAGACCATGGCCAGGGAAGTTTACATCATCCGCGCCCTTCGCACCCCCATCGGCATCGGTAAACCAGACAAGGGTTGGCTCCACCCGGTGGCACCCGTCGATTTGGCCGCCCTGGTCCTCCAGGGAGTCATCGCAGCATCCGGTCTTCCCGCCGGGGTCATCGATGACATCATCCTGGGCTGTGTGACCCCGATTGGGGATCAGGGGGCGAATATCGCCCGTCTGGCCGCGCTTAAGGCTGGTTTCCCGGTGGAAGTCCCGGGGGTCCAACTCAACCGCATGTGCGGATCAGGACAGCAAGCGGTCCATTTCGGCGCACAGGCGATCCTGTCCGGCGATATGGACCTGGTGATTGCCGGCGGGATCGAGATGATGTCCCATCAACCGATCGGTGCCGATTGGCCTGCGGAATGGCCAGATGGATTCCCCTTTCCCCTGGTACATCAGGGCATCAGTGCCGAGATGATGGCGGAGAAATGGGGCCTGGGAAGAGAACGTCTTGATGATTACGCTTTTGAGAGTCATCGCAAGGCTGCCGCTGCCATACAGGCCGATCGGTTCGTCGATCAAATCCTGCCCGTCGAAGTTGACGGGAACGGCGCAGATAGGAGGACGATCCGCCAGGATCAAGGGGTGCGGGCGGATCCTGATCGAGCGAGAATGACAACGTTACCACCCGCCTTCAAAGAACATGGTGTCATCACCGCCGGGAACAGCAGCCAGATCAGCGATGGCGCAGCCGCCCTGTTGTTGGCCTCGGACGAAGCGCTTGCCCGGCACAGGCTCTCTCCCCTGGCGCGCATCACAGCACGCGCAGTTGTTGGATCAGACCCGGTTCTGATGCTCGATGCCCCAATACCGGCTACCCGCCGTGTCCTTGACCGAGCCGGGTTGGCCCTCGCTGATATCGATTTGTTTGAAATCAATGAAGCCTTCGCCTCGGTGGTCCTTGCCTGGCAGGAGGAGATCCAACCCGATCCCGGCAGGGTCAATATTGACGGTGGCGCCATCGCCCACGGCCACCCGCTCGGGGCTACCGGAGCGGTGCTCATGACAAAACTGATCCACGCCCTCAGGCGCGAAAATGGGCGTTTTGGATTGCAAACCATGTGCATCGGTCACGGCATGGCCACCGCAACGATCATCGAGGCTGTTTGAGCGGATCGGGGGCTTGCCCCTATCCGGGAGCTACCAGCACCATCACCACCGTGCCGACGATCCCGGAAGCCAGGACGATGGCGATCGCCCTGACGACGACCTTGCGCAGTTCCGGGGAGCCGAGCGACATCACCATCACGCCCTTGACCGTCGTGTTGACAAGCGCCGCCAGGGCGATAGCGACCGCGGCAACGCTGGCTTCCAGTTCACCCGCCAGGGAGAGGTCAGCAACGCTCAACGTGATCGCATCCACATCGGTCAGACCTGTAAGCACACTCGCTACATAGACCCCTGCGCTGCCCAGATACTCATTCGCCGCCCGGACAACGACAAGAACAACGGCGAAGATAAGGGCAAACGTCACGGCGGTCTGCCAGCGCAGCGGGTTGCCCAGCTCGACACTGGCCGACTCTGGATTCGACGCCCTTGTTGCGCCGGCGCCAAAGCATAATGACCACGATCCCTGCCGTGACAAGCATGGCCCCCAGGGGAATGCCCACGCGTGGTAGAAGGCTGGCGTTGACCACGGCGACCTCGATCAGCATCCTTGGGAACATCACTGCAGATGACAGGAGTATCCCCTGCGCCAGGGCACTCGAGAGCCCGGTGCTTGTCTTGCTGCGGCCGGCAAAGGAGATCGTCGTTGCCGTGCTGCTCACCAGTCCTCCCAGCAACCCGGTGAGCCCAATGCCCTCCGCTGCGCCAAGGACCTGCATCAGGATGTAGCCCACGAAACCGATGCCGGATACAAGCACCACCAGCAGCCATATCTGGGCCGGATTGAGCACGTCGAAAGGTCCAAAGCCGCGGTTCGGCAGAAGCGGTAGAATCACGGCGCTGATGATGGCAAATTCGAGCGTTGCGCGTAGATCGGCAGCGCTCATGCGCCGCGCCAGGTTATGTAAAACGGGTTTAAGGGCCAGGACAAGAGCAGTAACCACGCCCAACGCGGCAGCGATTGCCGGCTCGTCCCAGATCACCATCGCCCCCAGCAGTGGCACCAGCAGCGCAGCAACCTCTGTCGTGATGCCTTCCTCCTCGCCCCGCATCGCCGGACCCAAATTGCTCGCCCAGAGCATCAGGATTAATCCCAGGTACGCTACGATGAAAATCATGAAGCCAAAGCGATCGGTCAGGAAGGCGGCCACCGCGCCCATTAATGACATCAGGGCAAAGGTGCGGATTCCGCCGAACTCCTGATCCCCGCTTCGCTGCTGGACAAACTCGCGTTCGAGACCGATCAAGGCACCAATGAGCAGGGCAGCCGCAAAGCGCCACCAGGGTTCTAGATTGATGAGTTCAGTCATTGCTTCATCCCTTGCTTCTCTCCCCCCCTGTGCTCAACCCCCAGGTGTGATCAAGGCGACTGGGGACGAATTGACACGCTCTAACCACCGGCAACGGTGCTGATGTCCGACCCGCCCAGCTACCGGATTCGTGCTCCCCGGTGATATCAGACAACCCCTGGCGGGTGTCTACATTCAGGCAGCCTCAGCCAGCTTGCTAAATCTACGACTGCTCACCCACTTGGTCAACTCGGCAACAACTGCCGGAATGAACAGAAGCGGCAGAACCACGCGCCACTCGGTCCAACCAAGGGATACGGTGTTGAAGATCGGCTGCAGGAAGGGCACATAGATGACGGCCAAAAGCAGCAGGAGTGAAGTTGCCACCGCGTAGAGCATAACGCGGTTGCTGGTGATCCCGATGCGCAGCAGCGGGTAGGTATCCGACCGAGCGGTGAAGGCGCGCAGGAGCTCGGAAAAGGAGAGGGTCACGAAGGCCATCGTCTTGGCCTCTTCGGGAATAGCCAGGGAACATTGCGATGCCCAGCAAGTAGGCCGCCAGTGTCACAGCAGCAATGGCAATCGTTTGAATGCCGATGCGTACGCGCATCGGTCGATTGATCACCGGCTCCTGCGGTGGCCGCGGTGGCCGCTGCATCGTATCCGGATCACCCTTTTCCATCCCCAGGGCTAACGCCGGTGCGCCATCGGTAATCAGGTTTAACCACAACAACTGAATCGGCGTCAGCGGGGAGGGCAGCCCAGCCAAGATCGCCACGAAAATTACCGCAATTTCCGCCAGGTTGCACGAGAGCAGGTAGAAGACGAACTTGCGGATGTTGGCATAAATGATGCGGCCCTGCTCGACAGCGGCGACGATACTGGCGAAATTATCATCGGTGAGCACCATGTCGGCGGTCTCTTTAGCCACATCCGTCCCAGTGATCCCCATCGCCACACCGATGTCCGAACTCTTGAGTGCCGGGGCGTCATTCACGCCATCGCCGGTCATCGCCACAATTTCACCACTCTCCCTCAATGCATCCACAATGCGCACTTTATGTTCCGGGGATACGCGTGCGAACACGTCGGTCGTGGCGATCTTCTCCCTGAGGCTCATCCCTGGACAGTTGGTCCAGTTCGCTGCCCGTCAGCACCCCGTGTCCCGGCCGCAGCAGGCCGATCTCCTCGGCGATTTCCTCGGCCGTATCAGGATAGTCGCCGGTGATCATCACCGTGCGAATGCCCGCCTGCCGGGCCTTCTCGATCGCCGGGCCTGCTTGCGGTCGGGGGGGATCGATCATGCCCATCAGTCCGACAAATATTAGATTGTGCTCAACCTTTTCGGGCGTAGCTTCATCCGGCACATCGCGCTCGACGCGGTAGGCTACTGCCAGCACACGCAGGGCTGATCGCGCCATGGAAGCGTTCGCCTCGAGCACCCGCTCGCGTGTCTCCTGATCCATCGGCACGGCTTGATCATCCATTCTTTGGATGTGGGTGCAGAGGTCCAGGACGATATCGGGGGCGCCTTTAATGGCGGCCACCTCCCATTCTTTTAGCTCGCCATCGTAGAAGGGGCTGACATCCTCCGGCATCGGATCAAGGATCTTATGGACCGTTGTCATGCGCTTGCGGGTCGAGTTCGAATGGAATCTCGTCAATGCGAGGGTAGGCTCTTTCCAAATCTTCTCGTGTGGCGCCTGCCTTGAGTGCGGCGATTAATAAGGCGCTCTCGGTCGGGTCGCCGACCACCCGGGTTTCGCGCCGGCCATCCTCGCTCCGTTCTTGCTCAACCAGAGCATCATTCGCCAGTACCGCTACCCAGAGCGCAGTTGTCGTCGCGGGATACTCCTTCAAATCAATCGTTTTTCCATCAAGGCGAAATTCGCCCACGGGTTCGTAGCCGCTGCCTGTCACTTCAAACAGGTGACGGTCAACCCACATGCGTGTGACCGTCATCTGGTTCTGCGTCAGCGTGCCTGTCTTGTCAGAGCAGATGACCGTGGTTGAGCCGAGCGTCTCGACCGAAGCCAGCCGCCGGATCAAGGCATGCCTGGTGATCATCTCGCGCATCCCCAGGGCCAGCGTGATCGTCACCACGGCCGGCAGCCCCTCGGGCACAGCCGCCACTGCCAGGCTCACGGCCACGAGGAACATCTCCAGGGCATCGACCCCGCGCAGCCAGCCCAATAAGAAGACCAGGCTGCACACGGCCAGTGCAGCATATCCCAGCGTTTTTCCCAACTGGTCCAGCTTGACCTGCAGCGGCGTCGGCTCATCGTGCACGGCCTGCAGCATGGCTGCGATCATGCCGATCTGGGTGTGCATGCCCGTGCTGACCACCACACCCTTGCCGCGCCCGTACGAGACGAGCGTCCCGCTGAAGGCTGTGTTGCGGCGGTCCCCGAGCGCTTGATCCTGGGTGAGCACCAGATGCGCGTCTTTGGTAACCGGCACCGATTCGCCGGTGAGCGCCGCTTCTTCGATGCGCAAGTTAACGGTTTCAATCAGCCGCAGGTCGGCCGGGATGTAATTGCCCGCTTCCAGGAAGACAACGTCACCGGGCACCAGTTCGTGTGCCGGGACCGTAAACCGATGCCCATCACGGACCAGATGAGCTTCGGGCGCGGCCAGGCGCCTCAAGGCAGCTAGTGCTTCTTCGGCCCGCCGCTCCTGAACCACACCCAAAATTGCGTTGAGCACGACGATCGCAAGGATCGCCACCGCTTCCACATAATCTCCCAATATGGCCGAGATCATGGCGGCGACGATCAGGACGATCACGATAAAATTTTTGAACTGCTGCACGACCATCTCGAGTAAGGTGATACGATCGACTTCCTCGAGTTCATTCGGACCGATAGCGGTTAGCCGGGTCCCGGCTTCCTGGCTGCTCAATCCATGAACGGGAGATGTGCGCAGCGCGCTCACCACGTTCGAGGCTTCAAGCGCATGCCAGATTTCATTTTCGTTTACGGTCGAGTTCAGGGATTGCGTGCTCAATGGGCTATCTTCGATAGAATGCAAAGGTTTTCACTCCAAACGGGTCATAACTCCGTTCCCGGGGATGCGCGGATTATAGCATGCTGACCAGGGGCAGATTCTGACATCTAAACCCCAACTCGCCGACACGTGTTTGGCATCCTGTGAATTATCCTCGGACATATCGGCCGGTGATACACCACCTACACGATCTCTTCACAATTCCTGAACATTATCTTCACCGCCATTCACTATCCTTCTCTAGATTGCATACGGACGAAGATCTCGAATGAGGTGCAAGATGAATTTGGTGAAAAAAATCCGCCGCGAAGCGCTTGTGGATGCTGGCACTTGGTGTTCTTGTCGTCGCAAGCGGCGTAGCGGCCTACTTTATCCTGCGCCCTTCAGTAGCTGTGCAGGCACAGGAACCCCAGATGCAGACCGCCACCGTTCGCCTGGGCGACCTTGAAGTGCGCGCCAGCGGTTCCGGCGTACTGATCGCCATGAACCCTATTACTCTAGGGTTTGGGACATCCGGATTGATTGCTGAGTTGCACGTTGATGCTGGAGATGTCGTCCAGGTGGGCGATGTGCTCGCCGTACAAGGTGAGCAGGAAAAACTCGAGGCCGCTGTCGCTTCAAGCCAACTCTCAGCGCTCACCGCACAAGAAGCCCTGGATGCTTTGTATGATGAACTCGGACCTCGTATCGGCGCAGGCTCAGCTCGATCTCGCCAGGGCCAGGGAAGACCTGCAGGACGCTGAGTATGCCTGGTCGGTGGCGCAGGCTGGCAACCGTGCCAGCGCTGCAACGCTCGACGCGGCCGAAGCCGAACTTGGCTTGGCCGAGAGCGCGCTCGAACGGGCAAAGGACCAGCTCTCACAGAACCCAGAGAATGACCTGGCAAAGCTCAATCTAGCCAATGCCGAGAAGCGCTACAACAGCGCGCTCTGGAGTTGGAACTGGTATACCGGCGAGCCGACCACGCTCCAGCAGTCACTGTTGGAGGCCCAGAAGGCGATGGCGCAGGCCAAAGTAGCGCAGGCAGAACGGGCCTATGCTCTAGTCGCCGAAGGGCCCGACCCTGCCCAACTCGCCAAGGCTGAGCTGCAGCTGATAAATGCTTTGGCTTCCTTGGAAGAGGCGCAGAGCAACCTGGACAAGGCCGTCATCGTGGCCACGATAAACGGCACCATCCTTGAAATAAACGCTAGCGCGTGGGATACCGTCAACAGCGGTTTCATCACGATGGCTGATCTGAGCCAGCCTCATCTGGAGATCTTCCTGGACGAGAGTGATCTGGACAAGGTCGCCCTCGGTCATGAGGTCGAGGTGGTATTTGATGCCTTGCCCGATTCGATCTTCTACGGGATTGTCATCCAAATCGATCCGAGTCTCAATCAATCGCAGAACGTTTCGACTATCAAAGGCCTGGTGAAGCTGTATGAGGATAGCGCCGAGCATGTTGCCGCACTTCCGCTTGGGGTGAATGCGTCGGTGGATGTTATCGCTGGAAAGGCCGAGGGCGCCGTCCTGGTGCCTGTCGAAGCACTGCGCCAGATCGGACCCGATGAATACACCGTTTTCGTCGTCAAGGGCGGAGAACTCGAGCTGCGCATGGTTGAGGTCAGCCTCATCGACATCACCTTCGCCGCTATTACCGAAGGCCTGCAGCCGGGAGACGTGGTGTCGACCGGCATCGTGGAGGCCGAGTAATGCCCGAGACCATCATCCTGACCGAGAATCTCCACAAGATCTACGGCATGGGTGCAATTAGCGTCAATGCTCTTGCCGGTGTCAGCATCCGCGTGGAATCCGGTGAATTCGTCGCCGTGATGGGACCCTCCGGATCGGGCAAAAGCACCTTGATGAACATCCTAGGATGCCTTGACCGGCCCACTGAAGGAACCTATCACCTGGATGGCGTCGAGGTCAGCCAGCTCGATCGCGGTCTGAGCTTGCGCACATACGCAACCGCTACCTGGGTTTTATCTTCCAGTCCTACAATCTGCTCCCACGCACCACTGCTTTGCACAACGTCATGCTGCCCCTGCTCTACAGCGAGGAATATATCCCACAGGAAGAACGCCAGGTGCGGGCCTTGGCGGCGCTCCAGGCGGTCGATCTTGTTGATCGCATCGATCACGAGCCTTTCGAACTTTCAGGCGGTCAACAACAGCGGGTTGCCATCGCCCGTGCTCTGGTCAACAACCCGGCTTTGATCCTCGCCGACGAGCCCACCGGCAATCTCGATTCTCGCTCCGGCGATGAGATCATGCAGCTGCTGCACAACCTAAATGACGAGGGTCGTACGATCGTCATGGTCACACACGATCCTGAGATCGCCGCCCATACCCAGCGCACCATCCACCTGCGCGATGGCAAGCTGGAACGCGTGGTTAACAACGGTAAGGGTGGTGGTTCATGACACGCCGCTTTGAACTTCTGCGTGTGGCCATCGAAAGCTTACTGCGCAACATGATGCGCTCCCTGCTGACAATGCTCGGCGTGATCATCGGCGTTGCAGCCGTGATCATCATGGTGTCGATCAGTTCCGGGACCGAATCCGAGATCGAAGAACAGATCACCGGGCTGGGTTCGAACTTGATCTTCGTGAACGCCAACTTCCAGCGTGGGGTTCCCGGACAGGGCCAACAAAGTGGTGGCCTGGTCTACGACGACGCCTTCGCCATCGCCGATGAGGTCAACGGTGTTCAAGCTGTCGTCGTCGAACAGAACTCGACAGAAACAATTAAATATGGAAATGCGACCCTTGAAAGCGTCACAATCCAGGGCAGCACGGCGGATTTCCCCTCCGTGCGCGATATGGAGATCGAGTTGGGGCGCTATTTCAGGCAGGAAGAGGTTGACCGCACTCAGAAAGTCGTTGTGCTGGGCTCAGCGATATCCGATGAACTGTTTGGAGACGAAAACCCGGTTGGCCAGACGATCACCGTAGACAATACCAAATTGGTTGTGATCGGCGTCTTCGCCGAGCGCGGCCTCGTCGGGGAGGTAGATTACGATTCACGCATCTATGTCCCGATCACCGTGGTATTCCAGAAATTTGCGCCCTCTCAGTTCGCGCGCTTCCTGGGCGACAGGGTGCGCGTCATCTACGTCGAACTGGAAGAAGATGCCATGCTCGAGAGCGTCATCCTGCAAATTGAACTGCTCCTATCTAGACGTCATGACCTCCCACTAGAAGAAGCCGATTTCATCGTCACAACTCAGCAGGATGTCATTAATACACAGGAAGCGACGACGGCAGCCTTTCGCGATCTCCTGGCCTGGGTCGCCGGCGTGTCGTTGGTCGTCGGTGGCATCGGCATCATGAACATCATGTTGGTCAGTGTGACTGAACGAACGCGAGAGATCGGCATTCGCCAATCGGTAGGAGCGACCCCACTGGACATTCGCTGGCAGTTCCTTGCCGAGGCACTCATGCTCAGTCTTGTCGGTGGTCTCGCGGGCGTCATCGCCGGCGTTGGAGGCAGCTTGCTCTTTGGCGCCACCAGCGGGATGCGCACCGTCATCGTACCCACATCCATCGTGCTGGCATTCATTTCCTCAGCAGCAGTGGGGATCTTCTTTGGCTATTACCCGGCGAATAAGGCGGCGTTGCTCGATCCCATCGAGGCGCTGCGCCACGAGTAATCAATAAATCGCGACCCTCGGTAGCAAGTTGAGCGGTCAGCCTTTGGAGGGTAAATGAACAAAATATTTGTGCTCCTCAGCTTCATGCTAGCATTGCTCCTTGCCGGCTGTTCCAGTGCTATAAAAGATGCCCAGGAATTAACCCTTCCGGACCGGGTTGCGGAAACCATGGGTGATGCCAGCGATAGGCCACAAGCTCTACAGAACGCTGCCGAGGTTACCCAACTCATGTTCGGGACGCTGCTCCTTGAGGGCACAGATTTTCCCGTAACCCCCGGACAAGCATCCGAATTGCTACCGCTCTGGAAGCTCTACCGCAGCCTGCTCGAGAGCGACATCACCGCAATCGCTGAGATCGAAGCCGTAGCCAGGCAAATCGGGCAGATGATGACCCCTGAACAGATCACCGCCATGAACAGTCAGGAACTCGATTCCGAGCAGAGGGGCACAATTTTGGAAGAGCTTGGGATTGAGTCGCTCGGTGGCGCCGGCCGCGGGGAGGGTTTTACCCCTCCAGATGGCTTCAACCCCCCTGAGGGCGGATTCAACCCTGGCCAGGGTAGACCCGGTAGTGGCGACGGACCTGGAGGGGGTGGTGCTGGACTTGATCCCGAGGCGCTGGCCACACGCCAGGCTGCGAGGGCAGCGTCGGGGGGTTTCGAACGCGGGCTGAACTTGCCCCTAGTTGAAGCTTTGATAAAGTTTCTTGAGCAACGCTCCGGTTTTTCGACGGGGGCTGCGCAGGGTTTCATTCGGCGCTCCGCAACACAGATCGTACAAGACGCGCTCGGGTAGAATGCACCTTAGCTGGGGATGATTTGAGGACAGATGGCTGCAAAGATCCTTGTTGTTGATGATGAAAAACGGCTGGTCGCCCTGGTGGAAGCATATCTCGTTCAGGAGGGCTACTCCGTTGTCACTGCTTTCAATGGCGAGGATGCGCTACGCCTCGCCCGCCAGGAAAAGCCCGATTTGATTCTGCTTGACATCATGATGCCAAAGCTGGATGGCTACGGGTTTATCCACGAACACCGCCAGGATGCGAATACGCCCATCATCCTGCTCACCGCAAGGGTGGAGGAGGAAGATCATGTGATCGGGCTCGAACTGGGCGCAGACGATTACATCACCAAACCGTTCCGCCCCGCGAGTTGGTGGCCCGCGTGCGCGCCATGCTGCGCCGAAGCGGCAGGAGTATTGCGCCGCCCGAGGTTCTGCGCATTGGGGAGATCACCCTGGATCGCGCTAGCCACATGGTGAAAATCGAGGACGAACCCGTTAACCTCACCCCCTCGGAGTTTGATCTACTCACCACACTGATGACTACGCCTGGACGGGTTTTTTCACGGATGGAATTGCTCGACCGCATCCAGGGCATCGCCTATGAAGGCTATGAACGCACGATCGATGTGCACATCAAGAACTTGAGAGCCAAGATTGAGCGTAATACACGCGATCCACACTATATTGAGACCGTATACGGGGTGGGGTATCGTTTCGCCCGGGAGTAGATCCAGATGAGTTCGCTGCGGTCAAAATTAGTGCTTACTATCATCCTGCTGAGTTTGATGAGCATTGCGCTCATCGCAGCTTTCTCCCGCTGGAACGCATCAACAGAATTCCAGCGCTTCGTCTTCGACCGCAACCAGGAGAACGTCATCTCCGGGCTCGGGACCTATTACAGAGAAACGGGGTCCTGGGAGGGCGTGCGCGAATTTTTCCCACGCGTGCCCATGCCCTTCGGGGAAGGCCCTTCACCGATCGGCGAAATTGTCCTGCTTGATCTGGCAGGCAGGGTTGTGATCGGCGGACGCGGGTACCACATGGGGGATCAATACTCCCCCAGCAATTAGCCGATGCCCTGCCTATTCGGGTGGAGGACGACGTCGTCGGTTTCGTCGTCCTCAAGCGGGATACCTTTCGCCAGCAACCCGGGGAACTGGCGTTCCTGCAACGCATGACCCGGGCGCTGATCATCGGATCGATCGCGGTGATTTCGATTGCGCTCATTTCGGGTTTGTTCCTGGCGCGCTCCCTGACACGACCCCTCCAGCAGCTAACCGAAGCAACCCGCAAGGTTGCCGCTGGCGACCTAGGGGTGACGGTAGATCTTGAGAGCAAGGATGAATTGGGCGAGTTGGCGCAATCCTTCAATGTTATGAACCAGCGCCTGGCGGAGGCACGCGCGAACTGCGCCGCCAGATGACGGCCGACATCGCGCATGAGCTGCGCACTCCCGTGAGTGTGATCCTCGGTTATGCGGATGGGCTCAAGGAGAAGGTCATCCCGCCATCACCGGACACCTTCGAGTTGATCCAGGAGCAAGCCGAACAATTAGAGCATCTCATCGATGACCTGCGCATGCTCACTCAGGCCGAAGCTGGTGAGCTCACCTTAGACTTATCGCTGACCGACCTTGCACCACTTGTACGCCGCACCATCGCCGCTTATGAACCCCAGGCTGCCCAGCAAGAAATCAGCCTTGAATCTGGAACTCCTGGCAGATCCGATACCCCTCGTCCTCGCCGCCCCTGACCGATTCAGGCAGATCCTTGCCAACCTGATCTCTAACGCGCTAAGGGTCACTCCTTCTGGGGGTGAAATCCGTTTGGCCTTGAATTCGGACGAGCAGTCAGTAACCCTTTCCGTCTCGGATACCGGGCCAGGAATACCAGAGGATGAGCGCGAACGCATCTTCGAACGGTTTATCCGGCTTGATCCATCACGCAGCCGTGACACCGGGGGCTCGGGCCTGGGCCTATCAATCGCCAAATCGCTTGTAGAACGCCAGGGTGGGCACATCAGCGTAGAAAGCGAACCGGGAGAGGGGGCGACGTTCACGATCGTGTTCCCCCGACCGGCAGAATCCTAGCGTGCAGCAGCCCGAGTATTGAATGACGCAAGGTTGTACTGACGAAAAACGCACCGTTCGCTGAGCGGTGCGTTTGGCACAATGGGATGTCTCGCCTTATAAACTCAGCAGCAAGTTCAGGTAATCCAACAAGTGGCTTGTGATCAAGAATTTCTGGCGCACATGCTCCCTTGCTTGCGCACCCAGTCGGCTGCCGCTGCCCCTCATCCTGCATCAGCATGATGATCTTCTCGGCGAACCCATCGAAGTCCAGCGGATCGAGCAGATAGCCAGTTTCACCGTCGACCATCTGGGTCGGGATGCCACCGACGTTGGAAGCCACGACCGGCGTTCCCTTCCATAACGCCTCGGTGATCACCAGGCCAAACCCCTCCCGGGTCGATTTCTGGATGACCACATCCGAGACGGTTTGCATCGGACATTAACCAGGACCGGATCGTCCCCACGTACGAAGAGCACATCGCCGCGTTCGAGATGGTCTTTCGCTATCTCCAGCATCTGGGTATAGATCTTCACCCCTTCAGGGTCATCGCTGGCCATGTTGTAGACGAAGGCAAGGCGACAATCCACTTCCTGACGTACCCGGTCATAAACTTTCAACACTCCCTCAGGGTCCTTCCATGGGTCGAAGCGGGATACCTGGGTGAAGAGGGGTTTGTCCCTCGGAATTCGATACTGGGTCAGATATCTCTCGATCACGTCATCGCTCAGCGTGATGTTCTTCGGCGAGAGCGGATCAATCGATGGGGAGATGATGTCCTGCTGGAGTGGCAGCTGAGGGACCTTGTAGATCTCCGAGGAGACGATCATGCGGTCATATTGACGGATAAAGGGCTCCATAAACGCCCAGGCTTGCGGTTCGGCCTTGTGATGTCGATGTGGCAGCGCCAAACCCAGGGGGCCTTGTGTCGGACATACTCGACCAGCGCCGCCGGCTGGGGATCGTGGATGATCACAAAGTCATGGCTGAGGTCCGCAAATTGCGCGAACTTCTTATTAATGAACTTATACAGCTCGAGTTCTTCATCTGAGAATTTGAGGTCGGCACCTTGCAAGGCATTATGGAACTTCTTCGTGACCTCGAAATAATCCGGGACGCCATGCAGCACCCGCCAATCCGTGCGAATCCCCAGGTCGTTCATCAGCAACACGAAGTTATCGAGGATCTCGGCGACGCCGCCGCCATAGCTCGTGGCGTTGACGTGGACCAACGATGATCCGCTGAGCTCAGCGGCTTTGGTCCTAAGTTCCGCAAGCATCGAATCATCGACGATGCCACGATAGTCCTCGATCTGCTTCATGGCTTTTGTCATGCCGTCTCCAACCCGTCATCCGTGAGTCTGATCGGGTGCTCCGTGGTCTTCATTCGCCGGTGCATGCGCGGGGACGCTCCCTTTCGCGGGTTGGGAGCGGGAAAAGTATAGCGCATTTTATGCGTTTGTTCGAAGCTCGGGGGCTATTGCTGAATGCGGTGTTTTATGTTGCCTAGTTGAAGCCGGCTTCGTCAGGTTCGGGGTTGAGTTCCTGAACCTGGCCACTCCCCAGGAAAATCACACGCTCAGCCAGGTTGGTCACCCGGTCGGCGATGCGCTCCAGGTTGTGCCCGGCGAACAGATAGTAGAGGGCGATCGGCGTCGTCCCCGGTTTCTGAACAATGCGTTTCCACGATGGCACGGAAAAGATTTGTATAGCTCTTGTCAATTTCGTCATCCATGCCGGCCAGGGCATAAGCGGCTTTCTCATCACGTGCGGAGTAGGCCTCGAGTGCGGATCGTAGCATGTCTTCGCGCCATCTTTGCCATCACGCCTAACCCCACTGGCATTTCCAATCCGCTAAGCGTTTCCATGCGCATGACCAGGGTGGCGATGCCGGATGCATGATCCCCCATGCGCTCGAGATCACCAACCATATTCATCACGGCAACAATTGCCCGCAGGTCACCAGCGGCAGGTTGCTGCGTGGCGATGATGCTCAAACTCCGCTCTTCTATTTGGTAGCGACTGTCATTGATTTTGATATCATCTGCAACGACTTCTTCAGCCAGCACCTGATCGCGCTGCTCGAGCGCGGTCATCGCCCGAAAAATAGCGGAGTCGACCTGTTCCCCCAAACGAAGCAGCTTCTCTTTCAGGCTTGATAATTCCCGATCCAACGTCGCCCGCGGCTGCAATTTCGCCTGGTCTACACTCATCATTCTCAATACCCCTTTATCTGGCTTCCGTCCCGGAAGGACAATTTCCCGCCCGCCTCCAGCAATTCGACATAGACATTCTGCAGGTCACGATCCCAGATCTACGTCACAGGCCTCTACCACCGCCGTGTGGAACTTTACTCCGGTTCGTTTTCCTGCGCCCAGCATAACATACACCGCCAGCTGGTACCTATCCCTGGGCGGGTGTCAAGCAGTAACCGTTAAGGTTGACCCGAGTCTAGTTCATCTAATTAATGAAAACCCGCGTGGAGGAAGAGCAGCAAACCCGAATGGACAATCGAGTAGAGTGTCCTTAACGTGGCGCAACTCGATCTTCTTAAGGGAAATTCCAAGATTATGCGCGGTCAAGTACATATCCGGTGTCATTCGGGAGATGTGCCGGCATAAATAGACTAGGGAAGATCGAATGTTCAAAGCGAGGAGTTGGGCGCATAACAAACCTCGGCTGCACCGAATTACGTCACGGGCCGGCGATTGGCACCAACGGCGGCCAGTGCTTGCAGGGCCGTTTCGTGGCATCTCGCTGTTGGATGCCAGGACGCCGATGTTTGCGCGCAAGGTCCGACCCTGGGTGAAATCAAGCACCCTGCCGCGGAAATCGGTGACACGCCCGCCGGCCTCTTCGACGATGAGTGAGCCTGCAGCCTGATCCCAGATCTTCTCCTGGTAATTGGGTTTCTCCGGGGACAACAGCCGGAACAGCAGATCAGCGCCCCCGCCTGCCAGAACCGCATACTTGGCCTGGCTGTCCATCAATACCGGCGCGCCGGTGATCCCCATTTGCTCCAACAGTGACGCCATCTTGTCCTCGTTGGTGTGCCCTGACTTCACGGATCGCAGCAGGCGCGCATGTGCGACCGATCCGTATCCGCTGTACGCGGATGGGCGATCGTTCCTCGTCGAGCATACCGTAGCTGTAGCAACCATGACCGCGAACAGCCACTACCGCACTGCCTGCTCCCCCGATGGCGGGCGACATCCCCCGATCCAAATTGGGACAGCCCAGCGCGGCCACCTGAACCACTCCATCCTCGATCAGCGCCAGCGCCGTGACGTATTGATCGCCGCGCAGGAACCCCTTCGTCCCATCGATCGGATCGAGGGTCCAGAAACGCTCCCCGGGCTCCTGTGCGCCATGGTCAATCAACGCACAGACTTGCTGGGCATCGACCCCGGGCAGCACATGCTTCAAGTAGCCCGTGACGCGGGCCAACGTCTCCCCGCCTGGATCGGCTTTCAAAGTTTGGCTGTCTTCTTCTGCCACCAGCCTCTCCCCTGGGGAGGCCTGGATCAGCATGTGGGCAACCAGCGCCTGGCTGGCATAATCAGCAACAGTGACAGGCGAACGATCAGACTTGGTGATCGCCGGGCTGACCATCTCAGCCTGGATCTCTCGGCACAGCTGCCGAAGCGTTTCGTACCGCCTGCAAGGCCAGCCGGGCCTCTTCAACATAGATCTCGAACACCGGCGCTCCTTTTATGAACGGGGTTGGTTATGTTATACCCTCGATCGGCCCTGCTGGGTCAGAATACTTCATCATCTGACCTCCGGGAGGATACAATCCTATGGGATGAAACCGGAGGAGGAAGAAGTATGAAGTCCTGGATTCTGGCCATACCGATCATCATCGCACTCGCTGCTTGTTCTCCCTCGTCTGTCGATCCGACGCCTATCTTTCACGAGCCCCAATCTAGCGTGACCGTTCCACCACACGCGACCGAAACCGCCCCTGTGCGTTCTGAGCCCACAGCCGCAATGGCGCGTGTCGACGCGATCCCGCCATCCAACAGCGCCCAATGGACCCTCATTGCAGGCGATTTCCGCCGACCGCTGGCGCTCGCCCACGCCGGTGACGACCGTCTGTATGTCGTCGAACAGGAAGGGGTCATCTGGATACTGGAGAATGGCGAGCGTCTTGCCAAACCGTTTCTTGATCTGCGCCAACGCGTCAACGATCGCGCCAACGAACAGGGGTTGCTGGACCTGGCTTTCCATCCTGACTACGCACTGAACGGCCATTTCTTCATTAACTACACCGTGGAGAACGGTGCGACGCATATCAGCCGCTTCAGTCTAAGCGCAGATCCCCAGCGCGCGGATGCTGACAGCGAAATGCTCCTGCTTAAGATCGATCAACCTTACGGCAATCATAACGGCGGGGCGCTGGCCTTTGGTCCGGATGGCCACCTGTACATCGGCATGGGTGATGGGGGCTCCGGGGGCGATCCTCTGGGTAACGGTCAGCGGCTGGACACATTGCTGGGAAAGATCCTGCGTGTTGATGTAGGCGAAGAGCCCTATGCGATCCCCCCCGACAACCCTTTCGCCCAGGGTGGGGGGCGTGCGGAGATTTGGGCTTCCGGACTGCGCAACCCCTGGCGCATCGCTTTCGATCCTGTAAGCGAGGATTTATATATCGCCGATGTGGGCCAGAATCAGTGGGAGGAGATCAATTTCCAGGCCGCGGGATCTCCCGGCGGCGACAACTATGGCTGGAACCTGCGTGAAGGCGCACATCCATTCGCAGGTGGTGCGGGCTCTTTCATCGATCCGGTGGCCGAGTACGATCACAGCATGGGCTGCTCGGTGACCGGCGGGGAGACCGTGCGTGATCCACGCCTACCGGGATGGTCGGGGGTTTACCTGTATGGCGATTATTGCAGTGGCCGGATCTGGGGTCTTCTCCCGGCTGGCGATGGGACCTGGTCGATCCAATTGCTCTATGAAACCGACTTGAAGATCAGCGCATTCGGCCGCGATATCTCGGGGCGCGTGTACCTTGTCGATCATCGCGGCGGGATTTTCCGGCTCGATCCACCAGAGCCGGAGTTTTAGGCCGTAGAGGCGACTAACCAGCCCGCACAGCGACCGCAAACCGCTCAGACCCGACGTTTGGGCCAGCGGAAATAACGGGGGGTGCTTTCGAAGTATGCGGCTGCTTCCGGGAAACGTCCGCGCATTTCCCACTCTTCCAGTTCCAGCAACGGCTGCACCAGCACAAACCACACCGCGAACCAGATCCACCCCTGCAGCTGGTTCATGGTGAGTGGCACGCCAACCGCCAGCAGAGCCATACCTACGGTCATCGGTCTTCGCCTCAAACGATAGGTTTCACGAGTGATCAGTCGGGTCGGCGTCCAGGGGAACCATGCCTGTCGCCCCAGTTGCAGGAGCGGTCGCAGGATCCCGACGATACCGATCAGGCATAAGACGGGTCCAAGTACGTTGTTGAACACCACGGTTGGGATGGCAGACTGGCCATCAGAGCCATTCGCCCAGATGAAGGACCAGATCAGGGTAACGGCGCCGATCGAGGAAAGTATCCCGGCCAGGATCCACAACCACCCGCCCAGAGTTTGAGCAGCGCGCCGTATAAGGATCGCGCTCAGTTCAATCAACAAGGCTGCCAGCAGAGCCAGCAGGAACGGGTATCTCACGATAACCACGGTCATGATCAAATCACCGGAAGAGCAGATAGAACAGCGTCCCCAGCATCCCCATACCCAGGAATGCGGACAGGCTTAAGCCGGCAACCAGGACTTCCGTCGCCAGGGAAGCCCGCCATTTGGGCATGTCCTTCTGCGACGCAGTTGTGGCTTCGCCGATAGATTTCCCGCTCCTGGCACCCAGCAAGAACAGCCCAGCCAGGACTACGATGGTGAACAGAGTAGGCGGCGAAAAAAGCAGGATCAGCCGCACGAGCGTATCAAAAGGAAGCCGTTCGAGGATCGCACCGACGCGCTCCGGTTCCATCCGGAAGGCAATCAACCCAGCAGAGGAGACCAAGAGAGCCGGTAGCGCAAATGCAAGGATGGCGGCTACCGCGCGATCCAACATCGATCGCTCTTTCCTTTGGTCTTTGCTTTTAACAGAAGCCGGGCCGGTTTGCCCACCAGGCCGGAGCGCATGGTAGGCCAGCAGCAGGGTTGAAGGAAAGAGCAGCCAGGGAGAAAACGGTATGAGGGGCTTCCAATAGCTGTCACCGGGCAGCGGGGCCAGCAGCGAGTTGAAGCGATCCGGCGAGACAAAGGAAAGCGCCCACAAACCCAGGGAAACAATCGCCGCCAACGCGACCGGACCCAGCAGCCATTGACTGGCGCGCGCTGAACAGTCTGCCGGTTGATTTCACAGCGCGCTGCGGACACGTTCCCGCGCCGCCCTGGACCGGCTTTTCGACGGCATACAGGGTCGCCAGCACCACGATGGCGAAGAGCGTTGCCGGGGCAAAGACCAGGGCGGTGCGAATGAGCGATTCGCCTGGAAGCCGGCTGATCAGTTGGCCAAAGCGCACCGGGGCTAGATAGAACAACCCCAGGCTGGCGATCGAAAGCAGCAGCATGGGCACTGCCGGCACAAGCACAAGGGTTGCGACCACCCTCGAGCGCTGGCCGCCCGCTATGAAGCGCTGTGAGCCTGTCTCATCCATCGGCATTCCTGTACTCCTGACCCTGCATCGACTCAAGGTTCGAGATGAATCTCGACGCTTGCCCGGTGGACATCGCCACCAAATGCCTGGCTCGGATCGCGCACGACGACAGCGCCCCGGGCCAGGTTGCGAGACACTATAGGGTACATCCACGCTGAACATACCCGGTAAACCCAGATCCGGAGCGTTGTTGATGATCGGCTGGAAGCCGACTACAACACCGTCGGCGTCCAGGATTTCAATCACGAAGGTACCTTCGAAACTGGCGATGCCCACCCCATTAATATGCGCCACGCCCCCGAAAAGCGTCCCGCCTGGCAGTGGAGCCGTGATCGATATTTGCTCGGGATGGCTGCTCCACGCAGCAATGCGTTCCGGCCCGCCGGCGCTCAGTGTGACTGCGACCGAGGCCAGGTGCGTGATGCAGCCATCCCGAGCGCTCTGCGTAAAGACCTGGACAAAGGCTTGTACATCCTGGCTCACATTGAAGGCAATGCTGGTTTCAAACGACCCGCGCTCTCCCAAGGGGGCAGCGATGGTGATCGGCTGCGGCGCGACCAATTCTTCGCCGTCGATGCCCAGCACTCTTACCACCAAAACCTGCTCATGGGTCGGGTCAGCCATACCTGCCAGGCGCATCGGGCTGAGCAGGCGTGATCTCGGACCAGGTTCGAGGATCATGATCGCTTCTTGCGCGCCGATCACTGCGCCCGGGATCACCGGTTCCGGGGTTGGTTCAGCCCCATCTTCCGGCGTGTGCGTGGGGGACACTGCGACCGGTGTCGTCCGAGCGGGCGGTGCAGCAAGACTGCATCCGACCAGGACGATGGCCATACAGACGATGGGAACGATGGTCCTTCTCAACACGCAATACTCCTATCCTGCGCGCCGAGTCTAACAGGGAACCCGCTAACGGTCCACCAGGGGCCGTTTTGGTTGACATCAGAACATTTGTTCTATATAATCAAATCAGCCCACGGGTCCCTCTCGGGAGGATCCGCACAGGAGTCCGCATCGTGCAGCCGCAGCGCAGCTATCAGTTCCAGCCCATACAGGATCTCCGGCCGCGCGGCCTGAGGGCCCATCTGCGCCGTTTCTTCACGCGCACAAAGGAACGCCCAAACACCCTGGTCGAGGTTGACCACGAGCTCTTTACCCGCCTGCGGCGGGCGGCGCGAACGCGGCGCAGTTCTCCCCAGGCGCTGGCGCGCGACCTGCTGGCGCGCGGCCTGGAGCAAGAATCGCTCAGAGCTCATACAGAAACAGTGCTGAATTCGCTGACCCCCGCGCGAGGCTGAGGTCCTGTGGCGGGCGGCACGCGGCCACACCAACCGCCAAATCGCCGCCGCACTGGTGATCTCGCCCGAGACGGTCAAGACCCACGTGCGCAACATCCTGCTGAAGCTTGGCCTGCACAGTAAAGCCGAACTGCGCCTGCTGATGCTGGATCTGGGCTTGCGCTGGTGGCAGGATGAATGATGTGTAGCTCGTAGCGCAATTCCTGACCCGATCTACTGCCCTACTGCCCATACATTCCAAAGCCGGTAACCCAGGAGGGACGGCCGATTCGCGCCAGCAGTGCTCCACGCCAGGGGCATTAATGGGGCGCGGTTATAATCTGCTACTGAAGCTCATAGGCGGCCTTTATGCCCGAAATCGAGATCATCGCTAACACTCCCGCGCCGCGCACGCGCCAAACGCTCGCAGCCGATTTGAGCCAGCTTGGCGTTGAGCCGGGGATGACTCTGCTTGTGCACAGTTCGCTATCGTCCATCGGCTGGGTCAATGGTGGTCCGATCGCCGTTATTCAAGCGCTGTTGGACGTGCTCTCGCCTGACGGAACGCTGGTCATGCCCACGCATTCGAGCGGTCTTTCCGATCCCCGCTCTGGAAGAACCCGCCTGTTCCGCAGTCCTGGTGGGAGATCATCCGGGATACAATGCCGGCCTTTGATCCAGCATCGACGCCTGCACTCGGAATGGGGCGCATCCCGGATATATTCCGAACCATGCCCGACGTGCTGCGCAGTGATCACCCGTCGGTGTCCTTCGCCGCCTACGGGCCGAACGCCAGGGCGATCACAGATGGCCATCCGCTGGAATATCCACTAGGAGATGACTCCCCGCTGGGGCAGATCTACGCTCTGGATGGTTGGGTGCTGCTGCTGGGTTCCGGGTACGGCAGCAACACATCGTTCCACCTGGCAGAGTACCGGGTTCCGGATGCACCGCTTGAGAAGCTGGGGGCGCCCCTGATCATTGATGGGAGACGTGCGTGGGTCAGCTATCAGGATGTCAAGCTCGATGCCGACCCTTTCCCCCAGATCGGGCAGGATTTTGAGCATGAGGTGGAAATCCGGGTGAGCGACGTAGGATCTGCCGCCTGCCGGCTCTTCCGCCAGCGCGAGGCGGTCGACTTTGCCGTCGCTTGGCTAAACAAACCGCCCGCCTGAGTCCAATAATCAGGAAAAAAGCCCGGGATGATCCGGGGCTTTTCTTTTTCCAGGGTCGGAGCAATAAGCCTATCCCAGTATCGTCGAACCAACCGCTCCTATGCCGCCCATGACAATGCCAATCACGATGCGGGCGATGATGAAAACAATCAATCCCAGCACCGCGGTGACCACCGCTTTGGTGGTGTCGAACTCCATCGACTCGCGAATGGCGATCACGCCTGCTGCCAACGACAACAACACCCCTGCCAGCGCAATCAGCCAGCCAACACAGGGAATGAAAGCGAGCACACCCAGAAGGCCTGGAGCGTTGGCGTAACCCAGCGTACGCGCCATCTCGACGACGGAGCTCTTCCCGCCAAGTGCCGTCCCTACGAAATAAGCAACGATAGCCCACAGCAGCCAACCGAACAGGATAGTGGTGAAGAGCGAGGTCAGAAACAGGACCAGCGGCCTTCCGTCGCTCATAGCGGCGCCAATCGCGGCGCCCCCTGCGCTGAAGAATGCTGCGATCATTACAATGATGACGGCTTCATTTGTATATTGCTCGTCGTCAGCGACCTGACGGTAGAGCGTGGGATCGAGCCGAATGGCCCGCACGATGCGATCTAACACATTCTCCTCCTTTGGATTGGTCTTTCATCTGAATTTCTGACGCTGCTCAGCAGTAGCCCTAGTCTCCCGCTGCGCTGCCCCTGATGCGAACGTTCGAGAAGCTGACCTCCGGACGCTCCCAATATTTGAGCAACCCGATCTTGCCGGTTGTGTTGATACCATCATCGAGGAAAACCGATGCTAGCAGGTTACCATCAAGATAGAGACTCGCCTTTCGTGCCAGGATGCTAATTCGAATCGTGTGCACCTGGCTGTCAAAGTTCACTAGTTTCAACTGGACAAACTTCTTCGTGCCTCCATCGTAAATCGTGTCTACTACAATTTGCTGCAAATCATTAGCAATTGTGAAGATCAAGGCGCCATCGGAAAACCCCCCGCCATTACCATAGACCACAATGTTGGCTTCCCCATTTTCGCTAGGGCTCTCGATATCCAGCGTTAGATCCAAATCGCCACTGAAGGACTGCTGCGACCAGGCGAAGGTGTCGGTCGATCCTGTCGCCGTGTATACCCCGGGCCCTGTCTCCCTCCAGAATCCATCCCCGGGTAAGGTTATATTCAATGCTCTCCACTCTGACATGGGGGGCAATTCTTCTGTACCTGGAGCTGCATTGGGTACCTCAGACACGCCCCCAGGCCCTGTTATCTCGCTCGCACCGTTCAGCTCCGGGTAAAACAGATACAGTCCCAGGGCAGCGAAGAGCAGGCCGAGGATCCAGGTCGCCCGGCCCTGCCTGACCGTAACTTGCTGTATGCTGATGATCCCAACCCCGGCCAGGATCATGAAGCCACCGACCACCAGCAGCGCAAGGCCGATAAATCCCGATGTCGAATTGATGGAAAAGTTGTTCAGGAAATCCATGGTCTAGACCTCTCGCGATGAAATTGGTGTGCGCCCTCAACTCTTCGATAGTTTCAGTTTTTTGGCTCCTTTGCTTCAGTCGATGGCAGGCACGAGTAAAGGTAATTGCTACAACTCGCGAATAAACACCCGGTGGTTCTTATAGCGAACCCCGCCGACATTTTCCAGATCACTGCGCATCTGCTCGGCACTTTCCGCCACCTGGGTCAGATCGGCATGCCTGAAATCCAAACTCATGGACCGTCTTCTCCATCTCGGAATACAACAGGGCGTTGCCGCCGCGGCCCTGGAATTCGGGCAGGATCCCGGCGCCGTTGAGCGCGACCCATTCAGTCCTGCGCATGTCGAGCAGCATGTCGAGAATGCCGAAGGGAAACAACCTGCCCTTGCTGCGCTGGATCGCCCCAGAAACATCGGGGAAAGCGAACAAGAAACCGACCACATCCTCGCCATGCGTGATGATCTTGATCAACTTCGGGTTGGCAATCGTCAGGATCTCACGGATCACATACTCGATCTCGCCCTCGCTGAGCGGGTAATACTCCCAGTTTTCAATAAAGGAATTGTTGTAGGTCTGGCCGATGCGTGGCGCCCACTGTAACAACTCTCGTTTGTTTCTAAAGCGTTTGACCTCCAGGCCGCTGCGCATCGCCGCCCGCTCGGCGATGCGATGGATGCGTTCGTCCAGTTTGAACTTCATAGCGCTGAGATAACAGGAGACGAAATCGACTTCTTTCCGAAAGCCGAGTTCCTTCATGAACGCCGGGTAATAAGGCGGGTTGTAGTTCATCATCGTCATCGCCGGGCGGAATTCATAACCCTCGACCAACATGCCGTACCCGTCCAGCGGCCCAAACCCCTTAGGCCCGACGATCTGATCCAGCCCGCGCCCGGATGCCCAATCATAGGCCTGCTCAAAGAGCGCCCGGGCAACCTCCAGCTCTTCCACACATTCAAAGAAATAAAACTGCGCCTGGCGTTTGCCGTGATATTGGTTGTAAGGCTTGTTCTCAATCACCGCGATGCGTCCCACGTCTTCGCCGTTTATCTCTGCAATAAAGAACGCCGCCTCGGAATGCTCATAAAATGGGTGCTTCGCACGGTTCAGGCGTGTCTCGATATCCATACGGATGGGCGGGACCCACAATGGGTGACCACGATAAAGCTTAAAGGGCAGCGCGATAAAACGCTTCACCTGCCCTTTCTGCTCCGTATCCATCGTATGCAACCTGATCATGGATGCCTCCCGCCCCCAACTGCGGCATTGTAGCACCGTCAGATTCCATCTACAATCTGGACCGATTGGAGATCCTATCCCATGTTTCGACGCATGCTCCGCGCCTTCTTCAACACGGCCTCGGCATTGCTCACCCGCCGCGTGATACTGGATTCTAAAAACCTGCCAACATCTGGCCCTTACATCCTGGTCGTGAACCACCTCAGTTACTTCGACCTTCCCTTTGTCTACGGTCTGCTTGGCGGTGCTAACGTCACCGGCTGGGCCGCCGAGAAATACCAGCGCCACCCCTTCTTCGGACCCCTGCTCAAATTGGCCGGCGGCATCTTCATCGAACGCGGCCAGGTGGACCGGCCTGCCATCGCACAGGCAGTCGCATGGCTGCAGGGTGGAAACATTTTCGGCATGGCTCCCGAGGGCACCCGCAGCAAAACCCAATCGATGGCGCGCGGCAAGACCGGTGCGGCTTACCTAGCGCACGAGGCAGGGGTTCCGCTCGTGCCTATCGGTGTCTACGGCACGGAAACCGCCTTCTCCTCCTGGCTGCGCTTGCGGCGACCAACGCTTACCTTGCACATCGGCGATCCCTTCAGTCTTCCCGCCCTCGATCCCGATCAACGCCACGCCCGCCTGCGCTTCGACACCGACGAGATCATGTGCCGCATTGCCGCCCTGATCCCCGCTCAATATCACGGCTATTACGCCGACCATCCCCGGCTCCAGTCCTTGCTAGCCAAGTAACCATCAGCCCACTCCCGACGCAAAGCAAATCCATCCCCCACGCGGGGGATGAGGCGATCCCCCACAGGTTTCCACCGCGCGCGGGATTGCCCGCAGCCGCCAATACACTACACTTTTAGCACATTTGTTCTATTGGGCATAGCGCCCACCAAGGAGATTGGCGATGGTCAGCGAGATGGTATCGATTGAAAGGATGGGGCTCCCTGTGCCCGCCTCCGACCCGGGAATGTTGGAGATGCTGCTGCAGCCGCGGCTGGCGCTGTTCTGGGGAGCGAGCACGCCCACACGCGCCCTGCTGGCTGCGCTTACCGTCCTGGCCGCGCGCGGCCACTACATCCGTGTCTTCGACGGCGGCAACCGTTTCGACGGTTACTTCGTCGCCCGCCTGGCCCGGCGGCTGAACAGCGACCCGCACGCCACGCTGGAGCGCATCCAACTCTCGCGCGCCTTTACCTGCTTCCAGTTGGCCGAGTTGATCGAAAACACAACCGGGGGCGTGGATATCTTCCCCTCGGCACCGCTCGACTCGCTACCCGCGGCAACCGACGGTCTATCGCTGCTCTTTGTACTCGATCTACTCAATACGTTCTACGACGAGAGCGTACCGCTGCGCGACACGGAGCGCTTACTGCACAACACGATCGGCCATCTCAAGCGCCTTGCATCGCATGGGCCGGTGATCATCGGAGCGCGTGAACCGCGTATGCTGGTTAAAGAGCGCTGGACGCTGCTCGACCAGCTTCAGGTCGCATCCGACGTCGCCTGGCTGCTGCGCGCGCCCGACGGGCCCGAAGAGGCCCAGCCGCGTTTGTTCTAGCTACGGCCGGGTTGCGGGAGCAAGGCCGTCCTTACCATCACAACCTCCGCCCTCCCTCAACCCTTGCTGCCGCAACCTTACCCGCCCATTTGGCGCAGCCACAAGCCCGCATCTTGATCAAAACGAGGTATTCATGGGACGCACACTACCCTCAATCACACAGGCATTTCTTCAGGAACAGCAGTCGCTGGCGCGCTTCCGCCGCGCCCTGCGTATGGAAGATCAGCGCGCCCTCGATGATTTGCTCGCCGCCTCCCGCCAGCATCTGGCCGCAGCCGCCTACGCCTCGCACCTGCTGCCGTTCGAAGTCATGCTGCTGGCCATGCTGGTCGAGGAGCACAAACAGGTCTTGCTGCTGCGCCAGGAGCTGGAGGCCCTGCAGGGACGCATCCTGGACTCTCTGGAGCTGCCCGCGCCCGGTTCCGGTGAAGAGCCCGATGCTAGCGCGGCAGGGGCGTGAGCCCGCCGATGGAAGAACCCACGCTGATCGAGTCCCGCACGCTCTTCGGCTGGCTGTTCGATGTATATCCCCAGGAGGATGGCATGCGCGTCTGGCTGATCGACCCGGACGGCCGCCATCACGCGCTGCACGACCGCTTCTCGCCGGCCTTCTATGTGCACGGCCCGCAACACGAGCTGCGGGAAGTTTGCGAGCTGCTGCGCAGCCAGCGGGCGTCGGTCGAACTGGCGCGCGATGAGCAGATCGACCTCTTTCTCGATCGCGCCATCGAAGTCCTGAAAGTCTCGGTCGGGGTCCCCGATCAGCTGCCGCGCGTGTTTCGCCGGGTGGCCGATTTCCGTCCCGATCTCACCTACTACAACGCAGACATCCCGCTGGCGCAGCGCTATGTGCTGGCGCGCGGAGTCTTCCCACTGGCTTACTGCGCCGTCGAGGTCGAAGGGGAACACATCCGCCACATCGAGGCGCTCGACACGCCCTACGAGATCGACTACAGCCTGCCGCAGCTGCGCACGATGTCGCTGCGCCTGGATGGCGACATGCGCGATCCCAGCCGCGGCCACCGCGGCGATCTACTGGTCGAGATCGAGGGCGAGACGCTGTGCTTCCCGCGCACCCGCAGCCGCCAGCTCGTTCTTGGCATACGCCATCTCCTGGAGCACTACGATCCCGACGTGATCATCAGCACCTACGGCGACAACTACATCCTGCCGCGCTTGCTGGACCTTTCCCAGCATTACGGCATCCCGCTGCCGCTCAACCGCGAGCCCACACGCCAGGTGCAGCGCAAATCGGCCTCCTCCTATTTTTCCTACGGTCGCGTTGTCTTCCGCAACGAACAGCATCTGCTCTTCGGCCGCTGGCACATGGACTGCCAGAACGCCTTCCTGGCCGAACGACTACGGCCTGGACGGCATCCTCGAGATCGCCCGCCTGTGCGGCCTGCCGCCCCAGACCGTGGCGCGCGTCTCCACCGGAACCGGCATCAGCGCCATGCAGGTCGCCACTGCGCTGCGGCGTGGTGTTCTTGTTCCCTGGCAGAAACGCCAGCCCGAATCGCTCAAGAGCGGCCTCGATCTGCTGGCGGCCGACAAGGGCGGATTGGTCTACACGCCCATCGCCGGCCTGCACGAGCACGTCGCCGAGCTCGATTTCACCGCCATGTACCCCAGCATCATGGTCCATTTCAACGTCTCGCCCGAGACCGTCGGCGCAGGCTGCTGCCCAGGGGAGGTGATCCCCGAATTGGGTACGCATATCTGCCGCCATCGCCAGGGCCTGGTGCCGGAGACGCTTGCGCCGCTGCTGGAAAAGCGCAACCGCTACAAGGCGTTGATCCGCCAACTACCGGTGGATGATCCGCGCGTCGAAGCCTATCGCAGGCGTTACTCGGCGCATAAATGGCTTCTTGTGACCTGCTTCGGCTACCTGGGCTATAAGAACGCCCGCTTCGGCCGCATCGAGGCGCACGAAGCAGTGAATGCCTACGGCCGCGAGGTCCTGCTGCGTTCGAAGGAGATCATCGAGGCGCGCGGATTTCGCGTGCTGCATCTCTACGTCGACGGTCTGTGGATCCACAAGCCGGGCGCGAGCGGGCGCCCCGATTATGAGTCCCTGCTGGAGGAGATTCGCAGCGAAACCGGATTGCTTATCAGCCTCGAGGGCATCTACCGCTGGCTGGCCTTCCTGCCCTCCCGCACCGAGCCGCGCGTCGCCGTCGCCAACCGCTACTTCGGCGCCTTTGAGGATCGCACCTTGAAGGTGCGCGGCATCGAGGCCCGCCGGCGCGATACGCCGCTCTTCATCAAGGAAACCCAGTTGGGGATGCTGGAGATCCTGGCGGAGGGCCTAGATGCCGCCGGGTTCCGCGCCCTGCTCCCCGAGGCGCTGGCCTTTGCGCAAGTCCGGCTTCAGGCGCTGCGGGCCGGGCAAGTTCCCGCCCGCCAGTTGGTCATCGCCCATCGTCTCTCGCGCCGCCCGGAGGAGTACACCGTACGTACGGCCGCAGCACGCGTTGCCCAGGAACTGGAAAGTGAAGGGGTGGATCTCCACCCCGGCGAGCGGCTGAATTTCCTACTCGTCCCTGGACCAGAAAAGGCTCGCGCCTGGGAGTTGATCGGTGGCGAGATCCCCTACGACCGGGCGGCCTACAGCGAACTCATGCTGCCGCGCCATCGACAGCGTGGTGGCGCCGCTGGGTGTCGACCGCCACACGCTGGAAACCTGGTTGCTGGCCAACGCCGGGTACTGGGGGCCGCCCGGGGCGCTGCCCCCGGCCGGCATGGATATCGCCACGCCGCTGCTGGCGCGTACCCGGATGTGGTCCTGGACAGGGATCCGGCCGCCATCCGCCCTTCAAAATGACCGTACACCACGCGAGATAGCAGCAAGCCCACTGAGGTTGGCCGCCTGAGCGCAGTTGTGCGATCATCTGCTGCAGGCGCGTAGTTTGCGAAGCATAGCAGCGCACGCAGCTTCCGTCGTGATGGGATAACCCCTCGGAAAGGGTTGCCTATCGGCGTACACGCGCGGTCATGGTAAATTTAAGTGATGGAGCACGAGTATCGACCCCGTAACGTTTTGCTGCACCGCCCGTCATAAAAGGTAGAGGGATGCCAAAGACCGAGGAGCGCTGGCTCGATGCCGCGCGCAAGCTCGACGAAACCGCTCTGGGTGAGCTGTATGACGAACTCAGTCCGGAACTCTATCGCTACGCATACCGCCTGGTGGGCGATGTCGATCAAGCGGAGGACCTCCTCAGCGAGACCTTCTTGCGTTTTCTGCCGCGCCATCCAGGGGGGTGGTGGGCCGACGCGCTATCTGCGTGCCTATCTCTACCGCGTGCTGCACAACCTGGTGGTGGACCGCCATCGCCGCAAGGATCCCGTATTGAGCGAGTTAGTGCCCGAGCAGATCCCGGCAGGAGAAAGCGCCAACCCGGCCGTTTCGGTACATGCCGCACTTGAGCAGCAGGAAGCACGCGCCCTTCTTTGGCGGCTTACAGATGAACAGCGACAGGTGATCCTCTTAAAGTACTTTCAGGAGCTGCCCAACGGGGAAATCGCCGAGATACTGGCGAAGACGGAGGGAGCGGTGAAAGCCCTTCAACATCGTGGTCTGGCATCTTTGCGCAGGCTGATTAAAGATCAAGCAGCCGCTCGGGAGTGAATGCTATGAAGAAAGCGAAAAAATCGATGGATCTGGCGGGGGAGAACGCGGAAAAATTGAACTCACTCATCCCGACCGAGCAAGAACACAGATCGACCCTGGGTGAAATACGCTCCCTCGCCCATGTACCCGAGCGCAAGCCTGACCGCGTTGAAGCAGGCCGCCAGGCTTTCTTATCAGATGCGCACGATCTATCGCTGGCCGTATCCAGCCAGCCGAATTCACGTCATAGAGGGTGGACGAATATCTTCAAAAAGGAGCGTTCACCCATGTTGACTCTCGCACGTATCATATTGTTGGCCGCATTCGCACTTGGCGGCACCGGGGCAACGGCATACGCTGCCCAGGAGAGCCTGCCGGATCAATCGCTATATCCAGTAAAGACCTGGATCGAGGACCTCCGCTTGAGGTTTTCCGCAGACCCCCAGGCTGAATTCGACTTGCTCGCCGGGTTTGTCGAAGAACGCATCGGTGAAATCGAAGCCATGGTCGGGGATGGGAACCCGGTTCCCGAGAACGTTGCGACGCGCCTTGCCACGCACCTGCAGCGCATGGCCTGGGTAGCCGCCGATATGGACGATCCGGCCTTGCTCAATGCCATGGAACAGGTGCGGACCCGTTCCCAGGTTCAGGTCCAGCGTCTCGAAATGCTGCGCGAAAATGCCCCTGCAAACTCACAAGCGCTGGGACTCGCAACGCAAGCGATGCATAACATGCGTAACACGGCGGAAGATGCGGTGCAGGATCCCCTAAGCTTCCGACTGCGACAGGGCACCAATCAGCCTGTGGACGAGCCATCTGACCCCCCTGTCGGAGAGGGTCCGGCCAACGGCCCGGGACCCGCAGGGACCCAGGGACCGAAGAAACAGAACGGGGCAGGGCAGTAATTCATCGTCTATCTCCCTAACTCAACCAACGCCGGGGCGATGCTATCGCTCCGGCGTTGTCCTTTGTCGGGCCGTGATCATGCATCATTCTGGTTGACGGAAGAAGCGCGCGCGTGATATGATCCGTCAGTCTCCGCCGCCGGGGAGAACCGGGCGGCTGTTGATTCAGAGGAGAAAAAGATCAGCGCATCAGAGTATCGCATAAACAACGAAATACGGGTGAAGGAAGTTCGGCTGATTGGGGCAGATGGCGGTAATGTCGGGGTCGTTTCGATTGAAGAAGCCCTGCGAACTCGCCGAGGAAGCCGACCTCGACCTTGTGGAAGTTGCGCCCAATTCAGATCCGCCCGTCTGCCGCATCCTTGATTACGGGAAGTTCCTCTACGAGAAGGCCAAGAAAGATCGGGAGGCGCGCAAGGCGCAGACTAAAGTCGAAATTAAAGAGGTGCGGCTGAGGCCGAAGACCTCCGAACACCACCGCTCTTTTAAAGTGCGTGATGCCCGGCGCTGGTTAGAAGAGGGCAAGAAAGTAAGGGTGCGGATCCGCTTCCGCGGACGCGAGATCCATTACCCCGAGATCGCCCTGGAAGATTTACAGGGGATCGCCGACGAATTATCAGATATCGGCGCCATCGAGCAAGCCCCGATGATGGAAGGGCGTACCATGCTCATGACACTGGCTCCAGCAAAAACGAAATAACGGGTTTCCGCCCGCACAATTCAGGAACAAACGTCCCCGCGGACATCAGGACCGTCCGCGGTGTTGGTTGCCAGGGGACACCCCTGGAAACCAGGATCGACAGATTGAGAAAGAAGAGGAGTGCGATCGTGCCTCGAAAAGCGAAAAAAGGGAAGTACAAACTCAAGACGCACAAGGCCACCGCTAAGCGCTTCCGCTTAACCGGGTCGGGGAAACTGGTGCGCACCAAGGGCAATCAGAGCCACTTGCGCCGCAAGAAATCTGCTCGTGCAAAGCGCTTGTTCGGCGAGATGCTCCCTGTAGTGGGCAGCAGTTACGTCAAGCGTATCAACCGCCTAGCGCCGTACATGAAAAAGTACAAGGCCAACCCCAATGCCCGCAGCGGAGGGTCTTCCAAGTAATCGTTCCGGTTATGGCCGTTGGGTGCACAAAACAGGACACCATGTGCCGGCGCCCAGGGGGCCATAGGAGAGTATGACGTGACAAGAGTAAAAGGCGGGATCGTAACCCGTCGTCGCCACAAGAAAATCCTCAGATTGACCAAGGGCATGTATGGCTCCCGCAACAACCTGTTCCGCCGCGCCAATGAAGCCATGCTTAAAAGCCTTTGGTATTCCTACCGCGATCGTCGCGTACGCAAGCGCGATCTGCGCCGGCTCTGGATCGCGCGCATCAACGCCGCCGCCCGTTTGAACGGGACCACCTACAGTCGCTTGATCCACGATCTCAAACTTGCGCGGATCGACCTCAACCGCAAGATGCTCGCTGACCTGGCCGTTCGCGATCCAAAAGCCTTCAGCGCGGTGGTGAAGTCCAGCGCTACGCACTAGGCAACCCGATCGAATCATAAAAGGGACGCGCTTGCGTCCCTTTTTTCGTTCGTCCAATTCCTGAACTCATGACCTGTTAACGAGCAGTCTCCGTTGGCTGCGCCAGCGTGCGATGGCGATCCAAGCAACCAGCGAGTCAAGTAAAACTGCGCTTATGCCAAATCCGAACCGTCCCAGCCACTCACCCTGCCGGTCGATCAGCGTTAAGCCGAATATCGATAAGATCGGACGTTCGCCTGGTCCAAAGGCAACCCAGTTGCCAAGCACGATAAAAATGGCCACCAGAACGGTAATCAGCAGATTGCGGAAAGACCGCGCCAGTTCGACATCCCGTAACTCGGGCGCATGGTCGTGTCGCAGAAGCTCACCCAGGCAAACCAGCCCACCCCCGACGACGAACGACAAGCCTGTCAGCCCGAGGATCCAGTTCACCTGACCAGATCCCTTGAGAGGTAAGATCCCGATCGCGTGCAGGACGATATAGAAACCGATACCAAGCACCAGCAGCCCAGAGAGGAACAGGCCTTTTCTCACGTTAGAAAAGCCTCCCTTGAGACGGCTGGCAACCGATCCTGCTTCAATAAAATCCTAGGGTAAATTCCAGTAAGTATCCATAGGACCGTGGGACCTGATTCCCGCCCTGATGTACAATCATTCCATGTTTCGGGAACGTGAAATAACTGCATCGTATGGGCGACGGAACACGTTGATCCACTTCATCAGTGCTGCTGGAGCCATTGTCCACTCCGTCTCCCCCTTGCGGCAGACCGAAATTATCGTAATCGATCAACTATCGGCGAAGATCATCGCTCCTTAGTTTTCAGCCCGGGCGGAGGGTTGCCCATGATCACCTCCAGCGGAAACAAGCAGATTAAATGGGTGCGCTCGCTCCAGGCGAAGCGGCGACTCGCATCACGGAGCGCAAGTTTGTCATCGAAGGCTCTCGCCTGCTCGAAGACGCGCTGAGTTCGGGGCAGAAACCGCATCTGGTATTACTCACCACAGAGTGGATGGATCGGCACCCCCAACTGCTCGTGCAATTGCTAGCCAGCAGCGAACTGGTTGAGACGGTCTCATCAGAGATCCTGGCACATTGCTCGGATGTTGAAGCACCCCAGGGGATCCTGGCAGTTGTTCCCATGGCCAGCATTGATCGCAAACCCCGGTCGGATTTGACCCTCATCCTCGACCGGTTGGCCGATCCAGGCAATCTCGGCACGATCTTGCGAACCGCCGTAGCTGCCGAGGTCGAAATGGTCTACCTGACCAAGGGCACGATCGATGCGTATAACCCAAAGGTCGTTCGGGGCGGGATGGGCGCTCACTTCCATCTTCCCATCCAGGAGGGCCTCGATCGATCACATCATAGACAACCTGGGGGATACTGCCCTATGGACCGCAGAAGCCCGCACTGGAGAACGATATAGCCGCGTCGATTGGCTTAAGCCAGCAGCATTAGTCATCGGCAGTGAAGCACACGGGATCCATCCGCATCTGAGCTCGGTAGCCACTGGCCATGTGCACATCCCGATCGCAGCTCGAGCCGAATCGCTGAACGCTGCCACTGCCGCCGCGGTGATCCTATTCGAGATCCGACGCCAGAGAGGAACATGATGCAGAATTTCGCCGCAGTTACGGGGTTCGTTGACCCCGGGTGGCCTCTTCAGCCCGAGCGTGTGGAGACTCTGGCAATCGCGCTACGATCCTGCCGCGAAAACCTGGAGCGCGCCGGCTATGAAGTGCAGACTTTACGGCTGGCAACGCCCCCGCCGCATGAGATGAGCCAGCCGGTGCCCCCGTCAAAACGGCCTGAGCTCGCCCGTCAACTTGAAGCCGAATGTTTCGTCCATGGAATCGATTATGCCGCCATCGGACCCACGCTTCCTGAGGAGTTGGATGCCTACGCTGCCATTCCGGAGATCCTGTCCTCAACCGAGAACGTGTTCACCTCCGGGATTTACGCCGATCAGATGGCCGGCCTGTCGCTGGAAGCCGCGCGCGCCTGCGCTTCCGCTATCGCGCGGATCGCCCAGATCCAAACAGACGGTTTTGCCAACCTTCGTTTTGCCGCTTTGGTCAATATCCCTGCTGGAGTTCCCTTTTTCCGGCCGCATACCACCGCGGAGGACCCCCGGCGCTCGCTATTGCCACCGAGGCCGCGGATATTCCTGTGAGCGTCCTGCGAGAGGCAGCGGATTTAAAAAGCGCTCGACGCGGCCTGATCAGCGCCATCGAGGCGCAGGCCTCGACGATCGCTAATATTGGCGAGCGCAGCGCACTCCCGTGCGCTGTGCGGTTCCTAGGCGTTGATTTCTCTTTCGCCCCCTACCCTGAAGCTGCCCGCTCGCTGGGTTCGGCCATTCAAGCCCTGGGCGTCCCCACAGTTGGAGCCGGTGGCTCTGCCGCCGCAGCCTCTTTTCTGGCAGACTGTCTCGATCGTGCAGAATTTCCGCGCGTGGGGTTCTGCGGACTATTCATGCCAGTATTTGAAGACCAGGTTCTGGCCCAAGGCGCCGCTGAAGGTTCGCTGACCCTATCCGATCTCCTGCTTTATTCAACCCTATGCGGCACCGGTCTTGATACGATCCCGCTACCCGGGGATGCGTCCATCGAGGCGCTCACGGGTGTTCTCCTCGATCTGGGCGCCGTCGGCTTGCGCCACGCCAAACCGCTCACCGCTCGCTTGATGCCCATTCCAGGCAAATCAGCCGGTGATGATGTCCAATTTGACTTCCCTTACTTTGCCCCCAGCCGGGTGATGCCACTATCCAACCAGGGCCCCGGCGGATTGCTTGGTGGGGATGAGTGGCTTGATCTAGACCCCCATAAAGAGCGCTCCTGAACTCGCCAGTGTTTGTGTCTGCCTTGTCGGCGCACTGCGGCGCCGTTAGAATGGTTCCGGTCACCCTGATCGCCACCAAAACACATGGACTACCTCACTGATCTCAACCCTGCTCAGCAAAAGGCGGTAACCGCACCTGCGGGTCCGATCCTGGTCCTCGCTGGACCCGGCTCTGGCAAGACACGTGTGCTGACCCATCGCATCGCCTACCAGGTGGATCAGCTTGCTGCAGCGGCTCAAGCCATCATGGCAGTGACGTTCACCAATAAGGCCTCGCGCGAGATGATCGCCCGCTTGCAGAGCCTATCTTCCACACCGGAGTTTGGCGGTCTCGCGCCGCGAGGCCTGCAAATTGGGACATTCCATTCGCTGTGTGCCCGTATCTTGAGGCGCGAAGCTGATCACCTGCCGATCACGCACGAGTTTGTCATCTTCGATGATGCTGATCAACGCAGCTTGCTCCGGCAGATCTATAAAGAACTCAACCTCGACCCAAAACAAATCCAACCGCGGCGCGTCCACGATATGATCTCACGCGCAAAGAACGAACTCGTAGACGTGAAGACCTTTACTATCGAAAGCTACCTCCAGGAGATCACCCACCGGGTGTTCACCCGCTACCAGCAGCTGTTGCTGGCCAATAATGCGCTCGACTTCGATGATCTACTGCAATACGTCGTAACCTTGCTCAAGAACAATCCACAAGTTCGGGCGCGTTATCAGGGGTCCGTAAAACATATCCTCGTCGATGAATTCCAGGATACGAATACCGCACAGTACGCCCTGCTGAGGCTGCTCAGCAGGGGATCAGCCCGATCTTTTTGTAGTCGGCGATCCGGATCAATCGATCTACCGTTGGCGCGGGGCAGACTACCGCAATGTCCGGCGTTTTCAGGAGGATTTCCCCGGCGCACATACAATATTGCTCGAGCAGAATTACCGCTCCACTCAGACCATCCTCGACGTGGCCATGGCGGTGATCGATCGAAATACCGGCCGCCAGAAGAAAACCCTGGTGACCGACAGGGGTATGGGCCAGCAAGTCACGCTGCATGAGGCTTATGACGAAAATGATGAGGGTAGCTACGTCATCGAGACGATCGCCATGTTGACCTTGAACGAAGCCATCGAACCGGGAGACTGCGCCATCATGTACCGGACCAATGCCCAGTCCGTGCGCCCTCGAGGAGGCCTTCCTGCGCGCCAACCTGCCCTATCGCCTCGTTGGTGCCCAGCGTTTCTATGGTCGCCGGGAGGTGAAGGACATCATCGCCTACTTGCGGCTGATCCACAACCCGCGTGATCAAGTCAGTTTGTTGCGCGTGATCAACACACCGCCGCGCGGCATCGGCACGAAAACCATCGAACTCCTGCTCAAGACCGCCGAAGAGAGTGGACAGACACCCGTCGAAATCCTGCTGCAGATTGCCCGAAATCCAGGCGGCACCGCCTTTGGCTCACGAGCCGAGAAAGCATTGTTTGAGTTGGCCGATCCACTTCATCGATGGCTTAATGCGAAGGAGCATATGGGCTTGCTCGACCTGATGGACACTGTTCTGCGAGATATCGGGTACCGTCAATTCCTGGATGATGGCAGCGAAGAAGGGCTCGAACGCTGGGAGAATTGCAGGAATTACGCCGGGTCGCCCTGGACATGGCCGAGTTGGATCTCACGACATTTCTCGAACAGGTTGCCCTGGTCTCTGACCAGGATACACTGACCGATGAGTTAAACGCCCCTACTTTGCTTACCCTTCATTCGGCGAAAGGGCTAGAGTTCCCCATCGTATTTATCATCGGCCTCGACGACGGTGCGCTGCCGCATCAACGCTCCTTCGAGGATCCCGAGGCGATGGCCGAAGAGCGCCGCCTCTTCTACGTTGGCGTGACCCGTGCGCAGGACAGGCTCTTCCTCACACGTGCCTTCCGGCGCAGGATGGCTGGACCCTCTCTCATGACCGAGCCTTCGCGCTTCCTTTTGGACTTGCCCCCTGATCTCATTCACGGCGAGCTACCCGGACCCCACAACTGGATCGAGTCCGCATACCGCCAGCAGACCACCTGGGAACCTGCCGCACGGCCGGCGGCGGAGCCTCGCTTCCGCACAGGCATGCGTGTCCGCCATCCATCGTTTGGCGAGGGCATCGTCGTCAGCACACAGGTAGACTTCGACGACGAGGAGGTATCCATCAGGTTCGAGGACGCCGGCCTCAAGCATCTCGTCGCCTCTATGGCCTCACTCGAGATCCTGGCATGAATCCTTTCTGCACACAGCAGGGTATGATGGATAGCACTTCCCCTGGAGGGGATTGAGTATGAATATCTTCCTTACAGGTGGCGCTGGTTATATAGGCTCAGCGGCAACGCAGATCCTTCTCGATGCGGGTCACGATGTTACGGTGTACGATTCGCTCGTCAGCGGTTACCGTGCCGC